>CBDCXM010000001.1:0-17539 GCA_965223855.1 Candidatus Multivoradales bacterium
TGGCGCTCAAGGGCGAGCTGCCCGGCGTCACCAAGGCGAGCTGGTAGGCCGCGCGCATCGACCTGGACTGAGGCCCGCCGCTACGGCGGGCCTTTTTCGTGGCGACGGGCCGGTAGCGGCGTAGTGTCATCACTCCCGCCCAACTGGGAGAAGTTGCCATGTCAAATCGAGGAAGGCGGGTGCGACGAGCTCGCCACGCCAGTGAGGCTCCCGGCCTCCGCTCGAGCTTTGGTCTGTGGACCCGCCCCGACGGCCGGCGCAGGCCGCTACCGAGCCTCCAGCCGCATCGCTCGAAGCAGCGGGGAACCGTCTCGAGCTAGTGAGACGTCCCCGGAAGCGGCGCCGGCCTACTCGACCGTGAACCCTTGGAGCATCACCGGTATGTCAGCGACGACGCCGAACGCTCGCACCATGAAGTAACCGCCGACAATCTGCCCGTTGCCACCGGCCGGGTTCGGGATCGGCGGCACTGATGGGTGATTGTCCCAATTGGTCACGTACGAGCCGATCGCGGACGGATTCGGATCCACGGCGATCCAGTCGGCCAAGATGTCGGTGCCTGTGCTGTAGGCCACGAAGATGTTGCCGGGGCCTTCGAACCTGACGGGTGGGAAGGTCACCGAAGTGAAGTTCACCCCGTCCACGCTCGCTACGGTCGCTGGAATGGTTGCACGATGCGTCGCCGGGCCGTTGAAGAAGTCACCATCCAGATCCTCGTACAAGAAGATCGTGTACGGGTCACCCACATCGATTCCAACCACACCAGGCACCCACATGATGTCCACCCGATCGAGCTCCAATGGGAACTCAGTCGGTGTGAACTCGTTTAGCGCAAGAGCCGGGGACGAGCCACCGAAGTTGTCGGGTCCAGGCGTTCCATCGTCGTAGATGAACGCCACCGGGTCTCCGGGCGGCGCCGTCTGCGCCAATGTCGTTGCGGCCAAGAACAGGCCGAAAGCAGTGAAAACCGCGACTCTTCTGAAGCCAGTCCACATGGAGCCTTACCTCGAATCGACGGAGGGTCACTCGGATGTTTGTGTTCGGAGGTTCTGCGATGAAGCGTAGCAGCCACGGCCCAGCCGGATTGTCGGCGTTCAAGTCGCCAAGATCTCGTTCAGGTGATCTTCCCGGTATAGATCCCAGTCGTCGTCCGGGAGCACGTCGGACGCGTTCACCTCGTGCGGGGATACGACTCTTAGTCGGCCACTCGCATGGCATTCTTCCGGTTCCAATCGATCCTGGAGGAATCGCCATGCTGAATCGACGCACCCTTCTCAAGGCCGGTGCAACGGGACTCGCTACGACCACCGTCTTGCCCGGAGAGACTTCGGCCTCGGACACGATCGACGCCGGACCGCCGCCGTTCCGTTACGAGGACTGGGGCATTGCGGACTTCCAAAATGCTATGGAACGAGGGGAGCTCAGCTCCGCCGGGCTCACACGCGACTACCTCCAACGGACGGATCGGGCTCGACGCCTGCGCGCCGTCCTCGAAGTCAACCCCGACGCCGAAGAAATAGCGACCCGCAGGGACGCCGAACGCAAAGACGGCCGGGTGCGTGGCCCTCTCCACGGGATCCCGATCCTCCTCAAGGACAACATCGCCACCGCGGACAGGACTTCGACGACCGCCGGATCGCTCGCGCTCGAGGGATCGCGGCCGGTTCGCCACTCCGCCGTTGCCGCTCGCCTCGAGGCGGCCGGCGCCGTGCTCCTCGGCAAGGCGAACCTGAGCGAGTGGGCCAACATCCGTTCGAGCCGCTCGTCGAGCGGCTGGAGCGCGCGCGGCGGCCAGACCCGCAACCCCTACGTGCTCGACCGCAGCCCGTGCGGCTCGAGCTCGGGCTCGGGAGCGGCCGCCGCCGCCAATCTGTGCGCCGCGGCGATCGGAACCGAGACCAACGGCTCGATCGTCTGTCCTAGCTCGGCCAACGGCATCGTCGGACTCAAGCCGACGGTCGGCCTCGTCGGCAGAAGCGGCATCGTCCCGATCTCGCACAGCCAGGACACGGCCGGGCCGATGACCCGCACCGTCACCGACGCCGCCCATCTCCTGGCGGCGCTGGTCGGCGTCGACGAGCGCGACCCGGCCACGGCGGGCGCGGCGCGCCACGATCCGGCAATGTATCTCGAGGCACTCGACCCCTCCGCGCTCGAAGGAGCCCGAATCGGCGTCGCTCGCAATTTCTTCGGTTTCCACGAGAAGGTCGACGCGCTCATGGAGTCCGCTCTCGACGCCATGCGGGACGCCGGAGCGGTTGTGATCGACGAACTCGAGCTCGATCTGTCCGCTCTGCGAGGCAAGAGCCTCGACGTGCTGCTGTATGAGCTCAAGGCCGGTCTCGACGCCTACCTGTCCGATCCCGACATGCGCGCTCCCGTCTCCTCACTCGAGGAGGTCATCGCCTTCAACGAAGCGAATCGGGCCAGTGAGATGCCGTTCTTCGAGCAGGAGCTGTTCCTCCAGGCACAGGAGAAGGGCGATCTGACCACGCCGGAGTACCTGGAGGCGCTGGAGGTCTGCCGCCGGGTGACCCGTGAGGAGGGGATCGACCGACTCGTTACGGAGAACCGGCTCGACGCCCTCGTCGCGCCGACCGGTGGCCCCGCCTGGCCGATCGACCTCGTCAACGGCGACCACTTCGGCGGCGGCAGCTCGACGCCCGCAGCGATCGCCGGGTACCCCAACCTCACCGTCCCCGCCGGAGCGGTCTTCGGCCTCCCCGTGGGGATCTCCTTCTTCGGTCCGGCGTTCACCGAAGCACGTCTGCTTTCACTCGGCTACGCCTTCGAGCAGGCGACGCTCCATCGCAAGCCGCCACAGTTCCTGCCGACCCTGGCCTACGACCGGAAAGACGCCTGATCCGCGGTAGGATTCCGTCGTCCAGGGGCAGCGTGGCCGCGCCGCCTCTCCACCCCGAGTTCGACCCCTTCACCCTGAGTCGAAAGGTCCAGACATGCGTCGTCTCCTTCTCTCCTACGTTGTCCTGTCTCTCGCGGCGCTGACCGCTACCGCCCAGGTCGGTCGGGTGACCGGTAAGGTCCTCGATCTCGACGGAGAACCGCTGCAGGGCGTCGAAGTCAGTCTCGTCGACGTCGAGTCCGGCGCGTCCGTCAGCACCGAGACGAGCAAACGGGGTCGTTTCGCCCTCGCAGTGCGCGACTACTCCCGCGACTACGACGTGGTCCTCCGGCTCGACGGCTACCAGCTCATCCGCGAATCGATCCGCCTCATCCCGAACGACCCGGTGATCGGCGAATGGACGATGGAGCCGGGGGACTCGGGCGGCGCCGTGCCGGGGCTCGACCTGACGCCCGAGGAGCTTCAGGCCAAGCAGGCTGCGGTCGATCAGTACAACGCCGGAGTCAAGGCCTACAACGAGGGAGATCTGGAGGCCGCCGCCGTCGCTTTCGACGCCGCCATCGCCGAGGACCCGGAGCTCCAGGAGGCGTACGACATCGCGGCGGTGCTCCACATCCGTACCGGCAACAACGAACGTGCGCTCGAGCTGGCCGAGCAGATCCTCGTTACCCGACCGGACGAGGCGCGCGCCCTTGGCGTGCGCTACGACGCGCTGTACGCGCTCGGCCGTGAAGCCGAAGCCGACAGCGCGCTCGACGATCTCGTCGCCAAGGTGATCGACGGCGAGACCGCCAAGCGCGCCTACAACCGGGGCCTGGCCCTGGCGCGCGACTCCCGCTTCGACGACGCCGTGCCGCGGGTCGAGCAGGCGCTCGAGATCGACCCGGCACTGGTGCCCGCCTGGGGTCTTCTCGGGGATCTCGAGATCGGGCGAGGCAACTTCGAGCGGGCGATCGAGGCCGGCGACGCCCTCGCCGCCATCGAAGGCTCCGAGGAGCGCGGACTGTCGCTGCGCCACCGCGCCTGCGAGGGGATGGGCGACAAGGAGTGCGCCATGGCGGCGTTGCGCGGCCTCGCCGAGCTCAATCCTGACGCCGTGATCAACAGTCGCTTCGAGCGCGGCCAGGACCTCTTCGACTCGAACCAGCCGGAAGAAGCCGCCAAGCTGTTCCGCGAGGTGGTCGAACTGCAGCCGGACAACGGCCTGGCGCACTACCGGCTCGGCCTCTGCCTGCTCAGCGCCGGCGACACGGCGACCGCGCGCACCCACCTCGAGCGCTTTGTGGAGCTCGAGCCCGAGCACCCCGAAGCGGCCTCGGCCCGGGACATGCTCGGCTACATCGAGTAGCCCGACATGAAGACCCGAACTCTACTGGCGGCGGTCGTCGCCCTGGCGTGGCTTCCGCTCTCCGAGGCGACAGCGGAGACAGAGGACGAGTCCCGCTTCCTCTCGAAGACCCGCCGGCTCACCTTCGAGGGCCGCCGCGCCGGCGAGGGCTACTTCTCTCCCGACGGCTCGGTGATGGTCTTCCAGAGCGAGCGGGAGCCGGGAAATCCCTTCTACCAGATCTACCGGCTCGATCTCGAGACCGGAGACACCGAGCGGGTCTCGCCGGGCCACGGCAAGACGACCTGCCCGTTCGTACGGCCCGGGAGCGACGACGTCCAGTTCGCCTCGACCCATCACGACCCCGCATCGCTCGACCTCCAGCAGCAGGAGCTGGACTTCCGCGCCTCGGGTGAGGAGCGGCGCTACTCATGGGACTACGACCCCGAGATGGATCTCTACGTGACGAGCGAGGACGGCTACCGCCGGCTCACCGATGCGCGCGGCTACGACGCCGAGGCGAGCTACTCGCCCGACGGTGAGTGGATCGTCTTCTCTTCGATGCGCGACGCGTACAACCGCGAGCTTTCGGCCGAGGAGGCGGCGATCCTCGAGAACGACCCGTCCTACTTCGGCGAGCTCTACCTGATGCGCGCCGACGGTTCCGGCGAGCGGCGGCTCACCGACACCCCCGGCTACGACGGCGGGCCGTTCTTCTTCCCCGACGGGTCGCGCATCATCTGGCGCCGCTTCGACGAGAGCGGCCTCACCGCCGACGTCTACTCGATGCTGCCGGACGGCAGCGACGTCCTCAGGCTGACCGACTTCGGCGCCATGAGCTGGGCACCCTACGTGCACCCTTCGGGCGAGTACGTCTTCTTCGCCTCGAACAAGCTCGGATTCTCGAACTTCGAGGTCTACATGGTGGACGTCGCCGGGACGAGAGAGCCGGTGCGCGTGACCACGACCGACGGCTTCGACGGCCTGCCCGTGCCGACGCCTGACGGCAGGCGACTCAGCTGGACCTCCACCCGGCACGGCGGCGACGGCGGCCAGATCTACATCGCCGACTGGAATCACGACGCGGCGGTCGCGGCCCTGGCCGCGGCACCGCTGCGAACTGCGGAGACCGAAGAATGAAGCAGGCCACCTGGACCCTCCTGGCACCGGCGCTCCTTGCACTGGCGATCGTCGTCCCCCTGGCGGCCGACGAAGGTCGCTTGCGCGAGGACGTCGGCTATCTAGCCTCTCCCGATCTCGAGGGGCGCCTCACCGGCAGCGACGGCGCCCGCGCGGCCGCCGCCTATCTCGTAGCGGAGCTCCAGGAGGCCGGAGCGACTCCGCTGCCCGGCCGCGACGGCTTCGAACTGCCGTTCGAGTTCACCGCCGGCACCAACGACGGCGGCTCGTCGGTCACGACCGCAGGCCAGGCGTTCACGGGAGGCGACGACGTCGTCGCCCTCTCCTTCTCCGAGTCCGACTCGGTCACCGGCGAGGTCGTCTTCGCCGGCTACGGCCTCGAGATCCCGGAGTCCCAGGGCTACCCCTACGACAGCTACGCGGGGCTCGACGTCGAGGGCAAGATCGTGCTGATCCTGCGCTATTTCCCCGAGGACGTCGATCAGGAGACGCGCGCGATCCTGTCGCGCTACTCCGGGTTGCGCTACAAGGCGCGGGCGGCGCGTGAGCGCGGCGCGACCGGCATGCTGATCGCCACAGGCCCGCGCTCCCCCAACGCCGGAGCGACGATCCCGATGGCGTTCGACACGGCCGTCGCCGGCTCGGACGTCATCGCCGCGAGCATCAGCGGCTCCGTAGCGGCGGCGCTCTTCGACCAGGTCGAGGGCAAGGACCTCGAGAGTGCGCAGGAGGCGCTCGACAGCGGCAATCCCCACGTCACCGGCTTCCCGCTCGAAGGCGTCGAGGTGACGCTCTCGACCGCCGTCGAACGGGAACGAAAAACCGGCTACAACGTCGCCGGAATCGTGCCGGGAGGCCGCGGCGAAGGCGACAAGCCGTGGGTCCTCGTCGGCGCGCACTACGACCACCTCGGTCGTGGAGGCGGCGGCAACTCGCTCGCCGGCAAGGACGAGCAGGACCAGGTTCACCACGGTGCCGACGACAACGCCTCCGGCACCGCCGCCGTGCTCGAAGTCGCCCGGCGGCTGGCGGGCACCGATCTGCGTCGCTCCGTCGCCGTCGCCTTCTGGTCGGGAGAGGAGCTCGGCCTGCTCGGTGCCAGCGCCTTCGTCAAGGAGATCGACCCACAGGCGATCGCCGCCTACATCAATCTCGACATGGTCGGCCGGCCGCGCGAGAACCGCATCACCCTCCAGGCGATGGGGACGAGCTCGGTGTGGCCGTCGGTCGTCGAGCGGGCCAACGTGCCCGTCGGCTTCGACATCACGACCATGGACGATCCGTACCTGCCGACCGACAGCTCGGCATTCCACCAGGCGGAGGTGCCGACGCTCAACTTCTTCACCGGCAGCCACGAGGACTATCACCGCCCCGGCGACACGGCGGACAAGATCGACTACCCGGAGCTCGACCGGGTGGCGAAGCTCGCCACCCTCGTCACCCGGCGGGTCGCCGAGCTGGAAGCGGCGCCCGACTTCATCCACGTCAAGCCGCAGCGGCAGGAGGGCGGTGACCGCGACTCGGTGCGCGCCTTCACCGGCACCATTCCCGACTACGCGACCGAGGTCGAGGGGCTCCTCCTGTCCGGCGTCATCGAGGGTGGGCCGGCGGACGAGGCCGGCATTCAGGGGGGTGACGTCATCGTCGAGTTCGGCGGTCAGACGATCGCCAACATCTACGACTACACGTACGCGCTCGATGCGGTGAAGATCGGCGAGCCGATCGACGTGGTGGTGCTGCGCGACGGTGAACGGGTGACGGTGACGATCACGCCGCGGGCGAGGAACTGACCGCCGGAAGCGCCACCCTGCCGCTCTCGCGGCGGAAGCGAGCAGCCATCAGCACTCCGGCGATGGTGAGGCCTCCGATGATGCCGATCCACAGCCCGCGCGGCCCCATGCCGCGGCCGAAGGCGAGCCAGTAGCCGACCGGCATGCCGACGAGCCAGTAGGCGATCACCGTGATGGCGAGCGGTCCGCGGGTATCCTTGATGCCGCGCAGCGCTCCGTTGGCGGCCGCCTGCAGGCCGTCCGGCAGCTGGAAGATCGCGGCGAGCAGCAGCAGTTGCGCCGCCATCGCGATCAGCTCCTCGTCGTTCGAGTAGATGCGGGCGATCCACTCCGGGAAGAGCAGCAGGACGAGCGCGGCCATCACCTGCACCCCTACGGCGAGCTGCATGCCGACCCAGCCGGCGCGTGCCACTCCCGCGCGATCTCCCCGGCCGAGAGCGTTGCCGACCCGCACGGTGGTCGCCATGGTGATGCCCAGCGGCACCATGAACGACAGCGAGGCGACGTTGATCGCCACCTGGTGTCCCGCCACTGCGATGGTGCCGATCGATCCCATCAGCAACGCCACGCCGGCGAACATGCTGACCTCGATGAACAGCGTGAAGCCGATCGGCAGACCGAGGACGAGCAGCTCACGGATCCTCCGCCACCGAGGGCCGTCGAGGCGGTCGAACACGCCGAGCGGCGCCAGTCTGCGGTGGCGCCCGATGTAGACGACGATGCCGGCCAGCGAGACCCACCAGACCAGCGACGTCGCGACGCCGCAGCCGACGGCACCGAGCGCCGGCAGGCCCCAGCGGCCGTAGATCAGTCCGTAGTTGGCGACCACGTTGACGCCGAGGCCGAGGAAACCGAAGTACATGACCGGCCTCGAGATCCCCATCCCCTCGCACAGGAAGCGCAACGACAGGAAGCCGAACATCGCCGGCGCTCCCCACAGCAGAGCCGTCAGGTAGCCCATCACGGTGTCGTGAAGCGACGGATCGATCTCGAGCGCCGTCAGCAGCCCGCGTGCCAGAGCGACGACCACCGCCGACAGCACCGTCAGCATCAGGACGACCCAGAGCGTCTGCCGCACCACCGGGCCGATCCGATCGTGTCGCCCTTCCCCGTCGAGGCCGGCTACGGTCGGCGGCACCGCGAGCAGCACGCCGAGGCCGAACAGCGTCACCGAGTGCCAAACTGCCGCGCCGGCCGCGACCGCAGCGAGCGCCTCCGCCGACAGACGACCGGACATCACCGTATCGACGAACGTCATCATGACGCTCGTCAACTGCCCGAGGACGAGAGGCGCGGCGAGTCGAAGGGTCCGGGCAGCTTCGGCCCGCCACGGATGGGCTACAGCAGTTCCTCCACCGCCGAGCGCTCTTCACGCAGCTCCGCGTCGGTGGCGTCCATCCTGCCGCGGCTGAAGTCGCTGATGTCGAGCCCCTGGACGATCTCGTACTCACCGTCGCGGCAGGTGCAGGGGTAGGAGTAGATGACCCCCTCGGCGATGCCGTAGCTGCCGTCGGAGGGCACCGCCATGCTCACCCAGTCACCCTCCGGGGTGCCGCGCATCCACGAGCTCACGTGGTCGATCGCCGCCGACGCCGCCGACGCCGCCGAAGAGGCGCCTCGCGCCTCGATGATCGCCGCGCCGCGCTTCTGGACCGTCGGGATGAAGGTCTCCTCGACCCACGGCTGATCGACCAGAGCTGTGGCGGGCTGGCCGTCGACCTTCGCATGGCTCATGTCCGGATACTGGGTCGAGGAGTGATTGCCCCAGATCGTCATCTGCCGGACCTCGCGCGCGTGGCGCCCGGTCTTCTCGGCGAGCTGCGAGATCGCCCGATTGTGGTCGAGCCGGGTCATGGCACAGAACTGCCGGCGGTCGAGGTCGGGGGCGTTCGCGGCGGCGATGAGAGCGTTGGTGTTGGCCGGATTGCCAACCACCAGCACGCGCACGTCCTTCGACGCCCGGTCGTTGATCGCCTTTCCCTGCGGGCCGAAGATCCTGCCGTTGGCACCGAGAAGATCCGAGCGCTCCATGCCCGGTCCGCGAGGGCGAGCACCGACGAGAATGCAGACGTCGGCGTCGGCAAAACCCTCGTCGATGTCGGAGGTGGCGACGATGTCGTCGAGCAGGGGGAAGGCGCCGTCGTTGAGCTCCATCACCGTTCCACGCAGGGCGTCCATCGCCGGCGGGATCTCGATCAGGTTGAGCGCCACGGGCTGCTCGGTGCCGAGCATGTCGCCGGCGGCAATGCGGAAGCAGAGTTGGTAGCCGATGTTTCCGGCTGCGCCGGTGATGGCGACTCGAACGGGCTGACTCATTGAAGTTCCTCCAGGGCGGATCGGTCCGTCGGGCAAGGGCGGGACACGGGCAGTTATAGCGGGATTCCGCCTCGCCCTCAACCGCGGCCCCGTACAGCGACCGCTGCCGCGATCGATCCGGCCGGCTCAGAGCTGCCGAAGATAGCGCTCGGGGTCGTTGAGGAAGCTCCTCGTCAGGGTGACGTGCTCGAGCTCGTCCCAGGGGACCGTCTCGAGGCAGTCGCCGTCACAGCTCCAGATCTCCGCACCAGGGCAGGCGAGCAGGATCGGCGAGTGCGTGGCGACGACGAACTGACTCCCCTCGTCGATCGCGTCCAGCAGCATGCCGAGAAGCGCCAGCTGCCGGAGCGGCGAGAGCGGCACCTCCGGCTCGTCGAGCAGGTAGAGCCCCTGCGGCACGAGCCGGCGGCCGAAGAGCTTCAGGAAGCTCTCGCCGTGCGACTGGGCGTCGAGCCCGTCGCCGTAGAGCGAGCGGATCTCGGCGAGGGAGCGGGCGTGCGGCCCGCGAGCGAGCTGCCTCGCGTAGTCGGAGCGATTCTCGTACTCGACCTCGATCGCCGCCATCTCCCGCTGCGACTCCGCCGCCAGCTCGGCAATCCGCCGGGCGTAGCCGAAGAAGTCCTCGGCGCGAAGGAAGAAGCCCCTCGCACTCCTCCGGTTCCAGGTCAGCCGCAGGCAGGCCGCGAGTTCCCGAGCAGCCGTCAGGGTCTCGTCGACCTCGAGAGGGTCGCTGCCGACTGCGACCCGCTCGGAGGCCACCGCGAGCGCCTCCAGAAGAGTCGACTTTCCCGAGCCGTTCTCTCCGACGAGGAAGGTCACCGGAGAGCTGAACTCGAGGCGCTCGAGAGTCGAGACGATCGGCACCGAGAACGGGAAGGCCGTGCGATCCACCCCGCCGAGATCGGCCTCGGCGCTCCGCAGCGGAATCACTCTTCCGGTGCCGGAGCGATCGCCCTCACCCCCTCCGCCGCGGCCGCCTCGTTGAAGGCGACGATCGCTTCGTCCCGCAGCCGCAGCCACTCGAGACGGGCGTCGGCCATCTGCTCACCGAGACGCTGATGGACCCCAAGCTGCGCCTCCGTCGGCGCCAGGTCCACCTGCTGTATGCCGCGCGCCAGGTAGCCGAGGCGGGCGTAGAGCAGCCGCGGCCAGCGCAGCGTGTCCTGCCGGGCGCCGCTCAGCCGCAGATCGAAGAAGCGCCCCTCGAGCGCCCTCAGGTCCTTCTCGAGTCCGGCGGCCCGAGACTCCAGCTCCTCGCTCCAGTGCGCATCCGGGATGCCCTTCCAGCGATCTCGCAGGTCGCCGAGCTGCTGCCTCGCCGACTCGATCGCGTTGATCATCGAGGCGGCCTCGTCGATCCACTCCCTCAACTCGCGGACGACCTCCTGCTGCTCGTCGAGACTCGCCTCGTCGCCGCTCGAGTGCGGATCCCTGGCGACCCTCAGACGGCTCGTCGACACCACCTCGCCGTCGATCCGCAGCTCGAGCTCGTAGTCTCCCGGGGGCGCCAGCACCCCGAAGCGACCGCCGTCGCTCAGAGGGCGCCAGCCGGTGTCGGGCAGCTGAACATGGCTCGCCTCGTCGGGCGGGGTGCGGAGCCTGACCTCGGTCGTGCGTTCCTCGTAGAGGTTCCACACCTGGCGATGCAGGCCGCCGCCGCCGTCGAGCCCGCTGAGCGTGCGCACCTCGCGCCCTTCGAGGTCGAGAATGCGGATCGCCACCTCACCTTCGATCCCGGTGGGCAACCAGTAGTGCAACGTCGCGCCCGGCGCCGGATTCTCGCCTGCCGCCTCGTTGTGGTACTCCTGCCACTCCGGCGCACGGCGGCGGAAGCGGAAGGCCGTGCGCGGATCGAAAAGGCGAGGCTCCCCCGCTTCGATCGCCCGATCCCACTCGCGCAGCGCCGACAGATCGTCGAGCACCCAGATCCCGCGTCCGTAGGTCGCCACCACCAGGTCGTCGAACCGCTCCTGGATCTCCATCCAGTGAACGGGCGCCGGCGGCAGACCGGCTCCGAGCTCCCGCCAGCTTCGACCGTCGTCGAAAGAGACCCACAGGGCGTTCTCGGTCCCCAGATAGAGCATTCCGGGACGCTGCGGATCCTCCCTCACACAATGGGCGAAGGCGAAGACGTTCTGTGGAAGGTCGCCGCGCAGACTCGTCCAGGTGGCGCCGTAGTCGTCGGTGCGGAAGACCCAGGTTGAAGTGTCCCCTTCCTGGTGCCGATCGACGGTCAGGTAAGCACGGCCGGGCTGGTGGCGCGACGGCTCGACGTTGGAGATCGTGCCGAGCGGCGGTACGTCGAGACCGGCGGTGACGTGGCTCCAGCTCTCGCCGTCGTCGCGACTGACATGTACCAGGCCGTCATTGGTGCCGGCCCAGATCACCCCCGGTTCGAGCGGCGACTCCGCGATCGAGAAGACCACCGGCGCGATCGTCGGCCCGGCATCGTCGAGGGTCAGACCGCCGGTGCGGCGCATCAGCTCCGGATCGACGGTCGTCAGGTCGGGGCTCACGATTTCCCAGCTCTGGCCGTGATCGACCGAGCGATGCACATACTGACTGCCGTAGTAGACCGCCGGACCATGAGGAGAGACGGCCAGCGGCGCCGTCCACTGGATTCGATAGTCGAGGTCGGCCGCCGCCCAGCTCTCGATCGCCAGCGGCCAGACGCTCACCTGACGCGAGTGTCCATTGTCGAGGTCGTGCAGCTCGAGCAGACCGTCGTAACAACCCGACCAGACGAGGCTCGGATCGGCCGGATCGGGGCGAGCGAAGCCGACTTCACAGCCGCCGATGGTGCGCCACGCGCCTACCGGGATCGGACCGAACGACAGGGTGTTCGACGGCCCCATCGCGCTCGGACCGTCCTGGCGATTGCCGTAGACGTTGTAGGGGATCCTGTCGTCGGTCGCCACATGGTAGATCTGGGCGATCGGCAACTGCGGCCGGAACCAGCTCTCCCCGCGGTTGATCGTCAGGCTGACGCCTCCGTCGTGGCCTGTGATCCGCCGGTCGGCATCGAGCGGATCGATCCAGATGTCGTGGTGGTCGTAGCCAGAGTTCTGCTGCTCGATCGAATGCCCACCGTCGTGCGAGATCGACTGCTCGACCGCCATGAAGGTGACCTCGTCTGCATCGTCGGGCGCCGCCGCCATGCGGGTGTAGTAAAGAGGACGTTGCGTGAGAGTGTTGTCCGAGTTGACCAGTTGCCAACTCCTGCCTCCATTGTCGGAGCGCCACAACACCCCAGCCTCGTCGTCGACCGGGGCAAAGTCGCTGTTGGAGCTCACCTCGATCAGCGCGTAGATCCTCTTCGAGTCGTCAGGCGACATCGCCAGCCCGATCTTGCCGAGCGGCGACGGCGGCAGCCCACGGCCTTCGAGGCGCTTCCAGTTGTCTCCGCCATCGCGCGACACCCAGATTCCACTGCCCGGACCGCCGCTCGTCCGCCCCGAAGTGCGCATCTCGAATTGCCACATCGCAGCGAAGACGACGCGTGGGTTGTTGGGGTCGATCACGACGTCGATCGCCCCGGTGTCCTCGTCGACGAAGAGCACCTGCTCCCAGTTCGAACCGCCGTCCTGAGTGCGGTAGAGACCGCGCTCACGCTGCGGCCCGTAGCTGTGCCCGAGGGCCGCGGCGAATACGATGTCGGGCTTCCTCGGATGGATCGCGATCCGCCCGATCCGGCCGCTTTCGACGAGACCGGCATGCTCCCAGGTCGAGCCGCCGTCGGTCGAGCGGTAGACACCGTCGCCGATCGACACGTTCGAGCGAATGAAGCTCTCCCCGGTGCCCGCCCACACGACGTTGGGGTCCGACGGTGCCACCGCCAGAGCACCGATGGAGGACGCAGGCGTGTCGTCGAACACCGGTTCCCAGTGGACGCCACCGTCGAGCGTCCGGAAGATACCCCCAGAGGCCGCCCCGGCGAAGTACGTCCCCGGCACTCCGGGCACACCGGCCACCGCCGACACCCGGTTGCCGATCGGCCCCAGGTGGCGAAAACGCAGTGCCGCGAACGGGTCCTCCTCTGCTTCGGGCGCGGCGTCCGCCGCCGGCACGGGAGGGAACACGACCAGGGTGAGGATCAGCACTACGGCGAATCGCGGCATGAGGAACTCCTTGGGTCTCCTAGCCTCTTCACCCTACTCGAAAGCGCCGCAGGAGCGCGGTGCTGGGGCGCGAGTGCAGGAAGACGGCTACCGGAAGGTCAGTGTGCCGGTATCGATGAGCTTGCCGCTCCGGCTGAGCTGGTAGTGCCTGCCGCTGAAGACGCCGTCCTCGAACGCTCCGGCGAAGCGGTACTTCTGCCCCCGGCCGCGATCGACCGTCCCCTCGATCGATCCTTCGAGATCGCCGACCGCTTCCCCCTTCCAGCTGTAGTTCTTTCGCGAGAAAAAGAAACGGAAGGTCACCTCCCAGCCCCCTTCGCCGTCGGGGACGAAGCTGACATCGAGGCGACCACGCTCCCCCTGGTTCCAGTCGTAGCTCCCGCTGAACGACAACGGGTCACCGTCGGCGATCGCCGGCGGCCCAGCCAGGAGGAAGAGGAAGCCTGCGGCCAGCAGGACAGACGAGAGGAGAGGTCGAAGCGGACTCGCGTCGTTCATGCCGGGTGATACGGCCGGACGACGCGAACGGTTGCTCTCCGTCGGTCGGCTTCAGTCGCCGCCGTGGCGACCCCAGTAACCGACGAGGCCCTTGACATAGTCGAGCGCCGCCTCGAGGTTCTGCACGGTGTTCCACTCGAAGCGGCTGTGGAAGTCATGCCCGCCGGTGAAGACGTTGGGCGTCGGCAGGCCCATCTCGGAGAGTCGGGAGCCGTCGGTTCCTCCCCGAACCAGCTCCTCTTCGAGGTCGATTCCCATCTCCTCCGCCGCGCGGAAGGCGAAGTCGATCACCCGGCGGTCGGTCCGCTCGATGTAGTCGCGCATGTTGCGGTAGTTGTCGCGAATCTCGACTTCGATCTTCGCTCGCGGGTGTTCGAGGCGCGCGACGGCAGCGAGCTGCTCCACGAAGGCCTTGCGGCGCTCCAGCCCGGCGGCGTCGAAATCGCGCAGCAGGATCCTCGCCTGCGCCCGCGTGACGTCTCCCTCGACCTCATGGGGGCAGAAGTACCCCTCCCGCTCCACCGTCGTTTCCGGCGCCTCACCCGCCGGCAGCCCCGCCAGCAGCCTCGAGACGATCGTCACCGCATTGGCCATCACGTCCTTGGCGTAGCCGGGATGAACCCCGACGCCGGCGACCGAGATTCGAGCTTCCGCCGCGTGGAACGTCTCGAACGAGAAGGTGCCGACGCCACCGCCGTCGATCGTGTAAGCGACCTTCGCGTCGAGACGCTCGAGGTCGAGAGCATCGACGCCGCGCCCGACCTCCTCGTCGACGGTGAAGCAGATTCTCAACGGCGGTCGTGTCGCCTCCGGGTCCGCCAGCAGATCGGCGACCGTCTGCACGATGATCGCCACCCCCGCCTTGTCGTCGCTGCCCAGGAGCGTCCTGCCGTCCGAGGTGATGACGTCGTGCCCCAGATGGTCGAGCAGCGCCGGGCTGCGCGCCGGATCGAGCCGTCACACCGTCCTCGAGCGCGATCACGCCACCCTGATAGTCCTCATGGATCCGCGGCTCGACCGGGCCGCCGGGGGCGTCGGGCGAGGTATCGACGTGCGCCACGAGCGCCAACGGCGGCGCCGTCGAGTCCGCAGGCACCGGCTCGAGGGCGGCGTAGACATAGCCGTGCTCGTCCATCTCCGCTCCCCCGAGACCGAGCTCGCGCAGCTCCTCGGCGAGCAGCCGCGAGAGATCCTTCTGCTTTTCGGTCGACGGGGTCGAGGTGGACGTGTGATCCGCCTCGGTGTCGATCCGGACGTAGCGCAGGAAGCGCTCGACGACGGCGGGCCGCGGCTCCATGCCGGTCAGGAGTGGTGGCGCCGGAACATCATCAGCGCCTCGTGGAACTGCTCGCGAGCCTTGGTGACGTGCTTGTGAGCCTCGTCGATGTAGCCGTCGGTCGAGGTCGACCACACACGGTTGAGCGCCCGCTCGCCGGCGGCGAATGGGTTCATCACGTCTGCGTAGGCTTGCAGTCCGAAGCGATGCGCCATGCTCTCGCGCGCCTGGACGAACGCGTCGAGATCGTCAGGAAAGTCGCGATCGATCACGTGGCGCAGTTCGTAGACGTCGATCGACGCCTTGCCGTCGTCGAGCGCCTTGGCCTTTGCCACGACGCTCTCGAGACTCGAGGCGATCGCGCCGAGATTGGTGGCGATCTTCCCCTCGGCACGCGACTCGGCGTGCATCGCCCGGCGCGCCAGCACCACGCCGACTACGCCGACGAGGAAGGCGGCGAGATAGGCGGCCGTCGACACTCCCTCCGGTCGCTCCGTAGCGAAGTACGAGCCGGCGAGGAAACCGATCGTGATCAGGAGATAGCCGAGCTTCTTCATCGCTTGCACGTCATCCGGCGAAGACGATCATCAGTGAGTAGACGACGCCGATCAGTGCCTCGCCGACGATCAGCCCGGCGGCCACCGGGATGCCGACATCTTCGGCGAAGCCGCGACCGAGGCGCGAATCGGTGTAGAGGCGGGCCAGCGTGCCGAGGGTATAGGTGAGGATGATGTTGAACGGCAGGTAGAAGCCGAGGCCGACCATCACCCCGACGCCGCCGATGCCGCTGGCCGACAGCAACGCACCGAGGCCGGCACCGGTCAGGTACTTGTCCATCGGCACGTCGCCGCCGAGGATCCCCTGGATGACGCTTGCCAGCGCCTGCCCCTGCGGTGCCGGCAGGAGTCGATCGCTGCCCAGGGTGTAGGCCTGATGGAGCACGACGATCAGCCCCATGATGAGGATCGGCCCGAGCCAGGTGCCGAGAAACTGAGCGATCTGCTGCTTCCGCGGGATCGCGCCGACGAGATAGCCGGTCTTGAGATCGAGCATCAGGTCGGTCGCCTGCGCCATGGCGACACACATCGCCCCGCCGACGACGATCGAAGCGATGACCGTCTGCTCGTCGCCCAGGCCGCTGGCGACGAAGATCAGGATCGTGACGCCGATGAGCGTCATCCCCGACAGCGGCGACCACTGCGTTCGGCCGATGCACTCCGAGAGCACGACGCCGGCGACCCAGATCCACAGAGTCCCGAGCACCGCCATCGCCACCGCCCGCCACAGCTCGATGTCGGGCACCGAGAAGATCGCCGTCACCGTGAGCACGGCGAGGGCACCGCCGATCCCGACGTAGAGCAGCTTGATCGGCAGCTCGTCGGTCGTCACCGCGGAGCGGGTCTTCGACGCCCGCTGCATGCGAGCGCATCGCCGAAACCACGAGCGGCAGCGCCAGCACGATGCCGGTGAGCGCGCCGCCGATGATCATCCCGATGCCCACCGGCCGGAACATGTTGAGGCGCAGCCAGGTCGCCACGCCCATCCCCGCCTCCGTCGAGCGTGTCCGCGGACGGCAACCGCCCCTGCAGATTCAGCATCGGCGCCAGGATCCAGTAGCAGACGTAGCCGCCGACGACGAAGAAGAACCCGCCCTTGCCGGCCAGGTAGGCGACGCCGACCGTCAGCAGCGACAGGTACCAGATGCCGTTCATGTACTCCGGCAGGCCGAGGAGTGCCCCGAGGTTCCAGTTCTCGACCCCGCTCGACAGGCTGATCCAATGCGCCGCTGCGCTGATCACGCGCCGCTCCGAGGAGCAGCCACGCCTTGCGAACTCCGGCACCCGGCGCCTTGAGGATCGTCGCCGTCGCGATGCCGCCCGGGATAGGCGAGCCGATCGAAGTCGATCATCTGCTTGCGCAGCGGGATGATGAAGGCGATGCCCATCACCCCGCCGGCCATGCAGGCAACGACCACCAGCGGGTAGCTGAAGTTCTCGTAGCCGAGGATAAAGAGCGCCGGGATCGAGAACATCATCCCCGCCGACGCGCCGTTGACCGAACTGGCGATCGTCTGGTTGATGTTGTTCTCGATGATGGAGCGCCGCCGCATCAGGCCGCGCAGCACGCCGAAGCCGAGAATCGCCGCCAGCTCCGACCCCTCGATCGAGAAGCCGAGCTTGAGGCTCAGGTAGCCGATCGACAGCGTGATGA
>CBDCXM010000002.1:0-289878 GCA_965223855.1 Candidatus Multivoradales bacterium
GCCTTGCTGGGCTCATGGAAATCCGGACTCGGGAGCGGCGGAACGCCGTGCCGACGAGCGGGGACTGTAACACGCCGTGCGCTCTCTTCCAGTTGGGCAGGAATGGTCGAGAGCCCTGCTACCATCGGCCTTGTGAGCGAACTCGTCGGAGCCGTTCTGGTGGGTGGCCGCAGCGGCCGGATGGGGCGCGACAAGGCTGGATTCGAGCTCGGAGGCGAGTCTCTCGCCGGGCGTGCTCAGCGGGTACTGGCGCCGCTGGTGGGTGAGCTGCTGGTGGTCGGTGAGGGAGCCGATCTTCATCGGAGGCAAGGCTCCCGGGCAGTCGGCGATCGAGTCGCCGGAGGCGGGCCGCTGGCCGGTCTCGACGCGGCTCTGGCCGCGGCAGACGGGCGTCCGGTGCTGCTGCTTGCCTGCGACCTGCCGGCCGTGCAGCCGGCACATCTGACGAGACTCCTGGAGGCGAGGCAGGGTCGTGAGGCACCATGTGCCGCGGTGGTAGCGGTCGAGCCTCGAGGGCCTCAGCCGCTGCTGGCGATCTACGAGCCGCGCTGTTCCGCCGTCGTCGAGAGCCGGTTGCGGGGAGAGGATCGTTCGATGGTGGGGCTGCTGGAGGCGCTCGAGTGGCAGCCGGCGCCTCTGCCCCGGGAGGCTTTCTGCAACGTCAACTCGCCGGCCGATCTCGGCGCCTTCGCGGCGATCTCCGGATGAGCGGTGAGCGACCGGTTCCCGGCAGCACCCGGGATCTCGCAGCGTGGTCGCTCGAAGGTGACGCCCGCACGGCGGTCATCGAAACGGTCGCCGTCGAGGAGCCGCTGGGCATTCGTGTCGTCGTCGAGCGAGGCGGCCGGGTCGAGCGCCACGATCTCGCGGTGACGATGCGCACCCCCGGCCACGATCGTGAGCTCGCACTCGGCTTCCTGGTCAGCGAGGGGGTCGTGACCGGCGGCGGGGAGGTCGCCAGAGTGCTCGAGTGCGACGACGCCGAGCCGCCCGGCGCGGTCGTCGAGGTGACGCTGGCGCCCGGCAGCGGCTACGATCCCGAGCGCTTCCGGCGCAACGTCTACACGACCTCGAGTTGCGGCATCTGCGGCCGGGCGGCGGTCGACCGGGTCCGCCTCGAGTGTGAGGCACTCGATCCCTCCCGGCCGTCGCTCCCTACCGGCTCCCTGTGGAGCCTCTCCGAGACGTTGCGGCAGGCGCAGGCGGTTTTCGATCGTACCGGCGGCCTCCACGCCGCCGGCTGGTTCGCTCCCGACGGCTCCCTGCGCCTGCTGCGCGAGGACGTCGGTCGTCACAACGCCGTCGACAAGGTCGTCGGCGCTCTGCTCGAGAAGGGAGCACTCCCGGCGGACGACGGCCTGCTGATGGTGAGCGGCCGGGCGAGTTTCGAGCTCGTCCAGAAGGCCGCCCTCGCCGGCATGCCGATTCTGGCTGCAGTCGGCGCTCCCAGCTCGCTGGCGGTCGATCTCGCGCGTGAGGTAGGGATGACCCTCGTCGGTTTTCTGCGAGGGCTCCGGGCCAACGTCTACTGCGGAGAGAGCCGGCTGTCGTTGCCCGAGCCCTGATCTGCACCAACAGCTCCGATCGCGAGCGTCTCGCTGGCGGCGACCATGGTCGAGTGCGACCACCAGCTCGGGGTGACGATGGTGCCCGTCGGGAGTCGGGCAGCGCCGGCCGGGAGGCCCCAGGACTGGTCGAGCAGCTCGACATCGAGGACGGTCGCGGCGGCGACCTCGAGCGTGACGAGGAAGCCGGTTTCGTCGGCACCCACGTGCAGCAGCCGGAGCTCGCCCTCCGGAGCGACCTCGCATCCGGCGCCGTCGATGTCGCAGGTCGTGATCTCGCCGTCGGAGCGGAGCACCGCCCTCATCAGTTCGGCGCCCCGCGGTGATGCGAGTCGCACGCTCAGCCGGCGCCCGCCGGCCACGGCTTCGTCCGCCTCGAGGGTTGCCATGGGGGACGGCAGTCCGAGATCGGGCGCTTCCCCATTGCGGAGGATCGGCCGTGCGCCGAGCGCCTCGGGCGAAGTGGCGTCGGCCCAGGATTCTCCAACTCCAACCCGTCCGTCGAAGCTGTCCCAGCTCGCTTTGCCGGCCGAGTCCGTCAGGTGCCACAGGGTGGCGGAGCGCGGCCGCTCGGCGCTGCCCGCCGAGAAGACGACTGCCGTCAGGGCGACGCCGCCGCACAGCAGCAGGCCCACTGCCCACACCAGCCGCCGCGTCCCCTGGAAAACCGCCAGAAGGGGCGAAAGTGCCAGCGCGAAGAGCACCGCGACGGCGGCGGCGAGGTGGACGGTCAGAGCCGACAGGACGAGCCCCAGGATCGGCGTCCAGAAGGCGCCGAGGATTCCGAGGGCGGCGGCGAGCCCGAAGCTTCCTGCGCGCGGTCCGAGCCGGCAGGCCACGGCCGCTGCGGTCAGGACCATCGCCGGTACGAGAGTCAGGAAGGTGGCCCCCGGGGCGACGCTGCCCACCACCACCGACAGCAGCGACCAGAAGAGCCCCAGTGCCGCCAGCGAGGGGCGCTCGTCGGGAGTGCTACCGGCCATCAGCGCAACGGCCGCGGCCGCGACGAGCGCGAAGCCGAGCGTCGTCAGCCCCTCCAGGTGCGGGACTCCGTGAGGCGTCGGGAGCGCGCCGCCGGAGAACAACGTGACGAGGCGCCAGATCAGGTAGCTGGCGCCGGCAGCGAGGACGATGGCGAGGAGCAGCCTTCCCCAGAGGAGGACCGCTCTTCCAGCAGTGGTTTCCCCGGCGCGGAGCTCGATTCCGACGACGACGAGTCCGGCCAGCAGCAGCAGCCAGGCGAGCCGTCCGGCTGACCTCTCGTGCCAGACGACGAGCCACCGGATGCCGATCGGATTGAAGTAGACGCCGTTCGCGGCAGAGACCCCCGGCAGTTCGCCGCGGTCGAAGGCCGTGAGGAGAGCGAGGGCGTTGGCTCCCTCCTGCTGCACGGTGCGACGATCGAGGAGATCGGGGTGGTCGAGGGCGCTGTGGTAGGCGGTGTGTCCGCCGATGAAGGCGAAGTTGAGCCCGCGGCCGCCGGCGCGCTTGACGATCGAGAAGTCGGTGTCGTTCGGCATCCGGCGGTACACCTCCCAGGCGAGGGAGTTGGCGGTCGGATAGGGGGCCAGGCGGCCGAAGGCGTCGATCAGGTCGAGCGATCCGGCAGTCGTCTCGAACAGGATCGCCACACCACGCCGGCCTCTCGCTTCGAAGTTGAGAACGAGATCGGCACCGCGGTACCAGCGGTGGCGTTCGACGAAGGCGCGCGCGCCGACGAGACCGATCTCCTCGGCATCGGTGATCGCGACCACCAGGTCCTGCTCGAGCGGCCCGGCGGCGAGCCGTGCGCGGACCGCTTCGAGGATGACCGCGACGCCCGAGGCGTCGTCGCCGGCGCCGAAGGTCTGAGGCTGGGAGTCGTAGTGCGCCATCAGGAGGAGGGCCCGTTCTCCCGACGAGCCAGCGAGCCGTGCGACGACGTTCTCGACCCGGATCACCCGTTGCGACGAGCCGCGGTCGACGCGCCACGGCAGTCGCTGGATCTCCACCTCGAAGCCGAGCTGCTCGAGCTCCGAGACGACAAAGTCCCGCGCGCGGTCATGAGCGGCCGAACCGACCGGGCGGCTCTCCCGGGCGAGCGCTTCGACCACTCTCATCGCCCGCTCGGCGGAGAACGTCGTGGCCGGCGCATCGGCGGACGCAACCGGCGGCGGGCGGTGCAACAGCGCGCCGAGGGCGACGCCGGCGACGAGCGTCGCCAGCCACAGGACGAGCGGGCTGCGGACGGAGGGCCTCATGAGGGTCGGGCGGTCCGCTCGGCGTCCGCTACGCTGCCCGCGAATCCGGCGGACACGCTCGACCTCTTCATTGAGACGAGTTACACCAGACGGGCGTCGAGCTCGATCTCGACTCCGGCCAGCGCCTTCGACACCGGGCAGTTGGCCTTCGCCCCGGCCGCCTGTTCCTGGAAGTCGGCCTCGTCGATACCCGCGACCGAGGCTTCACACGCGAGCTCGATGCGGGTGATCGTCGGACCGGCGTCGGTGATCTCGAGATGGGCCCTGGCTGACGTCGAGACCGAGTGCGAGTCGTAGCCCGCGCGGCCGAGTGCCGCCGTCAGGGCCATCGAGAAGCAGCCGGCGTGCGCCGCCGCGATCAGCTCCTCAGGATTGGTGCCGGGGTTGTCTTCGAAGCGCGAGCCGAACGAGTACTTGCCCTCGTAGGCCCCGCTCCCGAGCTTCATCGTTCCTCCGCCGCCCTTGAGGTCGCCCTCCCAGACGGCACTGGCACTGCGTACGGGCATGTCTTGATTCCTCCTGTTCGAGTCGGATGGCGGTCGCGCCGCGGCGACCGGAGCGCGACCCTACCATCGAGCTTCGGTGAGAGATCGGCGATCTTGCGGCGGTAACATCCCGTCATGTCGAGCCGCGGTGTCGCCGATCTGCTGAGCGGTCTCGAGAGCGATGCCGGCTTCGCCTCCCAGATCGTCGGTCGCACCGTCCTGCCGGGAGCCCAGCGCCGGCTCGAGGTGCTGGAGCCGCCCCCTCCGGCCGGACTCTCGGCGGCTCTCGAGCGCTCCGGGATCGGAGCTCTATGGTCCCACCAGGTGCGTGCGATCGAGGCTGCGCGCCGCGGCGACAACGTGCTCGTTACGACTCCGACCGCTTCCGGCAAGTCGCTCGTCTTCCAGCTCCCGGTGCTCGAGGCGGCGGCCGCCGGCCGGCCGGGTAGAGCCCTGTTCCTGTTCCCGCTCAAGGCGCTCGGCCGGGATCAGCTGGGAAAGTTCGAGCAGCTCGCCACCGCCGCCGGCATCGCCGCTCCAGCGGCCGTATTCGACGGCGATACGCCGCGCGAGGATCGGCAGCGCGTTCTCAGTGTGCCGCCCCGTGTGCTGATCACCAATCCGGACATGCTCCACCTCGGCATCCTGGCCCGCTGGGCCGAATGGGCGACCTTCCTGCGAGACCTCCAGTGGGTCGTGCTCGACGAGCTTCACAGCTATCGCGGAATCTTCGGTAGCCATTTCCATCACGTTCTGAAGAGGTTGGAGCGAATCTGCCGGGCGCTCGGCTCCAGTCCCTCCATCGTCGCCTCCTCGGCGACCGCCGCCAACGCCGGGGAGTTCGCCGGTCTCCTCTCCGGCGCCGAATTCGATTGGGTTTCGGAGTCGGGCGCGCCTCGCCGTGACCGTCACCTGCTCCTCCTTCAGCCGGCGACGAGCCCGTACACGACGACACTCGACCTGCTGACCCGGCTGCTCGGCGAAGGACTCAAGACCATCGTCTTCACCAAGGCTCGCCGGATCACGGAGCTGCTTTTCGCGTGGCTGCGTGAGCAGGCGCCCGACGTTGCAAAGAGGGTCGCCTGCTATCGGTCCGGCTTCCTGCCCGAGGAGCGGCGCGAGATCGAGCGGCGGCTCTTCGACGGCGAGCTCGACGCCGTGATCGCGACTTCGGCGCTCGAGATGGGCATCGACGTCGGCGGGCTCGACGCCTGCATCCTCGTCGGCTTTCCCGGAAGCGTGATGGCGACCTGGCAGCGCTCCGGTCGGGCGGGCAGGCAGGGGCGCGAGTCGCTGACCGCGCTCGTCGCGCTGCCCGACGCGCTCGATCAGTACCTGCTGGAACATCCCGATCTGTTCGTCGGCCGGCCTTGCGAAGAGCTGCTGCTCGACCCGCGCAATCAGCCGGTGGCCCGTTCCCATCTGCTGTGCGCCGCCGCCGAGCGGCCGCTGTCGAGGGCGGAGGACGGCGCCTACCTCGCTCGGCACCCGGAAGCGCTCGAGGCACTCCTGGGCTCGGGAGAGCTCGCCGAGAGCGAGGATGGCGGCGAGCTGCATGCGCGGCGGTCGCGCCCGCACCATGGCGTCCACCTGCGGGGCGGGGGAGGCCGGACCGCGATTCTCGAAGTCGGCAGCGGCAGGCTCGTGGGCACCGTCGATGGCGGCAGGGTGCTTCACGAGTGTCATCCGGGAGCGATCTACCTGCACGCGGGCGAGCAGTACCTCGTTCGCCAACTCGATCTCGAAGCGCGCCAGGTATTCGTCGAAGCGGTCGAGGTGGACTACTTCACGACGCCTCGCACCCGCAAGGAGACCGAGATTCTCGAGGTGATCGACGAGCGCAACGACGGCCGTCTGCGCTCCGCCGTCGGACGGCTGCGGGTGACCGAGTGGGTGATCGGCTACGAGCGCAAGCGGATCAGCAGCAGAGAGTCGATCGACGTTCACGAGCTCGAGCTCCCGCCCAGCCGGATGGAGACCGTCGGCCTTTGGTGGTGGGCTCCAGCGGCGATCCGCCTGTCGCTGGAGGCGGTGGAGGAGGACTTCATGGGGGCGTTGCACGCGGCGGAGCACGCCTCGATCTCGCTGATGCCGGTGCTGGCGGTGTGCGATCGCGGCGACATCGGCGGTATCTCTCTTCCCGACCATCCACAGCTTTCCTCGGGAGCGGTGTTCATCTACGACGGCCACGCCGGAGGGGTGGGGATCGCCGAGCGCACTTACGAGCAGCTTCCCGGCCTGCTCGATCGCGTGCTCGAGTTGCTGCAGGAGTGCGAGTGTGAACGCGGCTGCCCGCTGTGCATTCAGTCGCCGAAGTGCGGCAACGGCAACCGACCGCTCGACAAGTCGGGAGCGATGCGGCTGGTGAGGCTCCTGCGCGGGTTGAACGATCCGGTCGCCGAGTGGGTCGAAGCGCCGGCGGTCGAGCTGCGGGAGAAGGTCGAGGCGTCGAAGAAGGAGCCCCGGCCCGGGGCGACCCTCCTCGTTCATGCCGTCGGCGGCGAGGGGGAGAGCGTCGCCGTCCATTACCTCGAATCCGGCATCTCGATTCTCGTCGATCCCGAGGAGCTGGCAGCCTCGGCAATCGGCGGCGACGATGAAGCCCGGGTTGTCGGCTTCGGCGAAGCTGTCCCTGCCGGAGTCGGCCGCGACGCCTGGACCGACTTGCAGGCGGCCGTCACGAAGTCACTCGGGGAGCCCCTGTCGCTCAGTCACCTCGCGCAGCACACACTGGGTCGGCGACTCGTCGCGCGCGCTTTCGAGGTCCGTCAGTGGCGCGAAGCCGGGGAGTTCGCCCGCATTGACCAGGCACGGCTCGACGACCTCGACACGCTACGGGCGCTCTACCTTCACGGTCGCATCCACGGCCACGTCGTCTATCGCGATGCCGAGGGGCGCAACCTGAAGCTCGAAGTCGACTGGTAGGGCAGGGCACTGCCCGGCAACCGGGGGTCGGGTCAGGCGACCGAAAGGGCGCGTTCGATCCTCTCGATCGCCCAGTCGAGTTCTTCGCGGCTGATGACGAGGGGTGGTGCGACCCGGATGACGTGCTCGTGGGTCTCCTTGCACAAGACCCCCATCCCCTGGAGCGCCTCGCAGAAGCGTCGCGCGCCTCCGGCCTCGGGCCGAAGCTCGATGCCGATCCACAGACCGCGTCCTCGCACCTCGGCGACGTGCGGCGAATCGAGGTTGCGCAGCCGGTCGAGGGCGTAGGCGCCGAGCGCGGCGGAGTTGTCGACCAGATCCTCGTCGACGAGCACGGCCAGCGCGGTGCGCGCGACAGCCGCCGCGACCGGGTTGCCGCCGTAGGTCGAACCGTGGTCACCGGGGTGGAACACTCCCATCACGTCGTCGTCGGCGACGACCGCCGACACCGGATAGAGGCCACCCGAGAGCGCCTTGCCCATGATGATCATGTCTGGGCGGACTCCCTCGTGCTCGTAGGCCCACATGCGACCGGTGCGGCCGAGCCCTGACTGAATCTCGTCCGCCAAGAGCAGGCAGTCGGCCTTGTCGCAGATCTCACGGAGCCGTCGCAGGAAGCCGTCCGGCGGGATGATGATCCCCGCTTCTCCCTGGATCGGCTCGACGAGGATCGCCGCCGTGTTCGGCCCGACCGCGGCCGCCACCGCATCGGAGTCGCCGTATGGCACGACCCTGAAGCCCGGGGTGAACGGGCCGAAGCCGTCCTTGTACTGGTCGTCTGTCGAGAAGCCGACGATGGTCGTCGTGCGACCGTGGAAGTTGTCGCTGAAGACGACGATCTCCGCCTCTCCCTCGCTCACACCCTTGACCTTGTAGGCCCACTTCCGGGCCGCCTTGATGGCGGTTTCCACCGCCTCGGCGCCGGTGTTCATCGGCAGCACCTTGTCGAAGCCGGTGAGCTCGGCGAGCTCCTGGTAGAACGGTCCGAGCTGGTCGTTGCGGAAGGCGCGCGAGGTCAGCGCGACCTTGCGGCTCTGCTCGACCAGCGCCTCGACGATCCGCGGGTGGCAGTGGCCCTGATTGACCGCGGAGTAGGCGGCGAGGCAATCCATATATCGGTTGCCGTCGACATCCCAGACCCAGACCCCCTCTGCACGCTCGATGACGACGTCGAGGGGGTGATAGTTGTGGGCGCCGGAGGCGTCCTCGAGCGCGACGAAGGCGGCGGTTTTCGACAGCTCGGCGGTGTTGTCCATGGCGCGGATTCTGCCACAGCGCCAAGACGCCCGGAACCCTCCCGGGGAGGCTCGTCGGGGGTGTCAGGAGGGGTTGGCGGACCGCTCGGAGGCGGCCGCTGCGAGGTCCGCTTCGGACGGCTGCCGCGTGGTCTCCGGGGTCCAGGGTGACAGCTCGTCACGACGCCGATCGAGATCCTTCTTGACGGCGTTCTTGAAGCCCCCGTCGCCCCCTTCGGCGAGCGCCGTCATCTGCTCGCGATAGGTCGCGATGTCGAGCAGCTCGAAGCGCATTCGCAGCCGGCGAAAGACCCGCGGCAGGCGCTGACCGGGAATCTGAACGTGGTGCAGGCCGCCGCTGTAGGCCATCAGCATCTTGCCGTCGTCGATCGTTCTCAGGATGTCGGCGACGCCGCCGCGTGCCGTCATCGGCTTGCCGGCGAGGTCCAGGCCGGTGGCGCGTCGCATGCGGCCCTCCGGCAGGATGATCACCAGCGAGTCGGCGTCGATGCTGTTGAGCACCGCTTCCCAGGTGTGGTCGGGTGCCCGCGAGATCGAGACCGGGTGCGGAATGAGCAGCTTGAAGAAGAAGCCGACGAGCGGGCGTTCCAGCGTCTTGGCGGCCACCGGCACGACCGCCCGCGAGGCGATCTCCCACAGGAATCGGAACGGCACCACCGCGGCGAAGATCGGCTCGTAGAGGCTGGTGTGGTTGAGGAAGCAGATCAGCCGCACCTGACGCCACGGCCTTCCCGGGATCGGCCCGCCGTCGACGCCGCCACCGTCGAGCCGGTAGAAGAACATCGACAGCAGCTTGATGGCGACGAGGATCGGGAAGCTCAGATAGCGGCCCAAGGAGCAGCCTCCGGTGACGGTCGGCGATTCCGGCGAAAGAGTCGTGCCGGGTGGACTGGTTTTCGCGAAGCCGCGCAGTAGGATAGCGCGTCATGGTTGAGTTCGACATGTCGGGCAAGCGCGTCCTGGTGATGGGCGTGACGAACAAGTTCAGTCTCGGCTGGGCGATCGCCGAGCGGCTGCATGCCGCCGGAGCGACTCTCGCCTTCAGCTACCAGGGGGAGCGCCTCCGCGACTCGGTCGAGAAGTTGACGGCCGACATGGAGGGCGTCCGGCTCTTCGAGGTCGACGTCACGGTCGAGGAGGATCTCGATCGGATGTTCGGCGCCCTCGCCACCGAGTGGGGGAGCCTCGACGGTGTCGTTCACGCGATCGCCTTCGCGCCGCGCGAGGCGATGCTGGGGCGATACATCGACACCAGTCGCGACGATTGGCGCACCGCGCTCGACATCTCCGCCTTCTCCCTGGTCGCCGTCGCCCGGCACGCCGAGCCGTTGCTGACGCCAGGCGCGGGCATCGTCACGCTCACCTACTACGCCGCCGAGAAGGTGGTGCCGAAGTACAACGTCATGGGCATCGCGAAGAGCGCTCTCGAGGCGAGCGTGCGCTACCTCGCCTACGATCTGGGGAAGGTGGGGGTCCGGGTCAACGGTGTGTCGGCAGGCCCGGTGAAGACGGTCGCCGCGCGCTCGATCCCGGGCTTCATGAGCATGTACAAGGAGTTCAGCGAGACGGCGCCGCTGGGTCGCAACGTCGAGCAGGAGGACGTCGGCAACCTCGGCTTGTTCCTTCTGTCCCCGCTGGCGGCCGGGATCACCGGCGAAGTGGTCTATGTCGACTCCGGCTACCACGTCATGGGGATGAAGCTCCCCGACGAAGCCTGAGCTTCGAGTCGTGACCGCGACCGGCAGCGGAGTCTCGGTGGTGGTTCCCACCTACCGGGAGGCGCAGAACCTGCCGCTGCTCGTCGAGCGGCTGGCGTCGGTCCGGGATCGGGCTCTCCCGGATCTGGAGCTGTGGGTCATGGACGACGACAGCCGCGACGGAACGGTCGAGTGGGCGCGCGACGCTCCCGAGTGGGTCGAGCTGGTCGTGCGCACCTCGGACCGCGGCCTGTCACCTGCCGTGATCGACGGGATCGCCAACGCGCGTGGATCGATGATCGTCGTCATGGACGCCGACCTGAGCCACCCTCCGGAGAGTGTGCCCGACCTCGTGGCGGCGCTCGAGCACCACGACTTCGTGATCGGCTCGCGCTACGTCGAAGGAGGTTCGACCGACGAGGACTGGGGTGCTCTGCGCGCCTTCAACAGTTGGGTCGCCACCGTCCTCGCCCGGCCGCTCACCGATGCCCGCGATCCGATGGCGGGCTTCATCGCTTTCCGGGCCTCGCTGCTCGACGGAGCGGCGCCGCTCGACCCGATCGGCTTCAAGATCGGCCTCGAGTTGATGGTCAAGTGCCGGGTGCGTTCGGTCGGGGAAGTGCCGATCCGTTTCGCCAACCGGCACGCCGGGAGGAGCAAGCTCAACCTGGGAGAGCAGTGGCGCTATCTGCGTCACCTCGTCCGTCTTTACCGCTTCCGCTGGTCGGCGGCGGGGCGACGTCGCCCCGCGGGATGAGCCGGCCTCGGGCGTCGCGCTCGGCGACGCCGATCACCACCTGAACGCTCGGCGGGCTCTCGAAGCGTTTGCCGCTGACGTTGACGCGACCGACTTCACGCCAGCGGAACGGCAGGACCCCCGAGGTGTGCCACATCTTCATGCCGCGCCAGTTCTCCCGCGCCTCCGCCGTGTCTGTGGGACGGACGTCGAAGGCGAAGACGGCGAGTTCGGCGGGTACGTCTTCGACCGACCCGGGCCAGGGCAACTCCGGAACGAAGTCACGGTAGGGATAGGTGAAGCGGGAGTCGATGGGACCGAAGCTGACGAGCCGTTGCGGCTGGTCGAGCCGCTCGCGCAGCGCGAGGACTTCGGGACCGACGTCATAGCGCGCGTGGCCGAACGAGGCCATCCACAGTGTCGTGTGGGTCAGGCCGAGGACGGCTGCGAGCGCCAGCACGATCGCCGGCATCGGAGCGGACTCACCGCCGAGCAGAGCCGTACGGCCGCCCCGGAAGGTTGTCCAGGCCAACCATCCGACGACGAGGCCGGCGACGATCCACGGCCAGGGGACGTCGAGCTGCGGAATGGGCAGGACCGTCTTTCCGGCGACCATGGCGGTAACGGCGAAGACGGCCAGCCATAGCGGCGCGTGGAGGACGGTGGTCCGGACTCGCGCCGCGAGCCGGCCGGCTGGTGTCGCGGTGAGAGCGCCGAGGGTCAGCGCGATCAGCAGTGCGACGAGCGGGTAGAGCGGCATGTAGTAGCGCCCCTTGGCGCCGACCGACCACCAGACCGACGGATAAGTGACCAGCACGCAGCAGACGGCGAAGGCGAAGGCGGGCTGCCGCTCCAGGAGCGAGCGCCGGAGGTCGCGATCGAAGAGCGCCACCAGGAAGAGCGACCACGGGGCGAGGCAGCCGAGTGTTTCGAGCGGGAAGTTGACGAGGTGCTCGACGAGGCCGCCGAATCCCAGGCGTGGCCCGATCACCCCGAACCAGGTCTCGACGACACTCTCCCGGTCGGTGGCCAGGGCATAGGGGAACTGCCACGCCCCTACGACGGCTGCGAAGGTTGCGAGGCCGGCGAGGTGGGCACGGCCGAAGAGCCAGTGCCAGTCGCGCTTCCACAGCAGATAGAGGACCGTCGGGGCGGCGAAGTAGACCGGCGCCTGCAGCCCCTTGACCAGAGCACCGAGCGCTGCGAGGGCATATCCCGGGATCCAACCCCAGGCGGGCGCACGGCCGCTCGCGAAGGCCCGATACCAGACCAGCAGCGAGCCGCCGACGAAGAGAGTGAACACCGCTTCGGACTCGCCGAACCTGCCGAGCTGCATCACCTGGGCGAGCGTCGGGAAGATGGCGCCCGCCATCAGGCCGACACCGCGATTCGCTACCCGCGAGCCGACCCAGTAGAGCAGCAGCGTCGTCGCCAGCACCGCCAGCACGCTCGGCAGCCGGATCGCGATCGCGTCCGCTTCCCCTCGCACCATCGTTCCCAGTGCGATCAGCCAGTTGGTCATCGGCGGACGATCGGGAAATACCAGCCCCTGCTGTTTGAGCACCGCCCAGTCGCCGCGCTCGAGCATGTTGATCGCTCCCCGGGCGCGGCGACCCTCCTCGCCCATCACCGGCAGCTCGGTCAGGCGGAGGAAGTAGATGCCGACGACGAGTGCCGTCAGGATCAGGACGTGCCAGCGCCACGAGCGGCCGGCCTCGCCGGCGGGGGCGTCGAGCATCCGCTCGAGAGTGGGGGGGCGAAGCAGGGTGAGCTACCCGCGAGGTCCGGCCGATTCGACTCGAGGCTCTTCTTCGGTTGAACCCGGGGGTGCGAGGTGACGGTCGAAGAACTCCGTCATCCGCTCGTAGAAGTGCCTCGAGTCGTCACCGCGGAAGCCGTGCTTCTGGCCGGGGTGGATCGCCTGCTCGAACGGCCTGCCGGCGGCGATCAGGGCGGCGGACATGGCGAAGGTGTTGTGGGGATGAACGTTGTCGTCGGCGGTGCCGTGGACGATCAGAAGGGCGTCCTCGAGGTCGGCGGCCGCATCGACGGCTGACGAGCTGTCGTATCCGTCCGGGTTCGATTGCGGCGTGTCCATGTAGCGCTCGGTCCAGATCGCGTCGTAGTAGTGCCAGTCGGAGACCGGCGCCCCGGCGACGCCGGCCGCCCAGGTGCCGGGAGCGTGCGTCAGGGCGTAGAGGGTGTTGTAGCCGCCCCCCGACCATCCCCACAGGCCGATCCTTTCGGCGTCGACCCATGGCAGGCTCCTCAGGTAGTCCACTCCGGCCACCTGCGCGGCCACGTTGCCGGGGCCGAACGAGCGATGGGCGCGGTCTTCGCCGTGCTTGCCGAAGAAGGTCGAGCCGAGGTTGTCGACCATCAGCACCGCGTAGCCGCGCTCGGCCATCATCTTGTGCCACAGGCCGCGGCCGCGACTGCCCCATGCGTTTCGCACCACCTGGGAGGCGGGGCAGCCGTAGTGGTACATCACGACCGGGTAGCGCCGTGTCGGATCCAGGTCTCTCGGCTCGAGCAACGCCGCCGGCAGACGAGTGCCGTCGGGGCCCGGAATCGTCAGGAACCGCCAGGAGGGGAGCCCGGCGGCGTCGAACTCCGGGGGCGCGGTCGACGGCAGCTCGGCGACGACCTCTCCTTCGAGGTCGCGGATCGCGACTCGTCGCGGCGTGTCGATGTCGCTCCAGGTGTGCACCCACAGCCCGCCGTCGCCACCCCGCGCCGTGTGGGTGCCGCTCGGCTCGGTCAGCCGAACCGGGAGGGATCCGTCGAGGGCCTGGCGGTAGACGTGTCGGTCGACAGCCCCGAGCTCGCCGGTGTCGAAGGCATCGAAGAGCACGGTGCCCCGCTCCTCGGAGAAGGCGCGGACCGCGCCGACCGACAGCCCTTCGGGCGTCAGACGAAGTCGCTCGCTGCCGTCGGAGCCGTACAGATAGAGGGCGCGGAAGCCGCTCTTCTCGGAGCTCCACAGGAAACCGCCGTCCGCCAGCCAGCGGAAGTCGTCGTGCAGGTTGATCCAGGTCGGCCACTCCTCGCTCATCCAGGGGGTACATCCTCCCGTCGCCGGGTCGCACCGAAGGAGGTCGAGTCGCGTCTGCTCGCGGTTGAGCTGTTGGACGACGACGGCGTCTCCCGCCGGCGTCCATTCCACGCGTGCGAAGTAATGGTCCTCGGGAGCTGCGAGGGCGAGCCAGCGGGTCGCTCCGCTCGCGAGATCGAGCACCCCGACCGACACGATCGGCAACGGATCACCCGCCTTGGGGTAGCGCTGGTCGGTGACCGTTGGAGCCGGGTCGGAGTAGTCGACCATCGGGTAGGTCGGCACCGGCGTCTCGTCGAAGCGGTAGTAGGCGATCCGGGTGCCGTCGGGCGACCACCAGAAACCGGTCGAATCGCGCCCCCAGAGCTCTTCCCAGTAGACCCAGTCGGTCTTGCCGTGAAGGATCGTGCCGTCTCCGCCGCCGTGGGTGAGCCGGCGCTCGACGCCGCTCGCGAGATCGACGACGTGGAGATCGTCGTCGCGGACGAACGCGACCCGGCTGCCGTCCGGGGAGAACTTGGGGTCTTCGACGTCGCCCATCTCCGTCAGGTCGGTCGGAGAGGCCTCCTCCTCCATGACTCGCGCCAGGTATCGCCAACCTTCTTCCAACTCGACGAGGAGCGAGCGGCCGTCGGGCGACCAGCGATGCTCGGACACCTCGAGGCCGGCCAGCGCCGGTGGGGTCCGGGCCTCGCCGCTGCCGGCGTCCCACACGGTGAACGCCTCGCCGTCGCCGCCGTCCCAGGTGTAGCTGAGTTGAGAACCGTCCTCGGACCAGGTGAGCTGACCGGGCACGGAACCGCCCGCGCCGTCGGCGAACAGGACGTCGAAGGTGAGCTCGGAGGGCTGTGCTGCGAGCTGTGCCGGCAGCGCGACGGCGAGGCTGCACAGGAGGGCGAACCGGAAGGCTACGGGGACTCTCATGGGCGCATGCTAGCTCGATCGCCTGTCACGGATCGCTCTCGTCCGGAGCGTAGCGTGAGACGTCCAGCCACGAGGCGACGGCGGAAGGCTCGAGCCGGATGACCTCGAACAGCGAGGCGATCAACTCGTCGCTCTCGCCGGCGCGGTTGGGTGTGAGGTACTCCCAGACGATCTCGCCGGTCGTCGTGACTTCGAACGCCCGTCCGTAGTCGGTTTCGGTGATCAGAGTGTTGCCGTTGGCGAGCCGCTGCGCGGCGCCGCAGGTGCGCGAATAGAAGCCGCCGTCGGGTTGCTCGTAGCTCCAATGGACCTGCTGGGTGTTCGGGTCGATCTCGAGGACCCTCGAGGTCTCCTCGGGCCCCGGGTTGTTGTCGAAGACGAGCATCCGCCCGTCGTCGAGGATCTTCGGGTCGTGCTGCCTGGCGGTCAGCCCGGTGAGCGCCCAGACGATCGCCTCGCGCTCGACGTCGAGCACGGCGATGGTGTGGATCCGGTGCATCGACAACAGCACGTTGCCCTTCCGGAACGCCGGGAGCGTGGTGCCGAGGCGACCGTCCAGCACTTCGAGGGTGTTGTTGTGAAGCAGATCGCCGTGCGGCGGCATCAGCACCTCGAGTCGCCGGAAGTCGGACCGCCGGATCGCGTCGAGAATCGGGATCTCGCGCAGCAGCTCGCCGTCCGGGGAGAGGACGGTCACCGCGTCGAGCAGGACCGGCTTCGTCTCGTGGACCCTCGGGTCGAGCGCCACCTCGCGTGTCAGGACGAAGAGCCGGCCGTCGGGTTGGATCTCGAGGTCGTGATGGGCGCGCGGGTACTTCCAGAGGAGCTTCGAGCCCCGATCGATCTTGATGACCCCCTGCCCCTCGTAGATCGCGAACAGGCTGCCGTCCCCGGCGAGCGCCACCCGCCGCCACATGTGAACCTCCGGCTTCGTGATCGAGCGCTCGCTGCGGTCGATCTCGCCGAAAGCGCGCTCGAACGGATAGCGCCAGGTGTGGAGGACGGTACCCGCCATGTCGATCAGCCGCGCCTCGGGAGCGTGTCCGTCGACGACGAGGTTGAGGCCGTCCCAGGCGCGCTTCGGATCCCACGCCGTGACGCCGACGAGTTCGGGAGCCTCGTTCGATCCGGCCAGATAGCCGAGGTTGCGCAGTTCTTCGGCGGCGGCTTCGAAGTCGAAGGCGCCCTCCTCGCTTCCGTCGCGTCGGGCTGATCGGAAGCGACCTCGCTGCCGTTGGCCTCGCGGATCGCTGACGGGAGCGCCGCCCCGACCAATCTCCGGGTTTGAACTGTCCCCGGTCGGACGGTGCCCGGGGCTCCTGGGAGAGTCGCGGGCGAAGAGCCCGAGTACGAAGGCGGCCGCGCCGACAGCGGTGAGAAGAACGAGAAAGCGGAGTTTCATCGGCCGATTCCTCTCCGCTTCGAGGGGGCGTCGTCATCCCTCGAGCGGGGGCGGGGTCCGGGCCTTCGGCGATCGTCTCTCACGGAGCTGGGTTGGTCGTTCGGCGGCCGATAGGAGGTCCGACCGGCAGCAGGTCTCGGCTACGGCTGCGAGGCGTCAATCCTAGCCGCCATCGCGGCAGGTGCTCATGGGGGCTCGGCGGCTCGGGATTTCGATCGGACCGGTTTCGGTTTCCCGGTGAAGTGTGTCTAACTGGTACATGGAGAGCGCAACCGCCTTGCCGTCCCCAACGACAGACGCCCCAGCGGCCATGAGCCCCGATCGTGCCGAAGCTCTCTGGCCGCGGGCGGCGCAGGGCGACCGAAACGCCGCAGAAGAGCTGGCAGCGTGCACCTACCGGCTCGTCTACGCCTCCCTCGTCAAATTGAGCGGGGATCCGGACCTCGCCACCGACCTGACGCAGGAGACCTATCGCAAGGCCTGGGCCGCCCTACCGGACTTCCGCGGCAGGAGCGCCTTCGCGAGCTGGCTCTACCGGATCGCCTACACGACCTATCTCAACCATGTCCGGCGGCCGCAGCGGATGACGCCGCTCGACGAGAGGCAGGCGGAGCGACTCTCCGATCCGCACGAACCCCCCGAAGACACGCTACGCCGCCGCGAGGAGGAAGCCGCCGTGCGCCGTGCCCTCACCACGCTGCCGGAGGAACTCGCCTTCGCCGTCACCGCCCGTTACTGGGGCGAGGTGCCGGTGCGCGAGATCGCCCGGGTACAGGACGTGAGCGAGGTGGCGGTGCGCAAGCGCCTGAAGAAGGCGCTCGGATTGCTCACCGTGGCGCTGGAGGATCAGAGATGACCCGTATGGAAGACAACGTGCCGGACGAGCGCCGGACACAGGAGATGGAAGAGCGGCTCGAGCGCTTCACTGCGCCGGAGCCACCGGAAGGGCTGCTGGAGGCGATCCGGCAGGAAATCGACGATCACCTGCCGGAGCCCGTGAACGAGAATGGCGACGGTGGTGGTTTCCGCCATTGGAGACTGCTGGCGGCGTCGCTGGCGATCGCCGCCGTGGGAGCGTCGATCGCCTACCGGGTGAAGGTCGAGGGGCCGGCGTTGGACCAGCCGGCGGTCCCGGAGGCCGAGCTGGGAGCTGCGACGGTGCCGGAAGCGAGCGGGCAGGGTGAGAGGACGTCAGGTGAGAGGGAGTCGGGTGCTGCGACGTCCGTCGAGCTCGGCGATCCGTCTCAGGGCCGCGAGGTTTCTCTTCCGGGTAGGGAAGAGGCGAAGCCGCCGGAACCGGTGGTCTCGGATCACCAACTCAGGTCCGAGCTCCAGAGTCTCGGCTATCTCTCTCCGGACCCCCCTCCTTCGGCTGCGGCTCAGGTTGCCCCGGCCCCGCAGGAAGAGGCTGCGCGCGGCTCGCTCGAGATGAGGGTGCGCTCGCAGGACGGCTCGCCGCTGCCGGGAGCGACGGTAGTCCTCGACGCCGACGGCGAAACCCGTGTCGAGGTCTCCGATGCCGAGGGCAGGGTCGAGTTCGATGACGTACAGGCGGGTGAGCACAGCGTCTCGGCCGAACTCGGAGGCATGTCGAAGGTCGAGTACCCGAAGGTCAAGGTGGCCGAGGAACGCAAGACGAGGCTCGACGCGTCGATGCCTCCGGAGGTCGAGGAGACGATCACGGTGACTTCGGAGAGTCCGTTGCTTGACGAGAGGAACTCCTCGACCGTGGAGCCGCCCAAGCCCAAGCGAGTCGCACCGCTCACGGCGAACGACGGCATTGCTCGCAGGCTGCGCGAGGAGCCGTCGGCGGATCTGGTCGCACCGCCGGTAGCACACATGGTTGCTCCCTCCACCGGCGGCACCGCCGAGCCCAACGAACAGCCCTACGGCGACATGTTCTTCGAGGGCTACGGCACCAACCCGTTCATCGATACCGAGGACGACGCGCTTTCGACCTTCGCTCTCGACGTCGACACCGGCTCCTACACCGTCGCCCGCAGCTATCTCGAGCGCGGTGAGCTGCCGCCTGCCGATGCGATCCGGGTCGAGGAGTTCGTCAACTACTTCGACTACGGCGACCCGGCGCCGGCGCGGCGCGATTTCGCCGCGGTCGTCGAGGGTGCGCCGTCTCCGTTCGCCTCGACCGCTCGCACCTGGCTGCTGCGCTTCGCTCTCAAGGGACGTGAGATTGACGTCTCGCGGCGCGCGCCGGCGGTGCTGACGTTCGTCGTCGACGTTTCTGGCTCGATGAACCGCGAGAACCGACTCGGACTCGTCAAGCGGGCGTTGCGGCTGCTGGTCGGTCAGCTCGATCGTGGTGACGCCGTCGGACTGGTAGTCTACGGCAGCAGCGGGCAGGTGCTGCTGTCGCCGACCAACCACCACGAGCGGGTGCTGGCAGCGATCGACCGCCTCGTGCCGACCGGTGCCACCAACGCTGAGGAGGGGCTGGTGCTCGGCTACCGGGAGGCGCGGCGCGCCTTCGTGCCGGGGGCGATCAACCGCGTGATTCTGTGCTCGGACGGAGTCGCCAACGTCGGCGCCACCGGGCCGGACTCGATCCTCGAGCGGATCGGCCGCGAGGCGGATGAGGGGATCGAGCTCACCACGGTCGGTTTCGGCATGGGCAACTACAACGACGTGCTGATGGAGCAGCTCGCCGACAGAGGCGACGGCAACTACGCCTACGTCGACGATCTCGACGAGGCGCGCCGGGTGTTCGTCGAGAACCTCACCGGCACGCTCCAGACGATCGCCGGCGACGCCAAGGTGCAGGTCGAGTTCGAGCCGGGGATGGTGCAGAGCTACCGGCTGCTCGGCTACGAGAACCGCGACGTCGCCGATCGCGACTTCCGCAACGACGCCGTCGACGCGGGCGAGATCGGCGCCGGGCATCAGGTGACGGCGCTCTACGAGGTCAAGCTGCGAGACGACGCGCCTCGTCGCGGCCGGCTGGCGACGATGCGGCTTCGCTACCGGTCGAAGGCGACCGGCAGCGTGGTCGAGGACTCGGTGGAGCTGGGTCGCGACGATCTGGTGCGACGGCCCGCCGCGGCTTCCGGAGGTTGGCGGCTCGCAGCAGTCGTCGCCGAGTTCGCCGAGGTGCTGCGCGGTTCCTACTGGGCTCGCGAGAGCGATCTCGGGTTGCTGGCGGCGACGGCGCGTGAGCTGAGTGCCGCCTCCGGGAGTCCGGAGACGCGTGAGTTGGCACGGTTGATCGAAACCGCTTCCCGGCTGCGCGCCGGTCGGCTGCGCGACGGCGGCGGGGGCGGAGCACCCGGGATCGAGCGCTGACCCGAGCGGGTCAAAGGACGATCCCGCAGCCGGTCCTTCCCCTCGGGGAGGACCGGCGTTCTCCGTGCTAGCCTGAACCTCTCGCGCCGGTGTGTCCTGGCAGGCCGCAGGTTGCTCGAGATACGAGGCTTCCGGTCGCGAGGACCGGAGAGATAGCCGCAGCTACGTCGAGGAGCGCAGTGGCCGGAAAACGCAGTAGATTCAGTGACATACGGCCGTCCTGGTGCAGTTGAACGAACCGTGCAGCGGTGTGAGAAGCTCAGGCTGACCTGCCCGCGGGCCATGCGGGCGGCTTTCAGCGGCGGGGTCCTGGCCGTCGCGCTCCCGCTCCTTGCGGCGGGGGAGCCCGCCGCGACCGGCGACGCTTCGATCCGCCTCCTCGAGCCGCCGATCGGCCTCCAGACGGGATCGCTCCGGGTCGGCGCCGTCGTCGAGGGGGCCGGCGTCGCGAGGGTCGAGTTCCTTCTCGACGGCAAGGTGGCGATGAGCAAGCTGCAGCCGCCCTACAGCGTGGTGTTGCAGCTCGGCGAGGCGCTGCGCCCGCGGAGGGTCACGGCGATCGCGCTCGATCACGAGCGCAACGAGCTGGCGCGGGACTCTCTCGAGATCAATCTCGGGCCGTTCCGTTTCGCCGTGCGGCTGATCGAGCCACAACCGACGACAACCTACGACGATACGGTACCGGTGCGCGCCGAGGTGACGCTGCCGGTCGGCGACGAGCTCGAGCGTGTCGACTTCCTGCTCGAAGAGGAGGTGGTCGCCTCGGTCGAGGGGCTCCGTCTGCGCGCCGAGATCGAGCTGCCCGAGTTCCGGCAGTCCACGTACGTCAGGGCGATCGCCTACCTGAAGGACGGTCGGTCTTCGGAAGATCTGGTGTTCGTCAATTCGCGTCTCGGGACGGAGAATCTGAAGGTCTCCTTCGTCGAGCTCTACACCACGGTGCTCGATCGCAAGCGCAAGCCGGTCGAGGGGGTGGCGCGCGAGGAGTTCGTCGTCGTCGAGGACGGTCAGCCGGTGACGCTGCGTCGTTTCGAGCGGGTACTCGACCGCCAGGTCCATCTCGGCCTGCTGCTCGACACCTCGCTGTCGATGATCGAGGAGCTGCGCGAGACCCGCAAGGTGGCGGCCGGCTTCCTCGAGCGCCTGCTGCGGCCGCAGGACCGCGCGACGGTGATCGTCTTCTCCGACGAGCCGGAAGTGCGGGTGCCGTTCTCGAACGACGCTGCGGCACTCTCCGAGGGGCTCGAGGGTCTCGAGGCTGTCGGGGAGACGACGTTGTGGGACAGCCTCGCCTTCAGCCTCTACTACTTCGGCGGCCTCAAGGGGAAGCGGGCGATCGTCGTCCTCACAGACGGCCAGGACTCGCGTAGCCACTTCGGCATCAGCGAGGTGATCGAGTACGCCCAGAGACTCGGGGTCGCCGTCTACCCGATCGCGGTCACCAGCTCAGGATCCTCGATCGATCGCCACGCCAAGGAGAGCGAGCGCCATCTGCGCAAACTGGCCACCGCGACCGGTGGCAGCGCCTTCTTCATCCAGCGGGCAAGCGGCATCGAGAAAGCCTACGAGCGCATCGAAGCCGAACTGCGGGCGCAGTACCTCCTCGGCTACCAGTCACCCAACACCAGACCCGAAGGATTCCGCGAGGTCGAGGTGGAGCTGGTGACGAAGGGCCTTCAGGCAAGGACCATCCCGGGGTACCACCCGTAGCATGGTTCCAGGCGAGTAGTTCGAAGAACTCCGGGAGAGATGGCTCAGAGTCCGGAAAGTAGGGCTTTGAAGTCCGCCGGCCTTCTCTGAACCCGTTCTAGAGGTGCGGCTCCCTGCGCGAGAGGCGGAAGGCACTGGAGAGAGTGGTCCTGGCTTGGGTTTCGGGTCCGACGGCATGCCGCAGCCCATGCCGCGCCTGCCACTCGGGGGAGACGGCGAGCCTTGGCATCGAGATGCCGGATTCTCGGGGATCCTCGTGGGCGTGCTGCCCGGTGGGTCGGACTATCCCGCTCTCGCCGTCGCCGGCTGATAGCTCATTGGGCGGAAGCACCCCTCGGGGAACTGGACCGTGAGGCCCCGTCGAAAGTCTCTTGAAGCTTGCCGGTATTCGAGGACGAACCACCGGTACGCCTCCTCGAGAGTGCGCCGCATCCTTGCGTCAATCGCGTGGAAACGGGGTGCAGACGATCGCTCGAAGACCTCAGGTCTATCGTGTGGATGCTGCGCGAGGATCGCCCTGCGACCGAGAACGGACCTTCCTGTGGCCTCGTGCGCTTCCTCGATGGCTCTGACCATCTCGCGTACCCGTTCACAGCGCTCATGCTTGTCGAGGTGATCCCAGGACGGGATCGGCGTCAGTTCGAGGCGATGCCTCGAGGAGAAGCGAGCGGAGGAATCGCTTCTGCCACGTCGACGGGCGCGGTACTGCTCAGAGCGGTCGATCCACTCGCCTTCTATAGGCTCGCCTGACAGCAGAGCGTGAGTGCTCGTGGCCCCAGGCCAGTGACGAGGCGAAGCGACCAGCCGCTCCTTGACGCCCTGTCCGAGAAGGTAGCGCAGCCGACGCTCTTCGTCCTCAACGCCTTGGTGAACGGTGATGCCGGCATATCGACGGCCCCAGAAGCGTTCGCTCCAGTCATGCAGCCTCCCCAGCTCGCGGGCGATGTTCGAGTTCACGTAGCCCATGAAGGCGGCCATCTGCTGGACGTCGGTAGGCCTCAACAACAGGTGGGCGTGGTTGGATAGATAGACGAAACCGCACACCCGCATTCCGTACATCGCCTGGGCGCGAGCGAGCACACCGATGGTGCGATCGCGCGCCTTGGCCGAGGGTCGCAGGAGGTAGCGGCCCTGCAGCGTGCGAACGGTGATCTCTACGAGAGCTTCTTCGGGTAGGTAGCGCAGCTTCCTTGACATCCACAGAAGGAGACGGCGAGCGACGACCGAATCCTTGCACCAAAGAGCCGACTACTCGGCTGGCACTCCGTGCCTGCACTCCATCCCGCACCAACTAGCCGCACCACTCGGCTGGCACTACGTACCCACTACGTACCTGGCGCCGGCTGTACCTCGAACGCCTCGCGGTCCAGCTGGCGAGCGGCGCCGCGATGCCCTGCTACATCTTCGAGTAGTTGGGACCCCCGCCTCCTTCGGGCGTGACCCAGTCGATCACCTGGTAGGGGTCCATGATGTCGCAGGTCTTGCAGTGGACGCAGTTCGAGAAGTTGATCTGCAGCCGCCGGCCGGTGGGGGATTCCTTGTCATCCACCATTTCGTAGACGTTGGCGGGGCAGAAGCGCTCGCACGGATTGCCGTACTGCGTCGCGCACTGGTAGAGGCAGAGGTCGGTGTCGTGCACGACCAGGTGTGCCGGCTGGTCTTCGTCGTGGGCAGCGCCGGAGTTGTAGACGTTGGCCAGCTTGTCGAACGTCAACTCGCCGTCGAAAGTGACCGGCTCAGGGCGCTCCACCCGGCTGCCCGGGTCGTCGAGGCGCACCATCCGCTCGTGGCCCGGGTGACTGGGCAGGCGGTCGAAGATCCCCCAGCCGCGGCCGTTGGTGAGCATGCCCAGACCCGCCTGGAGCATGCCGCCCAAGATTCCCTTGTCGAACGCCTGGTGGAAGTTGCGCACCGGCCACATCTCTTCGCGGATCCACGAACGGTCGATACGCTCGCGGTAGCCGGCGAGGTGCTCCTTCGTCACCTCCCCCTCCTTGAGACCGTCGAAGATCGTCTCCGCGGCGAGCATGCCGCTCTTCATCGCCAGGTGGATTCCCTTGAGGCGCTGGGAGTTGAGGAAGCCGCCCGAGTCGCCGGTCAGCAGAAAGCCGTCGCCGTGAAGGCGTGGCATCGACCACCATCCGCCCTCGGGAATCGCCTTGGCGCCGTAGTAGGCCATCTTCCCGCCTTCGAGCATCCCCGCGATCCGCGGGTTGGTCTTGAAGCGCTGGAACTCGGCATGCGGATCCAGCCACGGGTTGCGGTAGTCGAGCCCGACGACCAGGCCGACGATCAGCAGGTCGGCCTCCATGCCGTAGACGAAGCCGCCACCGAAGGTCGAACGGTCGAGCGGCCAGCCCATGGTGTGGATCACGCTGCCGGGCGTGACCCGACCGGCAGGGAGCTCCCACACCTCCTTGATACCGATGGCATAGACCTGAGGGTTGCTCTCTTCGGCGAGACCGAGCTGCCCCTCGAGCTGCTTGGCGAGGGTGCCGCGCGGGCCCTCGCCGAGGACCGTGACCGGAGCGTGAATGTCGACCCCCGGCTCGAAGTTCGCCTTCCGGTTGCCGTCGTGGTCGATGCCGCGGTCTCCGGTACGGACCCCGATCACCCTTTCGCCCGCGGTGAGCACCTTCGCGGCCGGGAACTCACAAAAGATGTCGACCCCCACGTCCTCGACCTGCGGCGCCATCCATTTGAGCAGTCGGCCGAGCGAAGCGACGTACTTGCCGTCGTTCTCGAGCATCGGCGGGATCGGCATGTTGAAGGCGCGCTCCGGCGTGAACCACAGGAGCTCCTCTTCAGTGACCGCCCCCTCGAACGGCGCCTCCCGCCAGTTGCGGGGCATCAGCTCGCGAAAGGCCCGAGGATCGACGACGGCGCCGGAGATGGCGTGACTGCCGATCTCCTTGCCCTTTTCGAGCACCGCGATCGCCGGCTCGAGTCGTCCGTTGCCGGCCTGCACGGACGAGTTGTGCGCCTCGATCAGCTTGCCGAGATGGTAGGCGCCGGCGAGGCTCGCCGGCCCCGCTCCCACGAACACGACGTCGAGGTCGAGGACCTCGCGCTCTACGTCACTCATGGTGTGCCGCTCCCTCCGTTCCGGCCGCTGGTCGGCTCATTCCACGGTCAGGCCGCCTTCAGGTCGGCGGGATGGTAGCACGCGGTTCCGGCAGCGACCGGGCCGGAAGTGGTTGCCCGTTCCCTTCGGCCCGGCTCAGCTGTCGTTGCAGGTCTCGGCGGTCAGGTTGTTGAACGTCACCTGGTCGGCCCGCGCCACCGTCACAGCCTGGGCCGGACTCGTCGTCACCTGTGCGCAGGAGCAGACGATCGTCGGTCCGGTCTCGGTCACGGTGACGACGATGTCACTGCCGTCGCTGGTCACCGAATCGACCGCGATCTCGTAGCAGTCGTCCGGCTGCTCGCCGGAGCCCACGACCAGCACCATGGTGTTGTCGAAATTGACCGTCGGCGGGTCGGGGGGCTCGTCGTCCAGACTGTAGAGCTCGTCCCAGACGGCGTTGAGAGCGTCGTTGGTTCGCACCACCTGGCGGGTCTGCGACTCGAGCCCGGACATGGGCAGGTAGGCGATCTCGGTGAAGGAGAGCTGACCCTGGGGCAGAGTCGGGCTCTCGGGCGGATCGCCGTCGCAGCCGGGGCTTGCCAGGACCAGCAGCAGGGGAAGCAGGAAGAGTCGGCGCATGAGAAGTCTCCTGGCCAGCAGTATACGAGAGGGGAGAGGTCCGAAGCGGCGAAGCCCGGCACGACGTTGCTCCTCTCACGTCCTCAGCAGTCTCGGCCCGGGAGGTAGTCGCCGTTGGCCTACCCTGAATGGCAGGCCTCGCAGGCGATCGGTGTGCCCGCGAAACGCCTGGCACCTGACGAGGACTCGGCGTGGCAGGCGGCGCACTCGGCTCTGCCGTGAGCGCCGGTGAGCGGGAACCTCGTGACGGCGTGGTCGAAGCTCACTTCGCCCCAGCCGTCGCTTCGATGGCACGAGGCGCACCCGGCCTCGCGTCCGGCGAACTGGCCGTCGTGCGGGTCGTCGTGGCAACTCTCGCAGGCCGGGTCGACCGATAGCGCGAGGCGCAGGTCCGCGCTGCCCGCCGGCCTCGGACCGCGCGTTTCGAGGTGGCAATCGAGGCAGGCGGCTTCGGCATGCATCCCTTCCAGGGGGAAGCGGGTCGAGCCGTGGTCGAACGTGAGGAGTTCCCAGCCGTCGTTACCGTGGCACGAGGCGCAGCCACGCTCCGCCACGCGAGCCGTGCCGTCGTGGGGGTCCTCGTGGCAGCTCTCACACGAGAGATCCTCGAACTGGAAGCGGCGGGTCGAGGCGAGGGCGCCGGCATTGGAGCGGAAGGTCGTCTCCCGGTGGCAGTCGGCGCAGGCGACCGCCTGATGGCGACCCTCGAGTGCGAAGCCGGTCTGCTGGTGGTCGGCGAGCTCGAAGAGCGACGGGACGAATCCCTCGACGGTGTGGCACGAGGCACAGCTTCCGCCGTCGGCCCGTCGCCGGAACTGTCCGAGGTGCTCGTCCTCGTGGCAGGTCTCGCACCGCTCGGCGCCGGGGATGCGAAGCGGCTGACCGGGCCGGTGACACGACTCACAGTCGACGGTTGCGTGAGCCCCGTCCAGCGGAAAGTCGGTCTGCGCGTGATCGAAGCGGTCGGCGGCGACGCGGTTCCAGCCGCGGGTGTCGTGGCAGTCGGCGCAGGCGGCCCCGAGCCGGCCTTCGTGGGGATCGCCGTGACAGTCGCTGCAGGCGGCGAAGACGACACCGCGGAACCGCTGCGGGTCTCCGCCGCTCGTGGCGGCCGCGGCGCCGTGGCACTCTGCGCAGCCGACCTGCCGGTGGCGGCCGGTGAGGGGGAAGCGAGTCCGGGCGTGATCGAAGCCCGGTGTCGACTGCCAGGAATCGGTCGAGTGGCAGTCGGAGCAGGAGGGGCCCAGACCGCCTCGATGAGGGTCGGAGTGACAGGCGGCGCACTGCGCATGCTCCACCGGCCGGAAGCGCGTCACCGGTCCGCCTGCCGTCTCTTCGACCGCGTGACAGCGATCGCACTCGACGCGGGTGTGGGCCCCCGTCAAGGCGAAGGCCGCGCCCGAGTGGTCGAACGAGTCGGCGCCGGCGAAGGAGTCCATGCCGTGACAGGAGCTGCAGACGCGGCCCTCGAACTGCCCACGGTGCTCGTCCTCGTGGCAGGAAGCGCAACTCGCCGAGAGACCCAGCAGGGTCTTCTCGAGGGAGCGTCCGACGGCTCGCAGCGCGTCGGCGTCGGCGATGTTTTCCGGCCGATGGCAGGTCTGGCACTCGAGCGAGCCGTGGGCCCCCTCGAGCGGCCAGCCGGCCCGCGCATGATCGAAGGCATCTCTGCCCTCCGGCCCCCACCAGATGAGCTCGTACTCGCGCCCGTGGTGCTCGATGTGGCAGGTTCGGCACTCCTGGAAGCCGGGGTTGGCGTGGAGGCCACGGCCCGCCTCGATCCGCGCTTCGAGTACCTGGTGGCAGCTCAGACAGCGGTCCGCGTCGACTCCCTCTTCACGCGAATGACACTGCAGGCAGTTGCGACTGCCCTCGAGCTGCTCGTGGACGGCGCTGAGTTTGCCGGGCGAGATCTGTGCCTTGCTCGGCGAAGCGGCGGAAATGAGGGAGACGAGGAGCAGCGTCGCCGCGGCGAGAAGACTGGCTGCCGCCGGACGGGCTCTCCCCGGCGCGTCAGCCGAAGCCATACCCGGTCAGGGTGGCCACCGCGATGTGGATGGTGGCGAACAGGTACATCAGGATCGCGAACGGCTTGTGCAGCACGTGCCAGTAGTGAAAGAGCTCCTGGAGCTTCGACCACAGGCGGATCCGTCGCTGGAGCATCGCGCTCTCCTCCAGCAGCCGGCTCAGGTGGCGTCGATGCTCGGCCGGCACTTCGGCTACCAGCGCCCGCACCTGCCGGCGGAGCCGGATACTGCCGAACGGCAAAGACAGGAGCGTGGAGAGCAGGGAGCGCCCGCCGGAGGCGGAGTCCTTCGCCAGCTTGTCGATCCGCTCGACCACGCCTACCGGAACGGCGCGCTCGGACGACAGTTCCTCCCTGAGTCGGTCGCGATAGCTCTCGACCTCGGAGAGGGAGAGCTGATCGCCCGACTGACGGCGTGGGAATTGAAGGTAGAGATAGCGACCGAGGATGCCGCTCGTGGCGACGATCACCATCGACCAGAAACTCAGCGCCACGATGCCGGTGACCTTGAACGAACTGTGCAGCACGATCAGGAGCGGTCCCACGACTCCACACCAGATGTGAAAGTCGAGCCAATGGCGGAGGGTGCCGAGTTTCGACAGCAGCTTCCAACGCTTGCGCAGCGAGTAGGAAAGCATGAGCGTCATCAGCCCCATGCCGATCATCCCGTAGGTCCGGCCCAGCGAACCGCCCGGCTTGAGCTGCCAGTAGAGTTCGTGGTGGGGCCGTTCGAGGAGCGGTGTGAGGTAGTAGTCCCACCCGTAGACGGTCAGGGCGGCGAACGCCATCAGGGAAGGGACGTAGAGCGCAGCCGGCCACAGGCCCCAACGTCGGGACGCCGGGCGAACGTCTCCGTCGGGCTTGGTGGACGGGATCTGTCGGGCGATTGACTCCATTTCGACGACTCGGGCGTTGACTATCATGCGCCGAATGAACGCCACATTACCGAAGGCAGGATCCTGTCGACGCAGTCATCCCCTTGTAACCCTGCGCAGGGCACGATTCGCCGCGATGAGGGGAAGGCTCGACAGATCGGCTCTGCCGGAGGTGGTGGCGAAAGCGGGAGCGCTCGTGCTCCTCGCCCTGTGTCCTCTGCAGCCCTCGTCCGCTCAGGAGGCGCCCGCCTTCGACAATCCGCACGGCGACCTCTCCGTCTCCTGCGACGAGTGCCATACGACCGACGGCTGGAAGCCGCTCGTCGAGCCGCTCGTGTTCGATCACGCTTCGACCGGCTTCGAGCTCGACTTCGGTCATCGCACCGTCGAGTGCCTCAGCTGTCACACCGAGCTGGTGTTCGCCAACGTCGGTACCGCCTGCGCCGACTGCCACCTCGATCCTCATCAGGGGGAGTTGGGCTTCGCCTGCGAGGATTGCCACGAGTCCTCGAGCTGGGATCCGAGAGTCGACTTCGAGCTGTTCCACGACGCCACGCTCTTCCCTCTGACCGGCGCCCACGAAGTGATCGACTGCATCGCCTGTCATTCGGAAGCGTCGCCGTTCGAGTTCCAGTTGACCCCGACGGAGTGCTTCCTCTGCCACATCGACGACTACCAGAGCGCCGAGCTCGACCATGTGGAGCTCGGCTTTCCGACGAGCTGCGAGGACTGCCACCGAACCGATGCGTGGCAGCCGGCGATGATCGACGGCGGCAACTTCGACCACGATCTGTTCTTCCCGCTGCGGGGCGCGCACGAGGTTCTCGACTGCTCCGATTGCCACATCGGAGGTTTCGGCGACACGCCCAACGAGTGCATCGGCTGCCATCTTGCCGACTACGAGGGGGTCGACGATCCCGACCACGTGGCGCTCGGCTTTCCGACGATGTGCGAGAACTGCCACAGCACGACGACCTGGGAGGGAGCGATCGAGGTCGATCACGAGGAGTTCTTCCCGCTCAGAGGCGTCCACGCGGTGCTCGACTGCCAGGAGTGTCACGCCGACGGTTTCGAGGGCACTCCGACCGATTGCGTCGACTGTCATCTGGACGACTACCAGGCGACCAACGACCCGAATCACGTCGAGGCCGGCTTCAGCCGCATGTGCGAGGACTGCCACAACGAGTCGAGCTGGGAAGACGCGACCATCGACCACGACGCGTTCTTCCCGCTGACCGGCGCTCACCGTCCGCTCGACTGCGAGGCGTGCCATGCCGAGGGCTTCTCGGGTACGCCGACCGACTGCGTCTCCTGTCACCTGGACGACTACAACGCCACCGAAGATCCCGACCATCGCGCCTCCGGCTTCCCGACGATGTGTGAGGACTGTCACTCGACCTCGAACTGGGAAGACGCGATCTTCGACCACGACTCGGTCTTCCGTCTGACGGGCGCCCACCGCGCTCTCGACTGCGAGGAGTGCCATGCCGACGGCTTCGACGGCACGCCGCGCGACTGCGCCGGATGTCACCTCGACGACTACAACGCGACCGACGACCCCGATCATCAGGCGTCCGGTTTCCCGACGATGTGCGAGGAGTGCCACAACACCACCGACTGGGAAGACGCGGACTTCGACCACGACGCCGTCTTCCAGCTCACCGGCGCTCACCGGGCTCTCGACTGCGAGGCATGCCACGCCGAGGGCTTCGACGGCACGCCGCGTGACTGCGTCGGCTGTCACCTGGACGACTACAACCAGACCGACGATCCGGATCACGACGCCGCCGGCTTCCCGACGATGTGCGAGGACTGCCACAACACGTCGGATTGGGACGACGCCGACTTCGACCACGACAGCCTCTTCTTCCCGATCTTCAGCGGTTCGCACGCCGGCGAGTGGGACGACTGCACCGACTGTCACGTCGATCCCGGCAATTTCGCCGTGTTCGACTGCACCGTCTGTCACGACCAGGCGGACATGGACGACGAGCACGACGACGTCGACGACTACGTCTACAGCAGCCCCGCCTGCCTGAGCTGCCACCCGGATGGCGAGGAGTGACGACATGAGCTTCCCGATCGGACGCGTCTCACTCCGCCGTGGCGTGCACGGGTTCGGATGGGCGTTGTGCGTCTTCCTGGTCGCCGCCGGCGCGCAGGCGGCGGAGTTGACCGTCGAGTACCTGAGTGCGGATCGGGTCTACGTCGATGGTGGTGCGGCGGTCGGTCTGCGCACCGGTCAGCGTCTCGAAGTCGAGCGCGACGGCCGCACCGTGGCGGTGCTCGAGGTCGCCTACGTGGCGAGGCACTCCGCCTCGTGCCGCGTCGTCGAGGCCTACGACACGGTGGTGTCGGGGGATCGGATCGAGTTCGAGCCACGGCTCGTCGCACCGCGCCCTTCGGAGGGCGACGGACGGCACCAGGGAGGCGGCGAGGTCAGCTCGACGACGGTCCCCTCGTCGAGTGCCGCGACCTCGCTCGCTGCCGCGCCGGAATACTCGCGATCGGCTCCGGAGCCGAGGCTCACCACCTCGGTGAACGGCAGCCTGTCGGTCGACTTCGAGCAGTTCACCGACGGCAGCGAGCTCGAGCGCGACTTCGACCGGACGGCGGCTCGGGTGCGGTTGCGGGGGCGCAATCTCGGCGGCACGGCGCTGCAGCTCCGCGTCCGCGGCTCGACCCGCAGTCTCGATCGGGTCGTCAACGCCGACGGCAGGACGGAGACCTCGACGCGCGACCGTCTCTACGAGTTGACCCTGGCCTGGGAGCCGCCGGAGGGGCGCTTCTCACTGCGCCTCGGCAGGCTTCGTCTCGGCCGCTACGCCGGGGTCGGGACGCTCGACGGCGCCTATGTCGAAGGGCGCGTCGCCGGAGGATTCCACCTCGGAGCCTTCGGCGGTTCGCGCTCGGATCTCTCCGAGTTCGGCTTCGACTCGGATCGCACCAGCGTCGGCGTCACCGCCCGCTGGGCGGCCCGGCGTGAGGGCCCCCGGAAGGAGTTCCTGATCGCTGGAGTCCGGGAAGAGGGGGCGATCGACGTCTCGCGCGAGTACGTGGCGCTGCAGTCGCGCGTGGGCGGGCCGCGCTGGACCTTTTATCAGCGTGCCGAGCTCGACCTCAACAACGGGTGGCGTGAGGAGACAGCCGCGAGCGCGACCCAGCTGTCGACGCTCTTCGTCAACCTCGTCGGTCGGATCTCGTCGCGACACCGTGTCTCCCTCTCGTACAGCCGCTTCGAGCGCTACCGGACGGAGGAGACCCGTTTCATCCCGGAGGAGCTCTTCGACGAGAACCTGCGGCAGGGTTTGCGGCTGCGCTGGACCGTCGGTGAGTCGGGCGGTTGGCAGCTCTCGCTGTCTGCCGGGACGCGCGAGCGTGACGGAGACTCCGAGAATGCGACCTCCGCCGGCGTGGGTGTGTCGCATGCCAACCTCTTCGGGCGGCGCTGGAGCGTTGCGGTCAACGCGCTCACCTTCTCGAACGCCTTCGGCGACGGCACGACCGGCCGCCTGAGCGTCGGCAAGCGCCTCGAGGGCGGTCATCGGCTCCGGCTCACCGCCGGCAGCCGGCTCTTCGACGATCTGCTGCTCGGTGACGAGCGGCAGACGATCTGGGTGCGCCTCGGTGCCTGGTTCGAGCTTCCCGGTGCGCTCTACGGCCGCTGCGAGCTCGAGGCCACCGAGGGCGACGAGATCGAAGGCCAGCGGGTCCTCGTCGGGTTCGGCTACCGGCTGTAGCGATGCTCGGCGAATCGATGATCTGGTGGGCTCTCGCCGCCCTCCTGGTGGTGCTGGTCGTCGCGCCGTACTGGATCGCCTTCGAAAGGCGCTCCCGTTCGGCACGGGAGCGGCGGGCGGAAGCGGTCGAGCTCGGGATCGACCGACCGACGGCACAGTACCCGTTTATCGACGCCCTCCAGTGCATCGGCTGCGGCGCCTGCGTCGACGCCTGCCCGGAGGGCGATCCGCTGGGGGTGGTCGCCGGCACCGCCGTCGTGATCAACGGCCTGCGCTGCGTCGGCCACGGCGAGTGCGCCACGGCGTGTCCTGTCGGCGCGATCGAGATCGGTCTCGGCGACCTCGAGGGCCGCAAGGACATCCCTCGGCTGAGCCCGAACCAGGAGACGAGCGTTCCGGGGATCTACATCGCCGGCGAGCTCGGCGGGTTGGCGCTGGTCCGCAACGCCTGCCGTCAGGGGCGCGACGCCGTGCGGTCGATCGCCGCCGCTCGGGTCGCCGGGCCGCGTTCCTCCGAGGTTCTCGACCTGGTGATCGTCGGTGCAGGGCCGTCGGGCCTGAGTGCCGCCCTCGAGGCGGAGTCTCTCGGCCTCAGGTACCGGCTGCTCGAGCGTGAGGCGAACCTGGGCGGCACCCTGCTGCACTACCCCCGGCGCAAGATGGTGCTCACGCAGACGGTCGATCTCGGGGAGTGGGGGAGCCTCGACGGCGTCGAGTACTCGAAGGAAGACCTTCTCGACTTCTTCCAGGGAATGATCGACCGGGCGGAGGTGGCGGTCGAGTTCAGCAGCCCGGTCGATCGGATCGAACGCCAGGGGGCCAACTTCGAAATCGCTTCGGGCGAGCGCTCCTGGCGGTCGGAGGCGGTCCTCCTGTGCCTCGGCAGGCGCGGCACGCCTCGCAAGCTCGGAGTTCCGGGCGAGGAGCGCTCGAAGGTGATGTACCGCCTCATCGACGCCGCCTCGTACCAGGGGGAGCGGATCCTCATCGTCGGTGGCGGAGACAGCGCGGTCGAGGCGGCTCTCGGCCTCGCGGAGGCCGGCGGCAACACAGTGACCCTCTCCTACCGCAAGCCGAAGCTCTTCAGGATCAAGAAGAAGAACCAGGACCGTATCGACCGTGCGATCGCCGACGGATCGGTGCGCGCGGTATTCGACTCGAATGTCGAGAGCATCGGCGAGACGACGGTCACCCTCGCCACGCAGGAGGGCTCGGAGACGATCGACAACGACTTCGTCTTCGTCTTCGCCGGAGGCATCCCGCCGTTCGGCTTCCTCAAGGAGATCGGTGTGAGGTTCGGTGGCGAGTCGATGACCGACCGCTCGATCGCCCCGACCCCGGCCTCGAATTCGTCTTCGGCAGGTGAGGGGGCGTCCTGATGGGGTGGAGCGGCATGGACAGGACCGGAGCGGGTCGCCATGGAGCGGCGAGAGAGAGGGGGATGGGGCGACTCGCCTTCGTCCTCGGGCTCGTGTTCGGCGTCGCCGCTCTCGCCTTCGGATGGTGGCTTGCAGGGCGCGAGGCGGCTACGCGGGACGTGACGAACGAAGTCCCGGTGAGCGCACGTCACCCGGCGGTCGGGACGACTTCGCCCGCAACCCCGGGAGGTGGCGGAGTCGGCCGGGGCGTCGATCCGGCGACGCGGCAGCGGGAGGCGGAACGTGCCCACCGGGCCGCCGGTCTGTCCGCCGACGCGCGGCGGCAGATCGAGGCGTGGCGCGCCGCGGGTGGCGGCGACGCCGCTCCCGTGGAACTGGCTCTTTCGCTGCTGGAGGACGAGAACTACTACCAGGCGTTCGAGATCGCGAACTCGATTCTCGCCGAGGATCCCGAGCACGTCGACGCCCGGTACGTCGTCGCCGCCGTGCGGGTGCGCATGGGGCAGCCGAGTCAGGCGTTGCCGCTCCTCGATGCGGTCCTCGAGGCGGCCCCCGACCATCTGGAGGCCGGCATCATGCGCGGCAAGGCGCTGCGCAAGGCGGGCCACGAGGATCTCGCCGCTGCGCAATGGCGCTCCGCTCTGCTCCTCGCCGGTGGGAGTCACCCCGAGATCGAGGCGCTCCTGCGCGGCGAGCTGTAGCTCCCAGGGTTCTTCAGCAAGCCCCTAGTCCGCGGCTTCCGCCGTGAGGCGGTAGCCGACCCCCTTGACGGTCTCGATCGTCGCCTCTCCGCGTCCGGCCTCGAGCTTCTTTCGGAGCCTGTGCACGGTGACGTCGATCACGTTGCTCAGCGGGTCGAACGAGTCGTCCCAGACGTGCTCGGCGATCGCCGCTCGCGACAACGCCGAGTCGGGATGGTGAAGGAAGTACTCGAGCAGGGCGAACTCCTTCGGTGAGAGCTCGAGCGGTGCGTCGAGGACCGTCACCCGGTGGGCCGCACGATCCATCACGATCCCGCCGACCTCGAGCTTGTGCGCCAGCTCGCGCGGTCGACGGCGGATGAGGCTGCGCACCCGGGCCAGCAGCTCCTCGATCGAGAACGGCTTGGTGAGGTAGTCGTCGGCTCCGCTGTCGAGGCCGTCGACACGGTCGGCGACCTCGGACCTACCCGTGAGCATCAGGACCGGGGTCTGGATCTCGGCGTCGCGCCAGTTTCGCAGGAGCTCCAGCCCGGAGCCTCCCGGCAGCCCCCAGTCGAGGACGATGAGGTCGTAGTCGTTGACGCTCGCCAGTTCGTCCGCCCGATCGACTTCGGCTGCCAGATCGACGGCATAGCTCGCCGCCTCGAGCGCCTCGCCGACGGCGGCGGCGATGATCGCCTCGTCCTCGACGACCAGCACCCTCATCGCGGCCCTCGAGCCTCCGGCCGCGGGGCCAGAACTCTTGCGATCGCGCTTTCGAGCGCGTCGGCGGAGTAGGGCTTCGGCAGGAAGTTGATCGCCGATTCGTCGATGCCGCTGCGCAGGATCACGCTGTCAGTGTAGCCGGAGGCGAAGAGCACCGGCATCGAGGGAGAGATCTCGCGCACCCGATCGGCGAGTTCCCTGCCGTTGAGGCCTGGAAGGATCACGTCCGTCAACAACAGATCGAAGCGGCCGGAAGATTTCTCGAAGATGCTCAGGGCACTGCCGCCGTCGGCGGCCGCCTCGACCTCGTAGCCCATCGTTTCGAGCAGCTCGCGAGTCGATCCGCGAAGGGTCTCGTTGTCCTCGACGAGCAGGATCGTACCCTCGTGCACCAGCGGCACCGCGGTCGCGTCCACTTCCTCGGCGGTGGTCGGGGCCACGGTGGAGCGCGGCACCAGCAGCTCGAACGTCGCTCCCTCGGCGCCTTCGACCAGTCGGACGGTGCCGCCGTGCTGGCGGGCGACCGCGTAGACCGTCGAGAGCCCGAGACCGCTGTGCCGGCTCTTGCCGCGAGTGGTGAAGAACGGCTCGAAGATCTTGTCGGCGACTTCGGCGGAGACGCCTTCTCCCGTGTCCGAGACCCGCAGTCGGACGAAGTCGCCGGCGGGAGCGCCGTCGACCGAGCTGTCGCCGGCGTTCCGCGTCTCGATCCGGATGCGACCCCCGTCGGCCATCGCGTCTCGGGCGTTGACGATCAGATTGACCAGCGCCTGCTCGATCTGGCTGACCGAGACCTCCACCGGCCAGATGCCGGGCTCCAGATCGAGCTCCATGTCGATGGTCTCGCCCACCAGCCGGTGGCTCATCTCCGAGATGCCGTGGACGATCCGGTTGAGGTCGACGACCTGCTCGACCTCCGCCTTGCCCCGGCTGAAGGCGAGCAACCGGTCGAGGAGGCTCGAGGCGCGCTTGCAGGTATCGAGGACGAGGGTCATCTTCCCGGCGAGAACCTCGTCCTCACTTTTCATCCGCACGACCTCACACTGGGCGCTGATCGCCGCGAGATAGTTGTTGATGTCGTGCGCGAGGCCGCCGGCAAGGCTGCCGACCGCCTCCATCTTCTGAGCCTGGAGGAGCGCCGCCTCGCTGGCACGCAGTGCCGCCTCGGCCTCCTCGCGGCGTCGCTCGAATCTCCAGATCGCCGCGATCGACAGCGCGAGCAACCCGATCCACGCCAGCAGGGTGGCGGTGAAGAGGGTACGGGAGCGCTGGTGCGCCGCGTCGAGCCGCGAGAGGACGAGGTCGTCGAGGACGCGCAGTTCGTTGAGCAGAGCGTAGAAGACGCCGTCGTAGCGCACATCGATGGCGGAACCGACACCCACCGGTTCGCCACGGTCGAATCCGTCCAGCCGCTCCCGGGAAAGGCCCACGAACTCGTCGACCAGGGGGCGCACTCGAGCCAGTACGCCGATCGCCTCTTCATCTCCCGCGAGCGAAAAGGCGGCGCCCCCCTCTCCCTCGTCGCTCAACGCGGTCAGGATCTCGCGCGAGCGCTGCTTGTGGGTCGCGACTTCGTCGAGGTCCACGGTGTCGCCCGACACGTACTCTTCGACCCAGAGATGGAGGGTGGCGAGTCGGGTCCGCACCTCGGCGACCTGGCGGGCTGCCTCGGCATGGCGCACCACCACGCGCTCCCGCAACGAGTTGTTGACGGCGAGGAGCGCGACGCCGAGCAGTCCGAAGGCGGCCAGAAGTCCCGGCGTCCGGAAGCGGGACAGCGGCTTCACGAGCTGCACCACGGGAACAGAGAGGCCGCCGCGATGGCGCCGGGCTTGCACACGGTCGGTCGCATGAGAGCGCAAAGTCGATTCGAGAACACGGAACCTGCAACAGGCTACCGGGTGCGACCGGTGGCGACAAGTTCGCTGCTGGGCGGCGCGGCACTCTCGATGGTCCTGGCGCTCGGGGGAATCGGGGCGCGTGCCGAAGCGGCCGACCCGGTGCCGGATCGGCTCCTGTGGCAGGAAGCGCAGAGAATGGCGATCGATCTGACGCCTGCGATCTGGCCCGGCTGGGAGGTCCCTCTGGAGACCCTGATCGTCGGAGCCGACAACGAGTACCTCGTCGCCAGTAGGCGTCGACCCGACGGCTTCGAGCCGATCGGCATCGAGGGCGGAGAGATCGCCCACGTCCGCGAGAGGGTCTTTCCTCGCGGTATGGAGGCGACGATGGCCCTCTTCGGTCCGCCGGCGACGATCGTCATCGGAACGTCGGAGGGGACGGGCCGAGAGCCGACGAGCTGGTTGCTGACCCTGCTGCACGAGCACTTCCACCAGTGGCAGATGCGCGACGGCGCGTACTTCGCCGCCGTCGAGGCGCTCGAGCTTTCGGGCGGCGACACCTCGGGGATGTGGATGCTCGAGTACCCCTTCCCTTACGGGGATCCGGAGGTGTCGAGCGCCTACGACGAGCTCTCCCGGACTCTGGCGGGCCTGGTCGATGACTCGGGGCCGGCGCCAGCCGAGCGGGTTCGCGAGTTTCTCGACGGCTACGCCGACTGGCTCGGGTCGCTCGATGCGGCGGATCGTCGCTACGTCCGCTTCCAGCTCTGGCAGGAGGGGGTGGCTCGCTACGTCGAGCTGGCTCTGGCGCGGGAGGCGGCCGCGCGGCGGCAGCCGTCGCCGGAGGTCGCGGTACTCGACGGTTTCGAAGACTTCGCCGGTGCGGCCAGTCGCCTCGAGCAGCGGCTGTTCGAAGAGCTCGAGACTGCCGATCTGGCGGAGCATCGCAGGGGGGCCTTCTACGCCTTCGGCGCCGGGCTGGCGTTGCTGCTCGATCGGACCGAACCGCGATGGAAAGAGCGCTACGAGGAGAGTCGCTTCCGTCTCTATCCGAGCCTTCCGTGAGGGGCCGCGATGAGGGCGTTTGACTCTCCGCGAGGGCGCTGCTCTACTGCCTGAAGGCGCGCCGTGCCGCCCCGGTCCTGCGAAGAGCCGGGCTCTCGGTGCGGAAGGAAACAGCAGAGTCGAGCCCAGCCGTGCCGCCCACGACCGAACTCATCGCTTCCCTCACCGCGGTCCCAGACGGGAAGGTGTTGCAGCGCCTCTCCGATCAGGTCGATTGGCTGGAGGTGCGTGCCGACCTGGTGGAGGGGATCGATCCGGCGTGGCTGCGGCAGAGCTTCCAGGGGCGCCTTCTCTACACCTATCGCAGCCGCGTGGATGGCGGCGAGGGCGCGGTGGGAGGCGAAGAGCGCCGGCGGCGGTTGGTCAGCGCCGTCGAGTCGTACGACCTCGTCGATCTCGAACTGCGGGATCTCGAGCCGGCGACTCTCGGTGCGATCCCTGCGGCGAAGCGTCTCATCTCCTGGCATGGCTCGGCCGATAGTGTCGAGGAGCTCGGCGGCCACCTGGAAAGGCTGCGCGAGCATCAGGCTCACTGGTACAAGCTGGTGCCGTGGGTCGACAACAGCGGTCCGGACCGCTGGCCGCTCATCCTGCTCAAGCAGCGAGGGCGCGGCGATCTCATCTCGTTCGCGGCCGGCACCGGAGCCACCTGGACCCGACTGCTGTCGGCACACCTCGGGGCTCCAGCGATGTTCGTGGCCGCGGGGGAGGAGCTGGCGGCTCCCGGTCAGCTTCCGGTCGATCGGCTGATCCGGGAGTACGGCTGGCCGCTGCCCGAAAGGCTGACGGCGCTCTTCGGCGTCGTCGGCAATCCCGTCGGGCAGAGCCTTTCGCCCTGCATTCACAATCGGGCACTGCGCCGGGAGGGTCTGCCGGGCCTGTACCTGCCGTTTCATGTCGAGCACTTCGGAGACTTCTGGCTCGAGGTGGTCGAGGAGGGTGGATTCAGCGAAGCGGGCTGCGTCCTGCGGGGCCTCAGCATCACTGCGCCGGCAAAGAAGATCGCGATGGCGGTTGCGGGAGCCACCAGCCCGCTGGCGGAACGCATTGCGAGCGCCAACACGATGCTCTTCCGCGACGGAGTCTGGGAGGCCGATTCCACCGATCCGGAGGGGGTGCTCGGTCCGCTGCGTCGCCGCCGGATCGGGGTGCGCGACCGCGCCTGTGCGGTGCTGGGTGCAGGTGGTGCCGGGCGGGCAGCGGCCTTTGCTCTCTCGGAGGTCGGCGGCCGGGTCACGATCTTCAACCGTGGGGAGGGTCGCGGTCGCAGGGCCGCGGAGCTACTGAAGCTCCCCTGGGCTCTCTACGACGAGTTCGATCCGGCTGACTTCGACGTCGTCGTGCAGGCGACTTCGCTGGGTCGAAGCGATGCCGATCCGTTGCCGTCCGACCCGACTCGCCTGCCCGAGGGTGCCGTCGGGATCGACCTCGTCTACCGGCGCGGCCGACCGACTCCGTGGGTTCACGCCCTCCGGGAGTGCGGGCATACGGCGATCGATGGCCGTGAGGTCCTGCTGCACCAGGCGGTGCCCCAGTTTGCGGCGATGACCGGTCGCGAGATGCCCTCGGAGCTGGTGGCCGAGCTGCTCGAAGAGATGAACTCGCTGTGAAGCGGCGTCGGGCGACGCCCCGCGTCCGGGAGTTCGTGGCCGACGGTCTCACCCCGCTCGCCGCCTACGGCCGCCTGGCCGCGGATCAGCCGCGCTTCCTGTTCGAGAGCGTGACCGGAGGCGAGCAGGTGTCGCGCTACAGCTTCCTCGGCGTCGCGACCGGCCCGGTCGTTCGAGTCTCCAGCGAGGGGATCGAGATCTCGCAGAACGGTGAGACCGAGTTTCACGAGGGAGACACGTTGGCTCACCTGCGTCGGCAACTCGGCTCGGTCGTGGCCGAGCCCGGGTCGATCCCGTTCCTGGGCGGCTATGTCGGTTACTTCGGCTACGACATGGTGCGCCTCGCCGAGCCGAGCCTCGGTGCCCCACCTTCCGACGACTTCGGGTTGCCGCTCGCCGTTCTGGCGAGGGTCGACTCTCTGCTCGTCTTCGATCACGCCCGGCAACGCCTTCTCGCGGTCGCGAACGAGATCGAAGGGGAGGTCGATGCGGCGAGTGCGGGGCGTCGGCTCGACGATCTGACCCGGCTGCTCGAGCGGCCCGTGTCGGCGCGTGCCTCGCGCCTGCCGGAGGCTCCCGCGATCGAGACGCTCCCCGAGGCGAGCCTGTCGCGTTCCGACTACCGATCGGGCGTCGGCGAGATTCAGGAGGCGATCGCGGCGGGGGAGATCTTCCAGGCGGTGCTCGCCCGGCGCTTCGATCTCGGGAAGGCCGAAGACCCGGTTCGTCTCTACCGGGCGCTGCGAGTCGTCAATCCGAGCCCCTACATGGTGCTGCTCGAGCTGCCCGAGCTCGCTCTGGTCGGGGCGAGCCCCGAGGCTCTGGTGCGCAAGAGCGGAAGTCGGATCGAGACCCGTCCGATCGCCGGAACGAGGCCGCGCGGTGCGACGCCCGAGCAGGACGAGGCTCTGGCCCTTGAACTGTTGGCCGACCGCAAGGAGAGGGCCGAGCACGTGATGCTCGTCGATCTGGGTCGCAACGACCTCGGGCGGGTCGCCGTGCCCGGAAGTGTCGAAGTGCGGGGTCTCATGGAGGTCGAGCGCTACAGCCACGTCATGCATCTGTGCACCAGCGTGGTGGGGGAGCTGTCGGCGGAACACGACGCTCTCGACCTCCTCCTGGCCTGCTTTCCCGCGGGCACGGTCTCGGGCGCACCCAAGCTGAGGGCGATCGAGATTCTGGATCGACTCGAGCCCGAAGCTCGCGGCCCGTACGCAGGAGCGATCGGCTATCTCTCCTTCGCCGGCGACCTCGATGCCTGCATTACGATTCGCACGCTGGTGTCGCATCGTGGCCGGCTGTCGGTGACGGCAGGGGCGGGCATCGTCGCCGACTCTGTTGCCGAGAGCGAGGTCGCAGAGACCGAGAGCAAGGCCGCCGCCCTCCTGGCCGCCGTCCGGACGGCGCGAAGGTTCCCGACATGATCCTGATGATCGACAACTACGACTCCTTCACCTACAACCTGGTGCAGGAGTTCCTCAAGGCCGGGGCCGCCGTCGAGGTTGTGCGCAACGACGAGGCCTCGGTCGCCGAGCTACTGGCGCTGGAGCCCGCCGGCATCGTGCTGTCGCCCGGTCCCGGCCGCCCGGAGGACGCCGGGATCTGTCTCGAGTTGATTCATGCGCGGCCTCGCGGGCCGCTGCTGGGAGTGTGCCTAGGTCATCAGGCGCTCGGCGAGGCGTTCGGTGGTCGCGTGGAACAGGCGCCTCAGCTCGTACACGGCAAGACCTCGAGGGTGCTTCATGAGGGGGAGGGGATCTTCCGTGGCCTGGAGGTGCCCTTCGAGGCGACCCGGTACCACAGCCTCACGGTGGCACCGGAGTCGCTGCCGGCCCAGCTCGAACCGCTGGCGTGGACCGAAGAGCGCGTGCTGATGGGGATGCGGCATCGGAGCCTCCCGTACTGGGGCGTGCAGTTCCACCCCGAGTCGGTGCTGACTCTGGAGGGTCCGAAGCTTCTGCACAACTTCCTCGAGGAGTGCCGCGGTGGGTGAGGGCGCCACGGGGCTCTCGAGCCGCGAGATGCTCCATCGGCTGATCGCGCGGCAGGACCTCTCGCGAACCGAGGTCGAGGAACTGTTCGGCCGGCTCATGGACGGAGAGTTCGACGAGCCGACGAAGGCGGCGCTGTTGATGGGGTTGGCCGTCAAGGGGGAGACCGCCGAGGAGATCGCCGGTGCGGCCGCCGCGATGCGCCGCCGGGTGATCGCCATCGAGCACGATCGGACCGATGCCATCGACACCTGCGGTACCGGGGGTGACGGAAAGGGGACCTTCAACATCTCGACGGCGGCAGCCCTGGTTGCGGCCGCCGCCGGTGCGCCGGTCGCCAAGCACGGTAACCGTTCTGTTTCGAGCCGCTCCGGCAGTGCCGACGTACTGGCGGCGCTCGGTGTCGACGTTGCGGCTCCGCCCGAAACGGCCGGCAGGGCGCTGGACGAGATCGGCCTCGCTTTTCTGTTCGCGCCGACCCTCCATCCGGCGATGCGCGAGGTGATGCCGGTGCGGCAGGCGCTCGGCGTGCGGACGGTGTTCAATCTGCTCGGACCGCTGACGAACCCCGCCGGCGCGGGGAGGCAGCTGCTGGGGGTGTTCGCGCGCGAGCGGGTGAGGACCCTGGCGGAGGTGCTGCTGGCGCTCGGCAGCACGCGCGCGATGGTGGTTCACGGCGCCGACGGCCTCGACGAGATCACGCTGACCGGAGAGACCTACGTCGCCGAAGTGGTCGACGGCACGGTGCGGGAATCGGTCCTCTCTCCGTCCCGGTTCGGTCTCGATCCCGTGGCGCCGGAGTCGTTGGCGGGTGGGACTCCAGACGAGAACGCCGCCTCGCTGCAGCGAGTCCTCGAGGGTGAGGCCGGAGCGCGGCGTGACATCACGGTTGCCAACGCCGCCGCCGCTCTGGTCGTCGCAGGGATCGCTGGCGACCTCCTCGACGGTGTCGAGCGGGCGCGACGAGCGCTCGATGGCGGCGCGGCCCTGGCGAAGCTCGAGGCGCTCCGCGACCTCTACGCCCGCGCTTCTCCGGACTGAGACCGATGAGCGAGCTTCCCGACATCCTCGCCCGGATCGTCGAACGGCGGCGCCTGCGGCTCACCGAGGCCGACCGGGCGCCCGAGACCGGCCGACCGGACGCCTACCGACACCGCCCTTTCGCCGCCGCTCTGTCGGCGGGAGGACGCCGCATCATTGCCGAGGTCAAGATGGGGTCTCCCCGGTTGGGGTCCCTCGTCGGCGTGATCGATCCCGACTCCCAGGCACGCGTGTACGCCCAGGAGGGTGCAGCGGCGCTGTCGGTGGTGGTCGAACCGGACTTCTTCCACGGCAGCTACGACCTGCTCGAGAGGTGTCGAGAGGTGTCCGGCCTGCCGACGATCGCCAAGGACTTCGTCGTCGATCGCCGCCAACTCCTCTGGGCCCGCGACGCCGGTGCCGACGCGGTGCTGCTGATCGCGGCGCTCCTCGATCGGGAACGACTGACTGAGCTGTCCGCCGAGGCCCGCGAACTCGGCCTCGAGTTCCTGATCGAGACCCACGACCGAGCCGATCTCGAGGTGTTGGGGGCCGAGCCTTGGCCGCTCGTCGGAGTGAACAACCGGGATCTGAGGACGTTCGACGTCGATCTGGAGAACTCCGAGGCGATGGTGACCGAACTGCCGGCTTCGGCGGTCAAGGTGGCGGAGAGCGGATTGCGAAGCGCCGCCGACCTCGACCGTCTGGAAGCGGCCGGTTTCGACGCCTTCCTCATCGGCGAGTCGTTGCTCACTGCGGACGATCCGAGGGCGCTCCTGCGCTCCCTCCTGGGCTGCTAGATTGCGCGGCATGGCGAATCGGATCACTCCGGCCGGTCGGGTCAAAGTCTGCGGCGTGACGCGGGCCGAGGACGCAGTTAGTTGCATGGAGCTGGGTGTCGACTGGCTGGGTCTCAACTTCTGGCCGGGGAGCGTTCGCGCGGTGCCGGTCGAAAGGGCGAGGGCGATCGCCGATGCGGTGCGGGGTCGCATGGGGCTCGTCGGCGTCTTCGTCGATCACTCGCGCGACGAGGTCGAGTCGATCGCCCGTGATGTGGGGCTCGACTGGCTGCAGTTCCACGGCGACGAGCCGGACGACTACGTGCGCGCGTTCGGCGACCGGGCTCTCAAGGCGGTCCGGTTGACCGCCGAGTTGTCCGGGGAACACGCTTCGAGCGGGCAGATCGACTGGGACGCGAGATTCCCGGAGGCGTGGGGCTTCCTGTTCGAGAGCGCGACGGCGGGCGGCTATGGCGGCCTCGGGAAGTCGTGGGACTACGGCGCTCTGGCGGGGAGGCGCCCGGCGCGCCCGACCCTGATCGCCGGAGGAATCACTCCCGCTACGGCGGCGGCAGCGCTCGAATCGAGCGGCGCCGACGGCGTCGACGTGGCGAGCGGCGTCGAGAGCGAGCCGGGGATCAAGGATCCGGCTGCCGTCGCCGAACTGGTCGCGGCCGTCAGGGCGGTCGCCGGTCCCGGCACGAGTCATCGGAGGGCGGCGAGGTGAGCGAGGAACGGGTCGGCTACTTCGACGGCTTCGGCGGACGCTACGTCCCCGAGACGTTGATGGCGCCGTTGGCCGAGCTGACGACGGCCTACGACCGGTTGTCGCGCAAGCGCGCCTTCCGCCGGCGCCTGGACTCCCTGCTGACCCACTATGCCGGCCGACCGACGCCGCTCTATGAGGCGACCCGCCTGAGCGAGCACCTGGGTGGCGCGCGAATCTTCCTCAAGCGCGAGGACCTTCTCCACACCGGCGCGCACAAGTTGAACAACGCCCTCGGACAGGCGCTGCTGGCGAAGGAGATGGGCAAGGCGCGGGTGATCGCGGAGACCGGCGCCGGGCAGCACGGCGTGGCGACGGCGACCGCGGCGGCGCTCTTGGGGCTCGACTGCACGGTCTACATGGGCGAAGAGGACATGGATCGCCAGCGACCGAACGTCTACCGGATGCGTCTGCTGGGAGCGCGGGTGGAGGGGGTGTCGGCGGGCAGCCGCACCCTCAAGGACGCCATCAACGAAGCGCTGCGCGACTGGGTCACCCATGTCGAAGGGACCCACTACGTCCTCGGTTCGGTCCTCGGACCGGATCCCTACCCGCGCATGGTTCGTGACTTCCACCGGGTGATCGGCCTCGAAGCGAGGAAGCAGCTCAAGAAGCAGGCGAAAAGGAGCACGCCCGATCTGGCGATCGCCTGCGTCGGCGGTGGCAGCAATGCCATCGGACTCTTCTCGGCGTTCCTGGAGGATCCGGCGGTGCGGCTGATCGGCGTCGAGGCCGGCGGCGTCGGCGACGGCGAGGGTGAGCACGCGGCGCGCTTCCACGACGGGCGGGTCGGCGTGCTGCACGGGACCCGCACCCTGCTGCTGCAGGACGAGGACGGACAGATCCGGTCGACCCACTCGGTTTCGGCGGGACTCGACTACCCGGCGGTCGGTCCCGAGCACGCCAGCCTCGAACAGCAGGGGAGGGTGTCCTATACGGTGGCGCGCGACGAAGAGGCCGTAGCCGCCTTCCACCTGCTGGCGGAGTACGAGGGGATTCTGCCGGCGCTGGAGAGCGCGCATGCGCTGGCCGAGGCGGCGAAGCGGGCCCCGGACCTGTCGGACGATCGGATCATTCTCGTCAACCTGTCGGGGCGCGGAGACAAGGACCTCGAGTCGGTGAGAGCGTGGGATCGAGAGCGGTCGGAGGCGGGCGGCGATGAGTGAGTTCGAACGTGTCTTCGAGCGCTGTGCACGGGAGAAGAGAGCGGCATTCATCCCTTACCTGACGGCGGGAGATCCCGACCTCGAGACCAGCGTCGGGCTCATCGACGCCGTCGTCGAGGCGGGGGCCGACATCCTCGAGCTCGGTGTGCCCTTCAGCGACCCGATCGCCGACGGGCCGGTGAACCAGCGCTCCGCGGTTCGGGCGCTCCGGAGCGGCACGACCGTCGCCGGCGTGCTCGAGCTGGTGGCGAAGGTGCGGGAGCGTCACGATCTGCCGATCGTGCTCTTCTCCTACCTCAACCCCCTGCTCGCACGGGGGATCGACACCTTCGCCCGGAGGGCGGCCGCCTCGGGCGTCGATGGGGTGCTCTGTCTCGACCTGCCGCCGGAGGAGGCCGCGTCAGGCAGCTCTGGCAGCTCAGGCGGCTATCTCGAGGCGATGCGCGCCGCCGGGGTGGCCACGGTCTTTCTCCTGGCACCGACCAGTACGAGGGAACGCATCCGACGGGTGAACGAGGTCAGCGAGGGCTTCGTCTACTACGTCGCCCGAACCGGAGTGACCGGCGATCGCAGCGAGCTGCCCCCGGGCCTAGTGAAGGAGGTCAGGAGGCTGCGGCGCCGACTCGATCTGCCGCTGGCGGTGGGATTCGGCCTCTCGACCCCGGAGCACATGGCGGCCGTTGGTTCGGTGGCGCAGGGGGTGGTCGTCGGCAGCGCGCTGGTCAGGCTGGTCGAGCAGCACGGGCGCCAGGCCGCGCAACCGCTGAGGGAGGCGGCCGGTGCGTTGCGAGCGGGCCTCGAAGCGCGCGGGCGCAGGGGAAGGTCGGCCCGATGAGCGACTTCGAGCTCGGGCATGTCGCCAGCCGGGTCCGTGGCCGCTACCTGCTGCGGCGGGCCGATGCCGCAGAGGCGCCGCTCCTGATCGCCTTTCACGGCTACGGCGAGGACGCCGCTTCGATCCTCGAGGCGGCGCTCGAGATCCGCGGCGTCGATCGCTGGCATCTGGCCGCGATCCAGGCGTTGAGTCGCTTCTACCGGCGCAACGGCGACGTCGTCGCGAGCTGGATGACGAAGCAGGATCGTGAGCTGGCGATCGAGGACAACCTCGCCTATGTTCGCGCCTCGCGGCAGGCGATCGGCGAGGCGATCGGCAGCGACGCCCCGGCGGTCTTTCTCGGCTTCTCGCAGGGTACGGCCATGACCTACCGGGCGGCGCTCGATGCCGGCTCGGCCTGCCGGGGGATCGTCGCTCTGGCCGGCGACGTCCCGGCCGAGCTGGCCGAGGCGAAGGGCTGGACGGCCCCTCCGGTCCTCATCGGCCGCGGGACCGAGGACGAGTGGTACAACGAGGCGAAGTGCGAGCGCGATCAGTCGCTGCTCGAGGGGCTCGGGTCGGCCGTCGAGACCTGCGTCTTCGACGGCGGGCACGTCTGGACCGACGTCTTCCGGCGCCGGGTGACGGCGTTTCTCTCAGGCCTCTGACTTCCTGTCGGTAGTCTGGCCTCGAGGTTGCCGACAGTACTTGCGGGGCACTACCTGAGAAGACCGCGAAGGGCCTGCCCGAAAGGCTCCGGGTAAGGAGGCGGCAGCCCGACCAGCTAGGTTGCTGAAGCGGAGGTCAGCCTGCTGCGCCCTCGTGAAACCCACGCTTTTGGGCGTGGAAGGGGAGGGCGTACGTTCTCTTGCGATCCTGCGCCGCTTCAGTCGTCGGAGGGCGGCGGCGCCTTGAGGGTCCGTGCGAGACAGTAGCCGGCCAGCGCAGTCACGCTGCCCATGCTGACGATCATGAAGAGCTTGGCGAAAGGTTCCATCTCGATCTCCAGTCGGCGGGTTCAGGGCCGGGCTATCAGGAAAGGCCTTTGCGGTCCCAGGAACGCTTGATGAGGTACATCCCGATGGCGGCCATCGCCAGCATCAGGACACGTGCGGTCCAGAGGTAGGGGACATTCTCCGGATCGACCCCCTCCATCTGGAGCTTGGGGATCGCCTCCGTGTATCCCCACCAGCCGAGAAGGCCGAACAGGAAGACCGGGGTCACCCACTTCATCACCGGCTTGTAGAAGGCCGGGATCCGCAGGTCGGCTCCCTTGTGGAGCTCGTCCCAGCCGCGGTTGATGCCGAAGATCCAGGCGAAGAGGACGATCTCGATGGCCGCAAAGACGACGAGACCGAAGGTGCCGGCCCAGTAGTCCCACTCGTCGAGCACTCCCCGCTGCAGGAAGACCACGTGGAAGAGGCCGAGGCCGATGCCGAGCGCGGTGACCGCTCCGGCCGCCTTCTTGCGGGTGAAGCCGACCTCCTCCTGGAGGAACGAGATGGTGGGGCTCGCCAGGGCGACGCAGGAGGTGATGCCGGCGATGAACAGGAGGAAGAACCAGAGGAACCCCCAGATCTCGGCGCCCGGGAAGCCCTGGAAGACGGATGCCATGGCGACGATGCCGAGATCGAAGCTGCCCGCCTGGGCGATCGCGGTCGCACCGGCGACGCCGAAGAAGGTGACCGCTGCCGGGATGGCGATCGTGCCGCCGAGGACGACCTCGGCGAACTCGTTGGTCGCCGCGGTCGAGAGGCCGGTCAGGGTGACGTCGTCCTTTGCCCGCAGGTACGAGGAGTAGGTCTGGATCGAGCCCATGCCGATCGACAGGGTGAAGAACATCTGACCCGCCGCGGCGATCCAGACCCTGGACTGGCCGAGACTCGACCAGTCGGGGTTCCAGATGAAGTTGAGTCCGTCCGTGGGCGAGGCCGCCTGCGGCTCCATCGTCAGGATGCGCGCGACGAGGACGATCGCCAGCACGAAGAGGAGCGGCACGCCGTAGAGCGCCAACTTTTCGATGCCGCCGCTGATGCCGCGGGCGAGGATCCAGCCGAGGAACACCATCGTGATGGCGAAGAAGAGCACCGGCAGGTAACTGGCGACCGGCGAATCGCCGATGTTCTGGTAGTCGGAGAGGAAGGCGCGCACCTGCTCGGCCTTCGACTGCGGATCGCCGGTGCCGAAGTACTTGCCGGTCAGCGAGAAGACGCTGAAGCCGAGCATCCAGGAGGCGATGTAGGTGTAGTAGATGAAGACGATCAGGGGCATGATCACGCCGAGAATGCCGAGGTACTTGGCCCACTTCTTCTTGCGGTCGGTGAGGATGTCGAACATCCCGGGCACCGTGCCGTGGCCGTGCTGGCCGCCGTATCGACCCACCCCCCACTCGATCCACATCATCGGGATCCCGAGCAGCAGGAACGAGATGAAGTACGGGATCATGAAGGTCCCGCCGCCGTTCTGTGCCGCCTGCACCGGAAAGCGCAGGAAGTTGCCCAGACCCACGGCGTTGCCCGCCATGGCCAGGACCAGGCCGATACGCGTACCCCACTGCTCCTTTTGGCTCATCTCCAAAGGTCTCCTCGGTCGATCCCCTGAATGTGCTGGGTGGAAGCTGGCGGCAGGCTACCGGCGCGGTTCGGGGGTGTCAAGAAATCCCCGGCGACAGCTCCTCGAAGGCCTTGTCTTCCCGGTCTGGACGGGCGGCGTCGGGGTCGAGTGCCCGAGTCTGCAACCATGCCGGTCATTCCGACGTTAGAAACCTCGGAGAGGAGGCGAGCCGGCTGCGCCTCGACCGGTACGCGAACGAACGCGACAGGAGCTTCACGATGGGCAGGATGTTTCAAGCGTCTCTGGTGGTCGTTACGGGGCTCACGCTCCTCGGCGGCTGCAACGGAGCGGATCGACCGCCGGCTGCCCCCGGCCACTCTTCGCCGGCTCCCGACGGCCTCTCGGCTCGGATCGACGCCTTCGTGGAGCCGTTCGTCGATCTGGCCATGTTCGATGGGACGATCCTCATCGAACAGGCCGGTGAGACGTTGTTCAAGAAGTCCTACGGCTTCTCCAACCACGAACTAGGGGTGCGCCACGATGCCGACACGCGGTTTCGCATCGCCTCGGTGTCGAAGACGGTGACGGATGTCGCCGTCGCCCGCCTGGTGCAGGAGGGGCGGCTCGAGCTCGATGCGCCACTCGCTCGCTTTCTGCCCGACTTTCCTGCAGCCGAGACCATCCGCGTTCGCCAGCTCCTCGACTACACGTCGGGCATTGCGCACACCAACAGTCAGCCGTGGGGCGACGGCAGCCGGTCGCTGACGCTCGACGAAATCGTCGCGCGTCTCGCCAAGCTGCCGCTCGACTTCGAACCGGGGAGCGACCGCCGCTACAGCAACGGCGGCTACGCGGTCGCCGCCAGGGTCGTGGAGGTCGTCTCCGGGAGCAGCTACGGCGAGGCGATGGAGGAGCTGGTCTTCGCCCCTCTCGGCATGACGACGAGCGGTCATCTGGACGATGCGCGCCGGGTGATTCCCGGGATGGCGACCGGCTACGAACCCGGGCCGGCCGTCGGCGAACGTCGCCACGCCCGCTTCTACGCCGCCGAGACCCGCCCCGGAGGAGGATCCCTCTACTCGACGGCGCGGGATCTCCTGCGCTTCGCACGCGGCGTCTTCCGCGACGGTTTCGTGCGCGACGACCTCCTCGCTTCGGTCCTCGGCCACGACGAGCCGGTCTTCCTGGGGCAGGGACGATCGCCCGGGTTCGTCTGCAAGCTGATGTACGACTCCGAACACGATCGGATCGTCGTCAGCGTCGCCAACAGCTACGCGGTGCCCGACGGCTGGGCGGCCACACTCGCCGACCTCGCTGCCGAGGGAGGCGGTACCGCCTCGTGGCTCGATTTCGAAGTGAGTCGCTCCGGCGCGTTGGACCGGTCGCTGGAGGGCCGCTACGAGAACTCTTTCGGCGGTGAGCTGGTGGTCGAGAGGTCGGATGACGGCACGCTGGTCGTGCTGGACTCGGATCGCTCCTCTGCGACCGCGCTCGTCCCGCTGACCGACGGCGGATTTCTGATGCCGCTCTACTTTCAGCGGTGCGAGCAGGCGGCAGGAGGCGAGGTGAACTGCCGGATCCTGTCGGGCAACCCGCGCTACGACAGCAGCTGGACGCCGCTGCCGAGCCGAGGATGACGGCTCCCGATCTCCTGAGCCTCTTCGGGCGGCCCGATCGCGTTCGTCAGCTGGAGCGCGGCGAGTACCTCTTCCGCCGTGACGACCCCGCCTCGGGCTGTTTTCGCCTGGAGGCTGGGCGGGCGAGGCTCGTCAGGGCTCATGCCTCCGGCCATGAGCTCACTCTGCACGAGCTCTACGAGGGCTCGACCTTCGCCGAAGCGGCGGTCTTCGGCCGTCGCTTTCATTGCGACTGCCGTGCCGACAGGGCGAGTCGCGTCGCCGTCTTCGATCGCCGGCGGGTGCGATCGGCGCTCGAGAGCACCCCGGGACTGGCGCTCGAGTGGGCCCGGCATCTGGCCCGACAGGTGAGAGACCAACGGGCGCTGCTCGAGATCCGCGCGATCCCGTCGGCTCGCGAGAGGGTGCTGAGCTATCTGGAGTGGCGAAGCGGAGGGACGCCGGCCGAGGTCGAGCTGACCTCCCTGCGCGCACTCGCGACGGCTCTCGGGCTTGCCGACGAGACCGTCTATCGGACGGTGCGGAGGCTCGTCGAAGACCGCCTGATCGAGCGCGACAGGAGTCGACTGCGGCTCGTCGGTACGTCCCCGGCAGGCTGAGACCCTGCTCGCGGCGGCCGCGAGCGGGCGGCTGAGTGGTCTCCGACGCCGGCACATGCGATCCTGATCGAGGTCATAGGTGCTGCGCGGAGCTGCTGGCATCGTCCCCGGTGCCGGCGCGAGGGTCGCGCAGGCGTTCTCAGAGAGGAGCGAGTCGATGCGGAGAAAGGTACTGGCGGGATGGATCGGAGTCGTGGGGTTGCTGTCGGCGGGGGTAGCTCGCTCCGAGGGCAGAGCGGAAGTGGGGCAGAGTGCCTTCGCTGCGATCGCAGAGGCGGTCGCGAGCCTCGACGCCGAGCCGGCGACCGACTGGGAGGCGGTCAGCGTCCTCTCGCTCCGTGAGCACCTGATCGACATGGAGCAGGTCGTCCTCCGAACGGCCGTCGAGGAGGCGCCGATTCCGGGCGGCGTGAAAGTGACGGTGCGTGGGGAGGGGCGGGCGCTCGAGGCGCTTCGCAGGATGGTCCCGATGCACGTCCACATGATGCGTGGCGAGGGCGCCCCCGCCGTCGACGTCGAGCCGCTGGCGGACGGCTTCGTGCTCGAACTGACAACCGAGGGGGAGCGGGAGATCGCTCGCCTGCGCGGTCTCGGATTCTTCGGCTTCCTGGCCGCGGGCCACCATCACCGTCGTCACCATTGGGCGCTGGTCTCCGGAGCGCCGATGCACCACTGAGCGGACCGCAGCTCTCTCAGCCCTGTCGTGCAACCGTGTCGGGGGTCGCTCCCGCCATCGCGGGCAGGGCCCCGAATCGCCGTTGGCGAGCGTGGAACTGCGCGAGAGCTGCGTCCAGATCCGCGAGAGCCAGGTCCGGCCACAGGGCCGGGAGGAAGACGAGTTCCGCGTAGGCCGACTCCCACAGGAGGAAGTCGCTCAGTCTCATCTCGCCCGAAGTCCTGATCACGAGATCGACCGGAGGCGTCGCCGAGCGACCGTGAATCGCGGTCGCGAGCGCCGCCTCGAACGAAGGCCGATGCGCTCCCCGGTGCGTGAGGCGAGCGGCGCGGCGCAGAGCCTGCCGAGCCGAGTAGTCGACGGCCAGTCTCAGGTCGAGCCGGGTGCCCGAGGCGGTGCTGCGCTCGGCCTCTTCGATCCTGCGCACGAGGCGGCCGGCGAGGCGATCCCGCCGGCCGATGACCTCGAGTCGAACCCCCTGTTCGCGGCAGCTCACCACCTCGGTGCGGAGGAAGCGCTCGAGCAGAGCCATGAGCGCGGCGACCTCCGCTGCCGGCCGCTGCCAGTTGTCGGCGGAGAATGCGTAGACCGTCAGGGTGCGAATGCCGCGCTCGGGAGCCGCCTCGACGATCCGGCGCAGGACCTCGACCCCCCGCTCGTGGCCGGCGCTGCGGCACAGTCCGCGGTGCTCGGCCCACCGGCCGTTGCCGTCGGGTATCACGGCGACATGGAGTATAGAAGTACTTGTCATTGCAAAGTATATCTCCAAAAAAGGGGGATCAGCGTGGACGGGTCGCCTCGATCAGCGACTCCATGTGGCTGAGGTAGCGGTCGAGGGCGAGCCGCCCGGCGTCCGTCAGTGAGTACTCGGTCCGGGGTTGACGCCCCTCGAAGCGCTTCTCGCAGCGTACGTAGCCGGCCTCTTCGAGCTTCCGCGCATGAACGCTCAGATTGCCGTCGCTGGTGTCGAGCAGGCGGCGCAGCTCGGTGAACGCCATCACCGGTTGTACCGCCAGTGCGCTGAGCATGCCGATGCGGATCCGACCTGAGACCAGCCGATCGAACGACGCCGTCTCGGCGTCGGCGAGATAGCCGGAGATCGCCTCGAGCGAACGGTCGCTCGCCGGTGCCTCGCGCGGCTGGGCGCTGGCGCTGTCCGCCCGCTTCGCCTCACCCACCGTGCTGCCTCGCGATGTAGGCGCCGAAGCCGAGGTGCAGTCCGCCGAAGCCGAATCCGAGAAGGGGGTCGGCGAACGAGGGGGGGAGTGCCAGAGCGAGGGCGCCGCACCCCAGGAAGGCGCCTCCGAGCACCTGTACGGAGGCTACCGAGAAGGCACCGCCGGCCATGATCGCGGCGCCGTAGAGCAGCAGCCAGAGGCCGGCGAGGATCGCGGGATCGGTACTTCCGAGTGCGAAGGTGAGGACACAGGCTGCGAATCCGGCCGGCAGAAGGCTCGAGACGAAGCGACGTCCGACTCCATCCGAGAGCGGCTCGTCGCGCCCGCGCGCCTTGGTCACCATCGAGACGACGCCGATCGCTCCGGCGACGATCGCGGCGAGGAGCCAGACGGTGAGCCAGGCGTCGGCCGTCGCCTGCCGGGAGGCCAGGTAGGAGCCGAGGATGCCGACGGCGCCCATCGCCATCAACCCCTTGCCCGGCACCGAGGTGAACTGGCGAGCCGAGTCGATGGTCTCGCGGATGTAGCGCAGGTTGGCCGCGGCATGCTCGTGGAGCGCCGGGGTCCTGCCAGCGTCGACTGGCGCCCGAGGAGCTGGACTCGCGGTAGGCATCTCGGAGACCCTAACCGATCTCTGTCGGTTCAACAAGTACTTTGCTTCTGAAAGAGGAGCTCTAAGCACGAGCCGGTGGGTCGGCCGCGCGATCAGCCGCCTGGAGTCGCCTCGTCGGCGGTCCGACGGGCGAGGCCCCGCAGCAGATCGTCCAGGGTCAGGGTGCCGACGAGGGTTCCGGAATCGACCACCAGAAGGCGGGCCAGTCCGGATCGTCTCATCCTGCCGAGGGCGTCGAGGGCGTCGGTTCGGGGATCCACGGTGTTGGCGTCGGAACACGGCTCGGTCAGGGTGCCGACGCTCTGACGGTCCCACTCGGTGCGCGAGAGGCGGTAGGCGCTCTGTGCCGACACCAGCCCGACGAGCCTCTGATCGTCGACCACCGGGAAGCTCGCCGACTGCTGGCCCTGCGCGTAGACCGACATCATCTCGGAGATCGAGATGTGCCGCGGCACGACGACCGGATCGGGCCGCATGAAGCTGCCGACTCTCTCGCCGGCGAGCACCTGCCGCCACACGGTCTGCTGATACGAGGAGCGCGCGGCGTTGCGGACGAAGAAGCCGATGAGCACGTACCAGATGCCGGCGGCAATCGATCCGGTGGAGACGATCCTCAGGACGCCGATGCCGATCAGACCGTACGCGAACCCCTGGCCGATCACGCTGCTGACGCGGGTTGCCGAGAGCAGGTCCTTGCGCCACCACCACAGGACCGATCGCAGCATCCGTCCGCCGTCGAGCGGGAAGGCCGGCAGCAGGTTGAAAATCGCCAGTACGAGGTTCATCCTGCAGACCCACGAGATCGCCATCGACAGTTCGACTCCGCCGCCGATTGCGATGACAGCACCGGCCAGCACCCCCGCGGCCAGAGCGACCATCAGGCTGGCGACGGGCCCGGCGGCGGCGATCACGAACTCGGCGGCGGGCGTGGGCGGTTCGTCTTCGAGCTCTGCGATTCCACCGAAGATGAAGAGCGTGATGCGGCGGGTTGCGACTCCGTACTGGCGGGCGACCAGTGCGTGAGCGAGTTCGTGGAGAAGCACCGAGGCGAAGAGGCCGAACGCCGATACGGCGGCCATCGCCCAGGCCGTGCGGGTCGAGATCCCAGACATCACCCGCGGGAACTCTCCCTCGGCGAGCGCGAAGGTAAGCACCGCCGCGACGATCAGCCAGCTCAGATCGAAACCGATCGAGATGCCGAACCACCGGAACAGGTGGACCCGCCCGGTTCTCATGCGCCTCCTGCCCTCACTCCGTTGGCCGTTCCCGGATCGACTCAGACGTCGAAGACCCGTTCCCTCTGGGAGGGCATGACGAGCCAGAGGATGAGGTAGACGAGAATGCCCGGAAAGGCGGCGGAGAGCACCGAGCCGACGACGTAGAGCACTCGCACGGTGGTCGGCCTCCAGCCCAGGAAATCGGCCAGTCCGCCGCAGACACCGGCGAGAATGCGGTGGTCGGCAGAGCGGGTGAGTCCGTTGCGTCGCATGGTCATGGAGTTCCTCCCTGGAAGCATCCGCCATGATGGCGGAGTCCTCAGAAGAAGTACGCACCAGCGGGCGTTTTAGTTCCTGTGTGCGGCTGCGATCCGGCGATCGGCCGGGTCGACGAAAAAAGGCGAGAGGCCGTCGACCTCTCGCCTGCTTCGGGGGGAAATGAAGGAGGGTTCTGAAGCTGTTGGAGCATAGCGACAACTGCATGATCTCTCCTGTGAAGCGAGTCACAACTCCCGATCGCACCCGGCGATGCCACAGGGCCGGCGAGGGACGGTTTGCTATGGTGCGCATGAGTTCACGCCGCCGGATGGTCCGTCCGAGAGGAGCCGGCGTTGCAGGTCCCGACGGAGGTCCCAGATGACGAAGACGCTAGCGCTAGCCGCCCTGACCGTCCTGCTCCCGATGGGAGGGATCGCCGCCGACGATGCCGCCGACGATCCTGGAGACGGCTTCTCTCGCGCCCGAAGGCCTTCCTCGACGCTCGCACTGAGACCGACGGCCGGCAGCCTGCCGTTCGACGGTGACTGGGGGAGCCCCTCGCCCGTGCCGACGGAGCGTCGCCACTACCGGTGGGACCCCGACGAGCTGGCCGCAGCCCGCGCGGAGGCCTACGTGAACGGCGAGATCCCCGAGGGGACGCTCCCGGGCGCGCACTCGGCGGGCGCGTCGTTCGGCAGCCGCGCTCCGGCGCGAGGCCGGACGTTCGACGGCCTCAACCGGCTCAACTCCGGTCACCTCGGTTTCACCGCCTTCCCGCCGGACCCCAACGTCTCGGTGAGCGAGACGAAGATCATCCAGGCGACCAACGTCGCTCTGCGGATGACCGACCGCCGGGGCGTCGAGATCGATCTCGTCCCCCTCAACGTCTTCTTCGGCTTCGATCGCCTGAGTCTGCTGTTCGATCCCAAGGTCTTCTACGACCGCCAGTCGGGCCGCTTCTTCATCGTGGCTCTCGAGCAGGAGGAGAACCCGCGTCGGTCCGGCATCTGGATCGCCGTATCGAGGGACTCCGACCCGGCAGCTCTCCAGGCGCCCGCCAATTTCTGCACCTATCGGATGTCGGGCAACCGCGGCGGCAGCTGGGCCGACTACCCGACGATCGGGATCAACGAGGAGTGGTTCGCGATCGCGGTCAACAACTTCCGCTTCAACGACGGCGGCTTCAAGCGGGCGCATGTCTATGTGATGCCGGTCGATCGCATCACGAACAACTCGCAGGGTTGCCCGACGCTCGGGGTGAGGCGCTTCTCGCCGCCGAGAACCTCGAACGGCGACCCGATCTTCGGCTTCCACCCGGTGCAGCACTATTCGAGTGACGTCGCCAACGGCTCGCCGCTCTACCTCGTGAGCACCGCCTTCTTCCTGCCTTCCCCCGACTACACGCTGTGGCGGATCCGCAGCGGCGGCAACGGGCTGCCGATGCTGTCGCATCAGATCGTGACCGGCGACTTCTCCTACACGTTCGCCCCGACCGCTCCCCAGCGCGGGGGAGACCTGCTCGATACCGGGGATCCGAGGATTACTCAGGCGGCCTACCGCAACGGCAAGGTGTGGTTCGCCCACGGGACCGCCTGCTCGATCGGCGCGTTGCCCAACGAGGCCTGTATCCGGGCCGTGGAAATCGATCCGTCGGCAGGCGGTGCCGCGTCGATCGGCTTCAGCGAGACCTTCGGCCAGGCCAACGCCTTTCTGTTCTGGCCCGGTATCGCGATCAATCGCAACGGTGACGTGCTCGTCGTGTCACAGCGTTCGACCGCGGGGCAGTACCTCCGGACGGTCTTCAACGGCCGCCAGGCGGGAGCCCCCGGCTTCGACTTCCTCCGAACACTCGGCAACGGCACCTGCCCGCTCGAGAACATGGCGACCGGCGCTACCGTCAACCGGACCGGCGACTATGTCGGCCTGCAGACCGACCCTCTCGACGACGAGGGGTTCTGGTTCACCGGGGAAGCGCCCGGCAACATCGGCTCCGGCTTCGGTTGCGACTGGAAGACCAGGATCGCGCGAGCGGAGTACCAGTAGCGCAGCCGGAGCCCTGGAGCGGCTCGATCAGAGTCGCACCGGCACCGCACCGACACGCCATTTCAGCAAGGCTTCACCAGGAAAGCTCCCACGGAAAGGACAGCTCTCATGCGACGCACCCTCTGGATTCTCGCCCTGTCGATTGCAGGCACCTCTCTCCCGGCCGTCGCCGAGGAGGACGGATTCGATCGCCCGCGACGCCCCGAAGGCTCGATGTATGTGCGCGCCTCCGAGGGAAGTCTGCCGGCCGACGGAACCGAGTGGGATCTCGCCGACACCGCCGAGGAGCGCAAGCACTACCCCTGGAATCCCGAGCAGCTCGCAGCCGATCGCCTGAACGCATACTTCGACCCCGACCTGCCCGAAGGCCGGATCGCCGGCACCGGAGGTACAGCCGGAGGCTCGGTGGCGACCAGTCGGGCGCCGGCCCGGGGAGTCACCTTCGAGGGGCTCAACGTCGAGACCGCGTCCTATCAGGGGCGGCTCGCCTTTCCTCCCGACGCGACGCTCGGAGCGAGCAGGGCGAGGGTTCTGCAGGGGTCGAACGTCGCGCTGCGACTGACGGACCGCAATGGCGTGGAGATCGATCGACAGCCGCTCAACAGCTTCTTCGGCTTCACCGGGCCCTCGCTGCTGTTCGACCCGAAGGTCTATTTCGACCGCATGTCGGAGCGCTTCTACGTCGTGGCGCTCGAGCAGGACGATTCTCCGCGCGCCTCGGGCATCTGGCTGGCGGTGTCGAAGGAGGCGAACCCGAACGCGCTGAGCGCCCCGTCGGACTTCTGCACCTATCGCATCCCGGCCAAGCGCGGCGCTTCGTGGGCCGACTATCCACTGATCGGAATGAACGAGGACTATTTCGTCGTCTCGGTCAACAACTTCCGCTTCAACGGCACCTTCCGCAAGGCGTTCATGTATGTCATGGAGGTCGAGGAACTCGTCGACAACGCGACGACCTGCCCCGGTCTGAGGATCCGCCGGTTCGGCCCGCCGACCGGCGCCAACGGAGAGCCGGCGTTCTCCATTCACCCGGCTCAGCACTACTCCGAGTGGACCGGCACCGGGCCGGCGCCCCTCTACGGCATCAGCGTCGCCTTCTTTCTCCCCTCGCCGGAGTACACGCTGTGGAAGATCGCGAAGATGAACGGTCAGCCGCGACTGACGAAGCAGTTGCTGACCGGCGACTTCGCCTACACTTTCGCACCTACGGCGCCGCAGAGGAACGGCTTCACCGACCTCGACGCCGGTGATCCCAGGATCACCCAGGTGGCCTATCGCGACGGCAAGCTGTGGGCGGTGCACGGGACCGCCTGTTCGATCGGCGGATTGCCCAACGAGGCCTGCATCCGTGCCATCGAAGTCACGCCGGACGGTGGACCGCCGGCGATCACCTTCAGCGAGACGTTCGGGCGGCCCAACACCTTCCTCTTCTGGCCGGGGATCGCGATCAACAAGCGGGGCGACGTCGCAATGGTCTTCCAGCGCTCGAAGCCGAACGGCTTCCTGGGCGTGGTCTTCAACGGCAAGCGGGCGAACGCCGGCGCCTTCGACACGATGAGGAACCTGAGGATCGGCAACTGTGCGCTCACTCACGATCCGACAGCCGACGTCACACGGACGGGGGACTACGTCGGGATCCAGACCGATCCGCTCGACGACCTCGGCTTCTGGATGACGGGGGAGTACCCGGGACCGGTCCGGTCGCCGGCGATCTGCGACTGGAAGTCGTACATCGGTATCGCCAGGTACTGAGTCCGTCGCCTCCCGCCGGAGTACGGTCGGGTGGGAGGCACCGATGGTGGTTCCGAAGACTCAGTCGATGTAGCCGAGGTCTCTGAGCTCTTGCACCAGCTTGGCGCTCGGGTTGACCTCGGTGCCGGTCGGGGTCTCGCGAGTGGCGAGGAGCTCCTCGAAGAGGCGGAGCAGGCGGCCGACTTCGTCCGGGTGGTTGGACGAGTCGTCCCACAGCTCTCCGGGATCTTCGTCGAGGTCGAAGAGGTGCTGCTTTCGGGAGAAGGGTCTCAGGAGCTTGAAGCTGCCCTCCCGGATCGCCGACACGCGCGCCTTGTCGACCCGGTCGAGTCTGCTGAGAACCGGCAGCGTCGGCACCTGTCGGTCGCTCCACAGAGCCGCGAGGTCGATCCCCGAGAACTGTGACGGCGAGCGCAGCCCGAGCGCCTTGAGCACCGTCGGCGCGATGTCGATGCTGCGGACGACGGCGTCGACCCGCCTTCCCGCCTCGGCGCCGGCGGGGAACTTCACGACCAGCGGCACCGACAGAAGCTCCTCGTAGAGCGAGTGCGAGTGCCAGCCGACGAAACCGTGCTCCCCGAACTCCTCTCCATGGTCGCTCGTGAAGACGACGAGGGCTTCGTCCCACAGGCCTCGAGCCTCGAGCTCTGCGACGAGCCTGCCCACGGCGACGTCGACCTCGCGGATTTCGGCGTCGTAGGTGGCGATGATGTGAGCGAGCTCTTCCTCGCCCAGCTCCTCTTCGGAGGCGTTGATCGCCTTGATGGTCTCGACGCTGATCGCGTTCGACAGCGGTCCGTCGTACTCGTGTCCGAGTTCCGCGAGTCTCTCCGGAGCGGGGTCGTAGGGGTGGTGGACCTGATAGGTGTGCAGGAAGAGGAAGAACGGCTCCTTCCCGCCTTCGTCGAGCCACTCGAGCGTGCGGTCGACCGTCGCCTCGAAGTCGTCGGCCGCCAGCACTTCGTATGCGTCGAAGCCCTGCGTCAGTCCGAAGAGGGGGTCGAGCTGGCCTCCACCGGTGAAGGCGGCCGTCGAATAGCCTGCTTCGGCGAGCACCTCCGACAGGGTGGTCGAAGCGTCGGGTAGCGCCCGCTTGTTCTCCCATGAGGCGCCATGGTGGTGCGGAACCAGGGAGGTGAGGATCGAGGCGTGGGAAGGCAGTGTCGACGGGGCGTGAGCGAACGCCTTCTCGAAGACGACGGACTCCCGGCAGAAGGCATCGACGTTGGGGCTCGTCGCCCTCTCGTAGCCGTAGCAGCCGAGGTGGTCGGCTCGCAGGGTGTCGATCGAGATGAGCACGACGTTGGCGCGCGCATCCGCCTCCGGCGCCCGGGTCGAGCAGCCGATGGAGAGCACGCAAAGGAGCGGCGCAAGGAGCCGGGCTGTCGAGCGCACGCTGTTCGCCATCCGGGTCCTGTGTCGGTGCGGGTCGTCGGTGAAGCCGGGTAAGGAGGGCTCCGGGTTCCGGCACGGGTCGGTGCGGGTTCTCCGGTGCGGGTGGTGCCGGCTCGGCCGCGAGAAGCAGCGCCGAGCCGATGGCGCGCGCAGGCTAGCACAGCCTTCCCCGTCTCCCGGCGCTGGTTGCGGAGCCCTTGCTGGCGAGAGTCCCGGTGGGTTGCTACCATCGACGGCCATCGATGGAGAGCGCTCTCAAGGTTCCTGAAGTCGGTCGCTATCGCATCCTTCGACCGCTGGGTCGCGGTGCAATGGGGACCGTCTACCTCGCGGACGACCCGATCATCGGTCGACGGGTCGCGCTCAAGGTTCTCAAGCTCGATCTGCCGGGTGCCGAGAACTCGTCCGAGAAGCTGCGGTCCCGCTTCCAGACCGAGGTCAAGAGCGCGGGGATCCTCTCGCACCCGAACATCGTCACCGTCTACGACGCGATCGAAGAGACCGACGACGGTGCGTTGTGCATCGCGATGGAGTACGTGGAAGGGACCACGCTCAGCGAGATCCTGCGCCGTCCGGAGCCGATCGGTACCGACACCGCTCTGGAGATCGGCGCGCAGATCTCGGAGGCGCTCGCCTACGCCCACGAGAAGGGGGTGATCCATCGAGACATCAAGCCGGCCAACGTGATCGTCACGGAGAGCGGTCGGGCGAAGATCACCGACTTCGGCATCGCTCATCTGATCGATGCGGCACTGAGCGACGACCTGCGGTTCCTCGGCACGCCGAGCTACATGGCTCCGGAACGGATCGAGGGGCGGGAGATCGATCAGCGGGCCGACCTCTTCTCGTTGGGGGTCGTGCTCTACCAACTCGTGACCCGCCACATGCCGTTCCAGGGGGCGAGCGTCGCCGACCTCACTCGCAGCATCGCGCGCGACGAACCGACGCCGCCGGAGCGCTACGTCAGCGACCTGCGAGAGGACCTCGCGTCGATCCTCACGCGCTGTCTCGAAAAGTCCCCCAAGCGTCGCTATCAGGATGCGGGGACGCTGGCGATGGATCTGCGGGGAGTTCTGACGACACTCGCCGCTCAGCACAGCACCCAGCCCGTACCTCCGTCGGGGCCGACCGAGGCAGCGCCCGCCCGCGGCGACGGCCCCTGGTGGCGGAAGCTGGCAGTCGCAGGCCTGCTTGCGGTCGTGACCGCGGGCGGACTGCTGCTGTGGCAGTCCGGCGACGGCGACGGCGAAACCCGGATGCCGGTGGCCGCTGCGACCGCGACACGAGCCCCGTACGTGGAGGCTCTCCTCCAGGGGATGGCTCGACTCGAGGAAGGCAACACCCCGGAGGCGCTCGACCTTCTTCGCTCGGCAGAGCTTCTGGGCCCCGACTCGGAGCGTGCACGGCTGTGGCGAAGACTCGCTGAAGTCAGGCTCGAGCAGGACCGGATCGCTCTTCGCGAGATCGAGGTCCTCGATCTGGTCGAGCAGGGTCGGACGGAACTCGCCGCAGGACGGCTGCAGTCCGCGCGGCGATTCCTGGCGGAAGCGAGGGATCTCGAGCCCGAGCACCTGGCGGTCGCCGATCTGCGCAACCGTGTCTGGCTGGCGCAGCAGCGCGTCGCCGAGCGGCAGGAGGAGGTCGCCGTTCCGGTGCCCACGCCTCCGCCCCCGGTCGAGATCACGCCTCAGGTCGTCTCGGTGGAGCCGCTACCGGTCCCGACCTCAGGCACTCTCGAGCTGGACTTCTTCAGTCAGATGTCGCGCGGTGTCCTCACGATCTATCAGGACGATCGGCAGATCTATCGCGAGGCGTTCCGCTTCTCCGAGAGACGGAGGTTTCTGCCGGCGCGTCCAGCGAGCGGATCGCTGAGCGCGAGCTTCGAAATGCCGGCCGGCGCGGTGGAGCTGAGGCTCTATCTCGCCCTCCCGGACCGGGAGACGCAGGTCATCCCGGTCGAGGGCGAGATCGTCGGAGGGGAGCGGACGGTGCTGCGTCTGCGGGTGGGTGACGAGGGCGTTTTCACCGCGTTCTTCCGCTGATCCGTTTCCTGATTGGATTCCTTGACGACGGCTGTGCACCCGCCGATCTTCGACACCCACGCCCACCTGTGCGCGGCCGAGTTCGCCGACGACCTCGAGCAGGTTCTCGGGAGAGCCCGTGAGACCGGCGTCGCCGGCGTTCTCGCGGTCGGCGAGAGCCTCGAAGACGCCCGGTCGAACCTCGAGATCCGGCGGCGCAGCGACGGCTTCGTCGCCATGGCGGCCGGTCTTTTCCCGACCCTCCTCGACCTCGACCAGGCGGAATCGGTGGAGGGCTTCCTGCGGGAGAACCGCAACGAGATCGCGGCCGTCGGCGAGGTCGGGCTCGACTACTGGAAGGTGGCCGAGGGTCCCGATCGCGACCTCCAGCGCGAGCTCTTCGGCCGATTCGTCGATCTGGCGATCGAGTTGGACCTGCCGCTCAACGTCCATTCGCGTTCGGCGGGTCGCGCCACCATCGAGTTTCTTCTCGAGCGAGGTGCCACCCGAGTGCAGATGCACGCCTTCGACGGACGCGCCGCCAACGCCTGGGCCGGGGTCGAGGCAGGGTTCTTCTTCTCCGTTCCGCCCTCGATCGTTCGTTCGCCGCAGAAGCAGAAGCTGGTGCGCCGGTTGCCGATCGAGTCGCTCCTGCTCGAGACCGACAGTCCGGTGCTCGGGCCTGAGAAATCGGCTCGGAACGAGCCCGCCAATGCGAGAGTGGCGTTGGAGGCGATCTCGGCGCTCAAGCAGGCCGAGCCGGCCGCCGTCGCCGAGGCGATCCGCGCCAACACCCGGCGCCTCTACGGGCCGATCTGGCCCGATCTTTGAGAGCCCGCGTCGAGAATCCAGCTCCGGAGCAGGAGCGGCCTAGGGGGTCGAGCGTTCCGAGATGATGCGCCACGCCCCGTCGATGCGCTCCCAGGTGAGCGATTTTGTCACCTGGTCCTGGAAGGTGTTGGAGCGGTAGCGTTGAGAGAAGACGGTCGTCGGTCGGTCGCTGTCGGCGTCGATGACCTCGAGATCGGAGAGCACGACTTCGATGAACTCCGGGCCCGTCAGCCGGTCCCGGCGCTGGGCGCGCCACGCCTGATTCGACAGGCCTTCCGCAGGCTGGAAGCCTTCGGAATAGAAGCTCAGATAGGCGTCCGGATCCTGGCTCGACCAGGCGCCCGCCCAGTCGCGCGCTCGCTGTCGCAGGGTTTCGGCCAGAGCTTCGGACGGCGGGACGGATGGACTCGTATCAGCGGCGCTGTCCGCTGGAGAGGATCCGGTCTCGATGTCCGCCTCGGGCGACTCGGTGGCCGACTGAGTCGGATCCGGATCCGGCGCCGCCACGCCCGGCTCGTCGATCGGTGCAGGGGTGAGCGCCCCCTCACCAACTTCCTCGTCCACATCCAGCGGCTGGTTCGACGCCGGCGTCGGAATCTGCGCGGCTTCGGGAGTGACGCTATCGGGGGAAGGGCCTCCGACCTGGGCGGAGGTTACCGGCCCGGCAGCGTCGTCGGCGGGGAAGAAGGTGCGCCAGCCGAACCAGCCCAGCAGGAGCGCGATCGCCAGCGCCGCCAACGGAATCGTCCAGCCGATTCCGGAGCGGTTTTCCTCGGCGAGCGGTGGAATCTCCTGCGTGGCGAGCAGGTCTGCGGCCTCGGGTAGCGGCTGCGAGCGGGCGAACTGCTCGGGCACGGTCCAGGTGTCGAACGGGCGGGACTCGTCCTCCTGATGAGTCTCGATCACCCATCGGATCGCCCGTCGCGCGCGCTCCTCGAGTTCGACGAACTGGACGCCCATGCCGGTCGGTTCGTCCTGTTCGGGGATCTGCCGTGCCCACACGACACGGCCCCGCCCCTTGAGAAGCCGCCAGTTCTCGGCCGGCCGCAGCTCGAAGTGCATCAGGGTTCCCGGCGGCATCGGGGAGTCGCAGTGGACGAACATTCCCGACATACCGAGGTTGCCGGTCACCTCCTCGAAGACGTCCTCCACTCCCGGGTAGCGCACCTTCACGCCTGCCCTGATCGGCAGCCGCGCCGATCCCCGTCGCGCCACGTACTCGTTCATGCGACGCGGATTATACCGCCGGACTCCGTGGGAGGGGGGTCAGCGAACGCGAGCGATCTGGCGCGTAAGCCAGCGTCGAAAACTGTCCGAGAGCTCCGCGGGAGTCGTTCCCATCGCGTCCGCCAGATCTTCTGCGTTCGATGGCGAACCGTTGGCCGTTCCTTCGACAAAGCGCAGAAAGCTCTCTCTCGAGTCCGGCCCTGAGTGGTCGAGCAGGAATCGCACGAAGAAGGTGGCGGTGGAGTAGTGCATCGATCGGCGATCGCGATCGACGAAGTCGACCCACGGAAGGTCGAGCAGTTCCTCGAGGCGCGGTACGCGGTTTCGATCTCGCTTCCACGCCTGGAGGAGCTGCAGGAAGACCACGCGCCCACCGGTCGTCGAAACGAAGATCGACGTCCGGTTGCGGGGGGTGCGGCGGGTCGTCATCGTCTGCTCGCCCCCGAGGGTGGCCGTGACTACCCGGCCCTCTTCGTCGACACGGGAGAGGGAGAGATCGTTGGCCATCCCCTCTTCGAGCCAGGTGTTGGGGCTGCGAACGAAGCGGGTGCGGTTGAGCAGGTGAGTGAGCTCATGAACCAGCACCGAGGTCAGTTCGGAGCGCTTGTAGTTGCCGCTGTGGAGGGCGGCCAGCGTGTTGTCCGCGTGCCCGTCGGCACCCAGTCCGACGACCTTGCCCTTGGCATCGGCGAAGGCGCGATAGTCGACCTCGCGCCGGTAGAGCACGATCGGCGCCAGGTTCTCTATCTTCGGCTCGAGGCCGAATCTGGCGCGATAGACCTCAGGCAGGAGCCGTGCCACCTTGTCGAGGTGGTCGAGGAGGTCGTCGTTGTCGATGTCGGTGTGGAGGGGCCAGCGGCCGAGCGTGGTCCGACGACGGTTCTCCGACTGCAGGTGGGCGCGCGCCTCCGCGAGCCGTGCCGCTCGCTCCTCGACCGGGTCGGGCCCGACGAGGATCTTCTGCGCCGCGACCGGCAACGGGGTCGAGGCCTCCGGTCGGGGCTCTCCCGAGGGCGCGACCCAGCCCAGCAGATCGCCGTAGCGGATCCGCACCCAGGGACCCTGGCGCTCGAGCACAGGCAGAACGAGCGTTTCGGGGAGGATCGACAACCGGGCGGCCCGGCTGTCGGGGTGGGATCGCAGCGGTGTTTCCGCCGGGACGCTCACCGCCTCCTGGTCGAGATCGACGGGGGAGAAGGCCGCCCGGCTGCCGTGGACCCGCTCACCGGGGTCCTGCTGTGTTGACTCCTCCAGCTCCTGCCGCGACTCGGCGGCAGCCGCCGTGGCCGCGAGGATGAGGGTCGCCGCGGCGAGCCGTCTCACGAGCCGGCGAGTCGGACGCCGGGCAGCTCGGCCGCCAGGGAGACCTCGGGCGGCTGGAAGTCCCCTTCGACCCAGACGATGCGTTGCGACTCGAGGTGTTTGGTCAGCCGGCGAGTCTCCCGCTCGAGCCTGGCGAGGGTCGAGACGTCCGCCGCCGCGCCCCAGGGCGTTTCGATCGCTCCGGCGGTGCTCCAAACCAGCAACGGCACCCGCAACGAACGCAGGTAGGTGCGTACACTCTCTGCCGAGTGGCGACTGTGATCGGCGGCGTCTTCGCCGACCAGCAGCACGACGGCCCGTCGATGGCCGCTCGCCGAGATGTTGACGCCTGCGACCGCCACCGCGTCGGAGAGCCTCTGCATCGGATCGGGGACCCGGGGATCGCGCGCGCGGGTCAGCCACCACATCAGGCCGCCGTCGCTCGGCGAGAGGATGCGGGGCGCGAAGAGCTGGATGTCCACGCCGGTGCGGATTCTGCGTTCGGCGACCGGGCGCAGGAACTGCAGCGAGTAGTCCTTCTTGAGCGGTGCCGCCCAGCGGAAGGAGTCGCGGCTCTTGCGGGCGATCTTGTCCAGGGCGGTCTGCGTCGCCTGATCACGGACGAGCACCACGGCCGCCGGGCCGCTCACGACGTCGATGACGTCCAGCGTCTGCCCGTTCGCCTCCAGCCATCCGCCGCGGGCGGGAGGGCGGACACCCTTGTCCAGCCTCAACGGTACGGCCGTCAGTTCGCTGTTGACGGTTCCGGTGAACGCGCCACCGAAGGTGCGCTCCACCACGCGACTGAGATTGTCCGAGAACTGGACTTCGACCTTGAGGTAGTGGAGCTGCTTCGGGTCGTGCGGCGGCAGGGTGATCGAGCTGGGATCGAGGGCGGGAATCTCGATGCCGTCGAAGCTGGCCCGGACGCTCTTCGGCGTCTCGCTCTCGACACTCTCCCAGCTCAGGTGAGCCGTCATGACGCCGTCCTCTCCTTCCGTGAGAAGGAGCTGGACGTCGGCCGGAGGGTGGGGGAGGTTGAGCCACTGCCGGGTTCTGCCGAGTTCCACACCGGCATCGTCGTAGGCGACCGCCTCGAGCCGTTTCGGCTCGAGCCGCTCGCCCAGGTCGCAGGTGACTCGCCATGGGGCGTCCGCGATCTCGGCCACGATGCGGCCGTCGAGGAGAAGCTCGATGCCGGCGACCTCGTTGCCGACCAGAACCTCGATCTCCTGAGGCCCGACGACGAGGCCCAGAAACAGCGAGGCGAACGCAACCACGTCTCTGGTCAAGGTGCTCTCATCAGGTAGACCTTCGTAGCTTCCTACCCCGAGAGGGCGCCCCGGTATTCCAGGAGGGCCTCGAGGTGAACAGCGCTATGATAGCGGGCGTGTCGAACGTCGAGTCCGTCGCGGTTTCACGGCTTCTCTGCGGCCTTTTCTTGGCGGTTGCAACCGCCGGCCCGGGAGAGGGCGATGTCGTCGAACTCGCCAACGGGAACCGTTTCGAGGACGTCGTCGCCACCGTCGAGGGTGAGACAGTGCGGATCGAATTCGCCTTCGGGGAGATGAGCGTGCCGAAGTCCTCGGTGTCGGGAATCCTCGACGACACCTCTCCCATCGAGCGATTCCTCTCCGAGTTCGAGCGGCTCGAGCGCTCGCCGGCCGGGTCGGCGGAGGACTGGTGGGAGTTGGCCAGGGAGGCACGAGAGGCCGGGTTGGACAGCGCCTATCGTCGTGCTCTCTCGAGAGCTGCCGATCTCGACCCGCGACTGGGAGCGATCCAGGGGGCGATGAAGGAACTCGGCAGGATCTTCGACCCGGTCGAGCAACGATGGACCGACAGGCCACCGCAGCGCCCGGCCATGACCGCCGCCGAGGCGGAGAGGTCGCCAGGATTCGAGAGCCGCGCTGCGGAACGGAACAGGGCTGAAAGGGAGCGCCTCCTCGAAGCGATCGAGCTTCTGGCGCTGGCACAGCTCGTGGAGCAACTCGAGAAGAGAGAGAGCTCACCGCCTCCAGCCCCAGCTCCTGCGATCCAGTTCGTCGGCGCTGTCGGTGGCTACGGCTTCGTGCCCACCGCACACAATCGCGAGGTGGTGGAGCAACTGACCCGGCGGCAGCCCGGGAGCCTGCTGCCGGTCGTCTCCCCGGTCCGATCGTCGGCGGGAGCAGACGGCAGGAGACCGCCCGCCCGCAACCGATCCTCGTTGCGAAGATCCGATCGGTGAAGTGGACCTCGCGGTCTCTACGATCGCGGAATCTCGAGGGCACGAGCGCCATCGGAGGGAGGCAGCGGGACGGGTAGGGAAGAAGCGTGGCCGGGAGGTGTGGCGCCAGGGTACACAAAGTTTTTCGCGAGGTCTCGGGGAGTAAGGTCGAGCAGGAGTCCACTGACTGACCCGGCCGGTCACCCGGTTGTTGCGCTCGGTTCGGACCGAGCGGCTGCTGCCCGGTCCGTGAGAACGCTCCCCGGTCCGATCGTCGGCGGGAGCAGACGGCAGCGAGTACCGCCCTTCGGGCTCCGCCGTAGAGCTTCCCCGTAATCGACTTCGCCGCGAAGGCCCGATCCTCGTTGCGACGGCTGGCTAGATCCTCCGACTGTCGGTGAAGTGGACGCCTCGACGGTCGTCTACGATCGCGGAATCTCGAGGGCACGACCCGCGCATGGCATCGGGAGCTTCGGGCAGGCAGCGTGGAGCTTTGTCACGAAACTCCCACCATCCGCGAGTCGCTCGAAGAAGCGTCGGCCAGCTTTGCCATGTTGAAAGTATGCGTGAGAACACCATCATTGTCAAGCATAATTTCACCATGTTTTGAGCGTCCCGTGCTACCGTCCAAGCACAACCTGGCGCTTCCCGCAGGGTACCCGCCGGATCGGGCCTTGTCAACACGGAAACCGTTCCTCGTCACGAAGATCCGGATCGCTCGACTCGTCCAGTGCGATGAGGCCAAAGACGAGTCCGGTCCACGCGAAAGGGTCGCCACCACTCTAGGTCGAGATCGCGAAGTCGATCGTCCGCTCCGTTGTCGGTGTCCGCCTTCTTCGGCTTCTGCGCGCCGGCGAGAGCGGCGGGGCGGTTCGCCTGCCATCAGCTGAGTCGCTCACCTCAGATCCCGATGTCCTCGGCACCGCCTTCAGGAGCGTGCTCCCCGAGACGAGGCAGCTGGGCTGGGGTGGGTTCAAGTCCAGCGCTGACCTCCTGCCGGCTACGGTTTCCGGTCAACGCTCGCAAGATGGCGGTTTCTATCCCCAGGGTAGCGGCCAGCCCGGGAAGACGCTCTTGTCGCCATTGTGACGCCGTTCGAAGTTGTTCAGCTGGTTCCGGAACGTGCCCCAAGGGATGTACGCTGCCGTCGTGTCCTTCGTCCTGTGCCGCGCCGATTACACTCGCGTGTAACGGCACTCGTCAAGCCATCTCTTGGAGGGTTCCTGCGGTGTTAGGGTTCCCTCATGGATCCGACGAAGGTCGTTACCTTCGATCGGTCGAGTCTACCTGATCTCCCGGTCTTCGTCGCGCGAGGAGGGGCGGGAGCCGCCGATCGGCTTCCGGTCGGGATGATCGAGCGAAGCCAGCGTCGGACTTTGGGCCTTCTTGGCGATCTCGCTGCGGCGGCGCGCAGAGCGCCCCCGGCCTTTCGTTTGACAGCGACGGGGTCCTTCTCTGGGGGGGCCTGCTTCGGCTTCTGGCCGGTCGCCTCCTGGACAATCTCCCAGGCGCGGCGGTCTGTTGAACGCGGAGCCAATGCGCTCATTCGTACCGCCACCCCTCCCGGCTCAGGACCCACTACCAGGGTCAGGCCTTGTGAAAGTTTTCACAAAGTGCTAGAGTCTCCTCATCGTAAGCTCGCAAGAGCTTCTGGGAGGTTCCCCTACCACCACTGGTCCTACCATCTCCCGGTCTTCTCGAGGCCCGGGCATCTCCAGTACCCCACCCCTTCCCTGGTTCCCCAGGGTCAAGCCAAACAAGCCCCACCCAAAGGAACCTCCCGTTTCCTTTCCCTCTCCCACCCGAATCGCCTTCGAGTGATCACGACCGCAGCGAAACCCGCTCGATGATCGAGCGAAGCGCGCTCGTGACCGGCGGCGCCAGACGGGTCGGGAAGGGCATCGCGGAGGCGCTGGCTCAGGCCGGCTACGACCTCTGGCTGCACTATCGCTCCTCGCGCCAGGCTGCCGAGAGTACGGCCGCCGAACTGGCGGCGCGCCACGGGGTCAACGTGCGAACCGTCGATGGCGACCTGGCGGATCCGGAAGCGGTGGAGTCGATCTTCGACCGCGTCGGAGCTCACAGTCCGGGACTCGACCTTCTCGTCAACAGCGCGGCGAGCTTTCATTCGACCGCGTTCGACGCGGTCGATGCGTCCGCCTGGGACCGTTCGCTCGCGCTCAACGCACGGGCTCCTCATCTATGCACCCGCGCTGCGCTGCCGCTCCTGAGAGCAGCGGCCGAGCGCGGTGGCTCGGCGGCCGTCGTCAGTATCGGCGACCTTTCGGGGGTTGTACCGTGGCGGGGATTCGTCGAACACGGCGTCGCCAAGGCGGCGCTCCTGCACTGGACGAAGATCGCGGCGCTCGAGCTGGCACCGCAGATTCGCGTCAACGCCGTCGTGCCCGGAGCCATCCTGCCACCGCCCGGTGAGACGCCCGAGTCGGCCGAGTGGCGCTCGCGAGGCGAGGCCCTGCCGGTCGGCAGGTGCGGAGAGCCGCGAGACGTCGGCCGGGCGGTGCTCTATCTGGCGGAGGCGAGCTTCGTCACCGGTGAGATACTGGCGGTCGACGGGGGAGAGCACCTTCTGGGTAGCACGAAGCGATGAGCACGAAGCGATGAGCCAGAAGCGATGAGCAAGACAGCCCGGAACGATTCGCGGGACCGCATTCTGATCAGGGACCTGCGGCTACGGGGCATCATCGGCATCAACGACTGGGAGCGGGAGAAGCGGCAGGACATCCTCGTCAATCTGACGCTCTGGGGAGACTTCCGGGAGGCCGGCGCCAGCGACGCCATCGAGGAGACGCTCAACTACCGAACGATCACCAAGGAGGTGATCGAGCACGTCGAGAACTCCTCGTACTTCCTGGTCGAGAAACTCGCGACCGAACTCGCCCGCATCTGCGTCGAGCATGGTGCGGAGCGGGTCGCCGTGCGGATCGAGAAGCCTGGTGCACTTCGATTCGCCGATTCGGTCGGTATCGAGATCGAGCGTCATCGAAAAGACTTCGAGCAGGGCTCGGAGGGGAATACGCAATGAGCTCGATCCAGAGGTTGGAGTCGATCGAGGACCTCGATCGCTTCCTCGACGCCCCGACAGGGCGTTCGTTGTGGATCTTCAAGCACAGCCTCACCTGCGGCATCTCGACCGCGGCGTGGCGACCGTTCCAGCAGTTCGTCGAGGAGTCCACCGGCGGCGATGCCGCTTGGGCCGTGATCGAGATGCAGAGCGCGCGGCCGGTCTCGAACGCGGTCGCCGAACGGTTCGGCGTGCGGCACGAGTCGCCTCAGGCACTCCTGGTGAAGGACGGCGAGGTGCGCTGGCATGCGAGCCACTGGGACATCGATCACGACGCGCTGAGATCGGCGACGTGACCGCGGTGCCCGCCTGCTGTGCTACGCTTCCCGCGGTGCTTACCAGTTTCCAGGGTTTCCAAGAGCCGACGGCCTTCGCCGCGCGCTGCACGACCGTCCTGCAGTGAAGCAGTCGCCCGCTCGTCGCGCGTCATGAGGCGCGCCGTCCGCTCCAAGGTTCCCGCAGCTTCTCAGAAGGAGATGTACCATCCCTAGAAGACGTCGTTGGCGGCCGGAGCCCGTCCAGAAGAAGGACAAGTTCCGCATCAATCGCCAGATTCGAAAAAGTCCCGTTCGTCTGATCGACGAGGAGGGCACCCAGGTCGGCGTCATCGACTTGGAGAAGGCGCGTGAGCGTGCCGAAGAGGCGGGGCTCGACCTCGTCGAAGTGGGGCCCAACGCCGATCCGCCCGTCGTGAGGATTCTCGACTGGGGAAAGCTCAAGTACGAGCAGGAGAAGAAGGCCCGCGAGTCGCGCAAGAAGCAGCACACGATCGATGTGAAAGAGGTCAAGTACCGACCGAACATCGACGATCACGACTTCGAGATCAAGACGAATCGCGCGCGGCGGTTCCTGAAGTCCGGCAAGAAGGTCAAGTTCACGGTCTTCTTCCGCTATCGTCAGTTGCGGCGACCCGAGCTCGGCGACGAGGTTCTGAACCGCGTGACCGAGGAACTCGCGGAGATCGCCACCGTGGAGAGCCGGACCGGCATGGACGGCCGCCGTCTCGTGATGGTGCTGGCGCCGATCGAGACGACCGGCACCAAGGAGTCCGACAAGCAGGCTCCGAAGCCACCGAAGAAGAGCAAGGCTCCCCGCAGCGACTCGCCTCCGGCTGAAGCGGCCGGCTGAGGCGGGCTAGCGGTGGCGGGGCGGGAGGCGCTCCGACTCGATTCCGGCCGCTTCGTAGAGAGCCGCTCGGGTGTAGCTCTCGACCATCGCGGCTCGCCACTGGGCCTGAAAGTCGGTGTTGTCGAACGGGGTCGCCGGCTTGCGGGCCAGGCGGGCCGCCTCGTCGAGTGCCTCCGCTTCGAGTGTCTTCCCGACGAGAAACTCGGATGCCTTCTCGGCGAGGAGCGGCCGGGAGCTGACGGCGCCGAGGTAGATCGCCGCTTTCTCGATCACTCCGCCGGCGTCCGTCCACAGGGCGACCGAGCTCGACAGGACCGCGAAGTCGATCGAGCCGCGCCTCCTCAGCTTCCAGTAGGCGGTGTGGCAACGGTCGGAGGCCGAGTCTCGAGGAATCTCGATCGCCGTGACGATCTCGTCGTCACGCTTCGTCAGGTAGCGGATCCCGTCGTCGACGAAGAGCTCGGTCAGGGGGAGCTCGCGCTCTCCCTCGACGGAGGCCAACCGGACCCGGGCGTCGAGGGCGCACAGCATCGGTGCAGAGTCGGAGGCCGAGTGGGCGAGGCAGCGCTTGGAGCCCGGCGCCACCCAGCAGGTCTCCCCGCACTCCTTGAGGCAGTAGTCGATCGCCCGCCGCCAGTCCTCGGTCTGGTTGTAGTAGGTACAGCGGGTATCGACACAGACGTTGCCGCCCAGCGTTCCCATGTGTCGCAGCGGCGGAGACGAGATCGAGCGCACAGCCCGCGCCAGCGCCGGATAGCGCTCGACGACCGCCGGGTCGGTCGCCACCTCGTGGAGAGAGAGAGTGGCACCGAGCGACAGGTCGCCGTCGCCGTTGCCGACGGAGCCGCTGGCGACCTGGCGCAGCTCCGGCAAGCGCATCAGGCTGATGACGTCGTCGGCCTGCTGGTGCCGGCGCTTCATGTTGGGCCACAGGTCCGTGCCGCCGGCGACGACGCGAGTGCTGCCGGCGCCGCCGTCGGCGAGGACGCTCGCCGCCTCCTCGATCGAGGTCGGCATGTGGAAACGAAACGGCGGCAGGCGCAGCATCAGCGGGTCGTCAGGTCGCCGTCGCGAAGCGCGGTATCGCGTTCGCTCATGGTGCCGGTAGCGCCGCGCATGCCGCTGCGCAGCTTGTGCTTGAAGTCGTCGATCGCGCGGCCGTCACCCCCTTCGGCGGGAGTGGGAACGACGAGCGTCTCGCCGAAATCAACCTGAGGAAAGGCGCGCGGCCCGAAGCGGGCCTCGCCTGAGCGGTCGCGGGCGCGCAGGCCGGCGAGGATCATGTGGGGGTGGATCGGCACCTGGTCGACTCGGACTCCGACCGCGTCGTAGATCGAGTTCGCTAGTGCCGGCATCACCGGGAGCAATGGCCCCTGGCCGACCTCCTTGGCGCCGAACGGACCCTCCGGATCGGGATCCTCGATGATGTAGCTGGTAACGGGAGGCATGTCCTCGAAGGTCGGGCTCTTGTACTCGAGGATCGACGGCATCTTGTGCACGAGGGCGCCGGAGCGCTGCTTCGGCAGACGTCGGAAGGCCTGCTCTTCCATCATCGCCTCTCCCAGCCCCATGTAGACGCCACCCTCGATCTGCCCCATCACCAGCACCGGGTTGATGCACTTGCCGACGTCGTGGGCAAGCCAGACGTGGACCGGCCGGTAGAGCCCGGTTTCCATGTCGACCTCGGTTTCGATGACCGCGGCGGAGTAGGAGTAGGCGGGCGACGGTCCGACTCCGGCGCCGCGGTACTTGCCGGGCGAACGGGGCGGGATGTAGCTGCCGACGAATCCGAGGGTGCCGTGCGCCGCCTCCGCGGCGATGCAGGCGTCGGCGAAGTCGAGGCCGTTGTCGGTGTCGGCGGCGTCGAACACCCGTCTCTCGGCGAACACCAGCCGGTCGGGGGGTACCTCGAGTCTCTGCCCGACCGCCTTCGCGATGACGTCCCGTGCTCGCTCCGCCGCCTGAAGGGCGGCGTTGCCGACCATCAGCGTGACGCGGGACGAGTAGCTTCCGAGATCGACCGGTGTGAGGTCGGTGTCGGCGACGCAGAGGCGAAGGTCGCCCAACTCGACGCCGAGCAGCTCGGCGACGACCGCCGCCAGCACGGAGTCCGAGCCCTGGCCGATCTCCGCCTCGCCGCAGAAGACCGCGACCCGGCCGGATCGATCGAGCTGCAACTGCACTCCCGACTGCGGCATGTGATTCCAGTAGATCGGCAGGCCGGCGCCGCAGAGGTAGGAGCCGCAGGCGAGGCCGAGGCCGCGGCCTGGGGGCAGCTTGCCGTAACGCTCCTTCCACCCGGATCCTTCGACGACCGCCTCGATGCAGGCGCCGAGGCCCATCGAGCCGATCCGAAGCCAGTTGGCCGTGACGGTGTCCGGCTCGGCGAGGTTGCGCAGCCGCAGCTCGGCCGGGTCGATGCCGAGCTTCTCGGCCGCCTTGTCGAGGTGGATCTCGAAGGCGAAGCGCGGCTGAGGCGTGCCGTGGCCCCGCTTCGGGCCGCACGGCGGCTTGTTGGTGAAGACCCGCACTCCGTCGAAGCGGTAGGCCGGAAGGTCGTAGGTGACGGTCTGAAGCGCGCCGGTGTAGTAGGTCGAGGCGACTCCGTAGCTGCCGTAGGCTCCGCCGTCGAGCCCGGTCTTGAGGTGCTGCGCGAGCAGGCGACCGTCGGACGAGAAGCCGGAGCGCACCGACATGAGGACCGGGTGTCGGCCCCGATGGCAGTAGAAGACCTCCTCGCGGGTGAGCGTCACCTTGACCGGGCGGCCGAGATCGAGCGCCATCCGAGCGGCGACCACCTCGTGGTTGAACGGGTCGCTCTTGCCGCCGAAGCCGCCGCCGTTGGAGCAGGCGACGACCCGAATCCTCGAAGCGGGAATGTCGAGCACCCTGGCGAGTGCACGGTGCACGTAGTGCGGCGTCTGAGTCGAGGAGTAGAGGGTCACCCGGTCGTCGTCTTCCGGCACCGCGACCGCCGAGTGCTGCTCCATCGGCAGGTGGGTGTTGCCCTCGTAGAAGACCGTGTCTTCGAGCACCAGGTCGGCCGCGTCGAGGCCTGCCTCGACATCACCGAACCTCATCGACACCCGCTTGTGAACGTTGCCGCCGTCGCCGTAGTCGTGAATCCTCGGCTCGTCGGTCTCGAGCGCCTCCTCGAGCGAGGCGATCGTCTCGAGAGGGCGGTACTTGACCCGGACCTTCCACGCCGCCTCGTAGGCGGCGTCCTCGGTGAGTGCTGCCACCGCAGCGACCGGGTCGCCGACGAATCGCACCTTGTCGGGGCACAGGGCGTGCTCGTCCTGCGACACCGGCAGGATGCCGAAGGTCTCGGGCATGTCCCTGCCGGTCAGGAAGCCGAGGACACCCTCGACCTTCTCGGCTTCGGAGAAGTCGATCGACTCGATCTCGGCATGCGGGACGGTCGAGCGCACCAGGCGCAGGTGGCACATCCTCGGGAAGACGAGGTCGTCGGCGAAGAGCGTCGTGCCGGTGACCTTCGCCCGCCCGTCGACACGCCGGAACGGCTTGCCGACGATGTTCGAGGCCTCCCGGACCGGGGGCCGCTCGGGAGCGTCCCTGCGAACGGGTTCGGCCACGTCAGCGGACCTCCGCGTTGGGACTTTCGTCGCCCGATCTCATCCGTCGTCCCCCGGCGGCGGAGATCCGTAGAGAACCTCCCGCGACGGCTCCCAATCCTCTCCGCGGGCCAGTGCGGCGGCGCCCTCCACCGCCTCGACGATCTTGTGGTAGCCGGTGCAGCGGCACAGATTGCCGCCGAGCGCCTCGTTGATCTCCTCGCGTTCGGGATCCGGGTTTTCGGCCAGGAGAGCCTTGGCGGTCATCAGGATGCCGGGAGTGCAGTAGCCGCATTGGGCGGCGCCGAGGTCGGCGAAGGTTTCCTGGAGCGGGTGGAGGCGGTTGCCGTCGGTGAGCCCTTCGACCGTCTCGATCTCGCGCCCTTCGAGCTCCGCTGCGAGCGCGAGGCAGGAGAGGATCGGCCGCCCGTCGACGAGCACGGCGCAGGTGCCGCATTCGCCCAGTTCGCAGCCGTGCTTGGTTCCGGTGAGGCCGCATTCCTCCCGCAGAACTTCGAGCAGGGTGTGGTGGGTGGGCGCCAGCACGCGGTGACGCTCGCCGTTGACGACCAGTTCGAGCTGGAGGACGGGTGGACTCATCGTGGGTGCGGCGCGTTGCCTGGTGCGGCGCGGTGCTGGGCCGTGACGGGCGCGATCTTACACTCGCCCGCGACCGCCCGTCCGGTTCGCCTCGCGCGCCTCCGCTGCCCTCCGGGGCCTATCCTGGCAGGGGCGTCAGGGCTGGAAGAGCGCCGTCAGCTCCGCGTCGTCCGGATCGGTGGAGAGACTCACCTCGGGGAAGAAGATCCTCACCGCCGGCCCTTCGCCGGCACGGACCTTCGAGTGCGAAAGCTTCACCCCGGGGGCGTGCTCGGTCCACTCGGTCCACTCCCAGATCGTCGGCTCTCCCTCCCCGGCGGCCCCGTCCTCGGCCTGGAGCACGTAGGCCCAGCGGTCCATCAGACCGTTCTCCCGATCGACGTAGCCGTAGTAGCGATCCCCCGAGGTCAGGCCGGTGCCGTCATCGAAGGTCAACTCGACCACGTCGTGCCCGTCGTCCGCGGCGGAAGCCGTTGCGAGATGGACACCGGGGTCCTGCCACTTGAAGGGCATCAGCAGCCAGTAGCTGTCGTTGATGAAGCGACCGTACGCCTGCTCGAGCGCCCCCTCGAGCGCCTCGCCCGAGAGCTCCTCGTCACCGAGCCAGGCAGCACCCTGTCTGGTACCGATGTTGAACATCGCCAGCGTCGGTGCTCCGCTCTCGCGATCGACACCCTCCACACGGTAGTCGCCGGTCCAGCGGTCCCAGGCGTGTCGAACCTCGACGACCACCTCACCGTCCCGCTCGACCGCCCAGGTGAACTCGAGAAGGCGGACCTTCTCGAACGCCTCGGCGCCGATCGCCATCTCGAGTCTGCGCGCTGTCTCGGCGGCGCCGTCGTCGGCCGCAAGCGGAACGGCGAGAAGCAGTGTCAGGGCAAGGGCGGACAGAGATCGATTCATTTCAGGGGCTCCACTGTGAACCGGGCGGGCGGAAGTAGACGGTCAGCAGGGCTTCACCCGCTCCGTCGTCCTGACGCACGGCGAGCGCGTGAACGATGGTCGCGGCGGCGCCCCGCGCGATGCGGGGCGGGCCGAGAAAGGACACTGCATCGCCGTCGCACGGACGGTCGGGCAGGCAGGGTTCGCGGCCGGAGGAGTCTTCGTACTCGAACTGAAAGCCGACGAAGCGCGCTCCCTTGGGAAGAACCACTCCCAGGGGGGCACAACCGAGCGCCCGAGCCTTCTCGAGGTCGGCCGTCAGGCCGGACTCGCCTCCACCGGAGACGCGGCGCAGCACCCCATCGTCGCCGCCGACGCGGCCGACAAGAGCGGAGAGCTCCACCGCGCCTTCGTCGGCGAGCTCGGCAAGCCCGGAGACCAGGCCGTCGGCCGTGCCCGCCGGGCAGGCGCCGCGCGACAGCGGTGTGCGGACCGTGACCGCCCACTCACCGGGTCGGCATTCGGGGCAGGTCCGCTTCGAGGCGGCTCGCCATTCGGCCGGCGGGAGCGGGTGATCGGCGACGGCAGCCGTCGCCGGGGGTGCCGCCTCGGGCTGCGGGGGGGCGACCGGCCGAGGCTCGACGGCCGGCTGGGGCTCGACGGCCGGCTCCGGCACCGGTGCCGCTTCCTCGGCGGCAGGGGGTGTCGGCGCCGCCGCTTCGGCCATCTCGGCGGTCGGCAGCTCGGTTTCGGCCGGTCCGGAACTCGGCAACTCGGTTTCCGGCAACTCGGTTTCCGGCAGCTCGGGCTTCGGCAGCTCGGTTTCCGGCATCTCCGGCTCGGGCATTTCCGGCTCCGGCAGCCCGGCTTCGGGAACCGTCGGCTCGGGTACCCGCGGTTCCGGGAGGTCGCTCTCCGGCACCGCGACCGCCGCGGGCGTTTCGAGCGGAGGCGTTACTGCTGCGCTCGGCGCTTCTTCGGCGGGTGGTGCTTCCGGGCTGGCTGTCTCGGAACTGGCAGTCTCGGAACTGGCAGTCTCCGAGCTGGCAGTCCCCGGCCCGGGAGGTTCCGGCGTCGCCGGCTCGGGCATCGACGGCATCTTCGCCTCGATGCTCTCTGACGTAGGAGGCGGAGCGACGGGCACGGCGACTTCTTTGACCGTCGACTCCTCGGCCGCTTCGGTGGCCTGCTCCTGCTGCGGCTCGGTGGTCGTGACCGGGGGCGTTGTCGGCGCGGTAGCCGGTGTCGGTCCCGGCTCCGTCACTCCGGCCGGCGACTCCGGATCTCCGGTCGCCACCGGCTCGCTCGCGGCCACGGCTGCCGCATCAGGAGTGGCTGCCGCCCGATCCTCGATCGTGGCCTCACCAGTCGCCGTTTCGGCGGCAGGCTGCTCCGCTTCGGGCTGCGCTGGAGGGGGCGGAGTTTCGGCGACCTGCGGCGGCAGCGGTGGCGAGGGCCGCCCGCCACGTGCCCGCGACAGCTTGACCTGGATCGGCACCGAGGCGCCCGTTCCCGCCTCGAGGAACGAGGCGGTGATGGCCGGTTTGGCCTTCGTGTCGAGGCGGGCCACGGCGACGAACGACATGAAGTCGGGGTGACGCACCTCGATCTGCCAGGTTCCTGGCGCCAGACCCAGCACCACCGCCGTTCCCCTGGAATCGGTGGCCACCGCCGCGGGCCCGCCGCCGTCCCGGCCGTCGCGATACTTCAGCTCGACTCTGGCGCCGGAGACGGCCCCCCCTCTCCGGCTCGAGACCTTGATCTCGAGACCGGTGGAACCCTGCCATGGCTGGGCGTCCAGACCCAGTGCGACAAGGCTCAGAACTGCGGCCGTCAGCCATCGACGGGCGTTGCTCGGCCACCCTGGCCACCTGGTTGGGCAGTTCCCTGGCTTCATCATCCGCGTCTCCGGGTTTCGGGGAAGATCGTCAGTGTACCCCGCCACGGGGAGTCGTGATCGGTGGGTTATACTCGCTGCTGCCGTATCCCGCCGCGGGCGCCTTCCGCGCCGCTTTTCACAAGGAGTTCCATGACCGATCTCAAGACTGCATTCGTTTGGATGGAGGGCCGTCTCATTCCGTTCGAGGAGGCCAACGTCCACCTGCTGACCCACTCGCTTCACTACGGCCTCGGGGTGTTCGAGGGCACGCGCGCCTATCAGCAGACGGGCGGCGGCAGCGCCATCTTCCGCCTCGACGACCATCTGCGGCGTCTGTGGGGTTCGGCGAATGCAGTCGACATAGAGCTTCCGGTCGATCGGGAACAGGTTCGCCAGGGGTCGATCGACCTCGTCGAGGCGAACGGTATCGCCACCTGCTATCTGCGCCACATCGCGTGGATCGGCGCCGGGATCATGGGTCTGCACCCCAAGGACAACCCGATCCGTTTCGCCATCATTTCCTGGCCGTGGGGTGCCTATCTCGGCAAAGAAGGGCTCGAGAAGGGAGTCCGCTGCAAGGTCTCGAGTTTCACCCGGCCCTTCCCGAACTCGACCCTCACCAAGGCGAAGATCACCGGCAACTACGTCAACTCGATTCTCGCCAAGAGAGAAGTGGTGGCGATGGGGTACGACGAGGCGATTCTCGTCGACTCGAACGGCTTTCTCGCGGAGTGCAGCGGCGAGAACATCTTCCTCGTTCGCGATGGCGTCGTTCGCACGCCGGCGATGAGCAGCGTTCTCGAGGGGATCACCCGCGCGACGGTGATGAAGATCGCCCGCGATCTGGGCTACGTCGTCGAGCAGGCGATTCTCACGCGCGACGACATGTACTTCGCCGACGAGGTCTTCATGACCGGCACGGCGGCCGAGGTGACGCCGGTGCGCGAGGTCGATGACCGGCCGGTGGGCGCGGGCACGGCTGGGCCGATCACCAAGCAGATTCAGGGCATCTTCTTCGAGACGATCCGCGGCGAGCGTCCGGAGTACGCCGACTGGCTCACGCCGGTGGCGATGCGCGAGACCGCCGCCGCTTCCTGATCGCGTCGACCGGCTCGACGGCTCTCGGCGACGTCGGCGTGGCGGCGCCGGCGGCAGGCTGCCTCGTCACGAGGTAGGGGTAGTCGCCACCGGCCGCGAGCAGGTTGCGACGCGCGGGCAGGGTCGTCAGGTAGGTCAGGCACAGGTCGGCGGCGCTCCGTCGCCTCAGGACGGTGTCGAGGAAGGAGCGCTGCCACAGTCGGGGTGGTCCACCGGCGCGCACGACGAGCCTTGCGGTGGCCGACTTGAACCGTGCCACCAGGCGGGGCAGGTCTCGACCGTCGTCGAGCAGCCAGTGCAGGCGGTCGGGCAGGACCAGGCCGCAGCGGGTCCTTGGATGGACGGCGAGCGCTTCGAACACGAGCCTGGCGAGGCGGGGTTCCCCGAGAGTGGGTCTCCCGCCGGCGGTGCCGATCCACACATGAACCGGGAGGGCGGGGTAACGGGGCAGGCGGTGGCGGGCCGGCGGGTGGAGTTCCCACGGTCGCAGTGCGGTCGTCATGCCCCACAGGACGGATTCCGTCCGTGAGGTCGCACACCGATCCCCTCGACGACTGCCCGCCGGCAGCCGTCGAGGGTTCAGGCTAGTTCAGCGCGGTCGGTTCCGCGACCTCGATTTCGGCGAGCTCGAGGTGATGGGCGAGGAAGGCCCACCGGTCGGTCACTTCCTCGATGATCTTCGCGGTCGGCTTGCCGGCGCCGTGTCCCGCCTTGGTCTCGATGCGGATCAACACCGGGTTGTCGCCGACGTGAGCCTCCTGCAGCCGAGCGGCGAACTTGAAGCTGTGGCCCGGAACCACCCGGTCGTCGGTGTCGGCGGTGGTGATGAGGGTCGGCGGGTACTCGGTGCCGTCGACGAGGTTGTGGTAGGGCGAGTAGGCATAGAGCGCCTCGAACTCCTCCGGGTCGTCGGCGGAGCCGTAGTCGTCGACCCAGAAGCGGCCCGCCGTGAACTTGTGGAAGCGCAGCATGTCCATGACTCCGACCGCGGGGAGCGCGGCACCGAAGAGGTCGGGACGCTGGGTCATCGCCGCGCCGACCAGCAAGCCGCCGTTGGAACCGCCCTGAATGCCGAGCCGCCCGGGCTCCGTATAGCCGTTGGCGATCAGCCACTCACCGGCTGCGATGAAGTCGTCGAAGACGTTCTGCTTCCGGAGCTTCGTGCCCGCCTTGTGCCACTCCTCACCGTACTCGCCTCCGCCGCGAAGGTTGGCCATCGCGAAGACCCCTCCCATCTCCATCCAGGCGAGGCGCGAGATCGAGAAGCTCGGCGTCAGCGGGATGTCGAAGCCGCCGTAGCCGTAGAGAAGCACCGAGTTACGGCCGTCGAGCTCGATCCCCTTGCGGTGGGCGAGGAACATCGGGACTCGCGTTCCGTCCTTGCTCTCGTAGAAGACCTGCCGGACTTCGTAGTCGGCCGGATCGAAGTCGACGACGGCCTGGCGCATCAGGGTGCTCTCGCCACTCTCGAGGTCGTAGCGATAGATGCTCGGCGGCGTCGTGAAGCTGGAGAAGAAGTAGAAGGTCTCGGTGTCGTCGTGGTCGCCGCTGAAGCCGGCCGCGGAACCGACACCGGGAAGCTCGAGATCGCGGACGTGCTTGCCCTCGAGGTCGTGGATCCTCACCGCGGTCCTGGCGTCCTGCAGGTAGCGGGCGAACAGGGAACCCCCGATTCGTGTCGCCGTCACCAGGGTGTCGTCCGACTGCGCCACGACCTCTTCCCAGTGCTCCGGCTGCGGCCGGTCGAGATCGATGGCGATCAGACGCCTCCGGGGAGCGTCGAGGCTGGTCATGAAGAAGAAGCGGCGCCCCTCGTTGGCGACGAAGCTGTACTCCTCCTCGAAGCCGTCGATCAGGTCGACGACTCCAGCGTATGGCTCTGAGAGGTCACGGTAGGAGACCCGGTTGCGGGCATCGGTGCCCTTCCAGGTGGAGAGCACCAGGTAGCGGCCGTCGTCGGTCACCGTGATGCCGAAGCCCCAGTCGGGATGATCGGGGCGTTCGTAGACGAGCACGTCGTCGCTCTGAGGGGTGCCGACCCGGTGGAAGAAGACCCTCATGTTCATGTTGAGGTCCTGGAACTCGGCTCCCTCGTCGGGTTCCTCGTAGCGTCCGTAGAAGAAGCCGCTCCCGTCGGCGGCCCATGCGGCGCCGCTGAACTTGCTCCATTCGAGCTTGTCGTCGAGCACCTTGCGGCTCTCGATCTCCATCACCCGCCACGTACGCCAGTCGGAGCCCGACTGTGCGACGCCGTAGGCGAGATACCGGCCGTCCTCGCTGAAGGCGGTGCCGGATAGCGCGACGGTGCCGTCCTCGGACCAGGTGTTCGGATCGATCAGGACCTGCGGCTCGGCGCCGAGTTCGGGCAGGAGGTAGAGCACGAACTGGTTCTGCAGACCGTCGTTCTTGTAGTAGTAGTAGCGACCCGCCTTCTGGAACGGGGTGCCGTACTTCTCGTAGTCCCACAGCTCGGTGAGGCGCTCCCGGATCGCCTCGCGCCGCTCGAGCGACTCGAGATGAGCAAAGGTCACCTTGTTCTGCGCCTCGACCCAGCCGGCGACCTCGTCCGACTCGCGCACATCGTCCTCGAGCCAGCGGTAGGGATCGGCCACCTTCGTACCGTGGTGGTCGTCGACGACGTCGCCCTTGCGAGTCTCCGGGTAGTCGAACCCGGTTGCCGAAGGCGGGGTCTCCGCACGGGCGGCAAGGGCGAAGAGCGAGAGGGCGACGAGGGTGAGGGTGCGTGGCATGCGAAGCTCCTTCTTTCGGGGACGGTCTGGTCGAGCGACCCTATCGGATTGCGGTCCGACGGTTCCGGCTGTTTGGGCTGAGCGAGCTGGTCGAGCTGGTCGGACAGACAGGACTCGGCCCGACCGCAGCGATCGAGGCGTCTTGACCGGGCACTGGATCGGCAGCGAGTCAGCCGAGCGTCGTGGTGCGGCGCATGATCGCTTTCCCGGTAGGCAGGAGGTGCGGTTGGCCTGTGCGCTTGGGGAGCGGGCTCGCCCGGCGAGCCGATCCTCGTGTCGGCTGCCTGCGAATCGTCCGGCGGAGGGCCAGCCTTTGACCCCACGCGGCGAAGCACGAAGTCGCCGCCACAGCCATCGATTCGGCAACGCGGAACGGCCGTGCTTCCGGCGGTCGATCGAGCACCTGACCACCTGGAAGCCCTTCTCTACGGGCGTTGCAGTCCCGGCGACGGTCGTCCTCGAGCGCTTCCGTGGCCTAGCTCGACCGTCGGTTTTTCCCGGACCCTAGCGGTCGTAGTGAGCCGGCCGGGCGCCCGCGGCCATGATGAGGTGTCGCAGGAAGTCGATGAAGGCGGGCTGGTAGATATCGACGTGGTTGGGGATGATCTTCGGGTCGACTTCGACCACCATCACAGGAGCGTTCGACGGCAGGGGGCCGCCCTTCCAGACGAGTTCCGAGGTCGGGAACGGGAACTCGGATTCGCCGTTCGCGAGAAAGCGCCGCAATGCCGTCGCTCGCTCGCGCACGGCCCCGGGATCCTCGTTCGAGAGCATCGCGGAGCCGAGGTCGAACGGGCAGTCGCAGCTGGCGATCTTCGCTTTGTCTTCGACGCCGATCTTCGGCGTCCGATCGGTCGCCGTCAGCGCATGGGTGTTGTAGGGCTTGAAGTGGCCCAGCGTGCGCAGGTTGGCCTCGCGCTCGAGCTGTACCTTGCCCGGCGGGTAGTCGTCGAGCCGCACCGAAAGCGCGCGGCCCCTCGGGAACCACTTGCCGGTGGCGTCGTCTCCGGTCGATGTCGCGACGACGAAGATCGGCGGCTGGCAGGTCGGGAAGGAACCTTCCTGCGACAGGGCATGAAGCGGTTGGTAGCGAGCCGCCTCGAAGGCCGGATTGACGAGCAGGACGAGGTCGCCGAAGCCGCGAACGGCGTCGCCGGGCAGCGGCTGCCGCAGGCAGTCGATCTCCTCGGCGGCCGAGTCGTCGTCAGGCGCCCCTTCGGCGAGGGAGCGGGCGACCGCCATCCGCTCCATCAGCAGCTGTGACGTCGCCGACCAGATCAGGGCACCGCCGAAGCTGTGGCCGACGATCACCAGCCGGGTGTCGGAGTCGGTCACCGATCGGTGGCGCTCCTCGCGTAACTGCTTGAGCCGCACCAGGAGCTCCGTGACCGCTCCCGAGCCGACCTTGTGGGCGGTCGCCTTGCGGCCGTAGAAGGTGAGTTGGCGCGACACGGTGGTGTCCCAGGAGAGGCCGCGCCAGCCGACGTAGATGCCGACGATCCGGCGCTCCGCGCCCGGTGCGGCGACCGCCTTCTCGGTGGCGTGGAGCTGTTCCAGGATCGTGCGAAAGCAGGTGACGTTCGAGTCGCAGCTCTCCGAATTGTGCTTCCACCCGTGAGCGAAGACGACCATGAGGACGTCTCGTTCTTCGAGTTCGCGGCCGATCCGCTCGAGCAGAGTGGTCTGCTGGCGCCGATCGTGAGCCCAACCGAGGTCGTCGAACTCGACGAAGCCGAGCAGGTACTCCTCGCGCTCCTCGAGGAAGGCGGCCGAGCAGTCGCTCGTCTCGGCGGCGCATCCACCGCCCTCGATCGGTTCCGTGTGGTAGGGGACGACCGGCACCGTTCGGCAGCCGGCCGAGACCATGAGGAAGGCGAACAGAGCCAGGTGGCGCGGGCGCATCGACCGGCCGCGGCCTCGCGGGGCGACGGCGCTCTTGCCGGGGATGAGCCTCTTCGTATCGATACAAGACGATACCATGGGGGGCATGCGTCACCGGCTCGCAGCGGGGGCCCTCGCGCTCCTCGTCGCCTGCTCTTCGGGCGACGAGACGCCACCGATCGGCCGTGCGGCGCAGAAGGGCTGGACGGCCCGGGACATGCCCGCGGCGGGGGAGGCGTGGTTCCCCGGGCTCGACGGCGGCGTCGAGCTGAGCCCGGCGGCGGTCCGCGGCCGCAACACCTGGATGGTGTGGACCGGCGGCAACGAGGCGATGTGGGACCACTTCGCCAACCACTCGTTCGGCACCTTCGACCTGCTCAAGACGCTCTCCTCGCATCCCGCGCTCCCAGGCGGGCGCTCCGATCGTTTTCGTCGCCTCGGGCTATGGAACGAGCCGGGGTTCGAGGAGGCGGACGGCCCCGACCCGGAGCGCCATGGACTGTGGCTCGACCGCAGGGTCGGCGAATGGCGCGATCCGTTCGAGGACGGCGATCGCTACCCGGGGGTGGATGGCGGCGCTCTCTACGGCGAGCCTTCGGGCATCGTCGGACTGCGCCTGTTCCCGAACCCGGCGTTCGACGAGGAGGCGCGACGGCGCTGGGATCCCGATCGCTACTACACCGACTCGAAGTACTACCTCGATCGCGAGCTGGTCCGGCCCTATCGAGTCGGCATGGCGTGCTCGTTCTGTCACGTCGGCGCGAGTCCGGTCGCGCCGCCCGCCGATCCCGAGGGCCCCGCCTGGAGCGAGCTGTCGGCCTACGTCGGCTCGCAGTACTTCCGCAACGGCACCGTCTTCTACTACGACCCCGATCCGGGCAATTTCCTCTTTCAGCTCTTCGACGCTCCGCCGCGCGGTACCAACGACACCTCGTTCCTCGCGACCGACACGATCTTCAATCCGAGGACGATGAACGCCATCTACTCGGTCGGCGCGCGTCTCGACGCCGCAGGCCGGTGGGGCTCCGAGACGCTGTCCGGGAGAGCCCTTGCGAACCCGAGCCTCGGCGCCGGGGAGGGTGCGGCCGGCGCCGAGGTCGTCACCCAGGTCGTCACTCAGGTCGACCGCGACGTGCCGCACATCCTCAAGGACGGCGCCGACTCGGTCGGCGTGCTCGGTGCCCTGAACCGTGTCTACGTCAACATCGGCATGTTTCACGAGGAGTGGTTCCGGCACTTCAACCCGCTCCTGGGGGGAGTCGCCCAGCGACCCCTAGACCTCGAGTCTGCGAGGGAGCGTTCCACCTACTGGAGCGCCACCGAGGCGCGGACCCCCGACGTCGCGCAGTACTTCCTCGAGGCGGCGCGACCCCATCGTCTTCGAGACGCTCCCGGAGGCGCCGACCGGCTGGAGGACGATGCGGAGGTGATGCGGAGCGGGCGGCTCGCCTTCGCCGATCACTGCGCCGGCTGCCACTCGAGCAAGCTTCCCGCCGCCGAAGAGGCCGGCGTGCCGGAGGCGTCCGGGGCCTACTGGGAGTGGCTGCGCGGCGACGAGGGGCGCGCGGCGCTGCGTGAGATCGTCCTGGCGGAGGACTTCCTGAAGGGAAACTACCTGTCCAACGACAGGAGGATCGCCGCTGATGTCCTGGGAACGAATCTGTGCAGTCCGGCGGCGACCAACGCGACGGCCGGCCACATCTGGGAGGCGTTCAGCTCCGACAGTTATCGAGCCCTGCCGGCGATCGGCCCGCTCGAGGTCGAGGGACTTCCCGGAGTGACCGCCGATCGGACGTGGGAGCTGGGGCCGGGAGGGCCGGGGTACACCAGGGTGCCGTCGCTGATCGGCGTCTGGGCGTCGGCGCCGCTGCTGCTGTCGAACACTCTCGGCGAATACACCGGAGACCCCTCGGTGGAAGGTCGCCTCCAGGCCTTCGACTCGGCGATGGAGCAGCTGCTGTGGCCCGAACTGCGGCGACCCTTCGTGCCGCGCACCACCGAGGTCAGCCACCTCGAGATCGCCGTCGCCTACCTGCGCTCTCCCCTCGATCGCCTGGTCGGCTTCGTCTCCCGGTGGTTCGGCAACGGCGTGATCGAGATCGGGCCGATCCCGAAGGGGACACCGGTGGGGCTGCTCGCGAACCTGGACCTCAACCGTCCCGAGCGACACGGCGAACTGCTGCGTCTCGTGCCGCGGATCGCCACCTCGCTGGCGAAGATCTCGACGGAGAGGATGAGCGAGGCGGAGGCGACCGAGCTCCTGCGGCGAGAGGTGGCGCCGAGCCTGCTCGCCCTCAACACCTGCCCCGACTTCGTGCTGAATCGCGGACACGAGTTCGGCAGTGAGCTCTCGGACGCCCGCAAGCGGGCGCTGATCGAGTTCGTCAGGACGTTCTGACTTCGCTGCTCGGCCGGCGGCCCTGATACCCTCACGACGCCGGGGCCGGCAAGTCCGAGATCGATTGCAGTCGATACAGCTCACCTGGAGGGTTTGATGGGCGAAGCCCACGTGGGAGAGGTGTATCGAGCGCTCGCGGTCTTCGTCGAGCCGCCTTCTCCCGAGCACGAGGTCGTCGCGTCGGTGCTGGAGCTAGGTGAGCTGCCCACTGCGGCCGAGCACACCGACCTGTTCGATTTTCAACTCTTCCCTCACGCGTCGGTCTACCTGAGCGACTCCGGGTTCAAGGGAGGCGAGGCGCGCGATCGGATCGCCGGCTTCTGGCGGGTCCTCGAGCTCGAGCCGCCTCGCGATCCCGACCACCTCACCGTGCTGCTGGCGGCGTACGGTGCGCTTCTCGATCGCGAAGCGGTGGCGGCCAGCGGCGATCACGCCAACTGGCGGCATGTCCGCCAGGTCTTCCTGCACGAGCACCTGCTCTCGTGGCTGCCGCTCTACCTCCAGGCGGTGCGGGAGCACGCCGGGACGTTCCACTGCCGCTGGGTCGACCGCCTCGAGGAGGTCCTCGCGAGCGAGTCGCTCGACGAGGCCGTCGCCTCCGAACTGCCGGCGGCACTACGCGAGCTGGCGCCCGTGCCCGACCCGCGCGTCGAGGGAGGCGGGCCGTGGCTTGCTGCCCTTCTGGCGCCCGCGAGGGCGGGTTTCATCCTCACCCGCGACGCTCTGGCGGGGCTCGCCCGTGAGACGGGTCTCGGGCGGCGGGTCGCGGAGCGCCGCTACGTGCTGGAGGCGCTGCTGTCGCAGGATGCCCGCGCGGTTCTCGAAGGGCTCGCCGAACTCGCGCGGCCGACGGGACTGGAGGTGATGCCGTCGGTGACGCGAGCGTGGTGGCAGGAGCGAGCGGCCGCCACCTCGAGCCTGCTTCTCGAACTGGCCGCGGACGCCGGCTGATCGAGCCGGGCTTCAGGACCTGACAGCCTCCCGGGCTTGACAACCATCCGGAGCCCGCGCACGCTCGCCGCCGTGAACGCAGGGGGTGCAGTGAGGAGAGCGTGGGTGCTGGCCGCCGGCGTGCTGGTGGCGGTGAGCGGTGGCTGCGGTCGCGAGGAGCGCCCGCCCAATGTGCTGTGGATCGTCTGGGACACCGTCCGGGCGGATCGGCTCAGCCTCTACGGACACGACCGGTCGACCACTCCGAACCTCGAGGCGCTGGCGGCGGCGGGGCGGGTCTACGACGCCACCTCGGCTTCGTGCTGGACGATCCCGTCCCACACCTCGATGTTCACAGGGCTGTTCCCCGGAGAGCATGGGGTGCATGGCGCCGGCTCACGACTCGCCGAGACGACACCGACTCTGGCGGAGCTTCTCGCGGCCCGGGGGTACTCGACGTTCCTCTTCTCGGCCAATCCCTTCCTCGTCATGGACCTCGGGACGAGTCGCGGTTTCGAGACCGTCGAGCATCCGATGCTCGAAGGGCTCGCCGAGCGGTCGCTCGAGCTCGTGGAGGAGAGACTTCACCCCCTCGACCGCCGCAACGAGCTCAGGGCCGGCCTGCGTTCGAAGCGCACGGCCGGCTGGCAGCGCAAGGCTGTCGGCAGCCTCACCAACGAGCGTTTCGAGCGCTTCCTCGACGGTCGCGACGAGTCGCGGCCGTTCTTCGCCTTCCTCAACTACATGGAAGCGCATCGTCCGCGAGCGCCGAGGCGAGAGGACCTCGAGCGCTTCCTCGACGAGACTGAGATCCGAAGCTGGTACCGTCTCGATCGCAGCAAGGCGCGACTTCACCGGCTGAGCCTGGCGATCGACGACGCCGAACCGCTCGGCCCGCGGCAGCTCGATCTCTTCCGGACCGCCTACGATGCGACGTTGGTCGAGCTGGACGAACTGCTCGCGGCGGTGTTCGAGGGTCTCGAGCGCCGCGGGCTGCGGGACTCGACCGTGGTGGTCCTGACGTCGGACCACGGCGAGCATCTGGGAGAACACGGCAGCTATCTCCATCAGTACAGCCTCTTCGAACCGGTCGTCTCGGTGCCGCTCGTCGTCTGGGCACCCGGTCGGATCGAGCCCGGGCGTGAGGCGGTTCCGGTCTCGAACGTCGATCTCTTCCCGACCCTGCTCGCTCTGACCGGCGTCGAGGGTCCCCAGCGACCGCGACTCGGCAACCTGCTCAGCCCCCAGCCGCGCCATCCGGTGGTCAGCGAGTACCTCGTCGCCTACCGGGCGATTCTCGCGAAGAAGGCCCTCGAGTATCCCGATTGGGACCCGTCTCCCTACGAACGTCAGCTTCGATCGCTCAGGCTCGGCGACAGCAAGCTGCTGTGGCGGTCCGGCGGCGGCAACTCGCTCTTCGACCTTGCCGACGATCCGCTCGAAGGAGTCGATCTGACGCCGACCGATCCGACGCTGGCCAGTCGGCTCGAGGGGCTTCTCACCCACTGGATCTCCCTCGGCGAGGACGGCGAGGCGGGGGAGGTGGCCGACGAGCTTTCCGACGAGCAGCTCGAATGGCTGCAAGACCTCGGTTACCTGTGAGCCGGGCGAACCAGCCCCGAGACTCTTCGTGGGTCTTCCCGGCCCCGATCGAGTGGTGCTACCTCTCGGTCGGCGCCCTGCTGATGGTGCGGTACCGGTGGATCATGGACGACGCGATGGTCTACCTGCGCTATCTCGACAATCTGCTCTTCTTGAAGCTCGGACTGGTCTTCAACGCCGGCGAGTACGTGGAGGGGTTCTCGAGCCTCGGCTGGGTCGTGCTGCTGATCCCTCTGCGGGCGATCGGACTGTCGTTCGAGACGATCGTGCTGGGGGTCGGGATCGTCGTCTTCGCCTGTTTCGGCTACGGCCTCGTCGTCCTCAACCGCAAGCTGGCTCCGGAGGGGGCGCCGGTCGTCAACCTGCCCCTGGCGCTGCTCCTCGGCAACTACGCCTGCCTGTCGTTCTTCACCGGCGGTCTCGAAGTCGTCCTGGTGCAGCTTCTGGCGGTGGTGTTCGCCCTCTTCTTCATCGAGCCGCAGTCCCGTCTCTGGCAGGTCGGCGTCGCATTGGCCCCGGTGGTCCGGCACGAACTCGTCGTGCCGCTGTTGCTGGCGCTCGTCTTCGTGCGCGCGCAGCGCAGGATCGCGCTGCGGATCGGCATCCTTGCCGTCGCGGCGCTCGGTCTTCTCGTCGCGTTCCGGGTCGTCTACTACGCCGAGCTGGTACCGAACACCTTCTTCGTCAAGGACGATGTCGAGATCCGCCGGGGCCTCACCTACCTGTGGGAGACCGTTTCGACCTACGGCACAGCCTGGGTCGCGGCGGCGGGCGTGATTGCTACCTGGTGGCTGCTGCGGCGACGCGCCCTGACCTTCGCCCCGGCGAGGCTCTGGATGCTGGCGGCGGCGGCGTCGGTAGCGGCCTATGTCGTCAAGGTGGGCGGGGCTCCGCTCCACTACTGGTACCTCGCCTTCCCGTTCTGCCTGTCGCTGGCGACGACCGCCGGGCTTGCCGAGGGTCTCCTGGCACGGGAGTTCCGAGGCCGCCGGATCGTCGCCTGGACGGCGGGTCTCGCGCTCTTCGCCGCTACGATCCTGGCGTATCCGATCCGGCTGGAGCGGCATCCGCTCTCGGCCGATCTCGGCCTCCGCAACGGCAAGGGGTTCAGCGATCCGGAGTGGCACCGCAAGCTCTTCCGGCGGGACTCCTACGGGATCGACGCGAAGCCGGACTATTCGGCGACGATGCCCGACGGAGAGTACCGGGGAGTCTCGATGCACGGTCTGTGTGCGCTGATGTTCGAGAGGATCGACTACCGCTGGGTGCACGGGTTCGGGCTGACGGATCCGATTCTCGCGAGAGTCGACGTCGAAGAGCACCGGGCGGGACACAAACGGCGGCTCTTCCTGCTCGCCAACGACCTGCGGGAGCTGCGGGAATCTCCCGAGTACCGTCGGATCGGCGGCCTCGGACAGGCGGTGGAGGACGGGGTGGCACCGCCCTGGGTCGAGCACGAGATCGAGAAGATCTCGGTCATCGAGCGCAAGCTCTACAACCGGCACCGCCCGTGGGAGAACCTGAAGCTGGCGCTGGCCGGAGACCTGACGCTCTCACTCGATGGCGAGACGCGCGAACGCGTCGAGAACTATGTCCAGGGAGTGGAGGATCGCCGGTTGGAGCGGAGGCGAGCGGCACGCGAGGAGCGCCGCAAGAAACGCCGCGAGGCGCAACGCGCCCGAGCGTCCGGGACCGCGGAGCCGACAGAGGAGCCGCCACCTTGAGATGCGTCTCCCGGCTTGCCCCAGTCGTTCTCTCGCTGGCACTGCTGCCAGTCGGCGGCTGCAGCCCGGCGGAGCGGCCGACCTCCGATTTCGCCTTGCCGAACCTGCTGTGGATCGTCTGGGACACCGTCAGGGCGGACCGGCTGAGCCTCTACGGCCACGAGCGAGCGACGACACCCCATCTGGAACAGCTGGCCGCCTCGGCGAGGGTCTACGACGCCTCTTCGCCGTCCTGCTGGACCGTCCCCTCCCACGCCTCGATGTTCACCGGGCTCTACCCGGGCGATCACGGGATGAACCGGATGGGGTCGGTGCTCGATCCGTCGTTGCCGACCCTCGCCGAGCTCTTCGGAGAGCGGGGATACGCGACCTTCCTCTACAGCGCCAACCCCTTCCTCTCCCGCGAGACCGGGCTGGCGCGCGGTTTCGAGGTCGTCGAGCAGCCGGGCGATCCCGATCTGAGGGAGCGCGCCCGCGAGCTTGTGCTGGCGAAGATCGAGCCGGGCATGCCTCATCCCCTCAGAGAGCTCGTCGATCGAGCGGAGGGAGCGGACTGGGCGCTTCAGGGAGCGGGGGAGCTGGCCGAAGAGCGGCTCGAGAGGTTCCTCGACACGCGAGACCGGGGACAGCCGTTCTTCGCTTTCCTCAACTACATGGAGGCGCATCGCATCCGCCTCCCCTCGAGGGCTCGGCTCGAGCGCTTCCTCTCGCCGGAGGAGGCATCCGCTGCCCTGGAGCTCGGCACCAGCCAGGAGCGCTTCCAGGCGACGACGCTCGGGCTGGCTCCTCCTTTCACCGACGAAGAGGAGCATCTGCTGGCCGCCGCCTACGACGCGACGCTGCTCGACCTCGACGAGCTGCTCGCCGGGATCTTCGATCTGTTGGCCGATCGCGGCCTCGCCTCCGACACGGTGGTCGTCCTGACCTCGGACCATGGCGAGCACCTCGGTGAGGGCGGAAGCTGGGTCCACCAGTACAGCCTGTCGGAGGCGCTGGTCAACGTGCCGCTCGTGGTGTGGACTCCCGACTCCGTCGCAGCCCGGCGGTTGGAGGCGGGCAGGGAGCCGGTGCCCGTCTCGACTGTCGGTCTGTTCGGCGCGCTGCAGTGGTGGGCGGGTCTGGAGGAGGTCGAGTGGGGTGTCGGCGGCCGGTCGCTCGTGGCCCCCGATCCGACGCAGGCCGTGCATGCCGAGTACCTCCGGCCGGCCGAGCAGGTGCTCAAGGGCTTCGAGGCTCGGCATCCGGGATGGAGCGCCGACTCCTTCCGGCACCGGCTCCGTTCTCTGCGACTGGGGAGCGAGAAGCTCGTCTGGTCTTCGGGCGAGCCGTTCGCCCTCTTCGAACTCGCGGGCGGGGGGGCAGAGCACAGAGTCGATCGGCCCCGACGGATCGAAGAGCTGAGGCGGAGCTTCGATCGCTGGATGAAGGCGCGAGGCGCCGAGGCAGCAGGGGGCAGCCGGACGCTCTCCGAGGAAGAGGAGCGCCAGCTCCGGGCGCTCGGCTATCTATAGCCGGGCAGTCGAGCGGGCTCGACCTGGCGTGAGACTCGCCTGCTTCGCAGGACTCTGGTCTCGCACGTCTTCTGCGACGCAGGCCCTTTCGTTGTCCGCAGGGCGAGACGTTGGCCGGTTTCGGCGACCCCTGAAACGCCGTTCGGGTCGGGTCAGGGCACCGTGACCGACCATGCCGAGGTATCGCCGGACTCGAACCCGTCCGAGAAGACCGGCGGGAGTCGGTAGATCCAGGCGGTACCGTGGGGTTCGAACAGCACGTTGTTGGAGTTGCCGATGACTACACGAGAGCCATCGAAGGCGATCGATTCACCAAAGGTGTCGAGGCCGTGGCCGACGGGAGCTCGGAAGCTGCCGACTTCCACCCACTTGCCGTCGATGTAGCGGTTGTCATAGACGATGCCTCTCAGGATGTCGTTCCCTTGGCCGCTTTCACCGCCTACTAGGGCCATGTTGCCTCTCAGTGCCACCGCAGTGCCGTAGAAGCGACCATTGTTGGCAGCGTCAGAGGCCAGCAGCTGCTGCTCCTCTGTCCAAACACCATTGGAGCGGCGGAAGACGTAGGCAGCGCCTTGGGTCGATTGCCCGCCGGAAACATGTTGGTCGGCGCCGGCCAGGAGGACGTCGGCGTCGAGAGCCACAGAGCTGCCGAGGTGAGTCGTCGTTCCCGCATCCGAGGCTGCGAGTCTCTGCTCCAGGGTCCAGACGCTGTTCTCGAGGGTGTACACGTAGACAGCCCCAGCGTTGTCGCCTCCGGGGCCATCCTGGATGCTGTCTCCAACCGCGAGAGTCTCGCCATCAAGGGCTACTGACCTCCCAAAGGCGTCACCGAGGCCCAGAGAGGGGTCATAGAGCTTCTGCTGTTCGATCCAATGGCTGCCGACCAACTCGAAGACGTAGGCCGCTCCACCAGGACTGGTACCGGAGCCCGCTCTTGACGCCCCAACCAGGAGACGTGTCCCTTCCAGATCCATAGACCAACCAAAGGCGTCCTGCTCGTCCCCGTCAGAACTGCGGATCTTCGCAAGCTCGACCCAGACTCCCCCGACACCGCGCCGAAAGTAGTAGGCACTGCCCTGTTGGACCTCCTCATCGTCCGCCATTGCGCCGACGATCGCGATATCGCCGTCAATAGCTACCGAGAAGCCGAAGAGATCGTCCTCCGCTCCATCGGAGGCGGTCAGCATCGCCTCTTCGACCCAGGTGTCTCCATCACGCCTGAAGATCCAGGCGGCACCCTGGGAGTCGTTGTCACCGATGTCAGCGTGAAACGCACCCACGATGGCCAGGTCGCCACTCAGATCGACCGCCTCGCCGAAGCTCGACTGAGACTCCTGGTCTTCACCAAAGAGCCTCGCTTCGTCCTCCCAGAGCGGCCCAGATCCGGAGGCGAGGACTGGGGGCAAAGCGATCGAGGAGGCGATCAGCATTCCCGCAAGGGAGTACCCGCTTCTATGGATCGCAGTTCCCATTGCCAACGTCCAGTTGCACCTCAGGGCAGGTCGATGTTGCCATGGATGGCGCTTCCTGAGACGGACCAGTGGGCTACCTCCAGCGCCGAGACACCCGTGGCCGGACCCGCGTCGAGAGCACCAGGCGGATCGCCGGGTGGGCTCTCGAGAACGTCGGGCTAGGAGGACTCGCTTGCCGCGGCCGGTCGAGGGCGGTCCGCTTCCGAAACCGTTGTCTTCGTCGTTCGATGGATCGGTCCGCTGCTTTGCGGGCCCGAGAAGAAGCCGAGGAGAAGCGGTACCGGCTCCTCACCGCTGCGCGCGATGATCCACTCACAGGCACGCACGCAGTCTCCGCACTCGAGGCAGTGATTGCGCCCGGGAGCTTCGGCGATCGAGATGCCGGGGCGCTCGCCGGTGGGAGCGAAGAGGTCTCGAGGGGCGAGCTCGACAGGGCAGACGTTGTCGCAGGCGTCGCAGTCGATGCAGGTCTCGGCCTCGTTGCGGAAGTGGACGCCGAACCAGTGGGCAGGGGAGACGAACGAGTAGTAGAGCCCGATCGGGCAGGTGGTCATGCAGAAGCGCCACCGCCACCACCGGCCGTGCGCGTAGCAGACGAGCGTCAGCGCGATCGCCGCCGCTCCGGCTGCGGCGGAAGCGCCGGGACCGGCGGTCGCCAGGGAGCGGGGATCGACCCACCACGTCAGGACCGACACGGCAAGGGCGGCTGAGAAGCCGAGGGCGGCGAGCCGGGTGCGCGCTCTCGAACGGCCGCGACGCTGAGGCACCTCGAGCGCCTCGCCGAAACGCGAAAGCTGCCCGATCGGACAACCCCAGCCACAGAAGAGCCGTCCGCCGACGAGGTTGACGAGGAAGGTCGCCACATAGAACGCGCCGATCGCGACGACGACTCCCGCGAAGGCGTTGCGAGCGGAGGTCGGTTCGAAGAGAAGCCGATGCCGTCCCCCGAGCAGGTCGAGCCGTGCCAGCCCGCTCGAGGGCACGGCGAAGAGCACGGCGAGCGTGACAGCCATACCGCCCGCGCGAAGGATGTCGTAGCGATGGGGGCTCACCCGCAGGGCGCCGAGCAGACGCCGGCGAAGCGGTGTGGTGCGGGCCATGGAGTGACGCTAGCAGCGGTGCGGGGTCGCCCACCCACCCGCTCGGGTGGTGTGCAGCTTCCGCCGCGCTGCTAGCTTGCGCACATTCTTCGAGCCCTTACCTGGGAGTCCGCATGGACGAACGAAAGAGAAGAGCTGCGATCGAGGACCACCTCGAAGCGATTCGCCGGTTGGAGTCGGAAGCCGCGAGGGGGTCCGGAGCCGCGAAGACCGCGTGGCCGCCCGACGGCTTCTACATGACCTGGCACGTGCTCGCCGGCCTGGTGCTCGGAGCCGTGGCGGCGGCGGTCAGCCTGATCCTCAACGTCGTCGGAGCCCCGATGTTCGGCCACCGGCCGTTCGACCTGGTGCGCACGTACCTGACGTTCCCGATGGGGGAGCGCGCCCTCCAGGTGGAGGACGGAGCCGTCCTGACGATCGGCTCGATCCTCTACCTTGCGACCGGAGCTGTCGTCGGGTTGGCGCTACACCTCTTCATGAGAGTGCGCTACGACGGGGTCTCGCTCGGCAGGCGACTCGCCCTGGCGACCGTGGTCGGCGTCGTGTTGTGGATCACGAGCTTCTATCTGATCCTGAGCTGGCTGCAACCGAAGCTCCTGGGTGGCAACTGGATCGTCGAGGGAATCCCATGGTGGGTCGGGCTCGGCACCCACCTCGCCTTCACCTGGAGCCTCGCTCTCGGTGAGGGGATGACGAGATTCGACCGACCCGAGGAGGCGACATCGTGACGATTCCGGAGGCGTTGAGGGGCGCCGCCTTTTCAGGTCTGCTGGTGGCGGCGGGCGCGGTGCAAGCGCAGCCGGCCGGAGTCGACGACGAGGCACTCGAGTACCCGAAGTGGGAGACCGTGGCTCCCGGAGAGAACCCGTCCTACAACCAGCGGGAGAGCCTCCTTCAACGCGGCAAGCTGGTCTACGAGAAGTACTGCGTCGGCTGCCACGGCGGTGCGGGGGACGGCGCGGGACCGGCGGCGGCGCGGCTGCTGACCCAGCCGCGGGACTTCACGAGCGGGATCTACAAGTTCCGCTCGACCGACTCGAGCAGCCTGCCGCTGGAGGAGGATCTCTACCGGACGATCACCCGCGGGCTGGCCCGCGTGTCGATGCCCGCCTTCCCGCTGATGCCGGAGAACGAGAAGGTCGCCGTGATCGCCTACATCGCGAGTTTCTACCCGCAGTGGGAGGCGCAGAAGGGCTCCCGGGCGATCGTCGAGGTGCCGAATGCGCCCGCCGACCTCATGAGCCCGGACCGGATTGCGCGTGGCCGGGTCTCCTACCTGGCGACGCAGTGCTGGAAATGCCACGGCACGGATGGACGGGGCGCTGGGGCCACACAGACGGAGTACGTCGACGCGTGGGGCAACGCTCAGAAGCCGTTCGACTTCACCCGCGGAGATCTCAAGGGGGGTGGAGCTCCGGAGGACATCTACCGGATCTTCCACACCGGACTGAGGAGCATCATGCCGTCGTTCGGCGGCGACACGATGGGCCGGGTCAGCCGACAGGCCTTCGAACTCAGCGCCAACGAGCTGCCGCCCGGAGAGGTCGACGACCTCGCGCCGTGGCTAGAGGCGTTCCCCGCCGACGCTCTCGAGGTCAGTCAGCTCGGGCCTGAGGAGCTGCTCGCAGCGGCGGAGCGCAATTCATGGGATCTCGTGGCCTACATCCTGTCGCTGAGGACCGACACCTCGACCGCGGCGGCCGTACTCGGACCGCAGGGGGTTTCACCGTGATGATGACGACGATCCGTCGACCGAACCCGGGAACCGATCCCGGACTTCCGCCCGGGGTAGCGAAGCGATGACCGCGACTGCCGAAGCTCTGTCGCCCTCCGCCGTCGGGACACCGCTCTCGAACCGAACGCTCGTCCGCTGGCACCTGTGTGCCGGTGTGACCTGGCTGGCGATCGCGCTCGTGGCCGGGTTGCTGTATTCGCTGCAGCTGCTGCAGCACTGGCCGCTGCCGAAGATCGCAACGCTGTCGCCGGGCCGGATCCGAATGGTGCACACGAACCTGATCGCCTTCGGCTTTCTGACGAACTCGTTCCTCGCGATGCTCTACTGGACGGTGCCGCGACTCACCGGGCGGCGCGTCGCCTCCAACGGTCTCGGCTGGATCATCTTCGGCGCCTGGAACCTGATCATTCTCGGCACCTGGGTCGGCCTCCACATCGGCGAGGCCCAGGCGATCGAGTGGGGCGAGACGCCGGTGTGGATCGATCCGCTGGTCGTCGTGGGCGCGATCCTCGTGTGGATCCAGTTCTACCGGCCGATCGTCAAGACGACGGAGCGGTCCCTGTACGTCTCGTTGTGGTACTTCACCGCGGGCTTCATCTGGCTCGGGCTGACCTACATCATGGGGAACTTTTTCCCCCAGTATCTCGTCGCCGGCAACGCGGCGGGACCGCTGCTGGGACTCTACATTCACGACCTGGTCGGCCTGTGGGTGACGCCGATGGGGTGGGGGATGATGTACTTCTTCGTCCCGATCATCCTGCGCAAGCCGATCTGGTCGCATGCGCTCTCACTCGTCGGTTTCTGGGGGCTCGCCTTCTTCTATCCGCTGCAGGGGGTCCATCACTTCCTCGGCTCGCCGATCCCGATGTTCGCGCAGTACAGCGCCGTCATCTCGACGATCGCCGTCGAGATCGTCGTCGCGACCGTGATCATCAACTTCTTCATGACCTGGAAGGGGAGCGAGGGGACTCTGCAGCGCTCGATCCCGATCCGCTGGTTCTGGGTCGGCGCGCTGTGCTACGCGATCACCTGCCTGCAGTGCGCCTTCCAGGTCACCTTGACCTTCCAGCAGGTGATCCACTTCACGGACTGGGTCGTGGCCCACGCGCATCTCGTGATGTTCGGGGTCTTCAGCTTCTGGATCTTCGGCATGATCGAGCATCTGTGGCCGAAGCTGACCGGGAACGAGTGGTGGTCGAGCGGCCTGCGCCGCTGGAGCTTCTGGTGTACCTCGCTCGGGCTGCTGGTGATGTTCGTCACGCTGACCGCCGGCGGTCTGATCGAGGGCTTCATGGCGATGAACCTGGTGCCGCGCGAGACGATCCTGACTACGATGCAGCCGTACTGGCTGGTTCGCTCCCTGAGCGGCGTTTCGATCATGGTCGGTGTCGGTGCACTGCTGACGAACATGGTGCTGACGGCGCGGATCCGGCGCGCGGCCCACGTCGATACCGAGTACGCCCCGTACGAGGAGCACGAGAACGAGGAGGTGACGCTTGGAGCGGTTTAGCTTCGTCTTCCTGGTGGCAGGGATCGGATTCTTCGCCATCGCCTTTGTCGCCAGCGCCTGGATCCCGATGCTCCCGGTGCAGCACCTCGAGGTGCGCACGGTCGAGCAGCTGGCGGCCGGGCAGCCGCTCGAGTGGCACGAGCTCAAAGACCAGTATCCGGAGGCGTTCGAAGCCGCCTTCGGAGGCATGAGCGACGAAGCCGCCTTCGCCGAGGCACTGAGGGTCGGCCACAAGACCTACGTCGGCGAGGCGTGCTGGCACTGTCACAGCCAGCAGGTGCGGCCGTGGGGCAACGACGAGGCTCGCTACGGGCGTCGCGCCTTCCCGGAGGAGTACCACAACGAGCTCAACATGCCGCCGCTGTGGGGAACCCGCCGGATCGGGCCCGACCTGAGCCGCAGGGGCGGACGGCAGTCGAACGACTGGCACGTTGCCCACTTCTACCACCCGCCCGACGTCAACCCGGTCAGCGTGATGCCGAGCTACCCGTGGTTCCTCGAGGAGGACGGCGTGACCCCGAACAAGACCGGTTTGTCGATCATCGCCTACGTTCAGTGGCTCGGCAGTTGGGTCGAGACGATCGACGAGACGGTCTACGAGATCGATGCGATCGAGCAGCGCTACCCGGCCCCCGACCTGACCGCCGCCGTGGGTGAAGCCGGGGGTGAAGGATGAGCGCCGTCCGTCCCGCCGAGGGGCCCCGCGGGGTCGCTCCCTCGCCGCAGCCCTCGGATCTTTCGCCCCGCGGCAGAGCGTTCCTGTGGGCGTTCTCCATAGCGATGATCCTGGTGGCCGGGTCCGCCTTCGTCCTCAAGCTGATCGAATTCACGACGACGGCGACCCGCGAAGGCACCGGAGCTCTCGCGTCTTTCCTGATCCCGGTGCTCAACTACCTGCTCGTCGCGGCCGGCTTCTTCTGTCTCTTCCTGTGGGCCTACTTCCGGGGCCACTATCGCGACGTCGAGGGACCGAAGTACAGGATGCTGGAGCTGGCGAGCGAGGTCGATCGCGCCGAGCGCCAGGGAGGAGGAACAGATGGCTGAGACTCCGGAACGAAAGCCCTTCCGCCGCCACAAGTACCTCGACTACAAGGGGTACGACTTCCCGTGGTACGCGTCGCTCATCTGGATCTCGTTCTTCATCGGCGGGCTGATCTACTTCGTCCGCTTCGTGCTGTTGGAGTGATCGGGTGATGGCGACGTCGGGGGAGGAAGGGGCGACCCCGACGGCGTCGTGTGTCCAGTGCGGCCTGCCCGTGCGGCGGCCTGCGAAGAAGTCCGGCGGGAGTGCACTCGCGTTCTGCTGTCTGGGGTGCGCGGTCGTCCACCGGCTCGCGCTTCCCTCGATGCAAGGGGGAGGGACGGGGAGCGGCTCGACCGTACTGCTGCGTCTCGGGCTCGGCATCTTCCTGACCCTCAACGTGATGGTGGCGAGCTGGCTCTCGTACTCCAGCGAGATCCTGGGCGTCGAGCCGGCGGCCGGCGGCGAGTCCGCCCTGGCGGCGATGGCGGCGTACCTGGCGATGACGCTGACGACGTGCGTCGTCGCACTTCTCGGCGTCCCGTTGCTCGTCGATTCGGTGAGGGCACTGGTTCTCGAGCGTCGCCTCGACGCGCAGTTGCTGGTGGTTCTCAGCGTCTTCTCGGCCTTCGTTCTGAGCGTCGTGCACACCGTGCGCGGCAGCGGGTCGCTCTACTTCGACACCGCGGCGCTGGTGCTGGTAATCGTGACTCTCGGAGCGCAGATGGAGGCGAGCGCCCGTCGGCGTGCCGGGGCTCATGCGCGGCGGCTGCTCGTCGACTTGCCCTCCGGCGCCAGGGTGTGGCGTGACGGCGCGTGGGATGAGGTGCCGCCGTCCGAACTCGAGGTGGGGGAGCGGGTGCAGATCCCGGCGGGTGAGACGGTGGCGGTCGACGGCGTCGTCGAGGAGGGCGAGAGCCAGGTCGACGAGGCCTGTCTCACCGGAGAGTCGCGACCTCGCTTCGTCGCAGCGGGAGACGCGCTGCTGGCGGGGGCGCAGAACTTCGACGGTCGTCTCGTCGTCCGGGTCGGACGGCCGGCGGCCGACACGGTGCTCGCCCAGATGGAGCGGTCGCTTCGACAGGCCCGCGGCTCGCGACCCCCGGTGCAGCGACTCGCCGACCGCATCGCCGCGATCTTCGTGCCCGGAGTCGTCGTCCTGGCGCTGTCGCTGCTGGTCGTGCTCTGGGCGCGTGGAAGTGCGGCCGAAGGCCTGATCCGTGCGTTGAGCGTGCTGCTGATCGCCTGCCCGTGCGCTCTGGGGCTGGCAGCTCCGCTGGCGAGTTGGGTCGGCCTGCGACGAGCCGCCCGGCTCGGAGTGCTCGTCGACTCCGCCGCGACGCTCGAGCGCGCGGCGGCGGTCGACCGGCTGTTCGTCGACAAGACGGGCACGCTCAGCGTTCCCGACCCGGCGCTCGACTCGATCGTCACCGCCGAGGGTCTCTCTCGCGGCGAGGCGCTATCGATGGCGGCGGCACTCGAGACGGCGAGCCGCCATCCTGTGGCCGCCGCGGTGCTCGAGGCCGCCGCGGCCGCGGGGACTCGTCCCTGCGAGGTCGAGCGGGCCCGCCAGGTCGTGGCGCGAGGCGTCGAAGGTCGGATCGACGGCCGGAAGGTGAGGCTGGGGAGTGCGCGCTGGGCACGAGAGCACGGTGTCGACCCCGGGCGGCTGACCGGCGCCGTCGATGCCGACTCGGGTTCGGAGGGCTCCGCTGCGGATGGGAAAGAAGGGGAGGGTCTGGTTCTGTTCGACGACCGACCGCTGGCGGTGTTCGAACTGGCGGAGCGGCCTCGTCCGGACGTCGTTCCCATGCTCCGGCAACTGCACGCGACCGGCGTCGAAGTCAGACTCCTCAGCGGCGACGAGGAGAGCAGAGTTCGGGCGTTCGCCGAGCGCTTCGGCCTGCAGGCACAGGGAGAGCTGAGCTCTGAGGACAAGCTCGCAGTGGTTCGGGAGGCGGCGTCCCGCTCGGGTGGACGCGGCGCGGTCGCCATGCTCGGCGACGGAGTCAACGACGCCGCGGTCCTGGCGGGTGCGGACGTCGGGATCTCGGTCGGCTCGGCGAGCGACCTGGCGCGCCGGGCCGGCAACGTGAGGTTGGTGGGCGACCGGCTGACTGCGGTGCCCGAGCTGTTGACTCTGGCACGCGACGTGCGCCGGAGAATTCGCTGGAACCTCGCCTTCGCCTTCGGCTTCAACTCGGTCGGAGTGACCCTTGCGGCCTTCGGTGTGCTGACTCCGGTCTTCGCTGCGCTGGCGATGCTCCTGTCGAGCCTGGCGGTGCTGAGGATCTCGACGCGCGCCCCGGCCGCTCCCTCGCCGGAGTCCGACGAAGTGGCCCTCTGGCCTCTGCCGGCCGCACCCGAGGCGACCGGATGAGGCTGGGCGACGGACCGGAGTTCTGGGCGGCGACGTCGGCGCTCTTCGTGGCAGGCCTCGTCGGCAGCCTTCACTGTGTCGTCATGTGCGGTCCGCTGCACGCGGCCGCTGCCCGCCTGCAGGCGAAGACGACGCAGAGCCCTCTGTCGGGCGCCCTCGTCTTTCAGCTCGGGAGAGTGTGGACCTACGGCCTCCTGGGCCTGCTGGTGGGCCTGGCAGGGGTTCGTCTGGAAGCGGGTTTGCAGACGATCGGCTGGCTGCGACCGGTCGCCGTCGCCGCGGGGCTGCTGATGGTGGCGGCAGGCGTGACGATCGCACTGCGTGGCGGCACCTGGCTGCCGCAGCGCTGCCTCTCCTGGTTGGGCTCGCGGCGCGGCTTCGGCGGCGCCCTGCGTTCGCAGCCGAAGGTCGTCCTCGGAGCCCTCTCGGGCCTGGTTCCGTGCGGGCTGGTCTACGCCGCACTTCTGGTTGCTGCGACTGCGGCGAAGCCGTGGCAGGCCGCGGCGGCGATGGTGGCCTTCGGTGCCGGAACGCTCGTACCCCTCACGGCACTGACGGTCGGCTCCATGCGACTTCCCTCGAGGTGGGCGGCGCGGGAATCCGCCGTGACCTCGGGACTGCTGATGGTGGCCGGCAGCCTCCTGCTATTCAGGGCGTGGGCGGGCTGACGAGGCTCGCGGCCGAGCCGCACGACTTCCACGACGACCGGACAGCCCGCGAGTGGTTGGGGACCCCTCGAGCGTCCAACCGACCGGCCTGCCTGGATCCCCTGGCCCGAACCGTCGGGTCCGGCAGCCGAGCGCCTTCGGAGCTATGCTCGCAGCCCGGGGGAGGGAACCCTGGGGCGGCAGCTGCCGGCTGTCTACCTTCAGTCCTCTGTGAGACCGAGTCGCTCCCTCACGACACCCTCGAGACTCGTCAGCCCGGACTCGAGCCCGATCTCGAGCGCTTCTGCGCCGCTCCGGCCGTCGACGAAGTGCGCCTCGAGCGCGAACAGGCCGCCGACGCGGTTGCCACTGCCGCAGTGAACGAGGGTCGGTCGCGGGAGCTCGTCGAGCAGGCGGGCGAACTCCCGCGCCGACTCCTCGGTGAGTCCTGCAGCGCCCTCGATCGGGAGCTCGAAGTACTCGAGGCCGAAGCGCTCGACCTCTTCTCCACGAATCGACGATTCTTCGCCGCCCCGCAGGTTGAGGACCGAGGCGTAGCCGGCGTCGGCGAGCCCGGCGAGCGCGTCCTCGGTCGGTTGCCCGCCGACGAGGATCCCGCCTTCGAGCAGTTTGCCGTTCGGCACGAGAGCCGTGACGTCCGGGTCGGTTGCGTCCTCGTCGGCATGAGCCGCCGCCAGCATCGTGACCGCGAAGACCAGGGAGACGAAGAGGGAGAGGCGTCGCGTCAGGTTCATCCCGTGACGCTATCGCACGACGGCCCAGAGCCGAACTCGGGGGGCGAGATCCCGCCCTGCCGGCGTCTCCCGGCGGGCGCCTCCGACACTCTTCCGAGACTCGGTTATATTCGCTCCACATGGAGCCCGCTTCCGGAGCGTCGACACCCAGCCCTCGCTGGGCCAAGGTGATCGACCATGAGACCTGCATCGGCTGCCACGCCTGTTCGACGGCGTGCAAGTCCGAGAACGAGGTCCCGCTGTCGGTCAACCGGACCTACGTCAAGTACGTCGATGTGGGCGAGTTTCCCGAGGCGCGCCGCGCCTTTCAGGTGACGCGCTGCAACCAGTGCTCCGACGCCCCGTGCGTGACGGCGTGCCCGACCTCGGCGATGTACGCCCGCGAGGACGGCATCGTCGACTTCGACAAGTCGATCTGCATCGGCTGCAAGGCGTGCATGGCGGCCTGCCCGTACGACGCGATCTTCATCAACCCGGAGGACCACTCGGCGGAGAAGTGCAACTTCTGCGCGCACCGGATCGACGTCGGTCTCGAGCCTGCGTGCTCGGTGGTCTGCCCGGTGGAGGCGATCGTCGTCGGGGATCTCGAAGATCCCACGAGCCGGGTCGCACAGATGGTCCATCGCCAGCCGGTGACGGTGCGCCGCCCGGAGAAAGAGACCGGGCCGAAGCTCTTCTACACCGGGGCGCACCAGGCGACGGTGGATCCCCTGGCGGCGCGCCGGCCGGAGGGCGGGCTCTTCATGTGGTCGGAGCAGCTGGGCCCCGAGGCGGGGCCGGAGATGCTCGTCGCCGGGCATCCCGGCCACGGCAACTCCTCGGCGGCTGCGCTCCTCTCCTACGATGCACCCCACCGGATTCCCTGGGACTGGAAGGTCAGCCTCTACACGCTGACCAAGTCGATCGCCGCCGGCGTGATGCTGGCAGCCGCCTTCGTGCCGGCAGGGCTGGGCGACCACCTGTGGCAGTGGGGGGTCCCTCTGCTCGGTCTGGCGTTCCTCGCGCTGACCGGCCTGCTCCTGATCGCCGATCTGGAGCACCCGAAGCGCTTCTACCTCATCTTCACCCGCCCGCAGTGGAAGAGCTGGCTCGTGCGTGGCGCCTTCGTGATCGCCGCCTACGGTGCCTTTCTCACCCTGCATCTGGCGTCGTCGCTCTTCGGCGCGACGTTGGCACGAGGGTGGATCACGGCCGGAGTGCTGACCGGCGGGGCGACCGCCGTCTACACGGCGTGGCTCTTCGCTCAGGCGAAAGCCCGTGATCTGTGGCAGTCGCCGCTGCTGCCACCCCATCTGCTCGTCCAGGCGCTGGTCGCCGGTAGCGCTACCTTGCTGTTGTGGGCGACCGCCTGGGCACCGGAGGCGAGCGGGCGGCTGGCCGTCGTCCTGGCGGTCAGCAGCGCGCTCCATCTCGTGCTGGTGGCGACGGAGCTCACCCTGCCGCACTCGACGGCGCACGTCTCGCTCGCCGTGAGGGAGATGACGCGAGGCCGCTACCGCCGCTGGTTCCGGGCCGGGCTCACCCTCGGGGCGCTCGGTCTGGTGTCGCCGTGGGTCGAACCGTCGTGGCTGATGGCGGTGCCGGCGTGCGGCGCCCTCGTCGGCCTCGGTCTTTACGAACACGCCTACGTCCAGGGCGGGCAGGCGGTGCCGCTGGCATGACGAAGCCTGAGTCGAAGAACTCGGCCTCGACCGAGCCGGGGCGGGGCGACCTGAGATCGAAGGTCTCGGCAGCACGGGACGCGACCGAGGCTCGAGGAGAGACCTTCTACCCCGGCGCCTCCCGGATTCACCTCGCCGCCTTCCCGCCGAAGGAACGGTGGGACGACTGGGTCGAGCTCGATTCGAAGGCCTGGCCGGAGAGAGTCGAGCGACGCTACATGCTGGTGCCGACGACCTGCTTCAACTGCGAGTCGGCGTGCGGCCTGCTGGCCTACGTCGACAAGGACTCGCGGCGGATCCGCAAGTTCGAAGGCAATCCGGAGCACCCGGGGTCGAGGGGACGCAACTGCGCCAAGGGCCCGGCGACCCTCAACCAGATCACCGACCCCGACCGGATCCTTCACCCGCTGCGTCGGGCGGGCGCCCGCGGAGAGGGGAAGTGGGAGCGCATCTCCTGGGACGAGGCGCTCGACCTGCTGGCGGAGCGGATTCGCAAGGCGATGCGGGAGAAGCGCCACAGCGAGCTGATGTACCACGTCGGTCGACCGGGAGAGGACGGCTTCACCGAGCGGATCATGGCCGCCTGGGGGGTCGACGGCCATAACTCCCACACCAACATCTGCTCCTCGGCAGCGCGTGCGGGCTACCAGTTCTGGTGCGGCATCGATCGCCCGAGCCCCGACCACGCCCGCGCACGGGTGATCTACCTCATCAGCTCGCACCTCGAGACGGGGCACTACTTCAATCCTCACGCGCAGCGGATCATGGAGGCGAAGGCGAACGGCGCGAAGCTGATCGTCCTCGACACCCGGCTGTCGAACACCGCGACCCACGCCGACCACTGGCTGGCGACGATCCCGGGATCGGAGGCGGCGGTCAACCTGGCGATCGCCTCGTTCCTGATCCGGACAGCGACGCTACGACCGCGAGTTCGTCCGTCGATGGTGGAACTGGGAGGAGTACCTCGAGGCGGTGCATCCCGGGCTAGAGGTTTCCTTCGAGAGTTTCGAGCGCATGCTCGAGGCGGAGTACGAGCCGTACACCTTCGAGTTCGCGGCCGCGGAGTCGGGGATCGACGCCGCGACCCTCGAGCAGGTCGCCGAGACCGTGGCCGGCGCCGGCACCCGTCTGGCGACCCACAACTGGCGCAGTGCCTCGTCGGGCAACGAGGGGGGCTGGCAGGTCGCGCGCACCCTGTTCCTGCTCAATGCGCTCACCGGCTCGATCGCGACGCCCGGAGGCATGCATCCGAACGCCTGGAACAAGTTCGTGCCGCGCCCGATCCGCCTCCCCCGGCACCCGGACTACTGGAACACACTCACCTGGCCCGAGGAATGGCCGCTGACGATGTACGAGGTGTCGTTCCTGCTGCCGCACATGGTGCGCCGCGAGGGGGCGCGGCTCGACACCTATTTCACCCGCGTCTACAACCCGGTCTGGACCAACCCGGACGGCTTCTCGTGGCTCGAGATGCTGACCGACGAAGAGCGCGTCGGCCTCCACGTGGCGTTGACGCCGACCTGGAACGAGACGGCGTACTTCGCCGACCTCGTGCTGCCGATGGGGCACGCCTCGGAACGCCACGACATCCACTCCTACGAGACCCACGCCGGGCAGTGGATCGGCTTCCGTCAGCCGGTGCTGCGGGCGGCTGCCGAGCGGATGGGAGAGTCGGTGGGCGACACCCGGGACGTCAATCCCGGCGAGGTGTGGGAGGAGAACGAGTTCTGGCTCGAGCTGTCGTGGCGCATCGACGAGGACGGTTCGCTCGGTATCCGTGAGTTCGTCGAATCGGAAGTCGAGCCGGGACAGCGACTGTCGGTCGACGAGTACTACGGACACATCTTCGAGAACTCGGTCCCGGGTCTTCCCGAACGGGCCGCCGAAGAAGGACTGACTCCGCTGGCGTACATGCGTCGCTACGGCGCCTTCGAGATCGCAAACGAGGTCGAGACCCCCTACGAGCAGCCGGTCCCCACAGAGGAGCTCGAAGACGTGGCCGAAGACAGGTACGGCCGCGTCTTCACCCGAGCCGCGGCGCCGCCGCCTCTCAACGTCGTCCCGACCGGCGCTCCCGGCGGGGACGCCGACGGCCGCCGGCCGGTCGGCGTGCGGGTCGACGGCGACGTCCTGCGCGGGTTTCCCACTCCGAGCGGTCGACTCGAGTTCTACTCGCCGACTCTGGCGGCGTGGGGGTGGGGCGACGTCGCGGTGCCGACCTACATGCGGTCCCACGTCCATCCTGATCGGATGGACGACGATCAGCACGTCCTGATCTCGACTTTCCGCCTGCCGGTCCAGATTCACACCAGGAGCGCGAACTCGAAGTGGCTCGATGAGATCGCTCACACCAACCCGCTGTGGATTCACACTTCACACGCGGCGGCGATCGACGTGCGGACGGGAGACCTGGTGAGAGTCGAGACCGAGATCGGGCACTTCGTCGTCAAGGCGTGGGTCACCGAGGGGATCCGGCCCGGCGTGGTCGCCTGCTCCCATCACATGGGGCGCTGGAAGCTCAGTGAGGGCATCATCGAGGAGGGAGCGCGTGAGATCGCTCCCGGCAACGGCGAGCGCAGCGGGGAAGGACAGCGTCAGCTCATGGCGACGGCTCGCGTCGGCCGCGCCGGTAGCGAGTGGTCCCTCGAGCGCCGGCGTGGGGCTCGGCCGTTCGCCAGCTCGGACCCCGACACCAGTCGAATCTGGTGGACGGACGTCGGGGTGCACCAGAACCTCACCTTCCCGGTTCACCCCGATCCGGTCAGCGGGATGCACTGCTGGCATCAGGCGGTCCGGGTTCGCAAGGCTGAGCCCGGAGACGCCTACGGCCAGATCAGCGTCGATACCGCGCGATCGCGAGAGGTGTTCGAGGAGTGGCTGGCCCGTACCCGTGGCGCCAGGGAGCACTCGCCCGACGGTTCGCGTCGCCCGTCCTGGCTGATCCGCCCGGTCAAGCCGGTCGCAGCCGCCTACCGCCTCGACGAATCCTGAGTCGCGGGCTCAGTCGAGCAGGGTGACGCCGAAGAAGCTCCTGCAGTCGCCCGACTGGCAGCCGGGCGGGTTCTGCAGCGGCGAGGTGCGGATCCACAGGCGGATCGACTTGCCGCTCGACATCGCCTCGTGCACCACCGCCATCGCCTGCGCGACCTGGTCGGCATTGCTGTCCGGGATGGAGAAGTAGGGGATCTGCTGGTCGTAGTAGCGCCCCACCAGCAGCGGGGTGTTGCAGCGCACGTGGTAACGGCTGCCGAAGAAGATCGCCGATTCGGTCGGCCGGCAGACCTTCGACACGGTGTCGGGCAGCGGCGGGTCGGCCAGGAGCGCGGTGGCCGCGCAGAACAACGAGGCTGCGAATAGGAAGGACAAAGGGATGGTGAATCGGCGCATCTGAAGTCTCCTTTCCCGCAACTGGCGCGCGAGGTGAGCTGACCGTTACCGCCGGCGACCGGAAACGAGAGACTTCCAGCGTCGGTCCGAGTCCCCTTGCCGCATCGGACGTGGACCCTCCCGGGGGCTTCTCTGCCTGCAGCGGTTCCTCGCGACCCTCGCCAACCCCGATCGACCTCGTCGCGACAGCCGCCCCCGCCGCCCGGCCTGGGCTCGTGTCGGATCTCTCCCGGAAGAGGGGCGGGCTAGACTCAGAGGGTGTTCGGAGCGGAGGCGGAGCGAAGGCTGGCCGCAGGCGAAGTGCTGGTGCTCGACGGCGGACTGGCGACGGAGCTCGAACGGCGCGGTCTGGTGCTCGACGAGCTGCTCTGGTCTGCGTCGGTACTCGCCGAGCGGCCCGAAGCGATTCTCGCCGTGCACGCCGACGCGGTCGACGCCGGGGCCGACATCGTCACGACGGCGACCTATCAGGCGTCCTTTGACGGCTTCGCCGGCGCAGGTCTGCCGGCTGTCGAGGCGCGCCGGCTGTTCCGCTCCGCGGTGACTCTGGCGAGAAGGGCGGGAGAACGCCGCGCGGAACCGCTGCCGCTGGTGGCGGCGTCGATCGGCCCCTACGGCGCTGCGCTGGCGGACGGCTCCGAGTACCGAGGCCGGTACGGCGTGTCGAGACGGGAGCTGCGACGGTTTCATGAGGAGCGCTGGCGGTTGCTGGCGGAAGCTACCGGCCTGATCGCCTGCGAGACGCTTCCCGATCTCGACGAGATCCTCGTGCTGGCGGAGCTGCTCGAGAGCACCCCCAGAGTGCGCGCCTGGTTCAGCTTCAGTTGCCGCGATACGACGACGCTCGCCGACGGCACCGGGCTCGACGAGGTGGCCCGCCGTCTCTCGGGCTGTCCCCGGCTGCTGGCGATCGGCGTCAACTGCGTCCCGCCAGCCGGTGTTCTGGAACAGATCGAAGCGCTGCGCTCGGGGGCTCCGCGAGCACCGATCGTCGTCTACCCCAACTCCGGTGAGCGTTATGACGCTGCGACGGGAGGGTGGAGTGCGGACGGCGGGGAGGGCGCCTCTACGGGGCCGGAACCGGTCGCCGAATTTCGTGCCAGGGTCCGCGGTTGGATCTCCGCGGGAGCCCGTATCGTCGGTGGGTGCTGCCGCACCGGGCCGCGGCACGTGAGGGCGGTGCGTGAGGAGGTGGACGCCATGAAGGGCGACCACCGGGCCGGTCGGCGAAAGGCGTCGGCCAAGCCGGGCTAGGAAAGCTCCAGCAGCTGGTAGAGCACGCCGTCGTCGAAGCCGAGGCTCCGGTAGTAGCGGCGGGTGCCGACGGCCGAAATGACGGCCAGGTGGCGATAGCCGCGACGGCGAGCGATCCCGGCCGCCGCTTCCACCAGCGACCGGCCGAGACCGACATGCTGGGGCCGGCCCGGCTCCTGCCGGTGGAGCTCGACGAGCCGGCCGTAGACGTGGACCTCTCGCAGAAGCGCGGCATCTTCGAGCTCATCGTGCGGGGTCTCTTGCTCCGACTCTTTTCCGAGCTCGGGCAGTCCGAGGCGCAGGAAAGCGGCCAGGCGGTCGTCGGGCGTCACGTACTGGAGGAAGACTTCGTGCCCCGCGCCACCACGGTACTCGCATCGCTCGAGGGTGAGCTCGTCGTGGAGGATCTTGCGTCCCCGCACCTCACGGCTGCGAATCTCCCTCGACCGCAGCCCGTCCGCGTCGAGGCTCGCCTCGACGATCTGCCGGAAGTTCGTGAGTTTGTTGCCGGTGACGATGTCGGTGCCCGGGATGTCGCGGATCACCCTCGTCAGGCGGCAGTACTCCGGAGTAGCGAGGAAGCACGCTCGCAGCACGGTGAGCAGCTCCTCGTGACCGTAGGGTCGCCAGCGCCCGTCCTCGTGATAGCTCATGAGTTCGGCACTCTCGATGAGGCTGCACGGGTAGATCTTCAGCTCGTCCGGCCGGAGGTCCGGGTCGTCGAAGAGCCGGCCGTAGTCTTCGATGTCGAGCTCGGGGCTCGAGCCGTAGAGGTTCGGCATCCAGTGGGCGTGGATCTTGAAGCCGACTCTGCGCAGGGCGCGAAACGCGCGGCGAGTGGTGGCGACGTCGTGGCCGCGATGATTGAGCTCGAGCACCCGGTCGCTGGCGCTCTGGATTCCGATCTGAATCTTGGTCGCGCCCAGCCTGCGCAGGCGCAGCGCCTCCGCCAGGTCGAGCGTGTCGGGCCTGGTCTCGACGACCAGGCCGACGCAGCGGCTCGAGGCGGACTCGTTGCGCGCGTGCGCCGCCTCGACTTGCTCCCACGTCGCCTCCTCGTGACGGGGCTCGGGCGCGAGTCTCCGGACGGCCTCGTTGTAGCTCTCGGCGAGACGACGGCCATCGACGCGATCCTCGAGCTTCCGATAGTCGAAGCGGTTGAAGTGGTCGGAGGTCTCCCGCGCAACGCCTCCCGCGGTGAGGCGATCCGCCTCGTTGAGGGCGTCGAAGCACCGCAGGATGAACCAGAGCTGATAGCTCTCGGGATAGGACGACCAGGTGCCGCCGAGCACGATCAACTCGACCTTGTCGATCGAGTGGCCGGTGTTGAGCAGCGTCTGCAGCCGTGACGTCGTCTGGTCGTAGGGGTCGAAGCGATGCTGGGCCGCTCGCTGTGCGCCGGGCTCGTCGGAGAGGTAGCTCTTGGGCATCCTCACGTCGCTGGGGCAGAAGATGCACTTCCCCGGGCACGGGTAGGGCTTCGTGAGCACGGTGACCGGGGCGACACCGCTCAGGGTGCGGATCGGCTTGCGACGCACCCGCTCGAGGACGGTGGACCGATCCCCCGCCCATGCGCCCGTCTCCTCCAGATAGCCGAGGCCGGCGATGATCTCCGCTTTCGAGAAGAAGCCGCGGCCGTCCTTGGGGTAGCGCCGCAGAAGCGCCTCGAAGGCCGTGCGGTCGAACGCTCCGGGTCGGGCGAGTTCGGTGATCAGCCCGAGGAGTTCGCGGCGGTGGGGAGCCGGATCGAACGAGAACTTCGACGCTGCGGTCGGTGCGACAGGTGTCACGGCTCGAACCCGGCCTCGACGACCGGTAGCGGGGTCCAGCGCTCGGGATCCTCGCCGGTGAGCTTGAAGATCTCGACCCTCACACGCCCCGTGCCGAGTCGTTGCGGATCGATGAGCGCCGTGAAGTCGACCCTCCCATCCACGGTCTGAAAGGTCTCGGTGGTCGTCGCGACGCGACCGTCGAGCGCGATGGCGATCACGGCCGGCGGGGTCAGATTCCTGTAGGCGAGGCTGCCGGGCCGCACACCGCGTTTGGCCTCGGGAAGCTCGATGGTGCCGAGCGATCCGTACAGGTGGACCGGCAGCTTTGAACTGTCGTCGTCGACATCGTGGAAGCGCTCCAGGCCGATCAACTCGGCCCTTGCCGAGCGGTCCGGCGCCGTCGTCTCGAGATTCCTCACCCGGCGACCGACAAGGCCGTCGCGGGGACCAGCACGGTAGAGCGACTCCCAGTCACCGCTGCCGAAACGCCGTGCAATCGCGTCGGCCCCCTCCCGGCGACCGACGATCTCGTCGGTCCGGTACTCGAGCGGCACTCCCGCGGAGGCCCCACGATTGCCGCTGCGGAAGGTGCGTTTGATGCTGTCCTCGGAGCGGGGTTCGCCGGCGAGCGAGACGCCGTCGAAGCTGCCCGGCTGCCCGATCGCTTCCATGATGGTCGGCAGGATGTCGACGGTCTCCGCGTTGCGGTCGTCGATCGCACCGTCGCGCTGCTGCGGAAGCTTGACGAACAGCGGCACCCCGACGAGGGCGTCGAACGGATCGTTGCGCACGTTGCGGCGCGGCTGGCCCGTGTCGAAAGTGGTCCCGTGATCGGAAGTGACGACGATCATCGCCTCGTCGAAGATTCCGAGATCGTCGAGCCGATCGAGCAGGCGTCCCAACAGGGTATCGGCGAACCCGACGGCGAGCATGTGACGCTGATGCGCCTGAGTCGTCTCCCATTCCGAGCCGATCCAACGCTGGTAGCGAAGGCCGTGCGGGTAGGTGGTGTACCCCTCGAACCGGCGACCGTCGGGGAGCCATGTCCAGGGAGCGTGAGGGATGTAGACGTGGGCGAAGTGAAGCGCAGGCTCACGGCCGAGGCTCGCGATCCGGTTGAGGAACCAGTCGTAGAGCAGCTCCGGGCTTCGGGTCCGCTTCGCCGGACCGCGCGGCGCCGCGTCGGCCTTCTCGCGGCTACCGCGGAAGTCGCGCCACTGATCGCCGATGGCGAAGCGTTCCGCGAGTTCGCCTCCGGGGCCGACGGCGGCGAGATAGAGGACCGCCGTGTCGCTCAGCAGGGCCGGCAGGCGCTCGCTGCGTGAGAGCGTCCACTCCGCCGGCGGGCGGCAGCGCTCCAGCGGGCACAGGCGGGTGGAGGTCTCCCAGATGTTGAACGGCGTCTCCGCGTCGAGGAGCGTGAACAGGTTGGTCGGGTGGCCGTTGATGTTCGGCGTCGCGGCGATCCTGCGCTGCGGGTAGCGGCCGGTGAGGATCGCAGGGACGGCGTAGATCGTCGACTGCGCCACGGTGGTCGCCTTGCGGTACCAGGTCGAGGTCGCTGCCAGTCGATGAAAGTTGGGGAATCGACCTCGGTCGATCACGTCTTCCGGAGTCGTCAGGGAGACGGAGGGCAACTCGTCGAAGAGCACCAGGAAGACGGGGAAGGGGAGAGTTCCGGCGGTCTCGACCGCGTTCTCCGGGTCTTCGGGCACCAGCACGTCCCGGACGCTCGGGTGAGAGAGAAAGAGCACCGGGAAGAGGAGCGCCGGTGCTGCGGTCCAGCGCAGTCCCGTTCGCCACGCCGGGCGTTTGCAGAACCCACCCAGGAGCAGGCCGGCGACGCCTCCGAGAGCGAGGCTCGTGACGGTGCCGAGACCGAGCTGCCGGGCGACGAGCAGGCCACCCGCCGCGCCGCACAGCCCGATCAGTGCCCGATAGGTGGCGCTTCCGATACCAGGGCCGAGCGCCCTCGCCACGGCGAGCACCAGCGCTGCGACCAGCGGAACTCCCAGGCTGAGGATCGTCACCAGGCCGAGCACGTCGAGGCCGTCCGCCTGATGGGCGACGAAGAATGCCGACTGGTCGCGCCACAGGTCGTAGAGCGGCTGGGCGACGACGAAGCCGGTGAGTCCGCCGACGGCTAGACTGTCGCCCGCCAGCGACGAGTTGGTTCCGGAGGCGGCTTCCAGTGATGGCATCAGGATCGGATCGAGACGACTACGAAGCGAGATGGCGCGAGATCAACCGGCGGTTCTACCGGGAGCACGCCGCCACCTTCGATGCGACTCGCGGCAGGCCCTGGTCGGGCTGGTCCCGCGCGCTCGGCCATCTCGAGGATCGGCGCAGCCCATCCATTCTAGACGTTGGTTGCGGCAACGGGCGCCTCGCGGATGTCGTGCACGACCGGCTGCGGGGGGCGCGCTACCTCGGCATCGACTCCTGCCTCGAGCTGCTTTCCGCGGCCCGTCTTCGCCCCTCCTTGCGGGCGCTCCACGGACGGCTCCTGGGGGTGGATGCTCTGACCGGTTCGCTTCCGATCGCGGGTGAGCTCGACGCGATCGCCGTCTTCGGCTTCCTGCATCATGTCCCCTCCCTCGAGGCGACCTCCCGGCTGTTGCATCGCCTCTTCGGCCACCTGAGCGAAGGCGGCGTGTTGATGGTCTCCTTCTGGCAGTTCGCGAAGCTCGAACGTTTCAGGGAGCGGTCCGTGGCACCCGCTGAGATCGGTCTTCCGGCAGGAGTACTGGGGCCGGGCGATTTCCTTCTGCCGTGGCAGCGCGTGGCCGGCGCCGTGCGTTTCTGCCATCACTCGTCGCCGGAGGAGGCGGAGCGACTCGTGGAGCCGCTCGTGGGGACGTCGGGCGGTGAACTGGTCGATCGCTTTTCGGCCGACGGTGCGGGTGGCGATCTGAATCTCTACTTCGTCCTTCGCAGGCCGGATTCGCCGAGGGAGTAGAAGAGCGGGCCCGCTTGTTAGGGTGTCGTGCACCATGCGACGCGATTCCCCGAGTCGAGCCCTGGTCCGGGTCCTGGCGGCGGCAGGCTGTGCCGTGGCCTTGGCTGCTCTGGCGCTGACCGCCGGGGCGGCGCAGTCACCCGGAACGCAGCCTGCTGAGGCCGAGACGGAGCCTGCGCGCGATGGCAGTCCGGCGGCCGGCCTGCAACCGACGGTCGATCCGGCGGCGGTCGAGGCGGCCGACCGGCTGCTCGAGGGGGTCGATCGAGGGCGGCGCGATTTCGAGGTGCAGGCGCTGTTCGCGAGCGGCACGGAGGCCGCCGCCGAAGACGGACGGGTCCAGATCGGAATCGAGGTCAGAGTCGCGGTACCGCCTCACTGGCAGCAGGGAAGAGCCGTGCGCGTCGTTCTCGTCGCCTATCCCCTCGATGAAGACCCGGAGGTCTTCGAGGAGCAGGTGGTCCTGGGAGACGTCGGAGCGGCCGCCTGGTGGGTCTACCGCCGAACCGTGACCCTTTCGGAGGAGTTCCTCGAGGCGGTCGTGACCGTGGAGGATCCCCAGGCCCGCCTCGCGGCGACCTCCTCGGTCGGCTATGCGACGGTCGCTGCGTCACAGCCCCGGACCGAGACGGTCGTCGATGTCCTTGAGGCGCCGACGCCGCCCGCGCGGCAGCAGCCGCGGGTCTCGCTGGTGCGCCTGGTGGCCCCACCCGGAGGGCCGCATACCGGTCGCATTCGCCTTCGTACCCTGTTGAGCTCGGATGCCGTCGATGCCGTCCGCTTCGAGGTCGACGGTGAGTCGGTCACGACCGACGATCGGCGCCCCTTCAACTACGAGATCGACCTGGGTGCCGAGGTGAGGTCGAGGGAGGTCGTCGCGGTCGCACTTTCGGCGTCCGGGCGCGAGCTGGGCCGAGACCGGATCCTGCTGAATCCGGAGGTCGAGCTCTTCGATGTGCGCCTTACCGGGCTTCTCGAAGGGGAGGGTGGCGTGGTGGCCGCCGCCGCGGTGACGGTGCCGCGGGACGGGCAGCTCGAGCGGGTCGAGTTCTACCGCAACGAGGATCTCATCGAGACGCTGCGGGAGGAGCCTTTCGAGAGCACGGTTTCGCCAGGGCCGCTCGATAGTGACGACTACGTGAGAGTGGTCGCCTTCCTCGAGGGCGGCGAGTGGCTGGAGGACGTCGTGCTGGCGAACGCGGCCCACGCGGCCGCCGAAGTCGACGTCAACCTGGTCGAGGTCTACGCCGTGGCGACGGATCGCTCCGGAGAGCCGCTGACCGATCTTTCCCGGTCGGACTTCGTCGTCCGCCTCGGAGGTCGGCGTGTCGAGATCGAGCGGTTCGAGCGAGCGGTCGAGGTGCCGCTGTCGCTGGGGCTGGTGCTCGACACGTCGGGGAGCATGCTCGCTCTCATGCCCGACGCGAAGCAGGCCGGAGCGCGATTCCTCGACGCCGTTCTCCAGGAAGGCGACCAGGCGTTCCTGGTCGATTTCGACACCCGACCGCGACTGGCTCATCCGATGACTTCGGACATCGGATCGCTGTTGCGGCGTTTCGGCACGCTCATTCCCGAGGGCAACACGGCGCTCTACGACGCGGTCGTCTTCAGCTGTCTGCAGTTCGAGGGAAGTCGGGGCCGGCGGGCGCTGGTGGTCCTCACCGACGGGCAGGCGTTCGGCGGCCAATTCGGCGCTCGCGAATCGGTGCGCCATGCCCTCAGTCAAGCCCTGCCGATCTACGTGATCGACCTCAGCGGTGTGTTCGGCGGGACCGGCCAGTCGAAGCTGTCCCTCATCGGCCTGACCAAGGCGACGGGAGGCCAGGTCTTCACCGTGCCGCCGGTCGATCCGCTGAAACAGGACTACGACAAGGTACGCGAGAACCTCGAGCAGGCGTACGACCGGATTCACCGCGAACTGCGAGGCCAGTACGTCCTCGCCTTCTCGACCGAGTCGGCTCTCTCGGTCGAGGAACTCGAGAAGATCGAGGTCGATGTGCGCCGTCCCAGAGTCAAGGTGCGGCGGGTCGTCGGTACGACGCTGCGTTGACGTACGAGGCTCTCTTCCGCGCTCCCGGCGCTCGACACGGCGAGCTGGTGGCAGAACTGTGGGTGGCCGGCACCCTCGGTGTCGAGGAACGCGGTGACGAGGTGCACGCCTACTTCGAGCGTCCCCCGGCCGACCTCGAGGCACTCGCCGGGAGGGCGGGCGCAATCCTGCTGAGGGTGGGAGAAGTGCACGACCGCGACTGGATCGCGGAGTATCGGCGCCGCGTGCGGCCGCTCGAGATCGGCCCCTTCTGGATCGACCCCCGGGAGCCCGGCGAGGAGGCGGCCCCCGACGGCATGTTGCCGCTGCGTGTGCCCGCTCGCAATGCTTTCGGCACCGGCAGTCACGCTTCGACGGCGCTCGTGCTCGACTGGCTGCCGCGACTGGGCGTCTCCGGCCTGAGAGTCGTCGATGTCGGTTGCGGCTCCGGCATCCTCTCCTTCGCCGCGCTCGAGCTCGGAGCGGCGATGGCGGTCGGCCTCGACCTCGACGTCGGTTCGGCCGTGACGGCAAGCCTCTACACCTCCCTCAATCGGCATCGCCCTTCCTGGCTCGCCGCTACCGCCGGCGCGCTCGACGCCACCTTCGACCTTGCCCTCGTCAACATCCTGCCGGAACGGTGGCTCGATCAGGCCGGCGAGGTAGTCCGTCTGGTGCGTCCGGGCGGCGGTCTCGTCACCTCGGGACTGCTCACCGAGCAGGCCGGCGAAGTCGGGGATCGGCTCGCAGAACACGGCCTGCTCATGCTGGAACAACGTGACCGCGAGGAATGGTCGGCGCTCCTGCTGGTGCAGCCCGGCTCCTGAGGGGTGGTATCGAACGCGCGCTCACTCGGGCGCGTCCAGAGGGTGCTCAGGACCGACACCCCGCGAGGAACTCCTGGTCGCAGGATCCACGTTCGCTTTCCAGGTAGTCCGCATGAACCGGCATCTCTTGCCGTACGACTGGAACCGGCTGAGCCAGCGATTCTTCGGTAGGTAGGCGGGCGCCAGCCCACGGGCAAGGAGATTCGTCCGCGGTGCTGCCGCTCCGACGTCCCCTGCCTACCTGGAAGCCTTTCGCGCAGAGCTCCGGCCAAGGGAAGACGGCGCCTCTTCGGGAGGGAGTCGCAGTCGATCGTGTAGGGCGCACCGGTTCGCCCGAACCGGAGGCGAAGCGGTCGAGACGTTCCGGTTGTCAGGTCGTCAGGGAATGACGTTCGACCAGGCGCTGGTGTCGCCGGACTCGAAGCCGTCCTCGAAGATCTCGGCCGCGATGTCGACCATCGCCATCGTCGTCTCCATGTCGTGCGGCGACGAGCGGTCGATGTTCTCCCACAGCCAGTAGAGGTACTCTCCGCGGCTGCGCTCGCCGGGGTCGAGCCCGATCGGCCAGCTCCATCCGGGCGAGCGGGTGATGCAGTCGTCGTCGAAGTTCTGGACGACGGCCTCGTTCTGCAGGAACTCGATGTACTCCTTGCTCGAGTTCTGGAACCGCAGTTCGACCGACACGGTCAGAGGACTGGCGGCGTCGCCCGGCAGCGGGATCGAGTAGTTGGTGATGTCGTAGTTGACGAGAACGCCGGAGCCGGGACTCGTTTCCGGGTAGGTGTATCCGACCGGCTGGGTTTCGAGATCGTCGCCACCCGTGAAGCCTAGCGGCGGGATTCGGTTGTCGAGCTTGATGCAGTCGTTGAGCACGAAGTGAAACTGTTCGACCCCCGAAGGATTGGTGTGGTCGCAGGTGTTCATGCCGTTGGCGTTCCAGATGCCGCGCTGGGTCTCGTAGACCTTGACGTCGGAGTCACGGGTGAGCTCGCCGGTCGACGGGTCGTAGGCACCGCTCTCGTAGATCAGGTCGTTGTCGTCGCCGCGGACCTCGACATGGATCCACATCCGCCGCCCTTCGACGTAGCCGGTCGGCAGCTTGTGGCCGCTCAGGTTGGTGACCTTGACTTCGAGGTCGAGCGTGCCGCCGGGGGAGATCGCCGGCGGGGCCGTGAGTTCGAGGCTGGCGGCGCTCTCGAGCATCGCCTCGGCGCGGGCGATGGTGTCGGTGAAACCCGTACCGTTGTCGATCGTGGCGCCGTACTGGTCCTCCAGCAGCGCCGGCACCCACGTGTTTCCGCCGACGAAATGGTGCTGCGGCATGTCGCCGGCGCGATCGATGTTCTCGAAGATGCAGGCGTAGGAATCGGGGTCCGTGGCGTCCGGCATGTGACAGTTCTGACAGGTCGCCTCCGCGCTGCCGCCGATCCGGTATTCGCTCTGATCCCACTCGTTGTAGGTGCGCTCGATCGGGTAGAGGATCCCGGTGTCGACGCCGCTCTCGTCGATCAGGGTGAGGACCGGGTTGGTCACGTTGTGACAGGTGGCGCAGATCTGCGAACCCTCGTGGTAGGCGGAATACGCCCACTCGTGCGGGGGCTCCGGCGGACTGGCGTAGTCGTAGGGGCCGTGGCGACACGGCTCGCTGCCGCCGGGACAGACCTCGTCGTCGATCCAGTACTCGGCGTTCTCGAGGTAGTTCCCTTCCTCGCCGGGCGGCGGTGAGTCGTTGATCACCATCCGATGGCAGAGGTGACAGGTCACCCCCTCGAAGTCGTTGGCGGTCGTCTCGTCGATGTTGCCGACGAGGCCGCAGCCGTCGGCGTCACCGACGCCGATCACCATGCCGCCCTTGTCGGTCTCCGCACTTGCCCTACCGTCGAGCCAGGCCTTCGGAGCGTGGCAGCGCAGGCAGTATTCGCCGATTCCGGGAAGATCGGCGTTGGCGACGTCGAGGGCCGCCCAGAAGACCGGATCGCGAGTGGAGTTGGCCATCATCGACCCCGACCAGGTATTGAAGGGCTCGACGTCGTCCTTCTCGTAGTCGCCGTGACAGTTGCGGCAGAAGCCGGGGGCGGTGTACGCGTACTCGATCTCGAAGGTCAGATCGCCGGGCTGGGTCGCCCTGGGCGTGAAGGGGCCGGCGTCCGCCAGTGCCGACCAGCCGAGGACGGCGAAGAGGCCGCACAGCACCCCGAGGGCCCATGATCTGAGGATGGAACGGTGCCGTGAGCGACCTGAGTGCGATGCGTGCTGCAATGGAATCCCCTCCCGAAAGGGTTCGAGCCGAATGCCGGGAGGATAGCATCCGGCGGTGAGCGAGGATGTGACGACGGTCGCGAGGCGGGCGCTGATCCTCGCCGCCGGCCGCGGTTCGCGGATGAGCCGTGCGGACCCGGCGGCTCGCTTGACGACGCCTCAGCGTCGCGCCGCAGCCCTCGGTCTCAAAGGGCTGATGCCGGTGGCGGGCCTGCCGCTGCTCGAACACGCCGCACGACGCCTCGAGGCGGCGGGCATGGAGAGCCTGGCCCTCGTCATCCCGCCTTCGGGCGACGATCTGCGGCGCTGGGCGCAGGGGCGCCCGACTCCGATCGAGATCGTCGAGCAGGAAGAGCCGCGCGGCACCGCCGACGCCGTCTGTCGTGGCGAGGAGTTCGCAGACGGCGAGCCGTTCCTCGTCGTCAACAGCGACAACCTCTATCCGACCGAGGCACTCCGAACTCTGGCGGCTGCGACGCCACAGGCCGTCGTCGTCGTCGAGCGGCGTCGCGCCATAGAGGAAGGCTGGTTCGATGCCGCCAGGCTCGCGGACTTCGCCCTCGTCGAGCTCGGGGGCGACGGCGTGGTGCGATCGATCGTCGAGAAGCCCGGGCTCGAGACCCTTCTCGACGCTCCCGACCCTGCCTACTCGAGTGTTAACGCGTGGCGGTTCGAGAGCCCGATCTTCGAGCACTGCCGAGCCATCGGTCCTTCGCCACGGGGTGAGTACGAGCTCCCTGATGCGGTCGCGCGTGCGATGGCTCACGGCGAAGTCTTCCGGGTCGTGCCGACGACCGGAATCGTCGCCGATCTCTCGACGAGGAGCGACGTTGCGAGGGTCGAGCGCCAACTCAGTGGGGATCTGTAGTGCGGCCGAGACCGCTCCAGGATTGGATCGCAGCACCGCAGTGGCGAGGCGCCGCCCTCGGCCTCCGCGACCTCGGCAGTCGAGGGCCGGCGGCGGCTCTGTGGGTCCCTGGACGGGTCGAACTCTTCGGCAAGCACACCGACTACGCAGGCGGCGCGAGCCTGGCGACGGCGATCGCTCATGGTCTGCGAGTCCTCGTGACGGCAGGGGACGACGATCTCTGGGCGTGGTGGTCCAGGGAGGCCGGCAACGGCGGAGACCTTGCCGAGTTCGACCCGAGGCGGCCGAGGGTGCGCCACGGAGACTGGCGCGACTACCTGAGTGTGACGCTCGATCGACTGGAGCGAGACGGTGGTGTTCGGGCAGGGGGCGTCACGGTGGCGATGACGAGCGACCTCCCGGCGGCGGCGGGGCTCAGCAGCTCGAGCGCGCTGGTGGTCGCCGCCTTCATGGTCGCGATGGCTACCGCCGTCGACGCCGCTCCGGGACCGTGGGCCGATAGCTGGCGGCGACGCGCCGCCTGGCTGGGAGCGGTCGAGAGCGGCCGGGCGTGGAGGCGCTCGCGGCCCGGTTCTGACAGTGCGGCCCCGGACAGCGAGAGTGCCTCCGGCGGGGGAGTGGGAACGAGGGGCGGCTGCCAGGATCACGCCGCGATCCTCGGCGCGGAGCCGAACCACGTCCTGCATCTGCGCTTCGGAACCGAGCTCGAGGCCGAGGCCGTGCCGGTGCCCGGCGACTGGGTGTTGCTCGTCGGTGTGTCCGGTGTCGTGGCCCACAAGGCAGCGGGGGCGCGCGACGCGTTCAATGCCCTGTCACGCAGTAGCAGTGAGCTGGTCGAGCTGTGGTCGAGTGTCGGGAGACCTTCGGAGCGTCGGGGACCGACCGCCCTGCCATCGCTCGGCGGGATTCTCGAGAGCGGCACCGGCCCCCCGACGATGGAGAAGCTGCTGGCGGCACTCTCGGAGGCGAGGAGAGGCGCTCTCTCCGCGCGGTGGCGCCACTTCGCCGCCGAGAGCGGCGAGATCGTGCCCGAAGCCGTCGGGGCGCTGCGACGGGGTGACTCCGAGGAGCTGGGTCGGCTGGCTCGGGAGTCGCAGCGGCTGGCCGAGGAGCTCCTCGGCAATCAGGTGGCGGAGACCAGCTCCCTCGCCCGTCTCGCTGGCGAGGCCGGAGCGTTCGCCGCGTCTGCCTTCGGAGCGGGTTTCGGGGGCGCTGTCTGGGCGCTCGCCGATCGAAGGGAAGCGAAGGCGGTGCTGGAGCGCTGGCGTGAGACGTATCTGTCGGCGTGGCCGCAGCACCGGTCGCGGGCACGGTTCTTCGAGACCGATCTCGCTGCCGGCGCTCGCTGGGTGGAGGAGGAGTTCATGGACACCGGTACCCGGGAGGAAGAGGCATGAGACTGACCGTGCTGGACTGGTGGGTGCTGGGTGGCTATTTTGCCCTCACCCTGTCGATCGGCCTCGTCGCCGCCCGCAGGGCGGGGCGCTCCGCGGGTGACTTCTTCCTCTCCGGGCGCAGCATGCCGTGGTGGCTCCTGGGCATCTCGATGGTCGCCACGACCTTCTCGACCGACACCCCGAACCTGGTCGCCGACATCACCCGCCAGCACGGCGTCGGCGGCAACTGGGTGTGGTGGGCGTTCCTGCTCACCGGGATGCTGACCGCCTTCGTCTACGCCGCGCTGTGGCGCCGCAGCGGCGTGACCACCGACCTGGAGTTCTACGAGCTGCGCTACGGCGGCCGGCCGGCCGCGTTTCTGCGCGGTTTCCGCGCCTTCTACCTCGGGGTGATCTTCAACATTCTTGCGATGGGGCTGGTGACGCTGGCGGCGATCAAGATCGGCGCGGTGCTCTTCGGTGTGCGCCCGCTCACGACGGTCCTCGTCGCCGGCTCGGTGACCGTGCTGTTGAGCGCGGCAGGCGGACTGCGGTCGGTCATCCTCACCGATCTGCTGCTCTTCGGTGTCGCCATGACCGGCGCGGTCGTGGCCGCCGTCTCGGCGGTGCGCCACCCCGATGTCGGCGGGCTGGCGGCCCTCGCCGCGCATCCCGAGGTGGCGGCACGAGCCGCCCTGGTGCCCGACTGGACCGATCCGGCGGCGTTCGTACCGCTCCTGGTCGTCCCGCTGGCAGTGCAGTGGTGGGCCACCTGGTATCCGGGTGCGGAGCCCGGCGGGGGCGGCTACGTCGCCCAGCGGATGCTGGCGGCGAAGGACGAGCGCCACGCGGTCGGCGCCACGGTGCTGTTCAACGCCGCCCACTACGCGCTTCGACCGTGGCCGTGGATCCTGGTCGCCCTGGCCTCGCTCGTCGTCTTTCCCGACCTCGACTCGCTGGCGGCTGCCTTTCCCCACGTAGAGGAGTCGGTGCTCGGGCACGACCTCGCCTATCCGGCCATGCTGACCTTCGTCCCGGCCGGCTGGCTCGGTCTGGTCGTCGGCTCGCTCGCCGCCGCCTACATGTCGACCATTTCGACCCATCTGAACTGGGGAGCCTCCTACCTCGTCTACGACGTCTACCGGCGGTTCTGGCGTCCGGAGGCGGGAGAGCGCGAACTGGTCGCGGTGGGTCGGCTGTCGACGATCGGTCTCATGGTCGGCGCGGCGCTCGCCGCTCTGTTGCTCGAGAACGCTCTCCAGGCCTTCACGATCCTGCTGCAGATCGGCGCCGGCACCGGATTGCTCTTCCTGCTGAGGTGGTTCTGGCGACGGATCAACGCCTGGAGCGAGATCAGCGCGATGGCGGCCTCGGTCGTCGTCGCGATCGGCTTCGCCTTCGACGATCTCGGTCTTGCGGGTTGGCAGCAGCTCGTCGTCGGGGTGGCCGTGACGACGGCGTCCTGGCTTGCCGTGACCTTCCTCACGGCGCCAACCGAGCGGGCCGTGCTCGAGCGCTTCGAGCGGGTGACCCGAAGCCGGCAGGGCGGGGGCATCGCCCTCGGCATCGCCTGCATGGCAACGGGCAGCTCGGCGATCTACTCGCTGCTCTTCGCGACCGGGTCGTGGCTGCTCGGTCACACCTCGCGCGCCATGCTCTTCTGCGCCGTCGCAGTGGCCTCTTCGATTGCGCTGGTCGCGCTCTGGCGTAGGCTTGGGCTCACAACGGCCAGGGAGAACACGCATGTCCCAGAGCAGTCGTAGGGAGTTCCTCACTCGCGTCGCAGGGGCGGGCCTCGGATTGGCGGCGGCGCAGCGGGCCTATGCCGCGCCCCGCGGCAGCCGGGCCGCGGCCGCCTATCGACCGCCGGAGGGCTTCGCGGCCCCACCGCTCGACGTGCTGCGGGTCGCCTTCGTCGGGGTCGGCCTTCAGGGGGGTAACCACGTGCGCAACTTCGTGAGGATCCCCGGTGTCGAGGTCGTGGCGATCTGCGACATCGACGGTCCGCGCGCCGCGGAGGTCGGCCACTGGGTCGTCGAAGCAGGCCAGCGAGCCCCGGATCTCTACACGCGCGGCGAGGAAGACTACCGCCGTGTGTGCGAGCGCGCCGACGTCGATCTGGTCTTCAACTCGACCCCCTGGCGCTGGCACGTCCCGATCTGCCTCGAGGCGCTCGAGAGCGGCAAGCACACTGCCGTCGAGGTGCCCGCCGCCTACACCGTCGACGACTGCTGGGAACTCGTCGAGGCGGCCGAGCGGACGCGCCGTCACTGCGTGATGATGGAGAACTGCAACTACGGCCGGGCGGAGATGATGGTGCTCAACATGGTCCGCCAGGGCCTCTTTGGCGAGCTGCTCCACGCCGAGGGTGCGTACATCCACGATCTGCGCGAGATCAAGTTCTCCGACGCCAACGAGGGTTTGTGGCGGCTGCGCCACTCGCGCAAGCGCAACGGCAACCTCTACCCGACGCACGGGCTCGGACCGCTGGCGCAGTGCCTCGACATCAACCGCGGCGATCAGTTCGAGGTGCTCACCTCCATGAGTTCGAACGCGCGGGGGCTCGAGCTCTACGCCCGAGAGAACCTGGAGCCCGGCGACCCGCGGCGCCGCGCCTACGAGCTCGGCGACATGAACACCAGCCTGATCCGTACCCGCCTCGGGCGGACCATCGTCCTGCAGCACGACACCACCACGCCGCGCCCGTACAGTCGAAACCACCTCGTTCAGGGGACCCGCGGCTGCTTCCGCGGCTACCCCGACCGGATCTTCATCGAGGGGCGCAGCGCAGATCACGAGTGGGAGGACGCCGACACCTACCGCGACGAGTTCGAGCACCCGCTGTGGCGGCGCCTCGAGCGGGAGGCCGAAGAGGGGAGCCACGACGGCATGGACTACCTCGAGGACGCGCGGCTGGTCGAGTGCCTGCTCGCGGGTAAGCCGACCGACATGGATGTCTACGATGCTGCGGCGCTTTCGGCGGTGATCGAGATCAGCGAGAGGTCGGTCGCGGCGGGGGGCAAGCCGATCGAGATCCCGGACTTCACTCGCGGTCGGTGGCAGGAGAACCTGCCGCTCGAGATCGTCTCCTAGCTTCAGCGTGGCAGCGATGTCGACGGCGACGAGGCGGCTGGCGACAAGCATGTCGCTGTCGGTCGCCGTTTCTCTGTCGTCCGTGACCCCCTCGGCCTCGCAGCAGGTCGCCCTCACGCTCCACGCCACAGGCTTCGACCGGGTGTCGGGGATCGCCCACGCCGGTGACGGCTCGGGGCGGCTGTTCGTCGTCGAACGCGACGGACTCGTCTGGGCGCTCGACTCCGGCGGCCAGCGAGGCGTCGATCCGTACCTCGATCTCACGGACCGGATTGGGGGGCCTGGCATGGAGCTGGGGTTGCTCGCCCTCGCCTTCGCGCCGGACTTCGAGGCCAGCCGGCGACTGTTCGTCGCCTACACCGACACCGCGGACGACGTCGTGATCTCGCGGTTCCTCGAGGATGCCGCCGACCCGGCGCACGCCGATCCCGACTCGGAATCGCCGGTCCTCGCCATCCCGCAGCCGACCGAGCTTCACAACGTCCACCACCTCGCCTTCGGCCCGGACGGCTATCTCTACGTCGCCTCCGGTGACGGCGGCCCGGCCGGAGACCCGCTCGGCAACGCCCAGAACCTCGGCGTGCTGCTCGGGAAGATCCTGAGACTCGACGTCGACGTCGCGACCGGCTACTCGATCCCTCCCGACAATCCCTTCATCTCCGTGCCGGGAGCGCGTGCGGAGATCTGGGCGTACGGGCTCAGGAACCCGGCCGACCTCACCTTCGATAGCGACTCAGGCGACCTGATCCTGACCGACGTCGGCCAGGCCTCCTGGGAGGAGATCAACCGCCAGCCGGGGACGAGCGGCGGGGGAGAGAATTACGGCTGGCCGTTTCGCGAGGGCTTCGAATGTTTCAACCCGCCGACCGGCTGCCCGGCGGCCGGTTTCACTCCACCGGTGACGGTCTACCCGCATACCGAAGGACGGTGCGCGGTGATCGGCGTCGGGTGGTCACGCCTCGCCCCGGAACTGTCGGGCCGGGTCGTCTTCGGAGATTTCTGCACGGGGGGCCTGTCGACAGCCCGTCCCGGTTGTCTCGGATGGCGGCAGACCGAACAGGCCGAGGTCGTAGGAGGTCTCAGCGCCATCGGACAGGACGAGGCGGGAGAGATCTACGCAGCGGCATGGTCGACCGACGGGAGCGGGGAGTTGTGGCGTCTCGACGGCGTCACCGGGACGCTCTATGCAGACGATTTCGAGAGCGGCGACCTGGCGGAGTGGTCGGCGTGCCGGGGGGTCGATGCGCCGTCCGCCGAGGTCAGCGGAAGACGACGTCGATCCCCATAGCGCTGCGACCGGCGATCTTCGGGATCTGCCGTGCCTCGGTGCCAGGTGAGTGGCGGGGTGAAAGGGGGGCAGCAGACTGCGCAGGGTCCACCGAGCGGCAAGTGGGCGCGGGGCCAGCTCGAGAGGTGGTGGCAACGGGATTGCAGCTCACGGCTTTCAGCTATCGGAGATCACGAGGAGACGGCGAACGAAAGAGACGACGACAGGGAGGTCTCGGATGAGAGTTGGCAGCGCGTGGGCGGCAGCTGGAGTGGGAGCGACGATGATGGTGTTGCTCGCTGGTGCGATATCGGCACAGCCATCCCAGCTGGAAGTGATGCGCATCCATCCCAGCGGGGAACAGGTACCTTCCGGGCGCCAGGTCGTCGTTCACTTCAACCAGCCGGTCGTGCCGCTGGGGCGGATGGCACGCTTGTCCTCGGAGGTCCCGGCGACGATCACTCCCGATCCCGGGTGTGAGTGGCGCTGGCTGAGCACCTCCTCTCTGGCATGCCAACTTGGCGAGTCCAACGCACTCGCTTATGCCACAAAGTACCTTGTCGAGGTGCAGGCCGGCTTCACCTCGGCGACCGGAGCTGTGCTTCGGGAGGGGGTCGCCGAGCACTTCGAGACCGAGCGCCCTAAGGTTCGCTACCACCGTTTCGAGACCTGGCGCTCGCCTGGGATCCCTCGCGCTCGAATCACGTTCAACCAGCCGGTCGACGCAGCTTCCGTCGCCCCGGCCGTCCGCTTCGAGACCGCCGGCGGGGCGGCGCGGACCTGGGTCCTGCCACCGGACGACTCGGCGATCGGAAGCGGGGCAACCGAGGACGGCCGCACCTGGTGGGTGGAGCCGGTCCAGCCCCTCGATCCTGGGCAGGAGGTTCGGCTCACGATTCACCCCGGTGTCCGCTCGCTTGTCGGTCCGCTCCCCGGCAATGAGGATCGGTTACTGGCGACGTTCTCGACCTTTCCCGAGCCGGAGTTCCTGGGGATCGACTGCCGCGACTACCGCGGCAACCGTCGCGAGTGGTCGCCGATCGCTTCCCGTCCGGCCGACGTCGGAGACGGGAGCGCAGGTTGCGACCCGCTCGGCGGCGTCGGGCTCGTCTTTTCTTCGCCGGTCACGGTCGAATCGCTGGCAAAGAGCTTGGAAGTGACCCCGCCGCTCGCCGGAGATCGCGAGGACTTCGATCCGTGGGACGGCGTCTACTCCTATTCGAGGCTCGGTCGCGCCTCGCGACGACACCGCTACGCCGTTCCGCTGCCCGTGGGCCTGGCCGCTATGACGCAGTACCGTCTGCGCGCTCGAGCTGCCGAGATCCTCGACGAGTTCGGTCGCCCGCTGCCCCGGGACATCGATTTCACGTTCACGACGGGACACCGCCGTCCCCGCTTCGTGCTCGACGATCCCGTCTCGACTCTCGAGGAGGGAGTCGAATCCCACCCGACTGGGGTGGTGACGAACCTAGACGGCATCGAGATCGACTTCCGCCGACGCAAGCCCGCCGGGTCGTGGACGAAGGGCAGCGAGCTCTTCGAGCTGCCCGCCGTCGTCGATGTCGCCTACCGCCACCCCATCCCGACGCGGGCTCTTCTCGAGGGTGGAGAGGGCGCTGTGGTCGGGCGGCTTCTCACGACCCCCTCCACCACCCAGGGGGGGCGCTGGTTCTTCTCGCAGGTCACCTCCTTCCAGGTGCATGTGAAGGCCGGGTTCCACAACTCTCTCGTCTGGGTCACCGACCTGGCGTCTGGGGAGCCGGTGGAAGGCGCCTCCGTGGAAGTCTTCCTGTCCAGCTATGCGTCGCTCGACGACGGAGAGGTCGTGGCAGCAGCCGAGACCGACGACAGCGGGCTCGCACATCTTCCGGGCACCGCGAGCCTCGATCCGGAGCATGAACTCACCGCGAGCTGGAGGCACAGAGACGAGCAGCACCTCGTCGTGCGAGTCGGCGCCGGCGAGTCGATGGCCCTGGTGCCGCTCGCCGACGACTTCTCCGTTCGCGGCCGGGGCCCGAACCGGTCCTATCTCCCCACCTGGAGGCGACAGGCTCACGGCCACCTGGTGACCTGGGGCTTTACCGCCCAGGGGATCTACCGTGCCGGCGATACCGTCGAGTACAAGATCTACGTCCGCGAGGAAGGCAATCGCACTCTCGAGAGCGCCCCTGCCGGTCCCTACGGTCTCGAGGTGCGCGATCCGGCCGGGAAGGTGGTCCACCGGCGGGCGGATCTCGAACTCAACGAGTTCGGTGCCTTCGACGGGTCGTTCACACTGTCTCGCCAGGGAGCGGTCGGCTGGCACAGCTTTGAGCTGACCGCCGGCTTCGCTGCGGATCTCGGCTGGACGCCGCTGAGGATGCTGGTCAGTGACTTTGTGCCGGCCCCCTTCCGGGTTGCGGTCGATCTCGACCGCGAGCTCGTTCGCGATGGAGAGACCGTCGCACTGACGACCTCGGCGGCGCTGCACGCCGGCGGTCCCTACGTGCATGCGCCGACCCGCATCACGGCGCGTCTCGTACCGGGGCGCTTCCGCCCGGAGGATCCGCGGGCGACCGGGTTCCTCTTCGACACGGGGAGCGCCGAATCCGTAGCGCTGCTCCAGACAGAGCTCACCCTCGACGGTGAGGGCTCCGCTTCGACTGAGTTCACGGCGTCCTCGGGAGAGATTCTCTACGGACGACTCCAGGCCGAGAGTGCGGTTCAGGACGATCGGGGCAAGAGGGTCGCCTCGTCGGTGGAGGCCCGCTTCGCGTCCCGCGACCGCTTCGTAGGCATCTCGCAGTCGGACTGGGTACTGAAGACGGGCACGCCGGCCTCGGTCGATGCCTGGGTAGCGGATGAGCATGGCAACCTGCTGCCCGATCAGGAGGTCGCGTTCACCATCGAGAGGGAGGTCACCCACGCCGCTCGCGTTCGGGGCGCGGGCAGCGCGTACCTGACGAGGTACGAGCGTTCCTGGGAGACGGCCGCCGCCTGCAGCGGCCTGACGACCGATGAGCCGGCGAGCTGCAGCTTCTCTCCTCCCCAGGCCGGCCGCTACCGCCTGACGGCGGCGATCGCCGATACGCGTGGTCGGCCCGTGTCGAGCACCCTCCATCGCTGGACGGTCGGAGCCGGGCGGGTTCTGTGGGAGGAGCCCCCCGGGCATCATCTCCAGATCGAGGCGGAAGCCTCCGTGCTCCGGGTCGGCGAGACGGCCAGATACCTGGTCAAGAACCCTTTCCCCGGCGCAAGAGCGCTCGTCACTCTGGAGCGGCTCGGCACCATTCGCAGCTGGACGACGACGTTCGAGTCTTCGAGCGAGCTGATCGAGTTCGAGGTCGAGCCCGATCTGCTGCCGGGCTTCTACCTTTCGGTCGTCGTCACGTCGCCGCGCGTCGCCCCGGCACCGCCGTCCGAGGGCGGCGTCGATCTCGGCAAGCCTGCGTTCCGCCTCGGGTACGCGAGGACCGAGGTTCGCGATCCGTACAAGGAACTCGACGTCGAGGTCACTCCGCAGGACGAGGTGACGAAGCCTCGGCAGCGGGTGCGGGCCGAGATATCGGTATCGACGCGGCAGGGTGAAACTCCTCCAGCCGAGGTCGCGGTCGCGGTTCTCGACGAGGCGGTCCTCGATCTCCTGAGCGCAGGCGAGGCGACGTTCGACCCCTATGTGGGGCTCTATCGACTCGCCCCGCTCGACGTTGCGAACTACAACCTCGTCAAGGCTCTGGTGGGTTGGCGCAAGATCGAGAAGAAGGGGGCCGACGCCGGTGGAGGTGGTGGAGGCGACGACCGGCTGCGTTCGATCTTCGACTTCGTCGCCTACTGGAACCCGGCTGTCGAGACGGACTCCAGCGGGCAGGCGACGATCGAGTTCGATCTGCCCGACAACCTGACCGGCTGGCGTGTCCTCGCGGTTGCGGCGACCCGTGGTGACCGGGTCGGACTCGGCTCGGCGAGCTTCCGAACCAATCTGCCGACGGAGGTGCGTCCCGCCCTGCCGAACCAGGTGATCGAGGGCGACGCCTTCGAGGCGCGCTTCACGGTGATGAATCGCACCGACAGCAGACGGCGGCTGAGGATCTCGGCGCGGGCGACAGGAGCCGTCGATGGAGCCCCCGCCATGGAGACGAGGATCCGGGCCGAGCCGTTCCAGCGGTACGTCGTGTCTTTGCCGATCACCACGACCACGCCGGGTGAGATAGGGCTCGAAGTTCGTGCCGGAGATCGCATGGACGAGGACGCGCTCACGGTGCACCTCCCGGTTCTCCCTGCGGCCTCGCTACTCACCGCTGCCGACTACGGCTCTCTGACAGGGACTTCCGACACGCGCACCGTCGCCTTCCCGGCCGAGATGCGCACCGATGTCGGCGCACTCGAAGTGACGGCCAGCCCGACGGTGATCGGCTCTCTCGAGCGCGCCTTCACCTACCTTCGCGACTATCCGTACTCGTGCTGGGAGCAGAGGCTGAGCAAGGGGGCGATGGCGGCGTACTTCCTTGCATTGCGCCCCTATCTTTCGGAGGAGGTCGAATGGCCGGAAGCCGCTGCCGACTTGAAGCGCACCCTTGAGCGAGCGGCTGACTTCCAGGCACCGAACGGCGGGATGGTCTACTGGTTGCCGCTCGACCAGTATGCGAGCCCCTATCTTTCGGCGTACACGGCGCTGGTCTTCGGCTGGCTCGAGGAACTCGGTTACGAGCCTCCCGCCGCCGTCGAGGAGCGGCTTCACGAGTACCTTCGCACCTACCTGAGGAAGGACGTTCTGCCGGACTTCTACAGTCGCGGAATGAGTTCGACCGTGCGTGCGGTGGCCCTCGCGGCACTGGCCGCCGCCGATGACCTCGCACCCGAGGATCTGGAGCGCTACGCCGCTCACGTCGACGAGATGAGCCTGTTCGGCAAGGCGCACTACCTGCTCGCGGCCGCAGGGATCGGCGCGGACTCGGAAGAGAGACGTCGGGTCGTCGGGGCGATCCTCGATCACGCGCAGGAGAGCGCCGGCAAGATCGTCTTCTCCGAGCCGCTCGACGACGGCTACTCGCGCATCCTCCACTCCGAGTTGCGGACCCAGTGTGCCGTCCTCAGCAGCATCCTGGCGGAGCTGCCGGGTGAGAGGGTCTCACAGGTCGCACCGCGTCTCGTGAGGCACCTCACTCAGTCGCGCCGGCAGCGGCACCGCTGGGAGAACACCCAGGAGAACCTCTTCTGCGCCCGCGCTCTCTCCGCCTATGCGGAGCGCTTCGAGTCGGTATCTCCCGACATGAAGGCAAGGGCCTCGATCGGTGGCGCTCAGTTCGGCGAGGGGAGCTGGAGCGATTTCCGGGACCCCGCGCTCACCTTCAGTCGCCCGATCACCGTTCGAGATCCCGGGACCGAGGCGGCGGTGACTGTCGAGCGCGAAGGTGCGGGGCGCCTCTACTACTCGGTCAGGCTCGCCTGGGCACCTGCCGATCCCGGCCAACGCACCCACAATGCCGGCTTCGACGTTCGGCGCGAATACAGCGTCGAGCGGGAGGGAGGTTGGGAGCTGCTCGACTCTCCGGCGCTCTTGCGCCAGGGCGAGCTCGTCAGGGTCGATCTCTACGTCAGTCTGCCGGCCGCGCGCAACTTCGTTGTCGTCGAGGACCCGGTGCCGGGTGGCCTCGAGCCCGTCCAGCGCGAGCTCGCCACATCATCGACGATCGATGCCGACAAGGAACGTACCGGGATGCCACCGAATGCGTTCTTCTTCACCCGTGACGACTGGCGCTGGTTCGGCTGGACGCGATGGAGCTTCTACCATCGGGAGCTGCGCCACGATGCAGTCCGCTTCTATTCCGAGTACCTCCCGGCCGGCAGCTACCACCTGTCCTATGTCGCACAGGCGATCGCTCCCGGGAGCTTCCGGGCACTCCCCGTTCGGGCCGAGGAGATGTATGACCCCGACGTGTTCGGAGCGGGGCTTTCGAGGCCGTTCGAGATCGAGGCTCTGCCTTGAAGAGGCTCGTCGCGGGAAGTGCTGCAACTCTCGCCGCCGGTGCGCTTTGTCTGGCGATCGCCACTCTGCGTTCCCTTGAACCGGTTCCGGAGTCTCTTCCGCCCGCCGTCGGAGAATCCCCGGGTCCGATCTACACCGACCGCGAGGGCGTGCCACTGCATGTCAGCTACTCGCAGCGTTGGAACACGGAGCATCGAACGCCGCTCCATGACATCCCCGAGCTGCTCGTTGCGGCGTTCGTCGAATCGGAAGACCAGCGCTTCTTCGAACATCGAGGTGTCGATTGGGCAGCGCGCGGCCATGCGCTGGTCGAGAATCTGTCGGCTCGCCGAGTCGTTCGAGGAGCCAGTACGATCACGGAGCAGGCCGCGCGACTGGTCACGCCGCGTGCGCGCACCTTCTGGTCCAGGTGGGTCGAGGGCTTCGAGGCCGGACGGCTGGAGAAGCGCTTCACCAAGGGCGAGATTCTCGAGTTCTACCTCAACCAGGTGCCCTACGCACGACAGCGCCGCGGCGTCGCGCAGGCCGCTCTCGACTATTTCGATCGTGATCTCACCACCCTGCATCCCCGGGAGATGCTGGCGCTGGCGATCCTCGTTCGGAGCCCCAGTCGTTTCGATTTGCGGCGATCGACAGAGGCGATCGCTCGGCGGGTGGACGATCTTGCTCGGAGACTCGCCGAGTCCGGGACGATCGACGCAGCGACACTCGCTGCCGTCGAGCGCGGCGCGCTGGAGTTGCGCCCGCCGAGTCTGCAGACCGAGGCGCCCCACTTCGTAGGCCACCTGAAGAGGCTGTCCCTGATCGAGGCTGGAGGCAGAAGGTCGGCGACGACCCTTTCCGGTGGTATGCAAAGGCACGTCACCGCCCTGCTCGACCGTCAGGTTGAGCAGCTCGGGCACCTCGGCGTCACCGATGGCGCCGCCGTCGTCATCGACCATCGCAGCGATGAGGTCCTGGCCTGGGCCAACGCCGGCGGCTATTCGCCCGATGTTGCCGGTTCGCAGATCGATGCCGTCCTGGTTCGGCGGCAGCCCGGTTCGACCCTCAAGCCGTTCGTCTACGCGCTGGCTCTGGAGAGTGGCTGGACGGCTGCTACCCGGATCGACGACACGCCTCTCGCGCGTCCGGTGGGCAGCGGCCTGCATCAGTTCCGCAACTACAGCCGGAGGCACTACGGACCGGTCACACTGCGACAGGCGCTCGGAAACTCACTGAACATCCCGGCGGTGAGGGCCGTGCGACATGTCTCGCCTCGCAGCCTCCTCGATCTCCTGCATCGACTGGGCTTCGAGAGCCTCGATCGCCACCCCGACCTCTACGGCGAGGGGCTGGCACTCGGCAACGGCGAAGTGACGCTGCTGGAGTTGACCGCCGCCTATGCGACTCTCGCGCGCGGAGGTGTTCGGCGGGATCTGCGCCTGTTGCGCGACGCCCGACCCGGGGCGGGCGTCAGGGTGATCGATCCCGAGGTGAGCTCGATCGTGTCGGACATCCTGGCCGATCCCGAAGCGCGCAGCCTCGAGTTCGGCCGGCACGGGATACTTGCGCTTCCGGTACCGACCGCGGTCAAGACCGGGACCTCCACCGGCTATGCCGACGCCTGGGCACTCGGCTTCTCCGACCGCTTCACCGTGGGGGTGTGGCTGGGCAACCTGGACCGTCGGGAGATGGACGGCGTTTCGGGAGCGATCGGCCCGGCACCGGTGCTGCGGGCTACCTTCGCCGAGCTGCGCCGGCGCACCGGCGAGCATCGTCTCCCGGCGACTCGCTCGCTCCGGCGGATCGAGGTCTGCAGAGACTCGGGGGCGTTGCCGACACCGTCCTGCCCGCGGATTCGCGAGCTCTTCCGGGAAGCACACGCGCCCGAGGACACCTGCTCTCTCCATTCTCTCGCTCGAGGGCATGTTACCGACAGGGGGGCGCCCGGGGCGCCCGAGTTCGGGAGCTACCGACTCACCCAGCCGACCCCCGGGCTGCTGTTGGCGATGGATCCTCGAATTCCGGATCACCTGGAGGCCTTCTCGTTCAGGTTGAATCGTCCAGGCGGGGTGTCGATCGACTGGATCGTCGACGGAGACGTGATCGCCCGACGACCGGGCGGCGACGAATTCCTCTGGCAGCTGAGGCCGGGAGCCCACACCGTGCTGGCGAGAGTGCACACCGCGACGGGAGACATCGTGGAGACGGAGCCGGTGGCGTTCGAGGTGCGGTGACGGCGTCGCCGGGGAGTGGAGACTCGCTGAAAGGTGGAACTGTGACCGGGCCTCAGGGAATCGTCGTCGACCATGCCGAAGTGTCGCCCGACTCGAAGCCGTCGCTGAAGATCTCGGTGGTCGGGACGGAGTCTCCGTTGGCGTCCAGCTGTCTCAGGTAGGCCAACAGGTCGGAGCGGGCGCCGGTCGAGAGGGCGAGCACCCGCCGATGAGGCTCGGCCTGAGCGAGGTCGTCGGGCGACGAGACGACGATCTCGTCGAGGCTGACGTTGGGGAAGCTCGCCGTCGCCTCCACAGTGACGGTGTTGCCCGTGCCGGGCGAGAAGGAGAGCCCTTCGACCCGGACCCGCAGCCAGTTCGTGTGACGCCATCTCGGATCGTTGCCGGGATCGGGCACCGTGACGGTGGAGCCGGAGCCGTTGACGCGCACCGAGAGGGTCGTGGCGCTCCAACTGCTCACCCGCAGCTCGATCGCCCCGACGCCGCCGGCACCGCCGTCGATTCCGGCGAAGTCGACCCTGGCGCCCTGATCGTTGAGCGCCATGTAGGCGCGCCCGTGGACGGTGTCGTCGTTGTTGAGATCGACCCAGGTGTCGACGACCGATGCCCCGCCCGCGGGAGTGCCGTCCTCGGCCGGAAGCACTTCGCCCCCGGCGACGACGAAGACGTCCTCGAGTGTCGGTGCGGAGCCGTCGTGAAGGTAGGGTGCGGAGGCGAAGATTCCCAGTAGCGTCGGTGTGTCGATGCCGTCGAGCACGCCGCCGAGCCGCCCGCCGGAGGTGGTGCGCAGGGTGCCGACGTCGTGAAGGATCACCGTTCCCGTCGTGCTGTCGGTGAACTCCGAGCCGCTGTGACAGCCCGCGCAGCCTTCGGCGGCGAAGACCGCGCGCCCTGCCGCGGCGCTCGGTGTCAGGGTGCCGTTGGCGGCCCGATGAGGGCTCCTCGGAAGGGCCTCGAAGGTCAATGAGGTCAGGTAGTCGGCGAGAGCGTCGAGCTCCGCGCTCAGCCCCGCCTTGGGAGGGCCGAGAGGGTCGCTGGTGGCGTCGAAGTCGGCGTCCGACAGGAATCCCGAGCCGCCGAAGGCGAACCGGATGTCGTTCTCGAAATCCTGGATCTCGTCGAAGTTGGCGCTCCAGTGAACGTTGCCGTGTCCCATGCCGCCGCGGCCGTTGAGGGTGATGGTGTTCCTCAGACCCTCGCCGCGACCGGTGAAGTCCCAGACACGGCCGTCCTCGCCGCCGTCGAGATGACAGGTGGCGCAGCTCAGGTAGCCCTCGGCGCTCATCCTCGGGTCGCTCGCGTCGTAGAACAGCGTCTTGCCGGCGAGCACTGTGGGCGGTAGCGCCTCGGTGGTCGACGTCGCGACCGTGCTCGAAGCCAGTGTGATCGAGCCCGACCGGAAGAGCGGGCCCGCGTCGACGGCACTCGCGTCGCGCGACAGGAAGTTCTTCACGAAGACGCGCTCGGTGTCGGAGTCGACGCAGACTCCCTGCGGCGCTCTTCCCACTGCGAGCCGTGCGACGAGGCCGCCCAGCCCCGAGTCTCCTCCCGAGCCGCCGGGCGCTTCGAGGGCATCGAGTACCAGCACCTCGTTGTTGCCCTGGAGGGCGACGAAGAGGTAGTCGCCGAGCGGCGAGAAGGCGAGACCGTGCGCGGAGTCGCTGTTGTCGAGATCGACGGCCCGATCGAGGGTGCCGGCGGTGAGATCGACCCTGATCGCGAGGTTGCGGACCGTGTTGTCCTGGTCGAGGTCCTCGGCGAAGAGCGGTCCCTTCTCGGCGTTCGGCTTGTTGGCGGTCAACCAGGCGGATGTGCCGTCGGGAGAGACGGCGATCGCAGTCAGGTAGTTGGCGGTGCCGCGGCCGGAGGCGGTGCCGTCGCGGTTCTCGTCGCCGCCGAACTTCGGAATCTCGATCGTCCGATTGAGCGTGAAACTCGTCGCCGATACCTCCCATACCTCCGCGTGGTCGGGGGGCGAGAGGAAGCGCGCTACGAGGATGCCGGTGCCGTCACCGGTGACGGCGAGCGCCCCCGGCGTCGGTCCGAGCGACAGGGTCCCTGTGCGGCTGCGACTGCTCACCTCGTACCGGCCGAGCGCTCCGCTGCCGTGCTCCGAGACGTACATCGAGGCCCCGTCCGGCGACGGGGCCAGTGCGATCGGGGCGGCGCCGTAGTCGAGGCCGATCTCGTCGATGAGCCCTCCGGTCGAGACGTCGAGGATGACGACGCGGTCGTCGTCGTGACAGGTGACCCAGGCTTCATCACCCACGACCGCCACCGATCGCGGATCGGCACACGCCGGAACCTCGAGCGCGCGCTGGAGAGTGTCGCTGTCGATGGCGGCCACGCTGTCGTTGTCGGGGTTCACGACCCAGGCTAGACGCCCGGTCGCGTCGCATCCGATTGGCGAGCTGGCAACGGGGAAGGGTGCCGAAGGGGGATCGAGCACCGTCACGGTCCGGCTCTCGGAGACGATGCTGCCTGCCGGATCGCGCGCCTGGACGGTCGCCCGGTAGTGACCGGCCTCCGCGAAGACGTGGTTGGCGTTGCCCTGGCTCGACCATGGAGTCTTCGGAGAGCCGTCGCCGAAGTCGAACCGGAACTCGACCGAATCGCCGTCGGGGTCGTCGGCGGTGGCGAACAGGTTCGTCATGCCCCCCGGCTCGGCGGGGTAGTCGGCGACGTCGAAGCTGGTGATGTCGGGAGGCCGGTTGCCGCCGACAGTCGATCCGGTGGAGAAGGTGAACGAATAGCCCTCGATACCGTTCCCTGCGGCGTCCTTGATTCCTCCGGCGGGGAGGACGACCTCGTAGGTGGTGTCGGCCGCCAGCGGTGCGTCGGGGGTGAAGGTCAGGACATCGTCGAAGGAGAAGGTGAGGCGCCCCGGGATCGGGCTCCCGCCGAGCGGGCGGACGATGAAGGTCGTCCCGTTGATGATGGTGAAGCTCTCGAGCGTCTCGTGGATCAGCAGAGTGATCGGCGCGCCCACGGGATAGCCGGTGCGGCCCGACTGCGGGATGTGATAGCCGACCGACGGGCCGCGGTCGTCCGGCGTCGACTGATGAGCCCAGATCGCCATCCCCTCGTTGGGGCCGATGCCGCCGGTGACGAGGAGGTTGCCGAGTGGCAGGAGGAACTGGCTCGTGTCGATGCCGACACCGCCGTCGTTGGGGCGGGTGACGTTGGCGCCATCGAGGAACAGGACGGAGTCGAAGCTCCTCATGTCGACCTTGTGCCCGCCCATGAAGGCGAACTCGTCCTGGAACTGGATGTACATCGACGCGTCTCCGGGGAGCGCCCGATCGGCGACGAAGCGCAGGTCGGAGGGGTCGCTCACGTCGACGACGCGGAAGCCGTTGCCGCCGACTCGATAGGGGAAGACGACATAGAGCTTGCCGTCGCCGCCCCACAGCTCCGGCCAGTACCCTCCCGGTCCGCCGGTCGTCAGGACATCGAGCAACACCGGGTCGGTCGGGTCGCTGACGTCGTAGGTCGCCACTCCGGTGCGGCTCTGGTCGGAGGCGAAGATCAGCAGATCACCGACGAGGAACGGATGGCCGATGACACCGGTCTCCCCGAGGTGGTCCCACGAGGCGAGTTCGTTGCCGTCGAGGCTGATCGTCGCGTCGCCACCGACCGTGCCGTAGCTCCAGTAGGTGTCGCCGACGAACCACGGCTGAAAGAGGCAGCCGCGGACCCCGGCGCAGAGGAGCTGCGGAAAGGTGGTGCGTTCGAGCGTACCGGGTCCGGTCCGCCTCCACGACCACGGAGCCTCGGGAGGCCAGTTCGAGCCGAGGACGAGGTAGTCGCCGCTCTTGAAGTAGCCGTGGGCGTTGATCGGCATCGGCGTGATGCCGTGGTTGGCGACTTCCACGGGACTGGTCGGGTCGGAGAGGTCCCAGGTACGGACCAGGAAGTCCGCTCCCGGCTGGCTGGAGGGCACCTCCGGCACCGTGAACAGCACGCCGTTGTGGTAGGCGAGAATCGCGGTCCGCCCCTGCTGCGGAGCGTTGAGGCCGCTCAGCACCTCGCCGGCCGTCTGAGGCACGTTGGGGAATCCCGGCACCACCGGCGGCTGAGCGGTCGCCGCGGTCGCCAGCGAGGCGAACACGACTCCCAGCAAGGCACGCGACCGGCGCATGCCGTCAGTCTGCCCTCGTGTCGCCGTGCCGGCAGTAACCTGCTTCACGCTCCGACGCGGGAGCGCCGCCGACATTGCGAGCTAGGTCTCAGCTGCCGCCGCTGACCTGAGCGCCTGCGGGGTAGGAAATGAAGAAGCCGTCCGCCCAGACGATGTCGCCGTCGTAGTTGGTGGAGATGAAGGGGCCGACCGTGTAGGTGGCTCCGGACGCTGCGAGATCGCGCGCCAGGCTGCGGATTCCGAGGGTCGGATAGTCCCCGAGGTCGCTCTGGTTGAGTCGATACTGGTAGGTGCCGCCCCAGCCGTCGTAGCGGGGCACACTCTGGATGTAGAAGAAGGTCGGGCTCTGGTAGAGGACGCTCTGGAGGTCGTCGGCCAGGAGGACGTCGCCGAAGTTGAAGTTGAAGGTCTGCGCTCCAGCGGCCGCCGCTCCCGCCTGGTCGGTCAGCCACGAGAACCAGGCGCCGCCGACCTGGCGAACGTCGGTTACGGTCCGCTTCTGCTTGGCCTTCTGCAGCGAATCGAGCAGGTTGGGGATGAGGATCGCCGCGATCACGCCGATGATCGCGACGACGATCAACAGCTCGATGAGCGTGAAGCCCCGGCCGGGCCGGGACGATCTCCAGTTGCTGAAGCTTCCTAGAGTTGGCATCTGCGACTCCTCTGCGCGTCCCCGAGTGATCGTCGACCGTTCGATTCTCGGACATCCGAACGGCTGGTTGGGAAGTGGAGGTGCAGAGCGCGTGCCATCTGCAATCAGCTTGCGGGTCGTTGACCGATCGTCCCGGCGGCGGTTGTCAGAAGGGACTTCGAGTGACAGGGTTTTTCATCGCGCTGACAAAATTGGGCGTGGACTCCTCCACACGAGCCGGCTGGGCGAAAGCGAGGCGGTCGCGCTCGCTGACGCGAGGCGCGACGGGCAGTGACAGGCTACGATTCCTCGGTGGAGACGACACAGAATGCGGTTTCCGGTCGACGCCGCAGGTGGTGGCGGCGGGTCGCGCTGGCGCTCGTGGCGGTCGAGATCCTCTATCTCGTCGCCGCCAACCTGCTCCTCAACACCGACCGTGGCCACGCATGGCTCGAGCGGCGGCCGGAGAAACTTTCGTTCGAATGGAGCGCCGCCTGGACCTGGCTGCCCGGTCTCTTCCATGTTCGTGACCTCGAGCTCTCGGGGCGCGCCCGTCGAGCGACCTGGACGATCGCGGCTGAGTCCGCACGCACCTGGATCTGGCTGCCGTCCCTCGCTTCGAGGCATGTTCGGCTCCTCTCCGTCACTGCGACGGGTGTCGGTATCGACATCGATCCGCTGCCGCCACCCGAGGAGCCGCGGCCGCTACGCATGAAGCGTGGCTGGCGGACGACTCTCCACCGGGTGGAGGCGGAGTCGTTGTCCCGTCTCCGCTTCGGTCGACAGGTGCTCCACGGCGAGGGGAGCCTCCGCGGGAGCGCCTCCTTCGAGATTCGCGGCCCGATGGAGTTCGACGTCAGCCGCCTGCGCTGGCGTGGTGGACGGTTCGAGGTCGATGGCGCGACGGCTGCGGAGCAGGTGGCCCTCGACGTGGCGTTGACCGTCGCGCCTGTCACGCCGGGTGAGGGGATGCTCGCGGCGCTGCTTTCCGCCGCCAGCGGTACCCTCGCCGTCGAGTCGGAGACCTCGAGCCTCAGGTTCGTCACCTACTATCTGAAACGCTTCCCGTGGATCGATCTCGGTGGCGAGGGGCATCTGCAACTGGAGGCGGCTCTGAGGGCCGGGCGTTTGCTCCCCGGGAGCCGGCTCGACTTCGAGGGGTCGAGAGTGACAGCGAGCTACCTGGGGCTCTCCGCTGTCGGCAGTGGCCGGCTGGCGGGACGAGTGCCGGACGGGGGCGACGAGGTGCGGCTCGCTGCCGAACTCGACCGCTTCGAGGTCGCGAGTCTCCTCGAGGGAGTTCCACTGGTGATCGGGGAGAATCTCGCGGTCACCGCGGTCTCCGATTCCGCAGCGATCGATCACCCGGCCGAGGGGGTCGAAGTGGAGGCCGTGATGCCGAAGGCGACCGTTCCCGACCTGCGTGCCGTCGATCCCTACATCCCGGAGTCGATAGGACTCGCCGTGACCGGCGGCGAGGCCGAGATGAGCGCCGAGTTCGACTACAGCGCCCGCGCGGGATCGGGGAGCGGATGGCTCGAGTTCGAGGGCAGGAGGGTGGAAGCGCGCTTCGACGAGGACGAGCTCGAGGGAGAGGTGCTTCTCGAAGCCCGGTTCCCGTCGATGAACCTCCAGGAGGGGAGACTCGCCCTCGACGGGACCCGTCTCGAGGTGACCCGAGCCCGTGGCGTAGGGCCCCTGGCGCCCGGCGAGGAGGGATGGTGGGGGAGGGTCCAGATCTCGGAGGGCTCGTTGCTGAAGAACTTCGGCGAGAAGGGCACTCCGGCGATTCTCGACGGTCGGCTCGACGCCCAGCTGCTCGACACCACTCCGGTGACGACGATCCTGCGCGACCGCGTGCCGCGGCTTTCCTGGTTTGACGAACTGCTGACCGTCGAGCGGGTGGACCTCTCTTCACTCTTCCGGCTCCAGGGGGCCGAGGTGGGCTTGTCGGAGCTCGAGCTCTTCGGCGGCGAGCACGGGCGGCTCAAGCTCGATGCCGAGCTCGATCTGGCGGTGGCCGACGGTGCGAGGGAGATCGAAGGGGTTCTGCTGGCCGTCTGGGGGCCGCTGTCTGCGGCGGTCGAGCTGGGAGACGGGGGGCGCGACTGGAAGCTGACCCGGTCGAAAGCCTGGTACCGCGAGCAGGCGGAGCGCTACCGGCAGTCCAGGCGGTAGCCGCCCGGCCCCCCGGGGAGGCCGAGTCAGGGGCCCGGGCCCTCGAAGGAGCCTCGCAGCCGCTGTGGGAAGCTCCCGGGCAGCAGGGTCGGGCTAGAATCTCGCGATGCCCAAGGCGCCGAATCGAGGCACGACAACGATGTTGAGTGGGACGTCGCAAGCCCGCCGACCGTCGGCCGACGAGCTGCGGACGGCGGAGCAACGACCTTCGGAGCGGCTGACGACACGGACGACAGCAGAGAACAGCGAAGAGGGAGTCGAACCGAGCGCGGAGAGTCTCCGTGAGGCTGCCCGCGTTCTCGAGGCGATCGTCGAGGACCGGGCACTCCTGGCGAAGCTCTCGAGGGAGGAACAGCGACGTCTCGTCGAGGCTGCCGGCCTCGTCTGGTGCCCCGACACGTCTCAGCGGAGAAGACTGGTCAAGGCGTTGGCGGCGCGGCGTCGGGCTGCGCGGGTCGATCGGGAGGAGAAGGTGCTGCACGAGACGGGGATCCGCTCGCTGCGGCGCAAGCCAACGTTCACGACGCCCAACTTCTTTCCGCCTCGGACCGGATCGGAGCCGTCCTCCGAGGAGGCGCCGCGCACGGGTCGGAGCGAGCGGCCGCTTCACTGCTACGTCTGCAAGGAGCGCTACCGCGAGGTCCACCACTTCTACGACCAGTTGTGTCCGGCGTGCGCGGAGTTCAACTACGCGAAGCGAGACGAGAGCGCCGACCTTTCAGGGAGGGTGGCACTGGTGACGGGAGGGCGGGTCAAGATCGGCTATCAGGCCGGCCTGAAGCTGCTGCGCTGCGGGGCGAAGCTCATCGTCAGCACCCGGTTTCCCAGGGACGCCGCACGACGCTACGCGGAGGAGCCCGACTCGCGCGAGTGGCTCGACCGGGTCGAGATTTTCGGCCTCGACCTGCGGCACACGCCGAGCGTCGAGGCGTTCTGTGCAGAGCTCGTCCGGCGTCGGAGCCGACTCGACTATGTGATCAACAACGCCTGTCAGACCGTGCGGCGCCCACCCGCCTTCTACGCCCACATGCTGGAGGTCGAGCGAGCCACACTTCGGGAGCTGCCCGTCGAAGTGAGCGAGCTCGTGGGAAGCTACGAGCAGGCGCGGACCGGGAAGGTCGGGAAGGCCGGGGACGGAGAACTGGTGGCTGTCCCGAGCCTGCCCGCAGGGCTTTCCATCGCGCCGGAGCTCAGCCAGCTCGAACTGGTGGCGGGCGACGAGGAACGGGGCGAGTCCCTCTTCCCGGCGGGCAAGCTCGATCAGGATCAGCAGCAGGTCGATCTCAGGGAGACCAACTCCTGGCGCCTGCTTCTCGACGAGGTACCGACCGTAGAACTGCTCGAGGTGCACCTCGTCAACGCGGTCGCGCCGTTCCTCATCAACGCGCGACTCAAGCCGCTGATGGTGGCGGCCCCGGGGAGGGATCAGCATGTCGTCAACGTCTCGGCCGTGGAGGGGCAGTTCTATCGCACGTCGAAGACCACCCGGCACCCCCACACCAACATGGCCAAGGCGTCGCTGAACATGATGACGAGGACCTCGGCGGCGGATTACCACAACGACGGGATCCACATGAACAGCGTCGACACCGGCTGGGTGACCGACGAGGATCCCGAGGTGATCGCGGCCCGCAAGGTCGCGGAGCACCGCTTTCATCCGCCGCTCGACATCGTCGATGGGGCGGCGCGAATCCTCGATCCGATCATCGACGGGGTGAACACCGGCGGGCACCTCTGGGGACAGTTCCTGAAGGACTACCGGCCGACCGCCTGGTAGAAGGTGAGCCGGCAGCGGATCGGACAGGCGATGGCAGGCGCTCGACTGGAACCGTCCTCCCCGGCCGCTCGGCGGATGCTGTGGGCGGTGCTGCTGTTGCTCCTCGCCGTCGGGGCGGACCGCTGGCGGAACCACCTTTCCCGAACTCCCGGAATCGACTTCTACCAGTACTGGGCCGTTCCGAAAGCGCGCGCAGAGGCGCCCGGGGTGCTCGGATCGCCGTACTCCGACCAGGAAGGCTACGCCCGGGTCCTGGCGCAGATCGCCGACGCCGCCGGTGACCGTCGCCTCGCGGCTGTGACCGAGTACCGCCGCGATCCCGGGTTTGCCAGCACCCCGCTGGTCTATGTCCTCGGCTCCTGGCTACCGAGCGGCTACTCGTCGGCGCTTGCGCTCTACCAGGGGCTGCACCTGCTGGCCCTGCTCGGAGGGTGGTGGCTGCTGGCGAGGAATCTGGAGTTCCGGACGCTGGACGCGACCCTGCTCGCGGCGGTAACGGTGATCTTTCACATGCCGGTGCTCGCCGAGCTCAGGGTGCTCAACACCAACGCCTTCCAGCTCGCCGCCCTGGCCGGTGCGTGCCGGCTGCTGCGGGAGTCCACGCTCCTGGCACGGAGCGCGTCCCTGTGCCTCGTGATCTTCGTCGCCTTTCTCAAGCCGGTCTGGGCGCTGCTCGTCCCGCTCTGGTTCCTCCTGGCCGCTCGACGGGGTGGGCGGGAGGCCACTCGTGCCGGCGCCGTCGGCGTTGCCTTCGCAGCGGCTTGCGTCCTCTGGCCTGCCCTGGAGTTCGGCTTCGGGGTCTGGCCCGATTGGTTCGGCCACGTCCTCGGCAGCGGGAGCGGAGCGATCGACTACGCCGTTTCAGACGGCAACCGCTCCACCCTGGTGTGGCTGGCGGAGACCCTGGGATGGAGCAGAGAGCTGTCGGCCGTCGTCGTGGCGGCGGTTCTCGGAACGGTTCTCGTGGGCGCAGTGCTCCGTGCTGCGACCCGAGGTCGTTCCTGGCGCGACCTGGTGGGCGAACTGGCGGCTGCGCCCGAAAGAGTGATGGGAGCCGCGATCGTCGTCTCTCTCGCCTTGTCGCCTCTCGCCTGGTGGCACTACCAGGTTCTCGCCCTGATGCCACTGGCGACGCTCTGGTCCGTCACCGCGTCGAGAGTGCAGGCAGTCCTCGGATGGACCGCCTTCCTGCTCGCATCGGGCCGGTTGGGGCCGGTGTTCGCCTTCTTCATCGACCCGGAGGCGGCGACGGCCGCCGCAGCGACGCTCGCCTGGTTGCCGCTGTGGATCGGCCTGCTCCTGCCGTGGGCGGGCGAAGCGCGGCAGCGCCACACTCTCCAGCCCGAGGGCGAGGGTCTCCCCGCCGGGCCTTAGCCCGGCAGGGAGGCGCCCCGCTCGGACGATCAGCGCAGCGCTTCGACCGTCGAGGGATCCTCGTCGGTCACCGTCTGGCCGGCACCCTCGCCGGTCACGACGGCCACGTTGGTGTAAGCCTCGATGAGCGGCGGCTCGGTGCAGGTGTAGGTCACCGTTTCGCCGACCGCCAGATCGCCGATGAAGAGATCGCACAGCGGCAGCAGTGCGTCGGTGACCTCGACGTTGACGAGCGGCACGTCGCCGGTGTTGGTCACCGCGATCTCCCAGTCGAGCGGGAAGAACGGCTCGACCACCCGTAGGTCCGGCCCTTCCGCCTGCTTGCGGATGTCGATGGCCGGGGTGCCCTGCGGGCAATCCACGAAGTCGACGTTGAAATCCCCGTCGCCCTTGTGCACGAAGTGAGGCCCGCTGTCGGGCTGCGAGACCAGGAACCATTCGAACCAACCCGAGGCCCCCAGGTCGCCGTCCTTCTCGTTGGCTCCGACTCCCCACTGGAAGTCGTGGCCGCGCGGGAAGATGTCGATGACGGCTCCCTCCCACTCGCCGATGCCGAAGAACATGCCGACGAAGTCCGAGTAGAAGATGAAGTTGCCGTCGGTGTACTCGCCGCTCAGGTTGACGATGATGTTGAAACCCTGGTTCGGGTTCGAGCGGCGACGCACCGTCCCGGTCATCGTCGCCGTGCCGTCACCGTTGGAGACGAACTCTCCGGGATCCGGATCGAAGATGAGGTCGGTGGCGATGTCCGGCATCCAGATCGCGTGGCCGGTGTCGGAGTACTCCTCGACGCAGACCTCGATCGGGTCGCACTCCGGGAAGTCGACGTTGATGTCGCCGATGTCGTCCCAGTAGAAGTGGTCGCCGTTGTCGGGCTGCTTGAGGGTCTTGTAGTAGAACCAGCCGGAAGCGCCGAAGTCGCCGTCCTTGTCGTTGGCGCCGACGCCCCACTGGAAGTCGTGGCCGCGTGGCGTGATCTCGACCTCGGCTCCCTCCCAGTCGCCCGTACCTCTGAGGATGCCGCTGAAGTCGGTGTAGTAGACCCAGTTGCCGTCGGTGTACTCGCCGGTGAGATCGACCACGACGTTGAATCCCTTGTCGGGGTTCGAGCGCTTGGAGATGTGCCCGGTAAGCCTCGCCGTGCCGTTGTCGAAGCGCTCGAAGAGGCCCGACATCGGCTCGAAGATGAGATCGGTCGCGATGCCGCGGATCCAGAACGCATGCCCGGTGTCGGAGTACTCCTCGACGCAGAACTCCTCGATGGAGCCGGCGTTGCAGGTGACGTCGATCCGGACGTTGTCGATGCCGAAGAACTCGTGTCGGCCGCCGTAGTACTTGGTGACCCGGAAGCGAATCGTCGTCGTCGAGGAGATGAAGGCGCTGATGTCGGTCGAGTAGGTGTCGTCCGTGGCGTGGTCGAGGCCCGAGAAGACCTCGAGCGTGACCCAGTTCACACCGTCGACGCTGATGTCCAGGGTCACTTCGTCGCCCGGATCGACCGCGTCGGGGACACGCCAATCGAAGCTCAGGGTTGCGGTGTCGTAGCCGCTGAGGTCGGCGGTTCTCCGCGCTCCCGGTTTCATGCCGGTGTCGGGCCGATCCTCGATATTGAGCTCGTAGTTCTTGATCTCGACCTGACCGTCCCAGGGACCGCCGCCGTACGGGTCGTCCTCGATCCAGTCGGTCGACCACTCGAGACTCCCGTCGTCTCCCTTGTAGGAGGCGTGGTCGAAGCGATCGAGGAAATAGCCGCTGCAGTCGGTGACGGGATCGGCCGTACCCGATGTCTGCTCGACGTTGGCGCCGGCCTTGCTCGGGTCGGCCTCGGTGCGTCTCGGTGTGGTCGCTAGGACGGTGATCGCGATGGCGAAGCACGCGAAAAGAAGAAACGCCGTCCGGGATTGGCTCCTACCCCCCATGGTATTGCCCTCCGGTGTTGCCGGCCGATCAGGGACCGACCGCGTTCAGATTGTCCGGTGATCTTAGAACGGGCGGGCCGCCGTTGTGAAGTACGTCACACGTCTTTTCTCGGAGCTGGACGTGCCCCCCGACGGGCTCGAGCGGTGATGGACGTAGGACCGGTCGGCCGGCCCGGTGGCGAGGGCCGCCGCGCTCAGGGGGTCCGCGACAGCACGGCGCGGAAGCGAGGAGCACCGTGACGCGTCAGGTCGTACGTGAGCTCCCGACCGTCCGGGGAGATCGAGAGAGTCCAGACGTTGGTCGCCGCCTCGGGGATCAGCTCGGCCGTGTACTCGTCGGCGGGGAAGGCCTGAGAGTTGTCGGTGCCCGTGCCGTCGGCCCATCCGCCGTACAGTGTGACCTCGTCCGGTGTTCCGTCGGCGTGGCGGTGATCGTGGCGGAGCCTGATCCCCTCGGACGAGCGCTCGAGACGCCAGGTCCGCGATCGATCCTCGCCGACGGTGAAGGGGATGAGGATCTCGTCTTCTCCGCACTGTGCGACATGCGCCGTCAGGACCTTCCCGTGGAGCGGGTGCTCCGGATCGTCGGGGAAGGTCGAAGAGCCCTCGAAGACGGCACCACAGAGCATGCGGACCCGGTCGAAGAAGGGCTCTCCGGGTGCCGGTGGTGACGCCGCTGGCGCGGTACTCGCCGGCGCCAGGGCCAGCAGGAGGGCGAGAGCGAGAGTGTGGGCGAATCGACGCATCGGCGGGGTCCGAGCAGCGACTCTACACCGGCGAGGCCCCCACCTTCGTTATCCTCGGTGTCACATGCTGCACGCCGCGTTTCACGAACCGGGCACGAGGATCTACCGTGCCGTCCAGGGAGCCGTCTGGGGCCTGATCGTCCTTTCGATCGTGCTGCTGGCCGTCGAGGCTGTACTGCCCGACACCAGCGAGTGGCGCTCGCGGCTGGCGGCGATCGACCGAATCGTGCTGATCGTCTTCGCCCTCGAGATCGTGCTCCGCGTCGCCTCCTACCGGCCTCCGACTCTCAAGGTCTTCGACCGACCGCCCTTCGGGCGTCTCCAGGTGCATCTCACCTCCCGCCTCGGCTATCTGCTGAAGCCCATGCAGCTCATCGATCTGCTGGCGGTGCTCGCCCTCTTCCCGGAGCTGAGGGGACTGCGGGCTCTCAGGCTGCTGAGGCTGCTGCGTTCGAGCCGGGTGTTCCGCTACCGCAACCCGTTTGCGATCGTGCTCCGCTCGCTGGAAGAGAACGGCCTGCTCTTCCTCTTCGCCTTCAGCGTGCTCGGGATCGCCACGTTGCTCGGCGGTGTGAGCTTCTACCTGGTCGAGGCGAAGGCCAATCCCGGCCTCGACTCGGTGGTCGACGGCATGTGGTGGTCGCTGGTGACGATGACGACGGTCGGCTTCGGCGACATCTCACCGGTGACCGGCCTCGGTCGGGTCGTCGGCGCTGTGCTGATGGTGGCGGGCATGTTCACCCTGGCGCTCTTCGCCGGCATCGTCGGTTCGAGTCTGGTCCATGGGATGCTCAGCATCCGGGAGGAGCAGTTCAGAATGAGTGACTACGTCAATCACGTCGTCGTCTGCGGCTACGACGAGAGCACCCACCTGCTGCTCGATGCTCTGTCGCGGGAGATCGACCTCGACGACACCTCGGTGGTGCTCTTCGACGACCACGAGAGGCCACGCGACCTGCCACCCGAGTTCCACTGGGTCGAGGGAGATCCGACCAAGGAGAGCGAACTCGACAAGGTACGGCTGACCCACGCCGCGGCGGCGATCGTCACCGGCTCGCGAAGTACGAGCCCGCAGTTCGCAGACGCCCGGACCATCCTGACCGTGTTCACGATCCGGTCGTTCATGCGGCGGCAGGAGGGAAGGGGAGAGCGCCATCGGCCGCTCTACGTCGTGGCGGAGATCCTCGATGCCGAGAACGTCGATCACGCCCGCACCTCGGGTGCCGACGAGGTGATCGAGACCCGCCGCATCGGCTACTCGATGATCGCTCACGCGGTCGGATTCCACGGCACGGCTGCGGTCATGAGCCGTGTTCTCGTTTCGGGGTCGCACAACGTCTACGTCGGCTGCGTCCCCGATCACGCCGGAGAGGTGGTCACCTTCGGCGAACTGCTGCGTCGGGCGAAGCTGGCTTCGCAGGGAGGCCTCGTCATCGGCCTGCGCACTCCCGCAGGCAAGGAAATCATCAACCCGGCGCGCTCGCTCGAAGTCGAGCCCGGGTCGCTGCTGATCTACCTTGCCAAGGAGCCGCTTCTCGACGCCCCGGATTGAGGCCCCGAAGAGCGGGCCTCAGCGGGCCTGCTTGAGGACTTCGATGCCGACGATCTCGCCGTCCGAGCGCCGGAAGTTGACTCGCACTCGATGACCGACGTCGAGATCACCGAACGAGAGCTTCCGCCGACCCCCGAAGTCGCGCTTCGCCTGAGCGCGGATACGGAGCTTCTCTCTGAGCGTCAGGACGTGCTCGCGGCCGTCTCCCTCGTCCAGCAGCACGACGGTGCGCCCTTCGAGGATCTTCCTCACCTCGCAGGTCCGATGTCCGATCAGTTGCCGGGCATCGATTCCACCGGCGTCGGGGTCGGGGATTTCAGGGATCGACGCGAGGGCGGCAGATGCGGCGAGCAGAGCGGCGATGGCGAACGAGGCGAGACGCATGGAGCTTCCTCCCAGTGCAGGAGCCCGACCGAGCGGTCGAGCCGGTGACCGTTGACAAGGATACGCGGGCCGGAGCCCGGGTGGATCGGTGGTGGTTGTTCCTGCTCGCCGGAGCGAGCTCGATCGGGTATCTCGCGCTGGCGCGATGGCCGTTCTCGAACCGCGCGGCGGACGTCGGGCTCTACCTGTCGATCATGGCGCTCCTGTCGGCCGGTTACGCGACGGGCTGGTGGCTCTGCGCCCGGACGGAGGGCCGACCCGAACTCACACGGAGCCTGTTACCGGTCCTCTTCACGGCGGCGGTGCTGTTCCGGCTGATCCTTCTCACCACGGGCCTGCCGCAGGAGCGGGTGGCGGAGGCGGTGCTGGCGGACCTCGGCGGCCGTCCGCAGCGCACCGACACGTTCCTGCTCTACGACAACGACCTGTGGCGCTATCTCTGGGACGGGCATGTGCTCGCTGCCGGGCTCGACCCGTATCGGACGCTTCCGGACGAGGCCGACGAGTGGGGGCTGATCGACGAGGAGCCGTGGCCGACGGTGCTCACCAACGTCAGCTACACGCGCTATCACTCGATCTATCCACCGCTGACGCAGTACTGGTTCGCCGCCCTCGCGCAACTGGCCCCCGGCAGCACCCTCGCCGCCCGAGCGTCGCTGATGCTGCTGGACCTCGCGCTGTGCTGGCTGCTGTGGCGGGCGACGCGACGAGCGTGGGTCTGCCTCGCGTATGGCTGGAACCCGATGGTGATCGCCGAGTTCACCGGCTCCGGGCACCCGGATCCGCTGATGCTGCTTCCACTCGCTGCCGCGGTCGTCCTCGGGCGTCGGCGCCCTCTTGCCGCGGCGATCGCTCTCGGAGTGGGCGTGCTGGCCAAGCTCACTCCGGTGGTGGCGGCGCCATGGCTCGTCGGGCGGCGATGGTCCTCCGCGGGCGTCGCGATGGCCACCGTGGCGCTCGGATGCCTGCCGCTGGCTGCCGGTCTCCCTGCGTGGTTCGAGGCAATGGCCCGCTTCGGCGCCAACTGGACCTTCAACTCCGGCGCCTGGCTCTCGCTGCGCGAGGTCTTCGATCGCATGGGAGTCGGAGCACCCGAGCGGTGGGCCGACGTCGTTGCCGCTATCCTCCTGAGTCTGCTGCTCGTGCGGCTCTGGTGGCGGCGGGATGCCGTCAGCCTCGCGACGGCGACGACGATCGCCGTCTTCGGGATCGTCCTGCTCTCACCGGCCGTCATGCCCTGGTACGTGCTGTGGCTGCTGCCGCTGGCGCTGTTGATCGACGACGGCGGCCGCTCGGCCGTCGTCGCCGCGGTCTGGGCCGCGGTCGCTCAACTGTCCTATCTCGCCTACGTGGATCCGGCGATCGGCGGCGGCTGGAAGTGGATCGAGTACGGCGTCCTGGCTGGCGCTCTGGTGGTCTGGCAGCGTCGTGGCGGCTGGCGGGTCGATCGTTCTTCGCTGGCGCGTTGAGACTCCAGTCCCCGCGGCCTCTCCTGTCCGACGATCCGCCGCGGCCGATCTTGAGCGGGAGTGGTGAGGGGCTTCGCGACGCTCTTGCTAGCGATCGGGCCCGGCGAAGGCCGGTTCGTCTGCTTCGTCCGAAGCGACAGCCTCTTCCCAGGCCCGTTCGAACGTCGCGCCGACGAAGGGCTCGAACACCGCTTCCGACGCGGCATCTACGGCGAGCGCCGCGCGCCAACGTTCGATGTCGAGGCCGGCGAACGCCTCCTCGGCATCCGCGTCCTTGCCGGCGCGGGCCCGGGCGTGATCGACGAGGGTGGCGAAGAGTTAGCGGACCAGCTCGAGATGCTCGAGGCCCCGGCGCGGTGCGCCGTGTCCGGGGAAGAGCCGCTCCGGCTCCATCGCCGCCAACGCGTCGAGTGACGCGATCGCTGTCGCCGGCGAGCCGTGGCCACCGAACGGCAGGTCGTCCAGCAGGTCGCCGGTCGCGGCGAGGCGCACCTGCGGCAGCCAGACGACGACATCGCCGTCGGTGTGTCCCGGCAGGTGAAGCAGCTCGACGCGGCGCCCGCCGAGATCGACGCTCAACGAGCGTGTGAAGCCGACTGTCGGCCTCTCCACGACGCTCGTTCGCAGGGCGGAGAACCGTAGCAGCGCTCGCTCGATTCTCTCCTCCGCGTCGGGTCGCTCGGCTTCGGCGAGGGGGGAGCCGTCGCGGCGCACTCCCTCGACGAGGCGCTGCTCGGCCGCCTCGATCGCGCCCGCCAGGGCGTCCGCATCCTCGATCAGCGAAGGTCGCGCCCGTTCGACGATGTCGCGAGCGGTCCATCGATGCGAGACGAGCGAAGCCTCGGGGAACGCTTCGAGCAGTCGGGCCATCCCCAGCGTGTGGTCGGTGTGCCAGTGGGTGGCGACGATCCAGCGCAGCGGAACCGGGCTGAGTCTCCGGATCTCGGCCACGAGGAGGTCGAGCGCGGCTTCTCCCTGAGGCGCGTCCACCAGCAGCGCCTCGCGTTCACCGACGACGAGCAGTGCGTTCGCATCGTCGAAGCGTGCGGCTGTCGGCTGGACGAAGCCATGAACTCCCTCCGACAACGTCGTCGTTTCTAGTGCCGGTTCTCCGGTGGCGCTCGTCGCGACCAGCATGCAGACGACGAGGGTCGCGCAGAACTTCATCGACACAGTCTAGCCCGGACTTCTCACAGGTGCCGTCTGTGCGGAACTTCACCCGTTCGGGCAACCGGTCGGTTTAGGCTCGGGAGATGAACGCCGCGCGATCGAGGGTCTCTCGCCTGCTCCTGGCGTGTTTCCTGGGCGCGAGCGGGCTGCTCGCCGCCTCCTTCCCGAACGGATTCCAGGTCGATGAGGTTCTCGCCGACCTCGATTCGCCCGCGACCCTCGCCTTTTCACCCGACGGCCGGCTCTTCCTCGGCGAGCGAATCTCCGGTCGTCTGCTGGTGGCGAAGCGATCCGGGAACTCCTGGTCGATCAACGCGACGCCCTTCTACACGTTCGACATCCCCAAGGACGGCAACGGCAATCCGGTACGGCATCGCTCGTCCGGGCTGCGCGATATCGCCTTCGACCCGGACTTCGAGAGCAACGGCTTCGTCTACGCGTTCTACATGCGCAACAACCCGCGTCACAACCGCGTGGTGCGCATCCAGGCGAGCGGCGCCAATCCGGATGTCGCATTGCCCGGCTCCGAGGCGCTCCTGATCGACCTGCCGTTCAACAGCACCGGCTCGTCCGGCAGTCACAACGGCGGAGCGCTCGAGTTCGGGGCCGACGGCAAGCTCTACATCAGCACCGGGGACGGCTGGTCGGGCGGCGACTCCGTGCAGACGCTCACCACCTTCACCGGCAAGTTGCTGCGGATCAACTCGAACGGCTCGATCCCGAGCGACAACCCGTTCTTCGACCAGGCGACCGGCCGCTACCGCTCGATCTACGGGCTCGGGCTGCGCAACCCGTTCTCGATGTCCTTCGATCCCAAGAGCGGTGAGCTGTTCGTCAACGACGCCGTCGGACCGGCGAAGGCGGACGTCTTCCTCGTCGAGGCTGCCGCCAACTACGGCCACCAGGGGACCGGTGGCGGAGGGGTGCCGCGCAACCCCTGGGCCAACGTCGGGGCGGCCGGTTCGCTCGTCACGGGAGGCGCCTGGTACCCGGCGTCGGGCTCCTTTCCTTCCGAATACGACGGTAGCTACTTCGTCGCTCTTTGGGGCAACAACGGCGCCTCCAACGATGGCGCCATCGGCCGGGTGCTCGGGTTCGGCCAGCCGACTACGGTCGGCTTCGGCACCGAGGTGCACAGCGGCGACCGCAAGCCGGTGCTGACGCGGGTCGATCCCGTCACCGGAGACCTCTTCTACCTGCTCACGACCTATGAGACCGGCGCCGGCTCGATCGAGCGGGTTCGCTGGACCGGCCAGAACTCGGTCGCGACGCCGACCTTCGACCCGGCGCCCGGCCAGTACGACGATCCGGTGACGCTGACGATGGCGACGACGACGGCGGGAGCGACGATTCGCTACACGCTGGACGGTTCGACGCCGACCGGCACCAGTACCCTTTACGTCGGCCCGATCCTCATCTCCCGCACGACGATCGTGAAGGCCCGGGCCTTCGCGCCGCCGCTGCTCGACAGCTCGGTGGCCGAGGGGTTCTTTCAGATCGGGCCGAGCATGAACCTGCCGCCGGTCGCCGAGGCGGGGCCGGATCAGGTGGCGGCAGTCGACGAGCTGGTGGTGCTCAACGGGTCCGCGTCGACCGACCCGGACGGAGACGACGAGAAGATGAGCGAGGAGTGGGTACAGATCGCCGGGCCGCCGCTCGACTTCGTCGGTGACGACCTGGTCGCCTTCGTCACGCCCGAGGAGACCGGCTTCTATCGCTTCGAGCTGACGGTCTCCGACGGTGAGCTTGCGGATTCCGACACGACCGCCCTGACGGTGCTGCCGTGTCTCGACGACGTCCGCGACGGGCTCGTCGGTCGATGGTCGTTCGAGGAGGGCTCGGGGACCGTGGTTCTCGACAGCTCGAGCGGTGCACTCAACGGCACCGTCGCCGGCGCGACCTGGAGCCAGCAGACCGCCGACGGGAGCGCCTGGGCGCTCGACTTCGACGGAGTCGACGATCAGGTCGACATGGGGACCTTCGATCTCGGCGGCTCGGCCTTCACCATCGCGCTCTGGATGCGCGCCGACGACTTCGGTCAGATGGACGGCCGCTTCGTCTCCAAGGCTTCCGGCGTGCAGCCCGACGACCACTACTGGATGGTGTCGACGATCCTGCAATCGTCCGAGACCCGCCTTCGGTTCCGTCTCCGGACCGGTGGTTCGACGACCACGCTGATCGCCGGGTCCGGAGCGCTCGCCACCGGAGTGTGGACCCACGTGGCGGCCGTCTACGACGGCGCCGAGATGCGCCTCTACAAGGACGGCGTGGAGGTCGGCTCCACGCCCAAGAGCGGCGCCGTCGATACCGACCCCCTCGTGCCGGTCGCTTTCGGCGATCAGCCCGGCGGCACCCGGCCGTTCGACGGCCTGCTCGACGAGGTGCGGCTCTACGATCGAGCGCTGACGGTAGAGGAGCTCGCCGTGCTGGTGACCGGCGAGAGCGACTGCGTCGTGGTGTTCGCGGACGGTTTCGAGACCGGCGACACTTCCGCCTGGTCGACCACCATCCCCTAGGACGCAGGGTCGGTTCCCGCCGGGCAGTTTGCTCGCTCCCGGGCGGCGCGTATCTTCGCTTCGCCCACACGGGAGAATCGAGACGCAACGGAAGCGACTACGGGAACGGTGCACCCTGTCTCTGTCGAGCCGGCGCGCAGAATACGTGGTGCCCGGGTCCCGTAGACTGGGTGGGCATCAATGAGCAACAGGGAACAGCAGTCGTTGCGTTGCGAGAGCTGTGGGGCGGGTGCGGTCGCTCCTGCAGTGGCGGGTGTGTTCGAATGCGCTCACTGCGGCTCGGTCCATCTTCCGAGCTTCGAGCGACTCGCGGACGCGGAGGTCAGCAGCGTTCGAGCAGGGGAAGAGTGTCCAATCTGCGGCACCGCTCTCTTCCACGCCCGAGCGGACCGTTGGAGTGTTCTCCAATGTCGCAGCTGCGCGGGACTGTTCGTGTCCGGGAACGACTTCTGGAGGATCGTCGAGTACCGCCGTGCACGGCTTCGTGAGGACTGCGAAGCGCCCTCGTCGATGATGAAGCGGGAGCGTGCGCGGTCGATCGAGTGCCCAGCCTGCCCTACCCGCATGAAGGCGCATCCGTACCACGGCCCCGGGCGGTTCGTCATCGACTGGTGTCCGCAGTGTTCGGCGGTATGGCTCGATCGCGGTGAGCTTCGACTGGCGACAACGAGCTGCTGGCCCGAGGGTTCATGGTCCTCCGGGTAGAGTGCATGGAGCTCCAGGCCGATCTCGCGACGGAGCGAGGCTCGTGACTTCCGCGAGCGTCTGCCTCAACTGCGACACCCCGCTCGACGGCCGCTACTGCGTCGCTTGCGGCCAGGACTCGCGGCCGCCGCAGCGTTCCCTCCTCGCGATTCTCGGTGAGTTCCTGTCAGAGCTCGTGTCCTTCGAGGGGCGTATGTTCCGCTCGCTGGCGACCCTTGTGGTCCCGGGCAAGTTGACGCTGCTCTACCTGGAGGGAAAGCGGGCTCGCTTCACTCCGCCGTTTCGGCTCTATCTCATCGCCAGTCTGCTGCTGTTCTCGACAACCCTCACACTGACCCCGCCCGACCCGGAGGGGCTCAATCTCTTCATCGGCGGGGTGAGGATCGGAGAGCAGCGCGAAGGTGACGTCACGAGGACGATCGAGCTGATCAAGGACGAAGGGTGGGGGCGCGTTCTCCCTTCCGTCGCTGGAGAACGGATCGAGCGCCTCCGTGCGATGAGCGCCGAAGATGCAGTCTCGGTGGTCTTCTCAGGGTTGAGGCGGTACCTGCCGGCCGGCTTTATCGTGCTGGTGCCTCTCGTAGCTTTCGCACTGCACCTGCTGTTCCTGTTTCCGAAACGAGCGCGTCGCTGGTTCGTCGAACACCTCGTGACAGCCGTTCATCTGCAGGCGGCGCTCTTTCTGGCCGTCTCGATCGGATGGACTGTGGGACCCCTGTTCATCGAGGAGGCAGGGAAGTACCTGATTGTCGTCGCGGCCTTGCTGAGTTGGTTTCTTGTCTATCTTCCGTGGACGTTGCGCCGTGTCTATGGGCAGTCGAGGACGTGGACGGCTGTGAAGTGGTTCCTCCTGCTGTGGCTGTACGGGCAGTGCGCCGGGCTGATCATGTCGATCGCCATTCTGTTGGCGATCTGGAACGTCTGAGCTCAGCCGAAGTGCCGGAAGCGTTCCCAGACCGTCGATAGCGGCACTCTGGGCCGCCACACCTTCCAGATCGGCATCCGGTCGCGCCAGCGCATGCAGTAGGCGCATTCGTGACGATCGAGGAGAGAGACCTCCTCGAAGAGCTCGCGCAGTTCCTCCTCCCGGCCGCCGATCACCAGGCCGCCGTCGACGTCGTCGTCGGGCGGCCCCCACAGGAAGTAGCTGTTGTGGTCGCTGTGGACGCTCGGGAAGCCTGCGAACTCGGGCCCACCGCGGAAGTGCTCGAGCGCGCCCGCCTGGCCGTAGGAGGGGGCGACGATCGCCAGCTTCGCCCCGGTGGGGAAGTCGGCGGCCACGAGCGCGCGATCGACGTCCTCGACGAACGCCTCCCATTCGAGGCGGTCGGCGAACCACTGCGGCAGGGGAGACGTCTTTCCCTCACCCGACTCGATCTGCGGCACCACGCCGAGCGCGCCGGCGTAGCGCGAGAGCATCTCGGGAGGCAGGACCGGCGAGCCGATCGGCAGCAGGACGAGTCCGCAGAGCGCCATCCACGCCACCGCGACCGGTCGCAGCCAGCGTCGCCGGTCGGCCGTCAGGCGGTCGAGCCACATCCCGCCGGCGGCGAACAGAACGGGGTAGATGCCGGTGATGCGATCGGGCCGGCTTTTCTCACTCGCGACCATCAGCACGAAGAGGATCGCGCAGGCGAGCCCGACGTGGCGCCACTGCCTCGCCGACGGAACTCGCAGCAGGAAGTACAGGCCGAGCAGCCACAGCGGCAGTGTCCCCGGGTTCATCACCAGTACCTGGAAGAGGGCGACCGCCCACCACGGGGTCGGCTCGTTCTTGTAGAGATCGGCGTTGCGGTAGAACTCGAGCGAAGGCCAACCGTGCTGCGCCTGCCAGAGCAGGTTGGGCGCAAGCATCGCCAGCGCGAGGGCGGCACCTGCCCACAACCAGGGTGATCGGAGGTGCCGCCTTGCAGGCGTCCAGGGGAGCGCGAGTGCCAGCCCGACCGCCAGCAGCACGAACGTATGCTTGTTGAGCAGGGCGATGCCGGAGAGGGCGCCGAAGGCGAGCCACAGCCGCGGCTCGTCACGAGCCTCGATCTCGACCAGTACCCAGCAGGCTGCGAGCCATAGCGCCAGTCCGAGCGCGTTCATCGAGAACATGCCGAAGAAGATCTGCGGCACAGAGGCGATCAGGATTGCGGCTCCGGCGACGAGCTGGCCGAAGGGGGAGGCTCCCAGCCGTCGCGCCAGCAGCCCCGTACCGGCGACTGTGGCGGCTCCGATCAGCGCCGGCAGGATGCGCAGCGCCAGTAGCGAGTCTCCGAGAAGCGCCCGGTTGGCGGCGAGCATCGCCGGTGCCAGGGGAGGGTGATCGACGTAGCCCCAGGCGAGCCGCTCGGCGCAGGCGAGGTAGTAGAACTCGTCGATGAAGCGGCCGTAGCTGCCTAGAACTCCGGGCAGCAGGAAGAGCAGGAACGAGGCTCCTGTCAGGAGAAGGAGGGAGCTGTCGGGCAGTCGGAGGGATCGTTCGTTCATGGCGACAGGGTAGAGGCGTGTCGGCTCCCGGCCGGCCGTTGTCGCCGTTCCGGCAATGGCGCGGGACGAGCGGGACTGAGGCGGGACGAGCGGCACCGGCTGGTCGGTGCTCGAAACCTATACTGGAAGGGTGCTCCGCAAGCCTCCTCCGCGCCTGACCATGGTCGATCGTCCGAACCTCCGGATCTGGTTCTCGATCGTCCTCGCTCTCGGCCTGCTCCTCTTCACGTACCACTACCTGGCCGCGGTGACCTCGGGCCATGCGATCTCGCCGCTCGAACCGCTGATCAACGAGCTGACCGCCGCCTTCGGTGCCGGGTTGCTGTTCTGGGGCGTTCGCGCCCTGGCGCTGGCAAAGCCTCTGGAGCGCGGTCGGATCGTCGCCAGGATCCCTGTCTACGTCGCGGCGCTCGTGGCCTACACGGTTCTCCACACCAGCTCGAACTGGCTGTCGCGTGCAGCTCTCTATCCGGTCGCAGGGCTCGGGCGTTTCGACTACGGCGAGATGCCGCTGCGCTACTTCATGGAGTTCCCGATCGATCTGATCTCCTTCGTCCTCATGGTGGGCGCGGTCCGCTGGGCCGAGCTGCGACGCCTGGAACGGGATCGGGAGAACCGCGAGCTCCGGCTGGAGCGCAGCCTCACCGAGGCACGGCTCGCCAACCTGCGGCTGCAGCTCCAGCCGCACTTCCTCTTCAACGCGCTCAACACGATCTCCTCGGTTCTTCATCGCGACCCGGACATCGCCGACGAGCTGCTGGAGCGCCTCGCCCACCTGCTGCGGGGAGCTCTGTCGTCCGAACGCGATGACCTGGTGCCACTCGAGCGGGAGCTCGACTGGCTGCGGGCCTACGTGGCGCTCCTCGAAGCTCGCTTCGAAGAGCGACTCGTGTTCGAGGTCGACGTCCCCGACGACCTCAGGCGGCAGCTGCTTCCGGCGATGAGTCTCCAGCCGCTGGTCGAGAACGCCGTGAGGCATGGTGGTCTCGAGCAGCGCGGCACCGGCCGGATCCGAGTTACCGCGGAGGAGGCCGAGGGAGGCCGCTCCTGGCAGGTGGCGGTGTGCGACGACGGGGAGCGCTTCGATGTCGAGGCGGCCGGCAACGGCGGCGGCTTCGGCCTGCGATCGGTTCGCGAGCGCCTCGAGCTGCTCTTCGGCGGAGCCGCTCGACTGGAACTGGTCGGACGGGAGAGGGGCGGTTGTCGGGCGGTCCTGACGATGCCGCTCGATCCGGCGGTTCCGGGTGCCGCCGGGGGCGTCGGGGGGTGACTCACTCGATCCTGATCGTCGACGACGAGGCTCCGGCGCGCCGCAAGACTCGCCGGTTGCTCGAGGGCGAGAGCGACTGGAAGGTCGTGGGAGAAGCGGTCGACGGGGACGACGCTGTCGAGAAGATTCGCGGCCTCGACCCCGACGTCGTTCTGCTCGACATCCAGATGCCGAAGCGCTCGGGATTCGAGGTCATCGACGAGGTCGGTGTCGACGACATGCCGGTGGTCATCTTCTCCACGGCGTTCGACGAGCACGCCGTCGCCGCCTTCGAGGTCGAAGCGGTCGACTACCTCCTCAAGCCCTACTCCGCCCGCCGGCTGCGAGGGGCTCTGGAGCGAGCTCGCCGGCGACTGGCGGAGGATCCGGCTGCCGCGTCGAAGCAGTTGCAGCAGGTCCTGGCGACCCTGCGTGGCCCGGAACCGCGCTTCCTGCGACGACTGCAGGTCGAAGTCTCACCCCACCGGGAAGTGCTGGTCGATGTCTCGACGATCGACCTGCTGCGGGCGAAGCGCAACTACGTGGGCCTCGAGAGCGGTTCGGTCACCTACCGCTGCAGAGGCCCCCTTTCCAGGCTCGAGCAGCGGCTCGATCCGGAGGAGTTCGTGCGGATCAACCGGTCCGAGATCGTGCGAGTCGGCGCGGTGGTCGAGTTGCAGCCGTGGTTCCACGGCGACTATCGGGTGATTCTGGCGAGCGGAGAGACGCTCTCGTGGAGCCGGCGCTACCGGGCACGTGGCAAGCGGGCGTTCGAGGGGAGAGGGGGGGGGGCCGACGAGTGACGAGTCACCCGCCGGCCTCCGGGACTACTCGGAGCGGGTGAGGAGTACTTCCATGTTCTGCATCTCCTCGCCGCCCTCCGGAGTGATGTAACCGGCGACCGTGAAGGTGTCGTCGCCGGTCCACTCCGTCGTCACCCGCATCGTCATCGGGTTGCCCGTCATCGGGTCCGTGAACGTCGTGCTGAGGTCGCCCGCCGTCTCACCGGTGAACATCATGGTGCTGGTCATCATGCTGTCCATCCAGACGTTGGTGTAGAGCTGCTTCATTTTGTCGTAGCCGTTGATGCCGATGCCGGTGAACGGCTGCCCCATCATCTCGCTCGACCACACCGCCTTGACGAAGCGGCCGTCGAGCATCGACTCGGCGGTCATGGTGCCGGTCGCCTCCATCGGCGGCTGGCCGGGCATCATCCAGGTCTTCTGGGTGTAGGTCCAGCTGCCGACCATCTTCGCCAGCGCTTCATGCTCTTCTCCGGGCGTCGCCATCTCGGCCATCATCGCCATCGGGTCCCCTTCCTGAGCGTTGGAAGGTGCCGCCGGGAGCGGGGTGAGTGCCAGTGCGGCGAACGCCATTGCGAGAGTGAGTCGTTTCATCAGTCTTCCCTTTTCCGGATTTCTCGGGTTGCCGAGCGAGCCTCGCTCACTCGAGGTTGGTGGTCCTCTGGCCTGGCCGAGCCGACCGGGTCCGCCGCGCCGACCGGCCGTCAGTCGACGGCGAGCAACTCGTCGATGTCCTCCGCGACCGCCTCGCAGGCGGACCGCATCGAGTTCCGCTCTTCCTGGGTCGCCTGCTGAAGCTCGGTCAGCGCCTCCGTCAGCTCCGCCTCGGCCTCGAGGGCGAGCTGATGCCTCGCCTGCTGCCCGGACGCCTGTTCGGCGCGCGAGACGAAGCGACGAGCCTCCTGCAGATGCCGCTGCGCGCGCTCGAAGGCGTCGGTCTCCTCGGCGGAGGCGCCGAGGGTGACGAAGAGCGGAACGGCGGCGGCAGCGCCCTGCGCCATGCGTTTGAGGAACGTCCTGCGGTCGGGCTTTTCGGCGGGATGGTTCACGAGCCGAAGTGTAGCAAGGAGTCCTCCCGTCAGGCGGCTCCGGCAGGAACGTACCAGCGCTCCTCCAGGGCGGCGATCCACCGCACCCAGGCTTCCGCTTCGGCGGATGACAGCCGCGGCCGCGGTCCGGAGTCGAAGAGGGCCACGAGCGCCTCCTCCGGCGACAGCCGGGTCCTGACCGCCCCGTCCGCGGCCTCCGCAGCGATCGTCAGCCGCGTCGCCCGGCGGACCTCGGCATCGAGAGGGGTGAGGCTCCTCTCAGGATGTCGTGCTTTGCCGGCCCGATCGCCGACAGCAGCGAACACGTCGTCGCCCTCCACCGTGCCCCGGATCGGGGGAGCGCTCGCCACCTCGGCGGATCTGTCGAGCGCGCGATCGGGGATCGGGAAGGAGGCGAGCAGTCCCTTTCGAGCCCAGGCACACAGCAGATCCCAGCACTGCGGCAGCGGGTCTGCCCCTAGGTAGCCCTCGCCCGCTCGCGCCAGCTCCTCGCTCAACCGCTCGACCGGGAGCCCTTCGCCGAGGCCGAGCCAGAGCGCCGCGGCCGCGGCGTTGAGCAGGTGGAGACGACCGCGCACCGGTTCGTACACGACCAGGCTCTCGCCCAACTCGAAGCTGCGCACGCCGGGAGCGGGCGTGAGGTCGGGTGGGGCGGCCGGGACGTGGGGATCGAGGAGGTGGGCGGCGCCACGATCCGCGGGGCGCAGGAGCGGGAACCCCGAGACGAACGACGCGCACTGCTCGGAGGGCCAGAGCGGTCGCCACTCGCCGAAGTCGCCGTCGAGGTGGCCGAGGACGTCCCGGACGAGCCGCTCTTTGAGTCGTCTCGAGCGACCGAGTGCCGCGGCCTCGCCGATCGGTTCGAGCTCCATCGGCGGACCGGCGTTCGCCTCGAGGATCCAGGGTCGGCCGTCTGTGTCCACCTGAACGTCGATACCGAGGAAGTCGTAACAACCCTCGACGTGTGGCGTCGCCTGGCGACTGCGGATCAGCGCTTCGTCGCGGCAGGCGAGGACCAGCCCTAGGATGGCGAGCTGTGCCGTTTCCAGGGTCGCCTCGACATCGAAGTCGAAGCTGGTGGACAGCGAGCGGTAGAGCTCGAGGTCGCCGTCGCGACTCCACCATCGCTGCTCACCGTTACGATCCTGGATCTCAGAGTTGGTGAAGTGAGCCGCGGGTTGCGCCCGTCCATCGGCGTCGAGCGAGTAGGGGAGCGACGCGAAACGGCAGGTACCGACCGGATGCAGGTGGCAACGCAACGGATCGAGCGACTCCAGAAGCAGATAGAAGCGCAGGCTGTACTTGCGGCCGTCGATCAGGTGCGGGTCGAGGTAGCGCTGCACGATGCGGGGGGTGGCGTCGTCGGCGACCTCGGCCGGGCCTGCTGCGAGACGCATCCCCCGACCGCGGGTAGAGGCCCAGCGCTTGACGACCCAGACGCCCGGCTCCTGTCTCGCTGCCGACTCCCAGCGGCGACGCTCGTCCGGCAGCAGAAAGGTCTCCGGGTGATGTCCGAACAGGTCCTCCCGACCGGTCGCCCACAACGCCGCTCGAAGGTTGGCCAGGAGGTTCGGCTTGAGCGCGAAGGCGCCGATCCCGGGAAAGCGATTCACTCGCCGGCCCGGTTCGAGGGCGGCGAAGACGCCTTCGGGAGGAAGGGCTCGCGCCAGGTAGAGCCGCCAGTCGCCGTCGCCCGCCGGCGACCACCCTCGACGTTCGAGTTCCGGGCGCCACAGCTCGATCTCGGCGGAGGCGAGCGTCGGATCGGCCGACCAGGTCCTGGTCATCGCGATCTCCACCTATCGCGGGCCCTCTGGATCGCCACGCTTGAACGGCCCTCCCGGCATCGAGTACCCTTCGCGCCATGTTGCGCACCACAACCCCTGTCCTGACCGCCGCCGCTTTGCTGACTCTGGTTGCTTTCGCACCGGGTCTCCACGCCGACGAGGAAGAGCTCGATCTCTCCGCGCCGCCGGACGTGGCGGCGATTCCGGACGATGCCGAGGTCACTGCGAGCGGTCTCGGATCGCGGGTGCTCTCCGAGGGCGACGGTGAGTCGCGGCCGACTCCGACCTCCTGGGTCCGGGTGCACTACACCGGCTGGACGACGGAGGGCGAGGTCTTCGACAGCTCGCGGCAGCGCGGCAAGTCGCTGACCCTCCCTCTCGACAAAGTTATCGACGGCTGGACCGAAGGGCTTCAGCTCATGGTCGAGGGCGAGACGCGCCGGATCTGGGTGCCGGAGGAGCTGGCGTACGCCGGTAAGGAGGGATCTCCGAAGGGGATGCTGGTCTTCGACGTCGAGCTGCTCGAGATTTTCGAGCTGCCGACGACGCCGGAGCACCTGACCGCTGCACCGGCGAACGCCGAGAAGCACCGCAAGGGGCTCCGTAGCGTCGTGCTCCAGGAGGGGACGGGAGACCGCAAGCCGAAGGACAACAGCTCGGTGGCCGTCAACTACACCGGCTGGGACGCGAGCGGCAAGATGATCGACACCAACATCTACCAGGGGCAGCCGGCGACCTTCCCGCTCACGGCGGTGATCAAGGGCTGGACCGAAGGGTTGCAACTGATGGTCGAGGGCGAGAAGCGCCGCTTCTGGATTCCCGCCAAGCTCGCCTATGAGGGGATCGAGGGAAAGCCGCAGGGGATGCTGGTCTTCGACATCGAACTGGTGTCGATCCCGGTTTACTGAGTCCTGTTCCCGAAGCGTGACCGGCAGGGGGCTTTATTCGCCTCCGCCTGGCCCCTCCTCTCGAGCGTCGTGACGCTCGAACCAGGCGAGGATGTTGGCGACCTTGGCGATCAATTGACTCGGTCGGGCCGCGATGCCGTGTGAGGCTCCGGGCACCCTGACGAGAGCCGCCGGCACCTTCTCGAGCACGAGCGCCTGGTAGTACTGCTCCGATTCGGACATCGGAGTGCGGTAGTCCTCTTCACCGGTCAGCACCATCGTCGGCGTCGTCACGTTGCCGACCAGCGACAGCGGTGAGCGCTTCCAATACTGCTCCTGGTGCTCCCAGGGCGGCCCCGGGAACCAGTACTTGTAGAAGAAGTTGTAGGCGTCGGCGGTGAGTACGAACGACGTCCAGTGAATGACCGGCTTCGCGACCACGGCGGCGCGGAAGCGGTCGGTCTTGCCGACGATCCAGGCCGTCAGCACCCCTCCGCCACTGCCTCCGGTGACGAACAGACGGTCCTCGTCGATGAAGCCGCGCTCGACGACCGCATCGACGACCGACATCAGATCGTCGTAGTCCTCGCCGGGGTAGTTGTGGTGGATGAGATTGCCGAACTCCTCCCCGTAGCTGCTGCTGCCGCGCGGATTGGCGTAGACCACGACGTAGCCGGCGGCTGCGAACAGCTGGATCTCGGCGGCGAACCGCGGGCCGTAGTCGGCGAACGGCCCGCCGTGAATCTCCAGGATCAGCGGGTAGCTCCCTTTCGGGTCGAAGCCGGGCGGGAACGCCACCCACGCCTGGATCTTCCTGCCGTCGTGGGAGGATTCGGTCCAGATCTCTTCGACCGGAGCGAGGTCGCGGTGGGCGAGGAGGTCCTCGTTGAGCCGGGTCAGCACCCGTGACGAGGTGCTGGATCCCCGGGTGGCCGTCACGAGGTCCGCAGGCCGATCGGGAGTCGTGGTGGTGAAGACCACCCGGTCGCCGTGGGCATCGAACTGGCCTCCGGAGTAGGGGCGCCCGAGGGAGAGCCCACCGACCGGCTGCGCGACCTCTTCGACGGAGCCGTCGAGCCCGGCGAGCGCAAGTCGGGTCGTGCCGCGGTCGGTGTAGAGCAGGTAGACGCCTCGCCCGTCGTCGTGCCAGGCGATCTGTCCCACCGAACGTCCGAGATCGGACGCCAGTTCGCGGCGCTCGGAACCGTCGCGTCGCTGCACGTACAGGCGGTCGAGCTGGTAGCCCTGATAGCGATCGTCGAACCCGCGGTAGGCGACCCACTCGCCGTCCGGCGATAGTGCCGGCGAATCGTCCGGGCCGCGACGGTCGGTGAGGGGACGCAGCTCACCCGACGAGACGTCGATCTCCCAGACCTCGCTGTCGTTCGGCTCGTACTCCCAGTCGTCGCGCCGGTTGGCCGAGAAGACGATGCGGTTCGAGTCGGGGCTCCAGGAGAGCGGGCCGAAATGGTTGAAGTTTCCCGAGGTGAGCTGCCTCGGCGTGCCGCCGATGGCCGGGAGGATGAACAGGTGCACGTGTCCGGGATCGACGAAACCGGCGCCGTCGAAGCGGTAGATCATCCGCTCGATGACCTTCACCGGCGGCGCCCATTCCGCTCCCTCCGGTGCGGCCGGCATCGAGGCGAGCGCTTCGGACTCGTCCGGCACCTTCATCGCAAAGGCCAGCGAGGCTCCGTCAGGAGACCATTCGAGGGCTCGCGGTGGCGCCTCGAGATGCGACACCCGGGCGTCGCGGCCGTCGCCGAGCCACAGGACGTGGATCTGGCTCGAGCCGCCGCTGCTCGAGACGTAGGCGAGCCGGCTGCCGTCCGGGGACCATCTCGGTGAGCGCGGGCTCCCGGGACCGGTCACCAGTGGGCGCGGCACACCGCCGTCGATGTCTGCGATCCAGATCTCCGAGCTGCGCTGGTCGACCTGGATGTCCATCGAATTGCGAACGAACGCCACCCGGTCGCCGGCGGGGGAGATGCGGGGATCGGAGGCCCACTCGAGCTCGAAGACGTCTCGAAGCTGCAGGGGCTCTCCTTCGAGCGCGACGGGTGCAAGGACGACGAGGAGCAGGGCGATGACGATGCGGGGTCGGAGCATGAGGGCCTCACTTGATCGCGGGCTGCGGCCCGCTGAACGGTTTCCGAATGGGAAGCTGACTATACTGGCGAGGTGATCCTCTCCTTCGCGAATCTGAAAGGGGGAGTCGGCAAGACGACGAGTGCGGTCAGCGTCGCGGCTGCGCTGGCTCGCTCCCACCTGAAGGTTCTGCTCGTCGATCTCGATCCGCAGGCCAACGCCGCCTACTCGGTGGGAGTGCCGGCGAAGACCGCCGGCGGCTCGCTCGCGGAGGTCTTCATCGACAACCGGCCGCTGCGAGAGGTGCTCTGGGAAACGCCGATCGAAGGACTCGATGTCGCCGTTGCGGGAGTCGAGCTTTCGACCCGCCAGTTGGAGGTCATGCGGCGCTCGTACCCGACACGGCTGTTGCAGAAGGCGCTGGTCGGGGTCCGGACTCGCTATGACTTCGTCGTGATCGACTGCCCGGCCGGCCTCGATCTGGCGGCGCTGATGGGACTGCAGGCATCGACTGCGTTTATCGTGCCGACATCACCGAACTACCTCGGACTCGAATCGCTCGAGCTCTTCTTCCAGGGGCTCGAGCAGTTGCCGGCCGAACTCAAGCCGAGGGTGCGACTGCTCGGTATCCTGCTGACCGTGGTGGATCACCGGGTGCGGCTCACCGAGGAGGTCTGCAGCGAAGTGAGGCGGCGCTACGGTCGCGCGGTCTTTCGCACCGAGATTCCCATCAACGTCCGGCTGGCGGAGGCCGCGGAGTCCGGCCGCGGGATCTTCGGCTACCAGAGCTGGTCGAAGGGCGCCGCCGCCTACAGCCGGCTGGGCGCGGAGATGCTGCGGCGCGCCCGGCGACTCGGCCTCGAGTGAGCCGTCGCGAGTGCGACGCAGGCGCCGTGCGGGGCCTGGGAAGCTCCCTGTGGCGAGGCTTGCGCGGCCGGTGTCCGGCGTGCGGCGAGGACCGTCTGTTCGAGAGCTGGATTCGCGTGCGGCCGGCCTGCCGCCGGTGCAGCACGGAGTTTCTGGAGAACCAGGGCGACCCGTGGGCCTTCCTGGTAGTGGTCGATCGGATCTTCGTTCTGCTGCTGGTGGTCCTGATCTACTTTCGCTGGGCTCCTCGCTCGGCAGTAGGGCTGATCGTACTCTTCGGGGTGCTGACGGGAGCTTTCGTCGCGACGACACCGCATCGCTTCGGTCTCTGTTTGGCGATCGCCTGGTGGGTGAGGAGGCGGGGGAGGTCGAAGCCTGTCGTCGGGCCGTAGAGCCGCTGCGCTTCGGTCCCGGCGCCCCTCCTGGTGTTCAAAAGCCGGCAGCCGAGCCCGACTGTCCCTCGGCCGGGTGCTGCAGACAAGGCATGCTCCTGGGACAGCGGGCATCTCGATGGAGCTGTGGCTGTCGTCGTAGGCCGGAGCCTCCTCCAGCACACGCCTGATCAGACCCTTGCTTTTGTCCAGACGAGCGCCGGGTAGGGCAGGGCCTGCGGGGCTGATACCGAGGCGCTGGGAGGCCCCGCTTCAGGTCTCGAGTTGGTCGGGCTCCCGGCGAGCGAGCGGGCCTGGCCGAGGGCGATCCGGTGCTCGGGTCGCTCGAACGTCTGAAGTCGGGGGCAGCTTCAGTCGTCCCCGTAGCGGGGGATCGGGTCGAGGTCTGGCTCGAGGAACTCGCCGCGCGCGCCATCCGAGAACAGTCGCTCGGCAGAGTAATGCTCGAGCATCACTCTCGAATCGAGGAGCATCGGGTTGCGGTCGAGAAACTCGTCGGCCGACGAACAGGCGGCCGACTCGCGCAACATGAAGTGCCGAACGGCGAGAATCCACGAGCGTGTGAGCGTCTCGTGGTAGCGAGCCGGATCGACACCGAGGTGGGTGAGGAAGTTGGTAAGAGCACGGCGTGTCCGGTGCTTCGCTTCGGCGGCGGAACGGCTGCAAAGGTAGACGTACGCCAGCCGGACGTGCGCGCGGTGATCGAAGTCCGGCTCGGCGACCTCGCAGGCTTCGAAGGCTCGCACGAACTCCAGATCGTCCGCGGAGGCACTGTGGGCAAGCCCCTCTCCGCGCGAGGCCAGGAGTGTGGAGAGCTTCGGAGTCGGCTGCAGCCGGCCGGCCGAGTCCTTCTCGAACGGTTCGACTCCGACGATGGCGTCGAGTGGAATCGGACCGTAGATGTGAGGGTAGAGCTCGTTGCCGCCCTCCAGATTCTCCCATCGCACCGGAGTCGGAGACGAGTCGTCGGAGTCGAGTCGGTCGAGAGCGATCTCGAGCAGCAGCAGGTCGTCGCGGCCGCGAAAGATGCGTTCGGCTACGGACAGCACCTGGTGGGCTTCGGAGCAGTGCACGAAGCCGTCGGCGGCGAACGCGGAGGGAGTGTAGACAGTCCCGGCAGCCGCGTGCTCGTCGCCTTCGGCGATGTGGAATACGGTGAGAGGCGGGCTCCAATCCTCAGGGGGCATCGTGAGCCTACTCGGTGCTCCCCTGTGCTTCGATCTCGAGAGCCTCCTCCAGTGTCTTCTCGTCGATGTGCTCCTGGAGCCCCGCGAGGGCGGCGCCGACTTCGGGGCTGGTGAACATCTCCCGCCCGGCGACCTGGCCCAGGACATTGAAGCTTGCCTCGAAGGTTGCCGCACCGTCGTAGCGAAACGCGTCAGCCGCCTCGGTCCGGCAGCTCTCGGTCACCAGCCGCATGATGAGCTCGGCCATGTTTCGGTTGGCGCCATCTGTCTGCTCTTTGCTGATCGACACGATGTCCTGCACGGCGGGATGGCTGGCAGCCGCCGAGAACATCCATCTCACGAGCGCTGTGCGGTCCTCAGTTGTCGTCGAGTCGACAAGGCACTTGCCCAGGGCGTCCGTGTGCGGGCCGGCCAGAACACGAGTCGCTCCGGCAGGCAACGTCATCAGCAATATCGCAAGCCCCAGGACGCGCATTCCTCTCTTCTCCTTGTGACTCATAGTCCTCCGATCGTAGCGGTCGTGACCCAATGCCTTGCCAGTGCGCGACGTGCTTCCTCCTCCTTGAGAGAGAAGTCCCGTCCGTTGCGGCCGCCCGGCATCCATTTCCACCAGAACATCCCGGCGACGAAGTCCTGTTGCTCGAGCCGGGCGAGAGCGACATCCATCAACCGCTCGCGGAGGAGGCGATTGCCGGGGGTGTCGTGGCTGCCGTACGTCCAGGGCTCTCGGGCGGCGTGAGTCGCCCGGTTGTAGCCGATCTCGGCGAAGAGCACTCGCTTCTCGAAGCGCGAGGACAGCTCCGCGAGCTGCCGGAGGTGGGGGCTCCACCCTTGCTCGATCTTGCCTGCGTCGGGATCCTCCTCACCCGAGAGCGGAAAGTAGCCGTGTACGCCGATCAGATCGACGGCGTCCCAGAAGCCGACCTTCCCGACACCGTCCCAGTTGGCGGCGTAGGTGAGAGTGCCGGAGTAGACGGCTCGCACGGCGGCGATGACGGCACGCCAATCGTCTTCCCGATGCATCGTCCGTTCGTACTCGACACCCACAGCGAGAAGCTCGATGCCGTGACGCTCGGCGAAGGCCGCCTGATCGACGATGAAGGCACGGTAGTCGGCGAAGAAGCGTTGCCACTTCTCCTCGGTGTCGAAGTCGATCGATCCGCGCCACTCGAAACTGCCCCAGTAGCCGAGGTGAGGCTTCCAGAAGATCCGCACCTCGCTCCGCCGCATGCGCTCGACGGCGTCGGCCAGGTAGCCGGTCTCGGCGGCGGGCCGGAATCGAATCGCCCCGTCGGTGCCGACCCAGGCGTAGGGGTGGATCGAGGCCCAGTTGGCTCCAAGGGAGGTGATCTCTTCGAGCGCCTCACTCATGGCTGGGGTACCCCAGATCTGTCCGGCGCGTGGGCACGAGATGATCACGCCGCGCACGAAGCCGTCTCCGCTTCCCGTCGAGGCTGAGAGCGGGAGGGCTCCCGCGATCGCGATCAGTCCGGCCAGGACAGGGCTGCGCCGCGGCACGAGCTCGTCAGTTCTTGCGCCGGCTGAAGAGTCTGACGAGCTGATCGCGCGACGTGTTGGCGGCCGCCTGCTGGCGCTCCCCGATGCTGCCCGGACGATCGGCCTGGCGTCCGGCGACTCGCGCCTCCGCAGCACGCTCTTTCTCGACTGCGGTGCGGTAGGACTCGACGACCTTGAGGGTTGCGGCTCGCTCGACGAGACCGACGAGGCGCCCATTGTCGATCACCGGCAGGGTAGGGAAGTTGCAGCACAGGAACTGCTCCACGACGCGGAAGAAATCCATCCCCGGCTCACACGAAGGAAAGTCGGTCGACATGTGGTCGCCCACCGTCGCCCCTTCGGCGGTCTCGGTGTAGAGGAGCGAGGAAACGGCGCGCATCGCGTCCTTCTCCGTGAACATGCCGACGACAGCTCCGTCCTCGAGCACCGCGGTGGCGGTGACATTCGCTCCGACCAGCCTCTCAATCGCCGAGAAGATCGGCTCGTCCGGAGCGAGGCGCAGTCTCGGTTCCCGCATCCAGTCGCGGGCGGCGGGCAGTCTCGGCTGGCTCAACCCGACTCTCCTCGGTGAGCGCCTTCGAGGGTCGCCAGAGCTTCGCGCTTGAGTCGATCCCGGTTCGGGCAGGTGGCACAGGTGATCGGCTCACCGTCGGAGTCGAGAACCGCGGGACCGCCGCAGGAACCTCGCAGGCAGCGGCCCGTGACGAGGACGCCGACCGACATCGCCAGCATGATGGCGGCAAAGAGTGCCAGGGTCAGGAGGAGGAGTGTCATCGTTCTGTCTCTACGGGAAGTGGAAGCTCAGCGGATTCTAGCAATCGATCGAAGGACTCGGAGGTGCGCTCGACGAAGCCGTCGTCGGTCCGGTCCAGAAAGAGCACCGCCCACCCCTCGACTCGCGCGACTTCCAGCCCCTCTTCGCTTCCCAGGACCAGCATCGCCGTAGCGACGGCATCGGCGACGGCACATTCGTCATGAAGCACGGTCGTGGACGCGGTGCGATGGGTTGCCGGCCCTCCTGTCCGCGGGTCGAGGACGTGACTGATTCGACGTCCTTCCACTTCGCGATAGTTCCGATAGTCGCCGCTCGTCGCCATCGCAAGATCCCTCAAGGGAACGACTCGCTGAACGACACCGCGCGCCGCATCCGGACGCTCGATCCCGAGTGTCCACGCCGCGCCGTCCGGCCGGCGTCCCCCTGCCCGCACCTCCCCCCCGAGCTCGATCAGGTGCCACACGAATCCGAGCGCTTCCAGCGCCGCCGCCGCGCGGTCGACCGCGTACCCCTTGGCCACGCCCGAAAGGTCGATCTGGAGACCCGGGAGGGCCTTCTCGGCGGTTCCCGCCTCTCGATCGATGCTCAGGTGAGCGTCACCCACCACCTCGCGCGCCGTCTCGAGAGTCGTCGGATCCGGATCTCCACGGTGCGCCGCGCTCCCGAATCCCCAGGCTGCGACCAGCGGTGCGACCGTGACGTCGAAGGCTCCTCCCGTCCGCGCCGAGACATCAAGTGCGATCGAGAGGACGTCCAGGGTTGGAGGAGACATGGGCTGCGGCTCGGTCGACGGAGTGTCGTTGAAGCGAGTCACCTCGGACGCTCGATAGGTGGTCATCGCGTCATCCACCGCGCGGAAGGCTTGGTCGACGGCATCCCTCGCCGCCTCCAGCTCGGCCTCGGTGGCGGGCGTCCCCAACTTCACCGAGTAGGTGGTGCCCATCACCTCTCCCACGAACGAAGCGGGACCGGGCGCGGGAGCCGGCGCACAGCCGAACCCGAACCACCCAACCATCAACAGGCCGGTCGCCCGAAGGTGCCACACGAATCCGCGGGATGCGGAGGTGGGCCTCACTTCACCCCTCTTACGCAGGTGCCACACGAATGCGACGGCCTCCACCCATTCCTCGGCGCAGGAGTGCCAGGCGAATACGAGCGGAACGCGAGCTGCGACCGCTTCTCGGCAGGCTCAACCGCCGAAGTCGTCGAAGAGGATGTTCTCCGGCTCGACCCCGAGGCTGTCGAGCATCTCCCGGCACGCCTGGAGCATCAGCGGCGGGCCGCAGATGTAGTACTCGCAGTCTTCGGGCGCCGGGTGGTCCTTGAGGTAATTGTCGAGCAACACCTGGTGAATGAAGCCCGTATATCCACTCCAGTTGTCTTCCGGCATCGGATCGGAGAGAGCCAGGTGCCACTCGAAATTGTCGTTCGCGGCGGCGATCTCGTTGAAGTCGTCCTCGTAGAACGACTCGCGTCGGCTGCGCGCGCCATACCAGAAGGAGACCTTGCGATCGGTGCCGAGGCGCTTGAACTGGTCGAAGATGTGGGACCGCATCGGTGCCATGCCGGCCCCGCCGCCGATGAAGATCATCTCGGCGTCGGTGTCCTTGGCGAAGAACTCTCCGAACGGCCCGGAGATCACCACTTCGTCCCCCGGCTTGAGGTTGAAGATATAGGAGGACATCACGCCCGGCGGAGTGCCTTCCGGCGCCCTCGGCGGGGGAGAAGCGACGCGGACGTTGAGCATGATCATGCCGCGCTCTTCCGGGTAGTTGGCCATCGAGTAGGCCCGCTGCGCCGGCTCGTCCACCACTGACACGTAACGCCACAGATTGAACTTGTCCCAGTCCTCGCGGTACTTCTCGGCGACGTCGAAATCCTCGTACTTCGCGACGTGAGGCGGGCATTCGATCTGGATATAGCCGCCGGCCCGGAACGGCACCGACTCACCCTCCGGAAGCTCCAGAACCAGCTCCTTGATGAAGGTGGCGACGTTGTCGTTCGACCGCACCTTGCAGGTCCACCGCTTGACGTCGAGGATCTCCGGCTCCATCTCGATCGACATGTCACCCTTGACCTTCACCTGGCAAGAAAGACGGCAGCCTTCCCGCGCCTCACCGCGACTGATGTGCCCCGCCTCGGTCGGCAGCATCGCCCCGCCGCCATCGAGGACGTTGACCTTGCAGACTCCGCAGCTCCCCTTCCCGCCGCATGCGGACGGGACGAAGATCCCCTTGTCGGCCAGCGCACCGAGCAGCGTGCCGCCGGCGGAGACGGTCATCGCCAGATCCGGATCACCGTTGACCTCGATCGTGACGTCTCCCGACTGCACGAGTCGGGCGCGCGCGGCGAGTACGATCGCCACCAGCGACAGGATGACCGCCGTGAACATCGCAACGCCGATGAGGATGGTCGACATCAGAGCTGAATCCCGGAGAACGCCAGGAAGGCGATAGCGAGCAGGCCGGTCAGAAGGAAGGCCATTCCGAGGCCGCGCAGACCCTCCGGCACGTTGCTGTAGCGCAATCGCTCCCGGCACGAGGCGAGCGCCACGATGGCGAGCGCCCAGCCGACACCGGAGCCGAAGCCGAAGACGGCGCTCTCGGTGAGGTTGTACTCACGCTCCACCATGAAGAGCGACGCGCCGAGGATGGCGCAGTTGACGGCGATCAGCGGCAGGAAGACGCCGAGCGTGGTGTAGAGCGCCGGAGCGTAGCGATCGAGCGCCATCTCGACGATCTGGACCGCTGCGGCGATCGAGCCGATGTAGGAGAGCAGCCCGAGGAAGGAAAGGTCGTAGCCACCCAGAGACTCGTTGACCCAGGAGAGCGCTCCTTCCTTGAGGAGGTAGGAGTAGACGAGGTTGTTCAGCGGCACCGTGACCGTCATGACGAAGATCACCGCCGCTCCGAGCCCGATCGCCGTCTCGACCTTCTTGGAACAGGCGAGGAAGGTGCACATGCCGAGGAAGAAGGCGAGCGCCAGATTCTCGACGAAGATCGCCTTGATGGCGAGGTTCAGGTACTGTTCCATCAGTCCTCCTCCACCTGCTCGGGCTTCCAGGTCCTCAGCCCCCAGATCAGGAAGGCGATGAGGAAGAACGCCCCGGGCGAGAGCACCATCAGGCCGTTCGGGACGTACCAACCCCCCTCGGAGACCAGGGGCAGCACCGGATGGCCGTAGATCTTTCCGGAGCCCAGCAGCTCACGGAAGAAGCCGACGATCAGGAGTACGACGGCGTAGCCGAAGCCGTTGCCGAGGCCGTCGAGAAGACTCTTGCCCGGCGAGTTCTGCATCGCATATCCCTCGGCGCGCCCCATGATGATGCAGTTCGTGATGATGAGGCCGACGAAGACCGAGAGCTGCTTGGAGACGTCGAAGAGGAAAGCCTTGAGAACCTGGTCGGCGACGATCACGAACGAGGCGATGATCGTCAGCTGGACGATGATGCGGATGCTCGACGGGATGTGATTGCGCAGCAGGCTCACGGAGACGTTCGAGGCCGACAGCACGGCGATCACGGCGGCCGACATGACCACCGAGGTCTCGAGCTTGGTCGTTACGGCCAGCGCCGAACAGATGCCCAGGACCTGAAGGGCGATCGGGTTGTTCGTGAAGATCGGATCGAGGACGATCTGCGAGTTCTTGTCGGCCATCAGGCGGCGCTCCTCTCGGCGCTGGGACGATCGTCGTTGGCGAGGCGCAGCTTCTCGAGGTACGGGCCGAACCCATCGGGACCGAGCCAGAAGTCGAGCATGTTGGTGATCCCGCGGCTGGTGATGGTCGCCCCGGAGAGGCCATCGACCTGGAGCGGCGCCTCTGAGGCCGGCGGCGCCAGCCCCTTGACCACCTCGAGGGCGGGTTGCCAGGAGTCGTCGAACACCTCCCTGCCGGGCCACAGCGCCTTCCATCTCGGGTTGTCGACTTCGCCTCCGAGCCCGGGCGTCTCCTTGTGCTCGTAGTAGGTGATGCCGACCACGGTGTCGGTGTCGTCATCGAGCGCCAGATAGCCGTAGAGCGTGCCCCACAGCCCGTAGCCCTCGATCGGCAGCACCACCTTGTCGAGGGCGCCGGAGTCGTCGAGGACCTTGTAGACGAGCGCCAGTTCGGGCACCCGGTTGACCCGAGCCGGATTGCTCTCGACCGCTCGCGAGCGGGCCGGGTCCTTCTTGGCTTTCTGCTGGTCGTAGGTCTGAGTGTCGCCTTCCGCCTCTTCGCCGGTGGCGAGGTCGACGAGCACCGCCTCGAGGCGTGCCGACTTGGCGGCGAGCTCGTCGCCTGCCGGCTTTTCGCCGGCGGCGATCAGTCCGGCCGCCTCGAGCACGTTGAGCTGCCGATCGAGCACCTTGTTGGCCTCCTGCTCTTCCTTGAGAGTGACGGCGGAGCTCGAGACCATCACCGCGCACAGCACGCAGAGGCCGGCGGAGAAGAGCAGGGTGTAGAGGACGCTATGCCGCATATCGGGCCTGTCGACGTTTGATGTTCGCGCGGACGACGAAGTGGTCGATCGTCGAGGCGAATACGTTCATGAAAAGGATGGCGAGCATCATCCCCTCCGGATAGGCGGGGTTGAGCACCCGCACGACGATCGCCATGACACCGACGAGGAAGCCGTAGATGTACTTGCCGGCGTTCGTGTGGGCCGCCGAGACGGGGTCGGTTGCCATGAAGACGGCGCCGAAGGCCCAGCCGCCGAGGACGATCTGCCAGTGGAACGGCACGTTGATCAGCAGGTTGGTCTCGGAGCCGACAGCATTGAGCAGGGCGGTCGTGGCGAAGGTGCCGATGACGAGCGACACCATGATGCGCCACGAGCCGATGCCGGAGAGCACCAGGATGGCGGCGCCGATGAGGCACGCGATGGCGGAGGTCTCTCCCATCGAGCCCGGGATGGTTCCGACGAGCGCGTCCTTCCAGGCCAGTCCCTTCTCGAGACCCGCCACGCCGTCCGTGGCGGCGATCGAGAGCCAGGTCGCGCCGCTGTAACCGTCGGGGCTCGTCTGGGCGGCGATCCACACCTTGTCTCCGGAGATCTCCGCAGGGTAGGCGAAGAACAGGAACGCGCGCGCCGTGAGTGCCGGGTTGAGGATGTTCATCCCGGTGCCTCCGAAGACCTCCTTGCCGACGATGACGCCGAAGAGGACGCCGAGGGCGACCTGCCAGAGAGGGATGGTCGGCGGCAGGGTCAACGGCAGCAGCATGCCGGTGACGAGGAAGCCCTCGTTGATCTCGTGCTTGCGGACGATGGAGAAGAGAGCTTCGGCGTTGCCTCCGACCACGAACGTGACGAGAAGCACGGGAAGGTAGTAGAGAGCGCCGTGGGTGATGCAGGCGAGCATGTCGGCCGGGTTGAAGGCGAGACCGAGACGCTCCATCGCCGTCGTCTGCCAGGTGTCGAGTGGCAGTGCTCCGCCCGTGATCGCCCGATGGGCTTGGAGGCCGGTGTTGTACATCGCCATGAACATCGTCGGGATGAGCGCCACGACGACGGTCATCATCATCCGCTTGAGATCGAGCGCGTCGCGGACGTGCGTCGAGCCCGACGTGACCGTCCCGGGGGTGTAGAGGAACGTGTCCGGGGCCTCGTATAGGGCATGGAACTTCTCGAGCTTGCCTCCGGGCTCGAAATGCTTCGACTGGCGATCGAGGAACCTACGCAGGAACTTCATCAGCCTTCCTTCTCGATCGTGGTCAGCATCGACCGCAGGTACTCGCCGTAGTTGTGCTTGCCGGGGCAGACGAAGGACAGCACTCCGAGGTCCTCCTCGTCGAGTTCGAGGACGCCGAGTGTCTCGGCCTGCTCCAGGTCTCCGGCGGCGAGCGAGCGCAGCAGATAGGAGGGCGGGATGTCGAAGGGAAACACCTTCTCGTACATGCCGATCGGGACGATGGCGCGGTCGGAGCCGTTCTTGGTGGTGGAGAAGGGGAACCTCCGGCCCGGCAGGAGCTTCGAGGCGAACACGTTGACGACGGAGAACTTGTCGGTGCCGGGCGTCAGCCAACCGAGGAACTCGCGCTCCCGACCCTCGCGCAGGACGGTCACCTGGTTGTGATGCCGGCCGAGGAAGCCGTGGATCTCGCCCATGGCCCTGCGTCCGTAGAGCGGTGAGCCGGAGATGACGCGGTTGTCACCCTCGACGAGCTCGCCGCGCACCAGATCGTCGAGGTGGGCTCCGATGCGGGTTCGAAGGAGTCGCGGCCGCTCGACCGCGGGCCCGGCCAGTGCGATCGTGCGCTGCACGTCGAGGTTGCCGGTCTCGAAAAGGTGCCCGATCGCCAGCACTTCCTGGTAGCCGATCCACCAGACGGTGCGTTGGCGACTCGCGGGTGCAAGTTGGTGGATGTGGTAGCCGGCCGTGCCGGAGGGATGGGGGCCGGAGAACTGCTCGTGCCGGAAGTCGCCCGCGGGCAGCGTCGGAGTGAATCCGGTGTGGGTGCAGACAAAGACCGGCCCGTCGGTCAACTTGCCGAGGGCGGTGAGGCCGCGCTCCAGGTCTCCTTCGCGACCGGCGATCACCTGTCGCGGATCGGGGGAAAGGGGGTGGGAGTCGGTGAGATTGACGAAGATCGCCGCGGCAGTGGAGTCGGGTTCGGGAACCCGGCTGAACGGCCGGCGCCGCAGGGCGACCCACTGCCCGGACTCGACCAGCAGTGCCCGAACCTGGTCACCGGTCATCGCGTTCGGATGCTGACCGGAGAAGGCGCGGAATCGACTGGCACCTCCCTTGCCGCCGCGCTCCGCCGCCGTGAGCTCGACGACGACCGACTGCAGTGCTCGCCGGTCGCCGCGGTGGACTCCGACCACCTTGCCGTCGGCCGGGGAGGTGTGGAGCACGCCGGGAGTCTTCTTGTCCTCGAACAGGACCTGCCCTCTTTGTACCGAGTCGCCGACGCCGACCTTCATCGTCGGCTTGAGGCCGACGAAGTCGTGGGCCAGGACGGCGACGCGGGCGACCTGGCGGGCATCCTCGACGATGGCTTCAGGGCTGCCCGTGATCGGGAGGTCGATCCCGGTACGCGTTCTGTGGTGGGCCATTCGTATCTGGTTCCAGTGCTGTGAGCCGGGTGGCTGAGAGGCGATTCTGTCTGCTTGTGAAAAAAATCACAAGCTCAATCACACATCCCGCTGACCGGGACTCGACGAAACGAGACGCGGCCGGACCGACGGTTTCCGGCGCAGCGGTTTGTGAATCCCCATTGTCCCCGACCGCCGAGATCGCCGTCAACACTCCGCCGCCGAGCGTTGCCCCGAGCAGGTGCAGTGGGGAAGGTGCCACACGAATGTCCGCCGGCCGAGTAGGTGCGCCCGCAGAGTAGGTGCCCGCAGAGTAGGTGCCACACGAATCCAGACAACGAGGTTCTCATCCGCTGTGAGATCCGGGTGTGCGATGCCGTCTGGCTGGTGTGATGGCACGCCCGCTGCGATACCTCCCTTCAGAGGCTCTGGTAGAAGTTACCTGCCGCGTACTTCAGCGCAGATTCCTCCTTCGGCCGTCGCCGGCCCTCAACGCGATCGTCATAGGAGCCCTCGCTCGAGGGCAGGAGCGGTACGGGATGAGGGTCTGCGCCTTCATCTACCTCTCGAACCACTGCCACCTCCTGCTCTATCCGACCGACGGCAAGCAGCTTGCCGACTTCATGCGCTACGTGAACTCGAAGATTGCGCGAGAGGTCTGTCGGCTGCATGACTGGGGTGAGAAGGTGTGGGGCAGGCGCTATGTGGGCATCAGGGTGTCGGACACGAGGGTAGATCAGGTTCGCCGGCTCCGGTATCTGCTCTCGCAGGGCTGCAAGGAGGGGCTCGTCGCCTCTCCTCGGCATTGGCCCGGTGCGACGTCCACGAGAGCACTGATGCAGGACGAAGAGGTCGAAGGAGTCTGGATCGACAGGACGTCTCAGTACCGTGCCAAAGGAGGGCGAGGAGCAGGGCCCGAAGCTCGGTTCACGACTCGCCATCGTCTGAAGCTCACGCCGCTGCCGTGCTGGGAAGGTACTCCGGACGCCGAATGGAGAGCAGAGGTGAGGAGGCTCGTCAAGGAGATCGAGGACGAGGCGCCGAGAAAGGTCCTGGGGAGGAGGGCGATCCTTCGACAGCATCCTCATGATCGTCCGAAAGGGCCTGCGTCATGGAGGCCCGCACCTCGGTTCCACGCCATCGAGCGGGAGGTCAGACAGTCTCTCGAGAACGCCTATCGGCTGGCGGTCATCGCCTACCGTGAGGCACGCGAGGAACTGCTTGAGGGGAGGGAGGCTCGCTTCCCATGCGGTTGCTTCCCTCCTGCCCTGAGTTTCGTTCGGATGCAGGTGTGACCGCAGTGTCTGACCGTCCTAGCGACGACAGCAGGATCGCCGGAACTCCGCGCTAGCTGGACGACCGGGAAGGTAGAGGCGAGGGCTTCACAGAGACCTGGCCCGTCGGCAGCTGCCTTCTGCTTCTCCGGCGCTACTTGGTGCTGTCGTCAGCCCATCGGAACGGGCGGTGGGCGCGCGAAGGCCGCGCCTTACGCTCCGCATGAAGAGTGGCTCGCGCCGGCGGACCTCCACCGGAGCCCTTGCTACCAGTCGTGGTCGGCAATCGTGTGGCACTTTGTTTCTTCTCTACTGCGTCTTGTGCCGCGTTGCGACGCGTCGGCGCAGGGACTCGATGGAATCGTCTGGCACCGCGGTGATGAGCTGGCGGGTGTAGGGGTGTCGCGGGGCGGAGTAGATCCGCTCGGCGGCGCCGAACTCGACGAGGCGGCCGGCTCTCATGACGGCGATCATGTCGGAGGCGAAGCGGACGACGGAGAGGTCGTGGCTGATGAAGAGGTAGGCGAGGTTGCGCTCCTCCTGGAGGTCCTTGAGGAGGTTGAGGACCTGGGCCTGGACGGAGACGTCGAGCGCCGAGACGCACTCGTCGCAGATGACGAGATCCGGATCGACGGAGAGCGCGCGGGCGATGGCGATGCGCTGCCGCTGCCCGCCGGAGAACTCGTGCGGGTAGCGTTCGAGGTGATCGGCCTCCAGCCCAACTTCGGCAAGCAGGGCGGCTGCTCGTTCTCGACGGTCGCTTCGGCTGTCACCGATTCCGTGGACCGCCATCGGCTCCGTCAGCAGGGCGCCGACTCGCATCCTCGGGTTGAGCGAACCGTAGGGGTCCTGGAAGATCATCTGGAAGCGACGGCGGGATCTCCGAAGCACTTTTCCGCGCAACGTCGCCAGATCCACGCCGTCGAACATCACCGACCCGGCGGTCGGCTCGATCAGTCGCAGGACGGCTCGTCCGAGGGTCGTCTTGCCGCAACCCGACTCGCCGACGAGCCCGACCGTCTGGCCGCGGTAGATGTCGAGATCGACCGCATCGACCGCCCGGACCGGCGGCGAGCCGCCACGCAACCAGCTCTGCCGACCGGGATACTCCACCTCCAGGCCTCGGATCGAGAGCAGGGGAGTCTCGCCTTCTTCGACGAAGGTGGCTTCGCTGTCACCGCCTGAGTCGAACCCGGGGTGGAGGCGCCGGGGCCGCCCGGCCGATTCGTAGGAGGCGAGGTCGAGCGCTCCACCGTCCCGCTCCGCCGTGAGGAAGTCGCCGACGGTCGGTAGCCGCCGGAAGGTCGTGTCGAGTCTCGGGCGGCAGGCGAGAAGCCCACGGGTGTAGGGATGCCGCGGCCGCTCGAAGAGTTCGAGCACCGGCGCCGTCTCGACCAGCTTGCCCTGGAAGAGCACCGCGACATCGTCCGCGATCTCGGCGATAACCCCCAGGTCGTGGGTGATGAAGAGCATCGCCATCCCGCGCTCGTCGCGCAGCCGGCGGAGCAGTTCGAGAATCTGAGCCTGCAGCGTCACATCGAGCGCGGTCGTCGGCTCGTCGGCGATCAGCAGCCTCGGCGACCCGGCGAGCGCCATCGCGATCATCACTCGCTGCTTCTGGCCGCCGGAGAGTTCATGCGGAAACGAGTGGTACCTCTCGGCCGGCCCCGGAAGGCCGACCTCCTCGAACAGTGTTACGGCCCTCTCGGCCGCCTCCCGCCGCGATGTGCGCTCGTGAAGACGGATCGTCTCGGCCACCTGTTGCCCGACCTTGTAGACCGGGTTGAGGGCGGCGCCCGGCTCCTGAAACACCATGGCAATCTCGGCGCCGCGGATCGGACGCAGCTCGCGCGGCGGAAGCCTCACCAGGTCGCGACCGAGCCAGGAGACGCTGCCGGCGGTGAGACGGGCGTTGTCCGGAAGCAGTCCGAGCACCGACAGAGAAGTCACGGATTTCCCGGAACCGGACTCGCCGACCAGCCCGAGCGTGCGTCCGGGCTCGATCGAGAAGCTGACGTCGTCGACGGCGATCGCCGTGCCGCCGAACTCGGTTCTGAGTCCGTCGACTTCGAGCAGCGGCTTGATCTCTGTCATGGAAGAGGTCTCGAACCCGGGAGCCGTGCCGGTCGCTGACACCGGCGCCTCACGATCGCGAAACTCTAGCAGCGCCTCGCGGACATGCTCGCCTCCTCGTCTATGATCGGCACGCATCAGCCGAAAGGAGTCGCCCTTGACAGCCATCCGCCCCATCACCGAAGTCGCTCGCGACCTCGGAATCGCCGACGATCACCTCGTCCCGTACGGTAGCGACAAGGCAAAGGTGCGTCTCGCCGCCCTCGAGGGCCGCCCTCAGGGACGACTCGTCCTAGTCTCGGCCATCACGCCGACGAGCGCAGGCGAGGGCAAGACGACGACCTCGATCGGCCTCGCGCAGGGGCTGGCGAAGATCGGAAAGAAGGTCTGCCTGGCTCTGCGCGAGCCGTCGCTCGGCCCGACCTTCGGCAAGAAGGGAGGCGCCACCGGCGGTGGCCGTTCGATCGTCGTCCCTACGGTCGACATCAACCTTCACTTCACCGGCGACTTTCACGCGATCACGAGCGCCAACAACCTGCTGTCGGCGATTGTCGACAACCACATCTACCATCGCAAGGAGCCCGATCTCGACCCGCGGCGGGTGCTGTGGCGGCGAGTGATCGACCTCAACGACCGGGCGCTGCGCCACACCGTGGTCGGCCTCGGCGGGAAGCTCCAGGGGGTACCGCGCGAGACCGGGTTCGACATCACCCCGGCTTCCGAGATCATGGCGATTCTCTGTCTGGCGCAGGACGAGGACGACCTGCGACGACGCCTCGGCAAGATTCTCGTCGGCTTCACCTACCAGGAGGAGCCGGTCCTTGCGCGAGATCTCGGTGCCGTCGGGGCGCTGATGGTGCTGCTGCGCGACGCGATCCTGCCCAACCTCGTGCAGTCGATCGAGGGAGTTCCGACGTTCATCCACGGCGGGCCGTTCGCGAATATCGCCCACGGCTGCAACTCGGTGCTGGCTACGCGGATGGCGCTCGCACACTCCGACTGGGCGATCACGGAGGCTGGTTTCGGCTTCGACCTCGGAGCAGAGAAGTTCTTCGACATCAAGTGCCAGTCGGCCGGCCTCGAGACCGCCGCCGTCGTGCTGGTCGCTACGGTGAGAGCCCTCAAGCGCCACGGCGGCGTGCCGGCCAGACGTCTCGGAGAGGACAATCCTGACGCCGTCGCCAGGGGGCTGCCGAATCTTCACAAGCACGTGCAGAACATCCGCGCCTTCGGCCAGATCCCGGTCGTCGCTCTCAACCGGTTTCATACCGACAGCTCGGAGGAGATCTCGGCGGTCGAGAGCGCTTGTGCCGAGGCGGGGGTGCCGTTCGCCGTCTCGAACCACTTCGCCGAGGGTGGCGACGGCGCCACCGAGCTCGCCCGCACGCTGGTCGAGCATGCCGAGACTCAGTCGTCCCGCTTCACGCCGCTCTACGACTGGTCCGAGCCAGTGCGCGACAAGATCGACAAGGTCGCCCGCACCATGTACGGCGCCCGCGAGGTGGTGTACTCCAAGCTCGCGGACAAGGATCTGGCGCGGCTCGAGGATCTCGGCTACGGCGGCCTGCCGGTGTGCATCGCCAAGGCGCCCACGTCGCTCACCGACGACCCGCGCATCGCCGGTCGTCCCGAGGACTTCGCCGTCACCGTTCGTTCGTTCGAGCTCTCGGCGGGTGCCGGTTTCCTGATCCCCCTTCTCGGTGACGTCATGAGGATGCCAGGCCTGCCGCGTGAGCCGCAGGCCGAGTCGATGGATCTCGTCGATGGGGAGATTCAGGGTCTGATGGGAGCGTGAGGCACCTTCGGGCGGCAAGGAGACCTCGGCTGCGGCGCCGATCGGAGTCGGCCGGTGAGCAGCCGGTCGTGCTGCTCCACGGTCTCGCGCGGGGACGCTGGTCGATGGCGCGGATCGAGCGTCGGCTGCGGCGGGACGGATACGTCGTACACAACATCGGCTACCCGTCGAGGCCCCGCTCGCTCCATCATGCACTCGGGTCGGTCGAGGCGGAGCTCGACAAGCGCGACCTCGTCGGGTCGCGACCGCTGTACTGGGTCACCTACTCCCTCGGCGGCCTCCTGGCGCGCGCCTACATGGGGCGGCATCAGCGCAGTGGCGATCGGATGGTGATGCTCGCTCCGCCAAACCAGGGGACCGAGATCGTCGACGTCGTCGGCAGCTGGAAATTGTTCCGGGCGGCGTTCGGTGACCTGGCGGCCGAGCTCGGGACCGAGGAGGGGAGTCTGCCTCGCACCCTCGAGGTGCCCGATGCGGAGGTCGGCGTCATCGCCGGCAACCGGTGGGTCAACCCGCTCGGCCCGCTGATGTTCGAAGAGGATCACGACGGCACCGTGACCGTCGAAAGCACGAAGCTGCCCAACCTGCGCGACCATCTGGTGGTCCCGCACAGCCACACCTTCCTCATGGCGGCGTCGGACGTCGCGCGGCAGACCTCACACTTCCTGCGCCACGGCCTCTTCGAGAGATCCTGAGGCCCGGCAAGTCCCGGGAGACCATGGCACCCGACGACGAGTTGGAAGAACTGCGAGACGCGCTCGCCGGGGTGACACCGCTCGACGGGGGGCCGCAGCGGGTTGAGAGGCGGCGTCCGCGAGGGAGGCGTGCCCACGCGCCTTCCCGATCGTCCAGCGCTCCTCGCATTGAAGTCGAGACGTGGGGGGAGTACCACCAGGGGCTGGCCGCGCGCGGAGACTCGCTCCAGCTGCGCAAGCTGGAGGCTGGTGAGTGGAAGGTCGATCGCGTGGTCGATCTTCATGGAGAGAGTGAGGAGTCCGCCCGTCTCGTGCTGCTCGAGGAGGTGCGACGGGCCCGCAGGGCGGGGCAGCGGGTGCTCAGGGTGGTCCATGGCCGGGGGCTTCGTTCTGCCGCCGGGCCGATTCTGCGGAATGCCGTTCGAGGCTGGCTGGGATCCCCGCCGCTGGCCGCCGAGATCGTCGCCTTCACCTCTGCCGGCCCGCTCGGCGCCGCCGGCGGGGCGACCGTGGTTCTGCTGAGACCCCGCTGACGTCCCGGCTGACGTCCCGGCTGCCGCCGGCCAGGCCCCGGGCGCGGCCGGTTATCGTGCCGCCGCTTCGAGAGTCCGTCGCAGCGCTCGTGCTTCGTGCTCGAGCGCTGTCGCAGCCCGGACTTCGAGTTTAGCCGCGGACTCGGTCTCTTTCTCGTCGCCCAGGCCGGCGTCCCGAAGCCGCCTCAGGTCGCGCAGGATGCGGTCGCGCAGGGACTCGGCGTCATCGACTCCGCGGAAGACCGCCTTGTGGAGGTCGTGCTGCTTGCCGTCCTTCTCGAGGTCGTTCTGGCCGCCGCCGCCCGCCGTGCGAATCTCGAGATCGGCGATGCCGAAGAAGCGCTGCAGCGGCCCCTGGCGCACGCTGACGTTCTGCACGTTGGCGAAGCTCACCGTCTGCTCGCGGATGCGGAAGATCCCTTCGCGCACCCGCAGGCTTCGATCGGTGACGGCGTACCAGCGCAACTCGTAGTCGAGGCGCCGGACGGCGTAGGAGAGGACGAGCTGGATCGCGAACAGCCCCAGGGCGAGCAGTTCGAGCCCGCGCACGTAGCGGCCGATCAGCGCGTCGAGCTGCTCCGGCAGCATCGAGCCGAAGAAGAGGCCGAAGACGATGCCCGCGAGAGCGCCGAGCTGGCGGAGCCCCCACTCGGTGAGCCGATAGCGGAAGTAGCCCGGCGCCGCTCGGAAGACCCTGGCCGACTCGGCACGGCCGGACGGGAGGTCGGGCGGCGGCGGCACGCGGTAGAGCCGCAGCAGCAGGGAGCGAAGGCGGTCGATCAAGGTTCGAGCCCGACCGTGTCGTCAGGCGCCGTGTCGTCAGGCGCCCGGCGCTCCTCCAGGAGACGCCGGATCGCCCGCAGCTCCTCCGTCGCCGCTTCGAGCGCCGCCGCCGTCGGGCTGTGCTCTTCCTCGTCGGCGAGGCCCCGCATTTTCGAGTAGAGGAAGTCGCGCACCTCCTCGAACTGCGGCAGTCCTTCGAGCGTCATCTCCGCCTTCGCGCTGGCGCTCGCAGTCTGGATCTGGATGCGCGCGAGGCCGAGCCAGCGCTCGACGGCGTTGCTGACGAGGTGGATGTCCTGGATCCTGGCGTAGGTGAGGTGGATCTCGCGACGGAACAGCACTCCCCAGCGCATCGAGACTCCCTCTTCGTCGAAGCCGTAGCGCAACGACCGGTACCGGAAGCGAAGGAAGATGAGGAAAAGCCAGAAGAGCGGTCCCGCGACCAGCGAGAAGACGATGTAGTAGGTCCACAATGCCGGGTCGGGTCGCTCCAGGCCCCGCACCCGGGCCAGCGACGGGGTCGCCGGGCGCTCTGAGTTCACGGCCGGGTCTCTCCGTGCACCCAGCCGTGTTGCTCACCGAGCCGCCGCAGCCAGGTCGAGGTCGCCGGCGGCAACGTGTCGCCGCCCTCGAGCTCGAAGAAGAACGGTTCCCGGGTGGAGGTCCCGCTGCCGATCTGCGTCATCGTCGAAACGTCGTAGAGACGGCCGTTGATCATCGTGTGCGTGACGTACTCGGAGCGCTTCAGGTCAACCAGCGGGTCGCCGTCGATGACGACCAGGTCGGCGAGCTTGCCCGGCTCGATCGACCCGATGTCGCCGTCGAGACCGAGATACCAGGCGCCGTCGAGGGTGCCTCCACGCAGTGCCTCCCACGGCGACATTCCGCCTTGTTCCATCATCCACATCTCCCAGTGCGAGGCGAGCCCCTCCCGCTGGCCGTGGGCGCCGATCATCACGCCGACACCGCGATCCCGCAGCGCCTTGGCGAACCGGGCGACGTCGATGTGGTTGTAGTGGTCGTCCGGTGCCGTCTGGCGGCGGATCGCCCGCGGTTCGACAAGGAAGCGCGGAACGTAACGCAGCAGGCGCTCGTTCTTCCACACCTCGGTACGGTCGTACCAGTAGAACTCACCCGACATGCCGCCGAAAGCGACACCGAACGTCGGCGAGTAACCGGTCCCGCTCTGCGACCACAGTTGCAGCACGTCTTCGTACCCGCGGGCGAGCGACAGCGAGTGCTCGATGCCGGTGTGCCCGTCGATGATCTCGGTCATGTTGTGCTGGAAGTTCATCCCCCCTTCCGGGACGACCATCACTCCGAGCTCGCGCGCCGCGGCGAGGATCTGCTGGCGCTGATCGCGCCGCGGCTGCTGGTAGCTCTTGACGGTGAAGGCGCCGACGTCGTTGAGCCTCCGAACGTGGAACCGGGCGTCGTCGAGCGAGTCGACCTTGCTCGAGAAACCGGGAACTCTGGCGCCGTAGAGGATGGTGCCTGTCGAGAAGATCCGAGGCGCCAGGGTGAGGCCGGCGCGCTGCAGCTCGGCCGCCGAGAAGATGCTGGCGGTGTCGTTCGATGGGTCGTGGATCGTCGTCACGCCGAAGGCGAGATTCGAGTACTGAAGCCAGTTCTGCTGCGGCTGCAGGCCCGAGCGGGCCATCGCCCCGTGCGCGTGGACGTCGATGAAGCCGGGCACGATGGTGCGCCCGTCGAGCTCGACGACGGTCGCCTCTTCCGGCACGGCGACCTCCGCGGCCGGTCCGACGGTCGTGATCCGGTTCCCTTCCACGAGCACCACGCCGTTGTCGATGACCTCCTGCTGACCGTCGCGAGCGCCGCGCATGGTGACGACGCGCGCACCTGTGAGGGCGAGCATGCCGGATGGCCGATCGGCATCGATCGCGAAGCCGAGGTCGAGGCCCTCCTCTGCCGGTTCCGGGAGCTCTTCCGGCGAGTCGGCGAAGAAGCCGAAGGCGTCGTTCAGCCGCCGCGAGTAGAGGGTCGCACCGTTGGCCCAGGAGAGCGTCGTTCCGTCCGCCGACCAGTGGAGGAACTCTCCCGAGCGGCCGGAGACCTTCGACACCGGCAGGCCCCCGCCGGAGCCGTCGAGCGATAGGGCGCCGCCCGCCCGCGGGAACGCCGCCACGAACGCGTCGTACGACTGCCTGAAGCCGACCCAGCGGCCGTCCGGAGAGACCTCGAACTCGGTGATGCCCGTACCGCGGGCGTGGGTGAGCTCGTCGTGCCCCGAGAGGTTGACGCTCTTGAGAATCAACTCCTGGTCCTCGCCGTCTTCGGCGAAGTAGATCCGGTCCTCGCGGGCACCGAAATGCGGACGTGCGCCGCGATCGAGGATCCGCTCGGGCGCTGCGGATCCGTCGGCGGGCACCCGGTAGAGGCCCGGTTCGAGCGACCAGAGGGGCGACAGCAGGTATCCACCGGTGATCTTGCGGAAGACCACGGTCTCGCCGTCGGGCGAGAAGGCCGGCTCGACGTAGTGACCCGGATTCTCGGTCAGAGTGCGACCTTCGCCGCCGCCGATCGGGACGACCCGCACGCTGCCGAGCCCCTGATCGCTCCAGGTCGTGTAGACGACCCGGCGGCCGTCGCGCGACACCCGCGGGTGGAACTCCCAGTGATCGCTCTGGCGGGTCAGCCGCCGCCGCTCGCCGGAGGCGACTTCGTGGACCCAGAGATGTCCCAGCGCCTGGAAGACGACCCGGCTGCGGTCCGGCGTGTACTGCGCCCAGCGCAGCATCCGGATCTTCGCTTCGTCGGGAGCGACCTCCACCGGGACCCGCAGCGTCTCCTGCATCCGGCGCTCGGTGGTAATCCGTACCGGGATCTCCGTCACCTGCCGCGACTCGACATCGATTCGGTGGTAGCCGCCACCCGACCAGAAGACGATGGCACGGCTGTCGGGCGTCCAGGCGAAGGCGGGGTAGTTGCCCTGATTGCCGTTCGTCTCCTGGAGATCGCGCTCGAGACCGCGATGGATCGCCCACTCCTTGCCGCTCTCGAGATCCTTGAGGTAGAGCGCGCTCGTGAGGCCCGGGACCCGCTTCACGAAGGCGAGCCGGGTGCCGTCGGGCGACGGGGTCGGGCGGATGGCGCCGCCCGGACCGCTGGCGAAGGTGTCGCGCACTCCCGTCTCGAGATCGAGCCGCTGGACCACGAAGATCTGACCGGTCGAGTCCTTGTTGTACTGCCAGACCCGGCCCGGCGTCGTGTCCTGGCTGTAGAAGAGGTACCGGCCATCGACGGAGAGCGAGGGTTCGGCGAGATTCTTCTGACTCTGCGGTCCGTGGGATCTCTCCACGAGCTGGACTCCGTCGCCGCCGGACGCGTGGTACAGCCAGATTTCGCCGCCCGGGATCGAGCGCGTTCCGACGATGCCCTTCTTGGCGACGATGTAGTCGCCGTCGGGGCTCCACCAGGGGTTGTAGATCAGATCCTCGCTCTCGCTGCTGACCTGGCGCGCGTCACTGCCGTCGGCCGCCATCACCCAGATGTTGTCGGCTCCGTCGCGGTCGGAGATGAACGCGATCTCCGTGCCGTCGGGGCTGTAGCGCCCCTGGATGTTCCATTCGATCCCTTCGGTCAGCGCGGACGCCATGCCGCCGGCGATCGGCACGGTGTAGAGGTCGCCGAGCATGTCGAACAGCAGCGTCTCGCCGTCGGGGCTCACATCGACGTTCGACCAGGTGGTCTCGGTCGTGTCGATGGTGACCGAGCGCCACTCGCCGGGAGGGTTCGAGACGTCCCAATCCTCCTCGGTCTGATCGTCGGGTGGCTCTACGGTGTCCGCGGTCTCGGCTCTCTCCTCGTCAGGGGAGGCAGCCGGGGCGGCCGCGAAGGCGGAGTCGAGGATCGCACCAAGGGGCACACAGAGAACGAGCGACAGCAGCGCTACGGAGATTCGTGGACGCATGGGACCTCCCGGTTCGGGCGACGGACCGCCATCTGGATCGTGCGGCCGTCGACGAGGGTGAACCGGGATTCTACGCAAGGGCGGCCGGACGGACCGATGATCGGTCGTCCGGTTGAACTTCCCGCCTGTGTCCTGAGTGTCGGACGCCGGCCGAGTGCGTCACGGCGCTCGACGATCGGGATCAGGAGTTGCCGTCGATGATGCGCGGGACCTGCCGGCAGTTGTAGCAGGCGAGCGCGAAGTCCTGATCGGTCGGGTCACCGTTGCCGGGGACGCCGTCCGAGTTGATGTTGGCGGCGGTGACACGCAGGGTCAGCGGCCGGCTGGGGCCGGGGGCTAGGAACACGCCTTCGGTGTTGTTGGCGCCGTCGGCGCTCCCGCCGGTCGTCGAGAGACCGTTCGAGGCGAAGTGGTTGCCGCGGAAGGTCGAACCGCCATCGATCACCGTCAGATCGAGGTCGTTGTTCCAGGCCGGCGTCGCTCCGCCGAGTCCGTGACCGGGAGCGTCGGTCCATACGAGCATGATGTCGACCGGTCGACCCGGGTCATCAGCCTCGATGGTCGTCTGCCATTGCTGGCCGGTCGCCTGCAGCAGCGCGCTCTGATCCCAGAGCAGCACGCCCTCCTGAGGGTCGAGGACTCGCTCGAGGTCCATCCGGCCCCATCCCTGACGGCTGTCGAACGGGTGGCCGAGAGTGCCTCCGTCGGCGTCGTCGTGTCCCGCGAGGTCACGCGCCGCGGCCAGGAAGGTGGCCTTGACGAGGGCCGGGCTCGGGTCCGCGCCGTCGTAATGTCCGCGATGGCGTTCGATGAAGAGCGCCACCGCTCCGGAAACCTGGGGCGACGCCATGCTCGTGCCACACAGCAGTCCGTAGCTGTTGGTCGGATAGGTGGCATCGACCCGGCACCCCGGCGCGACGAGATCCGGGAGGTGCCTGCCGTCGAGCGCCGGCCCGTGCGCCGAGTTGGCGGAGAGATCGTCGATGTTCGGATCCTGCGCGCCGCTCGAGTACTGCATCTTCGTCGAGCCGACACCGAAGAGGTTTTTCGCCTCGTCGGGAGTTCCCTGCGTGCTGGTGCCTCCGTTGCCGTTCATGATCGACAACACGTAGGTGAACTGCTGGTTCCCGGCGACCGTGTTGTCGGCGTCGCGGACTCCGATGTCCACCTGCATGGTGTGGTTGTCGTAGCCACGCGGCGAACCGGCCGGGCCCCAGCTGTTGCCCGACAGCAGCGCGCCGTTCTGCCACGACTGACGCATCAGTTTGAGCATGCCTCCGGCCTGGGTGTAGTGACCGCTGTAGCGCTGTTCGATCAGATTCGCCCCGGGCGCGACCCCGAGGCCACGCAGGAAGCCGCTCGAGTCGGTGACCCCGCTCGTGCCGTCACCCGCCATGATGCCGGCGGTATGGGTGCCGTGGCCGCTGCTCGTCGTGCTGCAGGTGTCGCCGACGCATGGCAGGAAACGATTCACGAGGTCCGGGTGCGAGTCCTGCACGCCGCCGTCGACGTTGGCGATCGTCACACCGCTGCCGTCGAGGCCGACCGAGGTCAGCCAGTTCCAGTAGCCGGCGAAGGCGAAGTTGGAGCCGTTGACGTTGTTGACGTTGACCTGGCTGCTCATCTCCGAGCGCAGCCCGCCGTCGGTCGGCGTCGGCTGGATGGTGTAGGTGCCGCTAAGGCTCGCCGCCTCCGACAGCAGGTCCGGTCTCAGCTCGAAGCGCACCTCGAGGAAGCGATCATCGATCCACGCGCTGTCGAGAATCCTCGCGCCCAGCTTGTGGAGCGCCTCGATCGTCAGGTCGAGGCGATCGTGCCGATAGAAGAGCCCGTGATACGACTGCACTCCGTCACCGCCACGCCAGCGGGGGAGTACGCGAAAGTCGGGGTAGAAGGGCCCGCTCCAGCGGATCCGCTCGGAGTGCCGGCGTGCCGACTCGACGGCGCTCGCGTCTCCCCAGACAATGTAGCTGAACGGATGGATGTACTGGACGATCTCCAGCCTGTTGCGCAGCAGATCCTCCCGGGAGGCGTCGTCGATCGGCCCCAGGAACTGAACGAGGTGGAGGTCCGCGCCGGGCGAGGTCCGGAACCAGGAATCCGACAGGGGCTCGCCGGCGGGCGGTCCGGCGAGAGGGTCGAACGATCGATCGCCCAGGTGGAGGGTGTAGTCGTCCGCCGAGACGGCGACGACCGCCAGGAAAGCGAGGAGGCAGAGAATGGCGTGACGTTTCATGGGACCCCCGAAAGCACGGAACGGCAGACGGCCACCGGAACACCGATGGAGCGAGCGCCCGAGAGGCGCCGGAATTATAGCGCAGCGAGCGACAATAAACGTCGCAATCGGTCGATCACGGGTGGATCAGACGCGCGAAACTCGCCGGATCGATGTTGGCGCCGCAGACGACGAGCCCGACTCGCCGTCCGGCCAGCCGTTCTCGCAGCGGCCCCCACAAGGCGGCCGTGGACGCTGCGGTGGCGGGCTCCCCTGCAAGCTTGAGCTCGGTCAGGAGGAGCCGCATTGCCGCCACCAGCGAGTCGTCGGTGACGAGCACCAGTTCGTCGATGTAGCGGCGGCACAGCGCGAACGAGTACGGCGCGGCGTGGGGCGCTCCCAGGCTGTCGGCGACGGTGTTGACGCTTTCGATGCGCTGCGGGCTTCCAGCTTCGAAGCTGCGATGCATCGAGTCGGCACCCTGCGGCTCGACGCCGAACACCCGGCACGAAGGCTGCAACGCCTTGACGGCGGTCGCCACGCCGGCGGCGAGACCGCCGCCTCCGACCGGAACGATCACTGCGTCGAGGTCGGGGACCTGCTCGGCGAACTCGAGGCCGACGGTCGCCGTGCCGAGGACGGTCAACGGCCCCTCGAACGGATGGACGAAGGCGCGCCCCTCGTCGCGTTCGATCGCTTGAACGATGTCGAATGCGCTGTGCACGTCGGGCGCCTTGACCACCTCCGCTCCGAACGCGCGACACGCTTCGACACGAGCCGGATTGGCGGACTCGATCATGACGACCTTAGCCGTGGTGCCGAGCTCGCGGGCGGCGTAGGCGACGGCGATCGCGTGATTGCCGGCGCTCACCGCCGTCACGCCGCGCCCGAGCTGGTCGTCGTCCAGTACCAGCATGTTGAGGAGGGCGCCCCTCGGCTTGAAGGTGCCGGCAAACTGGAACAGCTCGAGTTTGAGGAACACCTCGGTATCGCTGCCGAGATGGCGCTCGATCTCGAGCCCGCGCCACCGCCATGCGGGCGTCGTGCGGATCCGTGCACCGAGCCTGACGCGAGCCTCGCGGATGGCGTCGAGGTCGGGCGGCTCGATGTGGGCGGCTTCGGGACTCGTCTCTTCGAACTTCAGTGGCGGGGCCTCCGCGCAGATTCTCGCACGGCGGCCCCGCCGGTAGAGGGGGCGTGACGCCGGCGGGTCGCGCCGGCAGCCGCCTCTCTGGGACTCCTTGGCGGGAGGACGATTCGCCGGGGAGGCTATTCGCCCGGCACCCCCGGAAGGCCGGCGCAGTCGGTCTCCTCGCCGTTGACGACGCACTCGCAGTCACCGTCGCTGCAGGTGACCTTCACCTCGCACTCGTCGGCGCCGCCGCAGTCGAAGTCGCCGAAGGCGGCACCCGCATCGCAGTCGTCGCCGTCACAGTCGAGCTGGAGCACCTTGACGCCGTCCCCGTCTCCGAAGCGCATCACGTGGTGTTGGCCGTGGGCTCCGGGTCCGATGCGGATCGACTTGCCTTCGCCGTTGCGGAACATGTGCTGCAACCCGTGGCCGTGGAACGCCATCTTCCGCTCGCGTTCCTCGATCGTCGCCGTCCGCTGCTCGACCTGGCCGTCACGCCAGATCTCGAGAGCCGCGACGTGCCCCTCTTCCAGCTTCCCTACGGCTCGCGCGAGGCCTACGCTGCTGGTCACGCTCTCCCCGTCGAGCAGGGTGATGATGTCGCCGGCCTCGAGACCGGCTCGCTGGGCGGGACTGTCGTCTACGACCTTGCCGACCATGACACCGACGTCGGACGGCACGCCGAAGTGTTCTCGGAGCTCCGAGGTCAGATCGGTGAGCTGGACGCCGAGGTAGCCTGCGGTGCCACCGAAACCGCCGAGGAGTTCGCCGAAGCTCTCTCCGTTCCACTCGAACTCGCCGTCGCCGAGGACCATGACCTCCGCCGGCTCACAGTCGCCGTCGTCGCAGTGAGTCTTCGTCTCGATCCGGACGACTCTCCTGCCGGAGTCGTCGGCGATCGCGAGGGGGGTCAGGGGCGTCAGTCCAGCCGCGACGAACAGCAGGAGCGCGGCGGGGACGAGTGGCAGCCGTCTCTCGTTGGGGTTCATGCGTGATTCCTCCATCGTTGTTGGGTTTCACAGGAGTGCGAGGGAGACGCGCTCCGGTCTTTCAATCGAGTAACGCCCGAGTGTCCAAGCGGTTCCGGCGCCGAAGAGCGCGTCGGATAGTCTCTCCCGATGACGCGCCGCCCCCAACCCTGGTATCAGGACGGATTGCGATTCGCCTGCACCCGTTGCGGCGCGTGCTGCAAGGGGGAGGGCTTCGTCTGGGTCGACGAACGGGAAGTGAGCGAGCTGGCCGACTCCATGAGGCTGTCGGTCGACGACTTCGGCCGGCGATTCCTGCGGCAGGTCGGCTCACGCCTCGCACTGATCGACGGGCCCGACGGAGCCTGCATCTTCTGGGATGACGGGTGCCGCGTCTATCCGGCGAGGCCGACGCAGTGCAGGACCTTTCCCTTCTGGCGTCAGAACCTGGTGACCGAGGGGAGCTGGCAACAGGTGGCGCAGGAGAGTCCGGGGGTCGGACGTGGCAAGCTCTACTCGTTGGCCGAGATCGAGCAGCTGGTGGCCGGAATCGGAGAGACGGGAAGCAGAGACGGAAAACGGAGCGAGCGATGATGGAGCTGGAGACCCGACGATGAAATGGGCGATGAGCGGCATGGCGCTGGTCCTTGCCTTCGGCACGGCCTGCGCGCCGAGAGGTGGCGACGACGGCCCGAAGGCCGATCTCGTGCTGACCGGCGGGCGGGTCGTGACGATGGACGAATCACTCCCCGAGGCGGAGGCCGTCGCCGTCGCCGGATCGAGGATCGTGGCGGTGGGGTCGGTCGAGGAGATCGCAGCATGGATCGGCGATACCACCCGGGTCATCGACCTCGAGGGCCGGCTGCTCTCTCCGGGCTTCATCGAAGGCCACGGTCACTTTCTCGGCCTCGGTGAGGCGGAGATGATCCTCGATCTCTCTCAGGCGGCGAGCTGGCAGGAGATCGTCGATCAGGTCGCTGCCGCAGTCGAGGAGGCGAGTCCCGGGGACTGGATCCTCGGTCGCGGGTGGCATCAGGAGAAGTGGGACGCTCCTCCCTCTCCGGCCGTCGAGGGCAACCCGGTGCACGCCGGTCTGAGCGCCGTGAGCCCGGAGAATCCGGTGCTGCTGGGACATGCCAGCGGGCATGCGGCGTTCGCCAACGCCCGGGCGATGGAGATGGCGGGTCTCACCGCCGACTCCGAGCCGCCCGCCGGAGGGGAGTTCGGGCGCGACGACTCGGGTGCGCTCACCGGGCTGCTGAGAGAAACGGCGCAGCGGGTCGTTCGCGCCGCGCTCGAGCAGAGCCGAAGCGAGCGGCCGCCGGAAGCGATCGAAGCGGAGCTGAGGCGCCGGGTCGAGCTCGCCGGGGAGGAGGCGCTGCGTCACGGAGTGACGAGCTTCCATGATGCCGGCGTCAGTTTCGAGACGATCGACTTCTTCCGTCGCCTCGAGGAGGAAGGGGCGTTGCCGATCCGTCTCTACGCGATGGTGCGCTACGCCTCGAACGACGAGCTGGCCGGGCGGCTGGCCGACTACTACTGGCCCGCCGAGGGTGACGACTACCTCACGGTCCGGTCGATCAAGCGACAGATCGACGGCGCGCTCGGGGCCCATGGCGCCTGGCTGCTCGAGCCCTACGAGGACCTGCCGTCGAGCCACGGCCTCGTCCTGGAGTCGGAAGAGGAGATCCGCCGTACCGCCGAGGTGGCGATCGAAAACGGCTTTCAGGTCAATACGCACGCCATCGGTGACAGAGCCAACCGTGCAGTACTCGACATCTACGAGTCGGTCTTCGCGGCCGCCGGAGGGGAGGCGGATCTGCGCTGGCGCATCGAGCACGCTCAGCACGTCCACCCGGACGACCTCCTGCGCTTCGCTCCGCTGGGGGTCATCGCCTCGATGCAGGGTGTCCATTGCACGTCGGACGCCTCGTGGGTGCCGTTGAGGATCGGCGACGAGCGGGCCGCCAGCGGCGCCTACATGTGGCGCACCCTTCTCGACCTCGGTGTCGTCATCAACAACGGCACCGACGTGCCGGTGGAGAAGATCGACCCGATCGCCAGTTTCTATGCATCGGTGTCGCGCCGTCTGGCGGGCGGCTCGACGTTCTATCCCGAGCAGAGCATGACGCGCATGGAGGCGCTCGAGAGCTACACACTGAGCAACGCCTACGCCGCCTTCGAGGAAGATCTCAAGGGCTCGATCACCGTCGGCAAGCTCGCCGATCTCGTGGTGCTCTCGCGCGACATCCTGGCGGTCGACGAGGACGAGATTCCGGGCACCGAGATCGACTACACGATCCTGGGAGGCGAGGTTCGCTACGAGAGGGGGCCTTGGGTGGCTCCGAAGTCCTGACTGTGGAGAGATCGTGGATCGAGGAGGGCGAGCGATGATCGAACTCATCTGCACCCGCACCTGAACGACCTGCCGCAAGGCGGTCGCCTTGCTCGAAGAGAAAGGGGCCGAGTACCGCTACCGCGAGTACCGGAGCGATCCGCTTTCCGTCGATGAGATTCGCGCCGTCCTCGCCAAACTCGGCGTCGAGCCGGTCGAGGTGCTGCGAAGGCGTGACCGGGCGTGGAAGGAGCTCGACCTGACCGGCGAGGAGACCGCCGAGGACTGGATCGCCCACATGGCGGCGCATCCGACGCTGCTCCAGCGTCCGATTGCCGTGCGCGGCGATCGCGCGGTGGTCGGCCGGCCGGTGGAGCGACTGCTCGAGCTGCTCGAAGACTGAGGAGCGGAGCTACCGGGTGCGAGTCGTCGGTACGGGGTCCAGGTCGGAGCGCAGTTCGAGGTGCAGTCGCAGGCCCGGTTCGAGATGCGGCCGGGTGACTCGAGCATGACCCTCGAGCTCGCGGATCGGGATCGCGCCCGGCTTGCGGGAGAGGAGGGCGAGGCGGCGAGGCTCGCCATGCAGGTGCTCGTCGACATGGCCGAGATCTACGGTGCGCGACGGCTGCTCGACATCGAGTCGGCGCACGTCGACGGCTGCCTCTACCACGGCGACTCGGGGATCGACTTTGCACAGCGCCTCGTCGCGGGCGGCGGCCGGGTCGCGGTTCCGACGACGCTCAATGTCGGGGCGCTCGACCTGCTGCATCCCGACGCGTTCCAGGGAGACGAGGTTCGCCGCGGCAAGGCGGGGCGGCTGATGGAGCTCTATCGCGACCTCGGCTGCGAGCCGACCTGGACCTGTGCCCCCTACCAGATCGGCCATCGGCCGGCGCTGGGCGCGCAGGTCGCCTGGGCCGAGAGCAACGCGATCGTCTTCGTCAATTCGGTCCTCGGTGCGCGCACGAACCGGTACGGCGATTTCATCGACATCTGCGCGGCGCTGACCGGCCGGGCTCCTGACTGCGGCCTCCACCAGCAGGGAGCGCGCCGCGCCACGCGCGTCTACCGTCTGGAGGGCTTTCCGCAGCGGCTGCTCGAGAGTCCGATGCTGGCGCCGGTGCTCGGCTACGCCGTCGGGGCGGACTGCGCCGGTGCCGTTCCCGCCATCGTCGGTCTGCCACCGACGACGGGAGAGGATTTCCTGAAGGCTCTGGGCGCCGCTGCAGCCTCTTCCGGGGCGGTCGCCCTCTTCCACGCCGTCGGCGTGACGCCGGAGGCGCCCACCCTGGAAGCGGCGCTCCAGGGGGAGGAGCCGACGACGGAGAGGGTCCTGACGCCGGCCGACCTGGCACCGGTGCTGGCGAAGCTCTCGACCGTGCCCGACGGTGAGATCGCCGCCGTGGCGCTCGGCAGCCCTCACTTCTCCCTCGACGAGTTCGAGCGCCTGCTGCCGCTGGTGGAGGCGTACCCACCGTTGCCGTCGGTCGAGTTCGTCGTCTGCACGCATCGGGTTGCCCTTGCCGCTCTCGAGGCGCGGGGCGCCGCCGAGCGGCTCCGTCGCGCCGGGGTGCGGGTGATCGTCGATACCTGCGTGGTCGTGACCCCGATCCTGCGGACCGTCTCGGGGGCCCTGATGACCGATTCCGGCAAGTTCGCTCACTACACTCCGGGCAACACCGGTCTCGAAGTGATCTTCGGCTCGCTCGAAGAGTGCGTGCGCTCGGCCCATCAGGGGACGGTGTGGCGCGATCGCGAGTTGTGGGCGGAGGCGACCTCGTGACCGGGGAGCGGACACCGGGTGGGCGGCCCGGAGGGAGAGGAGACGGCGCCGTGAGCTGCCGCAACCTCGTCGCCGGCAGTGCCGAAGGGAGAGTCGTCGTGCTGGAAGAGCCGCTGAGCTTCTGGGGCGGCTTCGACCCGGAGACCGGCCGGGTGATCGACCGGCGGCACCCGCAGAAGGGAGCCCGCCTGAGCGGCCGGATGGTCGCCCTCCCTGCCGGCCGCGGATCGAGCAGCGCCAGCAGCGTGCTGCTGGAGGCGATCCGGCTCGGAACGGCGCCCGCGGCTCTGCTGCTCGGCGAGGCCGACGGCATCCTGGCGCTGGGCGCGGTCGTCGGGCGTGAGCTCTACGGCACGGCGCCCGCGCTGGTCGTCGTGCCGGCCGCCGCCCACGGCGAACTGCGGGACGGCGCCTTGGCCGTCGTCGACGAGTCGGGGCTCCTCACCGTCGACGGCCGGGAGTCGTGATAAGTCTGACGACAGCCAAGCCCGGGATGGGGACCGGGGGTGGAGGTCGCGTGAGGCGAGGATCCAAGGTCGAGCAGGTGTGCCGCAGGCAGAGCGCCTGCGTGCAGGTCGTCGGTATGCTGGCGGTCGGCGCAGCACTGTGGCTCGGCTGCGCCCGTACCGAGCAGGTGGATCTGGTGCTGCGGGGCGGCACGCTCTACGACGGCTCAGGCTCCGCGCCCCGTGTCGGCGACGTGGCGATCGACGGCGACCGGATCCTGGCGGTCGCCGAGACGCTCGACGGGTACCGGGGTGTCGAGGAGATCGACGTCAGCGGGCTCGCGGTCGCGCCCGGTTTCGTCAACATGCTCAGTTGGGCGACCGAGAGCCTGCTCGAGGATCCGCGCGCTCAAAGCGACATCCGCCAGGGCGTGACCCTGGAGGTCTTCGGGGAGGGCTGGTCGATGGGCCCTCTCAACGAAGCGATGACGGCGGAGATGGTCGAGCGCCAGGGGGACATCCGCTACGACATCGAATGGACGACGCTCGGCGGCTACCTCGAGCATCTGGAAGGGCGGGGGGTCGCTCCCAACGTGGCCTCCTATGTCGGGGCGACGACGGTGCGGATCCACGAGCTCGGCTACGAGGATCGCGCTCCGACCGCCGAGGAGCTCGATCGCATGAGGGGCCTCGTCGCGGCGGCGATGAAGGAGGGGGCGCTCGGCGTCGGCTCGTCGCTGATCTACGCGCCCGCCTACTACGCCTCGACCGACGAGCTGGTGGCGCTGGCGAGCGAGGCCGCGAGCTACGGAGGGCTCTACGTCTCCCACATCCGCAGCGAGGGTGACGGGCTGCTCGAGGCGATCGACGAGCTGGTCGAGATCTCGCGGCGATCCGGCGCTCGCGCGGAGATCTACCACCTCAAGGCGTCGCGCCCCGACAACTGGTCGAAGCTCGAGCCGGCGATCGAGAAGATCGAGGCGGCGCGGCGCTCCGGGCTCGACATCGCCGCCAACATCTACACCTATCCGGCGAGCGCGACCGGGCTCGACGCCGCGATGCCGGCCTGGGTCCAGGAAGGGGGGCACGAGGCGTGGGTCGCGCGTCTGAAGGACCCGGCGGTGCGCGATCGTCTGCGCGAGGAGCTGGATCTCCTGCCTCCCGAGAAGATGCTCTTCATCGATTTCCGCAACGAGGCGCTGGCACCGCTGATCGGCAAGACGCTGGCGGAGGTCTCCGAGATCCGCGGCACCACACCCGAGGACACGGTGATGGATCTCGTCATCGAGGACGACAGCCGAGTCGGCACGATCTACTTCTCGATGTCCGAGGAGAACGTGCGCCGCAAGGTCGCCGTTCCGTGGGTGAGCTTCGGTTCCGACGCCGGGGCCCCATCGACCGAAGGGGTGTTCATCGAGTCGAGCACCCATCCTCGCGCCTACGGCACCTTCGCGCGGCTCCTCGGGCGCTATGTGCGCGAAGAGCGGGTCATCCCGCTCGAGGAGGCGGTTCGACGCCTCACCTCATGGCCGGCGACGAGGCTCGGCATCGAGGAGCGGGGGCGGCTCGAAGCGGGTCTCTACGCCGACCTGGCGGTCTTCGATCCGGACGAGGTGGGGGATCGGGCGACTTTCGAGGCGCCCCATCAGTACTCGGTCGGGATGAAGCATGTCCTCGTCAACGGCATCGCGGTTCTAAAGAACGGCGAGCCGACCGGCGCGACACCGGGGCGTTTCGTGCGGGGGCCGGGATATGAGCGCCCGCCCGCGCAGGAGGGGGCGAGTTGAGCCGGAGAAGGCCCTTCGGGAGGTGGGTCCTGCCGGCGCTTCTCCTGTCGTCGGGAGCAGTCACGGCCCAGGAGTCCGAGACCCCGGTGCAGGAGGCTCTCTCTCCCCGCAACGCCAACTACACGATCGAGGTGCAACTCGATCCGACGACCCGGCTTCTCACCGGCCGGCAGCTTCTGACCTGGACGAATCTGCAGGAGGCACCGACCCGGCGACTCTGGTTTCACCTCTACTGGAACGGCTGGCGCAACCGCCACAGCACGTGGATGCGGGAGGATCGGATTCGCGGTCGAAGCAGCCTGGGAGAGAAGGTAGACCTCGATGACTGGAGCTACATCGACATCGAGTCGGTCCGCCTGCCCGACACCGGGCAGGATCTGACCCGCACCCTCTATTTCGCCTTCCCCGACGACCGCAACACCGCCGACCGGACCGTGGTCGTGGTCCTGCTGCCGGAAGCGGTGGCGCCGGGCGAGACGGTGCGACTGGAGATGGAGTGGGAAGCGAAGGTGCCCCGCACGTTCGCCCGCACCGGCTATCGCGGCGATTCCTACTTTCTGGCGCACTGGTTCCCCAAGCTGGCGGTCTACGAGGAGTCGGGCTGGAACAGCCACCAGTTCCATGCGGCGACCGAGTTCTACTCGGACTACGGCGTCTACGACGTCTCGATGACGGTGCCGGAAGGATGGGTCCTCGGTGCGACCGGTCGCGAGGTCGAGGTTCGCAGCAACGGTGACGGCACGGCGACGCACCGCTACCGGCAGGAGGACGTCCACGCCTTCACCTGGACGACCAGTCCCGACTACGTCGTGCTCGAGGAGCGCTTCGAACACGACGCTCTGCCACCCGTCGATCTGCGGCTGCTGCTGCAACCGGAGCACGTCTCACAGGCAGAGCGCCACTTCGCCGCCACCAGGGCGACCCTGGAGCGCTACGGCGAGTGGTTCGGCCCCTATCCGTACGGTCATCTGACGATCGTCGATCCCGCCTGGGGCGCGGGCTTCGGCGGCATGGAGTACCCGACGATCTTCACCTCGGGCACCAGGCTCTTCGCCCCGTTCGGCGGCGGCCGCCCGGAGGGGGTGACGGTTCACGAGGCGGGCCACCAGTTCTGGTACGGCATCGTCGGCAACAACGAGTTCGAGTTCGCGTGGCTCGACGAGGGGATCAACACCTACGCCACCGCACGGACGATGATGGACGCCTTCGGGCCGTCGAAGTACACCTACCGCTTCTTCCGTCCGCCGGGGTTCCGGTCGAGCGGTTTCCTGGCCACCCTCGTCGACGGCTACGACTACGGGGGACGGATGCTCGCAGGCCGGGTCGGCCGCTACAGGAGGACCGCCGGCCACGACCTGCAGTCGAACCCGACCTGGCGCTACTACCCGGCGAGTGCCGGGAACATCAGCTACAGCAAGACCGCTCTGTGGCTCGCGACGCTCGAGAACTGGCTCGGCTGGGAGGTCTTCCAGGACGTGATGGCGACCTTCTTCGAGCGTTGGAGCTTCCGGCACCCGACGGCGGACGACTTCGTCGCCGTGGCGGAAGAGAGGACAGAGCCCGACGTCACCCCCTTCCTGGAGGCGGTGCTCGGCGACGCCGTTTTCGACTACTCGATTCAGCAGGTCGCGACCTTCCCTGCCGGCAACGAGGGGTGGCTCAATGACGGCGACGAGCGGGTCCTCGAAGCGCGGCCCGAAGGCGAGCCGGAGCTCTACCGCAGCGAGGTTGTCGTGCGGCGCCTCGGCACGGGCGTCTTCCCCGTCGAGGTGCTGATGGTGTTCGAGGACGGGCACGAGATCCGCACCCGCTGGTCGGGCGAGGAGCGCTGGAAGCTGCTCGTCGAGGAGCATGCGGCGCGGCTGGCATGGGCTGAAGTCGATCCCGATCGCGTGCTGCTGCTCGACACCCATCGCAACAACAACAGCCGGCAGGTGACTGGGGAGGCCGAGCTCCCGGCCACCAAGTGGGCTGCACGCTGGATGGTCTGGTTTCAGGACTTTCTGGCGACCTTCACCGCCTTCGTCTGAAGAATGCTGACGCGCGCTCTCGCCACCGGTTGTCGCCTCGTCGCCCGCTCCTGGGCGGTGGTGCTGCTCCTGTGGGCTCTGACCCTTCTCACGGCGCTGCCGGCGGCGTTGTGGATGAAGAGTGCGGTCGAACAGGGGATCGGGACGAGCCGGGTCCACCTCGATCTGCGGCAGAGGATGGACCTCGCCTGGCTGAGCGAGTTCCATGCCCGAGCCGGAGAGCTCGGCGACACTCTCGACGCCACGACGACCAGCAGGGTCGATCGCCTCAAGAACCTGGAGTCGCTGCTGACGGGCGGCCTGTTCGAAAAGGCTCCGGGACTGGTCGCCCTCGGCGTCCTGTTCGCGCTCTTCTGGTTGCTGCTCCAGGGAGGGGTGATCGATCGCCTGGCGCGAGGCGGCGGGGCGCCGCTGGCGGGACCGTTCCTCGGTGCCTGCGGTCGCTACTGCGGCCGCCTGCTGAGGGTGACGCTCCTCTCGCTGCCGATCTACTGGGGCCTCTACGAGCTTGCCGCCTGGTCCTTCGACCGGGTGCAGACCGCGGCGCGAGACGTGACCGCCGAGACGACGGTGTTCGTCTGGTCGCTGGGCGTCGCCCTCCCGCTCGTAGTGCTGGCGGTGCTGGTCGGAGCGTTCTTCGACTACGCCAGGGTCGCGTCGGTGGCGGCCGAAGAGTCGTCGGCGCTGCGCTCTCTGGGGCACGCCGCCAGGGTCTTCAGGCGCCACGCGGTCGCCGTCCCCGTGCTCGCCTTGCTGTTCGCGATGCTGGCTGCCGGACTGGTGGCGCTCCGCTTCGCGATCGACCTGCCGCCGTCCGAAGCGACCGCCGGGGGCATCCTCGCGATCTTCGCCATCGGCCAGCTCCACCTGCTGGCTCGGCTGGCGCTCGGTCTTTGGGCGACGGCGGCGCAACTCACGGTGTTTCGCTCGGCCAGCCGCTAGCCGCTAGCCGCAGAGGGGCTCGCCACGCCTGTCTTCCTTCGCTTCTTCAGGCAGGGCAGGGCCGACCTCGCGCCCGACGAGAGACGCGAGTCCGCCCTCCCGAGGCGACTTCCGGATTCCGTTCAGCGATGACGGTGTACTCGCCGCGGAGGAAGACGCGTGCATGCTGGAGTACCTGAAGGCCTTTCTCCAGGTTGGTGCAGGGCGTGGATTCTGCCATCGGCGCCAGGTTCTCGGAGGTTCTCGGAGGGCTCGGTCTCGGTCGGTCGAGGCCGGGGCTGCGACGTTCTCGGCCTTTCCATGTCGGCTCTTCCAGGTAAGGCGAAAGACAGGCAGTTTCGCGATCGTCGAGAGAGGCGAGTCCGTGGTCCTCGCTCGACTTGGAGCTCCCATGGAGCGATCGCGCTCTCATGCACCGAGTACGTTCCGTGGCCTGCTGTCGTACCTGGAGTTCTTTCGCGAAGGTCTACCGAAGATCGAGATGGGCTTTCCTCGAGAGAACCGGGAGGCCAGGGAGGACCGAGCGTTCACACGCCGGCCTCTCGACCTCTCGCACCGACGACCCGCTCGCCGGCTGAGAGGGAGGCGATGGCGCAGTTCAGGCTAGATCCGCTCCATCAACCTGGCCAGCGCGCCGGTCAGATCGGGAGTCGTCTCGAGCATTCCGCGCCAGGGGTCCTTCTTCTGCCGTCGGAGTCGTGTCGGCACCGTCCGGATGTCGAAACGGCTCGGGTCGAGCCTGTTGTTGACCTCGCGCCAGTGGAGCGGGGTCGAGACGGTGGCGCCCGGGCGCGGACGGACGCTGAAGGGGGAGACGAGCAACTTGCCGTGGCCGTTCTGGATGGCGTCGACGTAGACCTTCCCTTCGCGTCGTGCGGGGGAGCGGGCGATCGAGGCGGCTTCCGGCAGTTCCTGGCTGACGAGCTGTGCCAGGAGAAACGCCAACTGCTTCGACTGCTCGTGGGTGCATTGCCCGCCGAGGGGCAGCAGCACGTGCATGCCGGTGGCACCGCTCGTCTTGGCGAAGGTCGGCAGGCCGATGTCTTCGCACAGCCGATGGAGGGCCCGGGCGACGGCGACGACCTGCTCGAAGGTGGCGTCCTTGGCGTCGAGGTCGAGGATGCACCAGTCTGGTGCCTGAAGCGCGCCGAGCCGGCTCGACCAGATGTGGAGAGGGATGGCGGCGGAGTTGACGAGGTAGGTCAGGGTGTCGATGTCGTCGCAGACGAAGTAGCGGGTCTCGTTGCCGTCGTCGTCCGACCAGACCGGTTCGGTGCGCACCCAATCAGGGGCGAACGAGGGGGCGTTCTTCTGAAAGAACGACTTGCCGAGATAGCCGTCCGGATAGCGGTCGAGCACGAGAGGACGGTCGGTGAGGTAGGGGAGGAGGTGGTCGGCGACCGCGCGGTAGTAGCCGATCAGATCGCCCTTGGTGTAGCCCTCTTCGGGCCAGAAGACCTTCTCGGGTCGCGAGATCTCGACCTTGCGAGGCGGTTGCCGGAGGTCGGGTGCCTCGGCGGTTGGAGTCGGCGGGAGGTCGTCGCGGCGGCAGTCGGAGACGCGCTTGTCGTCTCGTATTCTCACGAAGACCGGGTGGCGCAGGTGCCCGTCGCGGGTGTACTCGGTGTATCTCGCCTCGATGACCTGCTGCGGCTCCACCCAGATGTGCTCGTCGCCCTTCGGCACGCCGCCGCTGCAGGCCGGCTCGGGACGGCGGAACGGTTCCAGCGAACTCCGCAGCGTCTCGAGCTTGCGCTCGTCGAAACCCGTACCGATCCGACCGGCGTAGACGAGGGAGCCGTCTTCCGCGGCGACAGCGACGTGGAGGGCGCCGAAGCCGGCCCGACTCCCCTTGGGGCGGGTGAATCCGACCACAGCGAAGTCACCGGTCGCCGCCGCCCTGACCTTCACCCACGCCTGGGAACGACCTCCGCGATAGGGGGCGTTGGCCCGCTTGGCGACCATACCCTCGAGATCCATCCGCTCGATCTCGCGATAGAAGTCCTCGCCCCTGTCGTCGATGTGGTCGACGAACCTCACCGGTCCGTGAGGCGGAAGCACCTCGCGCAGGATCGCCTTGCGCTCGGCCAGCGGCAGCGGCCGGAGGTCGTACCCCTCGAGCGCCAGAAGGTCGAAGGCGAAGAGGGTGGCGGGCTGTCGTGCCGCAGCGCGCTGGACGTCGAGCGGCCGGCTCAGGCGCGCCCGCTGCTGCAGCGCCTGAAAGGAAGGGCGCCCCGACGGATCGAGGACGACGACTTCGCCGTCGAGCAGGAGGCCGTCGAACGGCAGCGAGCGGATCGCCAGGGCGAGATCGGGGAACAGGGCGGTCGCGTCGAGACCACTGCGATAGCGCAGGTGCACCTTCGGCGCTGCCGAGGGGCGGCCGCCACCGGAGCGGCCGGCGAGCAGACGGTAGCCGTCGTACTTGATTTCGAAGACCCACCCGCGGCGCGAGAAGGGCGCCGGCTCCAGGGTGGCGAGCATCGGCTTGAGCTTCGCCCCGTCCACCCGCCGCTTCGGTGCACCCAGCTCGTCGAGGGTCGAGCGCAGCGCCTTCGCCCGGTCCGAACCGTTTCGCATCTCTTCGACGGAGAGCCCGGAGAGCACCGATCGCGGGTCGAGGTCGGTGGCGTCCTCGCCCGTGGCTTCGGCGTCGGGCTTCTTGATCAGGAGCCACTCCTTTTCGCCGCGCGACGTCTTGACGAGCGTCCAGAGGCCTCGGAGCTTGTAGCCTCGCAGCTCGAAGAGCAGCTTCCCCTCGCGAGTTCCCTCGACCGGATCGAGATGGTGGATCGTCGGACCGCGGTCCCACAGGATCACCGCACCGGCGCCGTAGTTGTCCTCGGGGATAACCCCCTCGAAATCCCCGTACTCGAGAGGATGATCTTCCGTCAGAACGGCGAGTCGCTTTTCCGCGGGGTCGAGCGACGGGCCCTTCGGGACCGCCCACGAGCGAAGCACCCCCTCCATCTCGAGCCGCAGGTCGTAGTGCAGCCGCCGGGCCGAGTGTTTCTGCACGACGAAGAGGCCGGGGCGGGCGACCTCTCCGTCTCCGAACGGCTCCGGGGTCGCACCGGCGGAGCGCTTGCGACGATAGTCGTCGAGGGTCGAGGACGGGCGGTGAGGGCTCATGAAAAAGGGGGCTTTTCAGCGAGTAGGCGAGGTGGTCGAAAGTCGTTTGTTTATCAGACTTTATGGTACGCTTTCCTGACTATGCCTGCACGTCCGCTCGGTTCCGGAATGATCTCCTTCGGGCTCGTCGCCATCCCGGTGAAGCTCTACAGCACCGGGGAGAGTTCGTCTGCGGTGCGCTTCAACATGGTGCACGCCGACTGCGGTACCAGAGTCAAGTACCGCTACTACTGCCCGACCGACGATCGCTTCGTCGAGCGCGAAGAGATCTCGAAGGGGTACGAGTTCGCGAAGAACCAGTACGTCCTGTTCAGCGACGACGAGCTCAAGGTGCTGCAGCCGGAGGCTACGAACGCGATCGAGATCACCGAGTTCGTGCCACTCGAACAGGTCGATCCGATCTACTTCGAGAAGTCCTACTACCTCGGCCCCGGACAGGGCGGCGACAAGCCCTACCGGCTGCTGTCGAGTGTGATGAAGGAGACCTCACGGGCGGCTCTGGCGCGCTACGCCGCTCGCGGCAAGGGGTACCTGGTGCTGCTGCGCCCCTTCGAGAGCGGATTGATCATGCAGCAGCTCCGCTTCTCGGACGAGATTCGCTCGTTCGACGAGGTGCCGGTCGGTGATGCCGAGGTCGCCGATTCGGAACTCGATCTGGCACGACAGCTGGTGGAGCAGAGCGCTTCCGAGGCGTTCGATCCGAGCGGCTATCGAGACGAGGTGAGACACCAGGTGCTCGAGCTGATCGACAAGAAGGTGCAGGGCGAGGAGATCGTCGCGCCGCCGGAAGAGTCGCCGAAGGCTCAGGTCATCGACCTGATGGAAGCACTCAAGGCGAGCCTCGGCGAGGAGACCGGTGAGAAGGCCGCAGCGAAGAAGGCGAGCAAACGGCCGAAGCGCGCCTCCAAGGCGACACCCGGGAAGAAGACGAAGAGCAGCGGCGGCTGAGGGGCCGAGCCGGAAGGTGAGCGGGCCCGGATTCGGCATGAGCCTCACAACGGACACCACCGCGGGCTTCCCGACCCGGCAGGTGCTGCGCATGCTCGATCTGAGCGAGGGGCGCCTGCGCTACTGGGTGCGTAGCGGCTTCGTCGATCCGGCGCGCGGCCCGGGCAATCGATACCGCTTTCGGTTTCAGGATCTGATCGTCCTGCGCACCGCTCAGGCGCTGATGCAGGCCGGCCTCCCTGCACGCCGGGTGCGGTTGGCCCTCGACGCCCTGCGGCGCGAGCTGCCCGTAGGGCGCAGTCTGTCGGCCGTTCGGGTCCTCGCGAAGCGCGGTGAGGTCGTCGTTCAGGAGGGGGGGCGGTCATGGGAACCCGCGACCGGCCAGTGGCTGCTCGATCTCGACGCCGGCGAGCTGGCGGCGGCCGCCGAGCCGCTGTCGCGAGCCGCAGTGGCGCGACTGCCCGAGGATCGGGAGGAGTTGATCGCGGCCGAATGGTACGAGCTGGGCCTCGATCTGGAGGCGGTACTGCCCGAGGAGGCCGAGCGGGCCTACCGCCACGCGATCGATCGCGATCCGTCTCTGGCAGCGGCCTATCTGAACCTCGGCCGCCTGCGTCACGAGGAGGGCGATCTCGAGGAGGCGGAGGCGCTCTACCGTGGGGCTCGAGATTGTTCTCCCACGGACCCGACGGCGGCTTTCAATCTGGGGGTCGTGCTGCAGGATGCGGGCCGCTGGGCCGAAGCGGCGAAGGCATACCGCTGCGCCATCGACCTCGACTCCGGCTACGCGGACGCCTACTTCAACCTGGCCGCGGTCTACGAGCAGCTCGGCGAGGCTGCCGTCGCTCTGCAGAGCCTGCAGGCGTATCGAAGACTGATCCGCTGAGCGCCCCTCCGGGGGAGGTCAGGGGCCCTGCTCCGGTTGCCGCTCAGAGTTCGCGCAGGTACTTGCCGGGCTTGAAACGGACCGTCTTGCCGGGCGCGATCTCGACCTCGACTCCGGTCTTCGGGTTGCGGCCGATGCCACGCTTGCGATCCCGAACCTGGAAGACACCGAAGCCTCGCAGCTCGATTCGCTGACCCTCGCCGAGGGCCGCCTTGAGCGAACCGAAGATGGTCTCGACGGCGCGGGCGGCGACCGCTCGCGGGATTTCAGCCGCCTCGGCGACGCGGTTGACGAGGTCAGCTTTGATCATGGGGACTCCGGCGAGCGGAGAGCGGAGTGTAGCAACGGCCCCATGGGGTGTCAATCGCCCTCGGGGGAGCCTAACTTCAAATTTCCCAGCGGTTTGAGTGACCCTCGGCCCAGTCGCTGCGGACGCCCTTTCAGGCCGGATCCGGTGCCGATCCTGCCGTGACCTCACCGCCTGTGCGGTGGGCGAGAATCCACCGTTCGAGCGCCATCCCGGTGAGGATCGACCCCTGGCGCAGCGTCGCCGACAGGCCCGGCGATGCGTCGAGGCCGACCGTGACGGCGAGCCCCGCCAGACGCCCCCCGACGTCGATTCTCGTCAGGACCGCCTCGGCTCCGGCTTCGGTGCCCAACCGATCCGGCAGCCCGGCCGCCTCGGCGGACGGGTCGAGTTCGACCGTCGCCACCGGCTGCGTCCCCACGAGTTCTCGCCAGTGCTTGGAGAGACCGGGTCCGAGCAGAAGTTCCCGTGTCGAAGATGAGTCGCTTTCGACCTCACCGGCGAGCCAGCCTCTCAGGAGTGCCCCCTCCGGCCGGAACAGAAGGGTCGAATCGCCGAAGCCCGTCAGCAGGTCGAGGAAGGCGCGGCAGACTCCCGTCGGCGAGTCCGCCCTCCGCAGCTCGCGATCGAGCTCGGCGAGGTCCCTGCCCTCGGCGGACGGAGGGAGCCCGCCGTCGGAAGCTGCCTGCCGCTCATCGAAAACCTCCGGAACCTCGCTCCCTTCCGACGAGTCTGTCTCGGACGAACCGAAGATCGCTGCTCGCTCGGCCGGGGTCAGCTCGATCTTGCGATGCGGGTCGGGCTCCGTGGGCGGGCGGAGTCGGTGGCGAACCGAGCGCCGTTCCGGCACGCCGAGCGGCGGACTGGCGAGGTCGAAGCGGGTCACGCGACGTTCCACGAGAGGCTCGGTCGGGCCGGTCTCCTGAGGAGGCTGCACGAGGCCGCGCTCTAGCCGATCCAGCAGGTGACGGAGGTGCCCCGTCATCGGCACCGAGTAGTGCGTCTCCAGCGCCTCCGCCAGTCTCGGCTCCGAGGCGACATGCAGTCGCACCCGCTGGCTGAGCACGAACGCGAGCTCGTCCAGCTGGCCGGGGTCGAGGGCGCTGGCGACCGCGAGATCGATCCGGCTGGGACCGGCAGCGAACGGTACTGCGGAGTAGCGTTGGGCCAACTGGGGGCTGAACAGCCCGATGACAGCCTCTGGGATCCCGGCGAGGTCGGCCCGACGGGCGGGCGGCAGGCCGTGATGCCGGGAGAGGGCGTCCTCGAGCTGAGGCTCCGTGAGATAGCCGGCCTCGAGCAGCGAGGTGTCGATCCGGCCGCCGATGCGGGCGGCGCGGGCTTCAGCTTCGGTCAGCGCGGATTCCGGTAGCTCGACGAGCTCGCGGAGGATGTCCACGATCGAGGTCAAGGGTTGAAGTTCCTCTTGATAAAGGACTTACGATGAGGCGGGGAAGTATAGGCAGGGGCCTGGCGGTTGTAAAGGAGATGCGTGACACCGCGCCACACCCCGGCTGTGCAGGGCTCAGCCGCTCCACCGAGGCCTCGGCACCACGGCACATGAGCCGAAGCGGAAGGGGGATGCCCGGCTTTGCTATCCTGCGCGCCATGCGCCGGCTGCTCGTCACCCTTTCCGTGCTGGCGGTACCGGTCTGCGCGTCGGCGGTCGAGAGTGCCGGCGCCTATCACTTCACCCTGGCCAAGATCCTCGTCGATCAGGGGAAGTACCGTGAGGCGGGAGAGAACTTCGAAGCGGCCCTCGACGAGGTGGCGGACGATCCGTTCCTGCGCGTGGAGTACGCCGAGTTCCTGCTCAACGGTGGTCGGACGACTCGAGCGCTCGAGCAGCTCGCCGTGGCGCGCGGACTGTCGCCCAGCGACCCGCAGATCGCCAAGGCGTACGGCGAGCTCCAGCTCCAGGCAGCGAGGGAAGACGAGAGCGCCTTCGTCGAGGCGAGACGGGCCTTCGAGCAGCTCCGTCTGCTGACGCCGGAGGATCCCGAGGCGATGTCGACCCTCGGCAGGATCTACCTGAGCGAGGACCGCTTCGCCGAGGCTGCCGAGGTGTTCGCAGAGGCCCTGACCTACTGGCCCCGCAGTCGCGGCCTCCATGGATCGCGGATCGATGCGCTGTTGCGATCGGGAGACAACGAAGCCGCCCACGATGCGCTGGTCGAGTTCCTCGAAGTCGACCCTGCGTCGTTGCGGGCGAGACTGACTCTGGTCGACCTCAAGGAGTCGCAGGACGACGAGGAAGGGGCGAGGGAAGTCCTGCTCTCGACTCCCCGCGACTCTTCGGGGGACGGCGAGATGTTCCGCCGGCTCGCGGTCGGGCTCTACGAGGCGCGAGCGTTCGACGAAGCGCTCTACTGGCTCGACCGCAGTCTCGATCAAGCTGAGGACGGGCCGCAGCCGCAGACGCTCTTCCTTCGCGCTCTCCTGCTCACGGCGACTGATCGGAACGCCGAGGCGAGATCGGAGCTGGAAGCCCTGCTGGTCCTCGAGCCGCAGCGGCGGGACGCCCTCGAGCTCCTGGTCAGGCATCAGCTCGAGGCGGAACTGTGGCAGGAGGCATTGACGAGACTCGCTCCGATGCTCGAGGACGACAGTGCGGGGGGAGAAGGGCTCGAGGAGCGGGCAGAGCTGGTGATGCTCTACGCCGATGCACTGGTCGGCGACGATCGAGCGGAGGAGGCGCTCGACTGGCTCTCCCGGCTCTCGCGCTTCGAAGGGGTGGGACGCAGGGCTGTCGCTCGGCAGGCGGGGCTCCTGTTCACGCTCGATCGAGCCGCGGACGCCGATCGACTGCTCGACGACCTGACCGCGGACGGGGCTCCCCAGAATCTCCTGCTGGCTGCGGAGGTCTGTCAGCGCAACGAGGAATACGAGCGCGCCATCCCCTGGCTCGAACAGGCTCTCGATGGCGGCGACGAGCCGCTGCAGGCGCTCTTCTGGCTGGGCGCCGCCTACGAACGGACCGGCAGGATCGCCGACGCCGAGGAGCAGTTCCTGCGGTTTCTCGACATCGAGCCCGACTCCGCACCGGTGCTCAACTACCTCGGTTACATGTGGGCGGATCACGACATCAATCTCGCCCAGGCGCTCGTCTATGTGGAACGGGCGGTCGCGCTGGACCCTGACAACGGCGCCTACGTCGACTCGCTCGGCTGGGCGCACTACCGGCTCGGCAACTTCGAGGAGGCCCGGGGGCACCTGGAGCGAGCTGCCGGCCTCGTCGGCGATGACGCCGTTGTCCTCGAGCATCTGGGAGACGTCTACAGCGCCCTCGGCGAGACCGACGACGCCCTGCGCCTCTACCGCCAGGCGCTCGACCTCGAGGGCGAGAACGCAGCCGAGATCGAGAAGAAGCTGCAGCACCTCGACCGTCCGTGACCACGCCTCTGCTCAGGCTGCTGGCGGTGTGCTGGCTCGCCGCGGCGCTGGCTGCCTGTGCGAGCCTGCCGCCGCCAGAAGGGGCCGCTAGACCCGAGGAACCACCGGCTGCTCGCAGCGGGCCGGGCACCCAGTCTCTCTTCCGGCTGGTCTACGACAGCGGCGAGGGCCGGGTCTCCACCAGGGTGGTACTGCGCCGGCTCGGACCGGACGACTTCCAGTTGCTCGCTTCCGACGTGGCGGGTCGACCGGCGTGGGGCCTCGATCTGCGGGGGGAGCGCTCCGTCCTCGTCGATCACCGGCAGCGCCTCTACTGCGTCGGTGGAGAGGAGCTGCGGCTCGATGCCCTTCACCCTTCCGAGTTGCCGCTCACCGCGCTGCCCCGGATCCTCGACGGCGCGCTGCCGTTCCCGCCGCCGGACGACCTGGCGACCCGGGACGGTGAGGTCGAGTGGATCGATGAGGCCGATCGCCAGTGGAGCGCGGCCTTCGAGGGCGGCGCCCTCCGGCGGTGGACGCTGCTGCGCGCCGGCGAGCCCACCCTCTGGTGGACTGCGAGCGAGGGCGACGCCATTCTCTCGCGCAGAGGAGGCGAGCAGTATCGCTGGAGCCGGGTCGCTCGCGAGGAGGTGAGCCTCCGCCTCGACAGTCCCGTCCCTGATGGGTTCGAAGAAGGAGTTTGCGGTGACTGAGCACAGCTACCGGAGCTTCGCCAAGATCAATCTCCACCTCGCCGTCGTCGGGCGAAGGGCCGACGGCTATCACGAGCTGCGGACGGTCTTCCAGACGATCGAGTCTCATGACCGGGTGAGAGTGGCGGTGCGGCCGGGGCGCGGAGTCTCGGTGGTGGTGCCGGGCGGAGGAGCTCCCGAGGGTGACTCCAACCTGGCGTACCGGGCCGCGGCGCTGCTGCTCGACGAGCATGGTGTGGAGAAGAAGATCGAGATCGAGATCGAGAAGCGGATTCCCGCCGGCGGAGGACTGGGGGGTGGGAGCAGCAACGCGGCGACCGTCCTGTTCGCGCTCGACGAGCTACTGGATCTCGGCACGGGGGTCGAACGACTGGCGGCGCTCGGCCGGCAGCTCGGGGCTGACGTTCCCTACTTTCTCTTCGGCGGAGCGGCCCTCGGCACCGAGCGGGGAGACGTCATCACGCCCCTGCAGGAGGGGGCCCCTTTCGAGCTCTTCCTGGGTCTGCCGGGGGTGGCGGTGCCGACCGTCGATGTGTTCCGTCGTCTGCGGTTGCCTCCGGAGAGGCCGGACCCACCGGAACTGACCCGCTGGCTGGAGGGCGTCCCCCCTTCCGAGCCCTCGCTTCCGGATGGTTGGAACGACCTCGAGGAGCCTGTCCTGGCCCACTACGAGGCGGTGGCGGGCGTATATAATGCGCTGCGCCGAGCGGGAGCTTCGATGGTGCGTCTTTCGGGTAGTGGAGGGACGGTGTTCGCGGTCTTCGGGCCGGACGATGAGACCGTGCCGCCGACGATCGAGCGTGTCGCTTCTCAGCTTCCGGGAGGCGCGCAGCTCCGGAGGACGAAGACCCTGACCAGGGAGGAGTTCGAGCGACGGCGGCGCGGGTAGCCTGCCGTCGGGACGAATCGATCGAAGCCTTCGTGGTGCACGACGAGAGGTGCGTCGGCCCGGGACGAGTCGGCAGTTGCGCGGTGCCGTTATGCGAGTGACAGAAGTCAAGATCTTCCCCGTCAAGGACCCGAAGCTGAGGGCCTTCGTGTCCGTCGTCTTCGACCATTGCTTCATGGTGAACGACATCAAGGTGATCGAGGGGCGAGAGGGACGCTTCATCAGCATGCCGAGCCGTCGCAAGCGCAATGGCAGATTCAAGGACATCGCGCACCCGCTCAACAGCGATACGAGGGCGATGCTCGAGAGCGAGATCCTCGCTGCCTACGAGGCGTCGATCGGCGACGGCCGCAGCTCCGTTTCCAGAGAGCCGACTCGTGAGGAAGCGCGCGAGGAGGTGGTGGCCGACGGCGGGACGGGTGCAGTCGCTGAGCCGGCCGGGGATGCGGCCCCGGACCGGGAGCCGTCATCCGACACTGAACCGAGAACCCTCGAGGAAGTCACGGAGAAGCACCTGAGCGACTCCTTCTGGACGAGCTGAGCGACGAAGAGAGCCTGAGACCACAGCCATTCTGGGGCGTCGCCAAGCGGTAAGGCACCGGCCTTTGGAGCCGGCATTCGTAGGTTCGAATCCTACCGCCCCAGCCACTGACTTCACCCGGCGCCCGGCCCGACGAATCGAGTTCCAGACGACCGACATCCCCAAAGAGCGACGAAAGAGAAGGAACCATGACCTCTGCCTACGGTGAACTGAAGGTGTTCAGTGGCCGCGCCCATCCGGCGCTGGCAACCGAGATCTGCGAGAGCCTGGGGATTCCGCTCGGCAAGGTCCACGCGCGCAACTTCCTCGACGGCGAGATCTTCTGCCAGATCCAGGAGAACGTTCGCGGGCGAGACGTCTTCGTCGTCCAGCCGATCACCAAGCCGGTGAACGAGAACCTGGTCGAGCTGCTCATCCTTCTCGACGCCTTCCGCCGCTCCTCGGCGGCGCGCATCACCGCCGTGATCCCCTACTACGGCTATTCGCGCCAGGACAAGAAGGACCAGCCGCGAGTGGCGATCACCGCCAAGCTGGTCGCCAACCTGCTCTCGGGGGCGGGGGCGGACAGGATTCTCACCATGGATCTCCATGCCGGGCAGATCCAGGGGTACTTCGACATTCCCGTGGACCACCTGTTTGCCGCCCCGGTGCTGCTCGATGCGCTCAGTGAGCTCCAGATCCCCGATCTCGTGATCGTGTCGCCCGATGCCGGAGGCGTGGCGAGAGCCCGAGCGATCGCGAAGCGGCTCGGTGTCGGTATCGCGATCGTCGACAAGAGGCGCACCGCTCCCAACGAGGCCGAGGTGATGAACGTCGTCGGCGACGTCAAGGGGAAGAATCTTCTGATCATTGATGACATCATCGACACGGCGGGGACGCTCGTTCACACCGTCGAGGCGCTGCGTGCCAAGGGTGGGCAGCGAGTGCTCGCCGCCGGAATCCACGCCATCCTTTCGGGACCTGCGCTCGAGCGACTCGAAGAGTCGAGCGTCGAGTCGGTCCTCGTCACCAACACCACACCGCTGGAAGAGAAGCTCGCGGGCTGTTCCAAACTCAAGCCACTGACCGTGGCACCGTTGCTGGGGGATGCCATTCAGCGCATCCACGAGGACAGTTCAGTGAGCTCATTGTTCGTTTAGAGGAGTTGTCATGAGCGAGACCACAGTTGTCGTCCAGAGCCGGGAAGAGACCGGCAAGAACTCGAATCGCCGGTTGCGTGCGGGCGGATCGATCCCGGCCGTCGTCTACGGCGCGGGCAAGGACTCCGTGCCGATCACCGTCGACGAGAAGAGCATGCGCGAGTTTCTGCAGGAGACCGGGAGTGAGAACTCGGTCTTTCTGCTCAAGCTCGGCGAGTCCGGCAAGAGCCGGCACGCGATGATTCGCGACCTGCAGATCGACCCGATCTCCCGCACCATCGAGCACATCGATTTCCAACGCGTACTGATGGACGAGAAGGTCAAGGTGACCGTCGGGATCGGTCTCGAAGGCACCCCGACCGGCGTGAAGGACGAGGGCGGGGTGCTCGACTTCGTCATGCGCGACGTCGAGATCGAGTCGCTGCCGGGGAACATTCCGGCCGAGCTGGTGATCGACATCAGCGCTCTCGCGGTCGGCGACCACGTCGAGGCGAGCGACATCGAGCTCCCCGAGGGCGTCGAGCTGATGACCGAGGGTTCGAGGGTCGTCGCCTCGGTGGCGCACAGCCGCGTCGCCCAGGATCTCGAGGAGGCCGAGGCGGCCGCCGAGGAGGGCGCGGGTCTCATCGAGGAGATGCCGAGCGAGCCGGAGGTCATCGGTCGCGACAAGGAAGACGAGGTCGAGGACGAAGACTGAGGAGACCCCACGGCGGCTGGTCGTCGGTCTCGGGAATCCGGGGGATCGCTACGAGGCGACCCGGCACAACATCGGGTTCCAGGTCATCGACGAGCTGGCGAGCCGCTCCGGCAGGTCGCTCGATCGGGCGCTGTGCAACGCGTTGATCTCCGTAGGGGATCCCTTGCTCGTCGCGCCGCAGACCTACATGAACCGGAGTGGCTACGCCGTGCGCTGCCTCACCGAGCGTTTCGAGGTCGCGGCCGAGGATTGCCTGGTGGTCTACGACGAGGTTCACCTGCCGCTCGGCCGGATGCGCCTGCGCACCGCCGGCAGCCCCGGCGGTCATCGAGGGATGGAGTCGATCATCAACAACCTCAGGAGCCGGTCCGTGCCGCGATTGCGTCTGGGGGTCGGTCCCGACGAGGGCGAGGTCGACGGCGAGCTACTCGCCGAGTATGTGCTCGAGCCGTTTCGTGCGGACGAAGAGGAGACAGTGCAGGGCCTGGTCTCGAGGGCGGCGGACGCCTGCGAGGCCTGGCTCGAAGAGGATCCGGAAAGGGTCATGAACCGCTTCAACGGGTAGCGCGAGCCGTCCGTTCAAGAGTTGGAGGGAAGTCACGTGGAGATGCAAACGATGTTGTACCTGGTGCCGGTGTGCGGCGTGCTCGCGCTGCTGTTCGGACTCATGAGAAGCAAGTGGATCGGCGGTCAGGACGCCGGCGACGAGAAGATGACGACGATCGCGGGGCACATCCGCGAGGGCGCGATGGCGTTCCTCGGTCGCGAGTACCGTGTGCTGGCGGTTTTCGTCCTAGTCGTGGCGGCGCTGCTCGCCTGGTCGAACGCCGGCAAGGAGGGGAGTTCCCCTCTGGTCGGCCTGTCGGTGATCGCCGGTGCCGTCTGCTCCGGCCTGGCCGGCTTCTTCGGCATGCGGATCGCCACCGCCGCCAACGTCCGGACGGCCGCGGCCGCTCGCACCAGCCTCAACGGTGCGCTCAAGGTCGCCTTCTCGGGCGGCGCCGTGATGGGCTTCTCGGTCGTCGGCCTCGGCGTGCTCGGCCTGTCGCTGCTCTACCTGCTCTACAACGGCCTGTTCCAGAGCGGTGACGCGCAGCTCGACATGATCACCGTCGTCACCGTGCTCACCGGCTTTTCCTTCGGTGCCAGTTCGATCGCGCTCTTCGCCCGCGTCGGTGGCGGCATCTACACCAAGGCGGCGGACGTCGGCGCGGACCTCGTCGGTAAGGTCGAGGCGGGGATCCCCGAGGACGACCCGCGCAATCCGGCGGTGATCGCCGACAATGTCGGCGACAACGTCGGTGACGTCGCCGGCATGGGTGCCGACCTCTTCGAGTCGTATGTCGGCTCCATCATCGGCGCGCTCGTTCTGGGCGTCAATGCGACGGCCGCCGACGGCACGAGCTACACGCCGGCGCTGGTGCTGCTGCCGCTGATGATCGCGGGGGTCGGCATCGTCGTCTCGCTCGCCGGCACCCTGCTCGTGAAGACGAAGGAGGGGGGCAACCCGGCCCACGCTCTGGATCGCGGCACCTTCGGCGCTGCGATCGTGATGCTGGGGATGATCTGGTGGCTGTCGCGCACGATGCTCGACGGGACCTACATCCTGGGCGATACCGAGTTCGGTGCCACCGGAGTCTTCCTCGCGACCGTGGCAGGCCTCGCCGGTGGCGTCGCGATCGGCAAGATCACCGAGTACTACACCTCTGAGGCGAAGAAGCCGGCACAGGCGATCGCCAAGGACAGCCAGACCGGCTCCGCGACCAACATCATCTCCGGGCTCGCGGTCGGCATGCGTTCGACCGCGCTGCCGTCGGTAGTCCTGGTGGCGGCCATTCTCGTCGCCTACAACCAGGCGGGCCTCTACGGCATCGCCATCGCCGCACTCGGCATGCTTTCGACCACCGGGATTCAGCTCGCCGTCGACGCGTACGGCCCGATTGCCGACAACGCCGGCGGCATCGCCGAGATGGCGGCGTTGGGTTCCGACGTCCGCGCCCGCACCGACAAGCTCGACGCGGTGGGCAACACGACAGCGGCGATCGGCAAGGGCTTCGCGATCGGTTCGGCAGCGCTGACGGCGCTGGCGCTCTTCGCGGCGTTCCGGACGACGGTCGGGATCGAGTCGATCGACGTCGCCAATCCGAAGGTGATGGGCGGCCTCTTCATCGGCGCCATGATGCCGTTCCTCTTCTCGTCGATGGCGATGCAGGCGGTCGGCCGCGCGGCGTTCGAGATGATCGAGGAGGTCCGTCGCCAGTTCAAGTCGATCCCCGGCTTGATGGAAGGGAAGGCGACCGCCGAGTACGCCAAGTGCGTCGATATCTCGACCCAGGCGGCGATTCGCGAGATGGTCGTTCCCGGCCTGCTGGCCGTCGTCGCTCCGGTCGCCGTCGGCTTCTACGACACCGCGGCTCTTGGCGGGCTGCTGGCCGGCGTCACCGCCTCGGGCGTGATGATGGCGATCTTCATGGCCAACGCCGGCGGTGCGTGGGACAACGCCAAGAAGTACATCGAAGGCGGTGCCTACGGCGGCAAGGGGTCCGATGCCCACAAGGCGGCGGTTGTCGGTGACACGGTCGGTGATCCGTTCAAGGACACGGCCGGGCCGAGCCTCAACATCCTCATCAAGCTGATGACGGTGGTGGCGCTGGTCATCGCGCCGCTGCTCTAGCCTGACGTCTCAGGTTGCGGAAGCAGAGCCTGCCGGCCCTGGGGGTCGGCAGGCTTTTCCCGTTCCGGCCAGGAGTTGAGGCTAGAGCTTCTTGACGTCGGCGATCACCGCGTCGCCGGCGTTGAAGGTCACCTTCTTCGGCCGCGAGGGAAGCGGGAACTCGAAAGTCTTGCGTGGCTGATCGACGAACAGGAGCAGCTCACCCTTCCTGTCCTTGCCGAAGTCGACCTCGAGCGGGATCCCCATCCTGAATCCGGGGGCGACGTCCTCCTGTTCGACCTCCACCCGCAGGACCGTCTGCCCCTCGTGGCGGACGATCTCGTGGCGCCAGCGATACGTAGGGATCTCGGCGCCGTAGACCCACTGGTCGAAGAACCACGACCAGTCGGCCGGCACGTTGCGCTCGAGCGCCGCCTGGAAGTCCTCGGTGCTGGCGTAGCCGCCTGCGTTCGTGGCCACGAAATCGCGCAGGGTGGCGATGAAGGCGTCGTCCGACTTGGTCATCAGCCTCGTCATTGTACGGAGCATGTGCAGCACCATCGCCCCCTTGTAGTAGGCGAGAGTGGAGTAGGCGGTCGGGGCCTCCCCGACGCCGGCCCGGAAGCCGTGGCCGATCGGTCCCATCCGCTCCGCCCCCCGCGCCGACAGCAACGCATAGCCGGGGCGGGCGAAGCTGCTGAACGCCGCCTCGAGGGAGCCACGGACCTCGTTGTTGTAGGCGGTGATCGCCTTCTGGAACTGGCGCGCGCCGTCGTCCATCGAGGCCTCGACGAACATCAGGGCGGTGTACTCGGCGAAGCCCTCGCTCAGCCACTGGTCGCGGTAGCTGTTCCAGCCGACGATGTGACCCCACCACTGGTGACCGACTTCGTGGGCGCGAAAGCCCTCCACGGCGGCTGCCGAGTCGACGGCGGTGGTGAGCTCGGAGAGGTGGAGAAAGCCCGGGAAGGCCTGGCCGTGGCCGGCCGGAATCAGGGTGGCGAAGAACTGCTCGTCGGCTAGCGGCGAAGCGAGCAGGTTCTGCAGGAAGTTGGTGGCGTTGACCGTGTCACCCGCGACGTCGTCGATCCGCTCTTCGTTGAGGACTCGCCTGCCGTCGCTGAGGTCTCCGACGGTCACGATCCGCGGCAGACCTTCGAACTCCAGCTCCTTGCGGTAGCCGGTCTTCTGCATCGCGAAGGTGGCCATCTTGGCGGGACGGTCGATCTCCCAGACGCTGATCTTGCGGTCGCCTTCTTCACGGCTCTCGACCAGCGACCCCATCGACTGCAGGTCGTAGCGATCGTCGGTCGTGAAGGTGAAGCGGGCGGTGTGGCGATCCTTCAGGCCGTTGAAGTCCAGCAGGCCCGGGTACCACGAGCGGCCGGAGGCGTAGCGGGGGAGCGACAGCTCGTAGTAGACGGTGAGCGAGTAGCGCTCGCCGGCCGCGAGCGAACGTCCGGTCAGGACGATGAGATCGCTGGCGTAGACTTTCTTGTCGATCGTCGAGCTGCGAGAGCCGATGTGGTCGCGAACGAAGTCGAGCTCCTCCCCGGCGGTATCGACGACCTTCTCGACCTTGGCACGCGACCGCAGGTAGAGGGGCACGGCCGTCAGCCCTTCGCGCAGGATCTCGACGTCGAGCCGTGCCTCGAACTTGCCGGCGAGCCTTCGAGGCGCCTGCGAATCGGTCTCCGAGAGGTCGCCGTCGAGATCGACGTGCTGGATGTCGAGTGGGGGGCGCTCGCGGCCGGAAGGTCTCCCATCTTCGCGACGGTCTTCTTCGCGGTCGAGCGAGAGCCAGCTCTCGACGTAACTGTGCTTGCGATTGAACTGCAGCACGGTCAGCTCCTCGCTGCGGGAGCTGTCGAAGGTGACCGTCACCCAGCCGTGCTCGCTGGTCTCGATCTCGGCGCGCCAGTAGAAGCCCTCGGGGTCTCCCAGGGCAGCGAGGATCCGAGCGTCGATGTCGAGACGCCGCAACTCGAGCGCGTGCTCGTGTCGCTCGTCGTAGATCGCTTCGCGCTCTCCATCCGCCGGTGATGCGCCGAAGCTGGCGAACGGCGGCCCGCCCGAGGCACGCAGCACCATGCGCTCGAAGGTCAGTTCGAGTTCTTCGACCGCGGGGTCCCTCAGGAAGCGGCGAAGCTGTCGCAGCTCGACTCTGTCCGGCACCGGGATCGTCACCTTCCCGCGGCCGGAGAAGTAGAGGCCGGCCGGGCTCTCGCCGGGGCCGAGCTGGAGACGCACCGTCCCGGAGTCGAGCCGCCAGCGGGAGACGTCGACCTCCCACTCGATGCCGACGGACGGCACCGGGACTTCCGGACCGAGCTCGTGGCGGGTGAGGGTCTCGTAGGCGGCGAGGTCGAGCGTGCTCGAGGCAGCGGGCGCCGCGAGAAGTACCAGCAGCAGACAGCATAGATTTCGAGACATGCATGGATTCTAGCCCGGGCTTCTCATGCCGGTGTGCTCTGGTAGGTTGTAGGTTGCTGGAGATACAAGGCTTCCGTTCGTGAGCACCACAGACATAGCCGTAGCTACGTCGAGGAGCGCAGCGAACGGAAAACGAAGTAGATTCAGTGACATACGGCCTACCAGAGCGCGGTGGCGTGAGAAGTCCGGGCCAGCCCGCACTTCTCCCGACGTCTCCGCAGCAGTCCCGAAGAAGGCGTCCTCCCGTGCCGTTCTCGCCTCTCGCAAGGGACCTGCTCCGGTCAGCACTTCGGCGCTTCCAGAGCTTGCAAAAGGGGCCGCGATCAGTACAATTCCGCGTTCCGACAGCGGAGTCGTCCGGCTTCGCCCCATCCCGCACTTCCTGTTCCCGCCGAGGGGACTTCACAGCCATAGGGAGGCACCATTGAGACTGTACGAGTTGATGTTCGTCGTGGACCCTCGGGTTCCCGATGAGGAGGTCGTCGCTCTGACCGACGACGTCAAAGAGCTGCTCACCGAAGGTGGCGGCGAGATCGCCAAAGAGCAGAGCTGGGGCAAGCGCAAGCTCGCCTACGAGATCAACAAGCTGACGGAGGGGAAGTACGTCCTGCTGCACGTCCGCGTGCCGGAGGGCAAGACTCCCTTCCCGTTGCTCGAGCAGCGCATGCAGCAGAACGAGAAGATTCTCCGATTCCTGACCGTGCGCACGGACGTGGGCCGCATGCGGATGCCGTTCGAGCCTGACCAGGCGCCTGAGCCGGCGGTTGCCGCAGGGAGTGAGAGCTGATGCCTCGCAAGAAGGACAAGTACCCCCGCCGTCGCAAGGTGTGTCGCCTGTGTGCCGACAAGAAGACATCGGTCGACTACAAGGACACACGCTTCCTCCAGAACTACATCGTCGAGCGGTCGAAGATCCTCCCGCGGAGGATCTCCGGCAACTGCGCCCGCCACCAGAGGATGGTGCAGCAGGCGATCAAGCGCGCCCGTCACGTGGCACTGCTGGCGTACGTTTCGGACTGAGGAGACAGCCATGCAACTCATTCTTCTCCGTGACGTGCGGAGCCTCGGCACCCGTGGCGATGTCGTCAACGTCAAGCCGGGCTACGCCCGCAACTACCTCATTCCCAAGGGCTACGGCCTTCTCGCCACGCCGGCGAACGTCAACTACTACGAGCAGCAGAAGAAGAAGATCGACGCTCGCCACGTGGAGCAGCGAGACGCCGCTGCTGCGCGTGCCGCCGAGATGGCCGGAATCCACCTCGAGATCGCCAAGCGCGTCGGCGACTCCGAGACGCTCTACGGCTCGGTGACGCCGGCGGACGTCGAGGCTGCGCTCGCCGAGAAGGGGGTCGAGATCGACAAGCGTCGTCTCGATCTCGGAGGCGGGATCAAGACGCTGGGCGATCACGTCGTGCGGATCGATCTGCATCCCGAGGTGATCGCGGAAGTCCAGCTCACCGTCGTCGCGGAAGAGTAGTCGTTTGAGCGACGAGGCCGAGCGGGACCTGTCGCCGGGCCTCGAAGTCTTCGTCGAAGGTCGCACCGACGCCGCCGAGGACTGGCGCCGGCTCTGGGAGGGGGACCTCGAGTTCCCCATCCGCAGCGAGTCGGGCCTGCGCGGGCGCGTCGTGGTGGCGCTGAAGCGGCTGCTGCGACCGTTCGTCCGAGCTCCTCAGGCGGACCTGTGGGAGCGCCAGCGGGTGTTCAACCTCGTTATGGTGCGCTCCCTCGAGCGAATCGTCGCGCTGCAGACCCAGGCAGACGAGATCCACCGCGACCTGACCGAGGTCCGCGCCGACCTCCTGAAGGACATCAAGGAGCACCACCGCCGGCTGGCACATCTCGAAGAGTTCAAGCGCACCGGTCTCGGCGACTTCGCGCGTCACACCGACGGCCTCTTCGCGCACGTCGATCAGAAGCTCGACCGCTATCGCCGCGAAAGCCGGGAACTCGCGGAGAGGATCCGGTCGATGCTGCCCGACGACGGCTGAGGCTCAGCCGTCCGCCCAGGCTCGCTCGACGAGACTCCAGTCTTCGATGTCGTCGGGCATCCGCTCGCCGTCCTTGGGCAGATAGAAGGCTCGCTGCTGGAACCACGGCAGGCGGGCGATGCGCGCCCACTTGAGGTCGTAGTGCTGGGCCGGTTCGGTCCCGGTGAGGAACGCCTCGTCGACGATCTGCTCGGCGCCGGCTCCGGGCAGCAGCCCGGTGCGGTGCTCGATCGGCGCGAAGGAGATGCCGGCGGGAACCGCGAACCGCTCTCCCTTGGCGATCCACCCCTCCTCGAGCCCCGCCTCGACGAACGCCTGCCAGATCGGCAGCGCCGCCTCGGCTCCCGTCATGTTGGTGCCGATCCGTCGTTTCTGATCGTGGCCGACCCAGGTGACGATGGTGTAGCGCGGTGTGAAGCCGGCGAACCAGGCGTCGGTGAAGTCGTCGGTCGTGCCGGTCTTGCCCGCCAGATCGACGTCGAGGTTGCGCATCCGCTTGCCTGTGCCGCGATCGACGACCCCTTCGAGTATGTGGGTCAGCAGGTAGGCGATCTGCGGCTCCATCGCCTTGCTCGCCTGGGGGACGTGCTGTTCGAGGACGACATCGTTGCGATCGGTCACCCGCTCGATGAGGTAGGGCTCGAGCGCGATCCCCTGGTTGGCGATCGCCGCATACGCGGCGGCAACCTGCATCGGGCTGAGATCGGTCACGCCGAGGGCGAGCGATGCATACGGCTGGAGCTCCGCGTCGACGCCACAGCGGCGGGCGAAGTCGATCACCCGGTCACCGCCGATCAGGTCCTGTAGCTTGACCGCCGTTACGTTGTAGGAGAGTTCCAGCGCCTGGCGCAGAGTCGAGATGCCGTGGTACTCGCGGTAGAAGTTGCGCGGGCTGTAGCTCATCTGCCGGGTTGCGCCTGCGAAGACGACGGGGGCGTCGAAGATGGTGTCGGCCGGCGTGAAGCCGGACTCTAGCGCGGCGCCGTAGACGAAAGGCTTGAAAGCCGAGCCGGTCTGGCGCTTCGCCTGGGTGGCGCGGTTGAACTGCGTGCGACCGAAGTCCCACCCGCCGACCATCGCCCGCACGGCTCCGGTCGCCGACTCGATCACCACCGTCGCCGCCTCGAGATTCGGTTGCCGTTGCAGCTGGAGCACCGCCGGGGCCGCCCCTTCGGCGGACTCGAGGAGCGAGAACCAGCCGAGGTTCCCTCGCTCGACGACGTCGGACACGCGCGAGCGGCCGGTCCACTCGACTCCGGGCCGCGTCAGCTCGAAGGTGAAGGCTCCGGCCCGGACCGTCGCCGACTCGGGGGTCGCGTCGAGCACGAGTCCGCGAAACCAATCGCCACCGGTGGGGTCGAGGCGGCTCCAGGTCGGATGTTCGTAGGTCTCGATCTCCGCCTCGGGAATGCTCTCCTCGACTCCGCGCCACCGCCGCAGACGCCGGTCGAGGGCGATGAGATGGTCGCGAGTCGCCTTCTCGGCGGCGCGCTGAAGGCGCGGATCGACCGTCGTCTCGACCTGCAGGCCGCGCTGCAGCAGCCGTTCGCTGCCGTAGCGCGCCTCCAGATCCCGCCGTATCTCCTCGGCGAAGAACGGCGCCACCTGCTCGCGGGCACGCCGCGGGAGCACCTCGAGCGGCGACTGCTCCGCGATCGCGTGCTGCTCGGCAGTGAGGAAACCCTCTTCCAGCATCCGCCGCAGGACGTAGTTGCGCCGCTTCACCACCAGGTCGGGCCGGTTGTACGGGCTGTACGAGCTCGGCCGCTGGAGGATGCCGGCGAGGGTCGCCGCTTCGGTGGCGTCGAGCTCCGGCGCCCCCTTGCCGAAGAAGTCGCGCGCCGCGGCCTCGAAGCCGTAGTTGCCGTGCCCGAGGTACATCAGGTTGGCGTAGAGGGTGAGGATCTGCGGCTTGCTGTAGTTCTTCTCGATCTCGACGGTGAGGAGGGCCTCCTCGATCTTGCGTCGCCAGGTCTTTTCCGGAGTCAGATAGAGCTTGCGAGCGAGCTGCATCGTCAGAGTCGATCCGCCGACGCGGCTTCCCTCGAGAACGTTCTTGATGACAGACCGGAGCACGCCCTGGGGATCGACTCCGCCATGCTCGAAGAAGTTTGCGTCCTCCGCGGCCAGAATCGCCTGCTGCACGGTCTCGGGCACTTCGCCCTCGGGGATCAGCTCGCGGCGCTCCTGAGCGTAGGAGGCGAACTCCTCGCCCTCCCGGTCGTAGAAGCGCGAGATCACTCCGAGCGCGACCTCGTCGAGGGTGTCGACCCGAGGCATACGAATGACCGCTGCGAAGGCGACCCCGCCGAGCGCCCCGATGGCGAGCACCACGAGCGGCAGCCACAGCGCCCGCCGAACTCGGCCGTCGGGGCGACGCCACCAGGCGTCGTCGCGCTGCTGCACTCGCGGCTGAACTACAGGTCGCGTCGGAGTCTCGGCGGCCGCTGCCTCCGATGGCGACGGGCGATCTGCAGGAGCGTCGGACATGAGGCGATTATACGGGCGTCCGGTGGCCGCGATGCGTCGCCGCTGAAGGGCTCCAACGAGACGTTTTGTGCGGGTGGTATCGTCCTCGGGAAGCACGATGAGCGAACCCCTGGAACCCCAGACCCCGTTCTCGCCCGAGGGGCCCAAGCGGGCCTCTCCCGGCTGCGGGCGGTGGGCCCTGATCGGCTGCGGCGGGCTCCTGCTGCTGCTGGCGATCGCCCTCGTCGCCTTCTTTCTCAACATCGAGAAGCTGACGACCTGGAGCCTCGGGCTGTACGAGAGGCAGGTCATGGCGCGGCTGCCGGCCGACACGACCGACGACGAGGTGCGACGGATTCGCGACGGCTTCGCCGCCGTCAACCAGGCGGTCGCGGACAGGACGATCGACCCGATCGCGCTTCAGCGGTTGCCGCCCGTGGTGGCGCGGTTCGCCGGCCGCGAACGGCCGACCCGAGAAGACGTGGAGACCCTGATCGAGGTGCTCGAACAGGCATCGGGGATCGCCGACGTCTCGTCGACGCCGGGGCCAAGGCCCTGGCCGGCTTTCGCCTGAGTCGCCCGTCTTGGATCGCTTCCAGCTCGTCTCACCGTTCGAGCCGCAGGGTGACCAGCCGGCGGCGATCGACCAGCTCGTGCGTGGGGTGCACGACGGTCTCGCCGAGCAGGTACTGCTCGGCGTCACCGGCTCGGGGAAGACGTTCACTATCGCGAAGGTGGTCGAGGCGATCAACCGGCCGACGATCGTGCTGTCGCACAACAAGACGCTGGCGGCGCAGCTCTACCAGGAGTTCCGCAGCTTCTTCCCTGACAACGCGGTCGAGTACTTCGTCTCCTACTACGACTACTACCAGCCCGAGGCCTACGTCCCCCAGTCGGACACCTACATCGAGAAAGAAACGTCGATCAACGAGGAGATCGACCGTCTCAGGCTGCGCGCCACCAAGGCGCTGTTCGAGCGCCGCGACGTTCTGATCGTCGCCTCGGTGTCGTGCATCTACGGCCTCGGCTCGCCGGAGAGTTTCTACGGCATGCTCCAGTTCTTCGAGCAGGGCGACGAAAGCGGCATGGAGACGGCGATGCGGCGCCTCGTCGACATGCAGTACGAGCGCACCGCTTTCGACCTCTTCCACGGCAGCTTCCGCGCGCGCGGCGACGTACTCGAGATCCTGCCGGCCTACGAGGACATCGGTGTGCGGATCGAGTACTTCGGCGACGAGATCGAGCGGGTGGCGCGGTTCGACGTGTTGCGCGGTGACGTCCTGGAAGAGATCGAGAAGGTGGCGATCTTCCCCAAGACGCATTACGTGACTCCCGAAGAGCGCACCCGCGCCGCCATCGAGACGATTACCGAGGAGCTGCGAGAACGCCTCGCGGAACTCGAAGCGCACGACAAGCTGCTCGAGCGCCAGCGCCTCGAGCAGCGGACGATGTTCGACCTCGAAATGCTGCGCGAGATGGGCTACTGCCACGGCATCGAGAACTACTCCCGCCACCTCACCGGACGCGCGCCCGGAGAGGCGCCACCGACGCTCCTGAACTATCTGCCGGAAGACTTCGTCATGGTGATCGACGAGAGTCATCAGACGGTGCCGCAGGTGCGCGGCATGTACGCCGGCGACCGGTCGCGGAAGGAGACACTCGTCGAGCACGGCTTCCGGTTGCCGAGCGCGATCGACAATCGGCCGCTGACCTTCGACGAGTTCGACGCCCTGGTCGGGCAGCGGATCTACGTCTCGGCGACGCCGGGAGAGTGGGAGCTCGAGCGCGCCGGCGGCGTCTACGCCGAGCAGGTGGTGCGCCCGACCGGCCTGCTCGACCCGGAGATCGAGGTCAAGCCGGCGAGCGGGCAGATCGATGATCTGGTGCACGAGGTGCGCAAGGTCGTGGCGCGCGAGGAGCGGGTGCTCGTCACGACGCTCACCAAGCGGATGGCGGAGGAGCTGACCCAGTACCTGCTTGAGCTCGGGATGCGGGTGCGCTACCTCCACAGCGACGTCGAGACCCTGGAGCGGGTCGAGATCATCACCGACCTGCGCCGCGGCGCCTTCGACATCCTCGTCGGCATCAACCTGCTGCGCGAGGGGCTCGACATGCCGGAGGTCTCGCTGGTGGCGATCCTCGACGCCGACAAGGAGGGGTTCCTGAGGAGCGAAACCTCGCTCATCCAGACCTCGGGGCGCGCCGCCCGCAACGTCGCCGGCCGCGTGATCTTCTATGCCGACAAGATCACCGATTCGATGCAGAAGGCGATCGACGAGACCGCGCGCCGCCGCGAGCGCCAGACGGAGCACAACGAGGCCCACGGCATCGAGCCGCGAACGATCCTCAAGGACATCCATAGCCCGCTCGTGCAGATGAGCGAGCTCGACTACCACGCCGCCGCCCGTCGGGGGCGGGTCGAGCAGGTCGCCGATGCCGAGCTGCCGATCGCCCAACAGATCGACCAGCTCGAGAAGGCGATGAAGAAGGCGGCCAGGGACCTCGAGTTCGAGGAGGCGGCCGAGCTGAGGGATCGGATCCGGGAGCTGAGGGAGTTGCAGATCTACAGCGGCTAGGCGGTTGTTCTCACACCTGCCGGACCGCGGACTTCGGCGAGGAAAGTGGCCCGCGACGAAAGGAAGCCGGGATGTTCAACGAGTTCAAGAAGTTCATCATGCGCGGCAACTTCGTCGATCTGGCGATCGGCTTCACCGTGGGGGCCGCGTTCACCACCGTCGTCAAGTCGGCGGTCAACGATCTCCTCATGCCGCCGATCGGCATGGCGCTCGGGTCGGTGGAGTTCGAGGACTCCTTCTGGCTGCTGCGCGACGGCGATCCCGCTGCCCCCTACCGAACGCTCGAGGCGGCCCAGGAGGCGGGGGCGGTCACCGTCAACTACGGCGTCTTCGTCAACAACGTCATCTCGCTGCTGTTCGTCGGTCTGGCCCTCTTCGTGATCGTCCGCCTCGTCAACCGGCTCGACAGCGCGATGGACGAAGTCATCGACCACGAGCCGGTGCCCGAGGGCGAGCCGGCGCACAAGAAGTGCCCCTACTGCCGCTCGCAGATCGCCTTTCGCGCCGTGCGGTGCCGCGAATGTACATCGAGACTCGAGGGGTTCGAGCAGGTGGCGCTCGAGACGGCGGGGCCGACGACCGAGGCGGGCTGACCCGGCGGCTCCTCGATCGCGGAGAAGGCCCCCGGTGGCTGTTCGAGCAGTCGGTGTGAAGGGACTCGGGTAGGGAAGAGGCCCCGGGCACGTTTCTCTCGGAGTCTTCGGGCAAGCCCGGGTAGTTCGAATTTGGGACGTCGCGAGAGGAGGCCTTGCTCCAGCGGCCCGCTCCGGTCGCATGTCTCGCGGAGGGTCGGTCGTGCAGGAGTGGGGTCGGAGCGAGGCTCGTGGCGGCTCTTGCCCTACCTGGAAAGCGTGCGTGGCGGGCCTGCCAACGGTTCATGAACGCCTGGGACCTCGGCGATTCCTCCGTCAGCGTAGATCGTCAAGGCGTTCGGCAGCACCGAGGACGGACGGCGGCTCCGCACTCGACCACTCACTCGGTCTCGTAGAATCGATCTCGTGAGTTCACTAAAGGGCAATATGTCGGGGCGCAGGCGTGGCCGCGTTCGCGGAGGCCTGCTTCTGGCGCTGGCGGTTGCCGCTCTGATCGCCGCGAGTCCCGGGACCGTCGTCGCCGCCTGGGAAAGGGTCGTCCGGTTTTTCTCCGTCAGCGGCGACCCCATCCCCACGGGCCCGCCCGTCCTGTCGGACCACGAGATCGAGCGGATCGCGGAGATGGAGCCACAGCAGCAGGCCGAGACGCTCCTGAAGCGGTCGATTCACGGGTTCGCCGGAGCGCGAGAGCTTCTCGAAGCGGAGCTGCCGAACTGGCTCGGTGCGATCGAGATGACCCCCGAGCTTCGGAACGTCTACTGGATGGCGATGAACGCCCCGAATCTCAGGACGAGGGCCGCGGGGATCGAGGTCTACCTGGCGGCCTACCGGTACGCGAAGACGACCGAAGAGATCGACGTGCTGATCGACCGGATCGAGGACTCCCCGGAGGGCCGTCCGAGTCGTCTCTCCGTGCTCGGGCTCCTGGCGAACCGCGGGGTCGAGCCGGACCGGGCGTTCGAGACGCTGAGCGCATTCGTTGGGTCCGGCACTCGCGACGAACGCTACTGGGCGGTCCAGGGACTCGCCTACTCGGGCGACGTGCGCCAGATCCCGGTGCTGCTCGAGGTCTTCCGCAGCGATCCGGATCCGACCGTCCGGGAGCGCGCGGCCTGCAATCTTGCCCAATCGGGGATGCTGCAATGGGCTGATCGATGGAAGAGCCTGCCCGGCTTGCTCGCCATGGCCGAGGATTCCGGGATCGTCGACCCGACGCGCAAGTGGGTCTTCCAGGCACTTCGGGACATCACCGGAGAGAGCTTCCAGCGGGACGCATCGCGATGGCGCGAGTGGTGGGAGAACGGAGGTCGCGAGCAGCGGCCGGAGGGTCGGGCGGGCGAAAGGGCTGGACCAACATTGGGACGGGCGTAGCGAGACGAACCGACTCAGGCCGGAGGACCGAGGGCGTGGCGTGCCGAGGCGCTCGACGACGGCGCCAGGGACGAGGCCGCGATCGTCGGGGAGAAGGATCTCCGGGCAGGACGAGACGCAAGCCGGGAAACTCCCGGCTCGCTGAGCTGCCGCGGCCAACCCGATGGGCGCGGCAGCTGCCCACCCGTCTCCCAAGTTCTTCCTGCCTACCCGGACAGCGACGGTAGCGCTCAGGGAGAGGTTCGGGTGCCGATCCCGCCGTCCTTCAACCTCCGGCCGACAACGTCAGCAACGGCGCCGCGCTCGACGGCTCGGACTGCAGGGAGAAGAGGTATTTCAGCAGCCCGAAGCTGGTCTTCGAGTTGAGGTCGCTGTCGTCGAGGTAGAACCAGTGGCCGCGGTAGAGGACCTTGACGAAGGCGTTGGTCGGCATGTCGGGCGACGTGTGGACCCGGAGCAGTCTGCCGGAGAGTTCGTCCCAGTCGAAGCGGCTGCCGTCGGTGTGGCGGGTGACGGTGACCCAGCCGGCTTCTTCGTGGGCGGATGGGACTTCGACCGATTGTGAAAGGAAGAACAGCGTGCCCATCAGCGAGCGGCCGACGACTCCGATCTCGCTCTCCCCGCGATCGAGGACGGCGTCGCTGATCTCGAACTCGGAAGCGCCGGTAGGCAGCTCGAGAAGCTCCCGAAGTCGCCGCAGCTTGCTCTCGAGCCCTTCGTAGCCCGCGGTCGAGGTGTGAGGAAGGAACGACAGCACGACCCGCTGCCCGCCCTCTCCGGCAGCGGAGCGCCGTCGGATCGTCGCCTGGATCCAGCCGGCGACCTGGAGCTCCCGCAGCAGCGCGCTCGCCTCCTGGAACTCGCGGTAGTGCGGCGGCTCGTAGGACGGCGTCGGCCCCGCGGCGCTCGGGGCGTTGCGCAGTCCGTTGATCTGATGGACACAGCACAACATCAGCCGCTCGATGCTCCAGCCCGACTGGGACAGCAACGTCAGCACCCGGGGCTCGAACGGCGCCAGCACCCGCTGGGCGAAGGCGGTGCCGTGGAGCGGGGTGTAGGAGATCGTCGGCGTCTCGGTGTAGGCGACACCAAGCGACGCTCCGGCACTGTCGCCGCCGGCGCCAAGATCGAAGTCGCCGCCGGCCCCCGCCGCCGCCTCGAACGTGAGCTGGGTGGTGACGCCGGCAACCTCGAGGAACTGCGGGTTGTCGCGATAGCGCAGCCTCACGAGGTTGAGGAGCATCTGCTCGTTCCACGAGCGTGAGATCGCCTCGTTGTAGCTGATCCGCGCCCCGGGCAACGACTTCGGCCCCAGGTGGGCTCCGCAGCCCGCCAGGGCGAGCGGTATCAGGATGAGGGTGAGTCGTCGGATCTTCGTCACTTTTGGTCCTTTCGGGCAGGCGGGACGGCTGCTCTGGAACTCGCGAGCATGAGCTCCTCGAAGCCTCAGGCGTCGTACGGCTCGATTTGTCACCCGATGCTGGTCTCTGCCGGGAGAAGGTGCAAGTGCCTGGCACCCCCCGAGGGTGGCGGGTCCAGGCGTTACGGTGTGGGCTGGTCGTTGCTGAAGGCGTCGCTGCGCGGATCCCAGAACGGATCGTCGAGGCCCAGATCGGCGAAGATCGCCACCATCTCGGCAGGATCGGGACGGCGGCTGTCGGGCTGCAACCGGGTCGAGTACCAGGTTTCGGCCAGGTGCCAGAGCTGATCCATCGTGACCAGCGGGCGCTTCGGGTGATTCCCCGCTGTGCACCATTCGACGACCGCCTCCTCCGACCGGAAGAAGAGCATGTTGTGTCAGGTGAAGACGAGGTCGTCCCACCAGTGCGCGGCCGGGACGAGGCAGTGGAACAGCCAGTCGCTCGGCGGAGGGCCGTCGGCACCGACCTCGAGAGACAGAGGCTCGAGCGTCTGCTCGCAGCGCGAGCGCACCGAGCAGGATTGCTGCAGCGCCGCCGGGATGCCGAGCGCGTCCCAGGCACAGTTGGCGAAGTAACGGCGGTCCGCGGACTCGACGAAGTGCTGGGTCTCGGCGGCGGAGAACGGGGGTGCCATGCGAATGCGACGACCGCCGGCCTCGAGGTAGAGCACTCTGGCCACCCGGAGTCGACCGAATCCGGCGACGACGTCGTCCTCCACGACGCCGAGCTGCGAGGCGAGTTGGCGCGGGGTGGGTGCGTCGCCGGTGTCGGCGAAGTGCCGGTAGACGGCCAGCTTGAGATCGAGGTCGAAGCTCATCGGGAGCCTCGTCGTGCGAGGGTCGTGAGAACCGCGCCGTAGGAGACGACGACCGCTCCCTCCCACGCCGTCCAGAGGGTCGGCATGCCGGCGCGCAGGTCGATGACGAACAGAGTCGCTCCCAGCAGGCCGAACGCCGCTCCGATGTAGAGGATCACTGTGCGGAGCCGCTCGATGTCGCCGGCGACCACCCAAAGCAGGCCGCCGAGCAGCGCGTAGAGGGCCGAGCTCGAACGCGCGAGGTAGTCGGCGATCGGCAGGTCGGGGTAGGCACCGATGCCGAGCCGGTCGTGGATCGCCCGGAACCACGACGTCGGTGCCCAGACGAAGATCAACGCAGTCAGAGAGAGGGTGCCGATGGCCCGCAGCACGAAGGCGAGCAGGCGGTCGCTGCCGGCCGTGCTGGGTGTGCGAGTGTGTGCAGGATCTTCGTTCACCGGTGGCTCCGACGGACGGGAGGGTAGCAGGCGCGCGCCGGAGGCGACCTTCTCCCGACGATGGCCGGTGGGTCGATAAGCTCGCCGCCGCCACGCCATGCGACCGGAACTGATCGAGCAGACTCGCCGCCTCCCGGACAAGCCCGGGATCTACGTCTTTCGCGATGCCGAGGGGCGGCCGCTCTACGTCGGCAAGGCGAAGTCGCTGCGCAAGCGGGTCGCCAGCTACCGGCGGCGCGCGGACGACCTGCGCCTCGCGACGATGGTCGCCGAGGCGTCCGAGGTCGAGACGGTCGTTACCGGCTCCGAGGCCGAGGCGCTGCTGCTCGAGAACAACTGGATCAAGAAGCATCGGCCGCGTTACAACGTGCTGCTGCGCGACGACAAGACCTACCCCTACGTGAAGCTGACGATGCGAGACGGCTACCCTCGGATCACCTTCACCCGCCGCATCCGCCGTGACGGCGCCGAGTACTTCGGTCCTTTCCTCCCGGGCGGCCTGGCGCGCCGGGCGATCAAGCTGACGCAGAAGCTCTTCGGCATCCGGGTCTGCACGATCGAGATCGACGGTTCGTTGCCGCGCCCGTGCCTCTACTACGACATGAAACGCTGCTTGGGCCCGTGCGTCGACGGGCTGACGACGCAGGACGCCTACGACGCGGCGGTCGAGGACGCGCGGCTCTTCCTCGGCGGCCGGACGCAGGAGCTGACCGCCCGCCTCAAGCGCGAGATGAAGGCCGCCTCCGAAGCCCTCGAGTTCGAGCAGGCGGCGCGCCTGCGCGACACGCTTCTCGACATCGACTCGGTGACCCAGCGACGCAGCCTCGCCTCGCTGTCGGGAGAGGACGTCGACATCTACGGCTGCCATCTGGCCGGCGGCAATGCGGCGGTCACCGTGCTGGTGATGCGGGGCGGCCGGGTGCTCGATCGTCGCGAGCTGTTCTGGGAGCGGCGCCCCGACCTGACCGCTGAGCGCCTGCTGTCCGAACTGCTGCCGCAGGTCTACGAGCGGACCACCTTCATCCCCAAGGAGATCCACCTGCCGGTGGCGATCGACGGTGGTGACGCGCTGCTCGACTGGTTGAGTGAACGCAAGGGCGAGAAGGTCTACCTGCGCTGGCCGGTGCGCGGCAGCAAGGCGCAGCGGCTCGGGATTGCGCGCCGCAACGCCGAGCTCGCCCATCGACGTCGCTTTCGCACCGACCTTAACGAGATGCGGGGCGCCGAGGCGCTGGCGAAGGCGCTCCGGCTGCCGGAGCCGCCGCAGCGCATCGAAGGAATCGACATCTCCAACCTTCAGGGGACGGAGATGGTCGGCTCGCTGGTCGTGTGGGAGGGGGGGCGGATCCTGAAGAAGGACTACCGCAGTTTCAACATCTCGAACCTCTCCGGGCAGGACGACTTCGCGGCGATCGCGCAGGTGGTGCGGCGGCGGTACACGCGGGTGCTCGAAGAAGTCGGCTCGATGCCCGACCTGGTGCTGATCGACGGCGGTCGGGGGCAGCTCAACGCCGCGCTCGAGGCGCTCGCCGAGCTGGGCGTCGAGGAGACGCCGATCGTCGCCCTTGCCAAGAAAGAGGAGGAGCTCTACCTGCCGGCAACGCCGGAACCGCTGCGGCTCGCGCGCTCGAACGCCGGTCTCAAGCTGCTGCAGCAGGTGCGCGACGAGGCGCACCGCTTCGCCGTCGATCGCCATCGCAGGCGCCGCTCCCGCACCGCCCTGACTTCGCGCCTCGACGGGCTGCCGGGGATCGGCAGCTACCGGCGCAAGGCGCTGCTGAAGCGCTTCGGCAGCGTCGAAGGGGTCCGGCAGGCGTCGCTGGCACAGCTGCAGGATCTCGTCGGGCCGGTGCTCGGTCACCGGGTCTTCACACTGCTGCGGGCCGAGGAGGAGAGTCGCGATGCCGACGCCTGAGCTGCTGCTGGTCGACGCCAGCCCCTACCTGTTTCGCGCCCACTTCGCGCTGCCGTCGTCGATCGTCGATCGCGAGGGGCGGCCCGCCAACGCGGTCTACGGGTTCATGACCTTCCTGCTGAAGTTGCTGGCTGAGGAGCGGCCGACCCATCTGGCGATCGCCTTCGACGCCAGCCTGACGACCAGCTTCCGGAACCGGCTCTACGCCGACTACAAGGCGCAGCGCGAGCCGCCGCCGGCCGAGCTCGAGGATCAGTCCGTGGCGGCCCTCGGGCTGTGCCGCGCCTGCGGATGGTGGGCGGGCGCCGTCGACGGCTACGAGGCGGACGACATCCTCGGCGCCCTGTGCGCGCGCCTCGTAGATCGAGCCGGCCGGGCACGAGTCAGGGCGACGGTGGTGACTTCCGACAAGGACCTCGCGCAGCTCGTCTCGGACCGGGTCACCTGGCTCGACGCCCGGAAGGGAGAGCGCTACGGCCCCCGCGAGGTCGAGGCTCGCCTCGGCGTGGCTCCCGGGCAGGTGGTCGATCTCCTGGCGCTGGCCGGCGATCCGGTGGACAACATCCCGGGCGTGCCGGGGATCGGAGCGAAGACCGCCCTCCGCCTGTTGGAGCTCTTCGGTTCGCTCGAGCGGACCCTGGAGCGCCTCGACGAGCTGCCGTCCAGCGGTCTGCGGGGTGCCGCCCGTCTCGCCGGGTTGCTCGACGAGCATCGCGATCAGGCGCTTCTCTCGCGACGACTCGCGACCGTGGAGCGGGAAGTCGAAGGCGCGACTCCGGCTCTCGAGGCGTTGCGGATCGGGCCCCCGGACGCGACCGCGGTCCGCGAGTGGTGCGATCGTCTCGGCTTCGAATCGCTCCGCGATCGGCTGCTGGCGGGGGTGATCCGGTAGGGCCGGCAGTCCGCGGCCGGGCCGACCCGCGTGCTAGATTGAGGTATGGCCTCAGAGGGTGACGAGTACCTGCATGGCACCCACGAGGAAGAGCGCCGACGGCTGGCTCGGCTCAACGAACTGTTGAACGCGCGGGCGTTGCGCGACCTCGCACTGGAGCCTGCGGACCGGGTGCTCGACGTCGGCAGCGGGCTCGGATTGCTGACCCAGGCGATCGCCCGTCGGGTGGGCCCGCACGGCTCAGTGCTGGGCATCGAGAAGGACAAGGTGCAGCTCGCCTCGGCGCTTCAGAGCTGCGAGGCGCCTTCGGAGCTCGCGGCGCCGGTCGAGTTCCGGCGGGGCGACGCCCAGAGTCTGCCGCTGCGACCGGGCGAGTGGGGACAGTTCGACGTCGCCCACTGCCGCTTCGTCCTCGAGCACGTCGCCGAGCCGCAGAAGGTGGTCGAGGGGATGGCGCAGGCGGTGCGACCCGGCGGCCGAGTGGTGCTCGAAGACGACGACCACGACCTCCTGCGGCTGTGGCCCGCGCTGCCCGAGTTCGAGCAGCTCTGGTCCGCCTACGTCGAGTCGTATCGCAGGCTTGGCTGCGATCCGTTCGTCGGCCGCCGGCTCGTCGATCTGCTGCAGCGCTCCGGCCTCGAGCCGACCGGCATGGAGCTGCGCCGCTTCGGGAGTCACGAGGGAGCAGCCGACTGGCCGACCTACATGGAGAACCTCGAGGGACTGCTGGTCGGTGCCGAAGAAGCGATCCGCGACGCGGGCGAGATCGACGCCGAGACGTTCGGCGCCGCGATCCGCTCGTTGAGGCGGTGGTCGGAGCGCCCGGGGGCGGCGCTGTGGTACGTCACCTGCTGGGCCGAGGGGCACCGCGGTCGGCGCGGGACGGCCGCCTGAGCCGGCGCTCGATGCTGCGACGGGTCTGGAACCAGGTCGCGAGGCCGCTGAACCGCCACCGTCTGCGGGCTTTCCGTCCGGTGCTGTCGGGTCGCCTCGGCAGGGCTCGTGGGGTCGCTCCGGTGTTCGTCGTTGCCGTGTCGGGTACCGTGGGATGGCTCGAGCCGTGTCTCAAGCTCGTTCCCCCGGCGAGACCACTGTGGGTCTTCGACAACGGGCTGACGCCCGGTGAGCGAAAGTGGGTGCGCAGCCTCAAGCTCCCACGTGCGCCGCGACTCGTGCGCCTACCGGTGTTGCCGGCGACGCTCGCTCCTCATGGGACCGTGCTCGACTTGCTCTTCGCTTCCGCGGCCGGCGACTTCGTTCTGCTCGACCACGACTGCTACGTGCTCGAGCCTGCACTGTTCGAGCCGCCCGAATGGGACGAGAGGGAGATGGTCGCCGGCATCGATCGTCAGGGCTTCGTGATGATCAACGCCGCAGCCGATCTCAAGTACCCGCGCTCTCATTTCCTCGTGGTCCGTGGGGACGCGGTGCGTGCGCTGATGAAGAGCCACGCCGTCGGTTGCGAGAAGGCGACCTCGACGCCCGCCCACCTCGCCTCGCTCGTGGGGTCGATCGGCATCGGGGACCACAACTTCCCGCCACCTCATCTGGCCTTCTACGACACGCTGCAGTTGTTGTGGTCGGTCGGCTTCGCCGACGGCTGGTCGGTCCGCTGGAGAGCGGCCGACGAGGGGGCGATTTCCCATGTCGGCGGGACGACCCGAATGGCGAGGGAGGGCATGACCGGGGGTGCGGCCGAGGTGCGCCGGGCAGGTTGAGGTAGCCTCGCGTCTCACGAGGGAGGAGAGCGATGGCGATTCAGCGAGGCGCGAGAGTGCCCGACGTTACCCTGCGTCGGGTGGGGCCGGAGGGAGTCGAGGAGGTGACGACCGGGAACTGGCTCGCCGGGCGGCGGGTGGTTCTGTTCGCCGTGCCCGGCGCCTTCACCTCGACCTGCTCGGACGTCCATCTGCCCGGCTTCGTCGCCCAGCGTGACGCCTTCCTCGCGGCCGGTATCGACGCGGTCGCCTGTACCGCCGTGAACGACGCCTCGGTGCTGGGAGCCTGGGGCCGCTCGACCGGCGCTCTCGACCACCTCGCGATGCTGGCGGACGGCAACGGCGATCTGGCCCGCGCCCTCGGCCTCGAGGTCGACCTCAGCCGCTTCGGCATGGGGGTGCGCTCGAAACGCTGGGCGGCCGTGATCGACGACGGTGTCGTGACCTACCTGGGTGTGGAAGACGGGCCTGAGGTCTCGGTCAGCGGTGCCGAAGCCGTCCTCGCCGCTCTCACCGCGGCCCGGGACTGAGCTATCCGGGACTGAGCAACCACCAGGCCGAGTTCGTCAGCGCAGCGCCTCGACCTCGATGTCGGTCAGTACGACCTCGGAGATCGGTCGGAAGTCTTCGATCGCCCCGGGGACGATCCGATCGACGCTGAACGGGCCTTCGCCGTCGATCCCCAGGTTTGCGGCGTCGAAGAAGAGAATGCCTCCGACCTCGCGATAGTTCGACAGCCGACGGAACCGCAGCCCGCCGCGCTCGGCGTCGGTGCCGAAGCTGTACGCGTACTGCTCCAGACGGCCGGTCTCGGGATCGAACCAGTAGGCGTACTCGTCGGAGGCGTCAGTGCTGCTGCCGGGGGCGAAGGTCACCTTGACCCGCCGTAGCGACCGGCCCTCCCAGCTCTCCAGCCCCTGATCGTCCGTCGTCACCGAGGGTGCCTCGAGGCCGTAGGGGAGAAACGGGAAGTAGACACGGGCGTTGACGAAGTCCCGGGCGCGCGACGCTCCTTCGTCGTCGAGTTCCACGGCGACGCCGTCGACCGACCGCGAGACCGTGTCGTTGGTGAGTCGGGTGATGCGCTCCGATTCGTCGCGCCGCTCGCGCACGGTGTAATCGAAACTGCCGCCGTCACGGATGACCTCGAGGTCGAAGCCGCCGGACTTGGAGGTGACGGTCAGCCGGCTTCGGCTCGCCTCGTAGCGGGCTCCGCCGTGGCGCTCGATCGCCGCCGCGACGACGTCGGCGGCGCTGTCGCCGGGCGCCGAGCCTACTGCGTCCTCGGTCTCGGCGCCGGTCTCGCCCGCCGACTCGCCGACCGGGGCGTAGCTATCCCCGTAGCTGCGCTCGACGACCGAGGAGTCGCCGTCCGAACGGAAGGTGACGAGGAACAGCCGGTCGTACTCGTCCTCCTCGATGCGGATCGGGTCGAAGGCGCCGCCGCCGAGTCGCCCGATCATCCGCGGCACGGTGTTGCTGTGGCCGACGACCAGCACGGTGCCGCCGGCGTGCTGCTCGAGGATCCAGGACAGGAGGTCGGCGGCGCTCGACATCGCCGGATCGAGGAAGAAGGTCACGCTTCGGATCGGGGGGTCGCACCCCTCGAGGTCGGCGCTGCTGCTGCCGGACGCCTGGACCGCGATCGGCACACCGATCGCCTGGGCGGTCGGCTCCGCGGTCTGGGCGGTGCGGCACAGATCGGTGGAGTAGACCGCCTCGACACCCCACTCCAGAGCGATGTCCCGCAGTGCCGCGGCGCGCTCGAGCCCTCGCTCGGTCAGGTCGGGGTTGCCGGCGTCGCTCTGCTTCTCGGCGTGTCGGGCGAAGAGGAAGAGCGTCTCTTCCGCACCGGCCGAAGGAAGGGAGCAGGCGAGGAGGGCGAGGGCGAGGACCGGGCCCCGGCGGAGGCGACGTGGGTCGAGCAGGCGGATCTTCATGAGTCGATGTTAGCCCGCAGCTGTCGCCGCCGCCGCCGCTGGCGTCCCGGCGCGCCGTCTGCGAAAGTGACGCCTCGCCATGACCGAGGAGACCAGCCGACCCGCTCGCCGACCGGGAGCCGTCGTCCTCGCGGCGGCGGCGTTCGGCCTCTTCCTCGTCTGGAGCAACAGCTTCGTGGCGGTGGAGTACCTGCTGGAACCGCCGGCGGAGCGGTTCGACTGGCTGTCGCTGACGGTGGCGCGCTTCGTGCCGGCGGCGCTGGTGTGCGGTCTCTACCTCGGCTGGCGCCGCCGCCGGGAGGCGTGGCAGGTGGCGAGCGGTCACCCGCTCCGCCTGCTCGCCTGCGCCGCCCTCGCGGTGCCGCTCTACAATTTCGCGCTCGGCTTCGGTCAGGAGCACGGAGTGCCCGCACCGATCGCTTCGCTGACGACCACGCTCGCTCCGCTCTTCATCCTCGTCCTCGCGACCGTCTTCCTCGGGGAGCGGCCCTCGCGCCGGATGCTCGCCGGCTTCGCGCTGGCGCTGGCAGGCATGGTCGTGCTGGCGGTGGCGCGATCGACCGAGGGCGCTACCGGCTACGTCGCCGCGCTGGTCACCGCCGCCGGAGCGCCGCTCTCGTGGGCGTGCTTTTCGGTCCTCAGCAAGCCGCTGACCGAGCGGGTTTCACCGGTGGTGTGGAGTTACCTCGCCACGGCGCTCGGAGGAGTGATGGTGCTGCCGCTCCTTCCCGGCGCGGTTTGGGAGCAGTGGAGCCGGCTCGACGCTTCCGGCTGGGGGGCCCTGCTCTATCTCAGCCTCCCGTGCACCGTGCTCGGATTCGCGCTCTGGACCTGGCTGCTGCGCTACCTGCCGGCGTTCGTCGTCGGATTGCTGGTCTTCCTCAACCCGCCGCTGACGACGATCTCGAAGAAGGTCCTCGCCGCGTTGTGGCCGGCGACGTTCGACTTCTCGATCCTGCCGGGCGAATGGTGGGGAGGTGCGGTGGTGCTCGTCGGCCTGGCGGTGGCGCTCATCCGTCGGCCGGGCGCTCGACGTGCATGAACTGCAGCGCCAGCAGGGAGACGAGGCAGTAGGCGGTGAAGTAGTAGAAGCCCGGTTCGGCGACGGCGTCGAGCATGTCGGTCGCCTTGGCGGCGAGGTAGGCGACGTAGACTCCGACGACGAAGACGTCGGCCATCGACCACTTGCTGATCGAGCGGACGAAGCGGAACAGCCGGAAGCGCCGGGCGGCGTCGCGCAGCGCGAAGCAGACGAGCAGCAGCACCCCCTTGGCGACCGGCACGATGACGCTGAAGAGCAGAATCAGACCGGCGACGAAATCATTGCCGGACTCGTGGAGGTTACGGACTGTCTGAAGGATGCTGCGGGTCTCGCGGAACAGCTCCCGGGTGTTGCCCATGAAGTCGATCGATGCGGTGATGGTGAGGAGCGGCTGCGTGAGGCCGGGGACGAGCAGGCCGAACGACACGAGGATCAGTGCGATGGCGACGAAGTTGCGAGTACGGGCTGACATACGGCGGATTCTACGCACGCTGGTGTGGATGGTTGCGGTAGGGGCCTCCGCTGCGGGCGCCACGGAGTTCGCTCCCGGTGAGCTGGTCGAGGAAGTCGTCTCGGTCGTCGATCCCGAGCACAGCTATGCTCTCTACCTGCCTTCGAACTTCAGCTCGGATCGCTCGTGGCCCATCCTCTACCTCTTCGAAGCGCGGCGCCGCGGGGCCGAGTTCGCCCGCCGCCACCAGCAGGCTGCCGAGCGGCTCGGCTGGATCCTCGCGAGCTCCAACAACTCGGAGAGCGACGGCGACTTCGAGCCCAACCGGCGGGCGATGATCGCGATGTGGGAGGACACCCACAGCCGCTTTCCGATCGATCCGCGCCGTCGCTATGCCGGTGGGTTCTCCGGCGGCGCCCGTGTGGCGGCGATCCTCGCGTTCACCCGCAAGGGAGAGGTCGCCGGTGTGCTCGGCTGGGGAGCGGGGCTTCCGCTGCAGTTCCGACCGGTCGAGAGCCGCCCGCCGTTCCACTTCTTCGGCGGCGTCGGTGACGCCGACTTCAACTACTCCGAGCTCGACGAGCTGGCGACTCAGCTCGAAGCCGTCGGAGCGAAGCATCATGTCGCGGTGTTCGACGGCGCCCACGTCTGGCCTCCGATCGAGGTGGCGACGCAGGCGATGACGTGGATGGAGATGCAGGCGATGCGTCAGGGGCTGCGCGACAACGACGCCGGTCTGGTGGCCGAAGTCGTGGCGGCCGCGACCGCACGGGCGGCCTCTCTCGAGGACGCCGGCGATCTGCTGGCGGCCGCGACCGAGCTTCGCTCGCTGGCCGAGCTGGTGGCGGGCTTTCACGACACACTACCGATCGAGGAGTCGATCGCCCGGCTCGAGGGGAGCGACTCCTGGGGTGCTCTCGAAGAGCGCAGGGAGGAAGCGCTCGCCTGGGAGAGCCGGACCTTCGAGCGCATCAAGCAGGCGTTCAACGCTACGGCGAAGGACGCACCGGTGCGCCTCGACCTCTCGGAGGTGCTCCAGATCGTCGACGTGGATGGGCTGCGACGGCTGAGCGAGACCGGTGAGCCGCGGGAGAAGGCGCTGGCCGCCCGGCGGATGCTCTCCCGCCTCGCGGGCCAGACCGCCTTCATGCTGCCGCAACTCATGACTCGGCAGGGGGATCACGAGCGGGCCCTTCTGATGCTGGAGGTGGGCGTGCGGGTCGTGCCCGACTCCGCTCGGACCTGGGCCGAGCTGGGGCGGACGGCACTGCGCACCGGCGATTCGCATCGCGCGATGGACGCCCTCGAAAAGGCGCTCGACCTCGGCTGGGAGGGCCGCTCGGAGCTCGAGTTGGACCCGCTGTGGGAGCCGATCCGGGGCACCGCCCGCTTCGCTGCGCTGCTGGCCGGCGGCGGCTGATTCGGCCGCCGTCGCGGCGGAGGGATGGCGCTCGTCGTCCCCCGACTCGCCGGCGGCCGCCGGTGGCGTAGTCTTGCCCCCGGGCTCCGGCGGCGAGCGGCCGCAGGAGCGACCGGAAGAGGAGACCGAGGGATGTCGAAGAGAGCCACGCCCGACGCGGTGCAGCCCGAGACCGCGGGAGCCGACGAGTTCGCCGAAGAGCCGCTCGACCTGGCGTCGATCTTTCTCGGCCCGAAGGGCGAGAACGCCGACTACTTCGAGCGACTGCTTCTCGAGGCGCTGCGCGATCACGTCTTCTGGCGTCGCAACTTCCACCCCGAGGACGGTTTCCTCGTCGGCGACCGCGGGAAGCGTAGCGACGCCTATCAGCGCAGCCTCGCCGTGCTCTCGGAGGAGCTGCTGAACCTGCTCGGTGAGCTCAAGGCGGGCGTTCCGTTCTTCAGCCCGCGCTACATCGGCCACATGAACTCCGACCTGACGATGGCGAGTCTCATCGGCTACTTCGCGACGATGCTCTACAACCCGAACAACGTCGCAGCCGAGGCCTCGCCGGTGACGACCCGCATGGAGCTCGAGGTCGGCCGGCAGCTCGCCGAGATGATCGGCTATCCGGTGGAGACCCACTGGGGCCACCTGACGTCGGGCGGCACCGTGGCCAACTTCGAGGCGTTGTGGGCGGCTCGCAACGTCAAGTACCTCCCCGTCGCCCTGCGCGGGGCGGCGCGCTCGCTCGGACTCGACGATCTCGAGGTGGCGCTGCCGACGGGAGAGAGAGCGCGGCTGATCGACCTCGACCTGTGGCAGCTCCTCAATGTCGAGACAGGAGCGACCCTCGATCTGGCGGCCGACCTCGATGCGGCCGCCGGATCTCAGGAGGCGGCGGCCGAGGCGGTCGCCGAACACTCTCTCGCTCGCCTCGGCTACCAGGAGTATGCGCGTCGGCTGACGGCCGCTTTCGGCAATGCGCTCCCCGACAGCGTCGTCCTCGTGCCGTCGACGGCGCACTACTCGTGGGAGAAGATCTGCCAGTCGTTGGGGATCGGCTCTCACCAGCTCGTCCACGTCCCCGTCGACCGGCAGTTCCGCATGGATGCCGGGGCGCTGGAAGAGACCTGTCACCGTCTCGCCCGGACCCACCACAGCGTGATCGCCTGTGTCGCGGTGCTCGGCACGACCGAGGAGAGCGCGGTCGATCGGGTGGACCTGATCGCCGATGTGCGACGGCGCCTCGCCCGGGAGCACGGACTCGCCTTTCACCTCCACACCGACGGCGCCTGGGGCGGCTACGCGATCTCGGTCACCCGCGACCGTTCCGGTGCACGGCGCGAGCATGCCGCGGCGCTGGCGGACGCGCGGCCTCACGTCTGGCCGCGCGAAGGGGTCTACCGCGCGCTGTGTGCCGTCGAGCGCACCGACTCGACGACCATCGACCCGCACAAGCTGGGCTTCGTCCCCTATCCGGCGGGGGCGATCGTCTTCCGTGACCGGCGGGTGCGGGATCTCCTCGCGGTCGACGCCCCCTATCTGTTTCACCGCGGTGCTTCGGAGTGGGGGTACATCGGCCGCTTCATCTTCGAGGGTTCGAAGCCGGAGCGGCGGCCGCCGGGGTCTGGATGTCGCACAAGGTGCTGCCGCTCGACGAGCGCGGCTACGGTCGACTGATCAGCGAGACGTCGCGCGGCGCCCTGGCGCTGTGGCAGCACCTGCGCGAGCGCGACTTCGGGGCGTTCCGGCTCGTCCTGTTGCCGGAGCCCGACCTCAACATCGTCTGCTTCGCCGTCGCCCATCCCAAGCTGCAGTCGCTCGAAGCGGCCAACGCCTTCGTCGATCGCCTCTACGCCGCCATGAGCATCCAGCCCGAAAACGACAGCCGCCGCCTCGACTACTTCGTCACCAAGACGGTGCTGCGCTGCGGCGAGTACGGCAGCTCGATCGATCCGCTGGCCGAGGCGCTCGGCTTCGATGCGGCCGAATGCCTCGCGGCGGGCGGAGTCAGCGTGATCCGGTGCACCCTCATGGACCCGTTCGTCGCTTCGCGTCGCGGAGAGGTGGACTACATCGAAGGCTTCGCCACCAATCTCGAGACGATCCTCACCCGCGAGCTGGACGCCGTCGCGTCCTGACCGTGCCGGGGTGGCTGCCCAGCGGGTGGAGGTCGAGGTGATGGACTTCGCCGCGGCGACCGCTCGGGCTTGCGGCTCCTCGCGGCGAAGGGCTTCCGGGTAGGCCGACGTTCCGGAAGGTCGCTCCGGCAGGGGCGTCGCGACAGGGCCCGTTGCGGGTCGGTCGAGAGCAAGGATCGGCCGGACTTCGCCGCTCTTCTGCTTGGCGAACCTCCAGGAAGGGGCTCGGAGGCCGCCGAGCGCCTTGCCGCACTGGGAGGGGAAGTCTCGTAACTCGCCCTTTTTCAGAGGTTTGATCTTCTCCCCACAATCTTTTTCGCGAATCCTGTAACGAAACGTCGCGTTTTTGCGCCTATACGGGTGAAGGGCGCAGGTAGTGAGTCCACTCGACCAGGTTTCCCGGTTTGCGACTCCGTTCTCGGACGGTGGCGGGCCGTGGCTCGTGGCTGTCGTCGTGAGTCTGCTGCTCGTACCGGTCGTGGCGGCTCTCGCGGCGCTGTGGAAGCGCAAGCTGCTGGCTGCGGATCCGTTCCGCCGTCTGGCTGCTCCTGCAGGGCCGCTGACTTTCGCCGAACCGCCTGCCAGTCAGGCGACGAGGGCGGCCATCGGGAGGATCTCCGACCGGCGCGCCTGAATCCCAGAACAGAACCGACTCGACCGCCGTCCCTCAGTCGAGTCGCTTCGGTGGGTTGGTCGGGTCCCGGCCCCGGGGCGACCAACCCACCCTTTTTTCTGGGAGAAGTCCAGCCCGCTCACTTTGGGAGGTTCCTGTTGCAAGGCCGAAGGCCCGCCCTCTCGGGCCGTCCTCGCTCCGTGGCGTCGGGTACCCACTCCTCCGAGGCTCGTTGCCGCGGTCGGCACGATCTGACGGGCACTCAGACCCTTCGCGACGAGACCGGGTGAAGTGTCCGGGCAGGAACGATTCCAACCGAACGCGCCATCCGGTACTCTCCCCGGGCGAACAAGGAGGCTCGATGTCGGAAGAAAAGGTCTGGTACGCAGCAGTCGGAGGAGAACAGCAGGGGCCCTACACCCTGGACGAGCTCAAGAGCGCGGTCTCTGGCGGCTCGGTGCCCCGGGACGCTCATGTCTACGGTCCGGGGATGAGCGAGTGGGAGCCGATGTCCGGCCGACCCGAGTTCGGCGCCGTTGCGCCTCCGCCCGCCCCTCCGGGGCCGGTGGGCGCGCACGAGATCGACTACGAGGTCATCGGCGAGGAGATGCAGTTCGTGGAGATCACGCTCGACCCCAACGAGGCTTGTGTGGCGGAAGCGGGCTCCTTCATGTACATGGATCCGGGCATCGAGATGCAGACGATCTTCGGCGACGGCTCCGGCAAGGACGAAGAGGGCGGACTGCTCGGCAAGATGCTCGGTGGAGCGAAGCGCGTCCTGACCGGCGAGTCGCTCTTCATGACGCTCTTCGGCAACACCGGCAGCGGGCGTCAGAAGGTCGCTTTCGCGGCGCCCTATCCCGGCGGCATCATCCCGGTCGACCTCAAGAAGCTCGGGGGAGCGCTGCTGTGCCAGAAGCAGGCCTTCCTGTGTGCCGCCAAGGGGATCTCGGTCGGTATCGCCTTGCAGCGCAAGCTGGGAGCGGGTCTCTTCGGCGGGGAGGGATTCATCCTCCAGAAGCTCGAAGGGGACGGGCTCGCTTTCCTGCATGCCGGGGGCACGGTCGTTTCGCGAGAGCTGGCCGCAGGTGAGGTTCTGCGCCTCGATACCGGCTGTCTGGTCGCGTTCGACGCCGGCGTCGACTACGACATCCAGAGTGTGCCGGGGATCAAGACGGCGCTCTTCGGCGGTGAGGGGCTGTTCTTCGCCCGCCTCACCGGCCCGGGCACGGTCTGGATCCAGTCGCTGCCCTTCAGCCGCCTCGCTTCGCGGGTCTACGCCGCCGCGCCGCAGACGGGCGGCAAGCGCACCGGTGAGGGTTCCGTGCTGGGTGGCCTCGGCGACGTGCTGATGGGGGACTGATCCGGTGACCTCGACAACCGGGCTTCGCCCCATTCCGTGGTCACTCGCCCGGTGCCTGGTCGGCGCCCTGTCGCTCGTCCTGCTGGTGGTGGGAGGAGCGGTCTCAGGACCTTCCGCCGATGCGGATGCCGGCTCCAGGAGCTGGACCGACATCGCATGGTTCGACGACTCCGACGGCTACCGCGCCGGCTCGCAGCAGGCCTCCGAGAGCGGCAAGGCGATGCTGGTCTACTTCTACACCGACTGGTGCGGCTACTGCCGACAGCTCAACAACACGCTGCTGAACACGGCCGAGGTGCAGACCGAGATGGAGGGTCTGGTCGCCGTTCGCATCAACCCGGACAACGGCGAAGAGGAACGCGCGATCGCCGCCAGTTACGGTGTGCGCGGGTATCCCTCTCTGATCGTCGAGACGGCGGCTGGAAGAAGGCCGCTACGCCGGACGGTCGGTGCCGAGGGCGGGGTCCGGCTGAAGACGCCGGAAGAGTTCGCGGCCACGTTGGCGGCCGTCCGCGAGAACGCGGGCTAGCGTTCCCAGCCGGCAACCAGCGGAATCCGGAACTCGCGGATACCGTCGGAGTCGACTTCGAGTGCGGGCAGGCTGGACTCCCGCCCGCCGGCGCCCTCGGAGCAGGGTCCGAGGAGCAGCCAGCGGTCGGGTGGCAGTTCAAAGATGTGCTCGATCGGGAAGGCGGCGTTCGCTCCGCGCGGCAACTTCGCTTCGCTGCGCCAGGTGCCGTCGTCGCTGCGGCGGCTGAGCACTAACTCCGGGGTAGAGCGGTCGCGGTCGTCGAACCACAGCAGGGGGAAGCTCGACCAGGAGAGCGACAGCACGCTGTCGGTCCAGTAGTCGCGGCCCGCTTCCCACAGCGTCACCCCGCGACGCTCGGTCGGCCACGGAGCCCAGCGCTCGCGACGCCAGGTGCCCCCCGCGTCGGTGGAGGTGAAGATCCGCGAGTCGGCGGTGAGGTAGAGGGCCGAGCCCGCGCGCTGATGGAGTTGCGCCCCGGAAGTGCTCGGCAGGGCGGGGAGTGCCGACAACCAGTACTCCGGGGGCTCGTCGGCGCGGAAGCGGCCGGTACCGACGAGGATCGAGGAGCGCCCATCCCGATCGGGGCGGGCTGCCGGCGTGCCGACCGCCTGCACTCGAAGGTGTCCCTTCGGGTGCCAGACGCCGTCCTCGAGCCTCCAGGCGTCGACACTGACGACTTCGGCCACCTCCGTCGCGCGATGATTCGTCAGCCATGGTGCCCCCGATCGGTCCCGTGCGAAGTGGACCGAGCCGGCGGCCCCAACCTCGACCGCCGGGCCGAGTGGGCTCCAGCCGTCGCCCGTCCACGAGAGGGGCTGCAGGCAGGTCTCGCCGCAGCCGTGGGCGGCGAGGAACGGTCCGGGGCCCGTCGACCCTCCGACGCGAGACCCCTTGAGGGCGTCCGGATACAGGGTCGCACGAGGGGGAGAGGCCGCCACCCGCAACAGCCACCCGCCGAGCTCGTCGCCGTCGGTGTCCATGGCGAACAGGAACTCGCTCTCGTTCGAATCGGTCGCGAGGAGGGTGAGAACACCGGAGTCCTCGCAGACTCCGGCCGACGCCACCCGCGAAGGGGTGAGGCACAGGGCGAAGGAGAGAAGCGGCAGGAGGCGGCTCAGTCGGGCCATTCGTCTCCGTAATCGAAGGTGATCTCCTCGCCGGCTGCGATATCGCGCGCCGCGAAGAGCATGTAGCCGTCGAAGTAGGCGTTGGGGGTCTTGGAGTGGTTGAGGAACTTGAGTGGTGGATCTCCGTCCCGCGCACTCCAGTGGTCGCCCTCATCGACCCAGAGGACGTGGGTGCCGTCGACGTCCGTCTCCCTCCCGGTGTACTCGCCGATCCGCGAGTCGGCGGCGATCCCGTTGCGGGCAAAGACCCCCCGGCCGTGCAGCGGAGAGGGGCGAACGTCGACCTCGCCGGGGACTGTCTCGGCGCCGGCTCGGCTGCGCGCAGAGGGTGATCGGGTCATGAGCCGATCGTATCGGGTCGCCGCGGATCGGGCACGGCTCACCCGGGCGAGCCCCGGGGGGAGACGAAAACGGCCCCGCCGGAGAGGCGGGGCCGGAAGGAAGAACGCTCGTCGGGGCGTCAGCCGATCTCGAGACGCCGCGGCTTGGCCTCGGCGGTCTTGGGAACCGCGATCTCGAGCACGCCGTTGTCGAACCGCGCGGTCGCCTGCGCGGAGTCGACGTTCGACGGCAGGTGGAAGGTGCGGCTGAACGAGCCGTGTGCGCGCTCGATCCGATGGTAGTGGGTGGACTCCTCGTCGCGCTCGAACTTGCGCTCGCCGCGCAGGCTGAGGCTGTTGTCCTCGAGAGTGATCTCGACGTCGTCCTTCGTCATGCCCGGCATTTCGACGAGGAAGCGGAGCGCCTCGTCGTCCTCGGAGATGTCGACGGCCGGCGCCCACGCCTCGCCGCCGGCCTGGAAGGCGGACTGAGCGGGGGCGAGGAAGTCGTTGAAGGCGTCGTCCACCAGGCGGCTCATGCGTGAGCGGATGAGGTCACCGGTGGGATTCCAGCGGATGAGAGAACGGGTCATGGGTTCCTCCTTGTGTTGAGTGGGTTGTTTCTCGGCATCGCCTCTTCGGCGACGTCTGGAATATGATGTTATAACGCGCAGATTTTGTCAAGGGGGTTGAACCTGCGTCTTCGAATGTCAGATTCTATCGAGCCTGGTCCTCCTTCTCGACGGCGGCGAATCGAGCAAACTGCTAGAGTGCAAGTCCCGATGACGGAGTCGAAGGGCTTTCTGGACCGGGAGATCGCGCGGCGCTTCGCCGACCGGATCTCCGAGTCGCTGGCGAGGGAGCCGGTGCATCTGCAGCCGGGCGCCCATCGCGAGCGCCTCAAGGCGCTGATGGAGAGCCTCGGCGATCTGACGTTCTACGAGCTGCTCGGAGTGCAGCCGGGTGCCGCCGAGGACGAGATCCACCGCGCCTACAGCGACCTTGCCCGCGTGGTGCATCCGAGTCACGCCTCGAAGCTGGGCATGACCGGTAGCAAGGCGGCGCTCGAACTCCTGTTCGAGCGGGCTACGGAGGCCTATCTGACGCTCAACGATCCCGACCGGAGCCGGGTCTACCAGATGGCCACCGGCCACAAACCCGGACAGTCGATCCGTCCCAGCGCCGAGCAGCGCAGGGAGGAGCAGAAGAACCAGGGCGAGCGCTTCTTCAAGGTCGGCCGGCAGCTCGTTGCGGAGGCGCGCTACTACGACGCCGTGCAGACTCTCGAGCAGGCGGTGAAACTCGACCCGAAACCGGAGTACTACGGCCTCCTGGGGGAGTGTCTTTCGCACAATCCCAACTGGCTGACGCGGTCGGTCAAGGCCTACCAGTCGGCGGTCGAGCTCTCGCCGCACGACGCGGAGCTCAGAGCGGCCTACGGGCTGGTCCTCGAGCGGGCGGGCAATCCCGCCGGTGCGAAGGAACAGCTCAACTTCGCCCTCTCTCTCGATCCCGACACGCCCGACGCCGAGGCGGCGCTGGAGCGGTTCCGGGCTCAGGAGCGCGAAGCGCAGCGGGCGGCGAGCCCATGGTTCCGGATCAAGGAGTTCTTCACCCGGCCTTTGAGCAAGTCCTGATCCGCCGGGGTTGGTACAATCCGTCGGGTCGGAGAGCTTCAGGCGATCGCCGCTCGGGTCCGCCCGGGGGGAGGAAAGTCCGAACTCCAACGGACGGCATGCTCGCTAACGGCGAGGCGCGGCAACGCGACGGAAAGTGCAACAGAGAACAGACCGCCCGTTTCGGCGGGCCTTCGGGCCACCGGAGCGGGTAAGGGTGAAACGGTGCGGTAAGAGCGCACCGCTCCGCCGGCGACGGTCGGAGGCTAGGCAAACCCCATGCGGAGCAAGACCAAATAGGAAAGCGGACTCGCGGGCTGTCCGTCCCGCTCGGTTCTTCCGACCGCTTTCGGGTAGGTTGCTCGAGGTCGGCGGCAACGCCGGCTCTAGAGGAATGATCGCCATCCGCTCCGGCGGATACAGAATTCGGCTTACGAAGCTCTCCGACGTTTGACTCTCTCTCCGTCTCTTCCGCCTCCGCTGGTGCCCGGCAGCAAGGTCGGAATCGCGGCGCTGTCCGGCGCCGTGGAGCCGGGGAGACTCGATCGCGGTCTCGAGCGGCTGCGGTCGCTCGGCTACCGCCCGATTCCGGCGACGAATCTAGGGCTGATCGACGGTCTGTTCGCGGGCAGCGAGGAGGAGAGGCTCGACGGCTTCTTCCGCCTCGTCGATGACGAAGACATCTCCGCCATCCTGTTCGCGCGGGGTGGCCACGGCCTGCTCCCCCTGTTGCCCCGCATCGACTGGGAGCGGCTCGGCCGGCGCGCCCGCTGGTACATCGGCTATTCGGACGTCACTCCGTTGCTCAACGAGGTCGTGCGGCGCCTCGGATGGGTCACGCTTCACGGTCCCATGGCGGCGGTGGAGTTCGCCGACGACGGCCCGTTCGACGAGGAGTGGTCCTCCCTGGGTGGGATCCTCGAGCGGGGTGAGGCGCCGGTGCTGGCAGCGGAAGGGATGGAGGGCTCCTGGTCCGAGGTCGAGGCGCCGCTCTCCGGCGGCTGTCTCAGCCTGCTGGCGGCGACCCAGGGGACCGAATGGGCGTTCCGCGCGGCCGGGACCGTGTTGTTCCTCGAGGATGTCGACGAGCCGCTCTACCGCATTGATCGCATGTTGCAGCAACTCCGTCTCGCCGGCGCGCTCGAGGGTGTCGCCGGGGTACTCGTCGGCGACCTGAAGGCCGCCGACCTGGAGAGTGCCGGCCGGGAGGGCTCAGACCTGCCCGAGTCGCCTAGGACCACGGTGCTCGACCGTCTGCGGGAAGCGCTCGGTCCCGGGGTGCCGATCGCCTGGGGGTGTTCCAGCGGCCATTGCAGGCCCAATCTGACGGTTCCGCTCGGTGCGACCGTTCGGGCGGCAGCCGGAGGGTCGACCCTCGAACTGGCGCTGCCGGATCTGGCATGATCCGTGCTCCCCAACTGCGGAGACGAGCGAGGCCGGCCGGGTGATTGGTGGCCATTTCGGCCTGCTAGGGTCAGCGACGGAATGAGCGAGGGACACAAGAGAGCGAGCTCGGCGTCCGAAGACGCGGTCAGGCGCTACGCGAGGGGCGAGGTCGTCTTCAGCGAGGGAGACCTCGGTACCGAGATGTACGTCATCCACGAGGGCCAGGTCGAGATCCTGCGCACGGTGGCCGACGAGCGGCGCCAGATGGCCGTTCTCGAGAAGGGTGACTTCTTCGGCGAGATGTCGCTGCTCGAGGAGCTGCCTCGCTCGGCAACGGCGCGTGCACTGGTCGACACGACCCTGATCGAGATCAACGGTGCGCTCTTCGATCGCATGCTGCGGCGCAACCCGGAGATCGGCGTCAGGATCATGCGCAAGCTGTCGAAGCGGGTACGGGAAGCCGACGAGTACTTCGGCCAGGTCGACTTCGAGGCGGCCGATCCGCTGCAGGTGACGACGAGTGTCGGCTCGGATGCCTTTTTCTGTCGCCTCCGCCACGCCACGTCCGGCGTCGAGTACCAGCTCAACCTCGCCAATCCGGCGACCGTGGGTCGCATCGATCCCGTGACCGGCATTCAACCCGACCTCGATCTCAGTGCCCTCGATACCGAGCGATCGAGCAGCCGGCGCCACGCGAAGCTGCTGCTCGACGAGGGTGAGGTCTACGTCACCGAGGAGATCGGCACGCTGAACGGAACCTTCGTCAACGGCCGCCGGCTGCGGACCGCCGTGCCTGAAGAGGTGGTGGACGGTGACAAGGTCCGCTTCGGTCTCGTCGAGTTCGTCTTCGCGCTCGGTGCTCGAGAGGCCGACTGAGTCGCCGCACGCTGTCGAGAGCCCCGGGCCGGAACCCGCCGACTCCCGGGGTCGTCCCCTTGACCATCGATCTGCAAACTCCCCTCGCCGACCTCAAGGGTATCGGGCCGGCCCGCAGTCGCGCGCTCGGTGCGGCCGGCTACCACAGAGTGGGTGACCTGCTCTTTCATCTGCCCTCGCGGTACGAGGACCGTCGAAGTGTCGTCACCATCGATTCGATCGACGAAGACGGCAGCTACACCTTCGAGGGCCGGCTCGAAGGCTTGCGCGACATCCGGGTGCGGCGCCGCGGGCTGACCCTGGTCCGCGGGCGCCTCCAGGACGACACCGGGTCGATGAACGTCGTCTGGTTCAACCGCCCCTACCTGCGCTCGCAGATAGCGGAGGGTGAGCTCTATCTGGTGCATGGCGCTGTCCGGAAGAGAGGCGGGCAGTGGGAGCTCGGCAACCCGACCTGCGAATCGGCCGACAGCGCTCTCCACGGCGGGCGGATCGTCCCCGTCTACCCGGCGGTGGGGAAGATGGGCAGCATCTCCCTGCGGCATCTGCTCGACAGTGTCCTCGCCCAGGTCGACCTCGACTCGGCGCTCCCCGATCGACTGCCCCGGGCGCTGCTCGAGCACCATGACCTGGTCTCGCTGCCCCAGGCGCTCACCGAGGTGCATCGGCCGCCCGAGGAGGCGGACGTGGAGCGACTCAACGTCCGTCGCAGCCGCGGTCATCTGAGGCTGATCTACGGTGAGCTTCTCGAGCTTCAGCTCGAGCTCGCTCTGCTGCGGCAGCGGGAGGTGAGAGTCGAGAAAGAGCACCGCTATCGCATCGACGATCGACTGCGCGAACTGGTCCGGGAGATCCTGCCGTTCCGCCTCACCGGCGCGCAGAAGAGGGTGGTCCGGGAGATCATCGACGACCTGGCGAGCCCCCACCCGATGCTGAGGCTGGTGCAGGGGGACGTCGGCAGCGGCAAGACGATCGTCGCCGCTCTGGCGCTGGTGGCGGCGGTCGAGAGCGGGCTCCAGGCGTGCTTCATGGCGCCCACCGAACTGCTCGCCGAGCAGCACTACCGCAGCCTGCGGGAGTTGTTGCCCGGCCGATACCGGATCGGGCTTCTCACGGGCTCCCAGGCGGAGGCGTCGCTGCTGCGCAGGGATCTGGCGAAGGGGCGGATCCAGATCGTCGTCGGCACGCATGCCCTGATCCAGGACAAGGTGGAGTTCCGCCGCCTCGGGCTGGCGGTGATCGACGAGCAGCATCGTTTCGGCGTCGCCCAGCGGGAGGTGCTGCAGCAGAAGGGCGAGCGTCCCGACATCCTCGTCATGACGGCGACGCCGATCCCGCGCTCCCTGGCGCTGACCGTCTACGGCGACCTCGCCCTGTCGGTGATCGACGAACTGCCGCCGGGCCGCACCCCGATCGTCACCAGAGTCGTCGAAGAGCGTGAGCGGCGGGAGATCTACCGCTGGCTGCGCGAACGGCTCGAGGCGGGGGAGCAGGCCTACGTCGTCTTTCCACTGATCGAAGAGAGTGACCGGGTGCGCGCTCGCTCGATCGAGAACCTCGGCCGGAAGCTCGAAAGCTACCTCGAGGGGATCCCGACCGCCGTCGTCCACGGCCGCTCGGCGCCGGAGGAGAGGGAGCAGCAGCTGCGGCGCTTCGCGCGCGGCGAGATCCGCGCGCTCATCGCGACGACCATCATCGAGGTCGGTATCGACGTCCCGAGCGCGAGCATCATGGTGATCGAAAGCGCCGAGCGCTTCGGCCTGTCGCAGTTGCATCAGCTCCGGGGGCGGGTGGGCCGCGGGGCCGCGGAATCGACCTGCATCGCCCTCCACGGCCCTCTGAGCGAGTCGGGAGAGAGGAGGATGGAGGTCTTCGCGGCGACGACCGACGGGTTTCGGATCTCCGAGGCCGACCTCGAGATTCGTGGCCCGGGCGACCTGCTGGGGACCCGGCAGTCGGGGCTTCCGACCTTCCGCGTCGCCAACATCGTCGCCGATCGGCAGTGGCTCGAGAAGGCGCGCGCCGACGCGAGAGAGCTCGTGGAGGCACCGGAACGTTTCGACGCCGGGCCGGTGCTGGCCGAGGTGTCGCGCCGCGCGGCCAGCCGCTACGAGAGGTTCGCCGGCGGATGAGCGGCTCGAGGAACGGCGGGCTGCGGGTGCTCCTCGTGGCCAACACCCTGCCCCCGGACGACCTTTCGGGGGTGGGGGAGCAGGTGATGCAGCTCGCCCGCGGGCTCCGGGAGGCGGGGCACGAGGTCGAGATCCTCGGGCGGGGGCCTCGGGGAGCGCGCGGCTCGAAGCTGCTCTTCCCGTTCACGTTGCTGCCCGCTTTCCTGCGGGCCCGCCGACGCTTCCGTCCGCACGTCGTCCAGGTGCACGAATCCGACGGCGCCGCGGCAGCCTTTGCGACCTCCGCCTTCCGGCAACTTTGGCAGCCGATCCCGGTACTGATCGCGTTGCTGCAAGTGAGCTACGTCGAGGAGATGCGTGCCGTGCGGCCGCTGAGGGATGGCAAGCGGGTGCTGGGACGCCCGGGCGGCGTGGAGCGCCGCTTCCTCTGGACCAAGGCGCCTCTGCAGGTCCTCCTCGGATGGCTCACCGGCTGGTGCGCCGATTGCGTGCTGACGCCGAGTGTCCGGACCGGCGAGGAGATCCGTCGCGACTACGGTGTGACGGCGACTTCGGTCCTGCCGAACGTCAAGGCCCGGATCGGCGAGAGATCCCCGCGCGACGAGGACGACGGCACCTTCCTGTTCGTCGGCAGGCTGCGGATCCGCAAGGGTGTCGAAGTGCTGTTCGATGCCCTGAGGCGACTGCGGAGAGGCGATTCGAACCCGCGACTCACGATCGTCGGCGACGGTGAGCATCGCGCTGCGCTCGAGGCGACTGCGAGGTCGATGGGGGTGGAGAGATGCGTCGACTTCCATGGGAGGGCGGATGCCGACGAAGTCCGCGCCATGATGCGCGGAGCCCGCGCCCTGGTCGTGCCGTCGACCTACGAGGGGATGCCGCTCGTGGTTCTCGAGGCGATGGAAGAGGGACTGCCGGTGATCGCCAGTGCGGTCAGTGGTATCCCGGAAGTGGTCTCGGATAGAGTCACCGGCTGGCTGGTGCCGCCGGAGGACCCGACGGCGCTCGCGACGGCTCTGGAAGAGGCGTGGAGGGACGGAGCCGAGGCGCGGCGGCGCGGTGCGGCCGGACGCCGCCGCCTCGACGAGTGCTACCGTCCGCGTCACGCCGTCGAGGCCTGGCAACGACGAATCGAAGCGTTGCCGGCGAGCCACCGACCAGCCGAGACCGAAGGAGACAGTGACCGATGATGGGCCGTTCGTTGTTGATCGTGGGCGCGCTGGCGACCGTCGGGTTGCTGGTGACGGCGGTGCTCGGCTACCAGTTGGCGGAGCCGTTCGACATCGGCAGCGTGTCGAATCACCTGATCGCGGCGGTGATCACCTCACTGCTGCTGCTGTTCTCGCACTGTTGGATCCTCTTCTACCTGATCGGGACGGGGAAGGCGTTGAAGGACGCGGTGGCGGAGCACGGCCTCGAGTCGGAGATCGTCGAGCGGACGAAGGACTTCAAGCGCCGCTCGAGCGGACTGCTCACGCTGGCGATGCTGCTGGCGATGGCGACCTTCGTCGTCGGGGGCGGCGTCGCGACGGCGGCGATCGAGTCGTGGGTCCATCACACGCTCTTCCTTCTTGCCGCGGCCGTGCAGGTCTGGGCGTTGTGGGTCGAGGCTCAGGTGCTGACCGAGAACGAGCGATTGCTGCGCAGCGTCGACTCGCGCCTCAAGCGCCGCGCCGGCGAGGAGGGTTGACGTCATGGGGGAGCGCAGGACGGTCGTCTCCGGGATGCGGGCCACCGGCCCGATGCATCTCGGCAACTACTTCGGCGCAGTCAGGAACTGGGTCGAGCTTCAGGACAGCTACGACTGCCACTACTTCGTCGCCGACTGGCACGCGCTGACGACCGACTATGCCGATCCGTCGGAGGTGACCGCCAACTCGCTCGAGGTGATCGCCGACGGCATCGCCGCCGGGCTCGACCCGGAGCGCTCCGTCCTCTTCCTCCAGTCGGCCGTTCCGGCGCACGCCGAGCTCCATCTGCTGTTCTCGATGATGACTCCGCTGGGATGGTTGGAGCGTGTTCCGACCTACAAGGACCAGATCCGGCAGCTCGAGAAGAAGGATCTGACCACGCACGGGTTCCTCGGCTATCCGGTGCTCCAGGCGGCGGACATCCTGATCTATCGCGGAGAGTACGTGCCGGTCGGCGAGGACCAGGCGAGCCATCTCGAGCTGACCCGGGAGATCGCCCGCCGGTTCAACCACTTCTACGGCGACACCCTGCCGGAGCCGAAGGCGCTCTTCACTCCCACCGCCAAGGTGCCCGGCATCGACGGCCGCAAGATGTCGAAGTCGTACGGCAACGGGATCTATCTCGGCGACTCGCCCGACGAGATCCGGAGGAAGTGCAAGAGCATGTTCACCGACCCGACGCGGTTGCGCCGGGACGACCCGGGCCATCCCGAGACCTGCAACCTCTACCAGTTCCACGAGCTGCTGTCGCCGCCGGAGGTTCAGGAGCGGGTCGCTCGCGAGTGCCGGCTGGCGCAGATCGGCTGCGTCGACGACAAGGGGCTGATCGCCGACCAGATCATCGCCTTCCTCGAGCCGTTCCGGACGAAGCGCGAGGAGCTGATCGCCGACAAGGGAGAGTTGCTGCGGATCCTCGAGGAGGGCTCCGCCCGCGCGGCAGAGATCGCCGGCGAGACGATGGACGCCGTTCGCGGCGCCATGAAGCTCGACTACCGTGCTCTCGCCGGGGGTGGCTCCGCTTGACCGCCGCCGCTCCCGTCAACGCCGGCCTGCCGGCGGAGTGGCACGTCGCCCTGCCGGAGTTCGAGGGGCCGCTCGATCTGCTGCTCCATCTGGTGAGGGTCAACGAGGTCGAGCTCGTCGACATCCCGGTGGCGACGATCTGCGATCAGTTTCACGCGACGCTGGCGCTGATGGAGCAGCTCAACCTCGACATCGCGGCGGAGTACATCTACGAGGCCGCTCAGCTCATCTTCCTCAAGAGCCGGATGCTGCTGCCGCGACGCAAGGACGAATCCGGGGAGGACGTGGAGGGAGACCCGCGCGAGGAGCTGGTCCAGCGGCTCGTCGAGTACCAGAGGATCAAGGAGGCGGCGCAGTCGCTCGCCGAGATCCACAATCTCAGGAGGGGCGTGTGGACGCGCCGTCCGCAGCCGATCGACACCGGAGCCGAGGAGGGGGTCGATCTCGGCGAGGTCTCTCTCTACGACCTGCTGACCGCCTTCAAGACCGTGCTCGTGCGCTACGACCACGAGCACCCCGACCCGATGCTGCTGCACGCCGAGACCTTCTCGGTACGGGATCAGTTCGAGCGTCTCCTCCATCGCCTCGATCCGAAGAAGCCGCTCGACCTCGTGGCCGATCTCAAGGGGCGCGGCAGCAGGGGAGAGGTGGTCGCCGCCTTCCTCGCGGTGCTCGAGATGGTCCGACTCGCCGTCGTGAGGCTGCACCAGACCGACGGTGGGGACCTGCTCCTCTACCGCACGACCCGTGAGCTGGCGGGGCACGAGCTCGAGGCGATCCAGGGATGACCGAGCGCTCCGAGATCGAAGCGGCCGTCGAGGCGGTGCTGTTCGTCGCCAACGAGCCGATCGCCCGCGACAAGCTGCTCGAGATCTTCGGCCAGCGCGATCGCGCGGCGGTCGAGGAGGCGATCGACACCGTCCTCGCGCGCTACGACGGTGGCGAAGGGAGAGGGGTCGTGGCGGAGACGGTGGCCGGCGGCGTGCGGCTGGCGACCCGGCCCGAGTTGGGCGGCTACCTGCGCAAGATGTTCGAGGTCACCGGTCGCAACAAGCTCTCGATGGCGGCGCTCGAGACGCTGGCGATCGTCGCCTACCGGCAGCCGATCACGGCGCCGGAGGTACAGGAGCTGCGCGGTGTCAACTCGAAGGGAGTTCTGTCGACGCTTCTCGAGCATCGACTGGTGAGACTCGCCGGGCGCCGGAAGATCGTCGGCAACCCGTTCCTCTACCGCACGACCAGGGAGTTCCTCGCTCATTTCGGTCTGGAGAGCCTGAAGGACCTGCCGCCTCTCGAGGAGTTCGAAGAGCTTCTCGGTGTCGATCTCGGCGGGGCGAACCTGCCGCTGCCGCTCGCCGGGGAGAGCGACGGGGAGGAGGAATGAGTACCGAGCGGCTGCAGAAGCTACTCGCGCGGGCGGGGTTCGGCTCGCGGCGGGCGAGCGAGGAGATCATCAGCGCCGGCCGCGTCACGGTGAACGGCAAGGTGGCCGAACTCGGAACCAAGGCGGACCCGGCCAAAGATGCGATCAAGGTCGACGGCAAGCGTCTGGTGCTGCCGACCTCGCACCGATATCTGGTGCTCAACAAGCCCAAGGGGTACATCACCTCGAAGAGCGATCCCGAAGGGCGCCCGACGGTGATGGAGCTGGTGCCGCTGCCGTGGCGCAAGACCCTGGTTCCGGTGGGCCGCCTGGACTTCAACACCGAGGGGTTGCTGCTGCTCACGAGCGACGGTGCGTTCGCCCAGCGTGTCGCGCATCCGTCGCACGGCTGCCGGAAGCGCTACGCGGTCAAGGTCAAGGGCGAACCGAGCGAGGAAGCGATCGGCCAGCTTCGAGCTGGGATGGTCATCGACGGCCGCAAGACCCGGCCCGCCGGCGTACGGCGGTTGCCGACCGGCCGGCGCAAAGAGGCGAACTCGTGGTGGAGTGTCGAGATCGGGGAGGGGCGGACCCGCCAGATCCGCGAGATGTTCTTCCGCGTCGGGCATCCGGTGCAGAAGCTAAAGCGTTACGCGATCGGCTCTCTCGAGGACGGTCGCCTCAGGCCCGGAGAATGGAGGGAGCTGCATCAGGGCGAGATCGATGCGCTGATGTCGGGCTCGTCGAGGAAGCGGCGCCGAGCGAGGAAGCCGCGGTGAGTGCCGCGCCCCTGATCGTCGCCATCGACGGGCCGTCCGGCGTCGGCAAGTCGACGGCCGCGAGGCTGCTGGCGCGGCGCCTCGAGGTGCCCTATCTGGAAACCGGAGCGATGTATCGCGCTCTGGGCTATCGGTGCCTGGAGCAAGGGGTCGATCCTGACGACGGCGACGCCGTCGAAGGACTGCTGAGCGACCTGGATCTGGATGTCGACTTCACCGACGACGGCGAGATCGTCGTTCTCCTGGGGGGCCGGGACGTTCGTCCGCTGATTCGCGGCGCCCGGGTCTCGAACGCCACGTCACGAGCTTCGGTCCACGCGGCGGTCCGGACCTTCATGGTCGATCTTCAGCGGCGCTGGGCGGCGCGACGCGGGGCGGTGGTGGAGGGTCGTGACATCGGCAGCCGGGTGTTCCCCGACACGCCGCACAAGTTCTTCTTCGAGGCGGCGGCCGACGTCCGTGCCGCCCGGCGCTATGAACAGATGCGGCAGTCAGGCGATGCGTCGTCGACCTTGTCGGAAGTCCTCGCCGCGGTCGAGGAGCGGGACGCGCGGGACGCCGGGCGGAGCGAGTCGCCGCTGCGCAAGGACGACAGCTACCACGTCATCGACACCGGCCAGGCCGGCCCCGATGAGGTGGTGGCCCGGATGATCGACCTGATCGAAGCTGGCTAGCCGAACTTCTCGCGACGCTTCAGCGATGCACTGCTTCGGAGGCTAGCGCGCCGCTTCCGGTGCCTCCGGACTGATGAAGCGACCCCAGTGGCGCGAGCCGAGGCGGTCGATCGTCGCGATCCGTTCCTCCGCGACCCGATCGGCGGCTTCGTTGGTCGGCACCGCCTCGAGCTTCGACACCTCGAAGGCCCGCATCAGGTTGAGGTAGATCGTCCGCGTCATGCGCAGCGCCCGCTCCCGGTTGTAGCTGCCGCCGAGCTCGTTGTAGACGTTGATCAGCCCGCCGGCGTTGATCATGAAGTCGGGGGCGTAGAGGATGCCTCGCTCGAAGAGCGCCTGCCCGTCGCGGTCCTCGTCGGCGAGCTGGTTGTTGGCGGCACCGGCGACAATGCCGCAGTTGAGCTGAGGGATCGTCGACTCGTTGAGCACCGCCCCGAGGGCGCATGGGGCCAGCACGTCGCAGTCGACGCCGAGGATGTCGCCGAGAGGGACCGGCTCGAGCCCGAGTTCCTCCCGCGCGCGCTCGACCTGATCGGCGTCGATGTCGGCACCGAAGAGCTTGGCCCCCTCGGCGGCGAGGTACTCGGCCAGGTGGTAGCCGACGCTGCCGAGTCCCTGGATGGCGACGGAGCGCCCGGCGAGATCGGCATCGTCGAAGCGCCATCGAACCGCCGCCTTGATCCCCTGCAGCACACCGTGTGCCGTCACCGGCGATGGGTCCCCCGAGCCGCCCCGTGCCGGCGACTTGCCGGTCACCCACTGCGTCTCGGTCAGGATGACCTCCATGTCCTCCATGTCGGTGCCGACGTCCTCGGCGGTGATGTAGAGGCCCCCGAGCGACTCGATGTAGCGACCGAACGCCCGGAACAGCGCCTCGCTCTTGTCCTTCTTCGGATCGCCGAGGATCACCGCCTTCCCGCCGCCGAGGTTGAGGCCGGCCGCGGCCGCCTTGTAGGTCATGCCGCGCGACAGCCGCAGCGCATCGACCATCGCCTCCTCGAACGACTCGAACGGCCACATCCGGACGCCGCCGAGACCCGGACCGAGGACGGTCGAATGGAGGGCGATGATGGCTCGCAGGCCGACCTCGGGGTTGGAGCACACGAGAACCCGCTCGTGGCCCATGTCGGCAATCTGGTCGAACAGGTCCATCGCTGGAACCTCCAGTCGGAACAGGCTGCTCGAGCTGCGGCCTGTGTCGGGTGGTTGGAAGAGGAGCCGGTCTCGCTCCGACGTCCGGGAGGGGCAAAGGGCCGTTGCCGGCTCGCTTCGGTGCGCTAGATTGTAGACGAGCCCCGGTAGCCCATCAAACCGGCCTCGAGCCGGCCGGGGGAGTGGTGTCGGGATGCTGGAAGAAGACGCGACAGAGCCGAGGACACGCTCCGAGCACCTGGTGAGCTGGGCGCTCGAACTCGGCTTTTCGCGCGCCGGAGTCGCGCCCCTCGGAGCCGCGCCGACCGGGGAGGCCTATCTCGAATGGCTCGAGCGCGGCGATCACGCTGGCATGGCCTACATGGACGAATCCCGGGAGGCGCGTCTCGACGGTGGTGCCACCCTCGAGGGCGCCCGCAGCGCGGTCTGCGTGGCACTCGACTATCCGGCCGAGGAGTCGGAGGGTGACCTGTGGCCCGGCGTCGCCCGCTACGCCCGGGGTCGCGATTACCACAACGTCATGGGGCGCAAGCTCCGAAAGCTCGCCCGTCGGGTGCGGGAGGCCTACCCGGGCGCAGCGACGCGCACATGGGTCGATGCCGGCCCGGTACTGGAGCGCGACCTTCACACCCGAGCCGGCCTCGGCGCGATCGGCAAGAACACGATGCTGCTCCATCCCGAGGCAGGCTCGCTCTTTCTGCTCGGCGAGGTTCTCACCACCCTGGAACTCGAGCCCGGGACGCCGCTCGGCGACCCGTGCGGCAGTTGCACGCTGTGTCTCGAAGCATGCCCGACGGGCGCGCTCCCGGAGCCGTATCGCCTCGACGCCCGACGCTGCATCAGCTACTGGACGATCGAGCATCGGGGAGCGATGCCGGCCGATGTGAGAGAGTGGGTCGGCAACTGGGTGTTCGGCTGCGACGTCTGTCAGGAGGCCTGCCCTCACAACGAAGGGCCGTTCGAACTGCAGCCGGGGCGCGACTCACCGTTCGTCGTACCCGAGTCTCGCCGGCACCTCGATCTGGAGGCTCTGCTCGGACTCGACGAGGAGGCCTACCGGGAGCTGTTCCGCGGCAGTCCGATGCAGCGCGCGAGGCTCGAGGGGTTGCGGCGCAACGCCGCCACGGTGATGGGGAACAGCGGTCGCCGGGACTACGTATCGGCACTTGCCGGAGCGCTCGAGGCTGCCGACCCGGCGGGCCTCCACGCGGCCTGGGCGCTCGGGCGGCTGGGCGGTGAGGAGGCTCTGCGCGCCATCGACGCGGCGCTCGAGCGCAGGCCTTCCGACCCACTCCGCCGGGAGCTCCTGCAGGCGAGAGAGGAAGTGCTGAAAGCGCCGTGAAACAAGGCGTTTCCGGCATTGACACCCGCAAAGAGCGATCCCTATACTCTGACCCCTTCGGGCGAAGTCAGCGCCTCGAGCGCCACCCGATCGCCCTCCCGTCCAGGGAGGGCCACAGGCGGAAGCCTGAAACCAGGGCGGAAGCCTGAATCCCACGACCAGGAGGTTTGTTTCAATGGAGTCCACGGAAGAGCAGCTCGGTAGTTCGCAGGGAGCGGCCGACGAAAGCTCTCGCGACAGCAAGACCGAGTTCAGCTACGACGAGATGGTCGCTCTCTATGACGAGAGCATGCGCCATCTCACGGAGGGGGAGATCGTCACCGGGACGGTCATCGCCCTCACTTCCAACCACGTCGTCGTCGACGTCGGTTACAAGTCCGAGGGCTTGATTCCGGTCCAGGAATTCACCTCCTACGACGGTGTCGTCAACGTTTCGGTCGGCGATGACGTCGAAGTGCTCCTCGAGCGGGCGGAGGACTCGGAAGGTCACGTCCTCCTGTCCAAGCGCAAGGCGGAGCGGCTCAAGGTCTGGACCGAGATCGAGGCGTCCTATCAGGCCGGCGAGACGATCAAGGGCCGGGTCATCGATCGCATCAAGGGTGGCCTGACCGTCGATATCGGCATCCGGGCATTCCTGCCGGGTTCGCTGGTCGATATCCGCCCGATCAAGCATCTCGAATCGCTCAAGGGCGAGGAGCTCGAGTTCAAGGTCATCAGCATGGACAAGCGCCGCAACAACGTGGTGCTGTCCCGCAAGGCGATCCTCGAGAAGGAGTTCGAGGCGAAGAAGGCGGAGACGCTGCAGAACCTGCGCGAAGGGATTCGCATGCAGGGCGTCGTCAAGAACATCACCGACTACGGCGTGTTCATCGACCTCGGCGGTATCGACGGCCTGCTGCACATCACCGACATCTCCTGGGGCCGGGTCAACCATCCCTCGGAGCACTTCGCCGTCGGCGACGAGGCGGAAGTCGTCATCCTCAAGTTCGACCCCGAGAGCGAGCGGGTCTCGCTGGGCTACAAGCAGCGCAGTGAGGATCCCTGGGTTCTCGTCGACAAGAAGTACCCGCTCGGCGCGCGGGTGCGCGGCCAGGTGGTGAGCCTGGTCGAGTACGGCGCCTTCGTCGAGCTCGAAGAGGGGGTGGAGGGCCTCGTGCACGTTAGCGAGATGTCGTGGACGAAGAAGGTCGTCAACCCGTCGAAGATCCTCAATCCCGGCGACGAGGTGGAGGCGATCGTCTCCGAGCTCGATCTCGACCAGCGGCGCATCAGCCTGTCGCTGCGTCAGGCCGAGAGGAATCCGTGGGAGGAGCTGCTGGTCTCGCATCCGGTCGGCTCGGTCGTCGAAGGCCAGGTGCGCAACCTCACCGAGTTCGGCGCCTTCGTTCAGATCACCGACGAGGTCGACGGCCTCATCCACGTCTCGGACATGAGCTGGACCAAGCGGGTCAAGCATCCGAGCGAAGTGCTCAACCGCGGCGACGAGGTCAAGGCGCGGATCACCAACATCGACGTCGAGAACCAGCGCGTTTCGCTGTCGATCAAGGAGTTCCTGCCCAACGAGTGGAGCACCTTCGCCGAGAACCACGAGGTCGGCGACATCGTCACCGGCCCGGTGGTGAACGTGACCGACTTCGGCATCTTCGTCGACATCCACGAGGGTCTCGAGGGTCTCGCTCACGTCAGCGAGATCGACGTCGAGGGAGTCCTCGAAGAGGCGTTCCCGATCGGCACCTTCGTCAACGCGCGGGTGCTGCGGATCGAGGAAGAGGACAAGAAGGTCGGGCTGACCATGCGAGGCGTCGATCAGCCGACCGAAGAGGAGCTGGCCGAGCTCAAGAGCGAGCTCGAAGCGGCGCTGGGCGCGCTGACGGCGGAGGCGGACGCCGCCGACAGCGAGGAGGAGTAGACTCACCGGCAGCGAGGATTTCGGACCGGGAAGGGGGACCGTGGCGAACAAGAGCAGGATGACGAAGGCCGAGTTGGTGGAGCACGTGGCGAAAGACACGCTGCTGACCAAGAAGCACGCGGAGATCATCGTCAACACGGTCTTCGACAGCATCGTCGAATCGCTCAGAGGCGGCGACAAGATCGAGCTTCGAGGCTTCGGCAGCTTCAGGATCCGCCATCGCGGTCCCCGGATCGGGCGTAACCCGAAGACGGGGGCGAGAGTCGACGTTCCCCCCAAGCGCATCCCTTATTTCAAGCCCGGCAAGGATCTGCGGGAGCTGTTGAACGAGCCCGGCGACTGATCCGCGGATCGAGTCCGAACACCGAGTGAGCGAGACCCCAGAGCCGACCGAGGGCTCGGCCCCGGCCGAGCCCAAGGAGACCGTCGATCCGGGACTCCGGCCCTGGCTGGCCGGAGCGCTCGCTTTCGTGATTCCAGGAGCGGGGCACTTCTTCGTCGGCCGCGTCGGCAGGGCTGTGCTCTTCGCTTCGCTGGTGGTCTTCTGTGCCGTTACCGGATGCTATCTCGAGGGTCGTCTCGACATCCTCGAGGACAACAATCCGCTCAGCGTGATCGCCACCTTCGCTTCGATGGGAAGCGGAATCATCTACCAGTTGCTGCGCCACGTGGTCGACTACGAGGGGCAGGTCATGGCTGCCAGCTACGAGTACGGGACGACCTTCCTGAGAACCGCAGGCATCCTCAACCTGCTGCTGGTGCTCGACGCGTTCGACATCGCTCGCGGGCGCAAGAGCTGAGATGAGTCACTTCCTGCTCATGACGCTCTACGCCGCGGTACTTGCGGTGTTCTTCGCCGCCCTGTGGAAGCGCCGGCGCAGCGACCAGGTCAGGCTCTTCCTGCAGATCTTCCTCGGCATGATGGGGGCGGCGCTGGCCCTCGCCTGGCTGATGTACCTGTTCCCCTCGGCACCGCCGGCGCCGATTCCGTGACGCAGGTGGACGACGCCGCGATCGACCTGCTGGTCGTGGCGGGAGAGGCCTCGGGCGATACCCACGCCGCGGAGGTGGTGGAGGAGCTCGTCCGCCGCCAGCCTCGTCTGCGCACGTTCGGTCTGGGGGGCGACCGGTTGGCGGAGGCCGGCCTGGAAAAGGTCGCCGACTCCTCCGAGATCTCTGTCGTCGGGCTGACCGAAGTGCTGCGCGTGCTGCCGAGAGCGAAGCAGATCTTCCGAGCACTGCTGGAAGAGGTCGATCGGCGCCAGGCTCGGACCGCGCTGCTCGTCGACTTTCCCGAGTTCAATCTGAGGCTGGCGAAAGCGCTCAAGGAGCGCGGCGTCTCGGTGCTCTACTACGTCAGCCCGCAGATCTGGGCGTGGCGTCGGGGGCGAGTGCGCGCGATCGCCGAGCGAGTCGACCGGATGCTCGTTCTGTTCCCGTTCGAGAAGGAGTTCTACTCCGACCATGCCGTCGACGTGGTGCACGTGGGGCACCCGATCGTCGACCAGGTGCCCGAGATCCGGCGTCCCGAGCCCGAGCGCGACGATGGAGCGCCGCTGAAGATCGCTCTGCTTCCCGGCTCGCGGCGCAGCGAGGTACGGACTCACCTGCCGGTGATGGCGGACGCCGTCGCCCGCCTGCAGCAGGATCGCGAGGTCGAGCCGTGCTGGATCCGAGCGGGAAGCCTCGACCGCGAGGAGTTCACGCGGGCGCTGCCGCGCGGCGCGCGGCAGGTTTCCGGTGTCGGCAGGTTCGAGCAGATCGCAGCCGCCGACATCGCCTTGTGCGCTTCGGGCACGGCCACCCTGGAGGTCGGCCTGCTGGGGACGCCGATGGTCGTCGTCTACCGGATCAGCACGCTCACCTACTTGCTCGGCCGCTGGCTGGTCGACCTGCCGCACATCAGTCTCGTCAATCTGGTTCTCGGCCGGGGTGCCGTTCCCGAGCGCGTCCAGGGGCGGGCGACCGGGGCGGGACTGGCCGCCGAGCTCGAGGAGATCGTCGACGATCCTCGCCGGCTGGCTAGAATGCGTCGAGACCTTTCCGAGCTGCGGACGCGACTCGGTCGCTCCGGGGCGAGCCGGAGGGCGGCCGACGAGATCGAGCCGTACCTCGAACGGGAGACGGCATGAGGAGCATGACGGGATACGGGCGCGCGACCGACGAAAACGAGCGGTTTCGTGTGACCGTATCGGTGCGGGCGGTCAATCACCGGTTTCTCGATCTCGTGCTCAGAATGCCCGAGGGGGTGCGTGAGATCGAGCGTGAAGTCCGCTCGGCAGTCAGCGAGGAGTTCGCGCGCGGCAGGGTCGAGCTGCGAGTCGGGCTCGATGAGGTCGGCACGACCGAGGGCTCGGTCTGCCTCGACTCGCGCCTGGTGCGGGAGCTGCTCGACGCGATCGGTCAGTTGGAGGACGAAAGGCTGGAGGCACGACAGCTGACCCCGGCCGACCTGCTGGCGGTGCCCGATCTCGTCAGCGTGCGCCGGGAGGCGGCCTCCCTGGAGGCCGAGGACCGGGCGCTCGTCCTGGACGTCGTCGTCGCGGCTCTGCGGGACGCGGGGACGATGCGCGCCGAAGAGGGCTCCGGGCTCGAGCGGGCGCTCGCATCGCGTCTCGACGAGCTGGAAGCACTGACCGGGAAGCTCGCCGCGCGTCGGCAGGAGGTGCGGGACAGCCTGCTGGCCGGTGCCCGGGAGCGGCTTCGCGAACTCCTGGACGACGTGGAGGTCGACGAGGTGCGTCTCGCCCAGGAGGTGGCGCTGCTCGCCGAGAAGTCCGACGTCCAGGAGGAGCTCGACCGGCTGGGCGGCCATCTCGGACATGTCCGCGAGGCGATGAAGGGGGAGGGTGCGCTCGGCCGCCGGCTCGACTTCCTGGCACAGGAGATCCATCGCGAGCTCAACACCCTGGGCGCGAAATGCCGCAACCTCGAGATGGCCCAGTGGGTGGTCGACGCCAAGGTCTCGTGCGAGCAACTCAGGGAGCAGGTGCAGAATGTCGAGTGATCGGCGGAAGGATCGCAGCCGTTCCGACCGGCGCGGTGACCTGTTCGTGCTGTCGGCCCCCTCCGGGACCGGCAAGACGACCCTGGTCCGGTATCTCGACCGCCATCCGTGGCCGCACGGCGAGGCGCCCGAGTTCTCGGTCAGCCACACGACCCGAGAGCCGCGCAGCGGCGAGGTCGACGGGGTGCACTACCACTTCGTCGACACGTCGACGTTCGACTCCATGGTCGAAGCCAACGACTTCCTCGAGTGGGCAATGGTCCACGGTCAGCGCAAGGGGACCGCACGGTCCGAGGTCGCGGACAGGCTGGCCGACGGGCGCGACGTGCTGCTCGACATCGACGTGCAGGGTGCGGCGAACGTGCTCGAGGCTCACCCCGACGCATGTGCCGTCCTGGTGCTCCCGCCGAGCTACGGGGAGCTGGCGGAGCGGATCGCTGGGAGGGGGGCTGACACCGCGGCGGACATCGCCAGGCGGCTGTCCGTATCTCTCTGGGAAATCGAGCGTTACACGATCTACGACTATGTTATTATCAACGACGAGGTGGATCGTGCGGGCCGCGAACTCGCCGCGATCATCACCGCTCGCAGGGCCACGCGCGAACGGCGTGAGGCGGATGTGGAGCGGATCCTCGAGGACTTCCGCAACTCGATTCCCGGCACCACCAGCGGAGCCAATCCCGAACCAAGCAGCACCGAGCCAGTCAGCCCCGAACCAGTCCGTCTCGAAGAAGACAGCGTCGGCAGCGCCGCCGGCGACGAACCCACCTGAACAGCCTCGGCGAGCCTCACGAGCGCCGATTGGAGCCACGCCCATGGACCACATTCCCGATCGAATCGACAGCCGCTTCCGCTACGTCCTGTTGGCGGCCGAGCGCGCCGAGCAGCTGATGCGCGGTGCCAGCCCCAAGATCGAGACCACGGCGATCAAGCCGACCCGGATCGCGATGGACGAGATCGCTACCGACCTCATCGACTGGGACTACGGCCCGGCGCCCGAGGTCCAGGAAGGCGACGAGTCCGCCGAGAGCTGATCGCGCCGCGGCGGTCACGCCCGGGCCGCAGGGCCCGGCTCGCTGTTGGTGCCGCTCGCGATCCTGAACCGCAGCTCCATCGCATCTGCCGGTCATGAAGACGCCCGACGGCGAGTCCGCTCGCTGGTTGGAGTACTTCCGGGATCTCGGATACTCAGAGCTCTGGTCGGCCCCCCAGGGCCGGCCGGCCAACGAGCCCGAGCCGCCCGTCGAGGAGCGTCGCACCGAGGCGGAAGGCGACCAGCGGCGTGGAGCTGCCGCAGGAGCCGAGAGAGGCGTCGCATCGGCTGCGGGGCCTCCTGTGTCTGCACCGCCACTTACGCCGGCAGCGGACCCGCATCCCGGGAAGGGCGCGGGGGCGGAACCGCCAGAGGTTGCGGACTCTCTCGAGGAACTGCAGAGCCACGCGCTCACCTGCACCGCCTGCGCTCTCGCTGAAGGGCGGCGAAAGGTCGTGTTCGGCAGCGGCGATCCGAAGGCGCGGCTGATGCTGATCGGCGAGGGTCCGGGGCAACGGGAGGACGAGCAGGGGCTGCCCTTCGTCGGCCCGGCGGGCGAGCTGCTCACCCGCATCCTCGGGGCGATCGATCGAAGCCGCGAAGAGGTCTACATCACCAACGTCGTCAAGTGCCGCCCGCCGCGCAATCGGGATCCGGAACCTGCGGAGGTGCAGGCGTGCCGAGGCTTTCTGGAACAGCAGATCGACTTCATCCAGCCGGACGTCATTCTCGCCCTGGGGAGAGTCGCGGCGCAGTCACTCCTCGGCACCGACCGCCCGCTCGGCAGGCTGCGCGGAGAGTGGCACTCCGTTCGCGGTGTTCCCACCCGTGTCACCTACCATCCCGCCGCCCTCCTAAGGAACTCTTCCTTCCGCGCGCCGACCTGGGAGGATGTCCAGATCGTGCGGGATCGACTGGACGAGGGGAAGGGCGGGGCGAACGAAGCGGAAGGGAGTCCGAGCTAGAATGCATGCGATGGAGCGTGTGAGCGAGGAGGCAGCGGTCGCGCCGCGACCGGCGGAGACGACTTCGCCCGAGATCAGCGTCGTCATTCCCGTGCTCGACGAGGAGGGGACGATCGAGGAGCTCTCGGAGCGGATCGCGACCGCTCTTGACGGGATCGGGAAGAGCTTCGAGATCGTCTTCGTCGACGACGGCTCGACCGACTCGACTCCCCAGCGGGTGGCGACGGCCCACGAGGTGGACCCGCGCGTCAAGTTCGTCCGGCTGCGACGCAACTTCGGGAAAGCAGCCGCTCTCTGCGCCGGCTTCGAGGCTTCGAGCGGAGCGATCGTCATCACCATGGACGGCGATCTGCAGGACGAGCCTCGTGAGATCCCCCGCTTCCTCGAGAAGCTCGATGAGGGTTTCGACCTCGTTTCCGGGTGGAAGAAGCACCGCAAGGACCCGGTGAACAAGCGATGGCCGTCCAAGCTCTTCAACTGGGCGACCCGTCGCCTGGCGCAGGTCGACCTGCACGATTTCAACTGCGGCTTCAAGGCCTACCGTCGCGAGGTGCTGGACCAGATCGCGCTCTACGGTGAACTCCATCGCTACATCCCTGTGCTGGCCAGCCGGCGCGGTTTCCGGGTCGGCGAGCTGGCGGTCGAGCACCACCCTCGGACCAGCGGGGTCAGCAAGTACGGCTGGGATCGCTACTACAAGGGTCTGCTCGACCTGATCACGGTGCTCTTCATCACGAAGTACACCCGCCGGCCGCTGCATCTCTTCGGCGCCATCGGCCTCGGATGCGTCGGTGTCGGCTTCGTCATCAACGCCTACCTCGCGATTCGCTGGAGCCTCGGCGAGTCGCTCTCGAACCGGCCGCTGCTGCTGCTCGGCGTACTCCTGATGCTGGTCGGGATTCAGGTCCTGACGACCGGTCTGATCGGCGAGATGATCACCTTCAAGAACTTCCGCCGCGAGGACAGCTACAGTGTGCGCGAGCGCATCGAGTAGGACGCGGTGAGAGTCCTTTTTCTCACTCAGACCTTCCCCCGAACTCCCGTCGACACCTCCGGTCCCTTCATCCGGGATCTTGCCAAGGGGCTCGTCGAGCTGGGCGACGAGGTGACGGTCCTCACGCCGCATGCCGACGGGGTCCGCGACCGGTGGGACGAGGGGGGTGTCGAGGTGCGATCGTTCCGCTACGCGCCGGAGCGCGCCGAAGTGCTCGGCTACAGCAGGAGCCTGAATGCCGACGAGAAGGTGCGTTTCCTGGCGGGCTTCGTCACCCCGCTCTATCTGCTGGCGGCTCGCCGGGCGGTGGCGAAAGCTCTCGCCGGAGGCTCGTTCGACGTGCTGCACGGCCACTGGGTGGTGCCGAACGGGCTGATCGCGGCGCGCTTCTCGGGCAGGCTGAAGGTCGGTTCCGGCCTTCACGGCAGCGACGTCTTCATGGCCGAGCGCCCGGTCGTACGGCGCTGGGTCGGTCGGGCGCTCGCACGCAGCGACTTCCTCACCGGCTGCTCTCCCGAACTGGTCGATCGAGTGCGCGCGCTCGGTTTCCCGGAGGAACGCTCGACGGTCATCCCCTACGGCGTCGATGTCACGACGTTCGCCCCCACGGGTGATGGGCGCGACGACGGCGGGTGGCGCCGGCGGCTCGGGGTTCCGGACGATGGCGTACTCCTGCTGTCGGTCGGGCGGATGGTGTCGAAGAAGGGATACCAGGTCCTGCTGCCGCAGCTCCCGGAGCTGCTGGCGAGGCACCCTGAGCTCCACGTGGTGCTGGCGGGGGAGGGTGACCTGCTCGAGGAGTTCCGGCGCGAGACCGGTTCGCTCGAGCGGCTCCATCTGCCGGGAATCGTCCTGCGCGACACCCTGCCCGACCTCTACAGGGCGGCCGACCTGTTCGCACTGCCCGCCGTGCACGATTCGAAGGGCAACGTCGACGGGCTCCCCAACGTGATTCTCGAGGCGATGGCCAGCGGCCTGCCGGTGGTCGCCTCCGGCATCTCGGGCATCCCCCTCGCGATCACCGATGGTGTTCACGGTCGGCTGGTTCGGGAGCGCGAGCCGGAGGAGCTGACTGCGGCGATTTCGGAGCTGGTCGGCGACTCCGATCTGAGGGCCGCGATGGGAAGGGAGGCGCGCTCCAAAGCGACCGCGGAGCTCACCTGGCGCGCCGTCGCCGGTCGCTATCGCGGCGCCTACGAAGCCGCGCTGGCCGGATGAGCGCGGCTTCGTCGCCTTCTCTCGCGGAGTGTTTGCGCTGTTCGCGCAGCGGCGAGACCGCTTCTCTCGACCGGGCGAGCTTCCTCTCGCCGGTGGGCGCACCCTGGCTCGTGGACTACCGGCTCGGCGGAGTCGATGGGGACGAGCTGGCCGCTCGCTGGCGCGCCCGGCCGTGGTCGATGTGGCGCTACCTCGAGCTGCTGCCGCCGGTGGCGGAGGCGCGGCGGATCGACCTCGGCGAAGGAGGGACGCCGCTGGTTCGCCTGTCGAAGTCGGCACCGGAAGGGGTCGAGGTCTGGTTCAAGGAGGAGGCGGGCAATCCGACCGGCTCGTTCAAGGACCGTGGACTGTCGATGGCGGTCAACCGCGCGGTCGAGCTCGGGGCGCCTGGAGTGCAGCTTCCGAGCGCCGGTAATGCAGCTCTCGCCCTGACCGCCTACGCTGCGGCGGCGGGTCTTCCGGCGCGCGTCGCCGTGCCCGAAGACACCCCCGCGACCGTCCTCGAGCGCTGCCGCGGCTACGGTGCCGAGGTGCTGACCGCACCCGGGACCCTTCTCGACGCGGCACGTCGGTTGGAGGAGTTCGATGACGGCTTCTGGACCCTGGCGACGATGAAGGAGCCGTACCGCGCCGAGGGCAAGAAGACCATGGGCCTGGAGCTGGCGGACCAGTGCGACTGGAATCTCCCCGACTGGATCGTCTATCCGACGGGCGGGGGGACCGGCATCATCGGCATGCAGCGGGCGTTCGACCAGCTCGAAGAGCTCGGGTTGCTGACCGGAAGCAGGCCGCGCTTCCTGGCCGTACAGATGGAAGGGTGCGCGCCGATCGTCGAGGCGTTCGAACACGGTCGGCCGGTGTCGGAGCCGTGGAAGGACGCTGCGACCGAGGTGTGGGGCCTGAGGGTGCCGAAGGCGATTGGTGACTTCCTGATCCTCGATGCGCTCGTGTCGAGCGGCGGAGCCGCGGTACGAGTCGAAGAGGCCCGCATCGAACCGACGCTGGCGTCCGTCGCCAGACGCGACGGGTTGCGATTCGGGCCCGAAGGAGCGGCCTGTCTGCTGGCGATCGAGCAGGGGGTCGAGCGTGGGCTGATCCGTCGAGGACAACGCGTCGCACTTTTTCAGACCGGCCACCCCGACAACTACCGGTGAAGCAGCGACTCCAGTCCGTCGTCGACGAGCTCGTCGCGTCCGGAGACGCGGTCGCGGCTGCCGCCGTCGTCGGCTCTGCCGATGCGGTGTGGGCCGAGGTTCGCGCCGGCTTTCGGGATCCCGGGAGGAGCCGTCGACTGGGACGGTGGAATCGCTTCGACCTGGCGTCGCTCACCAAGCCGTGGCTTGCCACGCTGGCGCTGGTCGACGACGACGAGCTCCCCCTGTCGACGCCGCTCGGCGATCTGCTGGGGGCGACCTCGGACCTGTGGCGGGATTGCTCTCTCGAGTCGTTGCTGCGCCATCGATCCGGGCTCCCGGCATGGCGTCCGCTCTACCGGATGGCCCGCACTCCCGAGGCGGCGATGCGTCGCCTCGCCGCGATCGAGACGACCGCCCGGGTGCCGACCTACAGCGACCTCGGATTCATCCTCTACGCACGCGCGGCCGCGGACGCCTTCGGCGAGCCGATCGAGATGCGACTTCTGCGCCGCGTCGCCGGTCGCCTCGGGCTGCGCACCGTCGGCAGCCGACCGCCAGCGTCGACTGCGGTGGCCTGTCCGCTGACGAACGCCGTCGAGGTCGAGCTGGCGCGGGAGGCTGGATTCCGCGTCGCGGCCGCGGGATCTCCCGAGGTCGGTATCGTGCAGGACGGCAACGCTCGCTTCCTCGGTGGAGTGGCGGGACACGCGGGGCTGTTCGCGCCGGCCCGTGCGCTGTGGAGGCTGGGAGCGGAGTGGCTTCGCCCGGGGCGTCTGTTGATGCGCGAGCAGGTCGAGCGAGCGCTTTCGGGGCCCGGGCGGTATCGCCTCGGCTGGTGGCGGCCCGGCGCGGCGAAGCGTGCGACGCGTGCCCTCGGCAGGGAGTCGTTCGGCCACCATGGCTTCACCGGCGGCAGCCTGTGGGTCGATCCGGAGGCGGGCTGCGTCCTCGTGCTCCTGGCGCACCGCTCGTCGGTCGACGTCGACATGGACCGATGGCGCAACCGCTTCCACCGCACCGCTCTGGCCTGAGGGTCCCAGCGGCTCCCCGCTGCAGGACCGTGTCCGGCAAGCGGAGGCCTGGTGAGAACTCGAGTCCAGGCACATGGTAGAAACCAGGTGCGGAAACTACCGCCGGCCTCGCGCCGGCTCTGGAGACTCTTGATGACTCAGGAACTGGTTCTCGTCAACGGAGCGCGCACGCCGATGGGAGAGTTCGGTGGCTCGCTCGCCCGAACCTCCGCTCTCGAACTGGGCGCTCATGCCGCGAAGGCGGCGCTCGAGCGCAGCGGCTACGAAGCCAACGAGATCGACCACACCGTGGTCGGCAACGCATTGCAGACGTCGGCCGACGCGATTTACGGGGCGCGGCATGTGGCGCTGGGCGCCGGTGTGCCGATCGAAACGCCTGCGGTGACCGTCAACCGGCTCTGCGGTTCCGGGATCCAGTCGATCCTGTCGGGTGTCCACCTGATCCTCGCCCGAGAGGCGACGACCTGCCTGGTGGGCGGGATCGAGAACATGAGCCAGGCGCCCCACTGCATCTGGGGAGCCCGAGAGGGGTTCAAGCTCGGTCAGGGCAAGCTGGAAGACCTGTTGATGGCTGCGCTCTACGACCCCTACTGCGGCTGCTTCATGGCGCAGACCAGCAACAACCTCGCTCACGACTTCGGCATCACCCGCGAGGAGCAGGACGCCTTCGCGCTCGGGAGCCAGCAGAAGGCGGCTGCGGCGATCGAGGCGGGGCGGTTGGCGGAGGAGATCGCGCCGATCGAGGTCGGCAAGGGCAGGCGGGCTCGGGTCGTCGATACCGACGAGCATCCGCGACCGGAGACCACGGCGGAGGTGCTCGCCGGGCTGCCGGTGGTCTTCGGCGAGGACTCGTTTGTCACCGCGGGCAACGCTTCGGGCATCGTCGACGGCGCCGCCATGATGGTGCTCACCACCGCCGAGGCCGCTGCCGCCCGGGGCGTCGAGCCGCTCGGCCGCATCCGCTCCTGGGCGGTGGTCGGTGTCGAGCCGTCGCGCATGGGTATCGGTCCCGCGCCGGCGATTCGCAAGGCGCTCGAGCGCGCCGGCATGGAGCTGTCGGATCTCGACCTGATCGAGATCAACGAGGCGTTCGCCGGCCAGATCCTCGCCGTGGTGCGCGATCTCGATCTCGACCCCGACAGGCTCAACGTCAACGGCGGAGCGATCGCTCTCGGGCATCCGCTCGGTGCAACCGGCACCCGCATCACCCTGACGCTGCTCATGGAGCTGCGCCGCAGAGGAGGAGGCGTGGGAGTCGCTTCGGCCTGCATCGGGGGTGGTCAGGGCATTGCTCTGATCGTCGAGAGCGCCTAGTCGGGCGAGGCCTTCGGACTCCGGGAGGGCCGAAGGCGAGGACGGTGGGCGGCGAGGGGCGCCCTCAGGCAGAACATCGTTGCCTTGGGAAGCTGCTGAGCGGCAGTTGTCGGTAGGTGGATGGTCTCGGTCCGGGTGCTGCGCCTTCGCGAAGGACTTCAGGTAGGGGGTTGTCGATGGGTGGGCTTGCCGGGTAGGTGTACTCGAGTTTGACCGTACCCGGAGAAGGGTGAGCGCGTGCACCGTTCGGAGGAGGCAGCCCTCGAAGCGGCCGGATTGCCTTCAGGTGGACTCGCCTCTCAACAGAGGGAGTCGGGCCCGGACCTCGTCCCGCTCCAGACCGAGCTTCGCCGAACGTTCGACGAGGACGTCCAGATCGACGGGCACCGCGCCGGTGCGGAGGTACCGGTCGAGGCCGGCGATGTCGATCGGGGCGAGGCGATCGAGGGTCGAGCTTACGAGCTGTGCGGGATCCTCGCGGTAGCGCTCAAGGTCCGTGACGAGCGTCCCGAGGAGTGGCTCGCACAGCGGGTCTTCGCAGCCGAGGAAGCCTTCCCAGGCGGGCGCCTCGGGCGAACAGAGCCTTTCGCGAGCTTCGGACCAGCTCACGACGGCGAAGTAGACCGCCGCGACCGCCTGGAAGCTCTCGAGGCTCGGGGTGGTCCGATACGAGGTGGACACGAGAGCATCGATGGCGTCCGCCTCTGCGGCGAGGAGGCGGGCGTAGTGCTCCACCGACCTCGGTCCTCCTCGAGGGAGGTCGCGAGTCACCAGGTCGGCTACCCTTTCGACCGCTCGTAGTGTCCACGCGATTCCGGTCGAGAACAGCGGGTCGATGAAGGTGTAGGTGTGGGGGAGGGCCAGCCATCGCCGGCCGGCCGCCGCCGCCAGTCGATGCTGAACCCGCTCGACGGCGGCGAACGCACGTGTGGGGCGCGCTCTCCCGTAACGGGCCTGCAGGTGCGGATAGCGGGCGATGAGTTCTGCCCAGACGCCTCGGGGCTCAGCGGCCTCGCCGACCTCACCGGCCTCTTTCAAGGGCCACTGTCGCAGGAGCGCCCCGGCGCTGACACGACCGTCGTCGAATCTGAGCTCGTAGATCCAGCCTTCTTCGATCAGGTGATGCACCGCGGACCATTGCGGCGGGTAGGGGAGCCCTCGATCGGTCGATGGCTCGCCGACGCCCTCGAAGTGGGAGTAGACGAGCGACGAGCGGGTTCGCAGCCCGTTGGCGTCGCCTTCGACGAGCCCGAGTCGTCGCGCGAGCTGCCGGCGTCCGGTGGCATCGATCCACCAGGGGGTGGCAACCTGTCGCTCACCTTCCGCAGACCTCAGCGTCAGGACGGAGTGATCGTGCCGTTCGTCGATCGCGACGATCGCGGTGCGCTGTCGCACCTCCACCCCTTCGGCGAGCGCCCGTTCGACCTGACGGGCATCGAAGTCCGATCGCATCCAGTGGGTGTCCGCCACCTCGTCGTTCGGGCTCGCGGCGACGGCGAGCACTCTCGGCGGGCCGGCCTCGCCGGGGACGTGCTCGCAGAAAGTGAACCCGCGCTTGAGCCCGCAGCGCAGCTCGGGGGAGTTGCGCTGCCATCGGCCCCAGGTGGCGTGGCCGTGCAGGTCACCGAGGCCGTAGTCGGCCGCCAGCCGCTCGAGGCTCAGCGCGGCGAGGGGTGTGGAGGACTCGCCGAGGGCGAAGCGTGGGTGCTCTCCCTTCTCGACGAGCAGTACCCGGCGGCCGCGGCTCTGGAGCGCGCGGGCGAGGATCGTGCCGCCGAAGCCGCTGCCGGCGATGACGACGTCGTAGCGGTCCGCGGCGGACATCCGCCTCACGACCGACAGTGCTCGCAGGACACCGGAGGCTCGACCCCACCTGAAGCGTTCATCGCCTCGAGCCGGCGGCGCCGGGTGTCCCTGCAGGCACCCGTGGCGCACGACCGCGGACCCGGCACCGACTCGAGATCCCAGGTGTCGAGGGTTACGACGAAGCTCGCGTCGCCGAGAGTGAGCGCCTTCTCGAAGGTCCTCTCGAGGCCCTCGAGGGTCGGAGGGGCGACTCGGCCCGCTCGCACCAGGGCTCGGATCGGAGCTTCCGACGCCCGCAGGGGGACGATCGAGACCTGGTGCACTCCCAGTTCGCGCGCGAAGCGAATCGTGGCCAGGGTCGCGGCCTCGGCCTCTTCGGGCGGAACGCCGGGTGCCGGGTGGAGAACGAAGGTGCGGACGCGCAGACCGTTGTCGAGAGCGAAGGCGGTGCTCCGGCGGATGTCCTCGAGGGTCATCTTCTTGTTGAGACTCGCCAGAGCCCCGGCGTGGGTCGTCTCGAGACCCAGCGCCAGCTCCAGCCGATGGGGGCTCGTCTCGCCGGGTGCCGGCTCGTCAGGTGCCGGCTCGTCAGGTGCCAGGCGCCTGGCGAAGTCGAGGCAGCGCTCGTCGATCAGGCGGGGATGGCACTCGACGATCACCCGCTCGAACGATGCCACCAGACGGGCGATCTCCGGCAGGTCGGCGGTGGGGACCGCTCTGCCGTCGAAGAAGTTGCTCGCGTTGTAGAGCTTGAGGTCGGTGACGTTCTGCGGAATGCCGTCGAGGCCGTCACGGATCTGCGCGGGGAGGGCGCTCTCCGGGGTGAGCCCGTCGACGGTGTAGCGCCACAGGTCGCAGTACGTACAGGCGAACGGGCACTCAGCGCCGGTGAGGAAGAGCGTCCGCACACGGCGCCGGCCGTCCGCAGTGCGCTCGAGCTCGTCGCTCGTCCCCTGCAGCTTCCACGGGTCGAGCCTCGCTCTGGCGCTCACCGCCGGCCGCGCCTGGCGGACCGCGGAGTCGTCCCACCGCCGAGGCGGCGGCGCTTCGGACCGCGTCACCCGGCCGAATGGAGCGCCGCGAAGTGGCGCCGATAGGCGCCCTCGTCGTGCGCGAACAGTCGGGCGAAGGTCGAAGACTCGACCGCACCCTCCTGAAACCGACGCTTCGGGTAGATCGGCATCCGCCGGCCGAAGTGCGCCTCGATGCCGCGTCTCACCACCTCGCCCTTGAGCTCGTACAGCTTCTCGTGGGAGCCGCCGGTGAGCGTCTTGAAGGGGATCGCTTCGGCGACGGCGATCACCTGCGGCTGGGTGAAGGGACTGAAGCCCTCGAAGCCGAAGTGTCGCGCCGGAGCGTAGGTCCTCACGCAGCCTCGGGAGTAGCCGCCACTGTAGGTGAGGGAGTGCTTGATCGAGTGCACGCCCCAACCCTCCTGATAGAGCATCGAGTTGTTGACGACGCTACGGATCGTGAGCTCAGCGTTCTCCTCGATCGGGTAGTCCTTGAGGTTCTCGTCGCCACCGTCACCGTCGACGAGCAGCTTCCACTCCGGGTAGCGCTGCCGGAGCGCCTCGAGCAGCGCCAGATTCACGGTCGCACATTCGACGTCTCGCGGCTTGTAGTCCTCGATCGTGGCGACCGCCGCCATCGGGTCGAGCGCGCTCGACGGGACCTCGACAGCCTCGCCGAGAAAGTCGAGGTCGAGTTCGCGCAGGAAGGCGCGCGCCTGTTCGAGATCGGGCCCTCCGCCATCGACCGCGAGGGTGAACGCCTTGAGGCGTGCCGCGCTCCGGCCGGAGGCGAGAAGGAGTTCGTGCAGCGCCACCAGCACGGCGCCGCTGTCGGCACCGCCGGAGAACAGGACCCCGATCGGCTCGTCGTCGTCCTGGCGCTCCAGCCACGAACGAAGGCTCTCTGCCAGCGCGCCGACGTAGCGTCGGCCGATCTCGTCGAGGTCGGCCGGCAGCGTCGCCATCTCGGGATCGAAGTACTTGGTGTACGTCGGGTTGGGGTCGGGGCACCCGAGCAATCTGAGCTGGGTGACGTAGTGGGCTGGAGCCATGCGGGTGTAGGCGGGATGAAACTGGTCGCCGTAGCCCTTCTCCTCGAGGAAGGCGGCGATGGCGTCGATCCGGTCGGCGACGACCAGGAGCGGGCCCGCCTCCTGCTTGGCGAGGAAGTAGCGCAGCGGCCGATCGAGACTGCGGGCGAGCAGCACCCGCTCGCCGTCGCGCGCGACGAGAGCGTACGAGCCGCGCGCCTCCCTCAGGCGATCGACGTCGCCGTCGAGCATCGCCTGCTCGAGCTCCGAGCGTTCGCCGTCGAGAAGCCGGTCGGAATCGGGGTTCAGCAGCGACACGAGGTCGTGGATCGGGGCGGTCTTCATGTTCGGTGGGCTCCTTTCGGACGGCGGTTCCGCGCGGGGAGGCTAGCAGATCCCGGTTGAGCCGAAGCGGCGGCTCCGGGGGCATGAGAGGGGCGACGCAGCCGCCGAATCACTCGATCGGTGGGAGGGGAGAGGAGCGACGCCACCAGCGCCGTTGAGGGGGCCGGGACTTGCGGTGAAAGAGGAACCTCTCGGCGCCTTTGCGCTCGCGGGCGAGCCGGAGGCCGGTCCCCACGTCGACCCAGTGCTCGACGACCGAATCCGGTCTGCGGGGGGACCAGGGGCCGAGGCGTGGCGCGGCATCCTCGACGAAGGCTCTCCAGATCGGGGCGGCCGCTCGCGCCCCGGAAAGGCCCAACGGGCTCGCGTCGTCGAGGCCGACCCATACGACCGTCACGAGTTGCCCGGAACCGCCCGCGTACCAGGCGTCTCGCAGGTCGGACGACGTGCCCGTCTTGCCGAAGGTCACCGCCGCACCCTCCTCGCGGGCGAGGAGGTCGACCACGAGATAGGTGGCTGCGGGCGAGGCCACCTTGCTGGTACCCGAGTCACGGAGCCAGATGCGGCGGCCGGCCGGTGTCCAGGCGCGGTGGGCAACGTCGGGTCGGCGGATCCGTCCACCGCCGAGGAGCGCGGTGTAGGCGGTCGCAAGCTCCAGAGGGCTCGTCTCGATCGCTCCGAGGACGAAAGAGGGCGGCGGATCGGGGGGCAGGGCGAGTCCGGCCCGCCGCAGTCGGCGGGCGGTGGCGTCGAAGCCGCACCATCGGGCGAGGCGGACGAGCGGGACGTTGAGCGATCGTTCGAGAGCGTCGCGCACCGTCACCACACCCCGGAACTGGCGGTCGTCGTTCTGAGGCGACCAATCTCCCGCCGGCAGCTCGAGGGTCAGCGGCTCGTCACGAATGCGTCGCGATGGGAACACCGCGTCCCGTCGGCCGCAGGCGTCGAGAGCCTCGAGGGCGACTAGCGGTTTGAGGGTCGAGCCGGGTTGGCGACGGGCGTTGCGGGCGCGATCGAACTCTCCAGGCCTGGCCGGGTCACCGCCGACGTAGGCGACCACCGCGCCGGTCGTGGCATCGAGTGCGACGAGGGCGGCCTGGAGCTCCCGGCCGCGTAGTCCGCGATGGTCGCGGCGCAGCCGCTCGAGGCCGTCTCGCACCGCCTCCTCGGCGAGACGCTGGAGCGCCGGATCGAGGGTCGCCTCGACCCGCGCCCCCCTCTCCTCGGCGCCGAGCTCGGAACCGAGCCAGCGTAGATAGTGCCGGGCGGGTGGCGGCTCGATCCGGCCGGGGCGGACGGGAGGAAGCCGCCGGCGGGCGCGTGCCAGCTCCGCCGGGTCGATCCAGCCTTCCGCTTCTGAAGCCTCCTCCTCGAGCTTGTCGAGGACCCTGCGATAACGCGGTTCGACCGCCTCGGGACTGCGCAGCGGCGACATGCGGTTGGGAGCCTGCACGATCGCGGCGAGCACCGCCCCTTCGGCGAGGCTCAGCTGCCGGGGCGACTTCGAGTAGTAGGCGCGTGCCGCGGCGGCGAGGCCGTAGAGACTTACGCCGTCGACGTGCCCGTAGTAGACCGAGTTGAGGTAGGCCTCGAGGATCTCCTCCTTGGTGTGTTCCGCTTCGAGAGCGAGCGCCCTGACCGCCTCCGACGCCTTGCGCCCCAGCGAGCGGCGCGGTGAGAGGTCGCGGAGCTTGATGAGCTGCTGGGTGATCGTGCTCCCACCCTGGACGACTCCACCCGACCTGACGTTGGCCAGCAACGCCCTGGCGATGGCCCGGCCGTCGATGCCGCGATGCTCGAAGAAGCGGGCATCCTCGATCGCGAGGAGCGGTCTCCAGACATGCTCCGGGATGCGGTCGAAGTCGATCCATCGCCCCTGGAAGCGAGATTCGTCGAAGCTCGTTGCGAGCAGCTCTCCCTCGATCTGGAACCGTTCGAGGCGCTGCTCGGAAGCCGATTCTCCGGGCTCCGATCGAAGGCCGACGACGGTTCCATGAGGGCGCTCCAGTGCGAGACCGAGCAGCCGGGCGTCGCGGCCCGGCGAAGCCCGCCGGTAGACCCAGAAGTTGTCGTGCCCCCAGAAGAACTCGCCCGGGCTCGAGGGGAGCTCACGGACCCGGGAGTATCCGAGGGCCTCCAACCGGCCTGCGAGATCGAGATCGCCGACCCGTGCGCGGGGAGGGGCGACCAGTGGCGTCGAGTAGACGCGGACTTCGTTGCGCCCGAGGCGGTCGCGCAGCGACTCCGCCGCCATCGGGCCGGCCGAGGAGATCGCGAGCGCAACGACGAGCGGCAGAGGGCGGATCATCGGGCGATTGTAGTCAGCCACGGTGCGCCTTTCGGAAGGGTCGAAGGAGCTCCGCTGTGAGAGCGAGAGCGGGGATGACGTCCTCATCTGTGAGGAAAGACTTGGGAGAGACCCGGACAGCCAACGGATCACGCTCGCTCCTTCGTGAGCTGGCGGCGGACGAGAGGCCTCGCGAGCGGCTGTTGCGACGGGGGTCGGAATCGCTGAGCGAAAGCGAGCTGCTGGCGATCCTCCTGCGAACGGGAGGGCCGGGCGCCTCGGCCGTCGACATGGCGCGACAGATCCTCCGTCGCTGTGGCGGGCTGGTCGGGCTGCCGGCCGCCTCGGCGGACAGCCTGCGTTGCCGCGGCGTCGGTCCGGCGAAGGTTGCGACGCTGCTCGCTGCGGTGGAGATCGGCCGCCGGCTCGCCCGCGCGCGTTTGCCTGCCCGCCGACCGCTCGACAGGCCCGAGATGGTGGCGGAGTATCTGTCGCTGCGCTATCAGTGCTCCGATCAGGAAGTGATGGGAGTGCTGTACGTCGATACCCGGCAGCGGCTGATGGGCGACCGGGAGGTGTATCGCGGGACGCTCAATCGTGCCGCCGCGGAGCCACGGTCCCTCCTGAAGACCGGTCTCCTGCGGGACGCCGCTGGGCTGATCCTCTTCCATACCCATCCGAGCGGGGATCCCAGTCCGAGCCCGGAGGACCTCGCCTTCACCCGTCGGATGGCGGAGGCGGGGGACATCGTCGGAGTGAGACTCATCGACCATCTGATCCTCGGCAGCGCGGGAAGATGGGTCTCCTTGCGGCAACGGGGTGCGTGGTAGGTTTCCGCAGCAACGCGGCGCTCGCCGCCCTTCCCCCTCCTCGAGATGAAGCCGTTCTACGTCACGACACCGATTTATTACGTCAACGCGCGGCCTCACATCGGCCACTCGTACACGACGGTCGTCTGCGACGTTCTCGCCCGCTATCAGCGTTCGGCGGGCGCGCCGACGCACTTCCTGACCGGCACCGACGAACACGGGCAGAAGATCGAGCGCGCCGCCATCGAGCGAGGGATCGCGCCGATCGAGCTCGCCGACGAGGTGGTGGAGTCGTTTCGCTCGCTGTGGGAAAAGCTCGGTGTCGAGCCCGACGACTTCATTCGCACGACCGAAGAGCGGCACAAGGCGGGGGTGCGCGAGGTGGTGCGTCGCATCGCCGAGGCCGGCGATCTCTACGTCGGCCGTCACGACGGCTGGTATTGCACCTCGTGCGAGCTCTTCTACACCGACAAGGAGCTCGACGAGGAGGAACGCTGCCCGATCCATGGTGAGAAGGCGGAGTGGCGGTCGGAGGAGAACGTCTTTTTCCGTCTGTCGCGCTTCGAGAAGCCCCTTCTCGAATGGCTCGAAGAGAACCCTCACGCCGTCCGGCCGGAGAGTCGCCGCAATGAGGTGCGAAGCTTCATCGAAAGTGGGTTGCGGGACCTCAGCGTAAGTCGCGCCGGCCTCGAGTGGGGCATCCCGTTCCCTGAACACGAGGGGCAGGCGGTTTATGTCTGGCTCGACGCCCTGACGAACTACATCAGCGCACTCGGCTTCGGCAGCGAGGATCGCTCGCTGTGGGAGCGTTTCTGGGCCTCCGACGACTCCCGCCGGGTGCATGTGATCGGCAAGGACATCCTCCGCTTCCACACGGTCTACTGGCCGGCGTTCCTGCTCTCTGCCGGGCTGCCGCTGCCGACGACCGTCTGGGTCCACGGCTGGTGGCTCGCCGACGAGCACAAGGTCTCGAAGTCGAGTGGTCGGATCGTGCGTCTCGACGGACTGATCGAGCAGTTCGGCACCGACGCCGTCCGCTACTTCCTGCTGCGCGACATGGTCTTCGGCCAGGACGCTTCGTTCTCGGACGAAGCCTTCATCGAGCGCTACAACAGCGAGTTGGCCAACGGCCTCGGCAACACCCTGAGCCGACTGGTGACGCTGTCGGGGCGCGCCTTCGACGGCAAGACACCTCCGGTCCCCTGCGACGACAACCCGCTGATCGAGCGGGCCGCGGTCGCCGTGGAGGCGTATCGCGAGGCGATGGGCAACCTGCAGTTCGACCGGGCGCTGAGGGCGGTAGCCGGGCTGATCAGCGACGTGAACCAGTACCTGGTCGAGCGGGAGCCCTGGAAGCACCTGCGCGACGAGGAGCAGCGGGTGTGGCTGTCGCGGGTGCTGTGGAACGGCCTCGAGGCGGTCCGGATCGCCGCCACCTGCCTGGTTCCGGTCATGCCGACGTCGGCACCGGCCGTGCTGGCCGCGATCGGTGTCGATGGACAGGCCGACCTCTCGACCCTGGGTTGGGGCGGGCTCGCCAACGATCGACCGCTGCCGAAGACCGAAGCCCTGTTCCCGCGCATCGACAAGGAGAAGTACCTCGCCGAGGCGCAGGCCGCCGCCGACGAGGCGAGCGGCGATGCCGCGGAGGAATCGATGATCACGATCGACCAGTTCTTCGAGACCGAGCTCAAGGTGGCGACCGTCACGGCCGCCGAGGCGATTCCCAAGTCGACCAAGCTGCTGAAGCTGACGGTGGATCTGGGGGGTGAGGAGCGGACCATCGTCGCCGGAATCGCCGAGACGTACGCGCCCGACGAGCTCGTCGAGCGTCAGGTGGTCATCGTCGCCAACCTCCGGCCGGCGAAGCTGATGGGCGTCGAGTCGCAGGGGATGGTGCTTGCCGCTTCGGTGGACGGCAAGGCGAAGCTGGTCGCTCCGAGCGAGCCGGTGCCGAACGGCACCGTCGTGCGCTAACCCGTCCGGCCAGGACCGGTCAGACCGGATTCGGCACGTCGACGAACTCGACCGACAGGCCGTGGTCGGAGGCGATGCGCTCGCCGAGTGCTCTGACCCCGAGGCGTTCGGTCGCGTAGTGGCCGGCGGCGAAGTAGTGGACCTTCGCCTCTTTCGCGACGTTCATCACCCACTCGCTCACCTCGCCGGTGACGAAGGCGTCGAGCCCGGCGTCGATCGCCTGGTGGAGCATTCGTTGAGCGGCACCGCTGACGAAGCCGGCGGTGCGGACCGGACCCGGCCCGGAGAGGAAGGCGAGGGGGCTCTGCCCGAAGACCTCTTCGCAGCGGGCCTCGAAGGCCGCCGGCTCCAGTGGTCTGGCCAGAGAGCCGGCGAAGCCCAGCGTGACGCCGTCGTATTCGCCGAAGGGGCTCGGATCTTCGATGCCGAAGGCTCGCGCCGCCAGCGCGTTGTTGCCGAGGGTGGGGTGCCGGTCGAGGGGCAGGTGGTAGGCGTAGAGGTTGACGTCGGCCTCGATGAGCCATGCGATCCGGCGGCGCTGGAGCCCGACCACCCTCCGGGAGTCGCCCTTCCAGAAGAGCCCGTGGTGAACGAGCACGGCATCCGCCTGCCTGGCGATGGCCGCCTCGAAGAGCGCCTCGCAGGCGGAGACTCCCGTCACCACTCGCGAGATGGAGGGCTTGCCCTCGACCTGGAGGCCGTTCGGGCAGGCGTCTGCACCCTCGTTGACGACGAGCTCGTCGAGGTAGGCGGTCAGGCGATCGCGTTCGAGAACTGGCTCCGTCATGGGGGCTCCCGGAGAGAGGGTTCGGGTGAAGTGGCTTCGGTGAGGTCGTTCGGGGGTTTCGCCCGGCACGCAGAGCTTACCCGTGCGAGAGGGCCGCTCTGCCTTGCGGGGGCGCGGGCCGGCAACCGGGGGAGGCGAAGTCTGGAACGAGAAAGACCGGGTGGGGCTCGAAGCCCCGACCCGGTCTTGCCGGTCTGCGGAAGCAGCGCCGAGGTACGACTACCGGCGTCGGCCGCGAGCGGGCCGGCGTCCGCGATCGCGATCGCGACCGCCGCGGCCCTTGCCGCCGCCTCGGCCACCACGGTCGCCGCCCGGGGGCGGGCCGTCATAGCCCATCCCCTCGTACTTCGACGCATCGTAGTCGGGAGCGTCCATCAGAACGGCCTTGTGCGACAGGCGGATCCTGCCGTCGTCCATGCTGATGACCTTGACCTCGAGCTCGTCGCCCTCCTGGACGATGTCCGTGACCGCACGCACCCGGTAGGGCATCAGCTCCGAGATGTGGAGCAGCCCGTCCTGGCCCGGGAGGATCTCGAGGAACGCTCCGTAGTCCTCGATCCTCCGGACGATGCCGGTGTAGACCTTGCCGATCTCCGCGGTCTCGGTGAGGCGCTCGATGATCTCGATCGCCCGTGCCGCCGCGAGGCCGTCGGGCGAGCCGATGATCACCTTGCCGTCGTCGTTGACCTCGATCTCGCAGCCGGTCTCGGCCGTGATCGAGCGGATCGTCTTGCCGCCGGGGCCGATGATGTCGCGGATCTTCTCGGTATCGACGTAGATGGTGTGGAGTCGCGGCGCGTAGGGCGACAGATCGGTGCGGGGAGCCTCGATCTCGCGGTCCATCGCATCGAGGATGTGGTAGCGCCCGGCCTTGGCCTGCTCGAGCGCCGCGCCCATGATCTCGCGCGTCACACCCTTGATCTTGATGTCCATCTGGAGCGCCGTGATGCCGTCACGGCTGCCGGCGACCTTGAAGTCCATGTCGCCGGAGTGGTCTTCCTGGCCGGCGATGTCCGAGAGGACGGCGAAGTTGTCGTCGCCCTTGATGAGACCCATCGCCACGCCAGCGACCGGCGCGAGCATCGGCACACCGGCGTCGAAGAGCGACAGCGAGCCACCGCAGACCGTCGCCATCGACGACGACCCGTTCGACTCCATGATCTCGGAGACGACGCGCAGGGTGTAGGGGAAGTCCTCGACCGAAGGGATCAGCGGAGCGAGGGCGCGCCGCGCCAGCACTCCGTGGCCGATCTCACGCCGGCTGGGGCCGCGCAGAAAGCGGACCTCGCCGACCGAGAAGGGCGGGAAGGAGTAGTGGAGCAGGAAGTTCTGCCGGCTCTCGCCTTCGTACTCCTCGATGATCTGCGCATCGCGCCCGGTGCCGAGGGTCGTCGTGACCATCGACTGCGTCTCGCCGCGGGTGAAGAGGGCGGAGCCGTGGGTGCGGGGCAGAAGCCCCGTCTCGATCGACAGATCGCGGATCTCGTCGAGCCGGCGGCCGTCGAGCCGCACGCTCTCGTTGAGCACGGTGTCGCGCAGGATCTCGTCCTGCACGTCGTGGATCGCTGCCTTGTACTGCGCGCGAGCCTCGTCCTCCTCGGGAAGAGCCTCGACATACGGGCCGACGACGGCCTTGACGGCGTCCTTCTGCTCGAACTTGCCCCGCGTCTTCAGCGCGGTCCGCAACGAGTCGCCGAGCTCGGTGCGTACCTTCTCGATGACGTCGGCGGGGTAGTCCTCCGGCGCTTCCCAGGTCGGCTTGCTCTTGCCGGCGGCGCGCTGCAGGCGCTCCTGGGCATCGAGGATCGACTGCAGCTCCTCGTGTCCGCGGAAGATCGCGTCGAGCACGACGTCCTCGGGAAGCTGGTTGGCGCCGGCCTCGACCATGACGATCGCCTCACGGGTGCCGACGACGATCAGGTCGAGGTCGCTCATCTCGCGATAGGAGTTGGTCGGGTTGAAGACGAGCTCGCCTTCGACACGACCGATCCGGACCGCGCCGACCGGGTCGTAGTACGGGATGTCCGAGACGGCCAGCGCCGCCGAGGCGCCGTTGATCGCCAGGATGTCCGGGTCGTACTCCGCGTCGGCGGACATCACGAAGGTGATGATCTGCGTCTCGTGCCGGTACCCCTTCGGGAACAGCGGCCGCAACGGACGATCGGTCATCCGGCAGGTGAGGATCTCCTTCTCCGAGGGGCGTCCTTCGCGCTTGAAGAACCCGCCGGGGATACGTCCGCCGGCGGCGGTCCCCTCGCGGTAGTCGACCGTCAGGGGGAGGAAATCGCGCGTGCTGGGGTTGCTGTCCCAGCAAGCGGTACTCAAGACCATCGTGTCGCCGCAGCGAACCAGGCAGGAGCCGTTGGCCTGCTTGGCGACGCGGCCGGTCTCGAACGAAAGGGTCGTTTCGCCGACCCGGGCTTCTTCTGTATGTTTCATCTCCACTCTCTTCCTGTCTGCGCCCACCCTCGCGCGCACCCCGATCGCTCTGACGATCGTGTGGCCTGTCGACGCCGCCTCCGAGCCGTCAGGCGTCGGAAGGCGTCTCGTGAAGTCGGGCTGTTGGGGTGGGGGAACTACTTGCGGATCGACAACCGCTCGATGGTCGTCTTGTAGCGCTCGACGTCCTGCTTCTTCATGTAGTCGAGCAGGCGACGGCGGCGGCCGACGAGCTTGAGCAGCCCGCGCCGGCTGTGGTGGTCCTTGGCGTGGGTCTTGAAGTGCTCGGTGAGCTGGTTGATGCGCTGCGTCAAGAGCGCTACCTGCACCTCAGGCGAACCGGTGTCGCTTTCGTGGGTGCGATAGTCCTCGATGACTTGTGCCTTGACGGCTTTGACCTGTGACAATTCCAAAATCCTCCTGACTCTTTCCTGTCTTTCTCGTCGCGCGGAGACTAGCACAGAACCCCTTGATTTGACAGGGATTTGAGGGGTTTCGGTGGGCTCGATCGCGCGCTCAGGAGAAGACGATTCGAGGCTGCAGAACGCCGACGTCGCGACCGATCCGCTCGCTGACGCTGGCCACGGCGACGAAGCGGCTGCGGGGGTCGAGGAGCTTGAGCCAGTCTCCCTCCTCGGCGTCGAGACCGCGCACCAGCACCGTCTGGCCGTGGAGAATCCGACCGGCGTCCGGCGCGTCGAGAGTCACCTCCGGGAACGGGAGCCGGATGGCGTCGAAGGGCACCCAACCCGGGCCGTCCGTCGGTGCGTCGCTCTCGGCGAGCGCCTCGAGCGACACGGCATCTTCCACGTCGAAGTGGCCGACCCTGGTGCGGCGCAGCGAGGCGAGGTGAGCGCCGACTCCCGCCGCACGGCCGAGATCGTGCGCCAGGCTCCGGACGTAGGTGCCTGAGGAGCACTCGAGGCGCAAGCCGATCCGACCGTTCTCGAGCGCCGAGGTCGTCTCGAGGGAGTAGACCGTGATCTCCTTGCGTGCCTCGGGGACCTCCTCGCCCTTGCGCGCCAGTTCGTAGTACTTGCGACCGTCGATCTTCTTGGCGCTGTAGGCGGGAGCGACCTGTTCGTAGGTACCGACGAAGCGCGGCAGCAGCTCCTCCACCTCCGCCGGGTCGAGGCCATCGATCGGATGCTCCTCGACGACGTTGCCTAGGGCGTCGTAGGTGTCGGTCACAGCGCCGAACTGCACGTCGCCCTCGTAGACCTTGGGCGCCTGGATCAGAAAGCGGGTGAGCCGGGTCGCCTTTCCCACGGTGAGCACCAGAAGGCCGGTGGCGCCCCGGGTCGAGGGTGCCGCAGTGGCCGATGCGGCGCTCGCCGAGCGCCCGTCGTGCCCGCTGGACGACGTCGTGGGACGTGCAACCGGTCGGCTTGTCGACCAGCAGCAGTCCGGAAAGCGAAGGGGCGCTCAATCGAGAGCCTGCCGCAGCGCGTCGACCACCGCCGCCTTGAGCGGCTCGAGCGGTTCTTCCGTTTCGAAACCCGCTGCGTTCTTGTGCCCGCCACCGCCGTAGGAGCGTGCGATCCTCTCGACGTCGACGTTGCCGCGACTACGCAGCGAGCCTTTGTACTCGTCGGGACCCTGCTGCCTGAGCAGGGCGACCGCATCGACGCCGGCGATCGATCGCGGGTGGTCGACGAGGTCCTCGGCGTCGGCGGCCGTCGCCCCGGCGCGTTCGAACATCTCCGTCAGCAGAGTCACTGTGGCGATCCGGCCGTCGTGATGGAGCTCGAGGCTCTGGAGCATCTCGCCCAGCAGCCGCACCGATGCTTCGGACTGCGACTCGTAGATCCAGTGACTCACCTCTTCCGGGCGCGCGCCGTCGCGGACGAGCTCCGCCGCCGCCTCGAACGCCTCGGCCGTCGCGTTGGCGAATCGGAAGCCGCCGGTGTCGGTCATCACCGCGGTGTAGAGAGCGGTGGCCGTGTCGCCGTCGATCTCGACGCCCAGGGCACCGGCGAGTCGATGCATCATCGCGCCGAGGGCGGGCGCCCCCGAGTCGATCCAGTTGACCTCGCCGTAGAGCTCGTTGCCGAGATGGTGGTCGAGGTTGAGGATCGGCAGTTGCGGACAGGGCGTCCGCGAGGCCGGTCCGCTCGAGGTTCGGACACTCGCAGCAGATCGAGTAGTCGAAGCCGTCCGGGAAGTCGTTCGGCGACTCCGTGCCGACGTGGATGCGGTCGGCGCCGGCCAGGTTGGCGTAGGCCGGCGGCATCTCGTCGCGATTCCAGACGACGGCACCCTTGCCCGTCTGGCGCAGGATACGGGCGAGCCCGAGGGCCGAGCCCAGCGAGTCGCCGTCCGGGCGTCGGTGCCCGGTGAGGATGAAGCGTTGGCCGTTGCGCAGCGCCTGGAGGAGCGCTTCGGGGGGAGGGACGGTACTCATGAGAGGTTCTCCAGCAGATCGTGAATTCTCTGGCTGTGTTCGGCGCCGCGGTCGATGCGGAAGGTGAGCTCGGGGACCCGTTTCATGTGGCGCAGTCGGCCTGCGAGGCGCGAGCGGAAGAAGCCCGCCGCCTTCGCCAGGGCCGCCTCGACCTCGTCGCTTTCGTGCTCGCTGGTGATCGTCGAGACCCGCACGCGGGCACTGCCGAGGTCGGGGGGACAGATCGACCCCGACCACCTGAACCCCTTCGAGACGGGGGTCGCGGGTCCCCCCGCAGCAGGAGGTCCGAGAGTTCGCTCCTGAGCAGGTCTTCGACTCGATGGACGCGGCGGCTCAACGACTCAGTACTCCATCTGGTGTTCGTCCCAGCGGGTGACGATCGCTTCGGCCCGCAGATCGACGATGTGCCGCAGCCTGTCGGTCAGCTCCCGGAGGTGGGCGCCGTCCGGGGCGACCATCGCGACACCGAGCTCGACCCGCTGCAGCAGATCGTGGAGGTCGGTTTTCCGCGATCGAGGCGTGCAGGCGCCGGGCGATCCGATCCTTCAGGCTCTTCACGGTGCTTCGCTTCTGCTTGAGGCTCCGGGCCTCGGGAAGGTGCAGCTCGAGAAAACGACGACGACGACGACCATGCTCGGCGTAGCGATCCGACGGCCACGCGACGGCGCCGACACGGAGTGTCCAGGCTACAGTGTCGGCGCGACCTCTTCTTCGACGAACGCCTCGATGATGTCGCCGGGCTTGACGTCCTGAAACCCTTCGAGCCCGATGCCGCAGTCGAAACCGCTTCGAACTTCGCTCGCATCGTCCTTGAAGCGCTTGAGCGACGAGATCCCGCCCTCGTAGACCACTACGTTGTCGCGCAGCAGCCGCGCGTTGGCGGAGCGGGGAATGACCCCCTCGACGACGTGGCAGCCGGCGACCTTGCCGGTCCGTGGAACCTTGAAGACCTCGCGGACTTCAGCCCTCCCGCGACTGACCTCGCGGTAGGTCGGGTCGAGCAGGCCTGCCATCGCCTTCGTCAGCTCGTCGGTCAGCTCGTAGATCACGGTGTGGAGGCGGACGTCGATCTCTTCCTTCTCGGCGAGATCGACGGCGTTGCGCTCCGGTCGGACGTTGAAGCCGACGATGATCGCCTGCGACGCCGAGGCGAGGAGCACGTCGTCCGTCGTGATGCCGCCGATGCCACCGCGGATCACCTGGATCTTCACCTGATCGGTGGAGAGCTTCGACAGGGGTGTCCTTGAGCACTTCGAGCGAGCCCTGGACATCCGCCTTGAGGACGACCGGCAGCTCCTTGACGTCCCCTTCCTTGATCTGGTCGAAGAGCTGCTCGAGCGAGACCTTGCCGATCGAGGGGCCGAGGCTCGTGCTCCGGGCTTCCTCGGCGCGGAACTCGGCGATGCTGCGCGCCTCCGCCTCCTTGGCGACGACCTGGAACGCGTCGCCCGCCGCCGGCAGGTCGTTGAAGCCCATGACCTCGATCGGGGTCGAAGGGCCGACGCTCTTGGTGCGCTCGCCCAGGTCGTTGGTCATCGACCGGACCTTGCCCCAGGTGGCGCCCGCCACGAAGACGTCGCCCACCGAGAGGCTGCCGTTCTGCACCAGCACCGTGGCGACGATGCCGCGGCCCTGCTCCTTGCGCGCCTCGACGATCACGCCCTGGCCCGCCACGCTCGGGTTGGCCTTGAGCTCGAGCATCTCGTTGGTGAGCGAGATCATCTCGAGCAGGTCGGTCACCCCCTCGTTGTTGAGCGCCGACATCGGAACGGCGATCGTCTCGCCGCCCCAGTCTTCGACCAGGAGTCCGTGGTCGGAGAGGTCCTTCTTGACCCGGTCAGGGTTGGCGTTGGCCTTGTCGATCTTGTTGAGCGCGACGAGGATCGGGGCGTTGGCCGCCTTGGCGTGGTCGATCGCCTCGATCGTCTGTGGCATCACGCTGTCGTCTGCCGCGACGACGAGCACCACGATGTCGGTGACCGCCGCGGCCCCGAGCACGCATGCGTGTGAACGCCTCATGACCCGGGGTTGTCGAGGAAGACGATCTTCGAGTCGTTGAATGGCACCTCGTAGGCACCGATGTGCTGGGTGATACCGCCGAACTCGCCCTCCGTCACCCTTCGACTTGCGAATCGTGTCGAGCAGGGTCGTCTTGCCGTGATCGACGTGACCCATGATCGTGACGACCGGAGCTCGCGGCTCGCGCGCCTCCTCGGCGTCGTCTCCGGCGAGCTCCTCCCGGAGCTGAACCTCTTCCTCGAAGGTCACCGTCATCGCTTCGGCACCGAGGCTCTCGGCGATTTCGATCGCCAGCTCCTCGTCGATCACGTGATTGACGGTCGCCATCAGTCCGCGGTCCATCAGCAGCGTGATGAGGTCCTTCGCCTTCATGCCGAGCTTCTCGGCGAAGACCCTGACGGTCATCCCCTCGGTGACCGTGATCGGTTCGTCCGGGATCGACTCGAGCTGCGGAGTCGGACCGCTCGTCTTGCGGGCCGCGCGGCGCTGGCCGCGTGCCGACGGCGGTTCGGGCTCGCGCCGA
>CBDCXM010000003.1:0-160027 GCA_965223855.1 Candidatus Multivoradales bacterium
GAGCCCGTTCATGAGTCGTTGGTGGACCTCTGCTGGCGCTCGAGGACCCAGGAATCGAGGTCTTCCCGACGGTAGACGACTCGCCGGCCGAGCTTGGAGAAGACCGGTCCACCGCCGCGAGACCGCATGGTGTCTAGCGTCGCCGGGCTGAGGCCGAGGTACTCGGCAGCGGCCGGCGTGGTCAGGACTCCCGGCTCTGGGACGTAGTACGGCGCCTGCTGTGGCTCGGCGCTGGGCGGAGACGATCGCCGCCGGCGTCTGGAGCGACTTGGTTCTTGGTTCTCGTTCTCACGTGCTAAGCGCCGAGCACTAGAAGGAATCGCGAGGCGCTTTTTGAAGTCCGGCAGAAGACCTAGACGGACGCTTCGCATCTGGTCTTCCAGATCTGAGCGGAGCTTCGCATCGATTTCTTCGAGATCGAGTGTCTCGTCCAAGAGGGTCACCACCGAGTCGAAGCCGGCTCTTAGGTCCTTCGAGATGTTCTCGAGGATGTGGCCCCGGCTCGTCTCGACTTCCACTGCGACCAGTCTGTTCCCTGCCCGATACGAGAGGTCGACTCTCACTCCCGAGCTGTCGTCTTCGATCCTCGGCTTGAGTCCCTGCTCTGTGAGCCACTGGGCGATGGTGTTCACCCACCACTGATGGACGATGCCTCCGCGGCCGAGCCCAGCGGCCGGAGCGACTCCAAACTCGGCGAGGGATTGCTGGAGAAGTTCGCACCTGGAACTCAGAGGAACCTCCACATCGGTCGAGGAGACCCAGGGACACACCGAGGAACCGGCGCTCAGCTCGCCGCCGTCACCAACACGACCTTCCGGGAGGCCAACGCCGACGAACTCATGGCAGCGCACGACGCTGCGGGCGGAGGCGCAGCGGGCACCCAGGCGGCTGAAGACCTTCTCGCACAAGGGGAACACATCCTGACCGATGCTGAGATCATCCTCGGGCCGAACGCGGATGGTGAGGACAAGCTTCATGAGGTGGGCCACCTCGAGCAGGCGCTGAACGACCCCCACGGCTTCATCGCCGACACCGAGGAGGCGGAGAACGCTCCGACCATCCAGGAGTACGAGGAGTCCGACTCTGAGAAATACGCGGACGCCTTCGCTGAGTTCGCGAAGAAGAAGGACGACCCGATCAAGGAGTAGTTATGAACGGATATCGAGCGAGGCTTTGTCTCAACTGCACACTGGCCCTCATGGCTGTCGTACCTACAGCAGCGGCCGCGGGCTCAGTAATCCAAGAACAGCTCGCGTGTGTGGAAAGCGTTCGGGTCAGCTTGTCGCTAAGTGGCCTGACAGGCGATGGGGTGCTCTTGGAGGATCTGAGCGTGGTCGAGCGAGACCTTCAGGACCTCATCGTGAGCAAGCTCGTCGAGAGCGGCCTGAGCGTAGGAAACGACGTGTTCCCATTGCTGGCGGTCTCGGTGACCAGCTTGCCGAGTTCGGCGGACCCAAGCATGCTCGGGGTCGTCGCCTTGCTCGAGCTGATCGAGCCGCTCGCTCGAGAGAGCGAACCCAATCGCGCCATCGAGGCCACCATCTGGTCCTCGTGGGAGGGCGATGTGGTGAGTCTCGCTGAAGCCGAGTCGTCCCTCGAGAGATCGGTCAGCGCGCTCACAAGCGAGTTTGCCGCAAAGGCCAAGCAGGCGCGTAAGCACGCCCGAAGGGAGAACGGCGACAGGGTCTGTTCAGCTGGCGCCTCTCGGTAGAGCTGTCAAGGCCAAACCCAGACCTGGCGTTCGCATTGAGTTGGGGCAGTTACCGAGAGAGCCGGACCGTGGCGACATCCGGTTCGAGGGTCTTCTAGCCCCGAGGAGGGGTGCCGGGTCGAGAGTTGAGTAGGGGAATCTGGTGCCATCCGGGTAATCACGGGGTAATCACCCGGCACTCAGACCGCGCGAAAGAAGGCGACTCAAGACCCTCTCGGCATCCTCGAAGAGAGGCAACTCAACCGGCAGCCCCTAGAGCGGACTCTCAGTCGGTTCGGACCCACATGTCATCGTAGGCGTAGCAGAAGTCACCGTCCTGCCGCCTATGGTCGCTCGCGTTGCAGTAGTCGCAAGACTCCGGCTCTTCGTCCTGGCCATCCCGGTCTGCAACGCGACGTGCTCGCTCCTCCGCCGCGAGACGCTCCAGCTCCGCTTCTCCGAGCTTCCTGAGCGCCTTCCAGCCATAGCGAAGGACGAGAAGGCCTACGACCCCGACGCCGACAGCAGCAACGATGTCGTCCTTGTCGCTCATCGATCAAAGTCCATCGACAACGAGCTTAGCGAACTGAGAAGGACCGACGGTCAGTAGCGGCGGTTCCTAGTCGTCGCTCGTGGAACGCTGCTGGCGTTCTGCGACCCACTTGTCGAGGTCCTCGCGTCGATATGACGTGCTCCCCAGTGTGACCCCACGGACTTCTGGAAAATTCTAGCTTCATCGCCCTCGCCTCAGCGCTCCCTGGGCGGGCGGGGGAGGCGGGGCGGAGGCCGGCAGAGCCGGCTGGAGCCCCGCCCCTCGGGCGTACTCCTTCGGAGTGAGATTCCCCAGCGAGCTGTGCGGCCGCTGGTGGTTGTAGTCGAGGCGCCAGGCTTCGATCCGCTTCCTCGCGTCGTAGAGGTCGAGAAACCAGTGGAGATTGAGGCACTCGTCTCGGAAGCGGCCGTTGAAGCTCTCGACGAAACAGGTCTCGATCGGTTTGCCCGGGCGGATGAATGCCAGCGTGACGCCGTGCTCGTAGGCCCACTGATCGAGTGCCTTGCTCGTGCACTCCGGGCCGTTGTCGAGCACCAATCGGTCCGGGTAGCTGCCGCGCTTCTCGGCGATCCTGTCGAGCACGCGGGCTGCCCGCTGACCCGAGAGCGAGGTGTCGACCTCGATCGCCAGGCACTCCCTTGTCGCGTCGTCGACGACGTTGAGGGTGCGAAAGACCCGGCCATCGCTGAGCGTGTCCCGCATGAAGTCCATCGACCACTGGAGGTCGGCAGAGATCGGCACGACCCGGGGAAGACGGTTGGCCTGGGCGACGCGCTTTCGCTTCTTGCGGCGCACCGCCAGGCCGAGCTCACGGTACACGCGGTAGACCCGCTTGCGGTTGATCTCCCAGCCTTCCCGTAAGAGCATCACGTGCAGCCGCCGGTAGCCGAAGCGTGGGCGCTCGGCAGCCAGCTCGAGCAGGCGCTCGCGCAGCGGCTCGTCCGCTTCAGCTCGAAGGCTCCGGCGACGAAACGACGACCGGCTGTAGCTCGCCAGCTCGCAGGCGACTCGCTCGCTGTGTCCGCGACGGTCCCGGAAGAATCTCGTCGCCTCGCGCCGGGCCGCGGGCGTCACCATTTTCTCGACAGAGCTTCCTTCAGCGACTGCTCGCGGAGCGTCAGATCGGCCACGGCTCGCTTGAGCCTGCGGTTCTCGAGCTCGAGCTCCTTCATCCGGCGGGCTTCGTTGACGTCGAGACCACCGTACTTGGCCTTCCAGGCGTAGTAGGAGGCCGTCGAGACCCCGTACTCCCGGCAGACCTCCTTCACCGGACGGCCGGACTCGACCTCCTGTAGGACCCGGATGATCTCTTCTTCGCTGTACCGCGTCTTGCGCATCGTGCTCCTCCTTCCGCGGTCCGATTTGCTCGAAGCGTACTGGACCGAGTTACGGGGAGCACGTCACGCCGGCAGCATCCGTCCTGACTCCCGGCTAGCAGGTTCTTGAGCGAGAGCACATTCGCCGTGCGCTGGCGTACCAGCCTCATCCGCTGCCGCAAGAGATCCCGCACCGAGCGGTCCTCCTTCGGCTGGATGTAGCCCGTCGGCAGAAGGCCCAGGCGCATCAGGTGGGCCAGCCACCGCGCGTCGTGACGGTCGTCCTTGTACTTGAGTCCCTTGTACTGCTCGACGGCTGAGGTGTTGACCAGCTTCACCTCGTAGCCTGCCTCCTCCAGACCATCGACCAGCCAGTACCAGTTGAAGGTCGATTCGACCGCCACCGCCTCGAGCTCCGATCGCAGGCCTTCGAGCACGCGCAGCGTCGCCCCAACGTCGTTCGGTTGCCGTTTCTCGAGGATCACCCGATCCTTCTCGTCGATCACCACCACCACGTGGTCCCTGGCGTGAAGGTCGATACCGCAGTACAGTGCCATGGCTCCTCCTTTTCAAGGGATTGGCGTTCCTGGCAAGGCTACTCGCCTCGCCGAGGGGGAGCCTCTAGATGATCCTCAGGTGAGCGGTCGAAAGTCGCCGGTCGTCCGGCCGAAACTGGCACAACAGGCTTCGTGTCACCGCACCCGGTTTGAAACTCAGGCGGTTCACTCGCTTCTCGACCGCCTAAGCGCAGGCGCAAGGGGCTTCTAGGGCCGCATCGGTGCTTACCTAGGCCTCGAGCACATGGGGGAATCCACGACCCCGAGGAGCCGGGACTCCAGCCGACCTGCGTCGGCCTCCGTCCCGCCCTCCCCAATCCTTCTCGGTGGAGCCGACGTCGTGCTGAGAAGCGAGAATCCTCTCGTTAGACCTGGTCGCTGCCAGTAGTCTTCTTTCGCCCGGTAAGTGGGTTCGACCTTCGATCCGTTAGGTAGAGCAGAGTCTCCAATCCCGAGAGATTCGCCTACTTGAAGGGAGAAGAAGGATGAGCAACAAGGTAGCTGCAATCTACACAGATGCCATGGAAGCCGACTTGGAGCATGAGAGTCTCGTTGAGGCCTTGACAATCATGGGAGGTCCTAGCAGCGAGGCGAACTACCCGCTGCTCTCCGCCACCGACGAGGTGCCGGTGGAGTTGCGGAACGGCTTGGCCGAAGAGTTGCGCCTCGTGGAGCATCAGATAGCAAGAGTGGCCTCCGGGCAGGCACCGCAGTGTGGAGTCGAGAGGGTGGTAGCGGAGCTCATGAGGGATCTTGAGATGGAGGATCAGGAGAAGGCTCTTCGTGTTCGGGAGCGCATGATGTCTTCGTTGGAGGGCAGCCGGACGGTGTCTCTGGATGCGAGGAGCCTGAGAGGCGCCGAGAGCGTGCCCAGCCTCCCCGACGTGATTCGCTGGGCCTACCGCACCGAGACACCGGATCCCAGAGCGTCTCGGCTTGCGGCGGAAGCTGTGCCACAGAGGGGGAAAGGGAAGAAAGTTCCCCCTAAGCAGCAGAAGAAGGCGCCGTTCAAGGGCCTGAGATTGAGACTGTCATCTGTAACAGCCGTCGAGGACACCGACGACTGGTACAAGAGTGACGAGGTGTATTGCGGCGTTGTCGGCGTCGATGAGACCGGGGAGGTCGGTCAAGGGCCCATCTTCAGGGTTGGAGATTTCTATAGCGGAGACACACGCTTTTATCCGTACCCCGGCAAGACCCTTCAGTATTTCGACATTCGCGAAGGAGGGGACGTCTTTCCAAAGTACTACACCGTCGTGGTCTCTCTTATGGAGCACGATTTCGGGAGTGTTTCGAAGTGGTTCTCTCAGCTCTTCGACAAGATCAGAGAGCGGGTGGTGTCCTTTGTCGGGCACTACCTTGGGCTCGCACTTCCTAGCGCCTTGGGGTTCTTGGGCCGCCTCATAGCCGGTCTCTTTAGTCTTGCCATCAAGTGGCTCTTCTCCAAGATCAAATCGTGGCTCGAGCACGACTACATCGGGACACGCAGTATCCGGTTCAAGCTCAATAGCTACACAGGCCTCATGGTGGACTCGGGCAGTCGCTTCTCGAGCACGAATACGGAAGAGCTTCTCGGTCCCGGCCAGGGGCGCTACCGTGTTTCTTGGCGTTGGGAGCTCGTTCACTAGGACGGGCGGGAGTCGTACCCCTGTCTGAGGCGGTTGTTCTCCAGGGGTACGACATTTCTTTCTCGGGGGAGAGGTAGCTAGGCTGCGGCGCTGAAGGAGGTGGTGAGCCCAAGACATCTGCGATTCGACTATGATGAGTAAGCAAGCGTGCGAATCTCGGACACGGACGAAGAATTCCAGGAGTACAGGCGAGTGCTCGAGAGGGCCGTTCGGCGGAGTTGTCCAGCGTGGCTCGCTCAGGACTGGGAGGAGGTCGTGCAGACTGCACTCCTCCGACTCTTCGAGTACGCCCGGAAGCGGGGAGAAGCCGGCTTCACGAAGGCATACGTTTTCAGGGCGGGTCAGAACGCAGTGATCGACGAGTGCCGGCGGCGCATCGTCCGAAACGATCACTTGGAAGCGGAAAGCGCAGACTTCGCCGCGAGTTCTGCGCCTGACCCGGAGAGGCGGGCAGCGCTGAGCGAGCTTGGCAACTCGCTACGCGAGTGCCTAGCCAAGCTGATTGCCTCTCGCCGCGAGGTCCTGACACTCTGTCTCCTCGGCTGGAAGAACCGAGAGATCTCTGAGCACCTCTCACTCGGAACCAAGAAGGTGGAGAACTTGCTCTACCGTGCACGGCGGGATCTTGAGGCCTGCCTCGCCGAGAGAGGGGTGGCCTAGCGTGTCCGAGGATCGCCGTCTCGAGGAGCTCAGGCAAGCGTTTTGGGCAGGCGGTGCGCGACCAGCCGGCGACGGGCAGAGTTGTCCAGAGACCGACCTCCTTCGGCGCGCAGCCCAAGGAGAGTTGGTGGGCGACGAGCTCAGCGGCGTGCTTGAGCATCTGGCTTCTTGCGGCCTCTGCTCGGATCTTTGGCGGCTGGCCTACGAAGCGATGCCCCCGGAGTCGACCGAGAATGCGACGGCAGCGCCCTTTCCCCCTTTGGTTGTTACCACGGATACCGTTGCCGTACCTGCCGGGAGGGTGGCTAGACAGTGGCTAGGGGCTAGCGCTGTACTTGCTGCGGCACTGATGATCGCGGTGGGCCTCGGCCTCCGTCAGGACCCTGGCTTCCGCGATGGCGATTCCGCACCTGACGGAGCACCACGGCTACTGCAAGAGACGCTTGCTCTAAGCGCACCTATCGTCCGCTGGTCAGTGGAAACGGGCGCGGTATGCAGCCTTACGATCACGTCGCCTGAGTTGGAGCTATTGGCCAATCAGAAGGGTCTAACTCAGGCCGAGGTTGAGCTGGACCGAGAGTCCGTCGGCAACGTGCAACCGGGTGTCGAGCTGCCGTGGATCCTGGAGTGTGTGCTGACCTCCGGAGACACAGTTTCTGCTCGTGGTTTCTTGACGACGACCTTCTAAGGATGAGTGATTCGCAGCGCCGTCGCGTTTCTGATTCTGAACCTACGAATGAAAGGGGGTTAGGAATGAGGAACCAGACCCGAGGTTGGGTGGCTGGAGGCTTCTTGGTGGGGCTAGTGCTCGCGCTGACCCTGCCGATCCTCGACACAACGCACTACCACTACACCGGGCTCTGGCAGAGACAGGGTCAGGTGAGCGTGACGGAGTATGTGCACGAGCTAGATCCAACGGCCGACATTGCCGCCCAAATCAACGACCGAATCGCGTCGGTGCCCGCCGGACCCTCACGCACCCTCAAGGGTTTCGAGCTCTACTGGCTCGACGGGCTCCGTTTTGCTGGAGTATGGGAGACGGCGACACGGGGATTCTGTCAGGTGGTCGACCTGGGTCCTGATCCAAGAACCAACAAGGCTAGTCTCTCGACGATTTGGGATCTTGAGCGGATTCCGGACGAAGCCGGTGGAGGGTTTGTCGGGCTAGTCTGCGAAGAGCCATCATCGGCCTCGATCATCACGTCTTCTTCGCCTCATCGGTTGAGCGTCGTGGCTGCGGCCATCGCTGCTGAGGGAAGGACTATCGTGGACCTAGAATTTGAAGGAGATTCGGACGGCGACCAAGTACTCCTCGTCGTCGCAGAAACGGGGCCGCCGCGATCGGTGATCTACTTTGAGGCCTTCGACGACGACAGAGCTCCCGAAGAGCTGCGCTGTCGCCTCTTGGGAGCCGCAGGCCAGAGCGACGAGTTCTGCGGTGGCCCTTCGGCTGAGCCCCATGGCAGGCGGGCTCCTGTCGAGATAGAGATGGTGAACCTCAAAGAAGGTCCTCAGCGGTGGGTGGTTCTCGCCAAACCCGGCGAGCCCGACGACTGGCTTGCTGTAGGGCCAGCAGAATGTCTGCGGGCAGTGCATCAGGAGCTTAACGGTCAGTCTCTCGTCGAACCTTCTCTGTCCTCCCATACCAATGAGTGTTTTGCTACGCCCAACGAAACAGAGGAAGACCCGAACGGGCATCAAGACACCTTCGCGCAGCCTACGCCGGCTTGGTCTATGGTCGATCTCGACGTGGTTGCGGCCCCCAAGAAGGTCGGCACCCTTTGGTGCGTGGCCAGGAGTGAGTCGGGCGGCCCCGATCTGAATCCCTTCAGCCCGTTGTTCCTTACCTGCCCGCCAGGAGACCACTCAGGCTCTCACTGGAACGGTGGTTCTGACGCGCCGCCGCCGCCGCCGTGAGGCGAATCAGCCGGACATCCGCCACAACGGTCTTGGTGTCGCTCCTAGCTTCGGTGATCGGACAGGAGTCGGCGAACGCAGCCGCTTGCGACGAGGGCACCGCGAGTCGAACGGCCTACTGCCTGTTCCAGCAAGCAGCCAGCGATCCGGCTGCGATCGACGACCTTGCTGCTCTTGCGCTGCGATCGGACGATGCCTATGCCTGGTTCTACTTGGGTTGCCTACAACTGGACCGGGGGGAGGCCGAATCGACCGCGACGCTGCGGCGAGCCGCTGACGCTTTTCGGAACGCCACGAACCCGCTGTGGGCGTCGCGCGCTCTCCGCAACCTTGGCAGCTCACTCGTCAGGGCCGACGATTTCGAGGGGGCGGCGATGGCGTTTGGCAACGCGGAGGAGGAGGTCCCTCAGATCGCGGACCCGCTCGCTCGAGCCGAAGAGCAGCTGCTCGTGCGCTCGTACCGGAACCAGTTGGCCAAGATAACAGGCGGCGATCTCGAGCCGCTCTACAAAGAGGTGCAGCGGGACATTGGCGATTTACCTGACGGTCTCCGTCCACGCGTCCGCTTCGAGAGCTTTGAGCTCGCTGGCAACTTGGCACATGAACTCGGTCGATACGCGGAGGCAACAAGCTGGTACAGCAGGGCGGCCGCGGCGGCGCGAGAGCTTGGAGGGCCTGCCCTCGAAGCCAACTCGCTACTCAACCTCGCTACGACGAGCCTCGCAGCGCGGGTGGGGAGCCGCTCGGCAATCCGCTCTGAGCTCCACCGCGCAGTTCAACTGGCTGAAGAAGTGGCCGACGAACGGGTGGCAATCAAGTCTCTGACGACACTGTCTAGGTTGAGCGCCGGCGAGAAGCGCATTTCTCTCGTCGAGGAAGCTCTTGCCCGGGCTCGCACGTTGAATGACCGCGAGATTCTCATTGAGGTCCTCGGGCGCGCTGCGACCGCAGTGCTCGACGGCGATCCTAGGCTAGCGAACCAGCGCATCGATGAGGCCCTCTCTCTCGTGGAGCATGAGCCTGATCCGCGCGCGGAGGCCTACCTCTGGACCGACCGCCTTCGAGTTCGTTGGGAAACCTGGGATAAGGACAGAGCGAGGGATGACACGCTGGCCGTTCTCGACTCGCTACTGCGGCAGTCGATGAGCCCACCGACCGAGCTGACGCGGGTACAGCTCGCGTCGGTATGGCGAGAGGCGAACGAATGGGTGATTGGCCAGCTTCTCCTGGACTACGAGAAGACGGCGGATCTCGAGAACCTGGAAATGGCCCTGAGCGTGAGTGAGATGGCTCGCGCGAACGAGCTTGAGAAAAGCGTCATCGCACGCGAGTACGGCGCGGTGGCGTCGTCGGTGCCCGTGGAGCTTGCCTCGCTGAACCGAACTCTTGGACCTCGTCACGCACTGCTGATTCTGCTCACGGGCCAGTGGGAAGATGCCTATGGGGATTTCGCCGGTGGATCGTGGGCGATCAAGGTCTCCGCGTCGGGCCCCCTGGTCTTCCGTCTCCCTGACTCGGACACACTGGCAGCGCAGGTCAAGACCTACTTGTCGCTCCTTGACGCTGGCAAGCCAGCTGGGCCCGCGACGCGCGCGCTTCGCAGGAGCCTGTTCGGACCAGTCCTGGATCAGTCTGCCGTGGATCTTGATCACCTCACTATCGTGGCCGACGGTGCCTTGTTCGACCTTCCTTTTGCCGCGCTAGCGGCGATTGAGGATAGCCAGTCGCTCCCCGTCTCCATAGCGCCATCTCTCAAACTCTGGAGAACGTGGCGAAGAGAATCTTCATCGCAGCCTGTTGGTGGAGTTTTGGTGGTCGCTGATCCGCTGTTTGACGCGGCTCGAAGCCGAGTCATCGCAGCACGCCGTGAATGGGCGCCCGAGGCTCTTGGGCGACTCCCGCACGCACGCAGGGAGGGCAGACGGGTTCTGGGGGCGCTCCAGGGCCATGGAGCAGCTCTTATCGGTGAAAGTGCGACGGAGGCTGCGACCCGCGACGCGTTGCGCACTCTGCGTCCTCACGTGCTTCATTTCGCCACCCATGCAGTCGCGGACGGCCAGCATCCTGACCGAAGCGCGATCGTACTCTCGCCGGTAAGCACGAAGGACGACGGGCTCCTGACTCTGCAGGAGATCGAGAGATGGCCGCAGGGCTCTCCGCCACTCGTCGTGCTCTCTGCCTGCAAGACCGCGCGTGGTTGGACACCGCGGAGCGAGGGTCCTCTCAGTCTGGCGCGTGCATTTCTCCGCGGAGGTGCCCACACCGTCGTCGCATCCGTGCTGCCGGTCGAGGACAGGGCCACCGCCGACGTCATGGAGCTGTTCTACGAGGCTCTCGCTGAGGGCAAGGCGGTGTCCGAAAGCCTGGCTGCTGCCCAGAATCACTCGCGCGGCAAGGGTGAGCATCCGGCGCGATGGGCTGGGCTTGTCGTTCTGGGAGACGGACTGCACGTGCCCTTCCCCGGGGGTGTAGTCGACCGGCCAGCCTCCGTCTCCGCGATGCTGGCGGCCCCAGTCGTGGCAGCGCTGTTAGTTGTCGTAGCGTGGGGCCGCCGACGGCTGATGGCGGGTCGACCCAGAGCGCAGGGCTAACCAACCTCTTTGTCGCAGGACTGCCGCTCTCCCGTGGTCCTCGGCGCTTCGTGACGTGCTGTCTCGCGGCTGCTACAGGAGTCAGAAGGGAGTCCGGGTAATCACGGGGTAATCACAGAGACGCAAGCCGTCACAAACTCCAGCTGAGGACGAAGGACGCAAACTGCTGAAAAAGAGAGACTTTTCAAGTATGCGCATACTAGCGCAAAGCCCTGATCCAGGAATGGCATTCAGGAGGTCGTCGGTTCGATCCCGATCGGCTCCACCATGGCTGGCCTCGCACGTGAACAGCCGCCAGGGCCGCGAACACCGAGGCTGAACCGGCGCACCGCCGCCGATCGCCAACTACCCGCCCGGGTGGTGCGTGGGTGCCCGCCGACTGCTAGCTTGATCAGGCGATGCCGGCAGACGCGAAAGACGTGTCGCCCATCAGTCCTCGCACATCTCGCGACGAGGCAGTCGCCGGTTGGAAGAGGCCTCTTGCAGCGGCGGTGACGGCCCTCCTGCTCCTGGAAGGGGTGTCCGGTCTGTGGATGTATCTCGCCGGCTTCTCCATCTTCGGGCAGATTCTGGTGCTGGCGCATGTCGGCCTGGGTCTCGCCCTCGTGGTCCTCTACCCTCTGTATCAGTGGCACCATCTGCTGGCGTGGATTCGCCAGCGGGCGACCGCATCGATGATGCTCGGCTTCGGGCTGATGGCGAGTGTCACCGTCTCGATCGTGAGCGGCGTCGTTCTCGCCTGGCAGGCCGGCTTCGCCTCGCGGATCTCCTACGCCTGGGATCAGATCCACCTGATCTCCGGTATCGCCGCGCTAGCACTGCTGGGAGCACACGTCGTCGCGGCCCTGGCGAGGCGCCGGACCGCGGCTCGCAAGGATCGAGAGCTGCGAGCAGCCATGGCCGCCTTCTCCCGCAAGGCACTCTGGGTGTCGGCCACGCTCACCGTGGTCGTGGTCGGGGTAGCGGCTCTGTGGCCGGAGAAGAGTCTGCGAATGGAGATTCCCGACGACTACACGCTGCCGACCTACGCGCAGCAGTTCGACGAGTACGAAGGAAACCCATTTGCCCCTACCTATGCCCGCACCGACGACCTGAGGCTGGTAGAGCCGGGACTCCTGAGCGGCTCACGATCTTGCGGTTCGGCCAACTGCCACGAACAGATCCTCGCCGAGTGGGAGCCCAGCGCGCACCGCTTTGCGGCGATGAACCCTCCGTTTCAGGAGGTGCAACGGCGATTCGCCGAGGAGCGTCAGCCTTCCGAGACGCGCTACTGCGCCGGCTGCCATGATCCGATCTCTCTGTTCGCGGGAGCGAAGGACCTGCACTCTCAGGATCTGTCCGCCCCGGGGATGGATGAGGGAATCTCCTGTGTTGCCTGCCATGCAATGTCCGAAGTCGATCAACGGGGCAACGCCGACTACGAACTGACCCCTCCGAGGAAGTACATCGGCGAGGGTGGAGAGGGCGCCGTCAAGTGGGTCTCGGACTTCCTGATCCGCGCCTACCCTCGTCAGCACCTGGCCGACTACGACCGGAATCTGCTGCGAACTCCCGAGTACTGCGGCGCGTGCCACAAGCAGTTCATCCCGGAGGCTCTCAATCGCTTCGGTCTGGTCGAAGGGCAGAACCAGTACGACGAGTGGAAGAACAGTCACTGGCACAGTGACGACCCGGATCTCGATCTGACCTGCTCCGATTGCCATATGAGGCTGGTCGCCGACTCCCGCGATCCGGGCCACGGCGAGGCTTCGGACCATCGCCGTTCGGGCGACGACGGTGCCCATCGGCACCACGGTTTCATCGCCACCAACAACTTCATGCCGGCGGTCCTGAAACTCCCTCACTGGGAGGAGCAGGTCCGTCTGACCGAGGAGTGGATGCGAGGCGAGACGGTCATCCCGGAGATCGATCACCTCTGGCCGCGCGGACCGGTAGCAGGACTGCGGGTGCAAGCTCCGGAGGAGGTGTCGGCGGGCGACTGGATGGACATCCGAATCACCGTCGCGAACCGCAAGGCGGGGCACAACTTCATCACCGGGCCTCTCGACTTCGTTCGATCCTGGATACATCTGCGTGTCGTCGACGAGAACGGGCGGGTCCTCGGCGAGTGGGGGACCATCAACCCGGAGACGCGCCGCATCGAGGACGAGCCGGGGAAGCCGCACGAGATCGGGAATCCGAGAGACAGCGGAACGCTCGTCCTGGAGGCGCTTCCCATCGACGAAGAGGGCAGGGAGCTGCGGCAGCACGAGTTGTGGCGGAAGGCGGGAGGCAAGGGCAAGCGGGTGATCTTCCCGACCTATGCGGACGCCCACGCATTCCGGCTGCAGGTCCCGCCTGGCACCGTCGGCGACTTAACGCTCGAGGTGAGACTCAACTACCGCCGCTACCGGCAGGAGTTCCTCGACCTTGTCCTGCCCGGTCTGGAGGAAAGAACCGGCACTTATCAGCCGACCGTGACCCAGGCGAGCGTGAGCAAGGTGGTCTCCATTCGGACCGACGGCCTCTCCGAAATCGACGAGCAGGGTGCCGATGCCGAAGCCGCACCGTAGGCGGAGCATCAACCGGCGAGAGCGCCGCATCTGGCTCTCGGTGATCGCCATGGGGGCCGGCCTGATCGCGCTGACGGCCCTGGGATGGCAGGTCGCTCTCCGGCGAGACACGGACAGGGCAAGCCCGAGCGAAGGCGTCACGGCGCGGTCGACGGAAGAGATCCCCGAAGACGCGCCCCGGTTCCGCTTCGTCGACGTGGCACAGAAGCTCGGAATCCGCATGCGGATGGGCTCGGGCCACCGTAGCCGAACCCTTCCGGAAGACACCGGTTCCGGTCTCGCCTGGGCCGACTACGACGGGGACGGCGACTTCGATCTCTACCTTGTCAACTTCGACGGCTCTCCGGGCGCCGAAGGCCTCCCTGCCGCCAGCCAGCTCCTGCGCAACGACGGTTCGCGGTTCTTCGACGTGACGGCCGCAGCCGAGGTCGGAAATCCAGGCGGCTTCGGCATGGGGGCGCGGTTCGCCGACTACGACGGCGACGGAGATCAGGATCTGTACGTGACGAACCGAGGGGCGAACCGTCTCTTCGCCAACGAGGGCGACGGGACCTTTTCCGAGATCGCCCAGTCGGTAGGACTCGCCGGAACGAGTTGGTCTGTCGGTTCGGCGTGGGGTGACTTCGACGGCGACGGTCTCCTCGATCTCTATGTCGGCAACTATGTCGACTTCGACGATGCCATGGTCGACACGGAGCCCGTCGACGACCCCAACTGGACAGGAGTTCCAGTCGCTCTGAATCCGAACGCCTTTGATCCTCAGCCGAACCGTCTCTATCGCCAGGAACCCGGTGGCCGCTTCTTCGAGGACGGTCTCGCCTCCGGCGTCAGCGATCCCGGAGGCCGCACGTTGGGCGTCGCCGCAGCAGACCTCAACGCCGATGGAAGGCTCGATCTCTACGTCGCGAACGACGTGTCACCGAACTCGCTGTTCTTCAACGTATCCCCCGCCGCGGGAGAGTCTGTCTTCGAGGACGCCAGCGCGGCAACGGGAACGGCCGACCCTCGCGGGTCGATGGGCATCTGCATCGGGGACCTCGGGCAGGACGCGTTGTCGGGGTTCCCCTCGCTGTTCATCACGCACTGGGTGGCTCAGGAGAACGCTCTCTACCAGCCGACCCTAGGAGCGTCCGGCCGCCTCGAGTACCGGGATCGCGCCCGGCAACTGCGCCTGGCCGAGGTTTCGATCGATCGGGTCGGCTGGGGCTGCGCCGTTGCGGATCTCGACGCAGACGGGAGGTCCGACCTGGTCGTCAGCAACGGCAGCACGCTCGAGTTGCCGGAAGACCGGCAACGTCTGATCGCGCAGGAGATCCTGTTGCACTGGAATGCCGGCGATCGGTTCGTGGACGTCGCCCGAGCGGCGGGCGATCCGTTCGAGGCGACCCACGTCGGGCGAGGGCTCGCGCTCGCCGACTTCGACGGCGACCTCGATCTGGACCTCGCCGTCGCTCGCAACCAGGCAGCGCCGCTCATGCTCCGCAACGAGACGCCGACCGGCAACAAGCTGGGCGTGCGCCTCGTCGGCCCCGACAGCCGGACCATCGGCACTCGGCTCGAACTCCGTTCCTCGGACCGCTCCCAACGCGCGTGGTGGAGGTCTGAGTCGTCCTTTGCCTCCGACCACGCCCCGGAGCACGTCTTCGGGATGGGTCAGGAGCCGGAGGCCGAAGCCGTGTGCCTGGATCCACCGCGTGGCAGCCGGAGATGCCTCTCACGCCCTCCGGCGGGTCGAGCGCTCGTGCTGCCTTCTTCGCCCTGGATGCTCTAGGGGGAGGGAACCTGCCACTCGGGCTCGAAGCTCGCACTGAAGTGACGCAGCGTCGAGGGCTGATCGACGATCCTCACCCCACGCAAGGACTCTCGAGCCGAGAGCACCTGAGCAACCGTTTCGACGACGTAATCGAGCTGGCTCTTGGTATACGTCCTTCGCGGAACGGCAAGTCGGACCAGTTCCTTGTCGCTGTAGTCCTCTTCACCGGTGTCGGGATTGCGCCTGCCGAACATGACAGAACCGATCTCTACGGTCCGAACGCCTCCACGTCGGTAGAGCTCGACCGCCAGCGCCTGCCCCGGGTACCTTTCGCGTGCGATGTGCGGTAGCAAGGCAGCGGCATCGATGAAGACAGCGTGTCCCCCTGGTGGTTGAACGATCGGTACGCCGAGCGCAGCAATACTCTCACCGAGGTATCTCACCGAGGCATGGCGATAGTGTTGATAGCCTCGAGTGGTGTCGAAATGAGTGTTGTTGGGGACGATCTGTCCCGGCCGGCATTGCGTGGCCGCAAGAATGCGCTCGGCGGCTCTCCCCTGATGGGTCGGAATCACATGTTCGAAGCCGAAGATGTCCCGAACGGCCCGTTCGAAGCGCGTGAAGCTCGGGCTCCCTGCGTAGGATTCGTCGCCGTTCATCATCGCCGCCCACTGGCTGGAGCTCATCGCGCCCGTCCCGCGATCGGTCAGAAGGTCGATGACGATCGACTCCGAGGGAATCTTGAACAGGTTGTAGCGCGCCTTTCAGTGCCGCCTCCCGCTCCCCGGCGGTGGGCATGAGGATCGGTTCGACGACCTTGACCCGGAACGGCTCGATGATGGTCTTCATGGCTGCCTCCAGGGTGCTCAGCCGCTAGGCCGCAACGCGGCTGCTGCCCTGCCGGAGAAGATGGTCCATCGAGAAGGTGCCCGACCCGCGCCACAGCAGGAGCATCAGGGCGAAAAGTACGAAGAGGGCGAACTGCAGATCCTGGCTGGCCCCGAACAGACCCTGTCCGGCGTGAACGAACGAGGCCGCTCCCAACAGCACCGTGATGTTGAGGAAGGCCGCGACCCGAGTCACGAACCCCATGGCGAGGCAAATGCCGCCCACGGCATGGGCCAGCACCACGTACCAGGCGACGACAGTCGGAAAGTGACCGAACCCGGCCCCGAGTTGAGCCTCCACCTTCGAGGTGTCGAGGATGAAGTAGATCCCCTTGATCGCCAGAGCGATCCCCAGATAGATACGCAGCAGATCCATCGGCCGTAAGCCGCCGAGGACATCCGGAAGAGCGGGCCAGCGGATCACCGCAGGTTTCCGCGGCTTCGCCCCTCTGGCTTCGAGCGCCTGTCTCAGCTCGGCTCCTGCGACAGCCTCCTCGGCGGGACTGAACGTCACCAGCAGAGTAAAGAACGAACAGACGAGAACGAGTCCTCCCAGGATCAGCAGCGCCTGGGGCCACGAAATCGCCTCGGCTCGAAAGAGGAAGCCTGCGGCGACGGCTCCCATGTTTCCTCCAGCTCCGACGATGCCGGAGACCGATCCGAGAGCCTTCTTGTTGACGAATGGCACGACGGAGAACGTCGCGCCTTCGGACATCTGCACGAACAGGCTGAAGACCAGCATCGTTCCGATCGCCACCGGCAGGATGGACATCCGCGAGAAGAGAATCAAGGCGACGCTCTCGACCAGCAGCGCAACGAACAGCCAGCGGACGCGGCCCTTCAGGCCCCACCGCGCACCGAACTTGTCTCCGATGATGCCGCCGGTGGTGCGAGCGAAGATGTTCATGAGGCCGAAGAGCCCCGCGACGAGGCCGGCAGTCTTGAGGCCAAGGCCGAAGAAGTCACGGTAGTAGAGCGCTGCGATGTTGTTGATCGTCAGCTCGACCCCGAAACAGGCGGCATACACCACGAAGAGGGCCCACACCCGCTTGTCCCGGGCGGCCATCTTGAACGTCCCGCGACTCTCCGAGTTGGAACGGATCTCCCCTCTTGCCCTGAGTTCCTTGAAGTTCCCGTCCGGCAGGTCGGTGGTGAAGAAGTAATAGGCGACTCCCGTCAGGAGGCAGACCGCGCCTGCCAGCATCATCGACAAGCGCCACCCCCAGAACGGCGAGAAGCCGAGCCCGGTGATCGCAGCGAAGACGAGCGGCATGATCATCTGCGTGACCCCCCCTCCCAGATTGCCCCAGCCGGCCGAGGTCGCGTTCGCCGTGCCCACGACGTTGGGCGCGAACATCACGGAGGTGTGGTACTGCGTGATCACAAAGGCTCCACCGATGAAGCCGATCCCGAGTCTGAAGAGAAGGAAGGTCTCGTAGGTGTCGGCCAGCCCGATGGACATCACCGGAATCGAGCCGAGAACGAGCAACCAGGTGTAGGTGAGGCGCGGCCCGATCCGGTCGCAGAGCCAACCGATGAGCAGCCTGGCGAAGATCGTGATCGACACCGAAGCGATGATGGTGTTGCCGATCTGAGTCTTGGTGAGACCCAGTTCGTCGCGCACGATCGCCATCAGTGGGGCGATCCCGAACCACGAGAAGAAGCACAGGAAGAAGGCGAACCAGGTCATGTGGAACGCCCGCATCGGCCTCGTTGCCAGGCTGAAGAGGTCGATTCTCGTGGCCTTGTTCTTGACGTCCATAGCTGGTTTCCCTACCTGGAGATGACTGGATCCGGTTCGTTGAGACGCGAGCGCATCGTCGACGCTCGGGCTAGCTGTGGTAGTGCAGACTCTCTGCGAGGAACGGGTCGCGCACGGGGGTGAGTGAGTGCCGTTGGAGCCTCCGGTCGACGATCACCAGCACGGCCGAGAGGGAGATCAGCAGAGAGCCGGTCTCGGCCCACCCGAAAGAGGGCGCCTCACCCGTGACCGGCGGGTGGATCTGGATCATCAAGTCGAGCCAGTGGGCGACGAGGACGACGGCGCTGATCCGCGCGACGAGACTCGCATTCGACTTCGCCCGGCGGCTCACCAGACCGAAGAACGGCACCACCCACTTGAGGACGACGAGAGCGACCATCAGCGGCCCCCACCCGAGGCGCAGCCGATCCGTGTAGTGGACAACCTCCTCCGAGACGTTGGCGTACCAGATCAACATCGCCTGGCTGAACCAGATGTACATCCAGAAGGTCGCCATGGCGAAGAGGAGCTTGCTCAGGTCGTGCAGGTGAGATCCCGAGAGGCGCACTTCCTCCCGCGTGTCGAGCCGGCAGGCAACGAGAAGCAGCGCAGCGAGGCCGGCAACGAACAGGCCGGAGAACTGGTACACGCCCCACATGGTGCTGAACCAATGGGGCTCGAGCACCTTGAGCCAGTCCACCGAGGCGAGTGTCAAGGCCACCGAGCCCGTGAGAAGAAAGGCGGCCGACCACGCTCGGTTGCGGCCGGTCAGGGCCGGGTCGCCCGTCTCGTCCTGCCTCAGCGAGTTTCTTCGGATTGCGAGCGCGAAGAGGCAGAAGACGGCGATGTAGATCGCCGTCCGCAGGAAGTAGAAGCCGGGGCTGAGCCACACACCCTTGAAACCCGCAAAGTGCTGGTCCGCCGCCATCCACGGGTAGAGGCCGCGACCCCCGCCGACGAGCGCGACCGCCACCATCACCGAACCGACGGGGACGAGGTCCATCATCGCCTCGGGTATGCGACGGAACGCCGTGGCCCATCCCGCGTTGGCCGCGTAGTGGATGGCCACGAAGTAGAGCCCCGCCAACCCGATTCCGAGCAGAAAAAAGCCGGTCAGGAGAAGATTGGCCCAGGTTCGGGCAGGGCTCTGCACAAAGCCGAGCGCCATGCACAGGAGGCCGAGAATCGCCCACGCACGGAGCCAGCTGTTGCTGCTCGAGCTATCGCTGCTCGAGGCGGAGGTCAGAGGGCGGTCGCTCCTCATTCGAGAGTCTCCTCGCGGCCGGCAATGTTGCCGGGATCGGGATCGGCAGGTGCGCTCGCCTGGAGATGGCGAACCCAGAGGACAGCACGCCAGCGATCGACCGGGTCGAGCTGCGACCGATGGGCCGGCATGTTCCCCTGCCCCATGCTGATGACGTGGAAGAGCTGCCCGTCGGCCATCGATCTCGCCTCGGACGCGAGCAGCGACGGCGGCGCCGGAAAGCCACGGCCGGCCACCAACCCGTCCCCCAACCCACCCGCCCCGTGGCAGAGCTGACAGAACGCCGCGTAGACCTCTCGGCCCCGGTCGACGTCTGTGTCGGATTCGAGAAGGAGAGGGTTGGTCAGGCGGGCGGCCGCTGTCGCCGCGCCTTCCGGACCCGGTTCCAGCCGGTACGCGACGGACTCCAGACTTGCCGTCGTCAGCGGATTCCGGCCCCTGGAGATCGTCCCGGCGGGGGGTGCCTGCAGTACCTGGCCGTTCGGCAGCGCGGTCGTCCCAGCGTAAGACTCTGCCGCCACGGGCTGGATCATCTCGGGCAGGAACTCGGTGCCCCGCTGCTCGCTCCTCGGGACGATCGCGAAGTTCAGGACCACCAGCAGGGCAAACAGACCGGCGAGCAAGAGGTTCAGCCGGCCGCGCCGGCCTGCCGGATCATCACTCTCGATGCCTCGGCCCAACCTCGCTTCCGACCGGCGCTCGAGGCGGCTTTCGACGGCACGGTGCCGGCGGGCGATCGCCTGAGCGACCTCCGCGTCGAAGTCCGGAGAACTCGCGCTCACCGTCAGCGCGAAGCGGTCCGAAGTCGTCCGGCTGCTGACCGCCGGAGGCCGCTTGCCCGGGAAGAGACGGCTCGCCACGAAGAAGGCGCCGACGGTCGACAGCCCCGCCACCAGAACACCGATCTCGAACGTCACGGGGATGAAGGCCGGGATCGACGCCAACGGCTTGCCCCCGATGTTGAGCGGCCAGTCCACAGCCGAGACCCAGTACTGGAAGTAGAGCCCCAGCGCGGCGGCGCTGAGGCCGACAATGCCGCAGAAGTAGCCGAGACGGCTCCGCCGGATGCCGGCGGCGTCGTCGAGGCCATGCACTGCGTAGGGAGTGAAGGCGTCCTCGATCTCGAAGCCGGAAGCGCGGTACTCACGGACCGCATCCAGGATGTCGTCCTGGTGCTCGAACTCGACGGTGAAGTGCCGCTTCACGATCTCCCCTCCCGACGCCCACCTTCGGGAAGGACGGCCTTGACCTCCGCCATCGCGATCACCGGGAAGAAGCGGCAGAAGATGAGGAAGCAGGTGAAGAACAGGCCGAAGCTGCCGATGAGAGTGGCGATCTCGATCGAGGTCGGCGCGTAGTCGGCCCAGCTCGAGGGCAGGAAATCACGGTGGAGCGACGTGACGATGATCACGAAGCGCTCGAACCACATGCCGATGTTGATGAAGATCGTGGCGCAGAAGACGACGAGCAGGTTGCGCCGCATGCGACGGAACCAGAAGAGCTGAGGCACGAGGACGTTGCACGAGACCATGATCCAGTAGGACCACGCCATCGGTCCGAGAGCGCGGTTGAGGAAGACGAATCGCTCGTACTCGTTCCCCGAGTAGAGGGCGGTGAAGAACTCGGTCCCGTAGGCCAGCATGACGATGCCGGACGTCACGAGAACGAGCTTGGTCATCGCGTCGATGTGGTTGCGGGTCAGGTACTGCTCGAGGCGCATCGTTCGCCGGGCGATGATCATCAATGTCAGGACCATCGACATGCCGGAGAAGATCGCTCCCGCCACAAAGTAGGGCGGGAAGATCGTCGTGTGCCAGCCTGGCAGCACGGCGGTGGCGAAGTCGAAGCTGACGATCGAGTGCACCGAGAGGACCAGCGGCGTGGCCAGGCCGGCCAGCAGCAGGTAGACGAGTTCGTATCGGTGCCAATCCCTCAGCGAGCCGCTCCAGCCGAGACTCAGGTACGAGAACACCCGTTGACGCCAACCCCCGAGCCGGTCGCGCAGCGTCGCCATGTCCGGAATCAGGCCGAAGTACCAGAAGACGGCCGAAACGATGAAGTAGGTGCTGATGGCGAAGACGTCCCACAACAGGGGCGATCGGAAATTCACCCACAGAGAGCCGCGGAAGTTCGGATACGGGACCATCCAGAAGGCGAGCCACGGGCGTCCCATGTGGATGATCGGAAAGATGCCGGCGCAGATCACCGCGAAGAGCGTCATCGCCTCGGCGGCCCGATTCACTCCGGTTCTCCACCGCTGGCGCAGCAGGAACAGCACCGCAGAGATCAAGGTGCCGGCATGCCCGATGCCGACCCAGAACACGAAGTTGGTGATGTCGAAGGCCCAGCCGACCGTCTTGTTGAGTCCCCAGGTTCCGATGCCGACCCGGATCTGGTAGGTCACTGCCACCACGCCGAGAAACAGCATCGAGGATGACAGTGCCAGGGCGACCCACCACAGCGCGCTCGGCCTGGCCTCGATCGAACGGCTGATGTCTTCGGTGACCTCGGCCAGGGACTTGTCACCCTCGACGAGCGCCGGTCGCGTGCCGACGTCGGGCCGTGCCAGCTCGGCGGGGGCCGCCTCAGGCATGGTGGGGCTCATGTTCTTCCTCGTCGCGATTGCGGACCACACGCAGGTAGCCGACGGAGGGGAGGATGTTGAGTTCCTCGAAGATCCGGTAGTGTCGCTGGGAGCGCAGCGCCTTCGAGATCCGGCTTTCGGGATCGGTCGTGTCGCCGAAAACGATGGCGTCCGCGGGGCACGACTGCTCGCACGCCGTCTGGAAGTCGCCGTCCTCGAGTTCCCGGCCCGCACCGGCCGCTTCGATCTTGGCGCCCTCGATCCGCTGCGCACAGAACGAGCACTTCTCCATCACACCGCGTGATCGCACCGTGACGTCGGGATTGAGGACGAGCCGCTCCTCCGCATCGGGCCGCGGATACTCGAACCAGTTGAAGCGCCGCACCTTGTACGGGCAGTTGTTCGCGCAGTAGCGCGTCCCGACGCAGCGGTTGTAGACCTGCTGGTTCAGCCCCTCTTCGCTATGGACGGTCGCCGCAACGGGGCAGACGCTCTCGCATGGGGCGTTGTCACAGTGGTGGCAAAGCATCGGCTGGTGGAAGACATCGACCCCGTCATCGCGGTGTGAGTAGTAGCGGTCGATCCGCATCCAGTGAAGATCGCGGCGACGTCGCACCTCGTCGCGCCCGACGACCGGGATGTTGTTCTCCACCTGACAGGCAATTACGCAGCCCGAGCAGCCGGTGCAGGCCGACAGATCGATCGCCATCGCCCAGTGATGTTCACCCTCGGGGTACTCGGACCACAGGTTTCCGTCGAAGTGGTGGCCGTGTGGCTTACCGGCGCTCCGGTCGCGCAGAAAGGCGGGCAGGACCGTCTCCTGGATCATCGGCCGGCGCTCGCCACCTGCAGGCCTGAACCGTTCCGGAACCTCGAGATCGCCGTAGGTCTGCGAGAAGGCGAGCGGCTCCCGCCTCCCGGTCGGCCGAATGGAGACCGACTGCCCGTCGGGTCGCAAGTGCCCGTCGTCCCAGCGGAGCCAGTCGTTCGCTCGGCGACCGACGGTGCCCCCCCGGGCGACGGTCGGCCTTGCCTCCAGCCAGTCGGGACCGACGCCGTGAAACCGGTCGGTCCCTTCACGGCCGTAGCCGAGGGCGACCGCGACGACCCCCGGATGTTGCCCCGGTTGCAGATGCGCCGGAAGCTCCAAAGCAACGCCTGCGGCCGAGAGCTCTACCAGATCGCCGTCCTCGACACCGAGCGCGTCGGCGGTCTCCGGAGCCAGGCTCGCGTAGTTGTCCCACGAAACCTTGGTGATCGGGTCCGGGAGTTCCTGCAGCCAGGCGTTGTGAGCGTGGCTGCCGTCGAGCATCCCGACCTTCGGATAGAGCAGCAGTGTCGTCGCCACCGGCTGCGGCCTGGCGACCGGCGCAAGCACCCCTTCGAGCGCCGCGAAGTCGAACGGCCGGAGCTGCGGCGCCCCGGCCTCGACGTCGATCTGACCTCGTCGGACGGCCTCCTCCCAGTTTGCGTCGACTCCGGCGCCCGCCCTAGGCGCCACTTGCGCCGCCCACACTTCGCAAACCCACTCGAGGCTGGTGGCCGGATGACCCGCCCAAGCGGCGAGCGAGGAGGCGAACGCCCTTGTGTTTCCTCGCGAGTTGATCAGCGGCTGGGTGACACTCAGGTGGCCGGCGACCGGTTCAGCAATCCGCCAGTCCTCGAGAAAGTGAGGCTCGGGGCACACCCCGCCGACGGCGCCGGCGGTCTCGTCGACCGAGCGTGCGAAGGAGACCGTCAGCGCCGTCTGTGCGAGCCACCCTTTCCACCGTTCGCCCGTGGGCAGGTCGTAGACCGGATTGACACCGCGGATCAGGAGGACCTCGACCGCTCCGGCCTCGAGCTCTCGCTCCAGCCCCGCGAGGGCGGCATCGTCGCCGCGTCGCTGGTACGAAGGACGCTCCAGCGAGAGGGTCGCCCCGTAGTTGCCAAGCAACTCATTGACGAGGCAGCACAGCAGCTGAGCTCGCAGGCTCTGGCTGCCACTGACGACCAGAGATTCGCCACGCGCGTCCCACAGACGGTCGGCCAACCTCGCGATCCACTCGGGGCGATTCCCCGAGGGCCTCAGAGCAGCGGCCGCTCGAGGACTCCGATCCGAGCGATCGGCGACCAGAGCCGCCAGCTCTCTGAGAGCCCATGCCGTCTCCTCTGGATGCAGGAGGACGCGTTCGTCGGCGTTGCTTCCAGTGAGCGAGAGGCGAGCCTCCGCCTGAAGATGGAAGGAGAGGTCGGGCGCCTCCCCTTCCAGCGAGCGTCCGCTGCCGTACGCGGCGGTGAACTCGACCGGAGAGATCCAGGTGCCCAGGAAGTCGGCATCGAAGCCGGCGATCACCCGTGCTCGGGCGAAGTCGAGCCGCGGCAGTGTGCGGATTCCGAAGACGGCATCGTGCGCATCGAGCATCGCCGCACTCGACAGCGGGTCGTACATCACGTGTCGGAAGTCGGTGAACGCTGCAGCAAACCGTTCGATCGCAGCGAGGTCGCTCGGGCTGTGGAGGCTCCCGGTCAACAGCCGCACGGGCAGCCCCTGCTCGGCCGCTCGCTGCAGCACCACGCCAATCTCGGCGTCGACGGTCGACCAGTCGCTCGACTCCCCGTGCCAGATAGGGGATCGCGCAGCTCGAGAGTCGTAGAGCTCCAGCAGGCTCGCCTGACCGACGGCGCACAGACCGCCGCGACTCAAGGGATGCAGGTCGTTCCCCTCGAGTTTGATCGGCCGCCCGTCACGGCTCTTGCCGAGGACGCCGCACCCCGCCGTACAGGCAGCGCACGTCGAGGCATACCAGGTCGCCGTGCCGGGTACGCTCTCGGGGTCCGCATGAAGCAGTGGTACGGCGTGCTCCAACGGGCTCCTGCTGCAACCGGTCGCGAATGCCAGGGCGAAGCCGCTCGCCTTGAGGAAGTCGCGACGATCGAGCGCCAGCCTGGCTCGGACGTCAAGCGCCGATGGACCCCCATCCGTCCGATCCCCGGACGCACTTTCGCCCGGAGACATGAAGTAGAGCGGCGGCTTCTTCTGACTCATAGATTCCTCAGTAGTGGCAAGCGACGCAGTCCGTGGAAGCTGAGGGATCGGCGGCCCTGCCGGCCCTCCCGTGCGGATCCCGGTGGCAGCTCACGCACCAGCCCATGGACAGGTCCTCGACCTGGCGGACCCGCTCCATCGTCTCCACCGGGCCATGGCACTTCTGGCACTGCACCCCCGCCGCGACGTGGGGGCGATGATCGAAGGCGACGAAGTCGGGCACCCGGTACACACGGGCCCAGCGCACAGGGGTGGGTTCGGCGGAGGGGTCGGGTTCGAGATCGTCCCCCAGCCCCAACGCCGCATAGAGCTTGCTCAGCTCGGGCGACACGACCCTCTCAGGGGTCCTACCCTGCTCCTCGGCGGCGAGCTCTTCGGCCCGGATCTGTGAGCGCGAGGCCGTGATGAACTGGTGACAGTTCATGCAGACGCTGGCGGACGGGATTCCGGCCATCGGACTTCTGGTGACACCCGAGTGGCAGTACCGGCACTCGATCCCCAGCTCGCCGGCGTGCAGGCGATGCGAGTAGGCGATCGGCTGTTCGGGCTCGAAGCCCGAGTGGTTGCCGGGGAGTCGCACTTCGCCGAGCCTGGGCACCAGTGCCAGGCTCGCCAGGGCGATGCCCACCAGAAGCAGCAGGGTCCAGACTCGTGAGCGCATCCGTGACTCGTCCGGGCCTCAGCGCAACGACCGGGCTGTTCTGGGGTCACGGTTCCAGCGCACGACCTGACGCTTGCGCCACAGGTACTGGTTGGGCACCACGAGCACGTGAACCAGACGAGTGAACGGGAAGAACCCGATGAGGACCCAGGCGTTGAGGATGTGCAGCTTCACCGCCCAGGGCATCGCTTCGATCCAGGTGACATCGGGATTGAGCTTGACCAGCGACCACAGGTACGGCGCCGCGGACGAGGCGAACCACGAAGATCCCCAGGGATGGAAGACTGCGATGTAGACGCCCGACGCCACCTGAGTGACGAGCAACAGGTACAGCATCTTGTCGGCCCGTGAGGTGACGACGCGGAGCTTGGAGCTGTTGGCGCGACGCGACAGGATCGCCAGCAGTCCGACCAGAGAGACGATGCCCGCGACCAGTGCCGAGCCTTCGAGAATGTAGAGGCGCAACGGCTTCGCGTTCCAGGCGAGGATGCTTCGCGGTACGAGGAAGGCGACGATGTGTCCCGCGAGAACGGTGAGGATCCCGTAGTGGAACGGCACCATCCCCCAGAAGTGCTGCCGGTTCTCGAGGAACTGCGACGACAGGCTCGAGTAGGTGAAGCTCTGAGCCCGGTAGCGGTAGACGGTGCCGAGGAAGAACAGCACGATCGCCACGAACGGCAAGGCCGCGAAGAGAAGCTGATCGAGATAACGCGCAACCTCCGTGTTCATGGTGCTGACCTCGCTGGGTTGGGCTTCCTGTTGCCGCCGAGCTGGACCAGATCAGGGCGACGCTGGATCTGCGCGATCGGCAGCTCGCCGGCTTCGTCCTCGGCCAGGCGCGTAGCAGCCGAGACCAGCCCCCCGAAGGGGCTGTCGCTGTCCTCGAAGGCGGTTCTCATCTCGCGCAGTGCGGGAACCAGAAAGCGGGCGGCGAACGGCTGCCGATCGACCGGCTCGAGACGCCCGGTCGCCTCGAGCATCAGACTCAGATGGTCCGGTAGCTCGCCGTCCTCCGCGATCGACAGATGCTGCAGCAGACTGCGGGTCCGAACGAGGAACCGCCCGCGCTCGTACTGCTCTCCGTAGAGGTGCCAGCCGATTTCGAGGGCGCAGATCGGGTTCATATCGAAGGTCCGGGTGTAGAGCTCCTCGATCTCCCAGGGCTCCTTATCCGTCAGCGGCCCCTCGACGGCGCGGAGGTCCTCGGCTGCCTCGGGTGAGGCCTCTTCGACCTCGGGAAGACAGGCCTGGAGGCGGGCGAGATACCCGGCACCCGGGTAGGTGAAGAGCCGGCCGAGACCGGCCCAGAGCTCGGGTGTGCGGCTCACAGCCCCCTCCTCGGCCCCTCGTTGAAGCCGAAGCCGACGCTCTGCCGATGGCCGTGCGGCTCCTCCATCATCTCGATCGCCTCTTCGCGATGCATCGGCGGGATGACGAAGCGCTCCTCGAAGGTGCACAGCGCCGTCAAACGGTAGATGGCGTCGGCTTGCTCAGGGGTGCAATCCGCCTCTTCGAGGGCGCGCGCCGCCGTCTTGTCGTCGACATCGCCGACGGTCAGGGCACGGCGGTGCAACCGGATCGCTTTCTGCTTGCGCAGCGCATAGCGCACGACCCCTTCGTTGCCCGAGCCGAGAAGGCGCGCGAGGTACTCGATCGGCACCCGCGACTGGTCGATGTCGTGGAAGAGATTGCCGCTCAGATGGTAGACGCTGTCGCCGTCCTTGCCTGCCATGACCGGCGAGAGCGGCGGTACGTAGAAGAGCATCGGCAGAGTCCGGTACTCGAGATGCGGGGGCAGAGCGATCCCCCACTCCTTGACGAACTTGTAGACCGGCGACTTCTGCGCCGACTCGATGACGTCGTCACCGAGCCCGTTGGCCTTCGCTTCGGCGATCACCTTCGGGTCGAAGGGGTCGAGGATCATGTTGCGGTGTCCATCGATCAGCTCGTCGTCCGGCAGCTCGGCGACGCGCTCGATCTGCTCCGCGTCGTAGAGAAGGACTCCCAGGTATCGAATCCGCCCCACGCAGGAGTGGAAGCAAGCGGGCGCCTGGCCGGTCTCGAGCCGCGGGTAACAGAGGATGCACTTCTCCGACTTGCCCGAGTGCCAGTTGTAGTACGTCTTCTTGTAGGGGCATGCGGCGATGCACGAGCGCCACGCGCGGCACCGCTTCTGATCGATGAGTACGATCCCGTCCTCACCGCGCTTGTAGAGAGCCCCGGACGGGCAGGAGGCGACGCAGGACGGGTTGAGGCAGTGGTTGCAGATCCTGGGCAGGTAGAAGAACACGAGCCGCTCGACGGAGGAGAGTTCCTCGCGCTGTTTCGGAGTCAGGGCCTCGAGGTTCGGGTCGCTGGCCGCGTAGACTTCAGAGCCGCCGAGGTCGTCGTCCCAGTTCGGGCCCGCCTCCACCTCCATGTACTCCCCGGTGACTCGCGAGACGGGCCGCGCGACCGGCTGGTCGTCGCCCTCCGGGGCGTTGAACAGCTCCTTGTAGTCGTAGGTCCACGGCTCGTAGTAGTCGTCCATGCTCGGTTGGTGAGGGTTGTGGAAGATGTTGCCGACCAGCTTCGCGTTGCTGGTCGACTTCAACTTCACCTCCCCGTCCTCGATCTCCCATCCGCCCTGGTACGCCTCCTGGTTCTCCCACGCCGTCGGGTATCCGGTGCCCGGCTTGGTCTCCACGTTGTTCCACCACATGTAGTCCGTGCCCGGCCGGTCCGTCCAGACGTTCTTGCAGGCGATCGAGCAGGTGTGGCAGCCGATGCATTTATCCAGGTGGAACACCATCGAAACTTGAGATCTCACATCCATCGCCGTGTCTCCTCGTCGCTCGTTTCGACTACCACTCGATCCGCGCCAGCCGGCGAACGAGAATGTGGGTGTCCCGGTTGCAGCCGGTCGGCCCCCAGTAGTTGAAGTGGTAAGTGAACTGGCCGTAGCCGCCGGCCATCAGGTTGGGCTTGAGTCGGGTTCGGGTCAGGCTGTTGTGCCCTCCGGCCCGCCGGTTGCCTCGCAACGGCGACCGCGGCACCGAGATGGTCCGCTCGGGGGAGTGGTACTGAATGCAGATGCCGCGCGGGATGCGCGCCGAAACGGCGGCCCGGGTGACGACGACTCCGTTGTCGTTGAAGACCTCGACCCAGTCGTTGTCCTCGATCTCCAGCTCAGCAGCGTCGCGGTGGTTGATCCAGAAGGGCTCGCAGCCGCGAGACAACACGGTCATGCGCTCGTTGTCGCCGTAGGTCGAGTGAATGTGCCACTTGCCGTGCGGCGTGAGGTAGTTGAGCATCATCGTCTTGCCGGGATCGTCCGAAAACACCAGATCGGCATACTCGGTCGGCAGCGGCTTCGGCTTGTAAGTCGGGAGGTGCTCGCCGAACTCGAGGTAGAGCTCGTGATCGAGATAGAAGTGCTGGCGACCCGTCAACGTGCGCCAGGGCACAAGCGTCTCCACGTTGTAGGTGAAGGGCGCGTAGGCGCGGCCGTTCTCGGTCAGGCCGGACCACATGGGACTGTTGAGGAGTCGGCGCGGCTGGGCCTGCAGGTCCGAGAAACGGGTCCGTACGCTGCGTGACTTCTCGGCCAGGTGGGCCAGGTCGAGCCCTGTCTTCTCCTCCATGTTGCGGTACGACCGGTAGGCGAGCTCACCGTTGGTGACGGTCGCCAGATGGAGGATGGCGTTGCAGGCCTCGATGTCCTCCCTGATCGACGGATAGCCGTGTCCGTTCCATTCACTCGATGGCTGCCGCTTCGCGAGCTCGTCGTAGGCGTCCTCGCAGCGGTAGCTCGTGCCGTGGGCACCCAGGCCGTCGTCGCGCACCCCTGGGCCCAGAGCGCAGAATCGGGCGTAGAGGTTGGCGTAGTCGCGCTTGACGATCTTCAGGTTGGGCATCGTGACGCCCGGAATCGCCTCGACCTCGCCGTTCATCCAGTCGGAGATCTCCCGCTGGGCGATCTCCGCCGGCGAGTCGTGAGCCAGTGGGGCGGCTACCAGGTCCTCGACCGGCTCCGGGAAGTGTCGCTTTGCCAGCTCGGAGAACTTCTCGGCGATTGCACGGAAAATCTGCCAGTCGCTCTTCGACTCCCACGACGGCGGCACGGCGGGCGCCAACGGGTGAATGAAGCTGTGCATGTCGGTCGAGTTGAGGTCGGCCTTCTCGTACCACGTCGCCGCCGGGAGGACTATGTCGGAGTAGAGCGCCGAGGTGTCCATCCGGAAGTTCAGGTCGACGACCAGATCCATCTTGCCGTTGGGCGGCGGGCGCCAGGTCACGTCCTGAACGGAGTCCTCGGCCATGTCTTCCGCCACCGCGTTGGTGTGCGTTCCGAGGTAGTGCTTCAGGAAGAACTCGTGCCCCTTGGCAGAGGCCATCAGGGCGTTGCCGCGCCAGATGTACCAGACTCGGGGCCAGTTCTCCTCTGCGTCCGGATCCTCGACCGCAAACTGGAGCTCACGGTTCTTGAGTTGGTCGATGACCCTGTCGATGACGTCCTTGTCGGTCGTCGCGCCCTGCTCGCGAGCCTCCCGCACGAGTTCGAGTGTGTTGCGATTGAACTGCGGGTAGAACGGCAGCCAGCCGGAGCGGACCGCCCGCACCTGCAGATCCATCGTGTGCCCCCGGGCGAGTTTCGATTCCGAAGAGGTCGGGACGGTGTGGTAGTCGGTGAACGACTTCTCGTACCGCCACTGGTCGGTGTGGACGTAGTGCCAGCTCGGGGCGTTTTGCAGCCGGGGAACGGGGCCCCAGTCCTTGCCCAGAGCCAACGCTCCCCACGACTCGCCGGGAGCGAGTTTCTCCTGGCCGACATAGTGCGCCAGCCCTCCACCGTTGACACCGACACAGCCACAGAACATGAGGGCGTGGATGCCGGCCCGGTACATGAGGTTGGCGTGGTACCAGTGGTTCACCCCGGCGCCGATGACGATCGTGCAGCGCCCACCGGTCTTCTCGGCCGTGACACCCCATTCGCGCGCGAACTGGACGACCATGTCGCGGCTCATGCCGGTGAAGCGCTCGGCCCAGGCCGGCGTGTAGGGCATGTCGTCGTCGTAGCTCTCCGGGTAGGCCCCGGGCAGCCCGCGGGGGACGCCGTATTGCGCCATCAGCACGTCGTAGACGGTGGCGACGGCGACGCGCTCGCCGTCATTCGTCTCGACCCAGCGGACCGGAACGCCGCGAGTCAGCTCTCCCCCTTCGGCAAAGTCATCGAAGGAGAGCTGCAGAACCTCGTCGTGCCGATCGAGGAAGGTGAGGGTCGGGTCGATCCGTGAGCCATCGACACCGTCCTCCAGCTTCAGGTTCCACTTGCCCTTCTTCTCTCCCCAGCGGTGTCCGGAACTGCCCATCGGCATCTTCGGCCGATCCTCGGAGGCGTCCCACATGAGGAACTTCCACTCGCCGTGCTCCTCGTCCCGATACCGGTCGAGCCTCCCAGCCCGAAGCATCTGTCCCGGACGGTTGTCGTCTTCCTCGCGCCTCACCTCGACCAAGAAGCCGGAGTCCGTGTACTGCTTGACGTAGTCGGCGAAGTAGGGAACCTGCCGGTCGTGGTGGAACTCCTTGAGGAGGACGTGATTCACCGCCATCCACCAGGCGCCGTCCTGGCCGGCATTGAGCGACACCCACTCGTCCGCGTACTTGGCGACCTGGCTGAAGTCCGGCGAGAACACCCACATCTTGGTGCCGTTGTGCCGTGCCTCGGCGGCGAAGTGGCAGTCCGGCGTACGGGTCATGTTGAGGTTGGACCCCATCACCGCGAGCAGCTTGGCGTTGAACCAGTCGGCCGACTCGTTGACGTCCGTTTGCTCGCCCCAAGTCTCGGGCGAAGCGTTGGGAAGGTCGCAATACCAGTCGTAGAAGGACAGCGAAACGCCGCCCATCAGTTGCAGCATGCGGGAGCCGCTGGCGTAACTGATCATCGACATGGCGGGGATCGGCGAAAACCCGGTCACGCGATCGGGCCCGTACTTCTTGATGGTGTGGATGTTGGCGGCCGCCATGATCTCCAGCACCACATCCCACTCCACTCGTCGGAAGCCGCCTTTGCCACGCGCCTTGTGAAAGCGCGCGCGCCGGGCGGGATCGCTGATCAGGCTCTCCCACGCTTCCACCGGGTCGTCGAAGCGCGAGCGTGCCTCACGCCACAGATCCATCAGCGCGCCACGGATGTAGGGGTACTTCACCCTCAGGGGGCTGTAGAGGTACCAGGAGTAGGAGATCCCACGCTGGCACCCGCGCGGCTCGTAGGGCGGCAGGCCCTCTTCGAGCTCCGGGTAGTCGAGCCCCTGCATCTCCCAGGTGACGATGCCGTTCTTGACGTAGATATCCCAGGTACAGCTGCCCGTGCAGTTGACGCCGTGGGTCGACCGCACGACCTTGTCGTGCTGCCAGCGGTTCCGGTAGAACTCCTCCCAGCTCCGGCCTTCGGGGTCTACCTCGTCCTTGATCCAGTGAATGGAGTTCTTCGGCTTCATCGTTGGCCTTTCACGAGTGCTCGACGAACGCCCCGGAAGCGTTTGCGCCAAAGGCCGTCGGAGGCCATGAAGCCGAACCCGGCACCTCCGAGGCCGAGAAGCAGAAGCGTCAGGCGCGCGGTGCCCGTGTCCTCGTTCCTCGTATGTGCTGCGTCCTCGAGGAACGCGACCAGCGGGCCGATCTCCTCGTTGGTCAGGCTGCGCGAGGCGTAGACCGGGCGCATGATCTCCGTCGCCGGGGCCAGCAGCCACGACGCGAGGTTCTTGCGACCCTGAAGTCGCTCGTAGACCCTGGTCAGGTCCGGCCCGAGCCGGCCTCCACCCAGGCCGGAGAGCCCTCCGACCGTGTGGCAGGAGAGGCAGGAGGGGCCGCCGTTGGTGAGCCGCGCCTCGCCGGAGAACAGCGCCATCCCGCGCTCGATGTCGGCTCGCGTGAACGGCTCGTCACCGATATCGAGGCCGGCGAACTGCGACTCGTCCTGCAGCGACTCCGCCGCGATCAGGTCGAGCAGCGCTTCCGCCTGCTTGCGGGTGAGGCCCGCCGAACGCGGCATGATCACGCCACCCGCCTCGTCCTTGATCTGGAGAGCGTAGGCGTCGCCGCGATCGAAGAACGCCTGCGGGTCGAGCACGAAGCCGACCAGCCATTCGCGATCCTTGCGATCGTCGACGTTCTTGAGATCGGGGCCCACGAGCCGTCCGCCACCGACGGTGTGGCAGCTCACGCAGCTCTGGCGGAAGATCTCCGCGGCCTCCTGCGACCAGAGCGCACCCGTCGACAGCTGGCCCCCGGCCGTGAGGAAGACTGCGACGGCGAGCAGAGGATGTCGAGGTAACGAGAAGGTCCGAAGCGCAAGATCTAGCAAGGCACCTCCGCGCCCTTCCGGGCGTAGTACCACCAGTTGACGACGAGGCAGATGGCGTAGAAAGCGGCGAACCCCCAGAGTGCGTTCTGCGGCGTTCCGGCGCGGATCTGCTCGCCGAAGATCCTCGGGATCAGGAACGCTCCGTAGGCGGCCACGGCGGAAGTCCAGCCCAGCACGGGCCCGGCCTGCTCCTTGTCGAACATCACCCCCATCGATCGGAACGTCGAACCGTTGCCGACGCCCGTGGCAGCGAAGAGCAGCAGGAAAAGGGCGAGGAACGGCACGAAAAACTGCTCGGGAGTCTCTGAGCGGTACGCGAGGTTCATGAAATAGGCGACCGCCAGCGCCGAGCCGATCATCACCAGGGTGACCATCTGGGTGACCTTGGCGCCGCCGATCTCGCGATCCGAGATCCAACCGCCGATCGGCCGGATCAACGAGCCGACCAACGGGCCGAGCCAGGCGAAGGTGAAGGGGTTCGGAGCGTTGGGGTTGACCCCGAGCTCGGCGCCGGTCGGGTCGTGCACGAAGCCGAAGATCACCTTGATCGAGAGCGGGAAGGCGGCCGAGAAGCCGATGAACGACCCGAACGTCATGGTGTAGATGAGGGTCATCCACCAGGTGTGTTTGTTGCGGAAGATCGAGAACTGTCGGGCGAGGGGTTCGCGCACGTCGCCCGGGACCATCTTCATGAGCAAGAGCGTGGAGGCGATCACGAGGGGGAGGACGAGCCACTTCGAAACGCCGACGACCAGCATCGCCCAGAGCCCGACGGCGGCAGCCGCGAGACCGACCCCCAGGAGGGTGAAGACGCGCAGGAAGGCCACCAGCGAGGACCTGACTCCGGGCGAGACCCACTCCGTGGTGATGTTGTTCATGCCGAAGAAGGTGGCGAAGCCGAGCACGATGAGAACCGGGATCCAGACGAGGCCGGCGTTCTGGACGTAGCTGACGGTCCCTGACTCCTGCGGTAGTGGGTGCCCGGCACCGCCAAGGCTTCCGAAGAGAGCGAAGGTCATGACCAGCGGCAGCAGGAACTGCATGACGCTCACGCCGAGATTCCCGAGCCCGGCGTTGATGCCGAGGGCCGTACCCTGCATACGCTTGGGGAAGAAGAAGCTGACGTTCGACATCGAGGAGGCGAAGTTCCCGCCCCCGAGACCGGAGAGCGCGGCCAGGCCCCAGAAGACCCAGAGAGGCGTGTCCGGGTTCTGAAGGGCGATGCCGGCCCCGATCGCAGGCACCAGGAGCAAGCTGGTGGTCAAGAAGATCGTGTTGCGCCCGCCGGCGATCCGAATCAGGAACGAACTCGGAATCCGCAGGGTGGCACCGACGAATCCGGCGATCCCGGCGAGCGTGAAGAGCTCCTCCTTCGAGAAGGGGAAGCCGAGATTGAGCATCTCGGTCGTGATGATGCTCCAGTAGAGCCAGACGGCGAATCCACACAGCAGGCTCGGGACCGAGATCCACAGATTGCGGCGGGCGACGCGTTGCCCGGTCTTCTCCCAGAACTCGGGATCTTCGATCTCCCACCGCTCCAGGTTGACCTCGGGTCTCACGTCCGATCGCCTTTCGGTTCGCGGCTCGGGTCGCCCCTGTTCGAGGCCTCCCCACCGCTGGTGACTGTGTGCCTCGCAAGGTAGCGGCTCGCCGGACGAGCGCCAAGCATCCCGGGGTGGGGCGGAGCCACCCCCAGAGAGGGGGGCGGAAACCCGACTGCGGAGGTGGCGCACGACGCTCTCTCGGATGCCAGCATGGGGGATTGACAAGGAGAGTTCCCGACATGCCCGAAGACGACAGACCCTCCCTCATTACCCCGGATTCGACGGTCGGCGCCCTCGCCGCCCGCTACCCGCAGAGCACGCGCGTGTTCTCGCGACACGGGCTCGACTTCTGCTGCAGCGGGGGCAAGCCGCTCCAGCAGGCCTGCGACGACGCCGGCGCGAATCTCGACACCGTCCTCGCCGAGCTCGCCTCAGCGATGGAGGCCCGACCCGACGAACACAACTGGTCCGGGGCTCCGCTGGCCGACATCATCGAGCACATCCTCGAACGGTTCCACGCACCGCTGCGGGAGGAGCTGCCGAGACTCAAGGGCATGGCTCGCAAGGTCGTGGAGGTGCACGGCGACAAGGACCCGCGGCTCGCTCGCATCCTCGAAACGTTCGTGGCACTCGAGACCGAGCTGGGGGAGCACATGCTCAAGGAGGAGCGAATCCTCTTTCCTATGATCTTGCGGGGTGAGGGCGCGCTTGCCGGCGGCCCGGTCGCAGTGATGGAGGACGAGCACGAGTCGGCGGGAGCGGCCCTCAGACAGATGCGCGCCCTTACCTCCGATTTCGTCGCTCCGGAGGGCGCCTGCACGACATGGAAGGCGCTGTGGCACGGGCTCGAATCGCTGGAGTCGGACATGCACCAGCACATCCACCTCGAGAACAACATCCTGTTTCCGCGCGCACTCGGCAAGGCGGCCGCCGGCTAGAAGCGCTCGCGCCGTGGCCTGAGGCGACCGGTCCGCCAACGGTTACGCAACTACGGGTACAGCTTCCGAGCGCTCCACCCTTCCTCTCGTAGCTCGTAGACCCGTCGATCGTGAAGGCGGAACTTTCCCGCCTCCCAGAACTCGAACCGCCAGGGAGCCACCCGAAAGCCTGACCAGTGCGGAGGCCTGGGGACCGGCTGCCCGGCGAAGCGGGTGCCGTCGCGCACCACTCTCGATAGAAGCGTAGAGCGATGCGGCAGAGGTTGACTCTGCTTCGACGCCCACGCCCCGATCTGACTGCCACGATCGCGGGTGGCGAAGTAGCTGTCGGCCTCCTCGGGACTGACCGGACCGGCCTCTCCCTCGATGCTGACCTGGCGACCGAGTCGCCGCCAGAGGAAGTGGAGGCTGACGTTGGGATTGCGCTCGATCTGTCGCGCCTTGCGGCTGCCGAGGTTGGTGTAGAAGACAAGGCCCCGCCGATCGAGCGCTTTGAGCAGCACAGCTCGCGAGCTGGGCCGTCCCCGCTCGTCGACGCTGCACAGGACCATCGCGTTCGAGTCCTGCGTCTCGGTGGCGCCGACGGTCTCGAGAATCTCCGCGAGGAGCCTGAATGGGTCCTTCAACCCGCTCTACTCCTTGCTGAAGGGCAACTTCGCCTCACTCGACCCCGGGCCGACCGTGGCCGACCACGGCCGCCTGCTCGTCAGAGACCCAGCGAACCGCTCTCGAGCAGGGGCACACCCCTCCGACGCGACGCAGGTTCGGCGTCTGGCGGGCGGCCTCGCCCGCCGTGAGCTCTCCCGCCACGACCTGCCGCAGCAGCTCGACGTACCCCTTGAAGTCCCTACCCGCGCTGTAGGTCTGCGGGAGGTGACCCTTGAGGTGCCGGGCGTAGTCGTCCACGTCGTCGAAACTCTCGCCCTGGTGGCCGACCATCGTGAAGGCAGGAACGCCGCGGCGCCGGAAGAACCGCATCGCCGGCATCTGTAGGAGGTCCTCGGGCTGGACCCCATCGACCGTCTCGCCATCCTCGACCAGCCGCGCGTGGGCCTCGGTCGCCTCGGCGTGGGACAGCTCCGGCAGCCGCGCACGGAGGTAGCGCATGTTGAGATCGGTGACGAGGCGCGAGACCTCGTCGTAGTACTGCTGCTGCGCCTCGGCGTTGGCCATCGGCTTGAAGCCGTAGCGCACGTTGGTGGCGCCTCCCTTCTCGTGGCCGAACATCTCGAGGCCTCTGGGGATCCACTTGTTGAGGGTGCGCTGGATCAGGTCCATGGTGACGTAGACCGAGTCCTTGGCCGCCTGCTCGACCCAGCGGCGTAGCGGCAGCACGCCGGCCGCCAGATGGAACGCCTCCTCGCGGAGCATCTCCGGCATGCTCTCGCCCATCGGTGCGTACGCGCTGACCTTCTGCATCGACAGCTGGTACTTGCCGACCCGGTCGATCAGGGCGCAGAAGACGATGTTGTCGACGAACGAGTCGAAGTCGACGTTGAAGGCTCCCAGCACGTGGGAGCCGGTGCGCATTTCGAGCACCTCTTCGATCATCTCGGCGCTCGAGTCGCTCGACGCGATCGACCAGTCTTCCTCCGCCAGCAGGTGAAGCATCTGGTAGCCGTGGCGTAGCTCCTCGGCCATCATCCGGAGGATCCAGAACTGGTCCTGCTCGTCCTGGGCGCGGCTCAGGGTGAGCTGATGCTGCTGGATCGAGCCGAACTCGGTCGACGCCTGGGCACGAATGGCGCCGAGGACCTGGCGCGCCTGATCGGGCTCCATCTCGTCGGGGCGCACGTACTTGTTCTTCCCCTCGTTCTCGCCGCACTCGATGACGCCGCACATGCCGCACTCGCGGTAGGCGCACAGCTTGAACTTGCGGTCGCGCGGGAAGAAGCGGCTCCACTGCTCGAGGAGCAGCTCGTAGTCGGGGAGGAAGAGGTCGCGCCACTTCTCCACCGCCTGGTGGTACCTATCCGGCAGCAGGACTTCTCGAAGGCTCATGCTTCGCCCTCCTCCACCGCCGGCAGGTCCATGACCAGCGAGACAAGGTTGCCGGTACGGAAGCCGGTCGCCTCGAAGAAGCCGAGGAGGCCTTTGGCGTCTTCCTCGACGAGGGTTCGTACTCGGGTGGCCCCCAACTCGCGGAACCTCCGGAACAGGCTGTCGGCCAGTCGCTGCGCGATCGAGCGGTTGCGGAGGTCGGGATCGACACCCAGCACTTCGACCCAGCCGGTCGGCTCCTCGAGGCCGAACTCGCCGGCGCGAACCTCGCCGAAGGCGAAGCCGACGATCCGGCCGTCCGCCTCGGCGACGAACGACCCCTCCGGGTCGCGGCGCAGGTAGTACATGATCCGCGATTCCCAGACGTCTGGCTGGTACTCGCCTCGCATCTTCTCGTCGAGCACGGTGATGCCCTCGACCGAAAGTTCGTCGATCGGTCGGATCGACACTTCAACATCGCTCATCTGGAACCCCTTCCGCTCCGTCACCGGCGTTGTCCGGGTCGATCCCGTCCACGCAGCGACCGCAAGAACTCCTACTGTCGGGTTGCGAGATCGACCTTCCGCAATCTAGCGCCCGAAGCCGACGAGCGAACCCTCAGAAAGGGTAGAGGCGTGCCGCCTGCCCGGGTGGGCTGCCCGGTTGACCGTCCGAGTGGTTGTTCGCACGCCTCAACGCACCCGCCGTCTCCGGCGGTTCGGCTCGGGCACAAGACATTCCGCACGACATCGGAATCGCGGCATGGGAGGATCCGTCTCGCTATGAGGCGAGTGTTGCGACATCCGAGGTCCGGAGCCTGTCTCTGCCTCTTGCTCCTGTTCTCTTCGTCGGTTCGCGCCGAGCGACGGTCGATGGTGCTGACCTTCGACGACCTCCCGGCGCAGCGCGCAGCGTTGCTTCCCGAGGGGCGGATCCTCGAGATCAACGAGCGGTTGGTCGCGCTCCTCGTCGAGGAGGAGGTACCCGCCGCCGGCTTCGTCAACGAGGACAAGCTGGAGATCGACGGGGAGGTGGCTCGAGGGCGGGTGGCGTTGCTCGAGAGCTGGCTCGAGGCCGGCCTCGAGCTCGGCAACCACTCGTACAGCCACCCCGATCTGCACCGGATGGAGCTCGCCCGGTTCCTCGAGGACGTCGAGCGGGGCGAGCGGCTCACGCGGGAGCTGCTCGGTGCCAGGGGAATGGAGCTGCGCTATTTCCGACACCCCTTCCTGCACACCGGCCTCGACCTCGAGACGAAGCGCCAGGTCGAGGCGTTCCTGGCCGAGCGCAACGTCCGCGTCGCTCCGGTGACGATCGACAACTCCGAGTGGATCTTCGCCCGCGCCTTCGACGAGGCGCTCGACCGGGAGGATCGGGAGCTCGAGCAACGGCTCGGCGCAGCCTACGTCGACTATATGGTGGCGATGACCGCCTACTACGAGGGGCAGAGCCGAGCGCTCTTCGACCGCGAAATCCCCCAGGTGATGCTCCTCCACGCCAACGCCCTCAACGCGCACTTCCTGGGGGAGCTGGTCGCCCGCTTGCGGGAACGCGGGTACCGCTTCGTCGGCCTCGACACCGCGCTCGCCGACCCGGCGTTCGAGAGCCGCGACGAGTACACCGGCAGCGGCGGCATCACCTGGCTCCACCGGTGGGCGATCACGCGCGGGGTCGATCGCTCGATGTTCGCCGGCGAGCCCGTGACACCGGACTGGGTGGAGGAGATCGCGGGGCTGAGAGAATCGGCGAGGAACTGAAGCGACGCCCCGGAGAATGCTCCTGCGCTATGCGACCGTGGCCGCCGCCACCCTGCTCGTCCTCGCCTGTCAGCGGGCTGCTCCCGTGCAGCCCGACCTGCTCCTGATCACAGTCGACACGCTCCGGGCGGACCACCTGGGCTGCTACGGCTATCCGAGACCGACGACTCCGGAGATCGACCGATGGGCGTCCACGGGAGTGCTCTTCGAGCGAGCCATCGCGAGCTCTTCGACGACCGCCCCTTCACACGCCAGCCTGCTCACCGGCCTCTACCCGCTGCAGCACGGCATTCGCAAGAATGGCGTCGGGCCGCTGCGCGGCACAATCCCGACCGCCGCCGAACTGCTCGCCGAGGCGGGGTACAGGACGGCCGCGTTCACGAGCATCCGCGGTCCGTTCGTCGCCGCCGGCCTCGATCGTGGTTTCGAGACGTTCGACGCGCCGCCGTCGGGAGAGTTCGACGCAGTGGAGACTACGGGCCGGGCTGCGGCGTGGGTCGAGGCCCGGCGGGCGAGCGGGCCGCCCGTCCCCGAGCCGATCTTCCTGTGGGTCCATCTCTTCGACCCTCACTCACCCTACGAGCAGCACCCGGCTGGCGCGAGACTCCGGGCCGAACCGCCCAGGCTCGACTTTCTCATCCGCGAGCGCGGCATCTCGCTCGCTCCGTTCGGTGGCAGCGAGGAGGCGCTCCTGCGGCTGGTCGACGCCTACGACCACGAGATCGCCCACGTCGACCGCGCGCTCGGAGGGTTTCTCGAAAGCTGGCAGCGACACCCGTCCGGGCGCGAAGCGATCACGATCCTCACCGCCGACCACGGAGAGGGACTGGGAAGCCACGGCTACCTGCTTCACGGCAAGCACATCTACAACGAGCAAGTGCGGGTCCCGCTGATCGTGCATTCCTCGGCGGGCCGCTGGCCCGGCAGGAGGATCGGCGAAACCGTCCGGCATGTGGACCTCTTCGCGACTCTCCTCGAGCTCGCTGGAACGCGGACCGTCGCAGGGCCGGGGCACTCGCTGCTCTCATTGCTCGAGACCGGTAGCGACGAGGGCGATCCTCGATGGGCGTTCAGCGAACGACGGGAGTTCGCCGCCGCTCCAGCGGTAACCGGCTCTCCCGACCCGGACCGCGGCGACCACGGAGACGACCCTCTCGACCGTCTGATCCGGGCAGCGGTCGCGGAGAACTTCGAGTCTGGAGACACCTTCAGCCTGCAGGGCGATCGCTTCAAGTACGTCCTCAGGACAGAGCATCCCGACGAGTTCTACGACCTCCTCGAAGATCCGATCGAAGCGCGCAATCGGATCGGTGAAGGGCTGGCGGCCGAGAGTCGCCTCCGACGGGAGCTGGACGCCATCCTCCGGGAGCTGACCTCCAGCTCACCCGGTCCCCTCGACTTCGACGACTCCGTGCGCGCCGAGCTCGAGGCGTTGGGCTACCTGCCGTGACGCAAGGGCGCTCGGAGTTGTCGCGACCTCCACGCAGATCGATGCTCCGGTCGCTCCGGACGTTCGTCTCGCTCGCGGCGTCGATGGTCGCGGGATGCGCCGGAACAGCGGATGCCCCGCCCGGGGCCGAGCACGTCGTCCTCGTCACCGTCGACACACTGCGGGCAGACCGGTTGGGCGCGTACGGTCACCCCGATGCCCGAACCCCCAACATCGACCTGCTGGGGGAAGGGTCCGTCCTCTTCGAGCGCGCCTACGCGCACGCCTCGATGACGCTGCCGTCGATCGCCAGCCTGCTGACGGGCCTGCTGCCGTCGCAGCACGGCGTGGTCGACAACACCGGGAGCGTCGACGAGTCGCTGCCCATCCTAGCCACTCGGCTCGAGCAGGCCGGCTTTTCGTCCGCCGCCTTCGTCGGCAACTTCGCACTCCGGCCGGGAACCGGAGTGGAGCGCGGCTTCGGCACCTACACCACGTCGTTTCGGGCTCAGGAAGGGGTCCGCGAGCACCCGGAGAATCGCGCCGCCGAACTCACCAGCGAGGCGATCTCCTGGCTCCGTGGGCGCAGTGACGAGGAGCGCCTCTTCCTGTGGGTTCACTACCAGGAGCCGCACGGCGCCTACATGAGCGCACCCGCACCGGGTTCGATCAATCCTGGCGGGCCTGTGCTCCCTCGCAGTGAGTCCGACTCCGGTTTCCGCGCGATTCCGAGGTACCAGTGGCTCGGGCATGGCCGGCTCCGCGACTACGAGGCCCGCTATCAGGCCGAGATCCGCCAGGTCGACCGACAGCTCGGTCGCCTGAAGGACGCGCTCGAGCGAACCGGGCTGCTCGAGCGCAGCGTCCTCGTGTTCGCCTCCGACCATGGCGAGGCCTTCGGGGAGGGAGAACTCTATTGCGCGCATGGGGAGGGGCTGGACGAAGCCCTGCTCCGGGTGCCGCTGATGATCCGCCTCCCTCAAGGACGCGGGACGGTTCGCCGAGACCGGGTGCGGCTGCGGGACCTGCCCCGGACGCTGCTCGAGCTGGTCACCGTCGATCCGTCGGGGTTCGGCGGTTCGTCGCTTCTGGTCGACGAGGGAGATCGGCAGGTTGTGGCGCAGACCCGCGCCCCGTGGTCGCGCAGAGGCGAGCAGTGGCGGGCCTGTCGTGACGGGGGATGGGAGCTGGTGGAGAGTCTCGGCGACCAGAGCACGCTCCGCCGCGAGCCTGGAACTCCGGGCACCGGAAGTCCGGGCACCGATCGCGAAGATGCCAGGGAACGGGAGAGCGCCGGAAAGCGACTCGGGACCTGCCTCCGGCAACGCGCACCGTGGGTCGTCGACCCTTCGCCCCGCACTCTGACGGAAGCCGAGATCGAGGGGCTGAGGGCGCTCGGCTACCTCTAGCGCACGGCCTCTGGCGACCCGGGTTCCAGCGATCCGGGCTCCAGCGACCCGGGCTCCAGCGACCCGACTTCTCAGCCTCCGGTGGCCAACGCGAGCCGCGTCCAGGGGTTGGCCGGCTGGTCCCGAATGTAGACCCAGTAGCGCTCGCCGCCTGGCTCCAACGTCCCCTCGGCCCAGAATCGCCACCCGGCCCTTACCTGATGGAATGACGCCATGCTCCACTCTTCCCCCAGCTCTCCCGCGACAATGCGGTTGGCGGCCTCGAGAGAGGTCAGTCTCGTCCCCGCGACGGGCTCGGTGAGGCGCACCTCGCCACCGGGCCACGCCCTGGCAGGAAGATCGGACGGCTTCGGCACCGCCGTCCGTCTGAAGGCCAGAATCGGGAGCGACCTCGCGGGCGAAGTGTCTCCGCGATAGGCGTTCGTGAACTCGTCACGGCCAACGAGCACGAAGCTCCGCCCGTCGAGTTGTCGCGCAGCGAGCGTGGCCCAGGTCATCCCCGGATGGTCGGCCACTGCTTCGGCCTCATCGATCGGCGCGAGGCCGCCGGGACGCGGCTCCGGCGTTCCCTGCCCGAGTCCACCGACCGTCGACGACGGCACCGACGGCTGCGAAGGATCGGGAACCAGGCGGGGAACCTGTGCGGAGTGAGGTCTCTCCCGGCTCGACTGCGGCTGATCGAGATTCGGAGCTGCTCGGTGCCGGAGCTGCTCGGTGCCAGGGGAATGGAGCTGCGCTATTTCCGACACCCCTTCCTGCACACCGGCCTCGACCTCGAGACGAAGCGCCAGGTCGAGGCGTTCCTGGCCGAGCGCAACGTCCGCGTCGCTCCGGTGACGATCGACAACTCCGAGTGGATCTTCGCCCGCGCCTTCGACGAGGCGCTCGACCGGGAGGATCGGGAGCTCGAGCAACGGCTCGGCGCAGCCTACGTCGACTATATGGTGGCGATGACCGCCTACTACGAGGGGCAGAGCCGAGCGCTCTTCGACCGCGAAATCCCCCAGGTGATGCTCCTCCACGCCAACGCCCTCAACGCGCACTTCCTGGGGGAGCTGGTCGCCCGCTTGCGGGAACGCGGGTACCGCTTCGTCGGCCTCGACACCGCGCTCGCCGACCCGGCGTTCGAGAGTCCGGACGAATACACCGGCAGCGGCGGGATCACCTGGCTGCACCGCTGGGCGATCTCGCGCGGGGTCGATCGCTCGATACTCGCCGGCGAGCCCCTCACGCCGGAGTGGGTGCAGGAGGTCGCGGGCCTGCAGGAGTCGGCTCGAAACTGAGTTCCGCCCTGCGATCGATCCCGAGCCCGTCCGCCAACCTCTTTGGCACGTCCTCCGGTTAGAGTCGAGAGATGAAACGCTCACGTCGTATCGCTTTCGCCCTCGCGCTCGTCGTTGCCGCCTTCTCCTGGAGCCAGCCCACCGCGGCCGACAACTGGCCGCAGTTTCGCGGCGAAGGCGCCCGCGGTGTCGCCGACGGGGAGTCCCTCGCCTCCGAATGGAACGGCGAGAGCGGCGAGGGGGTGCTCTGGCGCACGCCGATCCCGGGGCTCGGGCACTCGAGCCCGGTGATCTGGGGAGATCGCCTCTTCGTCACCACCGCGGTGAGCGAGGCCGACGACGCTGGGATCAAGACGGGGCTCTACGGCGACATCCGGCCGGTGGACGACGATTCGGCACACCGCTACGACGTGTACTGCCTCGACCGCAACAGCGGTGAGGTGCTGTGGCGGCAGACGGCGGTCGAGACGGTGCCGCAGGTCAAGCGGCACCTCAAGTCGACACACGCCAACCCGAGCGTGGCGACCGACGGCGAGCACGTGGTCGCGTTCTTCGGCTCGGAAGGGCTCTACGTCTACGACTTCGACGGCAATCTGCAGTGGAAGAAGGACCTCGGCCTCCTCGACTCCGGCTTCTTCCAGGTGCCGGATGCGCAGTGGGGGTACGCCGCCTCCCCGGTGATCGACAGCGGCCGGATCGTCATCCAGGCGGACGTGCAGGAAAACTCGTTCCTCGCCGCCCTCGACGCGACGGACGGGACCGAGATCTGGCGCGTCGCGCGCGACGAACTGCCGACCTGGTCGACCCCGACGGTGCACGACGACGGCGAGCGCAAGCAGGTGATCGTCAACGGCTTCCGCCACATCGGCGGCTACGACTTCGAGACCGGCGCCGAGCTGTGGAAGATGGCCGGCACGGGCGACATCCCCACGCCGACGCCGTTCGTCGTCGACGACCTGATCTACCTGACGAGCGCTCACGGCCCCGGCAGCCCGATCTACGTCATCCCGACCGACGCCAGCGGCACCCTGACGACCGAGAACCTGCGCTGGAGCCAGGAGCGTGGCGGCTCGTACATGCCGACGACGATCGTCTACGACGGCCTCTACTACGTCGGGCGCGACAACGGGGTGCTCACCGTCTTCGACGCCAAGTCGGGCGAGAAGCACTTCGAGGAGCGTCTCGGCGGCGGGCGCTTCAGCTTCGTCGCGTCACCGGTCGCCGGCGACGGCAAGGTGTACTTCAATTCCGAGGACGGGGTGACGTTCGTCGTCGAGGCCGGGAAGGAGCCGACCGTGCTCGCGGAGAACGACATCAACGGGCGCATGCTCGCCTCGCCGGCGATCTCCGGTGGGGTGCTCTACTTCCGGACGCTGGAAGAGATCGTCGCGGTGGGAGGTGACTCGTCTCCGGCCACCGAAGACGAGTCGGCTACGGCCGAAGCCGGTCGCTGAAGGCGCGACCGCCCTCGGCTTGCCCGCGCCCGCGGCAACCTCGGAAGCTTCGCCTGCCCGATACCCCCAACGTGGTCGATGCAGGGGCGTACGACGTGGAGCACGACGTTGTCATCCACCGTTGTGGCCGGGTCGGCCCACCGCGCGCAGCCGCTCCGCACTCACCGCTGCGGCTGTCGAAGGAAGGTCGGTCCTGTGCCGCTCGACGACGGATCCTGCAGCTCTACTCCTGAGTCCCCCGTCGACCGCTCGACTCCCGCGCTCTCGGCAAGGTGGTGCCAAGTCCCACCGTGCGAGCCATGAAGGAAAGCTGATCGGCGAAACTCGCCGCCTTGTCGGCCGGGGTCAGCCCGTACGAGTGGCCGGCACCCCAGGCGACTCGCAGAAGCGCCGGTTCGGCGCAACCCTCGACACTCTCGAGAGCCGAAGCGAACTTGTAGCCGTGCATCGGCGGTGTCGTCTCGTCCTTCTCACCGGGGAGGATGAGCATAGGGGGGTAGCAAGCGGTCGGATCGACGTTGTGGACGGGCGAGTATGAGAGCAGGGCCGCCCGCTCCTCGGCGTTCTCGACCGAGCCCAGCTCTCCTCGCCAGCGTGCGCCGCCGGTGTAGCTCTCGTAGCGCATCAGGTCGAGCAGCGGGAAGCCGAAGATCGCGGCTCCGAAGAGATCGGGCCGCTGCAGTACGGCCGCTCCGACGAGCGCCGCGCCCGCGCTCTGGGTCTCGGCTGCGAGGGTCCGGGGCGACGCGATCCCCTCGGCGATCAGCCACTCCGCAGCGGCGATGAAGTCGTCGACGCCGTTCTGGCGATGGACTCCGACACCCGCCCGGTGCCACTCCTCGCCGAACTCCCCTCCACCCCTGAGGGCGGGAAGCGCGAAGACGCCTCCAAGACGGAAGAACTCCCACATGTGAGCGCGAAACCATGGCCCGGAAGCCCAGGCACCGAAGCCGTAGCCGTACATCATCACCGGTTCGTTGCCGGTGAGCTTGAGCTCCCGATGGTGGGCGAGGTACATGGGGATCCGCTCACCGGCCGGGCCCGAGTAGAAGACGCGCTTCGTCGCGATGTCACGCGGATTCCAAGGCACCTCGGGTTGACGGAAGATCGAGGTCTCCCCGGTCGTGAGGTCGAGGCGGTAGACGGTCCCCGGGTCTGCAAAGCCGCTCACCTGGAAGAACGCTTCGGCCGAGCCGTGTCGCCCCATGAAGCCGCTCCACACCGATCCCAGCTCGGGGACCTCGATCTGGTAGAGGTGCCTCCCTTCGAGGTCGAAGACACGCGGCACATAGACGCCTTCCTCACGGTAGCCGACGATGATTCGATCTCCGGCGACGCGAACGGCGACCCAGGTGTCCACGGTGCCGTCGCGCTCCGGAATGAGATTCCGCCATTCGTCGGGACGGCCCGCACGTCGCACGTCGGTCATGTCGATGCCGACGATCCTGAAACGCGGCGCGTCCCGGTCGGTCAGAAGGAAGACCGTCGAGCCCGAGCTGCCGACGAAGGCGGTTCTGGAGTCCGCCTCGGGCGCGAGCGGAACCGGCGTCGGGTCTTCCAGCGAGAGATCGAGGACGAAGAGACGGTTGGTGATGTCGCGCCCGTCGCGGACCAGCACGCTGAGAAACCTGTGGTCGGAGCTCCCCCTCAGAGTCACGAAGTGGTTGTCGGGGTCCTCGGGTCGATAGACCACCTTGTCGGCGGCAGCCGGTGTTCCCAATCGATGAAACGCCACCACTTCACCATGCAAAGGGGCAGTCGCGCGCACCTCCGCGGCCGGTATCTCGTAGCGGTCGTAGTAGAAGCCACCACCGTCGGCCGTCCACCACACCGAAGACAGCGTCCCGACGAGCCCCTCGATTCGATCGGGCAGGGTACGGCCGCTGTCGACATCGAGCACCCGGAGCGTCGTCCAGCGGGACGCAGGCTCACGGACCGCGTAGGCCACTCGGCGGCCGTCCGGGCTCGGTGCCACGAGACGAAACAGCACCTTGCCCTCCTCGGACGCGAGTCGGGCCGCGTCGATCAGGGTGCGCTCGGCGCCGTCGACGCCCTGGCGCATGTGCAGAGAGACTTCGGCCAGGCCGGGATCGAAAGAAGTGTAGAAGTAGCGGCCTTCCCGCTCGATCGGGGCCATGAAGCGGCGGTAGGTCGAGGCCGAAGCGAGGTTGGCCTCGAGTTGCCCGCGATCCTCGAAGGCGGCGGCAAAGGCTCGAGCGTGACGGTCCCGCTCCCTGGCCCAGGCGAGGACCTTCGGCGAGTCCATCGCCTCGAGCCACTCGAGGTCCGGCCGCTCTGAGCCGGGAACGGACTGTCCTTGCACTCGCTCGATCGGCGAAGCCGCGAGCAGGGTCGGCAGCACGAAGAGCAGGCACGTCAACAGGTTCCATCTGGCGAATCGCATGATGCCTCCTTGTCGAAAGGACGCCGGTTCACTCCGGCACGACGAGCGTGGAGAGGCGGCGAAGGCCGCTCAACAGAATCCCCCTTGAGAACACCTTGACTGTGAGGTAACTGCGACCGTGAGAGGACAGGAGACAGGGTTTCGGGTGCTAGCCTGATCCGGCCTCATCACAACGATCGAGCAGCGCCCCGTGAGCTCCCGCCCCGTCCCCTCGCCTCCGCCCCAGCCCTCCTCTCCCGGTCGCGTCCGGTTCGCCGACTTCGAGGTCGATCTCCGCGCCCGCGAGCTCTACCGGGGAGGCGAGCGGGTACAGCTCCAGGACCGACCGTTCGAGGTGCTCGCCGCCCTGCTCGAGCGGTCCGGCGAGGTCGTCCTCAGGAAAGAGCTGCGCGAGCGCCTCTGGCCTGGTCACTTCGTCGAGTTCGACAACAATCTCAACACCGCGGTGACCAAGCTGCGCAGAGCTCTCGACGACACGACCCAGGAGCCGAGAATCGTCGAGACGCTGCCCAAGCGGGGCTACCGGCTGCTGGTACCGGTGGAAGCGGTGGGCGACGGCGACCTGCCTTCAGGGCGACCTCGGGTGACGGTCCGCCGATGGCGCGCCCTCACCTTCGGCCTCCTCGCCGTTCTGGCCGGCGCACTCGCTCTCGCTCTGATGCGATCGTCACCCGCTACACCGCCCAAGGGCGACGAATCAGCCGGTGCTCCGCTTCGCACGTCGCTCCTGGTCGTGTTGCCCTTCGCCGCTCTGGAAGGAGAGGGTGCGAGCGTGGCGCTCGCCGACAGTCTGACCGAAGAGCTAATCGGTCGCCTCGCCGAGCTGCTTCCGTCACAACTCGGTGTGATCGCGCGTACATCGTCCATGCAGTTCCGGGGCAACGAGGCGGATGTCGCTGCGATCCGTCAACTGCTCGGCGTCGACTACCTGCTCGAGGGCAGTGTCTCGCGCGACACGGAGGGGCTGCGCATACGGACCCGCTTCGTCCACGCTTCGGACCAGGCACATCTGTGGGCCGAGAGCTACGAGGCGTCGCTCGACGAACTTCCGCGTCTGCAGCGATCGATCGCAGAACGCATCGCCACGGCAGTCTCGTCTCAACTGCGCTCGGCCGGGGCCCTGGGTGAGCCGCAATTGATCCCGGCTGCAGCGTGGGAGGCGTACCTCCAGGCGCGATTCCTGCTCGGCTCCCGGCCCGAGCCGACGGAGGAGACGTCGATCGAAGCGATTGCGCTCCTCGAGCAGGCGGTGTCGGTCGCGCCCCACTTCGCTCTCGCCTGGTCGGCGCTTGCTGATGCGTCCTACCTCGACCCGGCAGGAGGGCGGGAAAGCCAAGTACGGGCGGAGCAAGCGGCTAGGCGAGCCCTGGCGGCCGACCCCGGCCTCGCCCGGCCGCGTCATCGGTTGGCGATCCTCGCCCTCTACAGAGACTGGGACTGGGAAGAGGCAGAGCGCCAGTTCGACTGGGCTCTCTCGCTCGCTCCGCACCTTGCGGTCGGTCACCATTCGAAGGCCGCCTGGTTCTCGACGCAGGGACGTCACGAAGAGGCGCTGCAGTCGATCGAGCGGGCGATGCGGCTCGATCCCCTGTCTGTGGTGCTGCACGCCGACGCCGGCTGGTACCTGTTCGTCGCGCGGCGCTACGAGGAAGCGATCGAACGTTGCCGGCAGGCGCTCGAGCTGGATCCGGATCATCGCGGTGCCAACAGCTATCTGTTCCATTCCCTGAACGCACTCCACAGAAGCTCGGAAGCCGGCGAGGTCGCCCGGAGACTGCTCACTATCGAAGGCGCTGGCGACGAGCTCCTTCGGCAAGCGACACAGTCCCCCGAGGCTGCCATCGAGGTGCTGAGACGATTTCGGCTGTCGACGCTGGAAGAGGAGCTGGAGGCCGGCCGAGCCTCCGCCGGCCAAGTCGCCCTCGCCCACCTCGAGCTGGGCGACGGCGAAAGGGCTCTCGAGTTCCTCGAAACGGGTCTCGAGGAACGCGAAGGCTGGATCTACCCGTTCCTTGCCGTCTACCCCCTGCTCGACCCACTGCGTGACGACGTCCGGCTCGAGAGGTGGATCGATACCGTCGGGATCCCGGTCGCGGCTGCGCGTTGACGGCCCGGCGCTCGCTCGCGCCTACGACGATCGACCTCTTCTGCGACGAGCCTCGAACGCACGTCGAGTAAAGCCGAGCATCTCTTCCCCCTCCGGATCCAACTCCCAATCGATCCAGGTAGTCTCGTTGTCCTGGCAGTAGGGGTTGTTGTTGCCCCCCTGCGTGCGGCCGAGCTCGTCGCCGTGCGAGAGCATCGGAACCCCCTCGGTGCGCGCGAGCGTCGCCATCATCGCCTTGCGGACGCCGAGGCGCAGTCGGCGGACCCGCTGGTCGCTACTCGGGCCGTCGGCTCCCCAGCCGGAACTGTGGTCGTGGTCGGAACCGTCGCGGTTGTCCTCGCCGTTTGCGAGGTTGCGCTTCCGGCGGTAGGTGACGAGGTCGGCGAGGGTGAAGCCGTCGTGGGCGGTGACGTAGTCGATCGACGTCGTGCGAGGGCGGCCCGGGAACAGGTCGAGGCTGCCGCCGAGGCGCGCCGGCAGTTCGCGGGCGGCTCCCGCGTCTCCGCGCCAGAAACGGCGGGTGGTGTCGCGGAAGCGGTCGTTCCACTCGCGCCAGCCGTGGGGGAAGCGGCCGAGGGTGTAGCCGCCAGGGCCGAGATCCCACGGCTCGGCGATGAACTTCGTGTGCGCGAACACCGGATCGGCAGCGAGGCGGCGGAAGAAGCGCGCCGCCGGATCGAAATCGACCGGGTCACGACCGAGGACGGGGGCCAGATCGAACCGGAAGCCGTCGACGTGCATCTCCTCGACCCAGTACCGGAGGCTCTCGAGGATCAGCGAGCAGGCGGCATCGCTGGAAGCATCAACGGTGTTGCCGCACCCCGTGAAGTCCAGGCAGCGGCTCCGGTCGTCCGGCCGCGACCGGTAGTAGGCGGGGTTGTCGAGCCCTCGCAGCGTCACCGTAGCGCCGTCCTCGGCTCCCTCGGCGGTGTGGTTGAAGACGACGTCGAGCAACACTTCGAGGCCGGCGTCGTGGAGCGCCCGGACCATGATCTTGAACTCCTCGATCTCGCGACCGGGAACCGAGGCGTAGCCGGCGTGAGGCGCGAACCAGGCGAGCGGGTTGTAGCCCCAGTAGTTGGTGAGGCCCAGCGGCGCGAGGTGACGCTCGCTCGCGTGATGCTGCACCGGGAGGAGCTCCACCGCTGTGACGCCGAGGGCGAGCAGATGTTCGATCACCGCATCGTCGGCGAGTCCGAGGTAGCTGCCCCGCCGGGCGGTCGGAACCTCGGGGTGGAGCCGGGTGAGGCCGCGGACGTGCGCCTCGTAGATCACCGTCTCCTCCCACGGCGTTCGCGGCGGTCGATCGTTCCGCCAGTCGAAGGCGGGATCCACGACGACCGATCGCGGCACGAAGGGAGCGCTGTCGAGACCGCACCGCTCGCTGCCGTACGGGCCGGCGGCGCCAAAGCCATGGATGGCCGGATCCCAGATGAGCGATCCCTCGACCGAACGCGCCCAGGGATCGACCAGCAGCTTCGCCGGGTTGCATCGATGGCCCGCGGCGGGCTCGTAGGGACCGTCGACCCGGTAGCCGTAGCGCTGTCCCGGGCCGGCACCCGGTAAGGTCCTCGTCCACAAGCCGCGACTCTCCGCCATCGGCAGCCGCTCGGCCTCGCCGCCGTCCGCGTCGAACAGACACAGGTCGATCGCCGTCGCCACGCTCGAGGGGACGGCGAACTCGACGGCTTCTCCGGTCCAGCGCGCGCCGGGTCGCAAGGTCCGGGAGTCGCTCAGCCCCGCCTCCCCTCCCGACGGCGCCCGCTGTCGGCAATCCAGCCGCCGAGTCGCTCGAGACTCGCAGCTTCGAGTGTGCGGTCGAGGCGCCAGTTCCAGTTGCCCTCGGTCGTGCCCGGGACGTTCATCCGCGCCGCATCCTCCAGTCCCAGGACATCCTGGAGCGGTAGGACGACGAGCTCTGCCCTGCTTTCCAGGAGACGTGCGATCAGCCGCTGCGCCAGTTCGTCGTCGGCCGCGGCGCCGCCGGCGTAGCTCTCGACTCGCACGCGCGTCGCGCTGTCGAGGGTCGCAAGCCAGCCTCGCAGGGTGGCGTTGTCATGGGTACCGCTGTAGGCGACCGTGTCGCGGCCGTAGCGCTCCGGGTGGTGCTCGCTCTCTTCCTCGTCGAAACCGAACTGCAGCACCCGGGTGCCGGGAAGGCCGAGGTCACGGCGCAGCTTGCGCACCGCGGGGGTGATGACCCCGAGATCCTCGGCGATGAACTCGAGACCGCCGAGCTCGGGCTCGACCGCCCGGAAGAGCGCTCGTCCAGGCCCGCGTTGCCAGCTCCCGCCGCGCGCATCCTCGGCCGGCAACGGTGTCCGCCACCAGGCGAGGAAGCCGCGGAAGTGGTCGAGGCGCAGCAGGTCGAAACGTCGCGCATGAAGGCGGATCCGCCGCCGCCACCAGAGGAAGTCGCTCTCGCGATGTCGGTCCCAGCGGTAGACCGGGTTGCCCCACAACTGGCCGTCGTCGGTGAATGCGTCGGGCGGCACTCCCGCGACGGCCACCGGAGCGCCGTCTTCGGCCAGCTCGAAGAGCTCCGGGTGCGCCCACACATCGGCGCTGTGGTGGGCGGGGTAGATCGGCAGATCGCCCAACAGCCCGACGCCGAGGTTTCCGGCCTCCGCTTGCAACGCGGCGAACTGCCGGTCGAACAGCCACTGGAGGAATTGCCGATACCCGATCTCGTCGGCGAACTCGCGACGCGCGTGGGCGAGCGCCGAGGGGTCGCGGTGCGCCAGCTCTTCGGGCCAGCGATGCCACGGATCGGGGGCGAGCTTCGCGTCGAGGGCGGCGAAGAGCGCCCAGTCGTCGAGCCAGGAGCGCTGCTCCTCGGCAGTGCGGAACGCCTCGAAGGTGTCTCGCTGCGCGCTCGAGCCGCGAACCACGAACGTCTGCCAGGCGAGCCTCAGCAGGGCGTCGATCGAGTCGTCGCCGGAGCCGCCTCCGGCTTGCCGACGTTCGAGCAGCCCTTCCTCGACCAGCCTGTCGGGCGAGATCAACCGCGAATCGCCGGCGAAGGCGGAGCGCCCGTCGTAGGGCGATCCGAACGGGCCCGGCACGGTCAGCGGCAGCATCTGCCAGACGCCGACGCCCGCTCCGGCCAGGGTCTGCAGGAAGCGCGACGCCTCCGGCCCCAGGTCGCCGGTGCCGCGCGGGCCGGGCAGCGAGGTCGGGTGCAGCAGAATGCCAGTGGCGCGTCCGCGCATCAGCCGGGGATCATATGCTCCGCCCGCGGCGCGGAACGTGGCAAAGTCGCGTTCCGGGAACACCCGCGCTCGGACACGGCGCACCGCAGCAACGAGGGCAGATCGGCAAGGAGGCAGGGACCAGTGTCAGCAGGATCTCCGCGCATCGCGGTCAGTCAGGCTCACGAGATCCGCATTCCGGCGGCGCTCGACGGCCTCTACGAGCTCGCCCACAACCTCTGGTGGAGCTGGAACTCCGACGCCCAGGCCCTCTTCTCCTCGCTTCACAGCTGGGCGTGGTCGCACTACCAGAACCCGGTGGAGGTGCTTCACGCCGTCGACGATCAGCGCTGGGAGACCCTGCTCGCCGATGAGACCTTCGTGCAGCGGGCGTCGGCCGTGCTCAGGGACTTCGAGAGCTACCTCGCCGGCGAGGGTGACGGCGAGTTCTCCCGCCGCTGGCCGGACTACGACGCCGGAGCGATCGCCTACTTCTCGATGGAGTACGGCCTTCACCAGAGCCTGCCGCTCTATTCGGGAGGTCTCGGCGTACTGTCGGCCGACCAGCTCAAGAGCGCCAGCGACCTCGGCCTGCCGTTCGTCGGGCTGGGTCTCCTCTACCGCTCCGGCTACTTCCAGCAGACGATCGACGCCGAAGGGCTGCAGCAGCACTCCTACCCGAATTGCGACTACCGGCGGGTCGGCGTCCGCCCGGTCGCCAATCGCAGCGGCGGCGCGCTGGTGGTGGAAGTGCCGTTCCCCGGCCGCAAGGTGGCCGCCAAGGTGTGGCTGCTCTCGGTGGGCCGCGTGCCGCTGCTGCTGCTCGACACCGACGTGCGGCTGAACGATCCCGCCGACCGGCCGATCTCGTCCGTGCTCTACGTGCGGGGGCGCGAGATGCGACTGGCGCAGGAGCTGCTGCTCGGTGTCGGTGGTGCGATGGCGCTCGAGGCGCTGGGAATCGAGCCGGCCGTCTGGCACCTCAACGAGGGGCACAGCTCGCTGCTGCAGCTCGAGCGCTTCCGGCGCCGCACCGGCGGCGACGGCGATCAGCTCGACGAAGCCCTCGCCGACTGCCGCGAGCGCACCGCTTTCACTCTCCACACTCCGGTTCCCGCCGGCCACGAGACCTTCGACCGCGTCCTCGCCGCCAAGTGCCTGGCACCCTGGTCCGAGCTGCTGGGGGCCTCGACCGAGCGGCTGCTCGCTCTCGGCGACGCCGATCCGGCGGGCGGCGAAGGGCCGTTCAACCTGACGGCGCTGGCGCTTCGAACCAGCAGCTTCGTCAACGGCGTCAGTCGGCTCAACGCAGAGGTGAGCGACCCGAACTGGCGTCACATCCGTGCCGAGACCGGCTCTGCGGCTCCGCCCATCCGGGCGATCACCAACGGCGTCCACCTGCCGACGTGGATGGGGATGGAGATCAGCGATCTGCTGGCGAGGGAACTCGACGCCGACTGGGTGCGCGCCGACGCCGACGAGAGGATCGGCGCCGTGGCCTCGCTGCCCGACGCCGAGCTGTGGCGCGCCCACCGGCAGCAGAAGGAGCGTCTCGCCGCCTTCGCGCACGGCCGGCTTCTCGACCAGTACGCGCGCCATGGCCGTTCTCCGGATCGGCTCCGCTCCCTGCGAGGCCTCGTCGATCCGGAGGTGCTCACCATCGGCTTCGCCCGGCGTTTCGCCACCTACAAGCGCGCCGACCTCCTGTTCAGCGATCTCGACCGGGTTCGCAAGCTCCTCTGTCACTCCCAGAGGCCGATCCTCGTCATCTTCGCCGGCAAGGCGCACCCGATGGACCGGCCAGGCCAGCAGCTGATCCAGCGCATCTTCGGCCTCAGCCAGGACGCCGACCTCGGCCGCCGGGTGCTGTTCCTCGAGAACTACGACCTGCTCGTGGGCGCGCGACTCGTCCAGGGGGTCGACGTGTGGCTCAACACGCCGCGGCGCCCGCTCGAGGCGAGCGGCACCAGCGGCATGAAGGCGGCGGTCAACGGCGTCCTCAACTGCAGCATCCTCGACGGCTGGTGGCCGGAGGCGTTCGACGGCGCCAACGGCTGGGCGATCGACGGCGGCAGCCACGACGACGAGGCGGCGCAGGACACGGCTGACAGCCTGGCGCTCTACGAGACACTCGAAGAGCACGTCGCGCCGCTCTACTACGAGCGTGACGAGGAAGGGCTGCCGCGGCGCTGGCTGGCGATGATGAAGCGCTCGATCGCCACCGTCGCCCCGGCGTTCTCGTCCGACCGGATGATGCTCGACTACATCGAACAGGCGTATCTGCCGCTCGTTCCCGCCGACGCCGACTCCGCGGCGGCGACTGCATCCGCCAGCGGCAGCCGGCGGAGCTGATGCGGCTGCTGAGCCGCGCGGCGAGGCTCCGGTACGGGCTCGACGAACTCTCCGTCGCCTCGTCCGCCCGGGTGCGGCAGCTGGCGCACGCGATCAACCAGGCGCGCGGGGGCACGCCGTTCGTACACGCCGGCGAGCTCGAGGCATTGCGAGTCCTCGAGCAGCTGCTCACCGGCGCACTCGAGCACGGCCTCGACACGGAGCGGGACGCCGCGCTCGATGCAACGCTGGCCGCCCTCGAGAAGGAGCTCGGAAGAGAGGGGCTCTCGAGCCTGCTGGCGGGTCTCGAGAAAGAGTTCGACGCGGCTGCGACGGAGTCGATGGACTCTGCGGACTCCGCGGACCGGCGACCGCGCGATGCCGCGACCGAACGACGGGCGGTGCTCGAACTCTTCGTGCTGTGGCAGCTCAACCGCAACCCGGCTCTCGCCGCGGTGCGGGAGCTGATCGACGACCGGGCACTCGCGCCCGATCTCTACGACCGGGCGATGGCGACCGTGGAGCGCCAGCTCCGCACCCGCACGAGCAGGGGGGTGCCGCTCGCCGGCGATCTGATCGATCTGATGGAGGCGCCCGCGCGTGCGCAACCGGAGTCGATCGCCGGCCAGCTCGCCCTCTACCTCGACCAGCCGACCGAAGATCTCGGGGTCGCCCGCGAAGAGCTCGAGCGGGTTCTCGATTCGTTGGCGGAGGAGCGGCCGCGCCTGCCGCCGGGCCCCCCGGGACCGCCGCCTGAAAGCGAGCGGTCCGCTCCGGAGCCGGTGGTCTACGCGCGGCCGCCGCGCGAGGAGCCGCGCTGGATGCGGGAGCTGGTGCTGGGGGCGAGGAACGCCCACGTCTGGCTCGATCAGCTGGCGCGCTCGACCGGGCGCGAGATCGCCCGGCTCGATCAGGTGCCCGAGGCGGAGCTCGCGCGCCTCGCTGAACTCGGCCTGACGGCGGTCTGGCTGGTCGGCGTGTGGCAGCGAAGCCCCGCCTCGCGCGCCATCAAGAGACGCTGCGGCAATCCCCGAGCCGAAGCCTCCGCCTACGCGATTTCCGACTACGGCGTGGCCGAGGACCTCGGCGGCGACGAAGCGCTCGCCGGGCTGCAGGAGCAGGCCCTCGAGCACGGTCTCCACATCGGCGTCGACGTGATCCCGAATCACTGGGGGCTCGACTCACGCTGGGTCGTCGAGCACCCGGAGCGCTTCCTTTCGACGGACGAGTGCCCGTTCCCCAACTACACCTTCGAGGGCGAGGACCTGTCTGCCGACCCGGAGATCGGGATCTACCTCGAGGATCACTACTACGACCGCAGTGACGCCGCCGTCGTCTTCCGGCGGCTCGATCGGTCGACGGGACGCGAGACCTTCCTCTACCACGGCAACGACGGCACGACGATGCCGTGGAACGACACCGCGCAGCTCGACTACATGCAGCCGGACGTGCGCAAGGCGATGACCGACCTCATCGTCGATCTCGCACGCCGCTACCGGATCCTGCGCTTCGACGCCGCCATGACCCTGACCCGGCTCCATTTCCAGCGACTGTGGTTCCCCGCTCCGGGCGACGGCGGCGCGGTGCCGTCGCGCAGCGAGCACGGCATGAGCAAGCAAGCGTTCGAGCATTCGATGCCGACCGAGTTCTGGAGCGAGGTCGTCACCCGAGTCGAGCAGGAGGCGCCCGACACGCTGCTCCTCGCCGAAGCGTTCTGGCTGATGGAGCCCTACTTCGTGCGCACCCTCGGCATGCACCGGGTCTACAACTCGGCGTTCATGCACCTGATGCGTGAGCGCGAGAACCCGCGCTTCCAGGCACTCCTGGCCGACACCCTCGAGCACGATCCCGAGCTCGCCCGGCGCTCCCTCAACTTCATGACGACGCCGGACGAAGCGCCCGCGGCCCACGGCTTCGGTCGCGACGACCGCTATTTCGGCACGACGGCGTTGATGGCGACCCTGCCGGGACCGCCACTCTTCGGTCACGGCCAGTTCGACGGCCTGACCGAGCAGTACGGGATGGACTCCCTGCGACAGCAGTTGGACGAAACTCCGGACCCCGCCGTGGCCGAACGCCACCGCCGCGAGGTCGCCCCGCTACTGCGCGAGCGCGCGAGATTCGCCGACGTCTCCCGGCTCGAACGGCTCGAGTTCGTCGGCCCCGGCGACCACGTCTGGCAGGACGTCTACGCCTTCGCCTCGGGAGCGAGCTCCGAGCTTCGACTGGTGCTCTTCAACAACTCGGCGGCCGACGTCGCGGGGAGGGTTCGGGCACCCGCAGGCTCGGACCTGGCCGACCTGCTGCCGGTGGAGGGCACCGTGCTCCGGCTGATCGACCCGCGCCTCGACTTCGATCTCGAGGTTCCCGTGACCGAAGCCGCGGGGCGGGGGCTGCCCATCGAACTCGCCCCGTGGCAGGCGTTGGTCCTCGAGCCCGCGGCCGTCAGATGACCGTGCCGTCCGGCACCGTCGCATCGCGAGGGATGATGACGATGCCGTCGCGGATGGAGTAATTGTCGCCGTCCGCCTCTTCGACCCCGGCGGAATTGACGATCCGCACGTCACGACCGATCCGCACCTGCTTGTCGACGATCGCCGTGCGCACGACCGAGCCGCTACCGATGCCGAGCGGCGGCTCGCCCCGCTCACGACAGCGCGCTCGGTCGGCCGGCGTCTCGTAGTAGTCGTGACCCATCACCAGAGCGCCGTCGAGCACCGCACCGTCAGCGACCCGTGAACGGATACCGATGACCGAGTCGGTGATCGTCGCGTTGCCGACGAGGCTTCCTTCCGCGATCAGCGAGTCGACGACCGTGGCGTCGCCGATACAGGTCGGCGAAAGGTAGCGCGGCCGCGTGTAGAGCGGTTGCTCGGGATGGTAGAGCGAGTACTCGCCGCGCTTCGCCAGCGCGATGTTGGCGCGGTAGAAGGCGGCCATCGTGCCGATGTCTTCCCAGTAACCGCGGAAGAGATGGACCGCGACCTTGTACTCCTCGAGCGCGCGCGGGATGATCTCGCGCCCGAAGTCGTGCTGCTCCGGGTACTTCGTCAGCAGGTGCTGCAGCACGTCGGGCGAGAAGACGTAGATCCCCATCGAGGCTAGGAACGGCGCCCCCGCCGGCTCACCGCCCGCCAGCGGCGCCGCGGGATCGATCTCCATCGCGTCGAGCGACTCGCCCTTCGGCTTCTCGGCAAACCCGGTGATCCACCCCTCGCTGTCGCAGTGGACGAGGCCGAACGAGGAGGCGTGCTCACGGGCGATCGGGCAGACCGCGATCGTCACGTCGGCGCCGATCTCCTCGTGGCGGCGAAGGAACGGCCCGTAGTCCATCCGGTAGAGGTGGTCGCCGGCGAGGATCAACACCTGCCGGGTCCGCCGGTCGAGGACGTGACGCAGGCTGCGGCGCACTGCGTCGGCGGTCCCCTGGAACCAGTCGCGATGCTCCGGCGTCAGCTCGGCCGCGATCACCTCGACCCCGGTGCCCAGCAGGCCGCCGAAGTTGTAGGTCCTGGCGATGTGGCTGTTGAGGGACGCCGAGTTGAACTGCGTCAGAACGTAGATGCGGGTCAGCCCCGAGTTGATGCAGTTCGACAGCGGAATGTCGATCAGGCGGATCTTGCCGCCGACCGGCACTGCCGGTTTCGCCCGTTCGCGGGTCAGCGGATAGAGCCTCGTCCCCTGGCCGCCTCCCATGATGATCGTCGCGATGTCCTGCATGAAAGCTCCCCGGATCCCCTCGTCAGGCCGGGCTCGCATGCACCCTGAGGGTGCGGCCGGCCCACTCCACCATCTCACGCAGCGCGTCATAGTCCGGGTGGCGGATTCGCATCCAGGCGTTGGCCATGTAGCCCGCCTCGACCGGCTGGGTCGGCGTTCCATTCGGCGGCAGCCGTGCGTCGAGGATCCACTCGCCGAGCTTCGCCTGCACCTCGTCGGCACCCGTGTAGCCGACGATCACCCCGTCGCGGTCGGGCCGGAAGTTGACGAGAGCCGCGGAGTAGTTGCGCGACGGCTGCGCGCTCGGGCGGCCGTGGACGATGGCGTGCGCCCACTCCCGGTAGAGATCGAAGTCGTTGGCCGCGGAGTAGAGATCCCAGGTGAGTACCCCGGGCGGCCGGCAGCCAATCTCGGAGAAGCGGTAGCCGCGCGGCCCGAAGAACCACTCCTGGTGAGTCGCCGAGGTGCCGATGCCGAGCGCACCGATGATCTTCTTGCCCATCTCCCACACCTCGGCGTAGCTCTCGGAGTGGAGGCGATTCGTCGTGATGAGGTAGGGCGACACCGAGCGGGTGCGCATCGCCTCGAGGACACCCGGGTAGTAGTGGCAGATGAATGCGCAGGCGATCTCGCCGTCGATCGTCAGCGTGTCGAAGAATCCTTCGTGCCCCTCGATGAACTCCTCGAGCGCCGCCGTCCCGCCGGCTCCGACCCGGTGCTCGGCGAGTGCTCGGCGCAGCTCGTCGTCGCTGTCGACCCGGCTCGTCCCCGCCGCTCCGGCGCCGCCGCGCGGCTTGACGATCAGCGGATAGCCGACATCCTGAGCGAAGGCGAGCGCCTCGGACGCCTCGTCGACCCCGGTCGAGCGGGCGCATGGCACCCCGACTCGGCGCAGAGCCTCTTTCATCGCCGGCTTGTCGCGGCACAGGAAAGCGGTCTCCTCCGTGGTGCCGGGGATGCCGCAGGCGGCTCGCACCCGGGCGGTCGGCAGGATGTGGGCCTCGACCGTCGCCTCGAGCCGATCGACCCAGCCACGGGCCTGGACTCTGCGCACCGCCGCCATCAGGGCGCCGACATCGCACACCGAGCCGACCTGCTCGTAGCCGACGAGCCGCTCTTGCACCCGTCGCGGCAGAAAGTCGAACGGCGCCTCGCCGATGGCGGTCACGGCGGCGCCGACCGAGTGGAGCGCCTCGATGAAGTGCGGCTGGTTGGCCGGGAAGGCCGGCTCGACGAAGATGACGTGCACGACTCGCGACGAATCTACTATAAACACCCGATGCCGCCGATCACCCTGCTGGGGCCGCAACGCGACCGCCCATCGGTCACCGCCGTCGTTCGCCCGCTCGACGCCCCGGTAGGCCTGATCACCGCCGGCTGGAAAGAGAACGAGAACGACCGGCCTCCACGTGGCCTCGGCAGCAAGGGGACGAACCTGTCGATCTACGCGCGCTCGGAAAGAGTCTTCGATCTCGATCCTGAGCTCGCGGACGCCCATCGGGAGCGGCAGCTGGTGCTCAAGAGGCTGCAGCGCCTCTACCGCGTGCGGCTCGACCATGCGCTCGACGCGTGGCGCGAACTCGACGCGCTGGCCGAGGAGCACTCCTCTCCCCTCGCCGCCGGCGAAGCGGACGCGGCAATGGAAGCCGTCCGCCGGCTCGATCGGCACCATCTCGAGCGGGTAACCGAGGTGCATGCCGAGTTCGCGGCGACGTGGCGACCGGCGGAGCGCGAAGCGGTCGCGCACCAGCGGCGCGCGATCGAAAGCGAGCTGACGGAGTGCGACGCGGTCGTGATCGCCGGCGGTCACGTCGCGCTGCTGCTCAACCGGATGCGACTGTTCGACCTGGTGCCGCTGCTCGCCGGCAAGACGCTCGTCGCCTGGTCGGCGGGGGCGATGGTCGCCGGCTCCCACATCGTCCTCTTCCACGACCATCCTCCGTGGGGCGCGGGCAACGCCGAGCTGCTCGATCGCGGCCTCGGCCTGTTCCGGGGAGTCCTGCCGCTGCCCGACGCCGGCCGCCGGCTGAGAAGCTCGGACCCGCGGCGGGTGAAGCTACTGACCCGACGCTTCGCGCCGCTCACGTGTGTCGGTCTCGATCGCGGTTCGAAGCTCGAGGGCCGGGACGGGCGCTGGCGAGCGAGCGACGCCCTCCACCTCACCCCCGACGGCGCGACTTCGAGGATCGGCCGCCCGGAGTGGGAGGTGCTCGAAGCGTGACGCCGGAGACCGCAAAGCTCGACCTTCGGGCGCTCAGGGCCAACCCGCCGACCACCTCGGAGGAGGTCGACGCACTGCTCGCCGGGCACGACTTCCCCCACGTGCGCGGCACCCGTGCGACGTTCGCCTACCGCGGCGCGGCGGAGTCGGTCCGGCTGCGGCACTGGATCTACGGCCTCCCGGCCTCGCAGCGCTTCGAGCGCCTCGGCGAGAGCGACCTCTGGCTGCTGACGATCGACGTCCCCCTGCACTCACGGGTCGAGTACAAGATCGAGGTGAGGCGCGACGGCCGCAAAAGGCTGCTCCGCGATCCTCTCAACCAGCATCTGGCCCACGACCCCTTCGGCGCCAACTCCGTCCTCCAGGGCGACGGCTACGAGCGCCCCGATTGGGTCGAGCCTGCGCCCGGCGTTCGCGGCGGCTCGACCTTCGAGCTGGAGTTCGCGAGCGAGACCTACGGCGAGTCGCGGACGGTCGAGGTCTACCTTCCCGCCAGCCGGCGGCGGCGCCGCCGCTACCCGCTCCTGATTGTCCACGACGGGCGCGACTACCTGCGCTTCGCCGCGCTCCAGACGGTGCTCGACAACCTGATCGACGCGCTCGAGATCCCGCCGCTCATCGCCGTCTTCACCGACTCTCCCGACCGACTGAACGAGTACGCGGCCGACGAACGCCAGGACGCCTTCCTGGTCGACGAGCTTCTGCCGCGCCTCGAGCGGGAGCTCCCGGTGATCGCCGAGCCCGCTCAGCGCGGGCTGATGGGCGCGAGCTTCGGCGCCGTCGCCACGCTCTCGGCCGCCTACCGCCGCCCCGGCGTGTTCGGCCGGCTGTTGCTGCAGTCGGGCTCCTTCGCCTTCTCCGATCTCTTCGAACAGCACGAGCGTGGAGAGGCGTTCGATCCGGTGGTGCGCTTCGTCAACGCCTTCCGCGACGAGCCGCGCAAGCCGGCGGAGCGGATCTTCGTGTCGTGCGGCGTCTACGAGTCGCTGATCTACGAGAACCGCTCGCTGGTGCCGGTGCTGCAGCAGGTCGGCGCCGAGGTGCGCTACGTCGAGGCGCGCGACGGCCACAACTGGGAGAACTGGCGCGACCGGCTGCGCGAGGGGCTGTCGTGGCTCTTCCCGGGGCCGCTGTGGATGTACTACGAGTAGCCTGAACTTCCTACCAACTTCCTGCTGAGGCTATGCTTGCCGCTCCTCACGGGTACGAAGAAAGGTAGCGGGAATGATTCGGAAGATCGGGTTGTCGCTGGGCGCCGACGTCTGCTGGCCGCTGTGCTACGAGGAGCTCATCCGGCAGCTCGATCTCGCGCTGCCGATCGGCGACGATGTCGTCAGTTTCGCCGTCGAGCGGGTGATGATCGAGCCGTTCCGCCTCCAGGGACCCTGTCCCTACGACGTGGTGCTCGACCGGCTCACCCACTGGTACTACCCGAGTCGGGAGTGGATCAAGAAGGCGGTCGTCATGGACGACCTCTACGTCTTCAACAACCCGTGGTCGATCCAGTCGATGGAGAAACAGACCACCTACTGCGCGATGATGCGCCTCGGTCTGCCGGTGCCCGACACCTGGATGGTGCCCCCCAAGTCGTACGAGCCGAAAGCCGATCTCGAGCCGACGCTCAGGCGCTACGCCAGGCTGTTCGACCTCGGCGAGGTCGGCGAGCGTCTCGGCTATCCGCTCTTCATGAAGCCCTACGACGGCGGCGCCTGGGTCGGCGTGCAGAAGATCGACGACGAGGAACAGCTGCGCGCCACCTACGAGGAGAGCGAGACCAAGCTCATGCACCTGCAGGCGGCGGTCGAGCCGTTCGACCTCTTTGTCCGCGCCCTCGGGATCGGCCCCCAGGTCCGGCTGATGCGCTACGACGCCGGGGCGCCGCTCCACGCCCGCTACGAAGTCGCGCGCGATTTCGTGGAGCCGGACGAGGCGCGTCTGCTCGAGGACATCGCGCTCACCATCAACACCTTCTTCGGCTGGGACTTCAACTCGTGCGAGACGATGCGCTCGAACGGCACCTTCCACCCGATCGACTTCGCCAACGCCTGCCCCGACTCGCAGGTGACGAGCCTTCACTACCACTTCCCGTGGCTGATCGGCGCCCTCTTGCGCTGGAGTCTCTTCTGCGCCGCCACCGACCGGCCGATGCGCAAGACGCTGTCGTGGGAGCCCTACTACGAAGTGGCGGACCGGGGTCTGCCCTACCGTGAGCGCCTCGCCGCCTACGGCGCGATCGCCCGCGAGCGACTCGAAGCCGACCGTTTCGAGGAGTTCTGCGCGACCCATCTCGGCCGACTCGACGAGGTGCTGACCGACTTCTTCGCCACCGACTTCGCGAAGGACGCCGTGCGCCAGAAGGTCGAGGTGCTCTTCCCCGAGCACGAGCATGACGAGTTCACCGACTACTTCTGGGAGCGGATCCAGCAGTGGCGGGCCGAGGAAGGAGCGGGAGCCGCATCATGAAACTGCGCACCGACTGGTACTCGCAGCACCTCCAGCAGACCCTGGCGATCGTGCGCTGGGGTCACTCCGGCACCCCGGTGCTGCTGTTTCCCACCGCCGGTGGCGACGCCGAGGAGTGTGAGCGCTTCCTGATGATTCAGGTGCTCTCGCCGCTGCTGGAAGCGGGCCGGATCAAGATCTACTCGTGCGACAGCATCGCCGGCCGCGCCTGGACCTCGCGCGAGGGGACGGGAGCCCACCGCGCCCGGGTGCAGACCCGCTGGGACCGCTTCATCGCCGACGAGCTCGCCGGCGCGATCCGCAAGGACTGCAACAGCCCGGAGATGGAGATCGTCACCGCCGGAGCGTCGATCGGCGCGTTCGCCGCGGTCTCGACGCTCTGCCGCCATCCCCACATCTTCAAGACCGCGATCGGGCTCTCCGGCACCTACGACCTCTCCCGCTGGCTCGACGGCGAGTGGAGCGACGACTTCTACTTCGCCTCACCCCTCCACTACCTTCCCGGCCTCGACGGCGGCCCGCAGCTCGAGAAGCTCCGTGAGCGCTTCGTGCTGCTGGCGACCGGCGAGGGGCAGTGGGAGGCGCCGGAGGAGAGCTGGCGGATGGCCGGCGTGCTGGGCGACAAGGGAGTCCCCAACCGGGTCGACGCCTGGGGCCCGGACTACGACCACAACTGGCCGACGTGGCGCGAGATGCTGCCCAAGTACCTCGCCGAGCTCACCTGAGTCGGCTGTAGAGGTCGAGGTAGAGCGGCCCCTGCCGCTCCCAGGAGAAGTCCTGCGCCATGCCGCGAGCGACGAGCTCGCGCCAGCCGGCCGGATCGGCCCAGGAGTCGAGGGCGTAGTCGATCGCCCAGCGCAGCCCCTCGGCGTCGAAGCTGTCGAAGACGAAGCCGGTGCCGGTGTTGCGGGAGCGGTCGTAGAGCTCCACCGAATCCGCGAGACCGCCGGTCTTGCGCACCACCGGCACGGTTCCGTAGCGCAGCGAGTACATCTGCGTCAGCCCGCACGGCTCGAATCGTGACGGCACGAGGAAAAGGTCGGCCCCGGCGTAGATCCGGTGCGCCAGCGGGTTGTCGAAACCGTTGCGGAAGTGCACCCGGCCCGGGAAGTGGCGGGCAAGGCTGTGGAAGAACTCCTCGTAGCGGCGCTCGCCGCTGCCGAGCACGACAACCTGGCAGGGGCGGCGACCGAGCACCGACGGTAGCGCCTCGAAGCACAGGTCGAACCCCTTCTGCGCCGTCAGCCGCGAGACGATGCCGATAAGCGGCAGCTCGGCGTCGGTCGACAGCCCCGCCTCCTCGCACAACGCCCGCTTGTTCCACGCCTTCCCCTCGAGATCGGCTGCCGAATAGGAATGCGGCAGGAAGCGATCCGTCGCCGGGTTCCACTCGCCGTAGTCGACCCCGTTGAGGATGCCTACCAGGTCGCCGGAGCGCGCTCGCAGCAACGGGTCGAGGCCGAAGCCGAACTCCGGGGTCCGGATCTCCCTGGCGTGGGTCGGACTCACCGTGGAAAGTCCGTCGGCGTGCAGGAGCCCGGTGGTCATGAAGTTGATCCGACCGCGGCCGAGCTCCTCCTGGTGGAGCTGCCCTCGCGCCTGGGACAAGCCGAGCGCTTCGACCTCGCGCGCCGGGAAGATCCCCTGGTAGCCGAGGTTGTGGATCGTCAGGAGCGTCCTGGTGCGGGCGAAGAGCGAGTCCCACCGGTAGTGGGCCCGCAGGTAGAGCGGCAGCATTGCCGTGTGCCAGTCGTGAACGTGGAAGACGTCCGGGCCGAACCCCATCCGCTGGCATGACTCGATCACCGCGCGGACGAAGAAGCTGAAGCGCAGGTGCTCGTCCCCGCGATCGTCGTAGATGCCGGCGCGGTCGTAGAGCGCAGGACAGTGGATCAGGTAGACCGGCAGCGAGCTGCCGGGCAGCGGCGCCGTGTGGACGCTCCATTCGACCTGCCGCCCCGCCACCTCGGTGTGGATGCCCTGGAGGAACTCGACCGGCACCCACCCCTCGACCTTCGCGCTCGAGTAGTGCGGCAGGAAGAGCCGCAGATCGACGCGCTCGTCGTGGAGGAAGCCGGCGAGGCCGGCGACCGCGTCTCCGAGCCCACCGGTCTTGGCGAACGGCGCCAGTTCGGAGGCGAGCAGACAGATCTTCACGACCGCGGACTATGGCAGATCGGCGCTTCGGACACGTAGACTCCCCGAATCGTGAACGTCGCCTTCGTGGCCCCCTATCTCCCGCCGACGACGCTGCGCTTCGTCCGTGCGGCCCAGAAGCTCCCCGGCGTGCGCCTCGGCCTGGTGTCGCACGACCCGGTCGAGCGGATTCCCGACGACGTGAGGGAGCGGCTCGCCGGTCACTGGCGGATCGACAACGCTCTCGACGCCGGCCAGCTGGAGGCGGGAGCGCGCGGGCTCGCCGAGCAGATGGGCGGGCTCGACCGGCTGATCGGCATTCTCGAGCACATGCAGGTGCCGCTCGCCCGCGCCCGCGAGGCGTTGGGGATTCCCGGCCTCGGGCTGGAGGCGGCGCTCAACTTCCGCGACAAGGCGCGGATGAAGACGGTGCTGCGCGAAGCGGGGCTGCCGTGCGCTCGCCACGGCCTCGCCGCCGACCTCGACGCGGCGCGCGTGTTCGCGGGCGCCACCGGCTACCCGCTGGTCGTCAAGCCGCCGGCCGGCGCCGGTGCGGTCGGCACCTTCCGGGTCGACGACGAGCGCTCGCTCGCCGAGGCGATCGGCGTGCTGCGGCCGACCGCGGACCAGCCGGCGATGCTCGAGGAGTTCGTGGTCGGCGAGGAGCACTCGTTCGACAGCGTCTTTGTCCGCGGGCAGCCTGTGTGGCACTCGCAGACGCGCTACCTGCCGACCCCGCTCGAGGTGCTGCGCAACTCGTGGATCCAGTGGTGCGTGCTGCTGCCGCGCGAAGCGGACCAACCCGAGCACGACGACATCCGCGACGCCGCCTATCGCGCCGTCGAGGTGCTGGGTCTCGAAACCGGCCTGACGCACATGGAGTGGTTCCGGCGGCCAGACGGCTCGCTGGCGATCTCAGAGGTCGCCGCGCGACCGCCGGGGGCGCAGATCACCACCCTCATCTCCGTCGCCCACGACATCGACTTCTACGAGACCTGGTGCCGGCTGATGATCGAGGAGGCGTTCGATCCGCCGTATCGGCGCTATGCCGCCGGCGCCGCCTTCCTGCGCGGCCAGGGGGGCGGGCGGGTCGCCGCGGTGCGCGGTCTCGAGCAGGCGCAGCAGGCGGTCGGCGACCTCGTCGTCGAGGCGCGGCTGCCGCGCGAGGGTCAGCCCAAGGCTTCGAGCTACGAGGGCGAGGGCTACGTGATCGTCCGCCACTCGGAGACCGAGAAGGTCGTCGAGGCGCTGCGCACCATCGTCTCGACGATCCGCGTGGAGATGTCCGGCTGATGCGCGTCCTGATGCTCGCCCCCGCCTTCCCGTCGGAGATGCCGTTCTTCGCCCGCGGTCTGGCGAGCGTCGGCGCGAAGGTGGTCGGCGTCGGCGACCAGCCGGTGGCGGCGCTGCCGTCGCAGACCCGCGAGGCGCTCGACGACTATCTGCAGGTGCCGACGCTCTTCGACAGCGGCGCCGTCCTCGACGCGGTGCGCTCCTACCACTCGCGAGCGCCGATCGAGAAGGTCGAGACCCTGTGGGAGCCGCTCGTCCTGCTCGCCGCCGAGTTGCGTCAGGCGCTAGGCCTGCCCGGACTTACGGTCGCCCAGGCGCACGCCTTCCGCGACAAGGAGCGGATGAAGCAGGTGCTCGAAGAGGCCGGCCTTCGGGTGCCGCGGCACTCGAAGGAGAGCACCGCCCGCGGCTGCTACGAGGCGGCCGAGAGCATCGGCTTCCCGCTCATCCTCAAGCCGATCGCGGGTGCCGGTTCGGCCGACACCTACCGGGTCGACGATCGGGGCGAGCTCGACGCCGTCATGCCGTTGCTGCGCCACGTGCCGGTGGTCTCGGTCGAGGAATTCATCGATGGCGAGGAGTACACCTTCGACACCATCTGCGCTGGCGGCGAGGTGCTCTACCACAACGTCTCCTGGTACCGGCCGCGGCCGCTGGTGGCCCGCACCGTCGAGTGGATCAGCCCGCAGACGGTGACCTTGCGCGACGTCGAGCGGCCCGAGCTGGCGGCGGGCGTGAAGCTCGGTCACGGGGTGCTCGAGGCGCTCGGCTACCGCGACGGCTTCACCCACATGGAGTGGTTCCGCACCTCCGAGGGAGAAGCGGTCTTCGGCGAGATCGGCGCCCGACCTCCGGGAGCGCGGTCGGTCGAGATCATGAACTACGCCTGCGACATCGACGTCTTTTCGGGCTGGGCCGAGGCGGTGGTGCACGGGCGTCTCAGCCAGCCGATCGAGCGGCGCTACAACAGCGCCATCATCTTCAAGCGGGCGAAGGGGCGCGGCCGCATCACCGGCATCACAGGCCTGGAAGGCTTCCTCACCCGCTTTCATCGCCACGTCGTCTCGGTCGAGCTGCTGCCGCCGGGGACGCCGCGCCGCAACTGGAAGAGCACGTTGCTCTCCGACGGCTGGGCCATCGTGCGTCATCCCGACCTCGGGGCGCTGCTCGAGATCGCCGACCGTTTCGGCACCGACGTCCAGATGTACGCCGAGTAGGACGGCACTGCTAGCCTGAACTTTCAAAGTCACACGAACACCGCGGGGGAGCAACGGTGAGGGAATCCGAAACGACCGCCGGGAAGGATGAGAGCATCCGCGACCTGCTGTCGGTCTGGAAGCTGGTCGAGAGCGAGGAGCGCACCGGCTACACCTCGATCGTCGTCCCGTCGCTGTCGCTCGACGTCGACGAGCTCAAGAAGATCCGCGGCGCCTCCGGGTACGAGGAGCGGCTGCTCTTCACCCTGATCCGCCTGCGCGACCCGCGCGCCAGGGTGGTCTACCTCACCAGCCAGCCGCTCCACCCCGAGATCATCGAGTACTACCTCGACCTGCTGCACGGCGTCTCGACACGCGACGCCCGGGAGCGGCTGACGCTGCTGCCGCTTTACGACTCGAGCGCCGCGCCGCTGACCGCCAAGGTGCTCGAACGGCCCCGCGTCGTCGCAAGACTGCGGGACCTGGCCGCGCGCACGACCCACTCCTACCTGACCTGCTTCAACTCGAGCGAGCTCGAAGCGCGCCTGGCACGGGAGATAGGGGTGCCGCTCAACGGAGTCGCACCCGAGCTGCTCGACCTCGGCACCAAGTCGGGCAGCCGCAAGGTGTTCGCGGCAGCCGGCCTCGACATGCCACGAGGGTTCGAGGACATTCGCAGCCGCGAGCAGGTGATCGAAGCCCTGTCGAATCTGCGCGACGCCGAGCCGGACATCCGCAAGGCGGTCGTCAAGCTCGACGAGAGCTTTGCCGGCGCCGGTAACGCGGTGTTCCGCTACCCGCCGGCGGAAGGGAGCATCGAGGAGGCACTCGGTCGGCTCGAGTGCGCGAGTGCCGAGGAGACCCACGAACACTTCCTCGCCAAGCTCGATGACAAGAGCGGCATCGTCGAGGAGTTCATGGAGGCCTCCGAGGTGCGCTCACCGAGCGCCCAGCTCCGCATCGGTCCGGCAGGCGACATCGATCTCATCTCGACCCACGAGCAGATCCTCGGCGGCAGCACGGGGCAGACCTACCTGGGCTGCCGCTTCCCGGCCGACCCCGCCTACCGGCGTCGGCTGGGCGAGTTGGGGTACAAGGTCGGCGAGGTACTGCGCGACCGCGGCGTGGTGAGCCGCTTCGGCGTCGACTTCCTCGCCTTCCGCGGCGCCGACGGCGAGTGGAAGCTGCCGGCGATCGAGATCAACCTGAGGATGGGGGGCACCACCGGGCCGTTCCTGGCGCTCCAGTTCCTCACCTCGGGCGCGGTCGATCCCTCGACCGGCCTCTACCGCTCCGCCACCGGGATCGAGAAGTTCTACGTCGCCACCGACAACCTCAGCTCCCCCTCCTACCGCGGCCTGCTGACGGAGGACTTCATGGACATCCTCGCCGGCAGCCGCGTCGGCTTCGACCCGGCGAGCGAGACCGGCGCGGTGTTCCACATGATCGGCTCGCTGTCGCAGTTCGGCAAGATGGGCGTGACTGCCATCGGCGACAGCCGCGAGCAGGCCGACGAGATCTACCACCAGGTGATCGAGGTGTTCGATCGCGCCGGCGAACCCGACCCGGGCATCGCGCCCGATTCGATGCACCCGTTCGACCTGGCGATCCGGTCGATCGAGTAGCCGATCGCAGCCCGGTCCAGGCTACCCCTGGGCCAACGCGGCCGGCGAATCTCCGGAGAGTCCTTCGACCGGCGAGAAGCGCTCGCGCAGTGCCTCGTCCAGCCTGTCCAGGCCGGAGCCCTCCAGTGCGGAGAGCGCAATCGCTCCGTCTTCCACCGCAGCCCCCGGCGCCGCATCGATCTTGTTGTAGACGACGAGCACCTGCTCGTCCTCGACACCGATGTCGGCCAGCACTTCGTTGCCGACCTCGAGATGCTCTCGCCACTGCGGGTGGCTGCGATCGACGACGTGCAGCACGACGTCGGCCTCGCGGATTCCCTCGAGCGTGCTCCTGAAGCTCGCCACGAGGTGGTGGGGCAGCTTGCGAATGAAGCCGACGGTGTCGGCGTAGACGACCGGGGTGCCGTCGGAGAGCACGGTGCGCCTGAGGCGGGCATCGAGGGTGGCGAAGAGGCGGTCCTCGGCGAGCACGTCGGCCCTGGTCAGCCGATTGAAAAGGGTCGACTTGCCGGCGTTGGTGTAGCCGGCGAGCGCCACCAGGTTGGCGTGGCGGCGGCCACGGCTCTGGACCTTCCTCGTCTTCTCCACCTTCTTCAGATCCTTCTCGAGGCGCGCGATCTGGTTGCGCAGCATCCGGCGGTCGGCCTCGAGCTGGGTCTCGCCCTCACCGCCGCGCACGCCGATACCGCCGACCTGGCGCGAAAGATGGCTCCAACGCCGGGTCAGGCGCGGCAACAGGTACTGGAGTCGGGCGAGTTCGACCTGGGTCCGCGCCTCTTTGCTTTTCGCCCGCTGCTGGAAAATCTCGAGGATGAGGCCGCTCCTGTCGAGCACCTGACAGTCGACGATCTTCTCGAGCGCCTTGACCTGGGAGCCGGAGAGGTCGTCATCGAAGATCAGCAGGTCGGCCTTCGCCCCTTTCGCCGCGGCGCCCACCTCCTCCGCTTTGCCGGGGCCGATGAACGTCCGCGGGTGGGGCGCCTTGCGCGACTGCAGAACCCGCGCCGCGACCTCGACTCCGGCGCTCGTCGTCAACTCCGCCAGCTCGTCGAGGTGCTCCTCGACCACCGAGGGCGGCTGGCCGGTAACGCTCAGGCCGACGAGCAGTGCGCGACGCCGGGCGTTCGAGGCGGGATCAGAAGTGGAATGCAAGTCCGGCGTGGGCGGTGCCCAGGACGCGCATGACGTCCGAATCGAGCACGTGGCCGACGATCTCGGCAATGAACACGAAGTTGGGCGTGATCTTGAACTCTCCGGTGGCACCGAGTGCCAGGCCGAGAACCGTGTCGGAAGTTGCCGGCGCCAGGATGTCGCCCGGCAGGATGCGCCGGCTCTCGAGATCGTAGGCGCCGAGCCCCAGGAATAGACCCGAGTCGTAGAAACTCTCGGCGAACTGGTACTCGCCGCCGACGATCGCGTAGGTCGCGGAGCCATCGGTGACGGCACCGACCGAGGAACCGGTCTCGAAGTCGAGCTGCCCGAGACGCAGGAAGACGTTCGAGCCCGGCTCGAACTGGAGGGCGAGGCCGAGCTGGAAGCCCGGCTCCGTGCCGCCGCTTTCCGAAAGCGCGGCACCGACTCCGCCCATCGCCGAGACCGTCCAGGTGTAGTCCTGAGCTTCGGCGGTCGCCGCGCACAGCGCCAGGACGATCACGAGCGGCGTGACGAGCAGGAAGCCCCTGATGCCGACCAGGGCGTGACGGGGGCGGGGCGGGTTCGACATCGGCGTCAACGAACGTCTCCTTCTTTCTCGACTGCAGCCATGGGGTCGGTCATCGCGCGAAGAACAGCCCGGCGGCGGCCGCAAGTATAGCCGTCGCCGTTACGTCTGCAGGGTCGGGTGCAGTGTCGCCCTAGAGGTCTACGGAGGAGACGGATGAATGTCACAGACGGCCGGCTGGGACGGAGCTTCAGGCGTTGCCTCGACTGGCTCCTGCCGCCGCTGTGTCTCGGCTGCCGCAGCTCGGTCGCGGACGGTATCGACGACTTCCACCTTTGCCGGCGTTGCCGGACAGGTTGCCGAGAGGCGAGGACCGGCCGCTGCCCCGGCTGCCTGATCAGGATCGCCGACCGCTCGGCCGGCTCGGAGTTCCGATGCTCCGCCTGCCGACGACGACCGCAGAGTTTCGACCGCGCGATCGCCGGGTGGGCCTACGAGCCGCCGCTGTCGGCCGTCGTCACCGGACTCAAGTTCGGTCGCCTCGAGTTCCTCGGCGAGGCGCTGGGGAGATCGCTCGCTACCCTGCGCCGGGCCGAGCTGGGCGAAGCCACCAGCGTCGTACCGGTGCCACTTCATCGCTGGCGCGACCTTCGACGCGGCTACAACCAGGCGGAACGAATCGCCTCGGGCGTCGCTCGGACGCTCTCGCTGCCCGTCGTCGCAGCCCTGCGACGACGAAGGCGCACCGTGCCGCAGACCGGTCTCGACCGCAGAGATCGGCGGACGAACGTCCGGTACGCCTTCGCTCCCCGCAGGCGCTACCAGCGCGACCCTCGCAGCCTGGAGGCCGCGCTCGGACCGTGCCCCGTGCTCGTGGATGACGTCTTCACCACCGGCGCCACCCTCGACAGCGCGGCCGCGGCGCTGCGCCGCTCGCTCCCGTCGCGGCGCGGCAATCGGGAGTTCGCGATCCTCGCCCTCGCGGCTGCCTACACCCCCCACACCACCCTGCCACGCTGAGCACGGAGGCTCCCGCCCGATCTACCTCCCCGGAACGGGAATACCGGTTTCCGGCTGCCCGTTTTCGACCTGCAGAGGCCCGTTTTCGACCTTCGAGAGACAGTGACCACATCGATGCCGGCGATCTCTTCGGGCTCTTCGCGTTTTGACACCTCGCCGATGCCGGACGTATACTGTGGAATAGGCAACTCGTATGAACGCGACGACAGCAAGGTTGTGCAGCTCGCCCGCCGAACGCCGCTCCGGCGCTCGGTGGAGCGTTGTCTGGCGACGCCTCGCTCGACAGCCGTTCGCCTGGGCAGCAGGCCTGATCGCCCTCGCGGCCGCGCCGCTCGCCGCAGAGAGCCCGTCGACCGCTCCCGCCAGCGGCGCCTCCCTTCCCGGAAGTGCGCTCGCGACCACCGGATACGTCCGCGGGCAGGTCCGGGTGGAGAGCGCTCCACTGCCCGGCAGTCAGGTCTACGCGTACCAGCTCGCCGATCTGTCGCTGCGCAAGGTCGCGGCGGATCAGGACGGGCGTTTCTCTTTCGAGTCGCTCCCCGCCGGCCTCTACAAGATCGTCGCTTTCAAGCCCGGCTTCATCCCGGGAGTCGCCCTCCTGACTCGCGCGAGTTCGGATGCGGCGCAGTTCCTCGAGATGGAGCTGCGCGGCCGCGACAACGCGGCGGACTCTTCGACCGACTTCTGGTCGGTGCGTAAGCAGATCCCGACCGACGTGCTGCGCGACATCGATCTCGCCTCGGCCGTCTACGAGGGAGATCCGGTGCTGCCGCGAGTCGATCGTCTCTCCGCACAGATGAGGACGGTCACGGGTGTCGATTCGCTGGCGACCGCGGGAGGCGCGCAGCTCAAGGGCGGGCACGTCGCGGTCGAAGGTGAGATCGACGACATCAACGTCGGTGTCGAAGGGCGCTTCGTCGCGCTGGAATCGACCTCCGGCCTCCAGACGATGGCCGGCGGCCACTCGCAGGCCGTTTCGGTCGATGTGAGCGGAGTCGGGGAGCACCGCATCCAGGTGACCTCGATCGACAACCGGCTGCGGACGGCGCCGACCGAGGACGGGCGGATCGGGCTGGCGAGCCATCGCCTCGCCTGGTCGCGCGACGTCGGAGAAGACGGCGAAGCACGGGCAGCGGCCTGGTACACCGAGGAGAACAACTTCCTCGCCGGAGCGGGCAACGCCTCGCTCCTCGAGCTGCCGAGCGCCAGCCGCACCTGGAATCTCGAAGGCAACTACACCACGCGGATCGGCGAACGCTCACGGCTCGAAGCCGGCGTCTATTACCGCGACCGCGACCTCAATCTCGCCGACTCGGAATGGCTCGATCACCTTCCGCAGGAGCGGGTCGAGGTGTTCGGCCGCGCCGGTACTTCGGTTCATCCCTCGGTCCTCGTCGAGTACGGGGTCTACTCGACCCTGCGAGACGGCTCGGTGTCGCTCATGCCTCAGGGCGGCGTGGTGGTGCAGCTCAACGACTCCTGGCGGGCCGCTACTTCGGCCAGCCTCAAGATGCACGACGACCCGATCGAGGCGCGGCGCCTGAACGACTTTCACACCGGCTACTTCCGCGACTACGCCTCCTGCGAACGCGCGGCTGCCGAGTGCTACCAGCTCGTACTGTCGAAGTTCGAGGATCGGCAGGAGAAGCTCTCGATCTCGGCGATCCATCGCCGGTTCGACGAGTCCCTGCGCCTCCACTTCGACGAGAATTTTTTCAATTATCACGAGAACCTGCAGTTGGTTCATGGGGACGCCGTACCCGAGCTGCAGTTCGCGATGACCCAGCGGCTCTCACCGACGATCCGGACGCGCCTGCAGTCCAATCTCGGCGAGGGCGGCGGGGGTACCCTCGTGCTGGCGGACGGCGACCACCCCTACGAGAACAACGTCCGCTACATGGTTACTTCGGTCGATACCCAGTTCGAGCAGTCGGCGACCGGTGTCTTTGTCGCCTTCCACCACCTCGAACAGGATCTCGAGCCGCTCCAGGAGGAAGAGCGCCTCGAACTGATGGACCTGCAGCGACTCCAGCTCATGCTGACCCAGGATCTGGGTATCCTGAGCACGCTCGCTTCCAACTGGGCCGTTCAGCTCAACATGGAAGTGTCGCGCGGCACCCTGCCCGACAGCGAAGCGGATCTCGACGAGCTCCGCAGTCGCGTCACGGGTGGGCTCGCTGTCAAGTTCTGAACCAGCTCGCCGCTGACGGCGAGCCGGTTCAGGTGTCGCCTGCTCAGGGCGAGAACGCGCTGAGCAGGCAGACAGCTGAATCAGAGCAATCCGCTCGCGGCGAGCTGATTCAGGTGTCGCTGGTTCAGGGCGAGAATGCCCTGAGCAAGCAGGCAGCTGAGTCAGAGCAAACCGCTGGCGGCGAGCGGAATCAGGCGCCGCTGGCTCAGAGCGGACACACCCTGTGCAGGCGGCCGGCCGAACGGGCGACTTCGGCGAGCCTGGAGCCCGTCGCGAAGGCCGTCATGCAGACGGTTGAATCCAATCGGCTCTCGTGAATCCAAATTTCTGGATAGTTGTGCTAAATTCCCTTCAAATCATGGCTTTTCGGCCCCTTCAATGCGCTGATTCGTGGCACGAATCGTGCGAATGTTTCTCATGGAGTCGTCCGTGATGCCGCATCGCCCCAGTCGCCATCTGTTCCTCGTCGTCGCCGTCCTGGCGGCGATCGGTGTGGCGCTTCTGGGAGCCGCCAGTCTCTACCGCAACGTCGGCAGCTTCCAGCAGCTCGGCTTCGAGCCCGAGGCGGCCGGCGGCACGTGGGCGGTCGCCGCGGTGTCGGCTGAATCTACGGGCCTGCTCGAGGGCGATCAGATCGTCCTCGTCAACGGTTCCGAAGCGCCGACACGCGAGGCGCTCGTGCGGGCGCTGCGGGAGCGGCCGCAGAGCGAGCTCCTGATCGAGCGCGCCGGCATTCCTGCTCAGGTGCGCTACGAGCGGCCGGGGCTCGCGATCGACTGGCAGTACCTGCTCCTCGCCGTCATCGGCATCGGCTACCTGTTCATCGGCTTCTACACCCTGCTGCGCGATCGCGAGCGTGCGGGAAGGCTCTTCTACCTCTGGTGCCTCGTCTCCGGCCTCGTTTACGTCGCCTCCGCCCAGCCGCCGTTCGACACGGTCGGCAAGTGGATCTACATCTCCGAGGAGCTCGGGCGCATCCTGCTCGCCCCGCTGACGCTCCATCTGTTCCTCATCTTCCCGCGACCGCTGCCGAGTCTCGAGAAGCGGCTCGGCTGGATTCCGTTCCTTTACCTGCCCGCGGCATTCCTGTTGCTCGCCCAGGCCGACCTGATCCTCCTCGGCGGCCGCGTACTCTCGGGCGGCAACGTCGCCGGCGGTACCAGGCTGCTCGACCAGCTCGTGCTGTTCCAGCTGGCCGGCTTCGCCCTCGCGTCGGCCGCGGTGCTCTTCACCCGGCTGCGGCGCGGACGGGACTCCGAGCCGCTGCGGCAGTCGATCTGGATTGCGATCGGCCTTCTGGCCGGCTACCTGCCGTTCGTCACCCTCTACCTGGTGCCACGCTCATTGGACCTCCAGTGGCCGCCCTACCTGACGACCGCTGCGGTGGCACCGCTGGCGCTGGTACCGCTGACCTTCGCCTACTCGATCCTGCGCTACAAGCTGTGGGACATCGGCATCGTGGTGCGCGACACCCTGTCGCTGGCAACGACCATCCTGATCGGCGTGCTCGGCTTCTCGCTCGTCAATCTGGCGGTCGATCGCGCCGTACCGGAGACGGTCGAGCTCGGCCGCACGCTTCTCTCTTTCACCTCGGGTCTGATGATCGCCGGCCTGATGATCCCCACCCGCCGACGCATCGGCGCGTCACTCGAGAGGCTCCAGTACGGGGGTGCCTTCCGACGCCGCAGGGGACTCGTCGAGTTCGGCCGCGAGATGCTCGAGGAGAGAGATCTCGAGCGGTTGTCGAGTGCCCTGCTGGGCGAGCTGACGGCAACCTTCGACCTGGCGCGCGCCAACCTCTACCTCGGGACGAGCGAACGTCTGAGCGCGCAGCGCCACGAAACCGGCGTGCCGGAGGAGCTGTCGCGTGAGGTCTTCGACGACGCCTTCTGGGGCAGCGACGTCCGCAGCCTCTCGGGAGTCAGTCTCAGCTCGGAGGCGGCGCCGACCCTCGAGCTCTACTCCGCCGGTTACCGCTATGCCTTCCCGCTGACCTCGCGGCAGCGACCGATCGGGTTGCTGGTTGTCGGTTACAAGCGGGGCGAGAACGCGCTGTCGAGCGACGACATCGACCTGGTGCGGAATCTGCTCAACCAGGTCTCTCTGGCGATCGACAACGCCCGTCTGCTCGGCCGCGTTCAGGAGCAGCTGGCGGTCGTTTCGAACCTGCAGGAGACCACCGAGGAGATTCTCGAGTCGTCCCCCGCCGGCATCGCGCTGGTCGACGGCCACGGCACCGTCGAACGCGCCAACGCCGCTCTCGCCAACCTGCTCGGCGAAGAGCCGAGCGAGCTGACCGGCCGCTCCCTCGCAGCACTCCTCGGTGAGACCGGCCTCCCCCGCCCCGACGACGGCCTTCGCGAGCTTCGCTGGACCGACGCCGAAGGGGGTGAGCACTATCTCCAGGTGAGCGTCGCTCCGGTCGCAACCGACCGACAGGGCGCCTCGGTCGTGATGGTCAACGACGTCACCCGCCGGGTGGCGATCGAGAACGCTCTCAAGGAGCAGGAACGACTCGCCTCTCTCGGCATGCTGGCGGCGGGCGTGGCCCACGAGGTCAACACTCCGATCACCGGCATCTCGAGTTACGCTCAGATGCTGCTCGCGAACACCCCGGAAGACGACCCACGCCGCGACCTGCTGCAGAAGGTCGAGCGCCAGACGTTCCGCGCCTCGCGGATCGTCAACAACCTGCTCGAGTTCTCGCGCGACCGGCCGCGCAAGCCGCGGCCGGTGTCGCTCAACTTCATCGTCGAGGAGTGCCTCGACCTGCTCAAGGAGCGGATCCGGGAGAACGAGGTCGAGGTCGCGTTCACCGCACCGGAGACAGAGATCACGGTATCGGGCAACGACGGCGAGCTGCTGCAGGTCTTCACCAACCTGGTCGTCAACGCCACCGACGCGATGAAGGACGGCGGTCGCCTGGCCGTGAGCTTCGATCTCTCCCACCCGGAGAAGGTGATCGTCGCGGTCGCCGACACCGGCGGCGGCATCCCGGCCGACAAACTCGACCAGATCTTCCAGCCGTTCTTCTCGACCAAGCTGCACGAGGGCGGCACCGGGCTCGGCCTCTCGATCAGCTACAACATCGTCCAGCGCCACGGCGGCAGCCTGCGGGTGTCGTCCGCCCCCGGTGAGGGCAGCACCTTCTTCGTCGAACTCCCGACTCAGCAGGAAACACTGACCGCCGGCGACTGATGCGGATTCTCATCGTCGACGACGAAGAGGTGTTGCAGGACGTCCTGACGTCTCTGCTGCGGCAGGAGGGGTACGAAACGGTCAGCGCCCGTTCGGGCGAGGAAGGCCTCGAGCTGTTGCGCCAGGGCGACGTCGATCTGGTGCTGCTGGACCTGATGCTGCCGGGGATGACCGGGCAGGAGGTCCTCAAGCAGATCCGCAAGGAGGACCCGAACCAGGTCGTCGTGGTGATCACCGCCTACTCTTCGGTCGAGAGCGCGATCGAGGCGATGCGCGACGGCGCCTTTCACTACATCCCCAAGCCGTTCAAGAACGAAGAGGTCCTGCTGACGGTCAAGCAGGGTCTCGAACAGCGGCGGCTGCGCAAAGAGAACATCACGCTGCGCGACCAGCTCCAGCAGAAATACGCCTTCGACAACATCATCGGCAAGTCGAAGCCGATGCAGAAGGTCTTCGAGCTGATTCGGCTCGCGGCGCCCGCCAAGAGCAACCTGCTGATCCTCGGCGAGAGCGGCACCGGCAAGGAGCTGGTGGCGAAGTCGATCCACCTCAACTCGCGCCGCTCGGACGGCCCGTTCGTGACCGTCAACTCCGGTTCGATGCCGGCCGATCTGCTGGAGTCGAACCTGTTCGGACACGAGCGCGGAGCGTTCACCGGCGCGGTGACCGCCAAGAAGGGGCTGTTCGAGATCGCCGACGGCGGCTCGATCTTCTTCGACGAGATCGGCAACATCCCGATCGACACCCAGTCGAAGCTCCTGAGAGTCATCCAGGAGAAGGAGTTCATGCGCCTCGGCGGCGTCGAGACGCTGACCTCTGACGTGCGGATCATCGCCGCCACCAACGCCGACCTCGAAGCCGGTGTCGAGGACGGGGAGTTCCGAGAGGACCTCTTCTACCGACTCAACGTCATCACGGTGAATCTGCCGCCGCTGCGCCAGCGACCCGAAGACATTCCGCTGCTGGCGCGTGCCTTCCTCGAGACCTTCCGTGAAGAGAACGAGAAGCAGCTCGAGGGGATCACGTCAGAGGCGATGGAGCTGCTGCTCGACTACCACTGGCCGGGCAACGTGCGCGAGCTCGAGAACGTCATCGAGCGAGCCGTGGTGCTCTCCACCGGATCGGTGATCGACGTCGATCTGCTCTCCCCAGCGGTGCGCCAGAAGCGCCCCGACGTCGGCTTCGACGAACCGATGCCGCCCGAAGGGCTGCCGCTCAAGGAGGCGGTCTCGAACTACGAGCGCAAGCTTGTGGTGCGCGCGCTCCAGGCGTCGGGAGGGGTGCAGAAAAAGGCGGCCGAGCTTCTCAAGGTCAAGCCGACGACGCTCCACGAGATGATGAAGCGGCTGTCGGTCACGGTCGATCAGATCGTCTCCTAGAGCGAGACCGGGAGCGACTGTCCCCCGGCCACCCAGGCGCGGAGATCGCATCCTGCGAAGCGTCGGAATCCCACTGCGGCCGCCCGGCCCGACGCGCCCGACCCCTGGTCCGTACCTATCTACCGACGCCACGCGCCACCGAGGCCTGGTGCCGGCCCCGGCCCGACGCACCCGGCCTGTCGGCGACGAACCGGAGGTACCCCTTGACGCCTGCGATATCGTTATCTCCTGATGTTCGAGCAGCTCTCCGAGCTCGAGAAGAGCCACGCCGAACTGACCGAGGCGCTTGCCGACCCCGCTCTGCTGGCGGACATGGATGCGTACCGGCGGACTTCGAAGAAGCTGGCCGAGATCGGCCGCACGGTCGAGCTGTATCGGGAGTTCCGCGAGGTGACGACCCAGCGCGACGAGACGAAGGAGATGCTCGACGATCTCGACGCGGGCGACGAGCTGGCGACGATGGCCGAAGAGGAGCTCGCGACACTCGAAGCCCGGGCCATCGACCTCGAGGAGAAGCTCAAGGTCGAGCTCATGCCGAAGGACCCGAACGACGATCGCAACGTCGTGCTCGAGATACGGGCGGGAACCGGGGGCGACGAGGCGAGTCTCTTCGCGGCCGAGCTGTTCCGTATGTACTCCCGCTACGCCGAGAGCCGGAAATGGAAGGTCGAGATCATCGATCTGTCGGAGTCGGGGGTCAACGGCGTCAAGGAGGTCTCGGCGATCATCGAGGGCGCCGGCGCCTACAGCCGGATGAAGTACGAGGCCGGCGTCCATCGCGTTCAGCGCGTCCCGGAGACCGAGGCTTCCGGCAGGATCCACACCTCAGCGGTGACCGTCGCCGTCCTCCCGGAGGCGGAGGAGGTCGAAGTCGAGATCGAGGAGAAGGATCTTCGAATCGACCGCTTCTGCTCGTCGGGGCCCGGCGGCCAGGGAGTCAATACCACCTATTCGGCGGTGCGGATCACTCATCTTCCGACCGGCCTCGTCGTCTCCTGTCAGGACGAGCGCTCGCAGATCAAGAACCGGGCGAAGGCGATGCGCGTGCTCAAGTCGCGGCTGCTCGAGATCGAGCGCGAGAAAGCCGACTCGGAGCTCGGCGCCGAGCGACGCAAGATGGTCGGCTCGGGCGACCGGTCGGAGAAGATCCGCACCTACAACTTCCGCGAGAACAGGGTGACCGACCACCGCATCTCGCTGACGATCCACCGCCTGCCCGAGATCCTCGAAGGCGACCTCGATCCGCTGATCGACCCGCTCGCCACCCACGATCAGGCGGAGCGGCTGAAGTAAGCCTCCGAGCAGGCGACCACCTGATCGTTAGAGCCTTGCGCGACCTCGCCCTCCTGCTGCTCACGCTGATCCCGGCGCAGGCAGGGCTCGCGCAGGAGACGGCGGGCACCATCCCGATTCACGGCACGGTTTCCGGCGAAGCCGCCGAGGGAGTCCCGGTGGCGATCTTCCGGATCGAGGAGTCGTTCGCCGAGGCCGTGCGACAGCTAGAGGGGGCGCCCCTCGAAGCGGCGGCGACCGCCGTCACGGACAGCGGCGGCGCCTTCACGATTCGTGCCCCCGAACCGGGCTTCTGGCGGGTCGAGGTCGGCGGCACCGACCATGCGATGAAGAGCTACTCGTTCCGCAGCGAGCCGCTCCTCCAGGCGGCTCAGCTTCCGCCGGTCGAGCTCAAGCCCGCAGTCGCCACTCGAATCGTCGTCACCGCCCCGGACGGCTCGCCGATCGCCGGCGCCTGGGTGACGGCGACGCCCAGGGACGAACCGCCGAGGAGCACGAGAGACATCGGCTGGCGGGCGGAGCTCCTCGCAGTGCGAACCTCCGACGACGGTACGACGGTTCTGCGACTCGCCGCCGACACCGACTACGAGATCGAGGCCGGCAGCGGGGAGTTCGGCGAGAGTCGCGAAATCGTCGCCTCCGCGGGCGACTCCGTGGCGGTAGCCCTGCCGTCTCCTGTGGTGCGGTCGCTCCAGGTCGTCGACGCCGCCGGCCGTCCGCTCGCCGCGGTGCCTGTCTGCGTCGGCGGCTGGAGCCGACCGGCGACGCTCGAGACCGATGGCGAAGGCCGAGTCGCGCTGCCGGGAGGCGAGAGCGAAGCGGAGGCCTACCTGGTGATGACCGATGGAAGGCGGGTGCGGGTGCGGCTGACCGGCGACGAGGGCACGCTCGGCCGGGAGCACTCTTTCGTCGTCCCCGAGCCGCTCGTCGTCGAGGGGCGAGTGCTCGATGCCGAGGATCGCAGGCCGATCGCCGCCGCCTGGGTCTACAGACTGCGGGGTCCGCTCTACTCGGCGATCACCGACGGTTCGGGCGCCTTCCGCATGCCGGTCACCCCCGCCAGCGTCGCCCCGATCGCCGCGGCCGCCCGCGACCGATTGCCCGCCTTCGACGAGCCGAGGGAAGGGGTCGAGCTCGCTCTGCTGCTGGAGCCGACGGCATCGATCGCCGGGCATGTCGTGGACCCGGCCGGCGATCCTGCGGTCGGTGCGACCGTTCTCGCCGCCCCTCACGTCGACAGCCTTCGGGCGCTGCGAACGGCGTTCCGCGGGACAATCCGGCACGCTTCGACCGACGGTGACGGCCGCTTTGTCCTCGATCGGCTGCCGACGGGGAGCGCCTACCGGGTCAGCGCCCGACTCGAGGGCTACGCGCCGGCCGAGGCGATCGTCGCCGACGTCGCGGAGACCTCCGCCGACGGCCCGCTCGTGCTGCGATTGGGTGCCGGCACCACCGTCGTCGGCGTTGTCGTCGACGGTCGATCGAGGCCCGTAGGCGGAGCCGCGATCCGACTCGCGGAGGAAGTCGATCCCTCGACGGCTCAGCTGACGAGGTTCCGGCGCAACTTCGCACCGCCCGCCCCGGAGACGCGAAGCGACTCCGAAGGGACCTTCAGATTCGAGGCAGTGCCGGCGGGGCGTTTCCTCCTCGAGATCGAGTCTTCCGGCTACGCGCCGCAGGCGGTGCCGGCCTTCGACGTCGCCGAGGGGAGTCGCGAAGTCGATGTCGGCCTCGTCGTCCTCGAACCTGGCAGCACCCTCGAGGGGGTGGTGCTCGACGGCGACGGTGTGCCGATCGCCGGCGCGACGGTCGGCTACGAGAAGACCCAGGCGGGCTTCTCGTACTTCGTCGACAACCGGAGCGTGACGACCGGCGCGGACGGCTCGTTTCGCATCGTCGATCGACGCGAAGGGGAGATGCTGGACCTCGAGGTGGAGCAGGCGGGGTTCGTCGAGCTCAACCTGCCGCGCGTCGTCGTGCCGACCCTCGGTGGGCTCGAGATCCGCCTCGAGCACGGAGCGGCCCTCGAGGGACGCGTCGTCGGCGCCGGCTCGGGACCGGTCGCCGGTGCGTCGGTGCTCGTCACCAGAGATTCCGGCGGCACCGGCAGCAGCTCCGGCTTCATGCCGCTCGGCAGCGGGACCACGGACGAGGACGGTCGTTTCAGGATCGAGGATCTCGAGCCGACGGTGGCGCGGATCAGCGTCACCGCGAGGGGCTGGCTGAAGATGGAGCGCGGGGAGATCGAGCTCGAGGTGGGGGACGACCCGACCCAGGTCGAGCTCGAGCTCGAGCGCGGCGCCACCGTAGAGGGACGGGTGCTGCTTGCGGACGGCACGCCGGCCGCCGGCGCCGAGGTGCGAGCTGTCGACAGTGCAGATCGGAGGCGCTTCCGGCGGCAACAGCCGGCGACGGTCAGCGGCGACGGCAGCTACATCCTGGAGGGTGTCGAGCCGGGATCGCGCCTGATCACGGTGCAGCTCCCGGACGGCCCTCGGGTCTCGGAGGAGCTGGAGGTCGAGCCAGGCATCAACACACTCGACCTCGTCCTGCCGGCGGGGGTCGAAGTGTCGGGGCGGGTCCTCGACGAGGACGGCGCCGCCGTCGAGGGCGCCCTCGTGTCGCTGCGCGAAGGCGGTAGCTTCTCCGGCAACTTCACCGCACGCTCGGGCAGCGACGGCGCCGTCGTCCTCGCTTCGGTGCAGCCGGGTCGCTACGCCGTAACGGCGGAGCATGCCGACCTCGCTGCGACCACCCTCCCCGAGCCGATCGAGGTGACCGACGCTCCAATCCTCGGTCTCGAGATCCGCCTGACGTCGGGCTCCCTCGTCACGGGACGCGTCCTCGGCCTCGCCGCCGAGGAGCTCGTCGGAACGGAAGTGGTCGCCTGGCGCCAGTCCGGAGGGCTCTGGAAGCAGGGCTCAGTCGACTCCGAGGGCGGCTTCCGCCTCGGGCCGCTGGAGGCGGGATCGTGGTCCGTCAGCGTCCGGACGCTCGGCGGACGGGCGCTCGAGGAGTCGCTCGAGATCCTCCCGGGTGAGCGCAACACCACCATCGACCTCGACTTCGGCGACAAGGAGGGGCTGACGGTCACCGGGCTCGTGCTCGCCGGCGGCACGCCGCTCGCCGGCGCGTTCGTGCTGCTCAACGGCATCGACTCGTCGCAGGGTGGAACGTCTCAGACCGACCACGAGGGCCGCTTCACGGTCCGCGACCTGCCCGGCGGGAACTACCGTCTCACCGTGCGCGGCTTCGAGAGGGGGGTCAGCCACACCGAGGAGATCGAGCTGCTGCGCGACGACTTCGTGACGATCGAGATCGACGGCAGCGAGGTCGCCGGCTCGGTCGTGGACGCCGCCACCGGAGAACCGCTCGGAGGCACCGACCTGCAGCTCGAACTCACCGGCAGCGACCCGGACAACCCGTGGATGCGCGCGGGTAAGAGCGCGACGACCGACTCTCAGGGGCGCTTCCGCATGGCCGACGTGCCGGCGGGGACCTACCGACTGAAGCTCTCTCGTGCCGGCTTCGCCACCTCAGCGATGGAGCTCGAGGTCGGGAGAGCCGACACCTCGGAGCTCGACCTGGCGCTCGATCCGGTTCAGGGGGTGCGCCTGCAGCTGCGCTTCCCCGGCGGCGCCACCGTCTCACGCCTGCGCTACGCGGCGGTCGATGCGACGGGTCGGGGTGTGGCGGACGGCTCCGTGCAAGTGGCGAGCGACGGGCTTGCCAGCCTGACGACGCTGCCGGACGGCGACTGGATCCTGGTGCTGGCCGCGAACGGTGCGGCGACCACGGAGCTCGACGTGCGCGCACCCGCCGCCGAGCCGATCGACGTCGCACTCGAGATACCGGCCCGCTGGAGCGTTCGCGTGACGGAGCTCGTCGGCGACGCCTCGACGGTCGCCCGGGTCCGTCTCCGGACGCCGCAGGGCGTGCCGTTTCGCGATGTCCAGTCCGGGGGCGGGGTGCGGGATTCGACCCGCCTCTATGGAGGCGAGACCCACTTCGATGACCTCTCGCCGGGGCGATGGCTGGTGACGATCGAGACCACCGACGATCGCCGCTGGGAGCGCAGCGTCACCCTCCAGCCGGGCGAGAACGAGTCGCTCGTCATCGACTGATTCACCGTGCGAACCGTCGGCGAGATCCTGCGCGAGGGTCGGGATCAGTGGCAGGGACTCGACGGCGCGAGCGGCGAGGCGTTCGGCTCGAGGGAGGTCTCGCTGCTGCTCGCCCACCAGCTCGGGTGGACGGAAGCCCAGGTGCTGTCGCGGGACGACGTCGCGGTGGAGCCCGCGGTCGAACGACGCTACTTCCAGCACCTGGCGAGACGCCTCGCCGGCGAGCCGTTCGCCTATCTGGTCGGCGAGCGGGAGTTCTTCGGCCGCCGGTTCCGGGTCGACGGCCGGGCGCTCATCCCGCGACCGGAGACCGAGCACCTCGTCGAGGCGTGTCTCGGGCTCGATCTCCCGCCTCGAGCCCTCGTCGTCGACGTCGGCACCGGATCGGGCTGCATCGCCCTCACGCTGGCGCTCGAGCGCCCCTCCTGGAGGGTCGTGGCGCTCGACCGGTCGCCGGCCGCAGCGGTCGTCGCAGAAACCAACCGTCGCCGGATGGGGGCCACGGCCCTGGTCGGTGCCGGAGACCTCACCGGCGCGCTCCGTCCGGAAGCAATCGACCTTGTGGTGTCGAACCCTCCCTACGTGCCGCCGACCGACCGTCGGAAACTCTCGCGCGACATCCTCGATCACGAGCCTCACGAGGCGCTCTTCGCCGCCGAGAACGGCCTTGCCGTGTATCGCCGCCTCTTCACCGAGCTCGGCGCGCTGCGCTCCGGCAGTGCCCTGGCACTGGAGGTCGGCGACGGCCAGGCGGAGGCGGTGACACGGCTCGGCACCCGGCTGGGATTCTCCTTCGAGGCGCCGATCCGCGACTTCTCCGGGGTCGATCGAGTCGTGATAGGAAGAAGAGCCGCGGCGGTGGCCGCGCCTGGCTGATGGACCGCTTCGAGATCACCGGACCGACCCGCCTCGAGGGTTCCGTCCGTGCTGCCGGAGCGAAGAACGCTGCCCTCCCGGCGCTCGCCGCCGCGCTCCTCGCAGACGGCACGGTCACCCTGTCGGGGTTGCCGCTGGTGCAGGACATCCGCACCATGTCGAGGCTGCTAGAGCACCTTGGCACCACGGTGCGCTGGGACGGCAGCCGGCTCGAGCTCACGCCGAGCGGCACCGCGGTCACCGACGACGCCGACTACGACCTCGTCAAGACGATGAGGGCTTCGATCCTCGTGCTGGGACCACTCCTGGCGCGACTCGGTCATGCCCGTGTCTCACTACCCGGTGGCTGTGCCATCGGTGTGCGGCCGATCGACCAGCACCTCGCCGGCCTCGAAGCTCTGGGCGCTCAGGTCGATCTCGAGCACGGCTACGTCACGGCGCGGGCCGAGCGGCTGATGGGCAACCGCTTCCGCTTCGCGAGCCGGTCGGTGACCGGTACCGAGAACCTGCTGATGGCCGCCTGCCTGGCACGCGGCACCACCGTCTTCGAGAACTGCGCCTGCGAGCCGGAGGTGGTGGATCTCGCGCGGCTGCTGACCGCGATGGGCGCCCGCATCGACGGCGCCGGCACCGAGAGAATCGAGGTCGAGGGGGTCGAGCGCCTAGGCGGCACACACCACTCGGTGATCAGCGACCGGATCGAGGGCGGCACCTACCTCGTCGGCGCGGCGATCACCGGCGGCGACGTGACGCTCGAGAATGCCCTGCCGGAGGATCTCGAGCCCCTGCTGGCAGTCCTCGAAGCGAGCGGATGCGACGTCGAACGCCGCGCTCGATCGGTCCGGGTCTCCCGCAACGGTGCGCTCGACGCCTGCTCGATCGAGACCGCTCCTCATCCCGGCTTTCCCACCGACCTTCAGGCTCAGGTGATGGCCCTGATGACGCAGGCCGAGGGACGCTCCAGCGTGCACGAGACGATCTTCGAGAACCGCTTCCAGCACGCCCCCGAACTCAACCGCATGGGGGCTGCCATCCAGGTCGATGGCGGTCACGCCTGGATCGAAGGGCCGACGCCGCTCTCGGGCGCCAAGGTGATGGCCACCGATCTTCGCGCCTCGGCGAGCCTCGTCCTGGCAGGGCTGGTTGCCGAGGGGACGACGGTCGTCGATCGCATCTACCACCTCGACCGGGGCTACGAGCGGATGGAGGAGAAGCTCGGTGATCTCGGCGCAACGGTCCGCCGCGCTCAGGGCTGAGCCGAACTCAGGGCTGAATCGGACTCGGCGATGAACCGACTCTTGCGTCCACTCTCGACTGCTCTCGTCCTGCTGTCGGCACCGGTCCTTCGGGGCGAAGAGGACCCCCGCATCGGTTGGACCGAGGCCGAGGACCGCGGCGACGCGATCACCGCCGTGGCGGCGCTCGAAGCGGCGCTCGCGAGCGACGCGCCCCCGCAAGACGGCGTCTACTGGCTCGGCCGACTGCTTCTCGATCTCGGTGATGTCGACCGCGCCGCCGCCGCCTTCGGCCGTTCGCTCGGCTCGGAGCCCGAGCTCGCTCCCTGGAGCAGCTACCGCCTTGCCGAGATCGAAGAAGCTCGGGGCAACCCGGAAGTCGCGACCGGGTTGCTCGCCACCCTGCTGGGACATCGCCCGGCGAAAACTCTGGCCACCGCCGCCGCAGCGTTGCTCGAAGACGCGTTGGCACGTGGCGGTGACTGCCGGGTCCTCGCCGGTCGCGAGACCTGGCGACTCGACGATTCGACGCGCCGCCTGCTCGAGCTCGCGGCCGCGTCGTGCGAGGACCGCGACGACAAACCCACGGCGGCCCGGGAACTGCTGGAAGTCCTGCTGGCTGAGGAAACGGGTGACGGTCCGGCCTACGAGGCCGCATCGAGGCTCTTCGATCGCTTCGACGATCTGTCGGTGCTCGACGGCGCGACACAACTGGCCATGGCGCGGGCGTTCTTCGCTCAGCGCGACTTCGAGCGCGCACTGGAGCTGTTCTCGCTCGCCCTCGACCCCGAGCGCTCGTCGGTCGAGCTGCGGGCCGACTTCGAGCTCCACTACGCGATCGCGCGCTCGTACTTCTGGCTGGGCGACTATCGCGAGGCTGCCGCCCGGTTCGAGGCGCTGGTGGGACTCGCCCGGCGCGGCTCCGATCGTGCCCGCGCCCACTACCAGCAGGCCCGCTCCCTCGAACTCGGCGGCGATCGAGCCGGAGCGGGAGCAGCCCTGGCGAAGGTCCGCTCCGCCGACCCTGCCGGCAACTGGGCTGCGGCAGCCCTCGTCAGCGGCATCCGTCTCGCCTGGCTCGACGGCGACGAGGAGCGGGCGCTCGATCTCTACCAGACGCTCGGCGGTCGCCGCGGCTGGCGGGGATCCCGTGCGCGAGCGGCGCTCTTCCTCGCCGCCAGCGAGCTGTCCCAGGATCGCTCCGACCGCGCTACCGAGTGGCTCGCCGCGGCGGCGGCGCCCTCCGGTATCCACCTTCCCGAGCTGCGCTTCTGGGAAGGCCGACTCGCGGAGATCCAGGGGGATTCGCGCCGCGCCGTCGAACGCTATCTGGCCGCGATGGTCGAGGACGCCTACGATCCGTGGTCGCTCGGCGCTCGGCGGCGACTCGCCGAGCCGGCGCTGAGGGCGGAGGCCGATCGGCGCGCCGTCGAGTTCGGTGCCAGCGACCGGGCGCTCGACCTGGTTCGCGCCTGGCTCCTGACCGAGCACGGCCCCGACCGCGCCACGGCGCTCGGCAGGGCGCGGGCGGCCCTGTCGGCGGCAGCGGAAACACACGACTTCCTCACGCTCCAGCCGGCCCCACCGGCCGCGTGGCCGCTGTGGTCTTCCCCTCGAGTCGACGTCGAGGAGAGGCTCCTCGCTCTGGGCGACTGGCGCTTCGGCCTCGGCGCCGCGCCCGAGCACTTCCCCACCCAACAACCCAGTCTCGCCCTCGCCCGGGCGACCCGACTCGCAGCCCAAGGACTTCCGCGCGCGGGGATTCTCACCGCCGAGATCATGAGCCGTACCGCGCCGGCGACCGTGCCGGGGGTGCTGTGGCCGCAAGCGCTGCGAAAGGCGCTCTATCCTCTCGCCTACGGTGAGCATCTGGTGCGGGAGACGACCGGGAGGGGGCTCGACCCACGCCTCCTCGCCGGTCTCATTCGCGAGGAGAGCCGCTTCGACGCCGGAGCACTGTCGGCCGCCGCCGCGCGCGGCCTCACCCAGTTCGTCCTGCCGACCGCCCGCCGGCTCGGCGGCAAGCTCGGAATGGAAGAGGTCGCGGCGGACGACCTCTTCGAGCCGGAGATCGCGGTGCGGCTCGGCGCCGCCTACCTCGAGGAGCTCGGCGAGCGCTTCGGACCGAGGCCGCATCAGGTGCTCGCCGCCTACAACGCCGGCGAGCCACAGGCCGAGCTGTGGCGCAGCTACTGCTTCACCGACGAGCCGGAGGAGTTCCTGTCGAAGCTCGGCTTTCGGGAGACACGCGGCTACGTGCGGAAGGTGTTGCGCTCCTACGCCGTCTACCGCGAGCTCTACCCGGTGCTGCCGACCACCCTCGCCGGCAACCCCATCTCTACCTCGTCGAAGTAGTACTCCACGTCGGCAGTGCTGCGGAGCTCCTCGGTCCAGCGCCCGATCTCCTCGTTGAGGCGCTCTTCCTTGAGCAGCGCGCGGATGTCCTCGCGGACGTCCTGCAGCGGCGGGACGGCACTGCCGCGGCGCTCGAGCTCCGGCACCAGGGTCTGGTCGTAGTAGACGCGGATGTCGTCGAGATCGACGAACACCCGCGGACCGAGCCGTTCGTTGACGAACGAGAGCACCATCAACTGCCGCGCCACGAGCTGACGCAGGCTGTCCTCCTCGAGCCCCAGCTCCGAGAGCCGTGCCGCGAACTCGTCGCTCGAGGCGAAGCGGGCGCGAATCTCGTCGAAACGCTTCTCGACCTCGCGCGTCGGCAGCTCGACGAAGCCGTAGCTGTCGATCTCGTGGAACCTCAGGCGCTGCTCGACGAGCCCGTCGAGCACCCTGCGGCGTAGTTCCCGGTCGCTCTCGTCCTCGAGCGCGTCCACGAGCCCGAGGGCGACCGCCTGCTCGACCTCCGACTGGAGGATCGGATCCTCGTCGACGACCGCCAGCACCCGGTCGATCCTCTCCAATTCCGCGTCCTGCGCCGCAAGGGAGGTCGCCGCCAGACCGAGGATCCCGACACCGAGGATTCCCCAAGTACGCACAGCGATTCCCGGGCGGCGCATCGGCGGGATGTTACCAGCCTGCTATCGTCCTCCCGAGCCATGAGTTCCGTCTCCAGCGACGCGAGCGGCGGAGTCCTCCACGTCGTCGCCACCCCGATCGGCAACCTCGAAGACCTCTCACCACGCGCCGCGAGAGTGCTGGGCGAGGCGGACGTCGTCGCCTGTGAGGACACGCGGCGTACCGGCCGCCTGATGCAGCATCTCGGGCTCGAGAACCGCCTGATTTCACTCCACGAGCACAACGAAGCGCGAAGGGTCCCCGGTCTCGTCGAGCGGCTGCTCGAAGGCCGGCAGATCGCCCTCGTGAGCGACGCCGGCACCCCCCTGCTGGCCGATCCCGGCTTCGTGCTCGTGCGCGCAGCGGTCGCCGCCGGGATCCGGGTCGAGGCGGTGCCCGGTCCCTCGGCCGCTCTGAGCGCACTGGCGATTTCGGCGTTGCCGCCCTATCCGTTCACCTTCGCCGGCTTCGCACCACGCAAGGCCGGCAAGCGGAAGCGCTTCCTGGAAGAGCTCGCGCCCCTCGGACACACCGTCGTCCTCTTCGAGAGCCCTCATCGCATTCTCGCCACGCTCGAGGCGGCAGCGGAGATCTTCGGGGAGCGTCCGGCGGCATTGTGCCGGGAGCTGACGAAGCTCCATGAAGAGACCCTTCGGGGCACGGCGAGCGAGCTTCACGCCGAACTCGCCGCGCGCGACTCGATCAAGGGGGAGTTCGTGCTCGTCGTCGGACCGCCCGCGACAGGCCGTCGCGCCGAGGACTCGTGACGGCGGCCTCGCAGGCGTAGAATTCGGCCGCGATGGCCGAGAGCTACTTCGACTACAACGCCACCACTCCGCTCGAGCCCCGGGTTCTCGAGGCGATGCTGCCGTGGTTCGCCACCACCGGGAACGCCGCCTCCGTCCATGGTTTCGGCCGCAGGGCGAGAGAGGCGACCGAGGGCGCTCGCGCCGCCGTCGCCCGCCTGCTGGGGGGCTCGGCTCCCGAGCAGGTCGTCTTCACCGCTTCGGGCACCGAGGCCAACAACGCAGTCCTCGAGGCGGTCGGCAGTGAGTTCGACGGCGGCCACGTCGTCGTCTCCGCCTTCGAGCATCCCTCGGTGCTGCGCGCCGCTTCAAGGCTCGAGCGGCACGGCTTCGAGGTCTCGCGGGTCCGCCCACGCGAGGACGGGAGGGTCGCCGTCGAGGACGTCGCCGCAGCCCTGCGCCCGGACACCCGCCTCGTCGCCCTCATGCTCGCCAACAACGAGATCGGCACCCTGCAGCCGGTGGCCGAGGTCGCTCGCCTGGCCCGCCAGACCGGAACGCTCTTCCTGTGCGACGCTGTTCAGGCGGTCGGCAAGGTACCGGTGTCGGTCGACGAGCTCGACGTCGACTATCTCGTCCTCGGAGCTCACAAGTTCTACGGACCGCTCGGCGCCGCCGCCCTGTGGGTTCGGACGGGAGCGCCGTTCGAGGCCTTCCTCGTCGGTGGCAGCCAGGAACGCAGGCGCCGTGCCGGCACGCTCAACGTGCCGGCCATCGTCGGTCTGGGAAAGGCAGCCGAACTCGCCGAAGATGAACTGACCGACTGGTCGGCGCGCATGCTGGCCGCGCGTGACGCCTTCGAGTCCGGGCTCGCGCGGATCCCCGGTGCCTTCGTCCACGCAGCCGCGTCGCCGCGTCTCCCCAATACCACCAACGTCGCGACCGAAGGTGCCGAGGCGGAGGCGTTGATGGTGCGACTCGACCTCCGAGGCTTCGCCGTGTCGGCCGGCTCCGCCTGCTCGTCGGGCAGGGTCGAGGTCAGCACCACCATGGCGGCGCTGGGCGTCGAGCAGGAGATCGCGCTCTCCTCGCTACGCGTGAGCTTCGGCAAGGACACCCGGAGCGAGGAGGTGGAAGGGCTGCTCGCGGCGCTGTCGGCCGAGGTCGCCGAACTGCGCGGATTGCGCGCCGCGAGCCGCGAATGAGCGAGCGCACGGCGGTCGCGATGAGCGGCGGCCTCGACTCCTCGGTCGTCGCCTGGCTGCTGTCGCGAGACGACCCGGGTGTCATCGGCCTGTCGATGCTCCTGTGGGACGAGTCCGGGGCCGGCCCCGGCAGCGTGCCCGCTGCGGGCCGTTGCTGCGGCGCCCTCGACCTGGGCGACGCGCGGCGGGTGGCCGAGCAGTGCGGCATCGCTCACTACACCATCGAGATGGAGGACGACTTCCGCCGTGAGGTGGTCGATCCGTTCGTCGATGCCTATCTCGACGGCCGGACGCCGGTGCCCTGCACGCGGTGCAACACCTTCATCAAGTTCGACCGCTTCGTCGAGCGGGCGCGGCGCCTCGGCGCCGGCACGATCGCCACCGGGCACTACGCCCGCGTCGAGCAGGGTGACGACGGATGGGAGCTTCACGCCGCGATCGACGGGGACAAGGACCAGAGCTACTACCTTTTCGAGCTCACGCAGGAGCAGCTCGCCGTCAGCCACTTCCCGCTCGGTCACCGCCGCAAGTCCGAGATCCGCGAGCTCGCCCGCGAGGCCGGCCTGCTCGTCGCCGAGAAGGGGGAGAGCATGGAGCTGTGCTTCGTCTCCGGCTCGGTGCGCGAGTTCGTAGAGGAGCAGGCGGCGAACCACCCCGATCGCTACTCCCGCCCTGTCGGGGGCGACGACAGCCGCCTCGTAGACCGGGACGGCAACACCCTCGGCAGCGGCGAGCCCTACTACCGCTACACCGTGGGACAGCGGCGGGGTCTCGGGCTGACCAGTCCGAGTCCGCTCTACGTCCTCGGTGTCGAGCCCGATTCCAACGAGGTGAGAGTCGGAGACGCCGAGGCGCTCGATGCCAACGGCCTCCTCGGCACTCCGGCGCACTGGATCGGCTCGCAGCCGGCGGGCGAGGTCGAGGCGACGGTCCGGATCCGATCCCGCCATGCCGGGGTCGAGAGCCGCATCCGGATGAGGAGCGACGGCACGACCGAGGTCCGCTTTGCGGAGCCTCAGCGCAGCGTCGCTCCCGGACAGGCGGCGGTCTTCTACCAGGGGACGAGGGTGCTCGGCGGTTGCTGGATCGAGGCCTCGCTCGACTGAGCGGTCGGGGTAGGCCCCGTCGGGTTGGCCGACTGTGGGAGGCCAGGTTGCCGGACATTGGAAGGCCGGGTTGCCCGACCGTCGAAATACCCGCAGCCCTCGTCGACGTTCTTGCCGACAGGCCCGTACCAGCCTGACCGTCTCAGGCTAGGATGACATCCATGCCTCACCGCCTCCGCCTTCCCCTCGTCCTGCTGTTGACGCTCGCGCTCGCCCTGCCGTGGGCCGCGGAGGCGAAGCGGCCGAAGGACGAGGAGCTGGAGGCTCTGCCCGAGCGTTATCGGCACTGGCTCGCTTCGGTGGAGCTCATCATCTCGGAGCAGGAAGTCGAGTCGTTCCTCGCCATCGAGGAGGACTACCAGCGCGACGCCTTCATCGAGCGCTTCTGGCGCACACGGGATCCCTATCCCGACACCGCCCGCAACGAGTTCCGCGAGCGCTACGAGCAACGGGTCGAGGAGGCGCTGCTGCGGTTCGGATCGACCACCACCGAGCGCGCCCGGATCCTGCTGCTCAACGGCACGCCGGATGCCATCGTGCCGATCGACTGCTCCGACCTTTGGCCCGCCGAGGTCTGGTACTACTCGCGGGCCGAGACTCTCGGCTCCGAGGTGCTGCTGCTGTTCCTCAACCACTGGGGATCGGGCAAATGGAGGATGTGGCAGGTGGGGCCGATGGGAGACATGCTGCGCTTCGGCGGCATGTCGACGCCCACCGGCACGGTCGTTCAGGCGATCCAGGACACCTGCTCCTTCAGCGAACAGGAGGCGCTTTTTGCCGTCTTCGCCTTCGTGCAGAAGGCGGGCGGCAACATGGGCTACACGTCGCTGACCGCCGAGATGCAGCAGAACCCGGAGACGCCGAGCGGCGAGTGGGTGGCGACTTTCCACGCCTACTCGACCCAGCTCGATGACGCCATCGAGCGCATGCCGGTCGAGGTCGAGGTGACCTACCCCGGCCGCAACCAGAGCCGCACGATCACCCACGTTCTGGCCACCGTACCGAAGGCGAACGTCGGACAGGCGGAACTCGCAGGCCACCGCTCCTACAATCTGCTGGCGACGGGTGAGATCCTGCGCGAGGACCGGCTGTTCGAGAACTTCCGCTACCGCTTCAACCTCTCCGACACCGAGGTACCCGGCGAGACCATACCGATGGTGCTCGAGAGGAGCCTGCGTCCGGGCGACTACAAGCTGATCCTCAAGATCGAAGATCTCAACAGCGGCAAGGCCCAGCGGATCACGCGCGATCTGTCCGTGCCCGAGGTCGACCGACTGCCGCCGACGATCGTGGACGAGGAGACCCGGCTGCTCTTCGAGGAGGCGAACCGGGCGATCTCGACCACCGACAACACGATCGCGCTGGTCGAGCCCTACGGCGACCTGCAGGCGGGTCTGCTGCGCATCGACACCCTCACCACCGGCCGGGACATCGACCACGTCACCTTTTCCATGGAGGGTCGTCCGATCCTCACCAAGCGGCAGGCTCCCTTCAGCGTGGAGCTCGACCTCGGGGACATGCCGCGGATGCGGACACTCACGGCGATCGCCTACGACGCCACGGGCGAAGAGCTCGCCCGCGATCAGATGGTGCTCAACGCCAGCTCCCATCGCTTCGATGTCCGCCTCATCGAACCGCGCCGGGGCGGTCGCTACGAGCAGAGCCTGCGCGCCGAGGCACGGGTCGAGGTCCCGGAGGGCAGGGTCGTCGAGCGGGTCGAGTTCTACCTCAACGAGACCGAGATCGCGACCCTCTATCAGGAACCGTGGGTCCAGCCGATCCTGCTGCCTCCTGGCGAGGAGCTCGCCTACGTGCGGGCGGTCGCCTACCAGCCCGACGGCAACTCGACCGAGGACCTGGTCTTCGTCAACGCCCCGGACTATCTGGAGGAAGTGGACATCCAGTTCGTCGAGCTCTACATCGCGGTGCTCGACCAGAACCGGCGGCCGGTCGAAGGGCTGTCCGAGACCGATTTCGTGATCGAGGAGGACGGGGTCGAGCAGACGCCGATGCGCTTCGACGTCGTCTCCAACCTGGCGATCCACGCCGGCATCCTGCTCGACGTCTCGGCCTCGATGGAAGAGAACCTCGAGGACTCCAAGCAGGCGGCGCTCGCCTTCTTCGAGCAGACGATCACGCCGCGCGACCGGGCCACGCTCATCACCTTCAACGACACCCCGTTCCTGGCGACCAAGTTCACCAACCGGCTCCAGGATCTCGGAAAGGGGCTCGCCGGCCTCAAGGCCGAGCGGGGGACGTCGCTCTACGACAGCCTGATCTTCGCGCTCCACTACTTCAACGGCATCAAGGGGCAGCGGGCGTTGATCGTCCTTTCCGACGGTCAGGACGAAAGCAGCCGCTTCAGCTTCGAGGACACGCGCGAGTTCGCTCAACGCGCCGGCGTCGCCGTCTACGCCGTCGGCCTCGCCCTCGACAACAAGCAGCGCGACGCGCGGCGCAAGCTGACGAAGATCGCCGAGGAAACCGGCGGCCGGTCGTTCTTCATCGACGACGCCTCCGAGCTGACCTCGATCTACGCCACGATCCAGAACGAGCTCCGAAGCCGCTACTACCTCGCCTACCAGTCGACCAACACCTCACCCGACGAGGAGTTCCGGTCGATCGAGGTCGAACTGTCGCAACGCGACCTCGAAGCGAAGACGCTGCGGGGCTACTACCCATGAGCCGGCTCATCCTCGCCTCCGGCTCGCCGCGGCGCCGCGACATCCTCGAACAGCTCGGCTTCGACTTCGAGGTGCGACCGGTCGATCTCGACGAGTCGCGACTCGAGGGCGAGGACGCGATGGCCTACGTCTCCCGCCTGGCGAAGGCGAAGTGCCGGGCCGAAGCCCGCCCCGGAGAGCTCGTCCTGGCGGCCGACACGATCGTCGCGATCGACGGCCATCTGCTGGGGAAGCCGAAGGACGAGGCCGACGCTCGCGGCATGCTGAAACGACTGTCGGGCCGTGAGCACCAGGTGGCGACCGGCGTCGCCGTCTTCGACGTCGACAGCGACCTCGTCGAGCACGCCGTCGTCTCGACGACCGTGGCCTTCAACCCTCTGAGCGACACCGAGATCGACTGGTACGTCGCCAGCGGCGAGCCGATGGACAAGGCGGGCGGCTACGCCATTCAGGGCCTCGGCCGCCTCTTCGTCGGCCGCATCGACGGCAACTACACCAACGTCGTCGGCCTGCCGGTGCCGACCGTCTACGCGCTCCTCACCCGGCTCGGCGCCACCGAGCTGCCCGCGTTCCCGCCGGCGAACTGAGCGTCAGCCGGGTGTTTCGGAAGGCGTCTCGTCCCGAGGCGCTGAATCCACTCCCGAGTCGCCCCCAGCGTCGCCGTGCGGCGCGACCTTGTGCGTGCGGACGTAGTAGAAGAGGTACAGACCGAACGCGATCAGGACCACTCCGATGATGTTGTGGATCAGGTCCGAGAACACGAGCAGCAACCCACCCGCGGCTACGTCCACCGCTGCAGCGGTGTTGATGACGGCTCCAGTCGGCGGATCGTGATCCTTGATTGTGCTTCCACCGTTGCCCATTCGGCACCTCCTGGCTGCGGCACCTCACCGGCGCCGACTCTTCGAGACTGTTGGTATTGGGATTGGCGTCAGTCTAGCAGCGAGCCATCCTCAAGAACTGGCTCCGATGAGAACGAACGGCGCCCAATAGTAGGGATGCGAATGCACGCCGCTCCTCATGTGCTCGAGCTTCGCCCTTCGCAGTGCCTCGGCCGAGCCCAGACCCTCCGTCAGCCCGGAGTAGAAGGTCGTCATCAAGGCGGCGGTCGACAGGTCTTCGACCGGCCACAGACTGACAGTGACGCTGTTGGCCCCTGCGTAGAGAAAGGCCCGAGTCAGGCCGACGAATCCCTCGCCGCGAATCGCCCGGCCGAGCGCCGTCTCGCACCCGGAGAGGACCACCATCTGCGCCGACAGTTCCAGCTCGAAGATCTCGTGGGGCTGCAGGAGGCCATCTCCGCCACCGCCGCCAACGCCGAGGAGGAGCGACGACAGAGCCGGCTCCTCGTCATCGACCAGAGCATGAGACGCGAAATGGACGAACCGCGAGTCCTTGACCGACCGCTCATCACGTAGCCGATCTTCGGACGCGGCCGGCCCCGACCAGACCTCCACCTCGGCCGGGTCGAAGAGTGCCGCGATCGACCGCACCTCCTCGAGGGCACCGGAAAGCCGCCTCCAGCGCCAGTCCTCCGCCTCGCCGAGGCCGCGCAGCACCGGTCCATCGCCCCTCATCGACGCCGACGACTCCGGCAGTTCGGGATCCGCGAACGCGGCCAGCTGGAAACTCCAGTCCGCCCTGCCGGCTTCACGCTCACTCAGGATCCTCAGGGTCGAAGCCGAGGGAAGGTACGAGACCGCCCAACGGCCGAGAACATAGCCGCCGAACGAACGATCACGGCGATCCACGAGAGCCTCGAAGGGCAGGTAATGCAACGGGCCGTCAGGGGAGACCAGAATGTGTGGGTGGCTCGTCAGAACCGCCTCGACCGGCCTGAGCAAAGCGTCGTAGAGGTCTCTCGCTACGACCTCGTAGCGGCCGAACGAACGCCGCCCCGGCCGGGTCAGCAACCTTCTCGCCTCTTCGATCTTCGGCTCGAGCCCTCCCTCCGGAGGAAGCTCCTCGAACAGCATCTCGTCCCGCGTCAGCGCGAGTACGTACGAAGCCCTCTCGCCAAGCACGTAGCTCAGCAGGACCTGCTCGCCGGTGAGGAACTCTCGTGCCACTGCCGCCGATAGCGGCTCGGGGTAGTCGAGCCTCTCCCAGCGCGGATCGGAAAGCCGGATCGTGCGGTCGAGCGCCTCCCTCTCGCGATGGAGCTCACTGACCTCCTGACGCAGCGCCACGACATCCCGATCCTCCGCACGGTCGGATGCGAGGAGCCGAGTCAGTCGCCTCTGTGAAGCGGACAGCGCACCTCCGATGTCGGCTCGGGCCCGGCGAAGGTCCTCCGGCAGGAGTCTCACCAGGTCGGCTTCGGACTCGGTCAACAACTCCACCAGGCTTCGCGCTCGCGCCCGCTCCGCGACCTCGAACGCCTGGCTCGCGTATCCCTCGTCCGGGTAGCGTTGATGGAGCTCCCACAGGATCGAGACGAGGAGCGAGAACTCCCCCTGGCTCCTGGAGAGCAGTCCGGCGCGCAAGTCGGGATGCACGACTCGTTCCCGCAGCGACTCGATGGTGGTGAGGGCCACACTGACCTGCTCCCTCGCTTCGTCGAGTCGCGACTCTCCCAGAAGGTGGTGCGCGAGACGAGCGCGGCTCAGCGCCTCCTGGTAGCGATCTCCGGTACGACCTGCCAGGTCGATCGCCGTCTCGAGGTCTTGCCTTGCTCGAACGGCCTCACCGGCCTGACTCCGGACTCTCCCCAGCTCGCGCAGCGTCGAGAGTTCGCCGGGTCGGTCCCCGGAGTCGCGGAACAGGCCGAGCGCTTCCACGAGGAGGCCGATCGACTCGCTCAACTCCTCCCGGTCGAGCGCCGCTCTGCCGAGCCCGTAGAGACCGTACGCCTGCGCCACCTGGTTTCCGGTCTCCCGTCCGCGATCGAGCGACCGGCGGAAGAAGTCGACCGCCTCCGGATCGCCCGCCTCACGCCGGATCTCACCGAGAGTGAGAAGAGCCCAGATCTCGTCCTCGACAGACTGGGTCGTTACGGCCGCATCGAGAGCCTGGGACAGCAGCTCCTGCGCCCTTCGGCGATGACCCATGATCCGATAGATCGCTCCGAGATTCGCACTGAGCCCCCCGAGCCACTCCTGGTCACCGAGTTGACGGGCGATCTCGATGCCCGCCTCGTACGCATCGACCGCCCCTCTCAGGTCGCCTACGCTCTTGAGCAGAACACCCCGGTTGTTGAGAACCCTCATCTGGGCGGGAATGTCCCCCGTGTCGCGGGCAATCGCGAGCGCCTCTTCGGACAGGCCGAGAGCGTCCGAGTAGCGGCCCAGCGCCCGGTAGACCGCACCCAGGTTGGTGAGGGTGTTGGCGCGATCGTCATCGCGCCCGACTCGAGTCGACAGCTCCAGCGACCGCTGGAACGCCTCGACCACACGGTCGAGATCGCCCTCGTAGTAGTGGTAGACCCCGAGGTTGTTGTGTGCGAGCGCCTGGAGGCGAAGGTCGCCGTGTCGACCGGCCACCTCGAGCGCCTCGTCGAAGCTCTGCTTCGCGATCGCGCGTTGCTCGCCACCTTGAAAGAGGTCACCGAAGGTCGACAGAGCTTCCGACAGCCAACGCCCTTCGTCCCCCTGCCTCAGCAGCTCGACGGCGCGTTGGACCAGTTGTCGTGCCATTTCGCTCGCGCCGAGCCTCTGGTGACAACGACCCGCCTCGGTCAGCATCCTGGCCTGCCACACCGCGACCCCGGCCTCCTCGAACGTTGCGGCAGCTTCTTCGAAGAGTCCCGCCGAAGCTCGGAGGTCATTCTCCGTGTCGAGCAACTTGCGTCGGACCGCTGCGTCTCGAGTCTTCAGGCCCGAGATCCGCCTGTCGTCTCCGCCGCCACCACCCTTGTGGACGGCGCCCAGCAGCCGAAAGCGTCCTCCTTCGCTACCGGATACGCGCCAACGATGAACACCGGGAGAGCGAACAGACCAGCCGACCACCTCGCCCACCCACGGGAAACCGGGAAGGTCGCTGCGCGCGACGACGTTCCCACCCGGATCGATCAGCTCCAGAGCAAGGTCGCCTCTCGTCTGCTCGACCTCCACTTCGAGGTAATCGCCGGGTGAGGCCTCCCACTCTCCCCCGGAGGTCGCCCCGGCCGCGAGATCGACGCCCCGGGTCGCCGCTCGAGGGTCTGCCCCACGGCCGGACTCGATCTCGCCTGGCGAGGTGGAACCCCCGAGGCATGCGACACACAGAGCCATCCAGACGAGCCTTCGTGAGCTTTCGGTCATCGCTGTACCCGCCGGCTCGCGACGCGAGCCGACAGTCTCACGGGCGCTCGACGAGCGCTGTTCGTTACGAACCTGAGAGTCCCGCGGACCTGCTCCGGACCGCGAGTAAAGCTCGTTCCGGCCGTTCAGCGGCTCAGTCGCCGAACTTGATCGGCTCCCCGAGCTCCGCCAGCGAGAAGTTCGCCATGATCTGGTGACCGTTGAAGTCGAGAACCCGGATGTCCTCGACCCCCCGCAGATCTTCGCTCACGCTCTGGTAGGAATCGGGATAGCGGCCTGCGACCGCATCGAGGTCGACGGCGTAGGCGATGAACTTGTCGATCCCCTTGTAGCGCAGCTTGGCGACGAGCCGTTCGTCGGTGACTTCGTCGTAGGTCGACAGGGCGAGGATCGGGCCGGTGCCGGTGAAGATCAGGTACGCGCGGGGATCGGTCGTCATCTGCCGACGAGCTTATCGGCTGGGGATAAGCTGTCAACAATGGAAGAGTTCGCCTCGGACGCCAAGCCTGCCGTCGTCCTCGTGAGGACGCAGGAGGAGGGCAACATCGGCTCCACCGCGCGGGCGATGGCCAACATGGGGCTCGAGCAGCTGGTGCTGGTGGCGCCGCAGGCCACGATCGGCCGCGTGGCGCGCGCCTTCGCGGTCGGGGCCGGCGAGATCCTCGACCGAGCTCGGATCGAGGACGATCTCGAGACGGCCCTCGCCCCGTATCGGCGGGTCGTCGGCACGACCTCGCTGCGCGGCCGCAGCCTCGGAGCACAGCCGATCACACCGCAGGAGCTGCCCTCTGTGCTCGACGCCGACCCGGCCGGCACGTCGACGGCGCTCGTCTTCGGTCCCGAGGCGTCGGGGCTCAAGGTCGAGGAGCTCACCCTGTGCTCTCCGTGTGTGCGCATCCCGTGCTCGCCCGTGCAGCCGACTCTCAATCTGGCGCAGGCGGTGCTGATCGTCGCCTGGGAGCTTGCCAAGGCCCGCCGGGCGTCAGCGGGACCGGCGTCTGCAGGACGGGTGTCGGAGGACGCCGACGAGGGGGACGCATTTCCGCTCGCCTCCCAACGTGAGCTGGCGGGGCTCTTCGAGCAGATGCGGCCGGTGTTGGGAGAGGTCGGCTTCGACCGCGACGGCTCGTTCGAGACGGTGATGCGGGATCTGCGCCTGCTGGCAGGGAGGGCGAGCCTGACGGAACGCGAGGTCAAGATCCTCCGCGGGATCTGCCGGCGTACCCGGCGGTCGCTCGAGCAGCGAGGTGCCTCGCAGCTAGGGGAACCCGCCTCCGCAGCGCCCGTCGATGCCGAAGGGGATTGATAAGCTCCCCGGCCTCTCATGGAACCCGCCGTCGCAGCAGCAGCCTCGCCCTCCGCCGTCGCTTCGACCCTCGCGTCCGACCCCGTCATCGGGGTGGTTCGCACCGACTCGACCGATACCGCACGGGATCAGGCGCGGCGCCTTCTCGACACTCCGATCGGCCTCGTCGAAATCACCTTCACGGTGCCTTCGGCTGTCGATCTGGTGCGGGAGCTGCGCCAGGGCACCGACCTGCCCTGGATCGGCATGGGCAGTGTGACGACCGCGGCACGCGCCCGGGAAGCGGTCGCAGCGGGGGCCGACTTCCTCGTCTCCCCCAACGCCTCGCCCGAGGTCGCCGCCGTGGCGCACGAGAGCGGCCGCTTCCTGGTGATGGGAGCGCTGACGCCGACCGAGATCGTCAGCGCCAACGAGCTCGGTGCGCATCTGGTCAAGGTCTACCCGTTGCCCGCGGTCGGTGGCGCCGCCTATCTGCGCACCGTACGCGGGCCGTTGTGGGACATCGACATGCTGGCCGCAGGAGGTTTCGGTGTCGACGAGATTTCCGACTATCGCGCCGCCGGAGCGCGGGCGTTCGGCATGATGGCCCCAATGCTGCTCGAAGACGACGGCGCCGCCGCCGGGCGGGCGCTCGCCCTGGCGCGAGGAGAGAGCTCGTGACCAACTCGCATCCGCCGCGCCACGTCGTCTTCGATCGGACACCCGAGATCTTCGCTACCGACAACAACGGCTCGTTCTGGTTGCCGCTCCAGGTAGAGGGGGCGCCGCACGTCGAAACCCACCACTTCGACGAGGTGCGGCTGATGATCTCGGTCTGGCATCCCTCCAACCAGCGATCGATCGACCTCGACAGCGCCTACGTCGAGCTGCGCGGGCTGATCGATCCCGAGGACGACCACTGGTGCAAGCTGGCGGAGATCGAGCCGGTCGTCCCCGCCTACTCGGCCGGCGCATCGTTCGACGGCTGGATCGTGCTGCCGATCTTCTCGGTCAAGACGGCGCTCGCCCTCTCCGGCAGCGGCTTCGCCGGGCGGGCGCGTTTGCAGGCGCGCGCCAGCGGCTACTTCGTTTCCTGACGGGAGGTCCAACAGCCATGCAGCATCTTCGATTCCTCGCCGAACTCGCCCGAGAGGCGGACTCGAAGATCGTCCTGCTGATCCTCGACGGTGTCGGCGACCTTCGCACCGAGGCACAGCCACAGACGGCGCTCGACCTCGCCTCCACCCCCAACCTCGATGCTCTCGCAGCAAGGGGCGCGCTGGGTCGGATGATCCCGGTGCTGCCGGGAGTCACGCCCGGCTCCGGCCCGGGGCATCTCGGCCTCTTCGGCTACGACCCGGCCCTGCCGCAGTTCGACATCGGGCGGGGCGTGCTCGAAGCGCTCGGCCTCGGCCTCGCCTTCGGTGCGCGTGACCTCCTCGCACGCGGCAACTTCGCCACCGCGGACAGCGACGGTCATCTGACCGATCGACGCGCGGGCCGGATCCCCACCTCCGAATGCGAGCGTCTCTGCGCCCGGATCAACGACGCGATCGGCGAGGTTGCGGGGATGAGGGTTCGCGTGGCGCCCGGCGAGAGCCACCGCTTCGTCCTGGTCCTCGAGGGGAGAGGCCTGCGCTCGGAACTCGCGGACACCGATCCCCAGCAGCTCGGCGTTCCGCCGCTCGCCCCCGAGGCTCAGACCCCCGAGGCCGAGGAAACCGCCGAACGAGTCGCCGAGGTCGTCGCCGCCCTCGACGCCGTCATCGCCGACGAGCCACAGGCGAACCGGGTGCTCCTGAGGGGCTTCTCGAAGATGCCCGAGATTCCGCAGATGCCGGAGCTCTACCGGATGCGCTGCGGCGCCTTCGCCGGCTATCCGCTCTACCGCGGCGTCGCCTCGGCCTGCGGCATGGAGGTGGTCGAGTGCGGCAAGCACCTCGACGAGGTCGTCGCTGCGGTACGCGAGCGCTGGGAGGACTTCGACTACTTCTTCCTCCACATCAAGCAGACCGACGCCGCGGGCGAGGACGGCGATCTGCGCAAGAAGGCGGACGTTCTCAAGGAGGTCGACGGCCACCTTCCCGATCTGCTCGCCCTCGAACCGGACGTGCTCGCCGTCACCGGCGACCACTCGACGCCGGCGCTGATGGCGGCGCATTCGTGGCATCCGATTCCGCTGCTGCTGGCAGGGCCGCTCGTTTTCGTCGACGAGACTTCGGCTTTCGACGAGGGGCAAGCGATCCGGGGCCATCTCGGGGTGCTCAAGTCTCGCGAGCTGATGGGCCTGCTGTTGGCCCACGCCGGCAGGCTCGCCAAGTTCGGCGCCTGACCCTACTCGCGGGGAGGCGAAGAGAGATCCTGGCGACTCAGCAGGGGGCTCTTCGCCGGGGCGACAAGTAGGAATCCGCAGTCAGAAGTCGATGGCGCCCCAGGCGAAGCGCAGGGAGCCACAACGCCATCCTCCGACCGATGGCTCCCGGCCCCTGGGGAGTCGCCAGGATCTCTCTTCGCCGTTCGGTCTCGGGCTGAAGCGTTGACGAGGCTGAACTCGGCGTTCGCTGCTCGCGCCAACCTCGGAGACTCGAAGCCGGAGGACAGAGACGCCAAGGGTCGCCAGGGGCCGGGAGCCGTCAGTCGGTGGGCGGTGGACCGGCTCCCTGCGCTTCGCCTCGGGCGCCACCGTTGCAGGACTGCAGGGGTCCGAGTGTCGCCCTGGCGAAGAGCCCCCTGGCACCCTTGGAGCCCCTGTCCTCCTGCGATCGACGCACCGCAGCAGTTCCCTGCCCACGCCGCTTCGCGTGGGAACCTCCTCAGCGAGGGGGTGTAGAAAACGCGGTCTACCGGAAGCCGCGCCGCAGTTCCTGGCGGAACGTGGTGAACGCGTCCTCTCCGTAGAGGACGACGACCACCCGGTCGAGCTTGGTGCCGCCCTGCAGGTAGCGGTGGATCTCCGTGAGGGTGACGCGGGCACAGCGGTCGAACGGGAAGCCGAAGGCGCCGGTCGAAATCGCCGGCAGGGCGATCGACTTGAGACCGTGGCGGTCGGCGAGAGCGAGCGACGCCCGGACCGCGGAGGCGAGCTTGCGATCTTCGTCACCTTCGCCCTTCTTCGGGCCGACGGCATGGATGACGTGGCGCGCGGAGAGCTCCCCGGCGCCGGTCAGCACGGCCGTGCCTACAGCGGTTCCACCGATGCGGTCGCATTCGTTCTGGATCGCCTCGCCGGCCTTCTTGAGAATGGCGCCGGCGACTCCTCCGCCGAGCTTCAGCTCTTCATTGGCGGCATTGACGATGGCATCGACCGTCAGCTCGGTAATGTCTCCTTCGAGGAGCTCGAGCTGGGCCGAATCCATCCGGATGGTGATATGTCGGGTCTCGGTCGTCTGAGCCATACAGCACTACTCTCCCCACGTCTGGCGCGGTCGATTTCGGGGCCCGGAGGAATCTCAGGGCAGAACGCTGAGTGTATCAAGGCTCGGCGAAGTCGAAAAATCCCCCTGGGCAAGCCTGTCTTTGCGCGACGCACGGCCGCAGGTAGACTCCGCTCGCCGTGCTGACAGAACTCAAGCAGGAATTGCGTCACCACGTGGCCCGGCGCGTTCGGGAGCTCTACGACCTCGAGCATGAGCCGGTGGTCGAGGTGCCGCCGCGCCGTGATCTCGGGGACTTCGCCTTCCCCGTGGGTCTCCACCTGGCGCGAGAGCTCAAGCGCAACCCGCGCCAGATCGGCGAGGAGATCGCGAACGGCCTCGAGCTGCCCGACATCGTCGTCGAGACCCGGGTGGAAGGGGCGGGCTACGTCAACGTCTTCCTCGATCGTTCGCGGATTGCGGCGGGACTGCTCGAAGCGCCTGTCCTCGAGAAGCCGGGCGAGCCGCTGCCCAAGGTGGTGGTCGAGCACACGAACATCAACCCCAACAAGGCGGCGCACATCGGCCACCTGCGCAACTCGGTGCTCGGGGACGTGCTGGCGAAGGTCCTCCAGACGCTCGGGCACCCGGTCGAGATCCAGAACTACATCGACGACACCGGCGTTCAGGTCGCTGACGTCGTCGTCGGATTCTGCGACCTGCGTGGGATGGGTGCCGACGATATTGCCGCGCTGCCGGAGCCTTTCGACTACACCTGCTGGGATCTCTACGCCGAGGTCGGCCGCTGGTACGAGGAGGATCCGACGCGCCAGGAGCTGCGTCGAAGCACGCTCCACGAGCTCGAGTCGGGCGAGGGGGAACGGGCAGAGATCGGCCGGCTGGTAGCGAGCCGCATCGTGCTGCGCCATCTCGCGACGATGGCGCGCCTCGGGATCGACTATCACCTTCTGACCCACGAGAGCGCGATCCTCGAGCTCGACTTCTTCGCCGACGCCTTCGAGCGGCTGAAGGAGAGCGGCGCCGTGCGGCTCGAGACCGACGGCAAGAACGAAGGATGCTGGGTGATGCCGCTCTCCCAGAGCGAGGAGTTTCAGGGCCTCGAGGACCCCGACAAGGTGATCGTCCGCTCCGACGGCACCGTCACCTACGTCGGCAAGGACATCGCCTACCAGATGTGGAAACTCGGGGTCCTGGGGCGGGACTTCGGCTACCGCTTCTGGGACGAGGCCAAGCTGTGGCAGACCGTCGCCGACGGCGTGGTCGAGCACCCCGAGTTCGGGGGCGGCCACACGGTCATCAACGTCATCGACGCGCGCCAGAGCTACCTGCAGAAGATCGTGCGCGCCGGCGTCGAGGCGGTCGGTCACCCGGAGGAGGCGGAGCGCTCGATCCACTTCGCCTACGAGTTCGTCTCGCTCTCCGCCGCCACGGCGCGGCAGCTCGGCTTCCTCGGCGACGACGACGAGGGGGAGAGCCTCGAGATGTCGGGCCGCAAGGGGATCGGAGTCAAGGCGGACGATCTGATCGACCAGCTCGAAGCGAAGAGCCGGGAAGAGATCGCGAGCCGCAACCGCGACCTCGCGGACGAAGAGCTCGACGCCCTCGCTCACGACATCGCGGTGGCGGCGATCCGTTTCTTCATGACCAAGGCGACCACGACCCGCACCATCGCCTTCGACATCGACGAGGCGCTCGCCTTCGAGGGGGAATCGGGCCCCTACCTGCAGTACTCGATGGTGCGGGCGCGCAACATCCGGCGCAAGCTCGAGGAGGCCGGGCTCTCCTCAGACGTCACCGGCGGCGAGATGGCGGCGCTGGCGCCCGAGGTGTGGAGCGACGACCTGTGGAATCTGGTGCTGGCGGTCGGGCACTGCCAGGAGAAGGTCGCGGCGACCGGTGAGACGCTCGAGCTGTCGATCGTCGCCCGCCATGCGCTCGACCTCGCGCAGCAGTTCAACGGGCTCTACCACAAGCACCCGATCCTCCACGAGGAGGACGAGGCGCTGCGAATCGCGAGGCTCGGGGTCACCCGGATCTTCGGTCGCGGCCTCGCCGCAATGACTGAGCTGCTCGGCATCCCGCTGCCGCAGCGGATGTAGCCGCGCCTTACCGCCTCGGTCTCAGTACGCGAGCAGCTCGCGGGCGGCCGCGACGACGTCGTCGGACGACGGCAGCAGCTCCGACTCGAGCGGACGGGCGTACGGCACCGGCCGGTCGGGGTAGGTCACCCGCCGGACCGGCGCGTCGAGCCAGGCGAAAGCCGAGTCGGCCACCCGCGCCGCCACTTCGGCGCCGAAGCCCGCCGTCCCCTGCGCCTCGTGCGCCACCACCACCCGCCCGGTCTTGCGCGCCGAGGCGAGCACCGTCTCCTCGTCGAAGGGGACGAGGGTGCGCAGATCGACGACCTCGGCGGCAACTCCCTCAGCTGCCAGTTTCTCCGCCGCGTCGAGGCACCACCAGGTCGAAGAGCCGTAGCCGACCAGGGTCACGTCGCTCCCTTCGCGCCGCACCGTAGCCACACCGAGCGACGCCGGAGGCACCTCCTCCGGCAGCTCCTCCTTGATCCGCCGATAGAGGAACTTGTGCTCGCAGAAGAGGACCGGGTTCGGATCTCGGATCGCTGCTCGCAGCAGCGCCGCCGCGTCCCGCGCGGTCGCCGGGCAGACGACCTTGAGGCCGGCCACATGGGCGAACCACGCCTCCGGGTTCTGCGAGTGGAACGGACCCGCCGTGACGCCGCCGCCGGAGGGCAGCCGCACCACGATCGGGCACGGCACCTCCCAGCGGTAGTAGAGCTTCGCCGCCACGTTGACGAGCTGGTTGAATCCGCAGGAGACGAAATCGGCGAACTGCATCTCGACCACCGACGGGCGACCCGAGAGTGCGGCGCCGATAGCGATGCCGATCGTGCCGCTCTCGGCGATCGGCGTGTCGAGCACCCGCTCGGGCCACCGCTGGTGGAAGCCGCGGGTGACCCGGAAGGCCCCTTCGAAGGCGCCGATGTCCTGCCCCATCACGAGCAGGTTCGGATCGGCCTCGAGCTCCGCCTCGAGGGCGCGATGGATCGCCTCGACATAAGTCACCGGCTCGCCGGCGACCGCAGGTGACTCCTCCACCTCCTCGGTTCGCTGTAGCGACTCCGCAGGCGCGAAAACCGGACGTCTCGCCGACGCCGGTTCCGGAGGATCGGCCGCCAGGGCACCGTCGATCGCCTCCTCCACCATCACCGCGATCCGCGCCTCGAGTTGTTCCCGCACCTTCGGCTCGAGCACTCCTTCCGCTTCGAGGCGTTCCGCGTAGTTGGGCACCGGGTCGGCCGCGAGATAGGCCTCGAGCTCCGCCGGCGGCACCACCTTGAGCGAGTCGTCGCCTTCGCTGTGACCGCGCATCCGGCCGAGCATCGCCTCGATCAGGGTGGGGCCTCTGCCGTCACGGCCTCGCGCCACCGCCTTGTCCAGCGCCGCCGCCATCGCATCGGGATCGTTGCCGTCGACCGTCTCGGCCGCCATGCCGTAGCCCGCGCCGCGATCGGAGAGCTGCTCGCACGCATACTGCAGGGAGGTCGGGGTCGAGAAGGCGTAGCGGTTGTTCTCGATCACCAGCACCAGTGGCAGCTTCCAGACCGCCGCCATGTTGAGTGCTTCGTGAAAGTCGCCGGTCGAGGTGCCGCCGTCGCCGATGAAGTTGATCGCCACACGGTCGGAGCCGGCCTTGCGGTGAGCGAGCGCAGCACCGGCGGCCACCGGGATCATCGAGCCGAGGTGGCTGATCATCCCGATATGGTGAATCCCGGCCTCCGGCTCGAAGTAGCCGTAGTGAAACGAACGCTCCACACCCTGCGAGAAGCCCGAGCCCCTGCCCAGGAGCTGGCAGGAGAGACGATGCATCAGCACCATCGGGTCGGGCCGCCGACCGTCGCTCGCGCCGAACCCGAAGCCGGGGAAGGCGCGCGCCGGGTCGAGATAGCAGGCGAGGATCGCCCCGAGATCGCGATGGAGCGAGCACAGCGTGTCTCCCGGGCCGATCGAGAGGCCCGCGGGCACGGTCGTCGCCTCGTTGCCGACCTCGCTATACCACTTCGCCACCCGCCCGGTCTTGAGCAGGTACTCGAAACGCGCGTCGAAGTCGCGCGTGAGCTTCATGAGGGCGTACCGCAGCAGGCGGTCGCGGGAGCCGGTCACCGGCGGTGCTCGGTCATGACGCGCGGAGTCTACGGCCGGCTCTCGGGAGCGGGCAAGAGCCGGGAAAGGGGGGACGGTGGACCGTCGCACGAGGTCGCACGGAGCGCTCTCCGCTTCGAAGCCACTACGGATCGAAAGTTCGGGCCTAGAAGATCTGTCCGAGGAACAGATAGACGGAGTTCGTTCCCCGGTCCGACGAACCGTAGCCCAGATAGAGCGGGCCGACGAGCGTCTCGCGACCGACAAACAGAGCTCCCGAGGTGACGAGGTCGCTCAGGTCAGCCTCTGTCGTGCTCTCCCAGACGTTTCCTGCCTCGAGCGCCGCGCCCGCATAGAACCCACCGATCCGCCGGTAGTAGCTCAAGCTTGCCAAACCGAGCACCTGGCCCCGGAGCTCACCCGCCTCGAACCCCGACAGGTTCAGGAACCCGCCCAGCTCGAACTCGGCGTAGATGGGCAGCTCGCTTCCGAGCGGCTCGCCGTAGCGCACCTTCGCGAGAAGCGTGTCGGGGCCACGGCTCCAGGCCTGAACTCCCCGGACTTCAAGGCGCTCGAACTCCAGGTCGGCACCGAGGTCGGCGCGCGACGCCGCGAGGTCGACGGAGACGAAGGCCCCTTCGCGAGGGAAGTGAGTATCGTCGAGCTGGTCGAGCGCGATCCTGACTCTGAGCGCTCCGGTGTCCGAGTCCAGCTCTGCGCCCTGCTGTGGTGCGAGGTTGACGCGCCCGGTTTCCACGCCCAGGGATAGCTCAGCGTAGTTCTGCAGGTGCACCCCGACATCGATACCCAGGCTGTAGGCCTGGACATCGACCTGGCCGGAGTCGTCGGCCCTGTCCAACACCTGGTCTCTCACTCCCGTGACGTAGGGTCTCAGGAAACCGAAGCCGCGGTAATCCAGGGGCTGGAAGAGCTCCGTCGATATGGAGGTGACGTCACCAGCCTGCACGATCGTTCTCCACTCGGCTCCGAAGGCGTTGAGCTGGCTGCGGCGGATGTTTGCCAGAGCGAGAAACGAGGACTCGCCCTTGAGATTGGCGCTGAAGGCGAGCCCCGAACGCAGGTAGCCCGGGCCCCAGGTCTTGTCGATGGTGTCGATCGCCAGAACGGTTCGATTGCGATCCTGCTCGAGCCGGAAGATGACCTGCTCGAACTCACCAATCTGGTAGATGCGATCGAGGTCTGCCCGCAGGACCTCGAGATCGAGGACCGATCCGGCTCGGGTTTTCATCCGCCCCCGAATCTGGCGCTCGTCAACCCGCTCCGAACCGCCGACCGCGATTTCCTGCACGACGAGATCACGGGGGCCTTCCGTCCGCCGCCGTTCCCGGTGCCGAAGGTGCTCGCGGTACTCCTCCTCCGGAACCGAGAGGCGAGCGAGACGTTCCCGCTCACTCCGTGCCGCCTTCTCGCCAGCTTCGATTGCCTCGACGACCCGATCGAAGCTGGACGAGGTGATGTCCCCCAGCTCCGGAGTCAACAGGAGGTCGCGGCTACCGAGGCTCGCGAGGGCTCGCTCCCGCTCTCTACGGTTCAGCACACTGAAGGTCTGGCGGACGACCCCCACCGGGGTCTCCTCGTCGCGAAGAGACCGCTTCGGACTTCCGATATCGACGGCCAGCAGGCGCTCGGCCCCCATCGCCCGTCCGACGTCCAAAGGCAGGTTGGAGGCGATGCCGCCGTCCACGAGGGTTCGTCCGTCTCTGTGAACCGGCGAGAAGATGCCTGGAACCGCCATGCTCGCTCGGAGCGCTTCGGCCAGACTCCCGTCCTCCAGCACCACGGCGTCTCCGGTCTCGAGGTCTGCCGCCACCGCCCGAAAGGGAATGGACAGGTCGTCGAAGTGTTCGATCGCCACCGTGTGCAGGGTCAGCTGCCGGAAGATGAAGCTGAGTGTCTGGCCGGAGATGAGGCCGGCTGAGGACTTGAGCCCGCCCCGCCCCACTCCGAGTTCCAGCCGCAGCAGCGGAAGCAGGTCGTCCTGCTTTCTTCGAAAGTGGATCTTCCGGCGCGCAGGGTAGTCGTTGAAAGCCTCGGCCCAGTCGACGGCCCGCAGCGCCGCATCCATCTCCTCCGGCGACAGCCCCGAAGCATAGAGACCCCCAACGATGGAGCCCATGCTGGTACCAACGACGCAATCGACCGGGATCCGCAGCTCTTCGAGCACCTTCAACACCCCGACGTGGGCTGCTCCTCTGGCACCTCCGCCGCTCAGTACGAGACACGTCCTCGGTTGAGGAGCATCCTTCGCCCCGGCCGACCGGGGAGACTCGCACCATCCCCGGCCCGCCGCCAGGAGCAGCAAGGAGGCCACCAGGCTATGGACTGCATAGGTACGCCCACGGCCGGCACCGCCCCTCCAGGCCGACGGCAGGCTCCAGCAGCCAGAGCTCCTGTGCTTCCGACATCTCATCGCCACGTTTCTTCCAGCAGGACTTTCCGCAAGTCTACTTCGGCCGTCTATGGCGTCACGGTGGCTTCGAGCCGCGAAGCGGCAAACCACGCACTCGTGGAAGCACGGAAAGACGGGACTCTCGAAGCCGCGGGCGGTAACGAATGAGCGCCGCGCTCCACCAGCGAAGCCAATCCAGCGGCCGTAACGAAGCCGCCGCCCGGACCCACCATAATGGGCGTATCGGAACCGCCCCTCTTTCCTCCTGCGGAGATCCTCATGCCTCGACTGCGACCCGTACGCCTATCAGCCACCCCCCGTCTCCTCGCCGCCCTCGCGGCACTCGTGCCGACGCTGGTCGCCACTGGCTGCGACGAGCCCGTCCAGGTCACCCCGCAGTCGGCGACCGCGACCGGGCGGGTCGTCGGGACCGACGGCACCGGCGCTCCGCATGCTCCGGTGTCGATCACGGTCGCTCACACTCCCGGCACCTCCGCTCCAAGGGTCGCGTCCACCAGCGCCGGTCTTCAGAACGTGCAGGGGATCGATCTGACGATCACCCGCACCGGAATCCCGATTGCCGAGAGCTTCTATCTGATGAGCCTCTCGCGACCGACACTCCATCCCGACAGCAACGATCCCGACGACGCCGTCGCCGGCGGTGCGGACGCCGACTTCGTCCGCGACAATGTCGGCGACCTCGCCGAAGCCTACGTCGACACGCACGAGCTCGACGCGACTCTCACCCACAGTTTCAACGACTTTCCTGCGCCGCTTCCGAACGGCGAGACCAATCCGATCCGGCCGGCCGGCGCTACCTATCTGGGGAGGATCGAGATCGACGACATCGCCATCCCGTTCAGCGATCCGTCGGCGGTGATCGACGTCCAGCGGCTGGCAACCCTCTTCTTCGACACCTTCTCGGCCGCGATCACCGGCGGCGCCGGGGCGAGCTACGTTCTGGGCGGGCCGGACGGCGACGGCGACTTCCGCATGCACTTCGTCCCCCACGTCACGCACTCGACGGTCACCCTCCCCGACCGCAACGTCAAGGGATTCGGTTTCATCTTCGCGGCGAGTCTCGGGATCCTCGATCCGGTCGTCGGCGCCGTCCCGATCGGCTCCGCCGACGTCTACCTGCCGGTCACCGTGCTGCTCGAGCCCGACGGCACAGTCGCCCCCTTCCGGGTGTTCGTCGATCCGTTCAGCATGCTGAACTCGGACACCAACCCGCCCGACAACCTCGAGCGGATCATGGTGGTCGCCGAAGGACTGGTCCCGGGCGCGATCGCCTCCGGCGTGCTCGACGCGGTGACCACCTCGATCGCCTCGACTTCCCAGGCGACCCTCGACACCCTCGACGACGGGCTCGACCTGATGGCGTCGGTCCTCGATGCTGCCCTGCCCTCGAGCGTCGACGATCTGCCCGACGATTGGGACCTGCTTCTCGTTCCGGAGAGCGCCCTCGGCGGCGTGGTGCGCAACCGGATCCTGCCCGCGGCAGGGGGGGTTCCCGTCAAGCTCTACATCCTGCAGTAGCGATCGAGCTCGAAGCGGTACACTCGCAACGGTTTCGCCAGGGGTGCTCGCAAGCGAGCTGAGACAGACCCTTGGAACCTGATCCGGTTCGCACCGGCGGAGGGAGGGCGAAACGGCCGCCAGCGCGGGCGACGCACTCTTTCCACAGAGAGGAGTCGCACGATGCTACGCAAGCCCTGGATCGACGCCCGCAGGGGTGACGCCACGCCGACACAGCTCTACTACGCCCGCCAGGGCGTCGTCACGGAGGAGATGCGCTTCATCGCCGAGCGCGAACGGTGCGAGCCGGAGTTCGTCCGTGCGGAGGTCGCACGCGGCCGGGCGATCATCCCGGCGAACATGAACCATCCCGAGCTCGAGCCGATGATCATCGGCCGCAACTTCCTCGTGAAGGTCAACGCCAACATCGGCAACTCGGCCACCACCTCGTCGATCGACGAGGAGGTCGAGAAGCTCGAGTGGGCGGTGAAATGGGGCGGCGACACGGTGATGGACCTCTCGACCGGCAGGCGGATCCACGAGACGCGAGAGGCGATCCTGCGCCACTCGCCGGTGCCGATCGGCACGGTGCCGGTCTACCAGGCGCTCGAGAAGGTCGACGGCGTGCCGGAGGAGCTGACCTTCGAGGTCTTCATGGAGACGCTCGAGGAGCAGGCCGAGCAGGGGGTCGACTACTTCACCATCCATGCCGGAGTGCGACTCCCCTACATCCCGCTGACGGCCGACCGCATCACCGGCATCGTCTCTCGGGGCGGCTCGATCATGGCCAAGTGGTGCCTCGCCCATCATCAGGAGAACTTCCTCTACACCCGCTTCGAGGAGATCTGCGAGCTGATGAAGCGCTACGACGTTTCGTTCTCGCTGGGGGACGGCCTGCGCCCGGGTTCGATCGCCGACGCCAACGACGCCGCGCAGTTCGCCGAGCTCGAGACCCTCGGCGAGCTGACCGAGATCGCCTGGCACCACGACGTGCAGGTGATGATCGAGGGGCCGGGTCACGTGCCGATGCACCTCATCAAAGAGAACGTCGACAAGCAGATGGAGATCTGCCAGGAAGCACCGTTCTACACCCTCGGCCCGCTGGTAACCGACATTGCGCCCGGCTACGACCACATCACCTCCGCCATCGGCGCGGCGATGATCGGCTGGTACGGCACTGCGATGCTGTGCTACGTCACTCCCAAAGAACATCTCGGGCTGCCCGACAAGGAGGACGTCAAACAGGGGCTCATCGCCTACAAGATTGCCGCTCACGCCGCCGACGTCGCCAAGGGGCACCCGGGAGCGCAGGACCGGGACGACGCGCTGTCCAGGGCGCGCTTCGAATTCCGCTGGCAGGATCAGTTCGATCTGTCGCTCGACCCGGAGACGGCTCGTGCCTACCACGACGAGACGCTGCCGCAGGACACCGCCAAGGTGGCCCACTTCTGCTCGATGTGCGGGCCGAAGTTCTGCTCGATGGAAATCACGCAGCAGCTGCGCGACTACGCCCGCGAGCAGGGAGTCGAGGTCTCGACCGCGGTCGAGCAGGGACTCGCCGACAAGGCGGCCGAGTACCGGCGCGAGCGGTTGGCACGACAGAGCGAGATGGACGCGCCGACGGAGCCAGCTACGGAGCCGGTCGGCATCGGCAGCGCGTAACGTCTGCTTTCCTCCTCCGCCCATTCCAGCAGGGGCGGTGGGAAATCCAACGATCCCGGCCGTCTCACCGACCGAAGGGAGGTTGGCCATGCCATCAGTGATCTACGTACCCGGGCTCCCCGGTTCCACGCTGCGGGCGCGCGACGGCGCCGGCAGCCGGAAGGTCTTCCCGCCGTCTGTGTTCGACGCCCTGCTCGGGCCCTCGGATGCCTACAAGGCGCTGCTCAAGGGCCCCGACGATCTCATGCAGGACGACGGCGTCTTCGCCGGCGAGCCGGTGCGGACGACGAGGTTCCTCGGCTTCGACCTCATGAAGCAGGCCGACACCCTTTACGACCTGCTCGAAGGAGCGGGCGTGCCAGCGGCCATGCAGAACCGCTTCGGCTGGGACTGGCGGCGGCCGGTGACCGACGACGCGCTTCCCGGCAGCGCGCTGAACCGGCTCGCGCTGGCTCTCGAGCAGACGGCGCAGCCGGTCGCCATCGTCGCTCATTCGACCGGCGGCCTGCTGGTGCGTCATCTCCTCGAGAACCGGCCCGATCTCCTCGGCGCAGTTTCTCGGGTGATCACGTTCGGCGTTCCATGGGCAGGAACTCTCAAGCCGCTCGCCGTCCTCGCCGGGCAGCACGGTTTCGGGCCGGTGTCGGCAGCCGACGCGCAGGAGATCTTCGCCTCCGCCTGGTCGGCGCTCGATGTCCTGCCTCGCGACAACGACGTCGGCCTGGTGCGCGACGAGGCCGGACAGCGGGTCGATCCGTTGTCCGATCTGAGCTGGGTACCGACCGAGTACGAGACCGCGATCGGGAGCCGCGCCGCTCATTCCCTGGCGACGCTCGGCACACCCGACCAGCGCTGGGAACTGCCGATCCCGCTGACGAACGTCTGCGGATGGGGCACGCCCACCCTGATCGGGGCACTCCTGCGCAACGACGGCTCCCTGGCCTTCCAGCCCACGGAGTACGAGAACGACACCGGCATCCCGGTCGTCAACCTGCCGGAGGCGTTCCACGAGGGCGACGGCACGGTGCCGTTCGCCTCGGCCTCGTGGATCGAGGGACCGCTCGTCACCCACCACTTCGTGCCGATCGGATCGACCGAGAACGTGCACGCCTCGAACCGCAGACACAGCGAGCTGTGGCGCAACTCGTCGGTCGCGGCCCTCGTCGGCAGCCTGCTCGACAGCGGCTTCGCCGAACCGTTCACTACCGCTGCGGTCGATTGGTCGGACAAGGTCGACCCCGGCGTTCCGGTCAGGGTTCGCTACGTCCTCAGGTCGGCCGAAGGCGCACCGCTGCTCAACGCTCGAGCGCGGCTCGTCAACCTCGCGGGTGGCGGCGAGATCGTCTCAGTTCCAGACGCGGACGGCCGCGGACGCTTCGACGACGTCCCGCGCAGCCGCTTTCTGCGGACCCAGGGCGGGCGCTTCCGGCGCGTCGAGTTTCTGCCGGAGTGGGACGGTGCGCCTACGCAGGAGGTGCAGCGGATGTTCATCGAGCCGTGATCAGGCGGTCGGCTCCTCCGAGTTCCCGAGCCGATCGAGCGACCACAACATGGTGACCGCCATCGCACCGGCGAGGGCGTTGATGACGACGTCCATGAGATCGTAGAAACGATTCGGCAGCAGGTACTGGATCCCCTCGTCCAGCCAGCCGCAGGCGGCGGTCACCAGCACGGCCCAGATCGGCGCCAACCGGCCCCCGCCTGCGCGGAAGGCCTGATAGAGCAGCCCGCCCAGCACGCCGTACTGCGCGAAGTGCAGCTTCACCTCGACCGGCGAGACGGAGCGGATGGCGTAGAGATACGCCGCCGCAGCGATCGCCAGCACCGCGAACTGGGGAGGGCGAAAACGGCGCCTCACCGCCCAGGCCAGCACTGCGACCCCGAGCAGTGCAAGAACGGCCCAGACGGTGAGGCGCAGAAGGTCACGCTCCCGCAGGAACTCGGCGGCCGGCCGTGCGACGTACAGGGTCGAGTAGATCGCTGCGACCCAGGCGACGGCCAGCCACCCGTACCAGCGTCCCTTGCGGGAAGGCGTCACCGGTCAGTCCATCTGCTTGCGCAACACCGTCGGAATGTCGAAGTCGTCGACGTTCGACCAGTTCGGGCCGTAGCCTCCCGGATCCTCGGGCTGACTCTTGGCGAGGAACTTGCGATAGAAGGGGATCTCCTCCTGTTCGCCTTCCGCCTCCGGCTCCTGAGCCGGCAGGTCGAGGTTGGTGACCGTGTCGTCTTCGATCCGGATGCTCCGGGCCACCCGGCGCTCGCGCTGCGGCGGCTCGACCGGTTCGGGCTCGGCCGCCGGCTCAGGTGTGGGAGGGGCAGCCTCGAACGAGGTCAGGGGCGCAGCCGCTACGGGCGGCTCCGCCTCGGCCCGCTCGAGAGCCTCCCGTGCTTCGCGAGCTTCGCGGGCGCGCTCGGCCATCGGCACGTTGTCGGCAGCGCTGTCGAAGCCGGTGGCGATGACCGTCACCTTCATCTCGTCCTCGAGCTCCTCGTCGACCACCATGCCGGCGATGATGTTGGCGCCCGCATCGACCGCGTCGGCGATCACTCGCGCCGCCTCGTCCACCTCGTGGAGCGACAGGTCGCGGCCGCCCGAGATATTGAGAAGCACGCCGCGCGCCCCCTGGACCGAAGTTTCCTCCAGCAGCGGCGACGAGATCGCCCGCTGCGCCGCCTCGAGGGCGCGGTTCTCGCCCTTGGCGATACCGGTCCCCATGAGCGCCATCCCCATGCCCGACATCACCGTCTTGACGTCGGCGAAGTCGACGTTGACCTCGCCCGGCACCGTGATCAGGTCGCTGATCCCCTGCACCGCCTGCTGCAGGACGTTGTCGGCGATCTGGAACGCCTCCGAAAGCGGCGTGCCCCGATCGACGAAGCTCAGCAGCCGCTCGTTGGGAATCGTGATCAGGGTGTCGACGCTGGCTCGCAGCTCCTCCACCCCCTTGTCGGCCAGATCCCAACGCCGGCGCCCCTCGAAGCCGAACGGCTTGGTGACGACCGCCACCGTCAGCGCTCCGACCTCGGCGGCGAGCGAAGCGATGATCGGAGCGGCACCGGTGCCGCTCCCACCGCCGAGACCGGCGGTGAGGAAGATCATGTCGCTCCCCTCGAGGAGCTCGAGGATGCGCTCGGTGTCCTCGAGCGCAGCCTTGCGGCCGATCTCGGGGTCTCCGCCGGCACCAAGCCCGCGGGTCAGCGTCGGCCCGAGCTGCAGCTTGTGCGGCGCTCTGCAGTTGCGCAGCGCCTGCACGTCGGTGTTGGCGGCGATGAACTCGATGCCGCGCATGCGCGAATCGATCATCCGGTTTACCGCGTTTCCGCCTCCGCCGCCCACGCCGATCACCTTGATCCGCGCAGGCACCATCTGCTCTTCGAGCGTGATGGGGAGACTGCTCTCGGTTTCTCTTTCGTCAAACAAAATCATCTTGAAACCTCCTCATTCGGGGTCGTGTTGCAGCCGCCACCACACCTCACACGAGGTCGGCGAACATGCTGCGGAGGTTGCCCACCATTTGCTTCACGCTGAAGGGCGAGCGGCGCGCGTTGCGCGCCTCCTGCGCCTCAGCGGTTCGTCCATAGAGAAGAAGCCCCGACGCGGTGCACCACGTCGGAGAACTGATCACGTCCACCAGCCCGCCCAGGCCTTGCGGCAGGCCGAATCTCACGGCGCAGTTGAAGACCTGCTCGGCGAGTTCCGGCAGCCCGTCGAGCTGCGCGCCACCGCCCGTCAGGACGATGCCGCCTCGCAGGCAGTCGGCCGCGCCGTTGCGATCGAGATCCTGTCGTACCAGCGTCAGGAGCTCCTCGGCGCGCGGTTGCATGATCGCGCACAGCTCCCGCTTCGGCACCACCCGGGCCGGCCCTCCGGCCACCGCCGGCACCGACACACCCTCCTGGTCGCTCAGCAGCCCGTCCATGCAGCAGCCGTGCTGCACCTTGAGGCGCTCCGCTTCGGCGAAGGGGGTTCGCAGCACCATCGCCAGGTCGTTCGTGAAGTGGCTCGACCCGACCGGAACGACGGCCGAGATGAGAACCTCGCCCTCGATGTAGAGGGCGTACTCGGTCGTGCCGCTTCCGATGTCGATCAGGAGCGTCCCGAGTTCTCTTTCGTCGTGAGTCATGACGGCGTGCGCCGTGGCGAGCGGCTCGAAGACGATCTCGATCGCCTCGATGCCGGCCCGGTTGATGCAGGTCAGCACGGTGCGCGCACGGGTCTGATTGCCGGTCACGAGGTGCACAGCAGCTTCGAGGCGGCTTCCCTGCATGCCGAGCGGGTCGGCGATCCCCTCCTGCTCGTCGACGACGAACTCGCGGACGATCGCGTGCAGGATCTCGCGGTCGGACGGCAACGCGGCGGCCTGCGCCGCCTCGAGGACCCGGTCGATGTCCTGGCGCGTGATCTCCCGGTCGCCCCGCGCCACCGACACCATTCCCTTGGAGTTGACGCTGCGAATGTCGCTGCCGGCCACACCGACGTAGGCGCCGGAGATCTCGACCCCGGCCATCACCTCCGCCTCTTCGACCGCCTGCTTGAGCGCCTCGACGGTCGCCTCGACGTTGACGATGTTTCCCTTGCGACTGCCGCGATTGGGAGCGGAGCCCTTCCCCACCACCTCGAGGCCTCCCTCGTCGGTGTGTTGGGCGATGAGGATGCCGATCTTCGACGAACCGACGTCGATCGCTGCCAGATAGGGATCTTTCTTGGGCATGGGGTCAGGCCTCCGGGAACTGCATGACGATTTGGCGGTGGTAGCGCAGATCCACCGCGGAGAATCCTTCGAAGCGTTCCTCGATGCGGGAGCGCAGTTCGAGAAAACGGGAAACGGCCGGCTCGAGGCGATCCGGTCGCAGCAACAGGTCGTAGGGCAGGCCGGCCACCTCGACCCGCAGGTCGGTGCCATCGACGAGCTGCGCCGTAGCGATGCCGGCGAACATCGCCGAATCGCGCGCAGCGAGGGTCTCGATCGCGTGAATCGCGCCGGCGATCGCCGACGACCGCGCGACCGGAGCGTCGATCGTCACAAGGCCGGCGAGGACGATCTGTCCCACGCGGTCGATTCGTCTTCCCTCGCGATCGACGTAGTGGCGCCCGTCCTCGGCTCGCTGGATGGCGGCAGGGATCCGCTCGAGGATCCGCACCACCAGGGCGTCGGGGAGCTTCTTCGACACTTCCACCCCGTCGATCCATCGGTGGTCGCCGAGGAGCCCCTCCACCTCTGCCAGCGACAGCAGCAGCAGATGGCGGCCGCGGAGCGGCTCGAGGTTCTCGGCCACCCACTCCATCGGCACCCGCTCGCCGGTGGCGATCCTCACCGTCGAGAGCTCGAAGCGCGGCGACTGGAGCGCCCACGTCGCGGCGCCCACCGGCAGGCCGACGATGATCACCGCGAGCGTCAGCGGCCGGAGGATCGAGCGGATCCAGCCGGGGCGACGGTGGGAGGCGTCGAAGCGGCGTCGCCGGAACATCGGCGGACGCTCGGCGCCCGGCGGCGAGAGGCGCGGATCGGTGCGACTCATCCTCGACCCTCCTCAGCCGTCCGGCGCGCGTCGGCGAGCCCGCCTTCCACTGCCAGACGGTGCGCCAGTCGGTAGATGTCGCCGGCCCCCATCGTCAGCACGAGGTCACCCTCGGAAACTCCCGGGCCGAGCGCCTCCGGCAGCTCCCGCCAGTCCGGGCGCAGGTGGCAGTGACGGTGGCCGCTCTGTCGCGCCGCGTCGACCACCAGATCCGCCGAGACTCCGGGGATCGGCGTCTCACGGGAGCCGTAGATCTCGGTCACCCACGCCTCGTCGGCGGCCAGCAGGGCGCGACCGAACTCCTCCGCCAGATCGCGCGTTCGCGAGTAGAGGTGCGGCTGGAAGACGGCATGAATCCGTGCCTCGGGGTAAGCGTGGCGCGCCGCTTCGAGGGTCGCCGCCACCTCCGCAGGATGATGCGCGTAGTCGTCCACCACCTGAGCCCCGTGCCAGGAGCCGAGTCGCTCGAAGCGACGGTGAACGCCGCCGAAGCCTGCCAGAGCGCTGCTGATGCGCTCGAAGTCGAGCCCGAGGGCCAACCCGACCGCGACCGCCGCCAGCGCGTTCTGAACGTTGTGACGTCCCGGCAGCGGCAGCGTCAGTTCGCCGAGGGTGCCGGTCTCGGCGTGCCGCACCTCGAAGCGGGTGCTGGTGCCGTCGGCCTCGATCGACGCCGCCCTCAGCGTCGCCTGCGGCGAGGTCCCGTAGGTCACCACCCGACGATCGGAGAGCTCCGGCAAGATCTGCTGGATGTTGGCATCGTCGAGGCAGACGATCACCCGGCCGAAGAACGGCACCTTGTCGGCGAAGGTCAGGAACGCCTGCCGGATCTCGTCGAGGTCGGCGTAGGTGTCGAGGTGATCGCGGTCGATGTTGGTGACGATGGCGAGAATCGGCTGCAGCCGCAGGAAGCTGCGGTCGTACTCGTCCGCCTCCGCCACGAGGAACTCGCTGCGACCGAGCCGGGCCCCGGTGCCGGAAACCCGCAGCCGGCCGCCGACGATCACCGTTGGATCGAATCCCGTCTCCGTGAGCAGCGCGCCGATCAGCGAGGTCGTCGTCGTCTTGCCGTGGGTGCCGGCGACCGCGATCCCGTACTTGAGCCGCATCAGCTCGCCGAGCATCTCGGCCCGGCGAACGATCGGAATGCCGAGCCGCTCTCCTTCGAGACGCTCCGGGTTGTCGCGCGGCACTGCCGAAGAGACGACGATCAGATCCGCCCCCTCGACGTTGCCGGCATCGTGGCCGAGCGAGATTCGCACCCCCGCCTCTTCGAGACGGGCCGTCGTCTCGCTCGCCGCGAGATCGGAACCGGTGACCTCGAGATCGTAGTCGGCGAGCACCTCGGCGATGCCGCTCATACCCGCACCGCCGATGCCGACGAAGTGCACCCGCTCGAGGTTCATGTGGCGGCGGAACATCAGGCGGCCTCCCCGAGACTCGAGACCAGCTCGGCGATCCGCTGTGCCGCGCCTTCGTGCGCCAGGTCGCGAGCAGCCACCGACATCCGCCGGCGCCGCTCGGAGTCCTCGAGCAAGGTGCCGAGCACCTCGGCGAGCGCCTCGGCTCCGGCGCCGCCGTCGAGTTCGCCGTCGAGGACCACCGAGGCTCCTGCTTCCTCCAGACGCCTTGCATTGTCGAGCTGGTGGCCACCGGCGATCCGCAGCGGCACCAGCACCGACGGCCTGCCGGAGGCGCACAGTTCCGCCAGGGTGATCGCGCCCGCGCGAGAGACGACGAGGTCCGCCTCCCCCATCGCCGACGCCAGATCCTCGAAGTAGCCCTGCACCCGCACCGGAATGCCGCCGAGATCGCGAGCCGCATAGTCGGCCGTCACCCCTTCCGCATGAGCGGCGCCCGCCTGGTGGACGACTTCCAACTCGCGGCCGGCAGCGGCGAGAGCTTCGATCGCAGGCGGCAGAAGGGTGTTGATCTGCGCCGCCCCCTGCGAGCCGCCGACGACCAGCAGGCGGAGCTGCGAGTCGGAGTGCGTTGGTGGAACGTGGAAGAACTCCTCCCTCACGGGCACCCCGGTCACCTCTGCGCGGCAGGCGAGCGTCTCCTCGGAACCGGGATAGGCGAGTGTCGCCAGCGACGCCCAGCGCGAGAGGAATCGATTGGCGGCACCGGGGGCGGCGTTGGGCTCGATCAGCAGGCTCGGGATCCGTGCGATCCGCGCCCCCAGCACCGCCGGGGCGCAGACGTAGCCGCCCGTGCCGACCACGACGTCGGCACCGAGCTTGCGCAGCACCCCACGGGCCCGCAGCCCCGAGACGAGGAGTGTCACGAGCGCCCTGAGCTTGCGCACGAGGCCCTTGCCCACGAGCGGCGCCGCCGGCACCGCGACATAGGGAGTCCCCGACCGCTCGACGAGCTGCCGCTCCATCCCGCCCGGGCGGCCCATCCAGGTCACGACCCAGCCCTCGGCAACCAGGGCTTCCGCCACGGCCAGCCCCGGGTAGACATGGCCGCCCGAGCCGCCACCCGCCAACAGCGCGTGACGGGGCGGACGTACCTGTGGGTTCGGTTCATGATCCATCGCTGTTCACGCATGCTGGGAGACGTTGAGCAGGAGTCCGAACGCCATGAGGGTGGCGACCACCGACGAACCACCCGCCGACAGGAGCGGCAGCGGCACACCGGTCGTCGGCACGACGGAGAGGGAGACACTGATGTGGAGCAGCGCCTGCAGGACAACCACCGCCGTCAGCCCCCAGGCGAGGTGGCGCCCGAAGACGTCCGGCGCCTCGAGACCGGCTCGAACCCCGCGCCACAGCACCACGGCGAAAAGACCGAGGAGAGTGAGCGCGCCGATGAGGCCGAGCTCCTCGGCGACGATCGAGTAGATGAAGTCGGAGTGCGGATACGGCAGGAAATGGAGCTTCTGCACACTGTCGCCGAGGCCGAGCCCGAAGACCCCTCCCGAACCGACCGCGATCAGCGACTGATCGGCCTGAAAACCGGCTCCAAGGGCGTACTTCTCGGGATCGAGGAACGCGGTCACCCGCTGCCACCGGTAGGGAGCGGCGCGGACGGCGAAGTAGCCGAGCGGGACGGCCACCGCGCCGGCAACAGCGAAATAGCGCCACGGTACGCCGGCGAGGAAGAGCATTACCGCCCCGGCGAGAGCGACCAGCCCGGCAGTGCCGAAATCGGGCTCGACCATCACGAGACCGGCGAGCACCGCGATCGCCAGCGCAGAGGGAACGAGCAGCTCGTAGGGGCGCTGCCGCTCTTCCTGGCGCGCAATCTGGTAGGCGAGGTAGATGACCACCGCCAGCTTGGCGAGCTCCGACGGCTGAAGCGAGAACCCTCCGACGAGAATCCAGCGACGGGTGCCGTTGACCGCCGGCTGGAAGAGGGCGAAGACCAGTAGCGTCAGCACCGCGAAGAAGACCGCGTAGACGACCGGACGCGAAGCGAGATGGCGGTAGTCGACGTGCATCGCCAGCCACATCCCGACGAGCCCCACGACCACTGCCAGGATCTGCTTGACGACGAACGGATTGCGCCCGCTCTCGTCGGCACCGACCACCGAGCTCGCCGAATAGACCATCGTCAGCCCGGTCATCAGGAGGGCGACGATGGCGACGAAGAGCACCTTGTCGAAGGCGAGCTTCTTAGCCATCGGCCGCCTCCGACAGGTTCTCGACGAGGCGCTGGAAATGATCCCCTCGGGCGGCGAAATTGGCGTACTGGTCGAAGCTCGCACAGGCCGGCGACAGCAGCACGACGTCGCCCGCGCGTGCGCGAGCCGCGGCCGAGGCGACGGCGGCCTCCAGATCGCCGGCCATCTCCCACGGTGCCGCCTCGCCGAGCGCCGACGCCAGCTCGGACGCCGATTCGCCGATCAGGTAGAGCCTCGTCGCCTTCGCCCTTACCAACTCTTCCAGTTCGGTGACGGAAGCACCCTTGCCCCGGCCACCGAGGATCAAGTGCACGCTGCCGTCGGCGAACCCTTCCAGCGAACGGGCGGTCGCTCCGACATTGGTGCCCTTGGAGTCGTCGAACCAGCGCACCCCTGCCCGGTCGCGCACCATCTGCAGCCGGTGCGGCAGCGCGCGGAACTGTGCGAGACCGGCGCCGAGCGCTTCGACCTCGGTACCGACAGCGCGCGCCAGGAGCGCCGACGCCATCGCGTTCTCGAGGTTGTGCGGACCCGGCACCGGCACGTCGCCGACGGCGAACATCGTTCGGGGCCTCACTCCGGGCTCCACCTCGACCACCCTGTCGCCGTCGACGTAGCAGCCGTCGCCGACCGCACCGCGGCGTGAGAAGTAACGACGACGCGGTGCCAGTTCCTCTCCGGAAAACCGCTCGACGAGAGGATCGTCCGCGTTGAGCACCGCGACGTCGGACGGTTCCTGACGAGCGAAGATGCGCGCCTTGGCACGCCCGTAGGCGTCGAGATCGCCGTGTCGATCGAGGTGGTCGGGCGACAGGTTTAGGAACGCCGCCGCCCGCGGGCGGAACGTATCGACCGACTCGAGTTGAAAGCTGGAGAGCTCGGCGACGTAGACCTCACCCCCCTCCTCCACACAGTCGATCAGCGGTCGGCCGAAGTTTCCGCAGACCACCGCCCGGCGACCCGAAGCGTCGATCATCGCGCCGGTCATCGCAGTGGTCGTGCTCTTGCCGTTCGAACCGGTAATCGCGAGGATCGGCGCCTCCACGAACGGGAAGGCGAGCTCGATCTCGCCGACGACCGGTAGCGAACGGCGTTTCGCCTCCAGGAGGAGGTCGCGCTCGCTCGGCACGCCTGGGCTGACGACGATCCCGTCGACATCTCCCGGCAGCTCTTCGAGTTGTGCTGCGCTCACCGCCTCGAAGCGCGGATCCTCGGCCCACTCGCCGAGCTCGAGCTGGTCGAGTGGTCGGTCGTCGACACCGAGCACGCGGACCTCCCTCCTCAGCAGGAAACGTGCGACCGCAGTGCCGCTGACGCCGAGTCCGTAGACCAGCACCCGGTTCCACTCCCCCTCTGACCAGGGCGTCTTCATCGCAGCTTCAGGGTCGACAGAGAGACGAGAGCGAAGACAATCGCGACGATCCAGAAGCGGACGATGATCTTCGGCTCCGACCAGCCGGCCAGTTCGAAGTGGTGGTGGAGCGGAGCCATGCGGAAGATCCGCTTGCCCCGCAGCTTGAAGGAGGCGACCTGGAGGATCACCGACAACGCTTCGACGACGAACAGGCCGCCGACGAGGACCAGCAACACCTCCTGCTTGGCGAGCACCGCGACCATGCCGATCGCCCCTCCGAGCCCGAGCGACCCGACGTCTCCCATGATCATCTGCGCCGGGTGCGAGTTGAACCACAGGAAGCCCATGCTCGCGCCGACGAGGGCGCCGCAGAAGATCGCCACTTCGCCGACGCCGCGGATGTAGGGGACCTGGAGGTAGTTGGCGACCACCGAGTTGCCGGCGATGTAGGTGAAGATCGCGTAGGTCGCCGCCGCGATCAGTGTGGCACCGATCGCCAGCCCATCGAGCCCGTCGGTCAGATTGACGGCGCTCGAAGAGCCGAAGAGGACGACGACCAGGAACGGGATGTAGAACAGTCCGAGGTCGAAGATCGCGCGCTTGAAGAACGGCAGCGCCACGGTCGGAGCGAATGAGAAGGCCTCGGGCAGATTGAGCAATGCCACCCCGGCGACGACCGAGACGAGCGCCGAGAGCGCCATCTTGGTGCGCGCGCTCAGCCCCTTGTTGTGGCGTCGACGCACCTTCAGGAAGTCGTCGGCGAAGCCGATCGCCCCGAAGCCGGAGGTGACGCCGACCGCGAGCCACACGTAGGGGTTGTCGAGCCGCGCCCAGAGGAGCGTCGGCACGACCACCGCGAAGAGGATCAGGAGCCCCCCCATCGTCGGCGTCCCCGCCTTCGCCTGATGCCTCTCGGGCGCCACGTCGCGGATGCTCTGGCCGACCGACAGCCGCTGCAGCAGGCGGATGAAGTAGGGCCCGAGCAGCAGGCTCAGCAGCAGGGCGCTCAGCACCGCTCCCGCCGTGCGAAAGGTGATGTAGCGGAAGACGTTGAAGACGGCAAAGCGGTCGGCGAGGCCGAACAGGAGGTGGTAGAGCATCAGTCGCCCTTTCCCAGGAGCGCCTGCACGACCGCTTCGAGACCGATCCCGCGCGAGCCCTTGACGAGCACCACGTCACCGGCTCCGGGTCGTGGCAGCTCGCGGGCGGCGGCAGCGGCATCGGCCCACCAGCCGGTCTCGGCACCGTGCTGGCCGGCAGCGGTCACCAGCTCGCCTGAGAGCTCGCCGACGCCGTAGACCCGGTCGAAGCCGCTCTCGACCGCCAGATAACCGGCCTCGCGATGGAAGCGACTCTGCGCCTCGCCGAGCTCGAGCATGTCGCCGAGGACCGCCCAGTGACGCTCCCCCTCGATCTGAGCAGCGGCTTCGAGCGCCCGTTCGACGGCCGACGGGTTCGAGTTGTAGCTGTCGTCGATGACGATCGCGCCGCTCGACGTGGTGTGGAACTCACCACGGCCGGCTGCCGGCCGCAGGCCCCGCACCGCTTCGGCGATCTCTTCGAGGGTCACCCCGGCGACGAGCGCGGCGGCAGCGGCGGCGAGGCAGTTCTCGACGTTATGGCGCCCCAGCAGCGGCAACTCGATGCGCGCCGTCGCGCCGCGCCACACGAGCTCGAAGGCGCTGCCGGTCGGAGCGAGAGGCTGAAGGTCCCGTGCCGCCAGATCGACGTCCTGGCGATCGATCCCGTAGGTAGCGAGCGGGCCGTTGTGGCGCTCGCTGATCCACATCACTTCCGGGTCGTCGGCGTTGGCCACCATCAGGCCGTCCGGGTCGAGCCCCTCGAGCAGCTCCGCCTTGGCGCGGGCGATGGCGCGCAAGCTGCCGAACGCCTCGAGGTGAGCCGCGCGCACGTTCGTGAAGACGGCGATGTCGGGCCGGCCGAGGCGGCTGATGGCGGCGAGCTCGCCCGGGGTGGACATCCCCATCTCGGCGACCATCCAGTCCGCTTCCTCGTCGATCGCCAGGAGCGACAGCGGGAATCCCAGCAGATTGTTGAAGTTGCCGAGCGAGCGGCCTACCGCGAAGCGTTGCTCGAGCATGGCCGCCAGCAGCTCCTTGGTCGTCGTCTTGCCGGCGGAGCCGGTGATGGCCACCAACTGCCGCGGAGCGCGGCGACGGGCCGTGCGGGTCAGCGCATGGAGCGCTCCATAGGGATCGGCGACCTCGATCTGGCGCCCTGCCCGCTCGACGGCGCCCGACACCACGGCGGCGGCGGCTCCCGCTTCGAGAGCAGCGCCGACGAACGCGTGCCCGTCGGTGTGCTCGCCGGGAAGGGCGAAGAAGAGCTCCCCTCCCTCGACCTTCCGCGAGTCGATCACGGCGCCCTCCCAGCGCCCGTCGAGACCGATCAAGCGACCTCCCATGGCCCGCGCCGCATCAGTCAGCCGTCCCTGCACCGAAGCGCTCCTCCACGGCCGCCGTCAGTTCGAGTCGATCGGAGAACGGCAGCACCCGGTCACCGACGAGCTGTACCTCCTCGTGCCCCTTCCCGGCCACGAGGACGGCGTAGCGATCGTCTGAGCGAGCCGCCCGCTCGACCGCCATGCCGATCGCCCTGCGGCGATCGACTTCCGTCTCCCAGGGCGCCGGAGCCCGCTCGAGCCCCTCCGTCACCTGTGCCAGGATCGTCGCGGGATCCTCGCTTCGCGGGTTGTCGCTCGTCGCGATCACGAAGTCGCCCTCACGGCCGGCGGCCTCCCCCATCTGAGAGCGCTTCCCCGGATCACGGTCGCCCCCACATCCGAAAACGACCAGCACTTCGCGGCCGGTGCAGGTGCGCACGGCTTCGATCGCCGACTCGAGCGCCGCCGGCGTGTGGGCGTAGTCGATGAAGAGAGGGAACGGCTGCCCGGCGACGACCGGCTCCAGTCTCCCCGGCAGGGGTCGCGCTTCGGCGAGCGCGCGATGAATCGCTCCCTTCTCCACCCCGAGGGAGACGGCGGCGGCGACCGCAGCCAGCAGGTTCTCGACGTTGAACGGCCCGAGAAGACCGGTGTGAAACTCCAGCCGGCCGGCCGGCGTCGCGAGCACGCCCCGGGTAGAGGTCGGCTCGTACCGGATCACCTCGACCGCGACGTCTCCTCCGGCGCCGAACGTCGTCGCTTCCGGCAGCGCTTCGGCGAGCCGACGCCCCCAACGGTCGCCGACGCCGACGACGGCGCGGCCGCCGGTCTCGAGCTGGTCGAACAGTCGCTTCTTGGCGGCGAAATAGCCCTCGAGGTCGCCGTGGAAGTCGAGATGGTCGCGACTGAGGTTCGTGAACACCGCCACGTCGAAGGTCACACCCTCGACCCGTGACAGCGACAGCGCGTGGGACGACACCTCCATCGCCGCCGCCTCGGCACCGGCATCGCGCATCGTCCGCAGCATCCGCAGCAGCTCCGAGGCTTCCGGCGTGGTGCGCTCCGCCCCCGAGATCATCTCGCCGAAGCGGTAGCCGAGCGTCCCGAGGGTGGCGGTCGGTCGCCCGGCCGCCTCGAGGATCAGCCTCACGAGCTCGACCACGGTCGACTTGCCGTTGGTCCCGGTGACTCCGATCATCGCGAGCTCGCGGTGGGGGTGCTCGTAGAGGCGCGCTGCCAGCGGCCCCAGGAGCGCCCTGGGATCGTCGGTCGACAGCCACGGCACCTGGAGCCCCTCCGGCGCTTCACCGCGGCCGAGAACGGCGGCCGCTCCTCTCCCGGCGGCGTCCGCGGCGAAATCGCGGCCGTCGTAGCGCTCCCCCGGCATCGCCACGAACAACGCTCCCGGCTCGGCCTGGCGGGAGTCGTGTGTGATCGCCGCCACTTCCGGCAGCGTCGTCGCACGGGTAGTGACCGGCAGCCCTCGAATGAGATCGACCATTCGCATTACGAGGCGATGCGCTCGCCCCCCTCAGCGGCCGAGCGCCGAGCTACCTCGTAGGAGGGAATCGCCGCCTCGTCCTGGCGCGGCACTCCCATCCGTAGCAGGGCGTGGCGGACGATCTTCGAGAACGCCGCTGCCGGGGCGTCACCCCCGTGGTAGCGCAGCCCACCCGGCTCGTCGATCACGACGAGTCCGACGATCCGCGGATCACGCGCCGGCGCGAAGCCGACAAAGCTGGCGACGTACTTGCCCGGCACGTAGCCGCCGGGCCCGGGCTTCTCCGCGGTTCCGGTCTTGCCGGCCACCACGTAGCCCGGAATCCTCGCGTTCCTGCCGGTACCCCGCTCCTCGTAGACCACCCGCTCGAGCATTCGCACCAGGGTGCGCGCGGTGGTGGCGGAGATCGGCCGCCCGAGCACCTCGGGCCGGCCTTGGAGGCTGTGCCTCTCGCCGCCCCGACCGACCTGGGCGACGACGAAGGGTCGGTAGAGGGTGCCGCCGTTGGCGATCGCGGCGAACGCATTGACCAGCTGGAGCGGGGTGACCGAGATCCCCTGACCGAAGGAGATGTAGGCGATGTCGCGTTTCTTCCACTCCTCGACCGGATGGACGAGCCCGACCGCCTCGCCGTTGAGATCGACCCCGGTCGGGGTACCGAAGCCGAACGCGCGGATGGTCTCGTAGAGGCGCTCCTCCCCGGCGCGTACCCCGAGCCGGATCGCGCCGACATTGCTCGAATAGGCGATCACCTCCGTGAAGCTGAGCTCGTCGAAGCTCTTGTGATCACGGATCCGCTTGCCCCGGAAGATGATGTCCCCGTTGCCGCAGTCGAAGCGATCGAGTGGGTCGACCACTCCCGCCTCGAGGGCCGCGGCGGCGGTGATGAGCTTGAACGTCGAGCCTGGCTCGTACAGATTCTGGACCGGGATGTTCTTGCGGTCCTCGGGACGGGCGGCGCGGTAGGCGTTGGGATCGAAACCCGGGTAGGAGGCCATCGCCAGCACCGCGCCGTTGCGCGGATCGAGCAGCACGACCGAGCCGCCGACGGCTCCATGCTCGTGGATCGCCGCCGCCAGCTCGCGCTCGGCGACATGCTGAATCGAGCTGTCGATGGTCAGATAGAGATCGTCTCCCGGCCTCGCCTGCTCGAGCTCGAAGTCGCGGTAGAGAACCCGGCCCGGCCGCGCGTCGCGCAGGACCGGCCGCTTGACCGGATCGCCGGCGATCCGGGAGTCGTACTCGCGCTCCAGGCCGGCGAGACCGGTCGGGTCGACCCCCATGAAGCCGAGCACCGCCGCTCCCAGCGGACCGAGCGGGTAGGAGCGCTTGCTCTCCCGCGGGTAGGTCAGACCGTCGATCTCGAGACTCCTCACCGCCTCGAACTGCTCGGAAGAGAGCTGCCGAGCGACCCAGACGAAGTTGCGGTCCTGCCGGGAGAACGACTCCGCGAGCGCCTTGCGATCGCCGCCCACGGCAGCCGTCAGACTCCTCGCAGCGCCTTCGGGGTCGGCGATCCGGCGCGGGTCGGCCGCCACCGATCGCGCCTCGATCGACAGCGCCAGCTCCCGCCCCCGGGCGTCGAAGATCGTCCCGCGAGGAGGTGTGAGGACGAGCTCGCTCGTCTGCTGACGCCGGGCGCGCTCGCTGAAGTGCTCATGCTCGACGACCTGCAGCCGGTAGAGACGCACCGACAGCAGGCCGATCCAGACGCAGCACACCGCGAGGAGGATCCACAGACGGCTCTTCATTCGAGCTCCTCGACGAACACGACCCGATCGAGCGACAGCTCCACGAGGCCGAGTTCCCGCCGCGCCTTCTCCTCCACCGTGAGATGCCGCGAGAGCTCCGCGACCCCGACCCTCAGGACCCGCTCCTGCTCGAGCTGAGCGGCGAGTTGGTTCTCCAGGCGCCGCACCTCGTAACCGACGGCCCACAGCTGACTCGACACCCACAGATACGCGAGCACTGCGAGGCTCAGCGGCACCGCCAGCGCGAGGAGCGCGAGCAGATCACGACGCAGCCGCCGATCGCGCTCGCGAACGAGGAACGCGTTGGCGACCGGCCGGCGGATCGAGTAGGCACTCTTCAACGGCTCACAGCCTCCTCGCCGCGCGCAGGCGGGCGGAGCGGGCGCGCGGGTTCACCGCCACCTCGTCCTCGCTCGGCCGGACCGGCTTCTTCGTCAGGACCTCGAGCACCCGGGTCTCGGAACGGGTACGCCCGGTGACCTCGTCGATCTCGCCACGGGCGAGATTGCGAAGGCTGTTCTTCACGATCCGGTCCTCGAGGCTGTGGTACGAGATCACCACCAGGCGGCCATCGCTCTCGAGCGAGTCCGCCACACGGCTCATCAGGCGCTCGAGACCGGCGAGCTCGCGATTGACCTCGATCCGCAGCGCCTGGAAGACCTGCGTCGCCGGATCGCGGCGCGCGAGTCCGTGGCGCCGTCGCTCCGGCCGCTTCGCTCGTTCGACGGCCTGCTGCAGGTCGCGGGTCGTCTCGAGCTCGCGCTCGGCACGCTCCCTCACCAGGGCTCGCGCCACCCGACGCGCCTGACGCTCCTCGCCGTACTCCCTGAAGATTCGCTCCAACTCGGCCTCCGGGTAGCGGTTGACGATCTCTCGCGCGGTCACGGTGCTGTCCCCCATGCGCATGTCGAGTGGTCCGTCGAAGCGGAAGCTGAAGCCGCGATCGGGGGTGTCGAGCTGCATGGAAGAGACACCCAGGTCGGCGAGAACGCCGACCGCCCGCTCGAGACCCGCCCCTTCGAGGTGGTCACCGATGTCATCGAACTCTCCCTGGGCGAACCGCACGCGGTCGCCGAACGGCGCGAGGCGCGTGCGTGCCTTCGCGAGCGCCTGCCGGTCGCGATCGACTCCGAGCACGCACAGCCCCGGATTCGCCGCCAGCAGCGCTTCCGTGTGCCCCCCGAGACCGAGGGTGCAGTCGACCATCCAGCCGTCGGCGAGCGGCTCGAAGAAGCCGAGCGTCTCGCGCAGCAGCACCGGGACGTGAACGGAGGGCTCCGACGCTCAGCTCCCCTCTCCCCCGATGCACGGGCCGACGGCCGCACACCGCATCAGATCCCACGCTCGCTGAGGTAGGAGAAGTCGTCGTCGTCGAACGGCTGATCTTCGAAGCGTTCGCGCAGCCGGTCGTGGTTCCACACTTCGAGGTGGTCGAGCCGGGCGCTGACGACGACCTCGCCGCTCATCCGGGCGCTCTCACGCAGAATGGCCGGCAGCACGACACGGCCCTGCTTGTCGAGCGTTCCCTCCTGGCCGAAGTAGCTCGTCCGCTCGAGGAAGCGCTGCTTGACCTGGTCGGTCTTCGGCAGGGCGGCCAGCGCGTTCTCGATCTCTTCCCACACCTGAATCGGGTAGACCTGAACCGAGGTACCCCGCACCGAGGTGATGAAGACCTCTGAGCCGTAGGCAGCTTCCATCTGCCGACGGAAGCTCGTGGGGAGCTTCAATCGACCCTTGTCGTCGATCTTGGTAGCAGCGCTGCCTCGGAACACCGTTCACCGCCCACAGGAACAAGCGTTTTCGCGCGCAGCTTAGCAATTTGGTCCACTTCTGTCCATTTTTGTCCACCATCCGGCACAAACACTTCGAGCGCGCCGGAAGGCGCGCTCGAAAGGGGCTCAGCCGGTCGCTTTCAGCGCTCTCACACCCTCGGTCGCGGCGCTCCTAGTCCACTCGGAGCCCGCCCCCGATCGGGCGTCAACGCCCTTCCGAAGAGGCCTCCTCGGTCGACTCGGTGGCCGGTGCTTCGTCAGGTCCGCTTCCGTCCGCCGGCCCGAGCCCGGACAGTGGATCTTCGGTCGTCGAGCGCGTGGCGCGAAAACCGGCCGCCTCGGGGGGCGGATCGATGCGGATGAACGAAGAGTTCTCGAGGTCCGAGAGCATCGTGGTCACCGCCTCCTGCTGCAGTCGCAGCAGCTCGAGGTTCTCTACCTCGTCTCTGACCTCGCTGAAGGGGCGCGTGTGCTCCTCCTCGATCGCCAGCACCTGGGAGACGTGAAGCCCGCCACGGGCGGGGATCGGCGCGCCGACTTCTCCTGCCGCGAGGGCGAGTACCTGAGGCTCGATCTGAGGGTCGAGATCCCCCTCCTCGACCCAGCCGAGGTCGATGATCGAGGTCGTGCGCCCTGTATCGCTCCACTCCGCGACCCTCGACTCGAACAGGTCCTGATCGCCGGCCATCAGCGTCGCGACCTCCGATGCCAGCGCCGCCTGCTCGTCCGCCGAAACGGACGCATCGTCCAGCACGATGACCGAGCGCACCTGGTGACGGCGCGGCACCGCAAACTCCTCGCGACGGCTCTGGTAGTAGCGCCGCAGGTCCTCTTCGTCGAGCTCGATCCGCGACTGAAGCTCCCTCGCCGTCGTCCGCTGCAGCAGGATGTTGCGACGCGCCTGGTCGCGGATCATCGACCGCGTCGTACCTGTCGACTCGAGGGCCTGGTCGAAGTCCCGGTCGTCGGTCAGCCCGTTCGACTCGCGCATTCGCGTCACCGCGTCGTCGACCATCTCCTCGGTGACCTCGACGTCGTCGCGGCTCGCCTTCGACAGCAAAAGCAGCTCGTCGAACATCTCGCGGAACACCATCTCGCCGAGCCCGGCGAGCTCTGCTGACTTCTCCGCCTCACTCAACGGCGAGCGTTGGAGCGCCCGGAGGCGCTCGCCGTAGCGGCGCTGGTAGTCGTGGAGGGTCGCGATGTGGTCGTTGACCTGCAGCACGATCCGATTGACGTCGGCGGCGGCAGGCGGCGGCAGCAGAACTCCTGCGACCAGCGGCAGGGTGGCGGCCAACGCGAGAGTCCGGAGGCGTGCGCCCCGGAGGAGCCATGAAAGGAGATTCATCGGGAGGTGCGCTCCGAGCGGTAGGTTCCTAGATAGTCGAAAGGGAGATTCTGCTCGAAGACCTCGACATTGTAGCGCCCGGCCGCTTCCTCGACCAAGACGGCGAGCGCCCGATCGGCGGCCTCGCGCTCGAGCTGTTCACGGATCCGCGGCGACGCTTCCTGAAGCGTCAGATCGTGGGCCTCGTGTCGAGCGAGAACCTCGAACAAGAGGAACCCGTAGTCGGTCTCGACAATTTCGCTCACCTCCCCTGGGGCGATGGCAAAGATCGCCGACGCGAAGTCCGGAGGCAGCGAGTCTCGGGTCATCCCGCGCTGCACCCACCCCCCCCGAGCCTCCTCGCCTTCCACGTCGATCGCCACGGCCTCGAACGCTTCTCCCGCTCGCAGGCGGGCCAGCGCAGCCTCGGCGGCAGGGCGCTGTTCCACGAGCAACTGTCGCAGATCGACCTGCTCGGGCTGGCGGAACTCCTCCGGGTGCTCGCTGTAGTAGAGCTCGATCGCTGCACTGTCGACCTCGGAGGCGACCCGGCGCGAGACGAGCCGCTCGATCACGACGCGGCGATCTCCGTCCCCCAGCCCCTCGTCGCGAGCCAGCTCCACCAGCAGCTCCTCGAGAATGAACTGATCGAAGAGCCCGGTCAGCACGGCGCTCGGGAGACCGACCTCCCCGTCGAGCGAGTTGACCTCGAGGTAGTGCTCGAAGTCGCCGTAGGCGTACTCGCGGGCGGCCAGGACCATCACGGTGTCGGAGGCCGGCACATCGACCGGCGAGCAGCCGGCCCCCCAGACGAGCGCGGTGATGCCGGCCGCGACTGCCGACCACGAGCGGTTCATGGCCTGGTGATCTCCTCCACGACCCTCGAAGCGAAGGCGACCACCGATTCGTCCCGCGAGAGCGGCACGCTCAGCACGCCGGAAGGGGAGAAGGTCGCCCCGTCGCGCTCGCCGATCCACTGCACGAGATGGCCGAGATCGAGGTCACTGTCCTTGCGCAAGCGAATCTCCAGTCGGCTCCGGCCGGCGGACACCGATTGTACGCCGTGATCCTCCGCGAGCGCCTTGAGCCGCGCCACGTCGACCAGCGACTCTACGCTCTCGGGCACGGGGCCGAAGCGGTCCTCGAGCTCGGCGAGAATCTCGCTGCGATCGGGAGCGTCGGCGACCCGACGATAGACCTCCATGCGCAGATTCGCGTCGGCGATGTAGGAGACGGGGATCGACATCGCCACCGGAAGGTCGACCACGGCGGAAGCTCGAGTGCGCACCTGCTCGCCCTTGAGCTCGCGCACGGCGTCCTCGAGCAGCCGCATGTAGGTGTCGATCCCGACGGCGGCGATGTGGCCGCTCTGCTCCGCCCCCAGCAGATTGCCCGCGCCGCGAATTTCGAGGTCTCGTGCAGCGACGCGGAAGCCGGCCCCCAGCTCGGTGAACTCACGGATCGCACTCAGGCGTTGACGGGCCTCCTCGCTCACCACCCGGTCGGACGACACCAGCAGGTAGCAATAGGCCAACCGGTCGCCGCGGCCGACGCGGCCGCGGAGCTGGTACAGCTGGGAGAGGCCGAAGCGGTCGGCGCGATGGATCAGCATCGTGTTGACGTTCGAGAGGTCGATCCCGTTCTCGATGATCGTCGTCGCCAGGAGGAGGTCGTAGTCGCCGTCCTTGAAGGCATGCATGCGCTCGGCCAGCTCCCGTTCGGGAAGCTGGCCGTGGCCGATCGTCAGCCGCAGATCCGGCACGAGGCCCCGCAGCCAGCGGGCCATCTCCTCGATCCCCTCGACCCGGTTGTAGACGAAATAGATCTGGCCACCGCGCTCGAGCTCGTAGTCGATCGCCTCGCGGACGACCTCGTCGTCGAGCGGCAGCACTGCCGTCTCCACGGCCATTCGATCGCGTGGCGGCGACTCGATCACCGACAGGTCGCGGATCCCGGCCATCGACAGCTGGAGGGTCCGCGGCACCGGGGTCGCCGACATCGCCAGGACGTGGACGTCGCGCTTGAGGTCGCGGAGCCGTTCCTTCTGGGCGACGCCGAAACGTTGCTCCTCGTCGACGATCAGAAGCCCGAGCCTGGGCAGGCGGATGTCGCGACTCAAGAGCCGATGGGTGCCGATGAGGATGTCGATCTCCCCCTTCTCCAGCCGCTCGCGGATGGCCTCCACCTGGGCAGGGGAACGGAAGCGCGACACCATCTCGACCTCGACGGGAAACCCCGCCATGCGATCGCGGAACGTCTCCAGATGCTGATCGGCGAGGATCGTCGTCGGCGCCAGCACCGCGACCTGCCAGCCGGCTTCGACGGCACGGAAGGCGGCTCGCATGGCGACCTCGGTCTTGCCGAAACCGACATCGCCGCACAGCAACCGATCCATCGGCCTCGTGCGACCGAGATCCTCCATGATCGCCGCGATGGCGGTGTCCTGGTCGGGGGTCTCCTCGTGCTCGAACGCGGCCTCGAACTGGGTCATGAGGTCGCTCGCCGGTGCCATCATCAGCGCCTCGGCGAGCTGGCGCTCGGCGTAGAGTTCGAGCAGATCGATCGCGAGCTTGCGCACGCTCGACCGGACACGGTCCTGGCGCTTGGTCCACGAACTGCCACCGAGGCGGTCGAGCCTGGGAGCCACCGACTCGATTCCGCTGTAGCGCTCCACGAGATCGACGCGAGAGAGAGGCAGCAGCAGGCTGCGCCCTCCCGAGTAGGAGATCTCCATCACCTCCACCGCGCTCGCCGCGTCGGGCGCGGCGACTCCGGCAAGCTCCGGCGGCAGGCCGGAGGCCGTGTCGGGCCCTTCGGGTGCCATCGACGTCAGGGCGACGAAGCGGCCGATGCCGTGATCGCGGTGAACGACGTAGTCGCCGACCCGCAGGTCGCGCATCCCTCCCAGGAACGGCGCGAGAGTCGACGAGCGGCGCGGCTCGCGACGCGGGAACAGCTGCCGGTCGGAGTAGATCGCCAGACCCGCCTCGGGAATCTCGACTCCGCGCTCGAGTTCGCCTCCGACGACCTGCACGCCGCCGTCGCCGAGCGCGATCTCACGCTCCGCACACCAGCGGCGGAGTCGCTCCTCCTGCCCGTGAGCCGCTACCAGCAGCACCCGGCGACCGCGCTCGCGCGCCACTGCGACCTCGTGGGGGAAGCGCTGCAGGTGATCGTGAAACACCTCCGTGCTTCGGGCGCCGAAGTCGACCGCGTCGGCCGCGAGGTCCTCGATCGCCGTCGGAGTCGTGGCGAGGACTTCTTCCACCTCTTCGACAGGCACCTCGAGCAGGCGGGGCGGCAGGACGATCGCCTCGACCGCCTCGCTACGCTCGTAGTCGGCCTCGGACTGGGCGTGATAGTTGCGTGCCTCGTCCACCAGGAGTGCCCGGTCGACGACGAATCGAAGCGCTTGCGGATCCCACTCGACGAGACCGCGACCGGAGGCCGCGACCCCGAGCGCTCGCTCCCAGCCCGGCACCTGCGCGCCCTCACGGAGCTGCTCGATCTCACCGCGCCAGCTCGAGGGCAGCTCGAGTCCCTCGAGGTAACTCGCCACCCGTCGTCTCCCGCCTTCATCGACCGGGAAGAGCGACATCGGCAGCAGCCGCACGCGATCGATCCGCTGTCCGGAGCGCTGATCCGCCGGGTCGAAGAGCCTCAGCGACTCGATCTCGTCGTCGAAATAGTCGATCCTGAGTGGCCGCTCCATGCCCGGCCCCCACACGTCCGCAAGCCCGCCACGGACCGCGAACTCACCGACCTCGCCGACGAGATCGACGCGCTCATAGCCGAAACGCGCCAGATGAGCGGCCAGCGCCTCGAGCGAGCGCTCCCCGCCAACCTCGAGGGCGAGACATGCAGCGTCGAACGACGCCGCTGTCGGCAGGCGGCGAAACAGCGCTCGCGGCGTGCAGACGAGCAGACCCGAACGCCGATGCCAGCGATCGAGCGCGGCGCTCTCGCGCGCTCGCACGGAGGCGGGGGCGACCGCGGCGGCGTAGGGGGAGAGAGCCGGCGGTGGGAAGTAGGCTGCCGGCACCCCGAGCCACTCTGCCGCCTCGACCCAGCGCAACGCCTCCCCTTCCCGCGGGACGACGACCAGCGCTCTCTCTCCCTCCTCGAGACAGCGCAGCCCACACACCCAGGCGGCGGCCGGTGCCGGCAACCCGGTCGCCTCGCCGCCGGCATGCCGCCACTCGCGGTAGGCGTCGCCCGCGCGAAGAGCCTCAGCGACAGCCTCGGCCGGTCGGGAACTCAAGGCGGGTCAGTGATGGGCGGAGCCGGACTCTGGCGCTTCGACCTTCTCTACGCCGACCATCTTCGCCACCACCCACGTCGCGACTGCGGCGAGGAAGGAGCCGAGCGCTCCCATCTTGGCCGCGTCCTGTGCCGCTCCCGCCGGGAACGCCACCGCCGCTACGAAGAGGGCGACGGTGAAGCCGATCGCCGCCGCGAAACCGATGATGATGAGGTCGACGCTGCGGATGCCCTTCGGCAGACCGAAGCCGAGCTTGGCGCCAAGGACGCCGAAACCCCACACCCCCAGTGGCTTGCCAATCAGCAGCCCCGCCAGGACGAGGAAGGTCGCCGGGCCGACGGCGTTGAGCACCACGCCGGCGTTGAGCAGGCCGAAGGCGCCCAGGATGAGCTCGACCGGGCTCTTCCACCAGTGTTCGAAGCGGGTCAGCGTGTCGGTGTCCTCCATCCGGCTCCAGTCGAAGAGACCGGTATCGACGTGGGCGTGCGGCATCGCCGGGATGATCGGCAGCAGTCCGAGCGCAGGGTGGAGTCCGGAGAGGGCGAATCCCAGCCAGGACAACCCGCCGCCAACGAGAAGGTAGGGCCAGAAGCTCTTGTAGCGCATCCGCCGCAGGACCAGACAGACGGTGACGCCCACCACCGCCAGCAGCAGGAAGAGCGGCTGGATCTCACCCTGGGGGTAGGCGACGGCGATGATCATCAGGCCGATCGCGTCGTCGGCGATCGCCAGCAGGAGCAGAAAGGGGATCGCCGGGTGGCCGGCGCCGAAGATGAACCGCGCCACCATGTAGCTGAAGGCGATGTCGGTCGCACACGGGATCGCCCAGCCACGCGCCAGGGTGTCGAACTGCCCGATGAGCGCCGTGCCGATCAGGTAGACACCGGCGGGGACGATGACGCCGCCCGCCGTGGCGATGAGCGGCGTCGCCGCCTTGCGCGGGTTCGACAACGGCCCTCCCGGCAGCAGCGCCTCCCAGACCTCCTTGCCGGCGATGGCGAAGAACAGCGCCATCAGCATGTCGTTGACGAGGTAGTGCAGGTTGATGACCTTGTGACCGTCGTGCGCGGCCCCGATCCAGTCGTTCTCGAGGATCGGGAAGTGCAGCAGCGCTTCGTAGCTGTGGTGGTCGAGATTGGCCCACAGCAGGCCGGCAACGGCACCGAAGATCAGGAAGAGGGAATTCTCGAGCAGAAATCGAATCGTGCGGCGCATCAGCCGGTCTCCTCCCCTTCCGCGGGGTCATCGGTTTCCTCTACCGAGGGGTCACTGTCAGGCTCCGTCGAGTTCCCGGTCGGGCTCTCGGCACTCTCGGCACGCTGCCGAGGTTCCTCCACGGGCTCCTCCGGCAGCAGGACGACCCGGTCGGTCGGCCGCGCCATCAGCAGTTCCTCGCGGGCCAGCGTTTCGATGGCCGCCGGGTCACTCTCGAGGGCCTCCGTGCGCTGCTCGAGCGCATCGATGCGCTCGGAACTCGCGTCGATCCGTTGCTTCAGGTCGGCTTCGTGCGCCCGCCCCTTGCGCAGGTCGCCGAGGCTGCGCGAGATGGCGATCGCCATCAGGACGGACACGACGATGCCGATGCCGACGAAGAGGCGCCGGCGGCGACGCCGCATCCCCTCGGCCTGCTCGGCATGACGAGCCCGTCCCCGTTCGCCGGGAGCTTCGAGCAGCGGCTCGTCGCCCTTCGTCACTCTGGGGTGCTCCTCGGGTAGGCGGCCGCTCCGGGGTAGCTGGCTCCGGCTCCGAGCTCCTCCTCGATCCGCAACAGCCGGTTGTACTTCGCCACGCGGTCGCTCCTGCACGGCGCGCCGGTCTTGATCTGCCCGGCGCGGGTCGCCACCGCGAGATCGGCGATGAAGGTGTCTTCGGTCTCACCCGAGCGGTGCGAGATCACGTTGGCGTAGCCGCTCGTCTTGGCCATCTCGACGGCGTCGAGGGTCTCGCTCAGGGTGCCGATCTGATTGAGCTTGACGAGCAGGGCGTTCGCCAGACCGTCGGCGATCCCGCGACGGAGAATCCGTGGGTTGGTGACGAACAGATCGTCGCCGACGAGCTGGATACGATCGCCCAGCGCATCGGTCAACAGCTTCCAGCCGGCGTGGTCGTTCTCCGCCAGACCGTCCTCGATCGACACCAGCGGGAACGCCTCCACCCACTCGCCGTAGAGGTCGATCAGGTCGCCGCTCGAGAGGCCGAGACGGCCTTCGCCGGCGAGGTCGTACGTCACCCCGCCGTCGCCCGAGCGGGCGAACTCGCTCGCCGCCACGTCGAGCGCGAGCGCGACCTGCGACCCCGGCTCGTAGCCTGCCTCGCCGATCGCCTCCACGAGCAGCTCGAGCGCCTCCCGGTTGCTGCCGAGGTTCGGGGCGAAGCCCCCCTCGTCGCCGACCGCCGTCGCCAGCCCCTTGCCGGCGAGCACCTTCTTGAGGAGCTGGTAGATCTCGGCACCGGCACGCAGCGCGTCGGAGAAGCGCTCGAAACCGATCGGCACCAGCATGAACTCCTGGATGTCGACCGAGTTGTCGGCGTGAGCGCCGCCGTTGAGGACGTTGAGGAGCGGCACCGGCAGCACCGTCGCTCCCGGGCCTCCCAGGTAGGCATAGAGCGGCAGGCCCGAAGCTTCCGAGGCGGCGTTGGCTACCGCCATCGACACGGCGAGCAAGGCGTTCGCCCCGAGGCGGCTCTTGTCACCGGAGCCGTCGAGCTCGACCATCATGGCGTCGATCAGCGCCTGGTCTCGCGCGTCGAGCCCCTCGAGTTGTGGCGCGATCTCCTCGAGCACGTGCTGAACGGCCTTCGAGACCCCCTTGCCGCCGAAGCGGTCGTCGCCGTCGCGCAGTTCGAGCGCTTCGCGCTCACCCGTAGAGGCCCCCGACGGGACGATGGCGCTGCCGAATGCCCCGCCCTCGAGCAGGCAGTCCGCCTCCACCGTTGGATTGCCGCGCGAGTCCAGCACCTCCCTCGCGGTGATCTCCTCGATACCGAACATCACAGTCCCCCGTGGTTCAAAGGTACGGCGGTTCAAGACGGCCAGCGACTCGTCGCGCAAGCGTAGCGGCCGGGTCGTAGCGTGGCAACCGAGGACGAGATCGACACGAGGCGGAGGCACGGCGCAGCACCTTCGCCGCCCACTTCTCAGGGTTGACTCGCCCGAAACCTGGTGGGATACTCCTCAGCCCTGACGCGGGGTGGAGCAGTCCGGTAGCTCGTTGGGCTCATAACCCAAAGGTCGCAGGTTCAAATCCTGCCCCCGCAACCAGCCGTTTCACGACCGCGCTCCGGCGCGGTCGTTTGCGTTTCGGGCTCGTCAGGCGGCTCGCCGAGCGGGCCCGCCTGTTCTAACCTGACGCCATGGCCGCACCCGCACGCTCCACGCCCTCGCGACTCCTCCCCTCCCTGCTGGCCCTCGCAGCATCTGGGACGGGAGGCCATCGCCGGCCACATCGTCTTCTTCAATCGACTCCGGCAGTATCGACCACTTCGGCGCCTATGTCGGCGCTGATCGGCACTGCCGGATGCGGGCCGGAAGAAAATCGCAGCGTGGATTGGCATCTCGAGATGGTCGAGGCGATCGGCGAGCCCGATTTCGATCCGGCGCGCAAGGAGGAGCCGGGCTACATGGACTCCTATCGCGAGGCTCAGCATCAGCTCTACCGGCAGAAGGCGGCGGTGCTTCTCGAGCTGGCGCGAAGCTGGCCCGACGACGAGCGGGTTCCCGAGTGGCTGAAGCGCCGCTGGAAGCTCCTCGGGTGGAATCAGGCTCCGGCCGACGTCGCCAGCGAGGTGCTCGCCGACATCGAGGCGATCCTCGAGGATGGCCGGGGAGTGACGCCCGAGGTCGCCGAGGAGGCGCAGTTCCTGCGTGCGCGCTACGGCATCCACCTTCACGAGGATGACTACGAGCAGATGGTCTCCGCCGCACTCGACTACGCGGACGCCTACCCCGACCAGGAACGCTCAGCCGAGCTCCTCGCGCTGGCCACGGAGCAGCCCGCAGTGCCGGAGGGTCGCCGCCGCGATCTTCTCGCTCGCCTCGCCGCCGACTATCCGGACACTCACTGGGGGGTCTACGCGCCCGGCCAGATCCGGCAGATCGACAGCATGGGGGAGCCCTTCGAACTGGAGTTCGTCGACTTCGTCACCGGTGACCGAGTGTCCGTCGAGGGACTCGCAGGCTCGGTCGTCGTCCTCGACTTCTGGGCCACCACCTGCGCCCCATGCGTCGCCGACCTCCCCGAGCTCCAGGCGATGTACGAGCGCTACCGCGACCGGGGTCTCGAGATCCTCGGCATCAGTCTCGACGAGCCCGACTTCGAGGCCGAGTTCCGGGAACGCGTCACCGATTGGGAGATCGAATGGCCGCAGTACTACCAGGGGGGCGGCTACCTGAGCGACTTCTCGGTCGGCTGGGGCATCGGCTCGGCCCCGAGCGCCTTCGTGCTCGATCGCGAGGGGCGGCTGCGCCACGCCGGCCAGACGGAGTCGATCGAGGAGCTGGAGCGGGTGGTGGTGGAGCTGCTGGAGGGCTGAGGAGAGGCTACGAGGCCGGGTCGTCCTTCCCGCTGCCGCGGCGGAAGGGCTCTACCAGCTGACGCAGGTAGCCGCGAGGGAAGGCCACGCCCCCGAGCCCCATCGACTCCGGCCACTCGTCTCCCGGCAGGTGGTAGGTGCCGAAGACCCGGTCGATGAACGGGAAGTGGATGGCGAAGTTCCGGTCGTAGTAGTCGGGATCGTCGGAATGGTGCCAGTGATGAAACTGCGGCGTGACGAAGACGTACTTGAGTGGCCCGAACGCAATCCTCGTGTTGGCGTGCGCCAGCACCGCCTGTACGGCGACGATCGCGACGTAGGCGTAGAACGCCGGCGCCGAGAAGCCGAGGAAATAGAGCGGCAGGTAGGAGAACGCCCGGGTGAGCACGACGTCCACGAGGTGGAGGCGCGAGCCCGCCAGCCAGTCGACGGTCTGGATCGAGTGGTGGACGGCGTGGAATCGCCACAGGAAGCGGCTGGCGTGGAAGGCGCGATGGGCGGCGTACTGGAAGAGATCGGCCACCAGCATCGCCAGCAGCACCTGGACGACGAACGGCAGGCCGGAGACCGCGGCGTGGAGCCTCTCCAGGCCCCAGCCTCCGAAGAGCGTTTCCGCGGGCGCCTGGATGAGGACCGCCGTCACCTGCACCAGCAGGTGGCTGATGGCGAAGTAGACGAGGTCAGTCTTCCATTCGAGGTGGAACTTCGTCTGCTCGGGCCGCTTCGGCAGGAAGAGCTCGAGAGGGATGAAGATCACCGACAGCACGAGGATGTCGATCAGGAGCCAGTCGAGGCTGATCGAGGTGACGCTTTGCTCGAACTCTCTGATCTCGACCGAAGCGCCACCGAGGACGATCGCCAGCGCACTCACCAGGATGCCGGTGAGGCCGAGACGGGTGCGGCCACTCAGGAAGAAGCTGGTGAAGGCGAAGCCGAAGCTCAGCAGGAGGCAGGCAAGCAACATCCAGCGCAGCACCGGCACCGGGTACGCCTCGCGGAACTCGGGCGTCGTGAAGTACTCAGGGAAGTGGAAGCACACCACCGCGCCGAGCGACAGAACGGCGAGGAAGATCGACAGGTAGCCGCTGATGCGGCCTTCGCCGATCTGGAGGCGCTCGGGCTGGGAGGGTGGTCGGGATCTCATAGCGGGAGCCGGCGAGGCGTCAGGAGCCGCTCCGTGGATCGGTCGCCAGGTCGAGGATCGCCTTCAGCAGCGCCGCGGCGAACTCCTCCTCCGCCTCCGACCAGGCGTTGACGGCGACGACCATCGCCACCCGGCGTTCCTTCATCACGTAGATCGCGGCGAAGCCGGTGCCGGCACTGCCGAGATGGCTGCTGCGGGTGGGGTACGAGTACCAGCCGAGGCTGTAGTCGTCGCCGTCGAGCGGCGTGTGCAGGTAGGAGACCGCCCGGGCCGGCAGCAGGCCGTCGGTGCCCTCGAGGCCCAGCAGATGGAGCCTCGCGAACTTCGCCAACCCGCCGATGTCCATCGACAGATCGCCTGCGGGATCGATGTAGAGGTCCTCGAGACGGTAGGCGTCCTCATCGGGCTCGTGGACGGCGAAGCGCCCTCCGACGAAGCGGTGCCCGTGCGCCCCGGGCGCCTCGCTCTCCGAGGGCCAGCCGAAGTCGAGGTTGTCGATGCCGAGCGGTCCGGCGAGCTCGGTGGCCAACAGCTCCTCCCAGCTGCGACCGGCGGCGACCTCGAGCAGGAGCGCCGCCACGCTGTAGCCGGCGTTCGAGTAGTGGTGCCCCCGCCCTTCGACCTGTGGCGGTCGCGCGAGCAACCACTCGACGAACTGCCGGCGCTTCTCCGGGGCAGTGCCGAAGAAGGCCGGGACCGCTTCGAACTCCTCGTCTTCCTCGAAACCCTGGAGACCCGCTCGATGACGCAGCAGCTGATCGAGCGTCGTCTCGCGGTGTGCCGGATGGAGCGTCTCGAGGCGATCACCGAGGAGCTCGCCCACGGTCGACTTCCATCGGATCGTCCCTTTCTCGACGAGCACGGCTGCCAGGGTGGCTGTGATCGGCTTGGTGACCGAGCCGAGGTGCAGGAGGTCCGTCGGCATCAGCGGCTCTGAGGAGTCGACGCTGCGCACCCCCGTCGCCGCGACCACGATCTCGCCCGAGGCGGTGACGAACCCGCCCGCCACGCCCGGGAGATCGAATGCCCGTCGGATCGCCTCGAGCTCGCTCTTCAAGCGCGCATCCTTCGCGGGCGCAGACTCGCTCCCCGTCTCGCCCATGGCGCCCGGCGCAACGAATGCCGTCGCCGCGAACAGCAGGCCGGCTCGAAGCGCGGCGCGCAGGTAGCGGCGGAGAGGCGACCGGATCACCCCTCGAGTCTAGCGGGCACTAGAATCGACACATGCAACCGAGAAGGGCCGGTCGATGCCCGAGGTGGACTCGGGCAGGAGCTGCGCCAGGGCCATCAGGACAACCGTGGCCGTGAGTCGCGGAATGCCGCGCCCGTGATCGCCGTAGAACCCGGAAAGGTCGCCTGAAGATGTGGGACAAACTCTGGAACTGGTCGGAAATGCTCGAGGTCGGCGCCGATGCGAGCGTCTACCTGGTGATGGCGCTGGTCGGCACGGCGCTCTTCCTGCTCCGGCTGGGCATCTCGCTCTTTGCCGGCGACATCGGCGACTTCGAGACCGGCGACGCTTCGCCGGACGCCTCGACGGACGCCGCCTTCACCCTCTTCTCGCTGCTGTCAGTGACGGCGTTCGTCATGGGCACCGGCTGGATGGGACTCGCCTGCCGGATCGACTGGGGGCTCTCGCGATCGGTCTCACTGCTGCTGGCCGTCGGCTTCGGCACCGCGATGATGGTGCTCGCCTCCGGCCTGATGGCGTGGACACGGCGCCTCAACCGCGAGGTGACCTACGACCCACAGACGGCGGTCGGCAGGATCGGCAGCGTCTACCTGCCGGTCCCCGCCGCGGGCAAGGGGCAGGGTCAGGTGCGGGTCAGCGTCTCCGGGCGCATGATGGTGATGCCCGCCGTCTCTCGAGCGGACCGCGAGCTCGCGGCGTTCGAGGACATCCGCGTGATGGCGGTTCGATCGGACAAAACGCTCGTCGTGGAACCGATGACGGGCTCTTCGGAGGAGTAACGGTATGAGCAACCTGTTGAGTTTCGGAACGCTGGGCATCGTCGCATCGGTCGTCCTGCTCGCTCTTTTCGTCCTCACCATGCTGGTGCGGCAGTACCGGCGTTGCCCGTCGAACCGCGTGCTCGTGGTCTACGGAAAGGTGGCGGGCCAGAGGGCGGCGAAGTGCATGCACGGCGGCGGGACGTTCGTGGTGCCGCTGCTCCAGAGCTACGCCTACCTCAACCTCGAGCCGATGACGATCGAGATCGATCTGTCGGCGGCACTGTCGAAGAAGAACATCCGCGTCAACGTGCCGTCGACCTTCACGGTCGGCATCTCGACCGAGCCCGACATCATGAACAACGCCGCCGAGCGCCTGCTCGGCCTCGGTGAGAACGAGGTCGCCGCTCAGGCGCGCGACATCATCCTCGGCCAGATGCGCCTCGTCATCGCGACGCTGTCGATCGAGGAGATCAACCAGGATCGCGAGAAGTTCCTCGATCTGGTCAACAAGAACGTCAGCACGGAGATCAACAAGATCGGGCTCGATCTCATCAACGTCAACGTGCGCGACATCACCGACGAGTCGGGCTACATCACCGCGCTCGGGCAGAAGGCCGCGGCCGAGGCGGTCAACCAGGCGAAGGTCGAGGTCGCCGAGGCCGACCGCGCCGGTGCCATCGGCGAGGCGGACGCCGACCGCGAGATGCAGGTCGAGGTCGCACGGCTCAACGCCGAGTCGGCCGCGGGTCAGAAGATGGCCGAGCGCGATCAGCGGGTTCAGGTCGCCAAGTACGAGGCCGAAGGTCTGGCGGGCGAGGCGAGCTCCGCGCGCGAGCAGGACATCGCGGTCGCGACCCAGGCGGAACAGGCGGCGCAGGGCAAGAAGGAGGCGGAGGTCACGCGGCGCGTCCACGTCGCCAGCCTCGAGTCCGACGCCATCAAGGGCGAGAACGAGTCGAAGGCGCACATCGCCGCCTCACAGGCCGATCTCGCGGAGCGCGAGGCCGAAGCGACGCGGCGCGGCGAAGTCGCCCTCGCCCAGGCCGCGACCGACGTCCTCCAGGCCGAGAAGGCGCAGGAGCTCGCGCGGCTCGAGAAGACCCAGCTGGCGCAGCAGATGATCGAGCAGCGCAAGATCGAGATCGACGCCGAAGCCGAGGCGGAACGGATTCGCCGGATCGCCAAGGGTGAAGCCGACGGGCTGCTGGCTCAGTTGACCGCCGAGGCCGAGGGGCGGCAGAAACTGCTCGAGGCGAAGGCGGCCGGTTACGAGGGATTGCTGCGGGTCTGTGGCGACCGGGCGGATCTCGCGCCGGCGCTGCTGATGATCGAGATCCTGCCGCAACTGGTGGCCGAGCAGGTCAAGGCGATCCAGGACCTCAAAATCGACAAGGTGACGGTGTGGGATTCGGGCAGCGGCGGCGGAGACGGCGCTCCGGGGAGTACGGCGGGCTTTCTGCGCGGGCTGATCGCGGCGCTGCCGCCGATCCACGAGCTCGCGGAGCAGGCGGGGATCGATCTGCCGGAGGTGTTGGGGAAGGTGGCGGGGGCGGAGGGGCAAGTGGAAACCACTCCGCCCGAGGCGGCGGAGTCCGAAACTGACGAGAGCTCGCCCTAGGGCACTCTCCTGGGACGCTCCTCCTCTGCCTTCGTGGCCGGAGAGTCGGCGCCAGGGCCAGACCCCTGGCGATAGATTGTGATCCACCCCTGGCCGTGACAACATTGCTGCAAGTCACTCGGTAAACTGACAGCAGCGCATCGGGGCGGCGCCGCTGGGAAAGGACATCTCCCGGTGCTCACCCTTCCCCGTACGGCTCTTCGCGCTTCTTTCCTGAGCGTCGCTTTGGCGGCTCTCGCCTCGCCTTCCCTGGCCCAGCCCGAAAGCGAGATCGGCGCCCGCGGCTTCCACGCCGACAAGGTCTACAACCTGTCGGGCGTCGATAGCATCAACCTCTTCAACGGCAACCTGACCCTGGCGATTCCGCTGGGAATCGAGTATCCGGTCAGCGAGAAGCTCTCCTACCAGCTTCACCTCAGCTACAACTCCGCCGCCTGGGAGTACGAGGACGTCGATATCAACGGGGAGCTCTATCCCCTCGGGATTCCGCTGGAAAGGTCGAACGCAGGGCTCGGCTGGATGGTGACCCTCGGAAAACTGGAAGCCCCTGACGGGGGCAATGGGGCGCTCTACGGCTGGAACTACATCAGTCCGGACGGTGGCAGTCACGCCTTCCATCCGCTCCTGCACGATGACGACTTCGGAGGTGTGGACGATCCAGGCGTCTGGTACACGCGAGACAGCACCTACCTGAGGTTGCAGCAGGTCGGCAACGAGATGATCGTCGAGCACGGCAACGGGATCGTCAGGGTCTTCAACGACTTCGGCCCCTCCGGCGAACCGGATTGGCGACTGGTGAAGATCCACGATCTCTTCGTCGATGGTGCCGGAGAGCCGGTCAACTGGGTGACGATCGACTATCCGCCAGGTCTCGCGGAGTGGGTCATCGATGACAGCCATGGACGTCAACACAAGGTCGTCCTCGAGGCCGGCACGGTCGACCTGCCGACCCAGAAAGTCCAGAGAATCGAGCTGACCCGGTTCGGCGGAGGCAATCCCGCTCTCTACGTCTTCAACTACGACGACAACGACCAGCGCTACATCGATCGAGGGTGTCGGGACAGGGCGAGCGACATCGACCCCCAGCAGTACGCCCCTCTCGTCAACGTCCCTCTACTGCAGAGGATCGACATGCCGGAGGGCGAGACTTACGAGATCCCGATCGACGCCGGCACTACCGTCGCAGCCATCACCGACGACTGTCAGACCGACAACGCCACCGGCACGCCCGAGCGACTTGTCCTACCCACCGGCGGCGAGATTGCCTGGGACTACCAGCTCTACTACTTCGCCGAGGCGTGTGAGGGCTTTGGCCCGCCGCTCTCGGTTGCTCCATCCGGTGTCGCGACCCGCACCTTCCACAATCTCGATGGCAGCTCGGAAAGCTGGATCTACGATCAGGCGCTCACGCCCGAGGAAACATGGATCTGCGACGGCCCGAACGGCGACGAGGTTCCCGAGGTCTCGGAAACGGTGGTCATACAGCCGGACGGGAGTTGTACGACCTCCTATTTCTACGCCCGGGGCGGTTCTCAGTTCTACGGCCTCCCGGTGGTCTCACCGGAGTTCGACGCCGACGGCAACTTCGGACGGTACGAACTCTCGAGCGAGACCTACCAGACTTGGGCCGACCAAGGCACGCCGGCTCAGCCCTGGTACCACCGCTACAGATGCTCCGGAGAGCCGTTGCGATCCGAGTGGCTGATCTACTCGGACGACTACAACACGGGCGGCGATCGCGGCCGCACTGGAGCCAACCGGCGGCTCGAAGGAAGAGCGACGCTTTTCCACGACGATCAGAACGGCGAAGGTCCCTACGATTCCGAGTGGACAGTCTGGTTGGAGGGCGCCGGAGACGACACGAACTATGACGGTCTCGGCAACTATCGATGGTCCAGGAAGCGCAGTCGAGACGAGCTGGCCAGCGAGACCGTACACCTGGAAATCAATCCTTCGGTCGGCCAGTACAACCCCGCCGGTTCCAACAACAACTACGCGATGATCCCGGCCACCGAGCCCTGGCTGATCAACAACGTCCTCGAGCGGCATGTCCAGGCCGGAGAGTTCACGGCCGGCGGCACCCAGCAGGCCAAGGTGCGCTACTGCTACTCGCCGGAAGGAGTGGTCGAACGGGAGCGCAGGTACCGAAGAACCAACAACCAGGGCGACGACAACGACTTGCTCTCGATCTTCGAATACGAGGACGGCTTGCGCGTTCGGCATTCCTACTACGGTGGCGATCAGGAGCTCCTCACCATCGGGAGCTCCGCTTCTGAAACCTGCGAAGACGACCCGACAAACACTCCTCAGTACGAGATGGTCCACGAGAATGAGCACGGGGTCCGAAGGCGCTCGTACTGGCTCGATGATCTGGGACAGCCCCTGACCTGGAACGCCTACGAGGTCGACATCGACTCGTCGACCGGATTGCCGTCGGCGAGCTACGACGTCTCAGGGTTTCGCACCGACTACAACTATGACGCGCTGGGTCGCCTCCTGACCGCCACGCCTGAGGAAGGGGCAAAAACCCGGTACAAGTACGACTCCTTCAGCAGCGGTCCCCTAGCCACCGTCCCCGCAAAGGTCAGCGTGTCCCTCCTGCCCGCTGCTTTCGGCGGCCAGTACGACTACCGGGAGTACCACTACGACGGCTTCGGTCGCTTGGCCGTCGAGAAACGCAAGCAGCCGGATCAGAGTCTCGCGGTCCGAGAAACGGACTACAACGCCAGGGGTTGGAGGGTCCGGCAGAGCGAGTGGGGAATCGGCGGCCCGTCGCCGCACGATACCGAGTTCGAGAACTTCGACCCCTTCGGGCGAGCCTCAAGAATCGTTGCGCCGGACGGTAGCGTGACCACGGTCGATTGGACGGGAATCCGACTGATGGAGCGGACCGAGCAGGTCGCCATGGCGGGCGGCGAGGGGGACGCCATCACCATCGAGGAGTACTACGTCTCTGGGCGGCTGAGAAAGGTAACCCAGAACTCGGGTGATCTGGGCCAGGCGTGGACGACCCGATACTCCTACGACGAAGCCGGCCGTCTGGCACAGGTTCTGTGGGAGGGAGGGAACCAGACACGGGAGTGGGACTACGACGGTCGGGGCTTTCTCAAGGAGCGCATTGCTCCCGAGTATCACGTAACCAGTGTATTTCCATGGGACAACGAGAGGGCTGTCTACTTTCAAGACTATGACGCGCTCGGTCTCCCGCGAGTCGTCGAGGGAGCTCGAAACCCCACGAACTGGGTCGAAGGCCGCTGGCAGGAGTACGACTCTGCAGGTCGGCTCGTTTCGGTAAGCGCTCTCGCCGGCACCGAGACCAACCCCCAGCAAGGGGGCCTCCTCAAGGAGTTCAGGTACGCCACCTCGAACGGGCTCAACAACCTCAAGCTCGGCAAGCTTGAGGAGTCGGTCCGCTACAACTCCGACTCCAGTTCGACTAGGGTGGAGCAGAGCTACATCTACTCCGGCCTGGGCGGCAGAGTCAGTCGGAGAGTCACCACTATCGCCGGTCAGCCTCGTTTCCGACTCCAGCAGACTTGGACGGAGTTCGGAGCACTCGACACTCTGACCTACCCGTCCTGCATCGGCTGCGGTGGCACCGGAGCTCCGACGCGGACGCTCACCTTCGACTACTCCGTGGGCCGGCTCACCGGCATCGACGGTGGCTGGCTGGACAATGTCGTCTACCAGCCCAACGGTCTCGTCTCCGAGGTGCACCACGGCGGCAGCCTGCTCGTCGATCGATGGACAGCCGATCCTCACGACATGGCGCGGCCGGCACGCATCGTCACTCAGTGGGGTGGTGGCCCCACATACTTCGACACAGGCACCTACTCCTACGACGGGGCAGGCAACATCAAACAGATGGGGAGCGACGTCTTCGTCTACGACGAGGTCCAGCGGCTCGTCTCGGCCACTCTCCAGCAGGGCACCACCCAGCAGAGCTTCTCCTACGATGCCTACGGCCGTTTGTGGACGATCACGACGGACGGCAACAGCGTGAACGTCGATTGGATGCTCTCCGCCGACCACGATCGAGCCGGCAACCTTGAGAAGGTCGGGCCATGCAACCCTCCCAGCCAGCCCATCTGCACTCGGTTCGAGTTCGACCGCATGGAGAAGTTGTCTCGAAGCTGGGACGACTGGCCCGGAGCCGATCGTTCCTTCACCTACATCTACGACGCCAACGACGAGCGGGTCATGCGAGTGGACAACTCGATCGGCGTTCCAGGTGCGGAGCCGCTCGACCGGTGGGAGGCGAGGGACCTGGGCGGCCGCCTGCTACGCACGTTCACCTACGATCAGGACACCCAAGTCGTCGACTGGGATCGCGACTTCATCTATCGCGGAAGCGCCCTCCTCGCCAAGGACCAGGCGGTCGGAGGGAGGATCCACGTTCATCTCGATCATCTGGGGACGACCCGACTCGAGACCGTCGATGGTGAGGTTCTTGCCTCCTACGCCTACTACCCCTACGGCGACCCGATCCTGACCCGGCCCGACGACGGCGACCCGGCCTACACCGGGCACCAGAAGGACGACCGGGCAGCGGGCGGCCTGGCGAATCTGGGGGATCTGGACTACATGCACGCCCGGCACTACATGCCGGCCTGGGGGAGATTCCTGCAGTTGGATCCGGTGGAGACGGGGATTCCGGAGTTGCCTCAGAGTTGGGCGAGGTGGGCTTATGTCCGGGGGAATCCGTTGCGGTTTGTGGATCCGGATGGGATGGTTGTTCACGTTGCAGACGACGCTCAACGCCTCGTTCACGAGGGGAAGTTGAGTGCTCGTTTTGAGGCCATCTTCGACGAACTCGATCGATACCCGTCAAGCCAAGTCGATCTGGAACTGAAGGTCTCGTCTGAAGACGCGATACCAGGCACTCGAGCACATACGACGTTCACCCCAACCTACAACTCGCAGGGCAAACTCGTGGCTATCAAGGGGACGATCTACATCCCCGTCGCAACGTCAGACAAATCGGTTCAGGCGGGACACGAGATGTCTCACAACTTGGAGATCATCAAGCACGGTAAGCATCCGAAGGATCTCCCAGGTGCGAGGGAAGTTTTCCCCGGGCACTATGAAACGGACCAGGCGATTCAAGATACGGCCACAATAAGAAGCGAGTTGGAGAATGCGACCGCAAGCGATATGAAGGCGGCCCGCCAGGCAGCCAAGCAGGCGAGAAAGGCCGCGAAGAAGGCTAGGAAGGCGGCAAAGAAGAAGCCTCCCTACCCAGAATGAGACCGAGGATCCGAATGCTCGAATCGAAGAGGCAGCTAAGCGCGGCTCTGCTGATAACGTGGGCTAGCGCGATGGTCTGCCCGGAGGACCTAAGGACTCAGGCGCCGCCTCCGTGCACCTCCCTGGCCGCTGCAAGCGAACGCGAGCTGCTCGCTTTTGGGATCCTGCGGAAGGCGATGGACTCCTGGCTCCAGGACTTGGGAGACCCTACTCTTGAGGTGTTCCTTCAGCCGGCCAACGGAGAAGGCGAATCGGTAACTGTCGTAGTGGAAGGCGACGGAGGCTTCGACTTCCACTACATGAAGCTCGGCGCACCGCTATTCCAAGCTCGAGATCAGGCCATTAGCTCGGCCAGGCACGTTTCGCTTGCTCTTCCAGCGTCTACGGCAAAGGCCCTTGTGGACTTCACCCGCCAAGAAATAGGGCGAGCTGGGTTCGCCACCAATCAGGTCTACTTCTCTCACAAGCCTACCTTCGATGTGGTCGACAGAGGGTCGGTTGACACACGTTGCATCCGCCTCGTCTCGGCAGACGACACTTTAGCCTACGTAGCCTGGACCGCAGTCGTCGGAGCGGCTGAGACCCTCCTCAATCCGGGGGTTGCCGGTGGCTGGTCGTTGCGTCGAGCAACGGCTCGAATCAACGAGATCGTCGCTCCCCCTCCCTAGAGATGCCCCCCTCCCCCTCCTAGAGGTTCCAGGTGAGTAGGCACGCCCACTCCCGCCGCTGCTTTCTCCGCCCCTCTTCTGAGCGGCTCTCCTGCCCATTCGGCCTCCGCAGAGGCCCTCGGGCGGGTGAACGTCGCCCGTCAGCAACGGCTCGAAGCGCACGACGAGGCCCTTGGCGTGTCGCTCCTTCTGTCCAGGCAGGCCCAGGCGCACGAACTCGGCCTGAAGCGAAGTCACGGTAGACGATGGGCCGTTTGAAGTGCCTTGCCTAGCTCGGTGGGACAGGCGCCGGCTGATAACTCGGTGGTCGGAAGCAACCAAGCGGAAAGACGACATCGAGGCCCTTGCGGAAGTCGGCAGAGGCTGCGCGGTACTCGAGCACGAACCAGCGGTAACCCTCTTCGAGCGCCTGGCGCACGGCGGGCTCGATGGCGTGGAACCTCGGCGCAGGTGACCGCTCGAACGATTCGGGACGATCGTGAGGGTGCTGCGCGAGGATCGCCCTTCGGCCGAGAACTGGTTTGCCGGTGGCTTCGTGCTCGAGTTCGATCTGCTTCACCATGCCTCGCACTCGCTCGCGGATCTCATCCTTCTCCAGGTGGTCCCAGCAAGGCAGTGGCGTGAGCTCGAGTGTGTGCTGCGACGAGAAGAGTCCGGCCGCCCTCGGCTCGCCTCGCCGGAACGCACGATATTGCTCGGAGCGATCGATCCACTCTCCCGACATCGTCTCTCCTGCAAGCAGCGCATGCGTGCTCGTGGCGCCGGGCCAGTGCCGCGGCGAGGCGACTAGACGCTCCTTGACTCCCTGCTCAAGCAGGTACCTTAGTCGCCCTTCCTCGGCTGCGGGCTCCTCGCTGACGTCGATGGCGGCATGGCGCCGGCCCCAGAACTTCTCCTTCCAGTCGTGGAGCCGCCCGACCTCCCTGGCGACGTTCGAGTTGGCGTAGGCCATGAAGTCGGCGAGCTGCTGCACGTTCTCAGGCCTCAGCAGCAGGTGCGCGTGGTTCGACATGTAGACGAACGCGCACACCCTCATCCCGGTTCGCGCCTGGGCCCTCGCAAGAATGCCGACGACGCGATCGCGGACTTTGTCGGAAGGTCTGAGCAGATATCCGCCGTGAACCGTCCGCACAGTGACCTCGACAAGCCTCTCCTCGGGCAGGTAGCGCAGCTTTCTAGACATCCACCCCAGCAGACGGAACCTGGCAGCCGCTTCTTGCACCATTCGCCTGGCACCCGGATAACATCCCGCCCGCATGTTCCCCCTCCGCGACGACAACCCCACTCGCTCCACCCCTTACGTCACGTTCGCGATCGTCGCGGTGAACGTCTTCGCCTGGCTATTCGTCCAGCGGGCCGGCCTCGACGCGGCGTTCCTGCGCTCGCTGTGTGACCTGGCGGCGATTCCGGCGGACCTGAGCGGGCGGATCGGGCCGGGGACGACGATCGAACTCGGCGAGGGGATGGCGTGCGAGGTCGGCGGGCGTGGATGGCTGACGGTGCTGACGTCGATGTTTCTGCACGGAGGCTGGATGCACCTGATCGGCAACCTCTGGTTCCTGTGGATCTTCGGCAACAACATCGAAGACGCGATGGGACCGGTGCGGTTCATCGCCTTCTACCTCCTGACCGGCGTGCTGGCGACCGGCGCGCACGTGCTCTCCGACCCGGCGAGCGCGGTGCCAACCGTAGGCGCATCAGGGGCGATCAGCGGTGTCATGGGCGCCTACCTGATCCTCTACCCGAAGGTCAGAGTGCAGACACTGTTCATCCTCTTCCTTTTCGTCCGGGTGTTCGCCCTGCCGGCATGGGTCGTTCTCGCGGAGTGGATCGTCATCCAGACATTCTCCGGCTTCGCCAGCCTCGGCTCGACGGGAGGCGGGGTCGCCTTCTGGGCGCACATCGGCGGCTTCGTCGCCGGGGCAGCTCTCATCAAACTGTTCGCGAAGCGGGAGCGGGTGACCCGCTTCCGCGACACCCGCCACGGCGTGCCGGCGCGCTGGCAGCGCTTCTCCCGCTGAGGCCCGCCTCATCGGCCGGAGTTCGGCGCCCTCTCGTCCTATCGCCAGCTGCTGCGGACACAGGTGCGGACACAGGTACCAGGTGAGTAGAGCAGCCGACCGGCTGCTGGCTGCCTGAGCAGGTGCCAGGTGAATGTTGGTGAGATAGGGTCGCGCTCGCTGTGCGTCGGTTGCCCGCGAAACGACCTCTCACGACTCGTCTCCTCGTCCTTCTCTGGGCGATGTGCGCGACGTTGGGTTGCGGGACTTCCGACGAGAGAACGGCGGCCTCCCGCGACACCGGTCTCCCCCGCCCCGAACGCATCATCTTCGTCACCTTCGACACGGTGCGTGCCGACCATCTGTCGCATTTCGGCTACCCGCAGCCGACGAGCCCGTGGTTCGACTCGGTCGCCGACAAGGGGGTGTCGTTCCAGCGCGCCTACTCGCACTCGGCGACCACCAAACCGTCGCACGCCTCGATGTTCACCTCGCTCTACCCGCTCGAGCACGGCGTGGTGCGCAACGGCGACGTGCTCGGCGACTCGGTCGTCACCCTGCCGGAGCTGCTGCGGGACGCCGGTTTCCAGACTGCCGGCTTCGTCAGCACCGACGTGCCGCTCGCCGGCAATCTGAGCCAGGGGATCGAGCACTGGGACCTCCCCGAGTGGACCGACCCGAACGCCAAGCGGTCGCTGTACCGTTTCGCCGAGGACACCGTCGATCTGGCCATCGGCTGGCTGGAAACCGCCGATCCGGACCGCCCGCTCTTCCTCTGGGTACACGTCTACGATCCCCACAATCCGCTCCAGCCGCCGGCAGCGCACCAGCAGGAGCTGGCCGCGGCCGCAGACGCGCTGGGCAAGAAGGAGTTCGTCCGCTTCCACCGCAGCCGCGACGTGCCGGCGCAGGCGCAGACGAACTACGACCGGATCGTCCGCTACAACGGCGAGATCCGCTACGCCGACACAGAGGTTTCGCGCCTCGAGGGGGCTCTCGAGAGGCTCGGGATGGCGGACGACGCCCTGTGGATCCTCACCTCCGACCACGGCCAGGGCCTGGGTGCGCACGGCTGGTTCGGCCACTCGGTGCACATCTACAACGCCCAGCTCCACGTGCCGCTCGTCTTCTGGTTCAGCGACGGGTCGGTGCCGCCGCGCCGCATCGACGATCGGCTCGTCGAGCACGTCGATCTGCTGCCGACGATCGCCGAGCTGCTCGACCTCGACACGAGTGCGATCGGCGCGCCGATGCGCGGTCGCTCGCTGGTGCCGCTCCTGCGGGGCGACGAGGTCGCGCGGTCCCGCCGCTTCGCCTTCGCGCAGCGCAGCGAGTACGCCGACGCCACCCGCAGCCGCCAGGCCAAGGGTAACTACGAACCGGGCTCCCGTTACGCCCTGCAGACACTCGACTACAAGTACCTCTACTTCACCGAGGGGCCCGACGAGCTCTATGACCTGCGCGAGGACCCGTACGAGCTCGCAGACCTGATCGACGATCCCGGGCACGCCGAGATCGCCGAGCAGTTCCGCTCCCAGGTCGAGAAGGTACTCTCCGAAGCCGCCACCGCGCCTTCGGCAGGCACCGTCTCCGAAGCCGAGATGGAGCGACTGCGCGATCTCGGCTACCTGCCCTAGAGATGGAGCGCGCCACGGTAGGCGTCCCAACCGCGTGCTAGCATCTCGCCCTCGCAGTTGCTGAACCCACGAAGGAACTCACGGTCTAGCTGTTCGGATTTGGACGCCGCCCCCGAGGGCACTCTTCCGTCTCCCACCCGACTGCGTCCAGACCTGATTCCTCAGAGCCACCCCTGACAGGAGGTCCCCATGAAGCTCAGAGTCTGCGCCCTGTTCGCGACCCTCGTGTGCGCGTCGATCCTGCCGGCGCTCGCCGTCAAGGAGATGCCGGAGCGCCCGCCGCGCCACGTGGTCGGCGGCTATGAAGCGGTCACTGTGATCCCCGATCTCGCCGGCGCCGAGAGCGACGGCGACGTGCGCGTCTGGCGCCATCAGATCTTCATCCCCGACGCGGTGTTCGTCCGCGCGCACCTCATCAACGTCAACCTCCGCAAGGGAGACGAGCTGGTTCTGCGCTCGCGCACCGGCAAAGAGGTCGAGCGGATCGTCGGCCGGGGACCCAAGGACATGGGTACCTTCTGGGCGCTGTCGGCCTTCGGCGACACGCTCGATCTCGAGTTCCGCTTCAGCGGCGACTACCGGTGGACGCCGTTCCGGATCGACCAGGTGGCGGTCGGCGACGCCTCGATGCTCGAGTCCGCGTCAGGAGTCTTCTCGGATCGTTTCCCGCGCTTCAGCTCGCCCGGCCCGGATCTCACAGAGCGTCTGGAAGGCGGGCCCGAGAGCATCTGCCAACCACCCGACTTCGAGGACATCATCTGCTACCAGAGTGACGCCGGCAAGTGGGACAGCATGTTCGCGTCGGTCGGTCTCTCCAACGTGGGCGGCTCGCCGGGGTCGCTGTGGTGCTCCGGCACGAACCTGGATAGTCAGGGGAGGGTGTTGACGAACGAGCACTGCGTCAGTAATCAGAACGAGTGCAACAGTACCGAGTTCATCTTCAAGTACTACCACACGACCTGCGGCGGATCGGTCATCACCAGCGACTGGGAGGCCATTCGGTGCGACACGTTGCTAGCGCTGTCGCCGCTCAACGGCAACTGCGAGGCCAATCTGTCCCGGCTGGACTTCTCGCTTCACTCCGTCATGAGCGACACGAGTGCCTACGGCCATGTCGAGCCCGACCCGGTGCCTCTGACGAGCGGCGAGGGAATCTACATCGTTCAGCACCCGTCTGGCCGACCGCACGAAGTCACTCACGGGTCCGGGGCCGACGTTGAAGTGGATGGATTCAATCTGCGCTACTACGACACACTCGACACCGAGCCGGGCAGCTCGGGCTCACCGATCTTCAGAGAGGCAGACGACAAACTCGTCGGCCTCCACCATTGCGGCGGTTGCTCCAGCCCCGGCGTAGGGAACCGCGGCATGCTGATGTCGGACATCTACCCCGAGATTCAGCCCTTCCTCTGCCAGACGGCGGCGACCATCACCGAGAACGGCTTCCAGGACGTGGTCGAGGTCAGCGGCAACGGCGACCCGGTGATCGACGGCGGCGAAACATGGGAGTTCCGTCCCGTGGTGCAGAACATCGCATGCTCGGAAGCCGCCACCGGCGTCACGGGCACCATGGCCGTCAGCGCCGGCTCGATTCCGGTCACCCTCACCGGCGCCAGTGTCAGCTTCGGCGACGTAGCGGCCGGCGACAGCGCGCCCTCGGCGGCAGGGGTCGAGTTCGAGGTTCCGGCCGGCCAGTGCGACGGCTCGATCATCCTCGACCTCAACAGCGTCGACGCCACCAACGGCGGCCCGTTCGGCGACTTCCCGGCAGTCTTCGAAGCGGTCGTCGGCGACTGGGCTCCCGAGGTTCTCGTCTACGAGGACTTCTCCGAGGAGACCGAGCGGTGGGCGTTCGCCGGCTGGGAGCGCAAGAGCCCGATCGACAACATCGGCATGACCGTGCCGTTCGCGATGTTCGACTCGAACGTCACCGAGAGCGGCGCGAGCGGCCCGCTCGAGAGCCCCGCCGTCGACGCGAGCGGCTACCGCGACCTCGAGCTTCAGTTCACGCACGACTTCCGCTGGTACGAAGGCGGCGGCGACGAGCGTGGCGACGTCGAGGTGCGCTCGAGCGCCACCAACGGTCTGTGGCAGACCGCCGCCAGCTTCTCGGGCGGTGACTTCAACGGCATCGAGCGGGTCGATCTCTCGAAGTTCCGCGGTTCCGACTTCCAGGTTCGCTTCGTCTACTCCGGTGGCGAGAGCGAATGGTGGTGGGCAATCGACGAGATCTTCGTGCTCGGCGACTCTCCCGAGGGCGATCCGTGCCCGCTCTTCGACGACGGCTTCGAGAGTGGTGACACCTCCGCCTGGAGCGATGTCATCCCCTGAGCCTCTCATCCAGCTCAGTTCCGGCCCGGGCCAGGCGGCAACGCCTCCCGGGCCGTTTTCTTTCCGGGTGCCTCGCTTCGTCAGACTTCCCTGCGCAGTCGCAGGAAATCGACGACCAGCTGCTCGCCGGCGCCACCCGAGTTCTGGAGCGCCACCTCCATCAGGAGCGCGGTCTGCACCCGGTCGGGATTGAGACCGCCGAGTGCCGGATGGTCGAGATCGATGCGGATCTTCGAGCCGCGAGAAAAGATCTTGACGGGCCGCTCGCTCGCGCCGCCGGTCACCAGCTCGACCGCGTAGCGCTCCTTGCCGACGACAACCTCGAGATCGTAGAGCTCCGGGTGCAGCCGTACGGTCCGGCCCGGGCCGATCTGGTACGCCTCGCGCTCTCCCTTCCCGTCGACGAGCTCGGGGTCGCGCACCACCTGGGCGCGCTCCTTCTCGAGTCGCGCGACGACATCGGGGAACGCCCGGCCGCGCATGGCGAACGGGCTGACCACGCCGCTCGGCGGAACGAGTCGCTCACGATCCGGAAACACCTTCTCGAAGGCCGCACCGACCCTCCGGACCCTCCACGCGAGGGTCTTGTAGCGGTCGAGAATCCTCTTGACGTCGACCGACCAGCGCTGGCGGCGCTGGATCCGCTTGACGAAACGGCCGATCCGCGGCCGCACGAACGCCTCGATCTCGCGATAGTCGGCCGAGTCGCGCTGGAAGCGGCTGCGATCGATCGCCACCAGCCGCTGGCGATCGAACTCGCCGCCGATGAAGACCTCGCCGGTCAGATAGGCGCGAGCGCCGGCATCCTGGTGGTAGCCGAAGAACGTGTTCTCCTCCACCGCCGCGCTCTGAAGCCGCGCACACAACCCCCGCCATTCACCTGGCACCTTTTCTTCACTGTCGACGAAATAGCCGAAAACGCGCAGTACGCGGTCACCGGTGGCGGTCGAGACGGCGAGCGGAGCTTCGAACCCCCGCACGTCGGCCCAGCGCTCGTCGGCACGCTCCTCGCTTCCGAACTGGCGCCGGGTGAGACGCAGCGGATCCGCCGAGTAGGGGCTTCGCAGCTCGACCTCGACGGCATAGCGACGGGCGGTCTTCTCGATCGCCCTCGCCACCGGGGGTGCGCTCCTGGCAAGTGCCGCGACCAGTGAATCTCCGTCGGGCAGAGGGAGGGGGAGCACCCTTCGCAGCCGCTCCGTGAGGCGCTCGAAGGAGCGCTCGCTCGAGACCTCCTGGAAGATCGGATCGAGCACCTCTTCGAGCACGATCTCGGTGAAGTGGTCCTTCTTCGGCCCACGATACGGCTCCACCCGGGCGGTGCCGGCCGGCTGGTCGGCGAGATCCCGCCGCCGGTCGTCGAACTGCGCGGTACTGAGCTCCACCACCAGGCACTGGGCGGACCCGGCGACCTTGCTGCGGATCGTCGCCCGCGAGGCATAGGAGAGGACCGCCTTGCCGCCGATCCCCTTGCGGCCGAAGTAGTCGTAGCCGTCGGCCTTGTCGCTGCCACCCAGCGCCATGTACTGCGCCTCGAACTCCTCCGCCGTCATCCCCGCGCCGTCGTCACGGATCGTCGCGCGCCGGTCGGTGACCACCTCGGTGAGGTCGAGCGTCACCCTGGTCGCGCCGGCGTCCTTGGCGTTCATCACCAGCTCGCGTAGCGCCTTGTCGACCGAGTCGTAGGCCTGCTCGCCGAGCTCGCGGACGATGTCCGCTTTGGCGTTGAAGTAGATGTTGCGCGCTTTCGGCATCGTCGCTTCCCCGGGCTGCTCGTGTGCTCGG
>CBDCXM010000004.1:0-10036 GCA_965223855.1 Candidatus Multivoradales bacterium
CCACGGCGCTGGGACTGAGCTCCTTCCTGGTCAGGTGAGTCGTCCTGACAGCCTCACCCTCACGGGTGCTGAACTCGTAGGTGATCAGGTGCCAGGTGAGCTCCGTGGTGTGGAAGTCACCTTCGTAGCCTTGATTCGTCGGGCCCTTCTGGGTTCGAGTCTCGATCTGCGCGGTGTTGGCGAGAGCCGGAACTGCGAAGCGGTTGAACTCGCGTCGCTGAAACTCGTGGACGCTGCCGACGAGGCCGAGAGCGATGCCGGCTGCAATCAGGATCCAGCCCACGATAGTGGGAGTGGCGCTTCGTCAAGAGTTCTCTTCCGTATCCATGGAAGCTCGCGGGCAGGATACCGGCACCCACCCCTTCTCCTACGGCGACTCGACCATCGACAGTCCCTCGTTCCGGGAGACGACAGTCACTGCTACGATCCGACCCTCTCTTACAAACGTGCTTCCGTGCAGACGCCTCGCCCGGCCCCGGCCGGCGCGACGCGGGGAGAGTGCGAAGGTCCGAAGACACAGCCGGCGGTCGTGGAGGCCGTCTCGAACGGGAGGAGAAGGATGATGTCGCGAGTGCAGTCCTATCGCCGGGCAGCGGCACTTTCACTGCTGGTCCTCGCGCCGACTTTCGGCGCGGTTGCCGATAATGACGCCCCCGACTTCTCGGAGGTCGACGACATCCTCCTGGGCCAGCGCCATCTGCTGCGCAACGACGATCTGGTGGTCTCTTTCGACCGGCGGGTCAAGTTCAACGACCACCACAACTTCACCAACTTCGTGCTCGAGACGGAAGGACTGCGGAGTCTCCAGGCAGAGCGACAGCCTGATCGCCAGGCCCGACTGTCTGCTGCGACGAACCCGCGACACCAGCGAGACGCCGTTTCTCACCAACGCGTACCACACCCGGATCGGGCGGGTGTTCAACCTCGATCGCGACGTGTCCGTGACGCTCGCGCCGCTCGCCGACAGCCGCGGCGACGGCTGCCCCGGGGAGGTCGGCCTCTACGTCAGGGATCACGTCGATGGCGGCAACGACTCGCTCACGGTGGTCCCCAACTCCGGCCCCTTCTGGACCGACCTGCTGCTCGCCGATTTCGATCGCGACGGCTTCGACGACGTGTTCCAGTTCCACGGCTCCTCGCTCACCGGCGGAGGCTTCGCCTTCCTCACGGCCGTGGACGTCGACGATCCGGGAAAGGGACTCGAGCGAGCCACCTACCGCGGCATGCCGAGCGAACTCGTCCCCGTCGCCGGTCCGGCGGTCGCCGGAGACTTCAACGGCGACGGCGCGATCGACCTCGCGTGGCTGGCGGCCAAGCCCGGGGATGGCAGCCCGGTGTCGATCGCCCTGCTCTCGGTCTGTCCCCGAGCCGGAGCAACCGTGCTCGGAACGACCTGCAAGGACGCGTTCGCCCTGGTGCCGAGCAACACGAGCCAGATCGGGCCTCGAGCGATCGCGACCGACCTCCGGCTCGAATGGCCCGACCTCGACTGCAGCGGCTGCCCGACCTCGACCTACGGTTTCGGTCTCGCCGCCGGCAACTTCGACGGCCGTCTGGCCGCCGACTCCGGATTCGAGAAGGACGAGCTGGCGCTGGTTCGCTCCGACATTCACGCGGGAACGTCGACGCTGTGGGCCTATCGCTTCGACGCGAGCCTGAAACCCGACGGAGGCCCGAAGAAGACCGACGTCACGAGTCACGTGGTGCCGAACCAGAAGCTGTTCCTCGCCGGCGGCAGGGTCAACCAGTTCCGCGCCGCCGATCAGATCGCGGTGGTGTCGGGTTCGTTCTCCAACGCTCGCCTCGCCGTCCTCCAGTTCGACTCCGATCTCACGGTCCACGCCCGCAGCATCGACGTCCTCCGCGACGCCTTCAACTCGAAGCTCAGCAAGGGTGGGTTCCCCTTCCCGCAAGGAGTGACGATCGGCCGTTTCGACCCGCCGACCTCCGGCGGCACGACGGAGGACTTCAACTCGCAGATCGCCGCGCTCTACGAGGTCAACGACACGGTCAACGGTCGACTGAGCACCGTCGTCCAGATCTACTCGCTGGCAGAGGGCTCGACGGCGAAGCCGAAGCTCCGCTCCGAGCACAAGCTGCTCGACGGCCGCTATCTGGAGGGGGTGCTGGCGCACTACGCACCGCTCGAGGCCGGCGACCTGCGCGGGCGCTCGCTGCTGCTGGGCGAGCCGAGCACCTTCCAGGTCGAGTCCCACCTGCAGCCGAGCGTCCTGCTCGGGAGCCCGCCGCAGCACGTCGACTACATCACTCCGGTGCGCGGCGAGCGCCCGGTGATCTTCAACTTCAGCGCGCTCAAGAAGGACTTCAACTCGACCTACAAGGTCGACGTCAGCTCCGAGAACCAGTCCTCGAGCAAGTCGACCACCAGCACCGGCTGGAGCCTGTCGGAGAAGACCAAGGTCGAGGGCAAGGCGGTGGTCGGACCGGTCGAGGTGTCGGGCGATCTCCATCAGTCGCTCGACGTCGCCGAGGAGCGCACGGTGGGCGAGACCTTCGACACCTTTTCGAAGAAGTCGTTCAACGCCTCGACGGCCACCGGCTTCGGCGACCAGGTCTGGTACTCGTCGCGGCGAATGAACGTCTACCTCTACCCCGTGATCGGGCAGTACCGCTGCCCGATGGACCTGCCCGACTGCAGCGACGACGAGAAGGTGCAGCTCGTGGCGACCTTCTCCGGCCCCGACAACGTCACCTCGAACATCAGCGCTTCAGGCCGGACGCTCGAGTGGTACCAGCCGGTCCACGTCCCCGGCCAGCTGCTGACCTATCCGTGGAACCGGGAGCAACTCACCCTTCAGGCGCCCGAACTCGAGGCGCTCAGCCAGACCGACACCGGCTCGTTCTACACCGACGACTCGTCGCGGACCACCAACGTCTCCTGGAGCAGCGGCAGCACGAAGAGCCAGAGCGTCGGTTTCTCGAGCTCGTGGAAGCTCGGCGGCGGCTTCTCGACGACCATCGGCACCCCGGAGGCGACCTACAAGGAGGCGGGCGGCATCAAGGGGAGCGTCGGGTTCGACATGGCCTACAGCAGCGGCCTCAAGACGCTCAACACCGACAGCCACAAGGTGGGCGCTTCGAGCGGCATCAGCGTCCGCAAGCCGGCCACCTTCCCGTCGGCCGCCAGCTATCAGTTTCTCGTCACTCCCTACATCTTCGGCTCCGCGCCGCCGCCAGGCCAGACCCAGCAGCTCGAGCCCGACGCCGACATCGAGACCCACGGGCCGCTACGGACGGCGTTCGCGGCCGATCCGACCACCAACGCCAGCGGCAGCTGGTGGTCGACCGGCGACTACCGGCGCCACCTCGATCTCGGCTTCGGCTTCGCCGCCCGCTGGGAGATCGTCGCCAAGGGAACTCCCGGCGTGAAGGATGCCGACACCGCCTGCCGGGGCGGCGAGTGCGCGGTGATGGACGACCCCGACACCGGCGAGCTGTGGAACAGCTCGTTCTACTGGCTCCGCGGCTTCTACATCCGCGCCAACGGCGGGGGTGCGCAGCGCTCGGCCGTCCGGTCGGGGGACCAGGTCGAACTGAGCGCGCGGGTCTACAACCTGAGTTTCGTACCGATGGCCTCCACCCAGCGGACCCGGGTTCGCTTCTACGCCCAGCGCTGGGATCCGCGCACCAACGACCCCTACGCCGGAACGACCAGCTTCCTCGTCGGCGAGGACCTGCTCGGCCCGATCCCCGCCTTCGCCGGCGGTTCGGAGCCCAACTGGAGGCTCGCCCGCACGACCTTCGACACCGGGAACTGCCCCGGCGGCTGCGCCGGGAAGTACTTCGTCTTCTGGGCCGTCGTCTGGGGCGAGGAAGCGAACGGCACCGTGATCCGCGACGAGCTGCCGGGGCACGGCCTCAACCGCGAACTCACCGCGACGCAGCTCGACGACCTGCTGTCGGAGGACACACCGACGATCGAGGCCGCCCTCGCCGTCGGCACTGCGGACGGAGGGCTGCTCGAACGAACGGCGCTCACCGGGGGCGACGAGACCTCCTTCAGCAACAACGTCGGCTACTTCCATCAGGTGTTCTACGTTCACGATCGGGAGGACAGCAGCGCCCTGCGCGCGAGCCCGGAGGCCCAGAACGCGGAGGCCCAGGGCACGGGCCAGGGCACGGTCACCCTCGACGCCGTGCAGGTCGAGCCCGAGCGCATCGCGGCCGGCGAAGAGGTCGTCCTGACCGCCACGCTGACCGCCACCCGCACAGGCAACAGCGGCGTCCAGGTGCTCGTCTGGAGCCACGAACCCGGCGGCGGCGAGCCGACACTCCTCGACCACGAAGCAATCGGTCACGTGCGCTCGGACCAGAGTTACGAGATCAGCGTTCCTTTGCGGCCCGGGGGTTGTGGCCGGCGGTCGATCGAGGTGCGGGTGGACAGCGGCGAGCCCGTCGGAGCGGGACCGGCAAGGGCGCAGTTGGAGATCGAAGTCGACTGCTGATCGGGGCTGATCAGAGCGGAGAGCCGCCGTCGTTCTCCTCCGCTTCGGCATCCGAATCCCCGGAAGAGCGCCGCGAGAGGAGCAGCCCCGCCAGCAGAATGCCGTACAACGCTCCCATGACGACCTCCGCGTTACCGACCACGAGCCCGTCATAGTCCACGACCGAGCCCGCCCTCGTGGAGTTGACCCAGAGTCCGAGAGCCCACCAGGCGAGACCCATGGCCAGGGCATGAACGAGGAGGGGCGTGCCCCAGCGCCTCGTCCCCAGAGATCCGACGGCAGCGGTGAGCGGAAAAACGCCGAGAACGAGAACCCGGAGGCCGATCATGGCTAGCGCCGGCGCTCCGGGAAGGTCGAAGGAGCCCTGCACGACGACCCAGATCCACCCGAGCGTCCTGACCGTGTGAAAGGCACCCAGGGCGAACAGCGAGCGGGCGACGAAGACCTCGACTCGTCGCTCCCTCATCCGCCCGCCCCTGAACGCGAGGGACCTGACATGCCAGAGCTCGATTCCTCCAACCCTCCTCGATCGAGCCGGACGTACAGACACGCCGGATCACGGTCGCACCGTTCGGGAATTCTGCGGTTGGCGCAGTCGAGTTTCATCGTCGCGAGGCTGCCTGGGCAGGTACGCGCATCCTACGCGTCGCCGCCTCGAGCTATTCGCCTTTCCCAACCCGTCGGGCTTCCGAGAGCTACGGATCGCGGATGTGCCTCAGTCCGCTGTTCGCCAGCAGGGTCCGGGCCCTCGCGTCGTCGAGGAGACGCAGCAGCAACGGACTCGTCGCAAGTTGAAGAATGTGATCACCTCGCTCCACGGTCGCCTCGTCGAGGAACGCCAACGCCGCCTCCCGGTCTCCGCTCCCCTCGCTCGCCTCGGCCAGGAGGATCGCCGGCACGAAGCGGCTCGACGATTCTCGCCTCAGTCTTCCGAGCTCCCAGTGCCAGAAGCCGCGCAAGCCCTCGCTTTCGACCTGGAGACGCAGCTCGGCCAGCAACCCTTCTGCCACCCCTCGTGCCTCCATCTCGAGAAGCCGCTCGGCCACGGCTCTCTCTTCCCGGCCGAGCTGCGTCTCCGCGTAGGCCATCTCCCTGCGCAACCAGGCGAAGCGGGAATCCAGATCCAGAGCGTGCCTGAAGTGCTCGAGCGCCTCCTCGAACCGCCCGGCGGCGTTCAGCCGCTGGCCGTGCGCCGCGTTGATGAGCGGCGAGAGCGGATCGAGAGCCAGCGCTCGCTCGCTCGACATCAGCGCTTCGTCGTGTCTCCCGAGGACGCTGAGGAGCTCTCCGTACCATTGATGCGCCGTTGCGTAGCCCGGACCGAGCTCGATCGCCCGCCGGTACGACGCTTCGGCTCCGACGAAGTCCCACTCGATCCACCGCACGTAGCCGAGGGAGGCGTGGGCTTCGGCGAGATCCGGATCGAGTTCGACGGCGCGCTGGGCGGCTCGCCTGGCGGGCGGAAACGCGTCCTCCGGAGCGAGGGCGTAATAGGTGGACAGCAGCGCGTAGGCATCGGCCAGGCCGGAATGGGCCACAGCAAGCTCTGGAGCGAGCTCGATCGCCCGTTCGAACGCTCGACGGCTCTCCTCCAGATCCTCGACGGTGCGACGGTTCCAGTGGAACCGGCCCCGCAGATAGAGCCAGTAGGCCTCCGAGTTCACCGGCGGAGAACGCGAGATGGCCGATTCCTCGCGAACGGTGACCTCGAGTTCCACGGCGGCGACCACCGCTCCGGCGATCGAAGCCTGGAGGTGCAGAATGTCGCTCATCGACTGGTCGAACTCGTCCGACCACAGGTAGGTCCCGGTCGCACCGTCGACGAGATGTGCGGTAACTCGGACCCGGTCTCCGGCTTGAACGACTGAACCCTCGAGAACGGCCGCCACACCGAGCTCACTCGCGATGTCGGTCGCTGCCAGGGGACTGTCCCGGAAGGTCTCCACCGAGGTCGGAGAGATCACTCGAAGCTCCTCGAGTCGGGTGAGGCGAGTGATGAGGGCTTCCGTCAGGCCGGCCGCGAAGTAGGGCTCTACGCTGCCTTCCGAGAGCTCCTCGAACGGCAGCACGGCGAGGGAGCGGATCGGGGCTCCCGTACCGGTATCGGCCGGCGGGCGCAGGAGGTAGGCGAGACCGACGGCGAGCACAGTCGCCAACGCCATGACCATGCCGATCGCGGAGCGGCGCGATCGACGCGCCTGCGTGCCGGCTCCGCCCTGCCCCGCGGACTCGACTCGCGCGATCAGCCGGTAGCCGCGGCTCGCGATCGTCTCGATGTAGCTCGGCGACGACGCGTCGTCTTCGAGCGCTCGCCGCAACAGAGAGACCGCGCGGCTCAGCGTGGCGTCCACCACGGCCCGCCCTTCCCACACCAGATCGAAGATCTCCGCTCTCGAGACCACGTCGGGCGCGCGCTCGATGAGGAGCACGAGCAGGTCCATAACCATCGGCTCGACCCGCTTCTCCACTCCCTCGCGCTCGAGGCGAAGGAGAGCGGGTTCGACGACCCACTCGCCCACCCGCAACTTCTGTTCGGTGTCGGTCATCCGTGGTTCCAACGCTTCGAAGCCTCAGCCCCCCCGAGCCCCGCGCGACCGCCCTAACCGGATCCTAAGGCAGATCTCAGACCTCCATCGTGACAGGAGGCGCAGGAGGCGGCGAGGGTGTTGCCTCGAGACCGGGGCCGACACCACTTCCGGAAGGAGACGAGATGAAACGCGGACGAATGCTGATGCTTCTGATGGGCCTGGGTGCCTGGACACTCACCCCCGCGCCCTCGACCGCCCACGACCCACCTGACTTCGACCACGTGATCGTGGAAGTCTGGGCCGGCAGCGTGCGACACGACATTCCGCTCGGAGCCCTGCCGCTCAGCGACCAGTGGCACATCGGCCTGGCGCTCGGACTCCTCGAACGAGGAGACGAGAGCTGGTTGCGGGCGTCCCCCGAGATCAGGAACCACCCCATCTCTCGAGCGCTCGAACTGCGCCAGAGACGCAACGACACCGCCGAGATCGAGTGCGTCTTCGAAGGGGCCGAAGGGGTGGGTTGCTACTTCGACGAACCGCTGATGTTCTGCGGCGTGATGTGGGGCGACAAGTTCGCTGTCGGCTGCTGGTAGTCGCGGGAGGCCGGAACTGAGGAACCCGTGCTGGACATCCGGCGTTGAGCTCGACGCTTCGAGCAGCAACTCCGACCCCTTCCCAACTCCGGGGGGAGAGGTTCCCGGGGGGAGAGGTTCCGGGTGAATAGTCCGGGCAGAGGTCCCCGGGCAGAGGTCCCGGGTGAATAGTCTAGAGCCAGCTTTCGTCGAACCGAAACCCGATTTGGATCGCCTCAAAGCCGCCACACCAGGTCGAAACTCGGGCGGTTCACTCGCTTCTCGACCCCCTGAAGCGCTGACGTCAAGGACTCTCAAGGCCGGCTTAGTCCTTCTCAGGACTCCGGACGCATGGAGGTGTCTACAACCCGCGGCGGGGTCGTAGGGATCCCCTTCAGCAGAGAGCGCTTTCGCCTACCCCGCGCGCACCGTTACCGGCAGGTAGCACGGTGGGCGGAAGCAGCCTTCGGGGAAGCCCACGTCTCGACCTCTCCGAAGCGTCTCCGCAGCCGCTCGGTACTCGATCACAAACCACCGGTAGGCCTCTTCCATCGCCCGACGCACCTTGCCGTCACAGGCATGGAACCTCGGGGCAGGGGTGCGCTCGAAGTGTTCAGGCCGGTCGTGAGGATCCTGCGCCAGGATCGCCTGGCGCCCCAGCACCGGCTTGCCGGTCTCTTCGTGGTCCTTCTCCACGGCCTTGACCATCTCGCGGACTCGCTTGCGATAGTCCGAGCTGTCGAGGTGCTCCCAGCAAGGGATCGGAGTCAGCTCTAGACGATGCTTGGAGGCGAAGCGTGCGCGGAGGATTCGCCTCTCCGCGGCGGGACGCTCGATACTGCTCCGAACGGTCGATCCACTCGCCTTCCATCGTCTCTCCCGAGAGAAGCGCATGCGTACTCGTCGCTCCAGGCCAGTGGCGCGGTGAAGCAACGAGTCGCTCCTTGACGCCCTGCTCGAGGAGGTAGCGGAGTCGCCGAACGTGATCCTCAGGCGTTTCGCTGACGACGACATCCGTGTAGCGACGGCCCCAGAAACGCTCCCTCCAGTCGTGCAGCCTTCCGATCTCGCGCGCGACATTGGAATTGACGTAGGCCATGAAGCTGGCCATCTGCTGAACGTCGGTAGGCCTCAGGAGCAGGTGAGCGTGGTTCGACAGGTAGACGAAGCCGCAGACCCGCATCGCGGTTCTTTCTTGAGCGCGCGCGAGAATTCCGACGACGCGGTCGCGCACCTTGGCTGAGGGTCGCAGCAGATAGCGGCCCTGTTGGGTCCGGACCGTGATCTCGACCAGCGACTCTTCCGGCAGGTAGCGAAGCTTCCTAGACATTCCATGGAGAAGGACGCGACCGAGGCGGCGAATCTTGCACTATTCACCCGGCACCTGTTCTCGGCGGCGCCCTGAGCGGCCCAGTTCCCGACCCCTCTTCCAACACACGATAAAATATCTTATCGGGCCTAAACCCTTGATGCGAAGAGAGTTCTTGCCGCTCCCACCCTCGACTCGCTACCCTTCCCAATCCGGCGCCACCAACCGCCGCCGACCACCCCTCGACAGCGTGATGCCCGGCTCCTCCAACCCCTCCCGATCCCACAGCTGACAGGTCACCTGTTTGTGCTTCTGGTCGAGACCCTCGCAGTAGTTGGAGTAGACGCAGCGGCGGACCTCCTCTCCTCTGCCCAACCGCATCTTCAGGAACCAGTCGGGGTCGGCGAGGCTCTGGCGGGCGGCGGCGACGATGTCGGCCCGGTCCTGCTGGAGGATCGCTTCGGCCTGGTCGAAGCCGTGGATGCCGCCGGCGACGACGATGGGGGTTTCGAAGCCGGCGGTGCGGACGGCGGCGCGGATGCGTTCGGTGGGCTCGAGATTGCGGCCGAAGGGGCCCTCCCGGTCGGAGATCGCGGTCGGCATGCACTCGTAGCCGCTGGGGCCGGTGTAGGGGTAGGCGGCCCAGCCGATGCGGGGCTGCTTGGCGTCTTCGAACTTGCCGCCGCGGGATAGGGAGAGGAAGTCGAGACCGGCCTCCGCGAATCGGATGCCGAACCAGGCGGCGTCCTCTACGGTCGAACCGCCGTCGATGCAGTCTTCGGAGAGGTAGCGGCAGCCGACGGCAAAGCGCTCCCCCACCCGCGCCCGCACGGCGGCCGCGACTTCGAGCGGCAGACGCACCCGCCCTTCGAGCGAGCCGCCGTAGCCGTCGGTGCGGCCGTTGCGAGCGGAGAGGAACGACGCCATGGTGTAGGCGTGGGCGAAGTGGAGTTCGACGCCGTCGAAACCGGCCTGTTCCGCACGGCTGGAGGCTGCGGCGAAGAGCTCGGGCAGCACGGCCGGCAGGTCGCGGATCTCGGGCTGGGCGACGTCGGTGACCCGTTGGCGATAGCCGAAGCGAAGCGACTCGAGCTCGCGTTTGTCGAGGACGGTCTCGAGTTCCTCGTCGTCGAGCGTCGCGAGCCGGGCCCGCACCTCATC
>CBDCXM010000005.1:0-25632 GCA_965223855.1 Candidatus Multivoradales bacterium
TCGGCGACGGCGAACGCTGCCTCGTTGATCGCCCGGCGAAGCTTCGGATCGCTCCGCGCCATCGCGTACTTCGTGACGTTGACGGGCACACACGCCGCCTTCTCCCCGCGCTGCACCACTTCCGCCGCCTCCCGCGCCACATCGGCCGGCTTCCCGGGCGAGATCGACAGGTGCCCCAGCGGATGCTTGGGCGTCATTTCTCGACGATGAAGTCTTCGAGCTGCAGGACGTCGAGATCGGAGTTGAGGAAGGTGCGGATCGCGTCCTGCGGCGAGCAGACGATGGGGTCGCCGTGCAGATTGAACGACGTGTTGAGCACCCCACCGACCCCGGTCAGCGACTCGAACTTGCTCAGCAGATCGTGGAAGTCGGGGTGGTACTCCGCGTCCACGACCTGCGCCCGCGCCGAGCGATCGAACGGCTGCAGGCCGGCGGCAATGTCGCTCCAGGCGGGCTCCTTCGTATCGGGAGCGATCGTCATGAACGGCGAGCGATAGTCGGGGCGAAGATCGAGATAGCGCTCACGATGGGACTCGAGGATCGCGGGGGCGAACGGCATCCAGAAGTCGCGCATTTTGATCGCCCGATTGATGGTGTGGATGATGCTCGGGTCCCTCGGATCGGCGACGATCGAGCGGTGGCCCAGAGAGCGCGCTCCCCACTCCATGCGACCGCGGAACCGCCCGACGATCTTCTTGCCGGCGATGTGCTCCGCAACCGCCGAGTTGGGGTCCTCGGTCCGTTCTACCTTGAAGCCCTCGGCCGGCAGCTCCTCCTCGAGCGCACGCTCGCACTCGTCGTTCGTGAAGGAGGGGCCCCAGTCGATCATCGGCAGCGGCTCGACCTCCTCCCAACCGAGGCCGCTCTCGAGAGCCGCGAGAATCGCCGCTCCGACCGGGTTCGACTCGTCCCCGCAACTGGGGAAGACGAACAGCGACTCGACTTCCGGCAACTGGCTGATGAGGTAGTTGAGCTTGACATTCATGAAGCCACCGCCCGACAGAGCCAGGTTGCCGATCCCGGTCTCTCGAACGGTGTTGCGGACCCACTCGAGGCAGACCTCCTCGAAGACGTCCTGAGCGGCGCCGGCGATGATGTCGAAACGGCGGCCGCGCAGGTCGCGCTCGAGCCGCCCGGCGAACTGCCACTTCCAGACGCCCGACGTGTTGAGGAAGCTCATCGGCCTCTTCGGGTCGATACCGAAGTAACCGCGGAAGCAGTCGCGCACCTCGTCGCGGCCGTAGCCACCTGCGTAGGGCGCCATCCCCATGAGCTTGTACTCGTGGGACATCGGCTTCATGCCCAGATGCTGGGTCACCCGGGTGTAGAACTCGCAGATCGAGTTGTAGTTGAAGACCTCCTCGAGCCGCGAGAGCCGCCCGTTCTCGCCGATGTTGACGGTCGCGCAGACGGCGTCGCCCGAGCCGTCGAGAGTCACGACCAGGGTCGGTCGATCGCGATACCAGCTCGGGTAGTAGGCGGTCGCGGCATGGAGCTCGTGATGCTCGAAGAACGAGACCCGCTCGGTCGCGATGCCCATCTGCGAGAGACGCTTCCCGAAGTCCTCCCGCCGGCCTTTGAACAGGCGACGCCCGAGTGCCTGTGCAAGGGCGACGTTGCGGGAACTCTGGAGCAGGCTCTCAGGCAGCAGCCTCGCTCCCCATCCGAAGACCCGTTTGTGCATCCCGGGCCGGTGATAGCCGTCGTGGCCGATCTGCGGCAATAGCGAGCAGACGCCGACGGCATCGACCTCTCCCGCCTGCTTGCCGGCCATCTCCAAGCACCGTTCGATCGCAAGTGCCGGGAAGCCGCTCCACTCCTTCTCGCGGTTGAGCCTCTCCTCCGACAGACAGGCCACGACCCGTCCGTCTTCGAGCAGGCAGGCGGTCGCCGTGTGTCCGTCGTGAATCCCGAGTGTCAGCACGAATCGTGTCCCTCCAGAAGGACCTCACTGAGGGCGTGAAAGGCCCAGGCCTGGCTCCAACGCATGTAGGGGATGCGCACCATGAGAGTGCGCTTTTGGAAGTAGAAGTAGCCCCGGGGGTCCTGGAAGCTCTCGATCATGCGTCGCAGAACTCGATCGCGCAACCCGTTGTGACGAGACGCCTCCCGGCTCAGGAGCACCACCGCCTGAGCATAGGAGTGTATGTCTTCCGGCTCCCGCCGATCGTGGAAATACTTCGCCGTGCCGTCGGGCTCGAAGAAGTTGGCGCAGTAGAAGGCGAGGCCGCGCTCGTAAGCATCTTCGACGTCGTAGCCGCACTCCCCCAGGTAGCTCAAGCAGTGCAGGTTGAAGCCGGTGTGGAAGGAGTCGATCCACTGCTGGAAGCTGGTGTCGGCGTACCACCACGAGCCGTCCCCGCGCTGCCGGTCGAGGGTGAAGCGCAACGCCTGCTCGGTGACCGCGCGTGCCTCGGCGTCCGGGTGGTGCTCCTCGAGCCGTGCCAGAAGCGACGCCCCCAGCAGATTGGCGTTGTGGACCACGGTGCGGTCGATCGGCGTGTAGCTCAGGCACAGCTCCCCGTCGCCCTCGGTCCGATTGAGGTCCCGGACGATGAAGCTTTGGATGGGAACGGCGAGCTCGAGGGCCCGCTCGCTGCCGGTGTAGCGATAGGTATCGAGGAGCGCGTGGCCGACGAACGACGAGTTGACGATGGTCGGAGTTCCGCGAGGGACGAAGAACGCCCTCGACTGCCAATCGAACGGATACCCCCAGCCGTTGCCCGAGATGCCGGAACTCCGGGTCTCGGAGAGCAGCTCCAGCAGCGACTCGATCCGCTCGAGGTAGCGCTCCTCGCCGGTCGCGCGGAAGAGCTTGGCGTACCCCCACAGGAACAGGCCGAGCCCCTTGGCATTGAGCTGCTTGCGAACCAGCAGCAGGGGCCGGAGATTGACCGGCAGGCGCTTCAAGAGCTGAATCCAGGCGATGCGCGGATACTTGCGACCGAACGAGAGCGCTCTCGCCACCGGGCTGTTGAGCGCGTCGTAGGGGTCGTAGCCGCGGTAGTCCTCCCGCTCCACATAGGCGGTGAGTTTCTCGAGAGAAGCCTGAGCTTCTCGCTGGGCGGCAGCCGGCATTCTCGAGATCCTCAGTCCGGCTGCAGGCCGATCGGCTGCCGCGTTCTTAGCGACTCGACGGCGGCGAAGGTGGCACGGCTGGTAGCGAGGAGCTCGGCGATCGGAATCGGGGACTCCGTCCCGTTCGAGAGGCTGTCGAGGAATGCACGCACCATCGCCGCCTGCCCCTTGTCGGGCTGCAGCAGCTTCTTCCGGTAGGGCTTGGCTCCGCCTCGGATCTCGAGTCGGCGGAAGTCGGTCAGGGTGGCGATCGAGCCGTCCTGAAACACCTCGAGGCGCTCCTTGGACGACGACTTCGTTCCGTTGGCGAAGTAGCTCACGGTGCCGATCGAGCCGTCGCCGAATTCGAGCGTCAACACTGCCGTGTCGCAAAGCCCTTCGGGATCAGCGAGCGCGACGCTGTGCACGCTCGTCGCCGGAGCACCACAGAGGAAGGTCATGAGATCGATGAAATGGCAAGCCTCACCGATAATGCGACCGCCGCCGATCTCCCGGTCCTGCTGCCAGCTGTCTGCCGGCATCGAGCCGGCGTTGACCCTGTAGGCCATCGCCAGCGGACCCGCGCCGAGGCGGGACTTGAGCGCATTCGCCAGCGGCGAAAAGCGCCGGTTGAAGCCCACCATCAGAAGCGGGCTCGACGGCGCCGCGGCAAGGGCCTCCGTGATCGCCGTGAGCTCCTCCTCGTCGAGCGCCAGCGGCTTCTCTACGAAAACGCTCTTCCCCGTCTCGAGAGCCTGGACCACGTAGGCGGCGTGGCTATCGTGGCGGGTGGCGACGAACACCGCATCGACCGCATCGGAAGCAAAGATGTCCCCTTCGTCCGCCGTGCACAGTTCGAAGTCGAACTTCTCGGCGACGCGCTTGCTGGTCGTCCCGGAACGCGTCAGGACTGCGACGCGACGCAGACGCGAGTCCCGCGGCAGGTTGGGCAGGAGGCTCCCCTGCGCATAACTCCCGGCGCCGACGAAGGCGACTCCCAACTCGTCGCCTGCGGGTGAGCGTGAGGCGCCACTGCCTACGGCCACCTGCTGCGGCGTCAGCGACGCACCCTCCGGATACTCGAGGATCACGCCGAGGCTCGGTTCGCCCGATTCCAGCACCAGGTCGAAGGCCTCTCCGGCTCGTTCGATCGGGAACTGGTGGGTCGTGAGCGCCGCGACGTCGACCCTCCCCGAGTGCACGAGGTTCTGAAACGCCTGCATGTTGCGGTTCTCGGTCCAGCGGACGTAGGCGGGCGGATAGTCGAGGCCCTTCTCCTCGTAGGCAGGGTCGTAGCGCCCGGGGCCGTAGGAGCACGACATCCGCAGCTCGAGCTCCTTGCGGTAGTAGTGCGGCTCGCGATCGAAACCGGTCGGCACGTCGCCGACCACCACCACACGCCCCTTCTTGCGCGCCAACTCACCGGCCAGGTTGATCGGATCGAGGCTCGAAGTCGCCGCGGTCAGGATGACCGCATCGGCCCCTAGCGCCTCCGTCCTCCGCAGGATCTCGTCGACCAGCCCGGGGTCGTCGCGAACCCAGGCCTCGTCGACCGATCCCTCTCGAGCCTGGGTCACGGCGTCGCGGTCGATGTCGATACCGAAGACCCGCACCCCTCCGGCTCGCAGGAGGCGACCCGTCAGCTGCCCGAGCAGGCCGAGACCGACGACCACGCAGACCTCGCCGAGCTGGAGCCTGGCCTGCCTCACCCCCTGGAGGGCGATCGCGCCCAGGGTGTTGTACGCGGCGTCCCTCAGGTCGGCGTCGTCCGGGAGCCTCACGCAGAGATTCGTCGGCACCGTCACGAACTCGGCGTGCGACGCGGTGCCGCCGCCGCAGGCGACCCGATCGCCGATCTGGAAGCCGGAGGCACTCGGCCCCACCGCGACCACCTCCCCGGCACTGCTGTAGCCGAGAGGCGAGTAGGCGTCGAGCCGCTTGCGGACCGCGCGGTAGGTCTGAGTAGGACCGGCGCTCTTCAGGGTTTCGATCACCTGCCGCACCTGCTGTGGCCGCTCCCGGGCTTTGCCGATCAGCCCCTTGCGCGCCGCCCGGACGGTCGATCCCTCGGTCCCCGCGCTGATAAGCGAGTAGTGATTGCGCACCAACACTTCGGCGTCGCCGACGACCGGTGGGGGGACCTCCTGGACCCTCATCTCACCGCTGCCGAGCTGCTGTGTGAGCTGTTTCATGACCCGCTGACCGCGCCGGTAATCTAACACCGGCGACGATGCATGTTTGCTGCAAGTGAGATCGCCCGAGGCTGGGTTAGCCTCGAGAGCGCCTAGGCCTGTTCGATCGCTCGCCTCAGAACACGACCCAGCCGGGGCGCGATGACCGAGATGTCGAAATCGGCCCGTACGCGACGGTAGTTGTGGCGCGCAATCCGGTCCCGCAGCTCCCGATCGGCAAGCAATCGGTCGATCGCCTTCGCCAGGGCGTCGATGTCGCCGGTCGGCACTTCGAGTCCGTCGATCCCGTCCTTCAAGACCTCCTTGTGAGCGCCGACAGGGGTGTAGATCACCGGCTTGCCCATACACATCGCCTCCACCAGGGCTCGCGAGAACCCCTCTGAGTAAGACGGCAGAACAAACAGGTCACAGCTTGCGAGGTGGCCCCGCAGCTCGTCGGGCCCGACCACACCGAGGTTGGTGTACTTCGCTGCGTGCGGCCCTGCGACGAACTCGGCCTCGACAGCGAACGGATCCTCGTACCGCAACGGCTCCCCGGTCGTCTGGTCGTAGAGGACGTTGCGCTCACCTCGTCGCATCGTGCCCGCGACCAGCAGACGAAACGTCTCGTGCCTTTCCGCTACCGGCCCCACCGCTCTGAGCAGGTCGCAGTAGCCCTTGGCCTGCGTCAGATGACCGACGAAGAGCACCTCACCGGGCTCGTATCTGTCGAGATCAGGGTTCTCGTAGTGCGAACTCTCGATCGCCTGATAGATGCAGTGGATGCATTCCTGAGGCACCAGCCCCGAGAACTGCTCCGCCATGTAGTCGGCCTGTACCACCGCGGCGGCCACCCGCCCGCAGGCGCGCTCCACCCGGCGTCGCACCCATGGCCGGAACGACTGAAAGTTCAGCTTGAAGTGGCCGGCCCTCAGATGGATGACCACCGGAACTCGGAACAGGCGACACAGCCCCAGGCACCACAGGTCCCGTCCGATCCAGCCGACCTGGGTGGCGGTGATCGGGTAGTACGCGACATCCGGCCGATCTCGCAGGAGCTTCACGACCAGGCGCGTGACGAAATTGAAGAAGGCGAGCACCATCGCCGGATCCAGGCGGCCCTTTCGGACGTTGGAGCGACGAACGTTCGTCCGCAGGAACGAGATCTCGAACTCCTCCTTCAGCCCCGATTCGAGGAAGAGCTTCATCCCCATCTCGGGGCCGGAATACGGCGGCGGGAGCGGGCCTATGAAGAGCGCCGTGGGAATCTCTGGGCGATTCATCCGAGTCGTCTCGCTACGGAAGCAGTGACGTACAGAGTCAATCCGACCGACCCACTGCCTGACGGAACGACCGCACGAAGGCATCTGCCGCCGCCGCGAGAGTGACCTCGCTCCTGACGAAACGGCGCGCACGGCGGCCGAGAGCCCGGCATTCCGCGGGAGCGTCGAGAAGGGAGTCGATCCTTCGGGCTACGGCCTCGGCATCGGAGAAGTCCACTGCGTAGCCCGTCTCGCCATCTCTGACGAGATCGGCGGTCGCCCCGGCCTCCTTCGAGCTGAGACAAGGCAGGCCCGCGGCCATCGCCTCGACGAGCACGAGCCCCCACACGTCGTACTCGCTCGGGAACACGAATAGGTCGGTGTTCGCAAGGAACGCCGGCAGCTCGGACTGCTGCCGAAAGCCCTCGAACCGAACTCGATCAGCCATCCCAAGCTCGCGCGCCTGCTGTTCCAGCGCCGATCGGCACGGCCCGTCGCCGACGAGGGTGAGAACGACGTTCGGCTCACGGTCGCGCAACCGGGCCATCGCGACGAGCATGCGATCGAGGCGCTTACCCTCGGTGAGGTTGCCGATGTGAAGGAGCCGGTGTGGAGTCGTCGCGGCATCCTTGCTCGCCCGATGACCATCGACTTCTCTCGCGAAGTGCTCGATGTCCACGGTGTTCATCGCGATCTCGATATCGGTTGGCGCTGCACCGAGGCCGAGGAGGTAATCCCTGGCCCTGCTGCCATAAGCGAGGAACCCGGTGGCCCGCGCCACCAGCCACCTCCGGAGCCATCTTCGCGGCACGCCGACCCGTCGATGACGGTTCTCGATCGCCCCCGACCAGATCACGTAGGGCCAACGCCTCAACAGGCTGAGCCCTACTGTGGCCATGTTGAAACCGCCAACTACGACCGCGTCGGGACGCGCTCGTCGCAGGGCCCGAGTCAGGCCACGATAGCTGAACAGAGCAAACTCCCGACCGGCGAGGGACCAGTCACGATTGTTCAAGATCTCGAAGCGGACCGGATGTCCCTGGAGCTCGACCTCCCATTGGCGTCGCTCGTAACCGGCCGCCGCGAAGATCACCTTCAGCTCATCTCCCTCAGCAGCGAGTCGACTCGCCAGCTCCTCGAAAAGCGGCAAGCGATAGGGCGTCGGAATATTCGTCACGACGACGAGCCGACTCATGCCGCTCCTACGACAGCCATCGCTCGAACCAGGTCATGAGGAAGTAGAAACTCCACAAGCCGTGGATACCTTGTCCGCTGCCGGCTGAGGCCTGACGGCAAAGCTCACGAACCTCCTCGGCATTGAAGAGCCCCGTCTCGTCACAGAAACGATCGAGGCGGGAATCCACCTGCTCGAGGATGCTCGCACCAAACCACTCATTGAGGGGCACACAGAAGCCCATCTTCCGGCGATCGATCATCTGGCGCGGCATCAGGTCCGTGACTGCCGTCTTCAGAATGCTCTTGGGCACTCCGTGCTCGACCTTGAGATGCCCCGGAGTTCTCAGCCCCAGCTCCACCAGACGATGATCGAGGAACGGAACCCGAAGCTCGATCGATGCTGCCATTCCGAGACGATCTGCTCGATGCAGGTAGTAGCTCGGAACAATGTCGGTGATCCCCAGGAAGCTCATCCAATCGACTGCGCTTGGGGGATGCGACCAGGGTGCCTGAGAGTCGAACCGTGCACGGGCATCTCGAATGCGAGCGCCCCTCTCTCGCTCAGCGATCGGTCGCCGCAGAATGCGGGTCAAGGCCGCCCCCTTGAGGCCACCTGCCCCTCCCCAGAAGAACTCGTCTCCGCTGGCCGCACGACGGAGAATCTCGCCCCAGCGTGAGCTCGGCGGGAGCGCTGCCGCGGCGGCAGGCAGGAGGGGCCGCAGTGGGTTCCATCGCGACGACAGACGCTCGAACCACGGGTAGGCGTTGCGGTAGGAAAGCCATCCTCGATAGCCGCAGAAAAGCTCGTCGGCACCGTCGCCGGTCAGAATGACCTTTGTGCCGCCCTCGCCCGCCAAGCGAGCCAGGAAGTAGATAGGAATGGACGTAGCATCTGCCAGGGGGTCGTCGAAGATCTCCGCAATGGTCGGGAGGAAGGCCTCGAGGTCCTCTTTCGAAACTACGCGTTCGTGGTGCTCGGCTCCAATCGCGTCGGCGATCGTTCGCGCGTACTCGCGCTCATCGTACGCAGGCTCGTCGAAACCGATCGTATAGGTCCGGAGCGGCGACGAAGATCGCGCGGCCATCAACGCAGCAACAGCACTCGAATCCACACCCCCACTCAGGAAAGCACCTACGGGGACATCGCTCACCATTCTCAGGTCCACCGAGTCCTCGAGAGCAGTGCGGATGGCAACTTGGCAGTCATCCCTGGATCGTTCAGTCCCGATCGCCGGCCTCGGCTCCCAGAAAGGCTCGTACCTGACGATGCCCCTGTCGCTCACGACCATCAGATGCCCCGGGTGGAACTTGTGGATCCCTTCGAAGAGGGTCGCCGGCGCTGCCAACTTGTTGAAGGTCAAGAACTCAGCCAGCGCGTCGTGATTGAGCCGCGCCGAGACCCACGGCAGCTCTAGGAGCGCTCGCGGTTCGGACCCGAACGCGAAAATGCCTCCGAGCGTCGAGTAGTAGAGGGGTTTGATGCCGATCCGGTCGCGAGCGAGGAGAAGTCGGCGGTGGGTCGCATCCCACCAGGCCAGACCGAACATGCCGTTGGCCTCCTGGAGAAAGGCCTCCCCCTTGGTCTCGAGGCCAGCCACCAGGACTTCGCTATCGCTTGCCGAGCGAAAGGGGTACCCGCCAAGGCTCGCCCGGAGTGCGCGATAGTTGTAGATCTCGCCGTTGAGCATCAGCCGCGAACCATTGCGACCGGCCATGGGCTGTCGGCCGCGCTTCGACAGGTCGATGATGCTCAGTCGGCGGAATCCGAAGTGGACCCCGGCGTCGTGATCGCTCCAGCTGCTCTCGTCGTCGGGTCCGCGATGCGCCAGGGTCCGGACCATGGCACCGACCAGGGCGCGGCCGTCGCTGGGGAGCGTCGCAGAGAGGGCGTGAATCCCGCAGATTCCACACATGGTTCAGCGGCCCGGGTCTTTGGTACTCAGAGTGTTCACGCGGCGTTGAGACTGCTGGTAGGCGGAAGGAAGCCGGGCAGGCGCTCGGAGTGGGTCAGGCGCAGTCGCGACAGGAAAGCGGCCCGGTCGACCAGAATTCTCGAGGCGGTCTCGGTCTCGAACGGACAGGTCACGGCAAATCGATTGAATCGGTGCTGGAGACTGAAGTACCTGGGCCCGAGCCTGTGTAGCTGTCGTGGGAGTAGCAGACCGCGGCGCACAGCTGCCAGTTGCCGGCCTGTCGTGAGAGTGATGTTGCGCGACAATGCGGCCCTGCTGCCCGTCAGAAAGAAGCCATGTCGCGCGATGTTCCTCTCGACGAAACCAGGAAGCAGATCGGCGAGTCGCGCGATCGCCCGGTTCAACTCCTCGCCACTTGCAGGCCGGGCAAACCACCCACGGCGAAACGCCACGAGACGCTCCACCACATCACGCATCGGTCCCTGGCGTTCACCGAGGTAGTCGAGGTCGTAGAGGAGCGCCCTCAAATGAAGAAAGAGGCCGCGCAGCTTGAAAACGCCAAAGGCTCGCTGGACGGAGAGGTTGACGAACATCTGGACGAGATACTCGAGCGCAATCTGGCGCTCGAGCGCCGACGTGTCTTCAGCGGAGCGCTCAGGCTCTGCCACCACGCGGTCGCCCCACAGATGTCGGTAGTTGTGGAAGAGACTGAAGCGCAGAGCAGCCGCGACGTCGGTCGTCTCCACGCCGAACGGCGCGTGAGTGATGAGGTAGCGGTCCTCGGCAGGAACTCCGGCCAGAGGCGCCTCGGTACCACGGTAGGCACCTTCTACTACGACAAGGAAATCGAGATCGGAGATTCCGGCATCCGACACGCTGCCGAGCTGATAGATCGCGCGCACTCCCGGGACCCTGGACAGCCGCTCTACGAAGCGTTCGGTTACCGCAGCGTAGTCGGCAAGGGACCGCGGCCGTGGGACGTCGATGAAGGTATACATGGCCGCAGCGCCGCTCGAGCGACACACGATGATGGCACAGGCGGCCCTCCGTCCGTCGCGGGGGTCGGCTAGGATGCGACCGATCGCTCTCGCCGGACTCGGAAGGCGTCAGAGACGCCGCGAGTCCGGACAGAAAAGCCCGTGGACGCTCCCGCCCCCCAGGATGACTTCCGTGCCCGCCTCACGAGCTACGTCAACGGCGGTCACCTCGCCTCTGGCGACCTGGCCATCTCGGCCGTTTCGCTGAGACTGTCGCGTCGAAGACACGAGGCCGCGATAAAGGCCGGATTCCTCCGGACGAGGGTGCCCGCCTCTCCGGACTGCGAGCCGCCGCGAGACGTTGTGCTGCCACCCTTCACCGACTCTCATCCAGCAGTCGACCGACTCGCGAGCAGGCTGCGAAGGTGCGACCACGGCCTGCGTGCCGCCATCGTCCACGGCAGCGTTGCCACGGGTGACGCGGTGGCCTACAGCGACTTCGACGCGCTGGTCGTCCTGCGGGACGAGCTTTTCTCCGAGCGCGGCAAGCTCGCCAGCACCGCTTATCACCTGACTCGAGCTCGGCGAGCCATGCTGCAGTTCGATCCACTCCAACACCACGGCTGGTTCGTGCTCACCGAGTCGGACCTCTCGAACTATCCCGAGGAGGTCCTCCCCATCGCTTCGCTCGAGCGCGGAAAGAGCCTTCTACGAGAGCCGTGCGTGCTGACAGTTTCGAGGCGCCCCTCGAAGGCTGCGGCCGGCTCGGCGCTCGACACTCTCGCTCGCGGACTCCTCTCCCAGTGTGCCCCGGCTTTCCGCCCCCGCGACCTCTACCGGGCGAAGAGCTTTCTCAGTCGCTTCATGCTCCTGCCTGCCCTGTATCTCCACGCCCGAGACGGAATCGGAATCTACAAGGGAGAGAGCTTTGCGGCCGCCACGACCGACTTCCCTGCCGCTGAGTGGCGGGCCATGGATCGGGCTTCGGAGCTACGCCACGAGTGGAGCCAATCGCTGGCTGCCTGGCGGCGCACCCTGCTCACCGTCTCTCTGGTGGCACGCCCCATCTTTCTGCGACAGTGTCCGCCACCACTGTCTCCTGCCCTCGCGCGGCAACTCGACGGTGATTTCTACGACGGCGTCTCCGCGCTGATTCTCAGCATGCTGGATAGGGTCGCTCAGTCACCTCCTACCAAGGAAACACGCTCGCCGTGACCGCCACGAGTCCAAGACAAGCCGAGGCTGATGCCTGATGCGGGTCGTCCACGTGCTTTGGACGGCCGGCTTCGGCGGGATCGAGCGGCTGGTTCTCGACCTCGTGCGACACCAGAAGGCGCAGCCCGGGCTCGATCCGGGTGTTCTGTTCGGGCGTGGAGGCGGCGGCTTCGCCGGTGAGTTCCTCGAGCTCGAGGTACCGCTCCATCAGCTCGGCCTGCGTTCGGGGCTCGACATGCGGAGCCAGAAGCGCCGCACCGCGGCCGAGCATCTCGGCCGCTACGACATCGCCCATTTTCATTCCTTCAATCCGCTCGTCGCACGTGCGGCGGTGGCCTCGAGACCCAAGATCGTTTATACCGAGCATGGCAACTTCGGTTTCGGACGGCGCCGCAGGCTCAGCGATCGAGTCACCGACCACCTGCGGAGGAGGTTCCTCAATCGGCACGTGAGCTTCGTCACCTTCAACTCACACTTCACCCGCGGTGTCGCGGAACAGCGCTTCTCCCTGGCCTCCGTGAACCGTCAGGTGGTCTACAACGGAATCGATCAGGCGCCGCCTCCGCTCGAACCGAGGATCGCAGCCGAAGTCGAGGAGAGACTCGGTGATCGCTTCGTCGTCGGCACGGTATGTCGACTGGCCGGCTTCAAGCGTGTCGACCGTCTGCTAGACGCTTTCGCCGCCTTTTCCCACCGTGGGAAGAGCCTCCTACTGATCGTCGGCGACGGCCCGGAGCGCGGTCGTCTCGAGGAGCGGGCGGTGGCCCTCGGCATTGCCGAACAGACTCTCTTCGCCGGGTATCGCACCGGCATCCGCGCCTATCAGCGGCGAATGGACGTCTGCGTCTGCCCTTCGGCCGGCGAGCCGTTCGGACTGGTGGCGGTCGAGGCGCTGATGCTCGGCAAACCGGTCCTCGTGCTCGAGGATGGTGGAGGGTTGGTCGAGATCGTTGGCGGCGAGAACCCCGGCAACGTCGCTCACGACGTCTCTGCGCTGGCGGACCGCCTCGATCAGCTCTTCAGCTCCGATCGCAAGGCGGGCGCCGAGTCTCGCAGGGAACGAGCGCGCCATTTCGAAGTCGGCAGAATGGCCGGCGAGTTCCACCAGATCTACGCGGGCCTCGTCTCAAGCTGACTCACCGGTCCCGCCCGGCCCCGATGCAGCCGGCTTGAGCGGCTCCGGCTTGAGGAGCATGAGCTCTCGTGTCGGTTTCTGAGAACGCACGATCCACCTGAGGAGCGCGGGAGGCACCCTGAGCCTCCCTGCCAGTCGGAGGAAGCGCCGAGCCACCGGGTGATTCACCCGCTCGGGATCTGAGATCTTGTCGATACCCTCGGGATCGACTTCCCTTGCCCGAATCCCGCGATCCGCGATCCGGGCCTGACGGCGGACCGCCCGCGCTGGCGGCACCGTCGTCACCCACGCGTCGTGATGGACTCCGCGAAGTCTCAGGTATGGGGCCTGCAGCCAGCGCAGCCGACCCGTCAGGAACACGGCGCCGAAGAGCCCGTAGTGCTGATCGGCCCAGATCTCGATCAGCGACGACCTGTTGGGCCACGCCAGGTAGATGCCACCAGCGGCCAACCTACGAACCAGCTCAGCCAAGAAGTTCCTCCAGTCCTCGACATGCTCGAGCACCGCATTGCAGATGATGAAGTCGTACCGCGACTCGACAGGAAGACTCTCCAGGGGACGATCAACGATCTCGACGGGAAGGCCGGAATCGCTCACTCTCGTGTGAAGCCAGTCGAGCCGTTCCCGATCGAGTTCGAGAGCGGTGACCTCACAGCCGTGCTCCGCGAACGCAATCGCGTTTCCCCCTCCACCTGCCCCGACATCCAGAACTCGCTTGCCTTTCAGTGATCCGACAACACTCTCCATTCTCGTGACGAGCCGGCGGCCGTTGTCGATCCCGTTCAGGTTGTAGCGGAGCCACGCCAGGTACTTCTCATCGGAGAGCTCGTACTCCCGGCTCGCGAGCAGTCGTTCGACGAATCGGCGTTCCTTCGGGAACCGCTCGAGATGCCTCTTTGCTACGTCGTCGACCTTGCTCTCATCCGCCTGTACCGACCGCGCGTCACTTCGAGCTGAAATCGGTCGCCTCCCTTGACTCCTGGGCGGGAAAGACCTGGTCATCACGCCGAAGATCTCCCAGTCCTTACGCCGGCTGTCAATGCTCCAATGCCTCCAGTCGCCGGGCGGGCCCTCTAGTCGGCTCCGAACTCGTATCGGAACTCGCGAATCGGTGTGCCAGAGATCAAGCGCGCCTTCAGTATGTAGTTATGAGTCATGCCGGGCAGCTCAAAGGAGATCGTAGTGCTTGACCTGGGCCCTTCGCTCGGCAGGACGTGGCGCGAGAAGATGCCGGGCTGGCGTTCTCCTATGGCGTCCAACTCAACATCCTCGATCTCGCACTCGCAGCTGAGCGTAATGGTGAAAGCACCGAATCTCGCTCCGAAGGGCGGGACGACACATACCGACGCGACTTGACTATCGCTCTCGTACGCGAAGTGCCGCCACTTGGCCGCCAATTCTCTCGTTCTCTCCAGCTGTCTCTGAACGCTTGAGAGTCCGGTTCTTGCGTCGTCGAGATCTCTCCTGTGCTGTTCTTGAACAGCTTCGAGAGCACGCTTCTCAGTCAACTCCAGGGAACCCAGACGGTCCCTCAGGCCGGTAGCCTCCAGTTCGAGATCCTTGAGGTCTTGGCGCAGATCTCGGTTCGCTTGGCGCAGACTCTCGACATCTCGCAAGCGGTCCTGACCTATTCTCGCTTCTGCCGACGCCGCTCGCACTTCAGCTTCCACTACTCGGTTCTTGGCCTCGGCGAGAATCCACCAACCCAGCCATAGCAACAGAGTCGAGAGTAGGACTCGACGGTACCTGGGCAGGTACGCCTCTAGGTTCTTGAATAGATGGCGCATCTTCCCGGAGTACCCGAGCACTGCCGGCAATGCGAAGGCTGTAGCTATCGCCCCTTCCCACCACGAGAGATGAGCCCACCAAGACCGGACACCCTCCTTGGCACACTCTGTCCAGAAGTTCACCGGCCACTATCTCTCAATCGCAAGGGACGAATGTGCCCCGCTACTTCCCCACCGTGGTAGCGAGCGGCTCTCGCCTCAGCCCTCTCCTCCGCAGCCACCGCCAATACGATTCCTGTCCACAACCAGAGAATCCACTGAGTCGAGATCTGGAGGAAGAAGTTGTTCCCCAGGCCTGCGAACCAGTAGCAGACGACGACGAGAACAGCGAACTGGATCCGGAGATTTGTGTCGAGCCTGCCGTCGAGTCGAGCCTTCTTCAGCCATCCGACCAGCCGGATGGTCATCAGGACAAGGAACGCGACGAAAACCGCCAGCCCCAGGTAGCCGAACCAGAACAGCACGTTGAGAAACTGATTCTCCGGATTGCCCTGCCCGTAAGTACCGACGAGCTGGTAGATCGGATCGCGAGCTGAGAACACGTCCCAGGCCTGCCCCCAGAGCCGCCCTCTCCCGTAGCCGAAGTTGGAGAACTCGTGAGTGCCGAGAACGAAGCCCAGCTCGTCCTCGAACCTGAACCGCACGGTCTCCACGCTCGCCCACAGACCGAGGGCGCCGGCCAGAAGCGCTGCCACCATCTTCAACTGACGCCGAACCACGAAGAAGAGAGCCGCCCCCAGAGCCAGAACCACCCAGGCCGACCTCGAATAAGTGAAGTAGGCGAAATAAGCGGCAAACCCGAACAGCAGGTACCCGGCTGGATGAAAGCGAACGTCGCGGGAGACGCGGAGCACCAGCAAGATGAGCATCGTAAACACGCCCAGGAACGCGAGCGTGTACACGCCTTCGTAGACACCGGAGATCCGGTTCAGGCCGTGACGAGCACTCATGTAGAAGGCCGACACGTGAGAGGTATCGACAGGACCAGCCGCCTGGTCGATGACCTCCCTCCAGGTAGTGATGTTCCAGCCCAGAGCCTGCTGCGCAGCAGTCAGAGCAAACGGCGTGATCGACGATCCGGCCAGGACCAGGGCCAGACGCCTTCGCAACTCAGCTGTCGGGAAGTAGTACTTCCCGATGAAGTAGAACGACGTTACCGAGAGGATCCTCAGATAGTTCTCGAGGGATTCCGCCCAGAATTCCGGCGATACCGCGATCTTGCACAGCGACAGGACGAGGAAACTCCCCAGGTAGGCCATCACAAGCCTGTCTTCGGCGAGGCGGCGGCGCCCTGCGGCGATTCGGGGTAGCCCGAGCAGCGCCAGCACCGGGATCGCAACACCGGCCACGAAAAGGGGTGAGAGCAGCCCCTGCGCCTTCGTCCACCAGAACATGTCGATGACAGGCTTGAGACCCAGCGACGCCATCAGAGTCATGCGTGGGTAGCGGAGGAAGGCGAGACACAGCACGCCGACGAGTCCATAGCCGACCGTCGCGGTCCCCGCCTTCAGGTAGACGCCCGAGGTGACGATCGCGACGCCCAACAGCGCCGCCACCAGGAACGCCGGCAGGACGGAGCCGAGCTTGGACGGACTCTTGTGGAGCAATTCCATGTCGGCCTGTTCGATCCTCGGACCCAGCAGCCACGCGCCGGTCTCCGGATGCGACGGAGGCTACTACAGCACTGGCTTCGCGTCCGCTCGCTCACCCTCGTCGCCGCTCGGGATTGCGCGAAGCCCGGCTCGAGCGAGGATTCCTTGATTGAGAAGGACGCTTATCAGCATCGCCACGGCCACTCCCTCCCCACCGAACGGGCCGGCCAGTAGAGCAGCGAGACCCAGCCCGACGGTGCTGGAGACGACGCTCGCCACCAGTCTGATCCGAATCAGTCCGAGGCTCAGAACCAGAGGGAGCACCCAGAAACACAGCAGAGGGACCATGCATCGCAGCATCATGACGAGCACGATCCACCCCGGATCGCGGAAATCGCCCCCCCAGATGGACAGTATCCAGTCGTCGAACACGGCAAAGAAAAGGAGCACCGCCAGCACCGGCAGCCAGGCGACCTTGTAGACCGACCCCAGAAGCGACCTGAATGTCGAGTACTGCCTGCCCGACAGGAGAGAGGCGACCTGCGGGAAGGCAGCGGTGGTGATCGTGTCCTTGAGCATCAGGAAGACGTTCGACAACTTGCGTGCGATGTCGTACACGGCCACGACAGGCGGCGCTGCAAAGGCCGCCAGAATCAACACGTCCATGTTCTTGGTCGAACGCTCCAGGGCGCCGGCTACAGAATTGCCGAAGGTGAAGCGGAACAGTTCGCGGTACCTGGGCTTCAGGCGCGAGACTTTCGCGCGGGTCCAGCCCACCAATAGAGAACGGATCTCGAAGACCGCGGCGAGGTTGCTCACGAGTGGACCGATCACCAGGGTCGTGGAAACAGCCAGCAGGATCGCTGTCAGATTCTGCGGCCACAGAAAGGCTGCCGACGCGACGATCGTCAGATTGACGGTGGCGATCACGCCATCGACGATGGCGTTGACTCGAAACCGGTTGTGCAGCACGAGCAGGCTCTTGCCGACCAGATCGAAGAGAGTGAGGCCGCTGGCGAGACTGAACGCGATCACCAACGGGTAGACCCCATGCTCCTTCCCCAGCAGGCCCTGCAGCGGCAGGCTCGCCAGCACCACCACCAGCCCGAAGCAGAGGAAGAGGACAAGGGTTGCCAGGTAGGCGAGCTTGACCAGGGCGTAGAGCTTCTCCCGTTCGCCACCTTCCCGATACTCCGTTCCGAACTTGATCAGCGCCGCTCCCATCTGGACGTTGAAAAGCCCCAGGAACGGAGCAGGGAAGGCACTGATCACGGCATAGGCAGCATAGGAGTCCGCCCCAAGAGACCTCGCGATGACGATCGAGCGCAGCAGCACCTCACCGGTTCGCAGCGAGCGGGCCACGGACATCCAGGAAGCGTTGCGCAGCAGGAGGGCACGTTCCTGACGCAGCGATGGCTCCTGCTCCGTCACCGGCGTCGCCTGGAAGTCGCCCTCGGCTCAAGACCGTCGATGAAGCGCCAGATCCCCTCCACCCTCCGCTTCCAGGTGTAACGCTTCGCGTCCGCTGCTGCCCGACAAGCGAGCCGCCCGGCCAGTTCGTCGTTCTTGAGGACACACTCCAAAGCCGCAGCCAGGGCGGAGGGATTCTCGGGCTCGACCAGCATGGCGTTGCTTCCATGCTGCACAATCTCCTTGAGAATCGGGTAGTCCGAAGCGACGATCGGACGCTCCGCTTGAAGATAATCGAAGAGCTTCGACGGCGTGATGTATTCGATGATGCTACGAGTAGTGGTCAGATAGAGGACGAGAGCGGATGCTGCCTTCTGGTACAGAGCCACTCTCGAGGGAGCGACGAATCCCTCGAATCGAACGTTGTCCAGCCCTCGTCGCGACAACTCCTCTCCCAGCTGGTCGAGGATCTTTGGGTTGCCGCCAACGAAGAGCACGACCGCGTCCGGCGCCTTCTCTCGCAGGATCGCCGCCGCGTCGATGATGCGCCGGACCTCCTCGGGGACCAGCTTCCCCGTATAGACCAAGTAGCGCTTGTCCTCGGGAAGCCCGAGCTCGCGGCACGCCGAGGCTCGGTCGAGAGAACAGGGGGCCACGTTCGCCGCCAGATAGGCCACATGGAGCCTCTCCTCGGGGATCCCGAGTCGCTCCATCATGTCCTGGCGGAGTCGTTGCGAACTCACGACGATACCGTCCGCCCGCTGCGCCAGCCGCACCGCCGAGGGGCTCTTCGGCAACACATGCGTCTCCAGAACGAAGCGTGCCCCTCGCCGCGCTCGCAGCCTGCTCGCGAACACCAGATAGGGAGAGAGGCCGGCGAAACTACGCGCGTAGTACACGTCTCCGGATTCGCCGGCGATGGCGGGCGCCAGCAGTCGCGAGGTCGCATGAAGCGAGTACGCCGCCAACGTACACAGCCGGTTCCACACGAGCGACGGCTGTGAGCCGCGGGGAGTGGGCAGAATCCTCACCGAGAAGTTTCTTCGCTCCACTCCGAAGTGATCGAAGATCTCTCGTCGGCGCACGTTCTCACGCCGGTATGCATAGAGACTGAGCAGCTCCACCCGCAACCCCATCGCCGCGAAGTGCTCGCACATCCTCATCCAGATGATGGGCTCGACTCGCCCTTTGAGCACATCGCCCGGAGCGAGGAAGAAGAGTCGGCCCCGCTTTCTGGAGGCCGTCGGGTCAACGAGTGCGCTCATCGAGCCCACACCTGCATGTCCCGCTCGGAGAAGACCCTCTTCACGGCTCGCTTCGCCCAACCCGCCGCCGACCCGCTGGAACGGCGCTTCGCTCCCGGGGACGAGCTGACCGGCGCTTCCGAAGCCCTAGGGCGAAGGTCTCTGACGTCTCGGCCCCGGCCGCCGGGCCCCAATGCAGCCCGCAGGTGTCGGACGGGGTCGAAGAAGGTGTTCTCGATAGCGACCGCGCCGAAGCCCACCCGACCAAGAAGCCGCCGGATCGTTCGGTGTGAGAAATGCCACCGATGGTAGGGGAGATCCCACCCGCTCCAGGCACGGCCATGCCAGTACCGGTCGAGGCTTCCCAGATTCGGCACGACTGCCCAGAGAACGCCCTCGGGCTCGAGGGCCTGCCGGACTGCCTTCAGGGCGGTCGCCGGGTCCTGCAAGTGCTCTATGACGCTCAGCATCATGGCGGCGTCGAACGAGCCGACCCCAAGAGAGCCCAGCGCTTCCGCCTCTCCCACGGCAACGTCTAGACCGAAGAGTCGCGAGGCGGTCTGAGCCGCATGAGGAGAGATGTCGACCCCGGCTACCTCCCAACCATCCATGCGAGCTGCCGCCAGGAGGAAGCCGTAACCACAGCCGATCTCGAGGAGCCGGCCCTTCCTGCCGAGCCGGGCTTCCAGACGGCGGATAGCCGGAAGGAGGCTACGCGCACGTGCCTCGGCCTCCTCCCGGCTCGGCATGCCTTTCTGTATCCGCTGCTGAAAGTAGTCCGGGTCCGAGTAGAGATCCGAAACTTCCGAAGCGCCATCGTCGCCAACGAGGCGAACGAGATCGCACTCTGTGCATCGATCGAGGAGCCACTCGCCGATCGTCCGATACGGGGCACGCCGCCGGCCGCCGCACACGGGGCACGAGGGAAACGCGGCTTCAGGGCCGGCCGTCACCCTCGCGGTGTCGTCCGTCGTCATACCTCCCCCATCGCCCGATCGAGGACCTGCGTAAACCTTCTCTCCGCCACGGCCCTCGAGAACCGCGACTCGACTGTCGCTCTCGCATTTGCTCCCATCCGGCGGCGAAGGTCCGCGCTGGCGATGAGGTTCTCTAGTTTCTCTACCCAATCACCGTCGGAAAGGGCGTGGAAGCCGTTCACCCCGTCCTCGACGATCTGCTCGTTGACACCGATTGCCGACACTACGGCCGGGATGCCGAGGCCCATGTAGTAGAGCGCTTTGTTCCCCGACTTGCCTTGGGCCCAAGCGTCGTCACTCAAGGGCATGATCCCGATGTCGAACTCCAGCAAATCCTCGAGCTCGCGCTCGGGCACCCATGGAATCCAGCTGACCTCCAGCGAGTCGTCGCGATACTCCCGCGACGAGATCACGGCAAGACGAAGCCTGGCGCCGAGTCTCTCCGAAAGACGGATGAGCGCCTCTCGAACCACACCCAGGTACCACTGATTGTCGGGAGATCCGTACCAGCCGACCGTTACCTGCTCCCGCTCATCGTGCACCTTCAGCGGAAAGTTGGCGACATCGACGGCCGTCGGTACAACCGCCACGTCTCGGCAATGATAGCGGGCGAACTCTGCCAGCACGTCGTTGCCGGCAGATACTGCTGTGGAGCTGCGAAGCGCCCGCGTCAGATCGCGTGCGCGGCTGCTGTAGTCGGCCCGCCCTCGCAAGAGCAGACGCAAGCAGCGGCGCAGCCACTCGCGGGCCGTGCCGGCCTCTCCTGAATACACCGAAGACGGCACTGCGTAGATCGCATCGTCGTAGTCGAAGACGATGGGCTTGCGGAGGGCCAGAAGGCGAGCCAGCCGAGGCTTGTCGAAAAGGACTCTATGGAGAACGACTCCGTCGACCCTCGCTGCAGCCGTCTCTATCTGCTCGAAGGCGGCCTGCAGGCAGGTCTCGCCCTCCTGTGTCGGCCAGGCGATCGTAGCCTCTACCTCGTACCCGAAGGTCGCTCGTCCTCTCAGCCAGGCCAACCGGCACACGAAACTGGACTTTGCGGTGGAATGGGCGGAAACAATTAGGAGGCGAGGCCTGGTGTTCACGTCTCGCAACATCTATCTGCCGCCGTCTGCCCTGGTCTGGTCTGGAGGGGAGCCGTCGTCGGCGACTCAGCCCCAGGGTGAGCTTCCTCCGCCTGCGAGCGTGAGGGAGGTCGTGAAGCGGCGAACTTCTCTCGAGAAGTCCGGAATGTTGGAGGTGTACTCCGAGACCGACGAGCCGATGGCAAGCTGAGTTCGCCCTAGCCTGAAGCTCAAGGACACCCCTGAAGCCGCTACGTCATCCGTCCGCTCCTGACCGCCTGAAGGGAGGAGCTGGTACTCGTTGGTCCCCTCCTCGACGAACCCTCGGAAGCCTACTCTCGAGTTGAGCGACACACGAAGGCCAACTCCCGCCCGGGAGTCCAGAAAGTAGGCGTAGTCCGGATTGATGGAGTAGACCAGATTACGATCGCCGAAGAGCTCGACCTCGACGGGAGCCCTCATCCGGAACGTCGCTACCGCACGACCCGTCGTTTCGTCGAAGGCGGCGAAGGCCGTCCCCCTATCCGCCGTCAGGTCGAGTTGCGCGAGGTCCGCCGCAAGGAAGAGGCGCTCGCGATCGACACTCAGGCTGACGAACGGCCCGCTCCCTGAATTCGAAGGATCCGTGCCCGCGCCCGCGTCGTCGAAACGGGTCTCGTAGGACTGGGCGCCTGCTCCGATCGTAACCGCGTCCGTGAAGCTGTAGCGAAGCCCAGCCCGAGTCAGCGTCTCCTCCCGATCCAGCAACGACACGGCTGGCAGCTGCTGCCCCTCTTCACTCTCGAAGCTCCACATCCGGACCTCGGCCTCTGCGAACAAGGCGGCACCACGACCGAGGTCGACTTCCAGGGCGAGCCTCGACAGCTCCTCACTGGTATTCACTTGCTCCTCCACCTCCCGGCTGAAGAGCTGCGAGTCCTCGAGCAGCTGCCCCGACAGTTCCAGGCCGATGCGGCCGAAGTTGCCGAACAGCCCGGCGCCATATCGGCCGTTGAACCGTCGCCGCTCCGTCAGGTCCTGCCACCAGACATACTCGGGCAACGCATGAAGGGCAAGAGTCAGGTCGCCACCGATGGGCCGGTAGGCTCTCAGACCCGCTCCGACCGTCACCGTCAGGTCCGAGAAGGGCTCTTCACCGGCCGAAGAGCCCAGATTGTCCTGATGAGCGATGTTCCGAACACCCACCCACGGATCGGCAAACCACCGACCATACCGCCAAGCAGCCTGCTCCATGGCTGCCTCCAGCTGTTGCTCGATCGGCTCGCTGCGGGGCTCGAACTGGCCCGGCGCCACGTATTGAGAGAACTGGCCGAAGGCCGGCTCCTGCAGGCAGAGCAGTAGGGCGGAGGCGCAGCCGAGCCGCAGAAGGCGAGCTAGAAAAGCCATTCGCGGACCACCACCGTGTCATTGCCTTCCAGGGAGAAGTCGTCCTCCTTGCCGTTCTGAATCGCCCGAACGTTGAGTTCCCACCGCTGCTGGGTACCGTCGTCGAGCCTCCGGCTGACGGAGACTTTCTTCAGATTGGCTCTCTCGGTCGGCCCCCCGGCTGCGGTGATCGCCTGGAGGACCGTTATCCCGTCTCCGCTCGAGAACTCGATCGCGCCGGGGCTGGCAACCGCGCCAGTCACGTAGACCCGCTGCAGACGAGCCTGCGGGACCATGACCAGATCTCCGGGTTCCAGGAAGATATTCAAAGAGCGATCTCGGCCCTCCACCAGTGCATCGATGTTCACTTCGAACCTGTGCTGGCCGCCGGCCGCCGGTTGCCGCAGAACATAGAGTTCCTTCCCCCGCCCTGGCCCGAAGCCGCCGGCTTCGCCGATGAGCTCGAGAAGGGACCGATTCCCTACGACCTGGTAGACCCCCGGCTCGTTGACGGCTCCCTGAACGCTCACCCCCCGACTCGTGAACTCCTCGACGAAAACTGAGACCTGGGGATCGTTGACGAGCCGGCGCTCCGCCAGCAGGTTGGCGACCCTCTCCTCCGCCGCACTCAGGGTCAGGTTCTGAACAGGGATCTTTCCGAGCAACGGCATCGAGATCGTCCCGTCCTCCTGAACCCTCACCCTCCGGTCAAGCTCTTCGAGCCCGAAGACCTCAATCTCCAGGACATCGCCAACTCCGAGTCGCGCCTCGCCTCCGATCGCGGGCGCAGGAGCAGGCCCGTCCGCTACGGGTCGGGCCGGCTGCATCGGCGAACTCTGTGTCGCGGAGACTTCAAGAGTGCCTTCCCCGGTTCTGCTGTCGGGCGAAGCACCCCCGACCGCAGTATCTGGCGGCGCCGGTGCGCCGCAACCAGCCGCCAACAGCACGCATGAAGCCGCCGTCAGCTTGACGAGCTGTCTCAACGACCGCCTTCCACCTGGAAAGAAGCGAATCCTCATTGTGACTCCTGCCGATCTGTGTCCTGGAATAGCGTCGAAACCGACGTCTCCGGCTCGACCGAGGCCGGACCGCCTGGCCGGAGATTGTTCCACAAACCAAGCGCCGTCTTGGGGCCCCTTCGGCGCCGCGAAGGGACGGTCAGCTCCCCGGGCGCTCAGAACGCGCGCAGCGGAACCCGACGGACTCTCGCTCCAATTTAGGGGCCATGAATCGGCGACGCTCAGGCCGGAAACTCTTCTCGCTCAAGTCCCCTCGAAGCACTCGATAGCCTCGGCCGTACTCGTCCTCAGGAGTCCGGTTGCCGGGGTAGGGCTCGTAGCTCGAGGCCGTCCATTCGAAGAAGGTCGCGGGCTCGATCACCCGTTGGCGCATCGCGGTCTCCCATTCCTGCTCGGTCGGCAAGCGCTTGCCGAGGGACGCGCAATGGCGCTGGGCGTCTTCGAAGTTCCTCCCTCCGCTGTGCTCTGCTGCCGCCCTTCGGTCGATCCAGAATGCTTCCAGCTTCACCCGGTGGCGAGGCTGCTCGTTGAAGAACCGCGCATCCCCTTCGTCCGCGCCGATCCAGTATCGACCTTCTGGAACGCGACTCATCTCGGGCTCGGCTGGCACCGAAGCGGTCTCGTTCGGTTCGGGGGTCACGCTCGTCGATCCAGGCGGCGCCGGCGCGGCGGCCCCCTCGGTGGAATCGGATCGAAGCCCGAGCGCCTCTCGGACTGCGGGATCTTCGCTCTCGACGAGGCCGTCGAGGAGTTCGGCAACGATCGCATCCGCCTTGGCTCCTGGGAGGTGCCGGCGAGCGGCAGCGATCACGTTCCTGTCCTGAATCCTCTCCGCAGGGATCTCGAAGTCCACCCGCGATCCGATCGGGACGTCCACGCGCGGTTCCGAGAGCAACCGGGAGGAGTCCGCCTCCACATCGCCTAAGGTCACCGGCCCGACCGGAATACGGAACACGCTCTCTGCCACTCGCAGTTCGTAGTAGCTCTCACCCCTGTCACCTGGAAGGAGGCCATCGACGATACCTCGATCAATCTCCGGCGATCCGGCATCCATGGCAACCACCACCGCGACCACCGAAAGAGCAACACCGCCAGCCATCAGCCGTCCCCGTCTTCCCATACCTCGAGGACTTCGGCATCAATGACGACCCCGCCGACTTCCTCTTCTTCGATATCACGCTCTCGACGCCTGAGCTCCGCCAGGAAGTCGCTCGAGTTGGGGTCGATCGCGCCCCCCGTGTCCTCCTCGAGCACCGTCGCCCTGGACCGCTCCATGGGCCTTGCGCCAATCTCATCCACTCCAGACGAAACGGTCCTTGCAAGGCGACGACGCCAAAGGAGCGTCGCCAGCGCCAGGGCGGATGCCGCCAGAGCTCCCCACCACCAGGATCCGGCCGCGCGACCGGGATCTCGCATCGGCTTTGCTGCGGTCGCCGGCTCGACCAGCGGCGACTCCCGTGCCTCCAGACGTGGCTCGCGCGCCGCCTCCGTCTCCGGAGATTCCTCGCCTTCCGGCGCTGAACGTGCTGGCTCCTGAGCAGAGGCAGGGACTTCGTTCGCCTCCGGTCGCTCGTCCTGCGCAGTTATCGGCGGTGGCGAGGGCCTTTGCTCGAGTTCGACTCGCAGGGCGTTCGCACCCTCCAGGATCTCGACGCGCCTCGAGAGATCCTGATAGCCCTCGCGCCGCAGACCGATCCTGAAGTTCCCGATGGGCACTCCCACGATCGTCATCGAACCGCTGCGATCGATCGTGCCGAGGGAGACGCCCTCCCAGATCACCTCGGTGCCGGGGGTAGCCGTGACCTCAAGGGTGTTGTCGATGGTCTGGGACGGAAGCGGGAAGGCCCAGAGCACGAGGAGCAGCAGCCCAGCTGGGAGCAGTTTTCTCGATCGCTTCATGGAAGCCCGCCCGCCGGTGTCACACGAACTGCGTCGATCCAGAGCTTCCCTTTGATCCTATTGTCGATCCGCCGACTTGGGCGCCTGCGAAGCCGGAGATGGATGACGGACTGCTCGGGAGGAACAGCGAGTTCGACCCCCACCGTCTTCCAGTCGGTCGTACCCAGAACCTGACGAGTTTCGGCGAGAGGTCGGTGCTGCTCATCCAGCACCTGCAGAAAGGGGCCCTCGTCGGTCGTCAGGCCCTCCGAACGTACGGTCCAGCTGACACCGACTTCCGAGTCAGGGGCCACGACGACCGTCTGACGCACATCGACGAAGTTCAGATTGAGCGTGCCCGGAAACTCGACACACAAGGCGCTGGCC
>CBDCXM010000006.1:0-7396 GCA_965223855.1 Candidatus Multivoradales bacterium
GCATGCCCCGGACCAGGCGGTCTTCAACGACTACCTGCTGGCGATCGAGCAGATCGAGGAAAGAGTCGTGGGGCTGGATCGGCGTCTCGCAGAGGTCGCGGAGACCGATCCCTACCGGGAGCGGGTGGGCTGGTTGCGCTGCTTCCGCGGGATCGACACGGTGGCGGCGATGACGATCGTCTCAGAGCTCCACGACTTCGCCCGGTTCAGGAGCCCGCGTCAGCTGATGGCCTACCTGGGTCTGGTACCGAGCGAGCACTCGAGCGGCTCTTCGACCCATCGCGGGGCGATCACCAAGTCGGGCAATCGTCACGTGCGCCGGATGCTGGTCCAAGTCGCCTGGCACTACCGGCACCGGCCGGCGGTGGGGGCCGCGCTTCGCAAGCGGCGGCACGGCCAGCCGGCCGCGATCCTTGCACTGGCCGATCGCGCTCAACAGCATCTGAACCGCCGCTACCACCGGCTACTGCTGGCGAGGCGCAAACCTCACCAGAAGGTCGTTGTCGCCACCGCTCGTGAGCTCGTCGGCTTCCTGTGGGCAGCTCTCTACGCCTATCCTCGCGATCTCGAAGCACGAGCCACCTCGTAAACCCCGACCAGAGCACTTCCCCCTGGTGAGAGGCCGCAGACGACGGATGAGAACAGGTCACGATAGGAGAATGCGCGATCGGGCTATGCGATCCGGGGACCTCGTCCCCCAAACTCGCGACACTAGACAGCGCTACCTCCCGACGAAGAACAGTCCTGCGGCTCTGCTCCACCCTAGCGGAGCAACCCGCGAATATCAGAGTGACTCGTCGTCGAAGAACCCTGGCTCGTCCGTCGCCTCCGGCCTCCCACCGCCCTTACCTGGAATCTGTATCCAGAAAGCGATTGACAAGAGGTCGTTCCGTATCAGCCCGTCTGCCTGCCTCGTCTCGCTGAAGCTCGTCGGGTGGCTTGAACGCGAGGACCAGCGAGGATCGATGAGAGGAGTCTCGTCGTCGAATGGTGGCTCTTACCTGGCCTAGCTCTCCTATGCGACACGATGAGCAGCACGTTGGGTCCGGACACCGAAGGCTCCGGCCGAACGCTCAGCACAGCGGGTAAGCCGCGGCGCCATTCACCAACGGAGCTGTCACTCCCACGACCCTGGCGCGCTCAGACAGTCCCCAGCAACCGGACAAGGTCGGTTCTGGATCCTCATCGGCACCGTCCGAGCATGTCAAATGCGTTCTGGAACGGCGCTACATGGCCTCCGACGATATCGACGCTGTCCACTGGTCGCAGAGTCGCCCCGACGGTGTCCTCAGAAGGACAGCCGGTAGTTGAGGGCGATGTTGCGTCCCGGCAGCACGATCACGTCCTTCAGGAAAGAGGTGGCGACACGTGCCACCTCGTCGGTCAGGTTGGTTCCGACCAGCTCGATGTGGTGGACCGTGCCGGTCGTGAAGAAGCGGTAGCCAACGGAAGCGCCGACTAGTGTCGAGCTCGGGGTCGGAGTTTCGCCCTCCGCCTCCGAAACGCGGTCCTGCTCGAAGTTGTGGGTCACCGTCGCCGAGGCCGACCAGCGCTCGCTGCGGTAGCGCAGGCCGCCGCCGAGCCGCGCCGCCGGCATGCGGGGGATCTTGTCGCCGTCGGCGAGCTCGGCCCGGACGAGATCGCCCATCAGGTCGAGCTCGAGATGGTGCGGATCGTGCTCCAGGAGCTCGATGTGCGCTTCGGCCTCGAGCCCGATGAACTCGGCATCCGACTGAACGTAGCGACCGACATCGAGACCGTCCTCCTCCTCGCCGGTGAGGCCGAGGTAGATGTAATCGGAGAAGTCGTTGTAGAAGGCGCTGATGGTGCCGCCCCAGCGTTCGAAGTCCCCCCGCAGCCTGAGGTCGACACCCAGGCTGCGCTCGGTCTCCAGGTCGGGGTTGCCGATTTCGAAGGTGCCCGTTGCCAGGTGGGGTCCGAACGAGTAGAGCTCCTCGGCGTTGGGGAGCTTGGCCGAGCTGGCGACGTTGATCGACAGCGAGTGGGTCTCGGCCGGCGCCCAGATGGCGCCGAGAGAGGCCGAGACGGCCGTGTCGCTGCGTGAAGGATTGCCCTCGGCCTCGACATCCTGGCTCTCCAGCCTGGCCCCGGCCTGGAAGCGCCAGGTCTTCTTGTCAAGCTCCTCGAAGGCGAACAGGGCCCACTTCTCGGTCGTCGAGGGTGGTGTGAACGCCTCTTCACCGATGGCCGAGAAGTCCCGGTCGCCGAACTGGATGCCGAAGCTGCCGTGCCAGGGACCGCTACGCTTCTGAACAGCCTCCAGGCGAGCCTCCAGGGTCTCGTTGGTGAACGTCGTGCCGATCTCGTCGCCCTCGAGCTCCATGTGCTCGTAGTCGGTGGCGCCGATGCGTAGCTGCAGGCGATCGACGAAACCACCGAGCTCCCTCCAGCCGCCCTTGAGGTCCAGGCGGCGCTGGCGCAGGTCGATGCGGATGTCCTCTTCTTCCTCTTCGTTCTCGGGTTCCTCCTCGCCTTCGTGCTCCTCCTCGCCCTCGTGGCCGTGACCTACACCTGGCACGCCGTAGTCGGTGTCGTAGCCGGTGGCCGCGATGCCGAGGAAGCTCTTGTCGCCTACCCAGGAGAATCCGAGTGTCGCGCCGCTGGACTCGATGGAGCTGTTGGGCAGGAACCCCGGCGAGAGGTTCTCCTCCTCTTCGTGTTCTTCCCCTTCGTGTCCCTCCTCATGCCCTTCCTCTTCGTGCTCTTCTTCCGCGCCGAGGACGGCGCCCGAGGGGATGTCGTAGTCGTCTGTTCGCCGGGCGAAGGCCTCGGCGTGCCAGGCGATGCGGCTACCCGCGCGCCCGTCGAGCTTGAGCGAGCCGGACCTCTCGTTGGCCACGCTTCCACCGCGTAGCGCAACGTCGCCGGTGATCCCGGATGAGGGGAGGCTCTCGGGGACGGCGTTGGTGAGGATGTTGACCGCCCCGCCGATCGCGGCGCTGCCGTAGAGAAGCGTTGCCGGGCCTCGGGCGATCTCGATTCGCTCGGCCGACAGCGGATCGATGCTGACGGCGTGGTCCGGACTGGTGTCCGAGGCGTCTCCACTGCCGAGTCCGTCCTTGAGCACGCGAACGCGGTCACCGCCCAGACCTCGGATGATCGGACGGCCGGCACCAGGACCGAAGTAGGACGAGGAGACGCCGGGCTGCTTGGCGAGGGTGTCGCCGATCGACATCTCGAGCTTCTCGATCAACTCCTCGCCGGAGAGCACCCCGACGGGTTGGAAGAGTTGTGAGGCGTGTCGTGGATCGGCCGTCGTGGATACCACGATCTCGTCCGAATGGACCGCGAGGTCAACGGTCACCTCGATCCGCGTCGGTTCGCCGGGCGTGATCTCGATGGCTACGACCGCCTGGCCGTGTCGGGTGCTTCGGACGTCCAGATAGAAGGTGCCGGTGGGAAGGTCGACGAAAGCGAATCGGCCCTGGTCATCGACAGTGGTCTTCAGGCTGAGCTCGAGCAGACTGACGGTTGCATCGAGGGCGGGCGTACCGCCGGTCGTCAGGACGCGACCCTCGAGAGTCCCGGTGACGTCGTTGGCTTGCTGGGCGGACAGCGGGGATAGCGCTGACAGAAACGTCGCGAATGCGACGATCACAGCTTTGTTGAAATGCATCTCATGCTCCGTTCTCCGAGCGCGCGGCTCGTGCCGCGCACGAGGCGCCGGAGGTCGGCGGCGCGTTTGGCAGCTCGCCGGGCGAGCTACCGTCTCTTCTGACGTGACCTCAGTGGGTCACGCCGGCGGCGCGCGAGCCGGACATGCAGTCCGGGAGGCGGAGGCGAGGGAGGCTTTGAGCTCCCATGCGACCCGCTCGGTCTCGAACGCCGAACTGGACTCGGTGGCCCATGCCGTGGCGCCGCCCGTCGAACCGTGGGCGCAGACGACACAGCTCTCCGAGGAAAGATGCTCCTCGCGCTCGAGATGGGGTGCGGCGTCCGGATGGGAGGCTTCCGAGTGAACGAAGTCACCCGCCTCGGCGTGATGTCCGAGGTGCTCGATAGCCTCGAGGGAGGCACCGAGCGGCAGGACGAGGCAGGCGGCGGCAAGAAGCGCCACGAGCCGAAGGCCCGACGATGTCCCTTTCCGGTCCATGCCTGGAGGCAGGATCCCAGCTGCGTCTGCCGGTTGTCAAGGCGATGGGCGGATGGCAGTCGCATCCCGGTGTCGCTCAGGGCTGGCTCATCAGGGATCCGGTAGAGCCTCGAGATCGGCTACCGTCTCTCGCCGCGCGGGCGCGCCTTCCTGCTGCGTCGTCGTGGCGTCGGTTGACCGGGCGGCGAACGCGCTCGCGCGTCGGTAAGATACGGAGCCACTTGGTCGTCGCCCCCTGATGAGCTTCCGCCGAACCAGCCAGCCGCTTCTCGGCTTCGGAGCCCTCGCTCTGGCGATCGGCCTCGTATCGGGGTGTGGAGAAGACCCCCGGGTCACCGTCTTCGATCTCGGTGCCGGTCTTCCCTTCGCCGACGTGCGGCGGGAGATCCCGTCGATCGACCTGGGCGCCCAGGAGTTCCGGTGGCATCTTGCCCGGGGCTGGGCCTCTGAGTCGTGGAGTCGACGGTGGGGAGTGATGTTCGCCCTGCAGGGGGAGCCGGAGTCGACGCTCAGATTCCGCATGGCCGAGGCGGCCGACGTGACGTTGCGCCTGCGGGGTCGGCCCTTCGGCGACTGGGGGTCGGAGCACTCCCGCTTCCAGATCATGGTGAACGGTCGTACCGTCGGAAGCGCGGCGGTACGGAGGGAGCCTAGATGGTACGCGTTCGAGGTACCGGCGATGGCTCTGGTCGCCGGGACGAACGAGCTCACGATTCGCTGGTCGGCCGTAGCCGGAGGCGGTCTGCCGCCGACCCTCGGCTGGTTCGAGCTTCGCGTGGAGCGGCGAACGGAGACACGGATCGACTCGCCGCGCTACCGATCGGATCAATCGACACTGCTGCTGCCGGCAAACCAGCGTCTCGACTATCACCTCCGGGTGCCGGAGGACGCGAGCCTGCGGATCGGGGAGCTCTCGCTCGGGAGTGGCAGCGGGGGTGAGCTGATGGTCGAGCTGGGCGAGGACGGCGTCGAGCCGGTCACCCTCGGTCGATTCGCGGCGCCGAGCCGCGGCCTGCGGGTGGATCTGACCGAGTTCGGGGGACGGGTCGTACGACTGTCGCTCGAGGCGGTCGGAGCCTCGGACGCGACGACTTTCTCCGGCCTGGCGATAGAGTCGCCGGTCGTTGTCGCGGCGAAGCCCGATGCGCCATCTCCGGCGGCCTCCGAGACGAGTCCCCGGCCGACCGAGCGTCGAAACGTGCTCGTCTATGTCGTCGACACGCTGCGGCGGGATCATCTCGGCGTCTACGGATATCGCCGTCCCGTCTCCCCGGAGCTCGATCGGTTCGCCGCCGACGCCACAGTTTTCGAGAACGCGGTCGGCCAATCGTCCTGGACCCGCGCCTCGATGGCCTCGGTCTTCACCGGACTGTGGCCGATGAGCCACGCGACGAATGGCCGCAAGGACGTTCTCGCGCCGGAGGCGGAGACCCTGGCGGAACTGCTGCAGCGGCAGGGCTACCTGACCATGGCCATCGTCCTCAACCACAACGTCTTTCCGGTGTTCGGTTTCGCTCAGGGGTTCGAGAACTACACCAAGATGACGCGTGGCGGAGCGGCCAAGGCGACCGACACCTTTCTCGGCTGGCTCGATCGAGGGACTGACGAGAGACCCTTCTTCGCCTGGCTCCATCCTGTCGACCCTCACGATCCCTATGTGCCGCCGCCCGAGTTCCGCGAGCTCTTCGACGATCTCGACGGCGAGCCGCTCGAGCTCAAGCGTCCGCCGACCCGGGAAGACACCACGGATTGGTCCGCCGAGCGGATGGCACGGGTGGTACGCCATCTGACCAATCTCTACGACGCCGAGATCGCGGCGAACGACCGGTCTTTCGGGCTTCTCCTGTCCGGGCTCGAGGAGCGTGGGTTGCTCGAGGAGACGATGATCGTCTTCGTCTCCGACCACGGAGAGGAGTTCCAGGAGCACGGCGGCTGGACCCACGGACACAACCTGAACAGCGAGACGCTCGACGTGCCGCTGGTGATCCGCTTCCCCGATCGCGGCCGGGGCGAGCGGGTGGAGGATGTCGTCCAGCACATCGACATTCTGCCGACGGTCCTCGACTACCTCGGAATCGCGGTGCCCGGGCACGTCGAGGGTCGCTCCCTGCTGCCGCTGGTCGGCAGCCCGGCCGCCGCCGGCCGCCGCCAGATACCAGCCTTCTCGTTTGTCGACCTGGAGGGCCGACCGCACCTCGCCGTCGTCGACGGTGACTGGAAACTGATCGAGCGCCTGGAGGGTCCGGGCCTAGTGCTCACTCGCCTGTACGACCGAAGCGAAGATCCGGCCGAGACCCGGAACCTGGTGCTCGAGAGACCGATCCTCGCCCGCTACCTGGAACGGCTGATCGAAGCGCGAGCGAAAGAGGAGCGGCTGCTGACCACCTCCGAAGCGGAGCTCGACGAGGAGACCGAGAACGCTCTGCGGGCCCTCGGCTACCTGCAATGAGGAAGCGCGACACAAGAGCCGCAGTGGCACTGGCGGTGGCCCTCTCGGGCCTGCTGGCCGGTGCCTGCGCGCGCCGGGTCGAGGTCTTCGATCTCGTCGAGGGCCTGCCTCTGGCCGACGTCAGGCCGGACACCGTCGTGGTACCGCTCGGTATGCCCGAGGCGCGTTGGCAGCTCGGATCGGGCTGGCTCCACCAGGTTTTCGACCGCCGCGCGGGAATGTCCGCCATCGCCGCGAGCCGGGCGACACTCCGTTTCCGGGTCTCGGGTTCCGGTGCCGTGGTCCTGCGGCTGAACGGGCGACCGCTGACGGGAAGCGACGCGGTCGGGCGGCGGCTCGAGGTGGCGGTCAACGGCAGGGTCCTGGGGAGAAAGCGGGTCTTGCGGCGGGCGGAGTCCTACTCGTTCCGCGCCCCAGAGGGGGCTCTTCGTTCGGGCGACAACGAGCTCACCGCTGACGCTTCAGCCGGCCGGAGCGAACGACAGCGCCGAAGCGATCGCCTGGAGCACTCTCGAGGTTCTCCGCGAGGAAACCCGCCAGCCCGACGATCCACGGCGTACCGCCAGCGGCGACGGTCTGATCCTTCCGGCCGGGACACGGATCGATTATCACCTCCAGCTACCGGAGGAGGCGACACTGGACATCGCCGAGATCGCCTTCGGAGTGGCGGGGCCCGGCGACCTGCGGGTGATTCTCGAGCGGGGACGGCGAGGAGCCGATCACGCTGGCGAGCTTCGTCGAGGCGGACCGCGACGTGAGCGTCGATCTCGGACCGTACGGATCGAGCGTTGTTCGCCTGTCGCTCGAGGCGATCCTCCCGGAGCGGCTCGGTT
>CBDCXM010000007.1:0-12804 GCA_965223855.1 Candidatus Multivoradales bacterium
TCGCCGCCGCACTGTTGCTTCCAGGCGCCGGCCTGAGCCAGAGGAGGCCTCACCGCGAGCTGGCCGACCCGGTACACGTCACCGCCACCCGCGACCCGATCGACGGCAGCGGGATCATTCGATACGACCCGGGTCTTCCGCCGGACGGTTTTCGAGGCATCGATCCCGTCTACATCTTTGCCGGCAACCAGTTCGACAGTCGCAGCGGAGAGCCGCTCGTGACCGGCTTTCTCACCGGCATCTCCTGGTATCAGGGGCAGGCGGCGACGGTGTACTCGAATGCTTTCGTCGACATCCTCGTGATGGCTCCCGAGGGCACACTCATCAACGCCTTCGTCGTCAACAACGTCGTGACGAACGCCTTCAACGCGATTCCAGGCTCCGCTTTCGTGCCGCCGGTCTTCAGCGTGCTTCTCGTCCTGCCGACGGGGACCACGAGCGGTGATACCCATGGCAGCATCGGATTCCGTTCAGCGAGCACCAACGGCCAGGGCTTCCACGGCGTCCAGCGGAGCTTCACGGGACCGCCGAGGGCTCTGAGCGGGCAGAACCTGATGATGCGGGTGTCGGGTGACGTCGTGGTCCCGGTGGAGCTCCTCGAGTTCGAGGTCGGAGACTAGCCCCCGACCGAGATGTCGGCTGGTACTCCTGACGGATGTTTTCTCAGGAGTCCCGCGGCGTGGCTTCAGCCGTCGTCGACTTCCACAAGCGCATCCGAGACCGCCGGGAACTGAGTGGAGATGTACTCCTGGGCCCGGTTGACGAGTCGGACGTGGCCGGGCTGGAGCTCGAGCTTCTTGCCGCCGAACTCGAACAGCTCGGCGAAGTCGATCTCGAAGGTGTGCACGAGCTGCCACCAGATGAGAGAGACCGAGCCGGACTTCGGGCTGATGTTGAAGGTCGAGGTCACGGTCTTCGACTCCGACAGCGAGACGGTGTGCGTGAACGACTCGGAGAGGCTCCCGCCGATACTGCCGAGAGAGCCCGAGACGCCGAGGCTGACGCTGAAGCTCTTGGTGGTGGAGTCGGTGGTCACGGTGCCGGTGGTGTAGGACTCCGACTGCGAGAACGGGGAGTCCACGGTGGCCGTCCCCGACACCAGCTTCGTCCACTGGCCGTAGACGGTCAGCACCTGCGACAGCCTCGAGATCTTGAGGTCGAGCGGCCCCTGGGTGATCACCTTGTTCGGCAGTTCGAGCCTCGCCACCTGGATGCGCGGAGGGGTCGCAGGAAAGTCGTTGATCGCGGTCGGAGCCGGCGGAGGCGGCACTTCGGTCCAGGTCATGGGGTCCCTTTCTCGGCTCCCGACCGGCCGGCGGTGGGAGCGCATCAGGAAATCGGATTGTGCGGGAATGCCTTTGGAAGATAGCACGGGCCTCCCGAGGCAGCAGATTCCGCGGAGCGACGGGATCCAGCAGACCCGGCTACCGGGTGCTGTGCCCCCGGTGTCGTGAATCGAGTCGAGATCGTGGTGTCCTGAGCGCCGTTCGCAGGCGCATGCCGCCAGGGGGCTCATGGGTGGATTCGGGTGGCACCTGCCAGCAGGGTTGGGCTACCGATTGCCGCGCGCTGTGCGCCCGGGGTCGCAGCCCGAACCGAGACTGCCGCGTCCTCGACGCTGTTGCAGGCGCATGTCGCCGGGGGGACCGACCGATTCATCTCATCTGGCACCCCTGAGCTGGGGCTAGTGCTGGGGGAAGATCTCACGGATGAGTCTGGCAGTTCCTTCCCGGAGGCGCGCACTCCTTTTAGGCACTGTCTGTCGAAGTCAAGGCCCCCAGGTGGGCCCCCAAGTTCCTTAGTGCCGTACTCTTCACGCTCTCTGCCTCGCCGAGCACTTCCACCAGCTCGACCTGTCGGACCCAGCGGGTCCTGGACTCCTCACCGAGTTCGCTGTCGATGACAATCTCGCCGAGACTTAGTCGATCGTCCTCGAGGGCTATCCCCAAAGGTCCGGTCTCAACAACGACATCGAAGACACCGTCGTCGAAGCGATACAGCACATAGCGCCACTCTGAAGTGTCGATGGCATGCCGAGTACCGTCACGTCCGGTGAACTCAAGAACTCCGCTCCACTCCCTTGGGGGCTTGGTGTGTCGGAATTCCCAGCCTTCGCAATTTGGGGCCGCTTTGATGATGCTCCGAGCTCGTTCGGCTAGTTCAGGCTTCGCCCCGGCACTGATCACAAGGACACTACTGCCTTCCGAACGCCTACTTGGACCGATTTCCCATGCAAGATCGCCCAGTTGCAGAATTCTCGAATCGAGCTCTTCCACAAGCGCTCGGTTCTCAAACTGGGGGCCGAAGCTCCCACAAACCGACACGAACCAAGTCCAGAAGTCCTCTACCCTAGGCTGATTAGGGATCCTCGACCTCCTTTTCAAGTGCCTTCATCTTGTGTGGCGCAACCTCGTTGCGCTTGTTGTCGAGGGCGTCAACTCCTCCTCGTGCGTCCATGGCTCGCTGCTCCTTGACTCTACCCTCGGCCGTGTTTGTCGAATCGTAGGTGTCAATCACCTCAGCTTGCTTGCGGTCACGGCCATCGTTTGACCGGCGAGTCCTCTGTGGCTCCGGCCCGTTGTGTCGGCCCACATACGGTTTGCCACTAGAGGTCGCCCTTCCGGGCACCTCATAGATGGAACCTCGGTTCGCTGGGACATTGTCGGCTGCTCCAAGTAGCCTCTTCCCACCCTTCCCGATCGCCTTGGCGTCCCTCAGAGACACCGGCGAAGCGATCTCCGTCAACAACGAAACCGCCGCCAGCGCCTTCTCCCCCCCGCTGGCCTCATCACTCCGCAGCGTGTTGAAGTCCTCGACCACGCCGGCAAACGTGGCCGCCAGATCTCCACCCTTGATGGCGAACTTCACAGCGGACTTGATTAGCTTGAATCCAATCTCGCCATCCGGGTCGACCGTGCCCAGCGGATCGTTGTAGGCGTAGGAATATCGATTCCACGACTGGGGGCTCGTCAGCTGGGCGCTCTCTCCCGCCGGATCCACTGACAGAAACCTCCCAGCCCACCCCGAGTAATACCTGGCATGCATGTAATCCAGGTCGTCCCTCGCCGGATCGTCGGTGTCGACCTCCCACTCGTCCCGCTCGTGCCCGGTGAACTGCATCACCTCCTCTTCAGTGCCGGTGTCGAGGAGCGTCTCGCCGAAGGGCCAGTACTTGTGGCGGGAGACCTCGTTGCCGGCTTCGTCGGTCACCAGGCGGAGCGTTCCGAGATGGTCGACGTGAAGGTTCCGCCGGCCTTCGGGGGTCAGTGACGCCAGCAGGCTGCCGTCGCGGTAGAAGTAGTCTTTCTTCCAGGTGAGGGTCGAGCCGTCACGGTCGTAGGTCCGACGGACCTTCTGATCGAGGCCCCGCAGGGTGACGGTCTGAGTCTCGGTGCCATCACCGCCTCCGAGGCCTCCTCCTGAGCCGTCCGCGATGAAGGTCCGGGTCCAGACACGCTCGTTGTCGGCGGAGTAGGCGTACCACTCGGTGCGGTCGCCCAGGGAGCGCCTCCAGGGCATGTTGAGGTCGTCGTACTCGACCGTGCCGAAGTCGCCGTCCGCCAGGATGACGTTGCCTCGGACGTCGTAGTCCCAGTCGGCGAGACGATTGGTGTTGCCGGCCTCCACCGGGAAGTCGCGGCCGCCCAGATCAACGAGGTTGCCGAAGGCGTCGAACTGGTAGGTGCGCTGGGGCTCGCCCTCGAGGGAAGCCGACGTCAGCCGGCTGAGAAGGTCGTAGTCGTAGATGTCGTTGCCGATACCCGTGATGTTGCCTACGTCGTCGTAGCTGTAGTTGCCGAGGTCGTAGAGCGTCGACCCGCGCTTGCCGAGCGCAAGCGAGGAGGGGCGGGTCATGCCGTCGGCGGCCACGCCCTGCACGTCGAGCAGATCGCCGTTGGTCGTGTCCCGGCGCAGAACCTTGTAGAGACCGTTGGGGTGGTAGCTGATGGTGCGGGCGAAGACCTCGCTACCCCGGCGGACCTTCCACAGATGGCCGTCCTTGTGCTCGTAGTCGGTCCACGGCTCGGAGCAGCCGTCGCAGTAGGGGTACCGCTCACGGTCCATCAGCCCGAGAGCGTCGTACTGGTACTCCGAGCGGAAGGTCTGGGAGGCTGCGCTTCCGACCTTGATCTGAGTCGCCTTGTAGTCGACGCGACCGGAGGAGCCGTCGTAGTCGTAGAAGTCGGTCACCCGGACGTGGTCGGGGCCGAAGTTGTAGCGGATCGCGCTCTCGAGGCGCCCGTTGCGATAACCGCTCGTGAAGTAGTCGAGCTCCTTGATCGGGTTGTTGTTGCGCGAGATCTTCGTCGGCCGCCCCGCCTCGTCGAACTCGAGAGTGAGCTCCCGATCGACGTCGTTCTTGTAGTGAGCGTTGCCTCGGGCGTCGTAGTCCCCGAACTCCACCCTTCCTTCCAACTCCGGCAGCTCCTGCCACAGCAGGAACCCGCGGTTGTCGTACTTGAAGGTCCTGAACTGCTTGTTGGAGCCGGACTCGTTCAGCTCGACCTCGCTGAGGCGGTCGCCGATGTCGTAGGTGTATCGGGCGATCAGACTGAAGTCGGGGGAGCCGTGGTCAGGTTCGCGCACCTCGACCAGACGGCCGAGAGCGTCCCGCTTCTCCCAGGTCCTGGACTCTTCGCCGCCCACCCACTCGGTGCGTTGAACCTGCCGCTCGCCCTGGAAGTAGAACTTCGTCGTTCCGTCGTCGGGTCGCACGACCTCCTTGGCGCGTCCGAACGGATCGAAGTCCTTGTAGATCGTGACCGAGTTCGGCTTGTCCCACTCGGACATCGAGATCTTCCAGCCGAGACCGTTGTGCCGCGTGTAGCGCCGCGGCGTCAGGTTCGGACGACTGACCATCTCCTCGGCTACCCGGCCGAAGCCGTCGAAGACGTGCTCGCTGTGCTTGAGAAGCGTTGCGCCGTCGCGCCACTCCATGCGCACGGAGGCGGGGCCGCCGGCGGGCAGGGAGTAGGCGAACGACTGGGTGGCGTCGCCCGGTGGGGTCTGCTCGACCAGGCGGCCGAGGACGTCGTAGGCGAAGGTGGTGGCCAGTCCACCCGTGTCGCGCCGGGTGTGGGCGAGGCCGGTCGAGGGGTCGACGTCGACGTCGTAGGAGAGGAAGCTCGCTCCCTCGAACTGCGAGGAGCGGAGGACTCCGTGCTCGTACTGGTAGTCGATCGCGTAGTCGCCTCCCGAGCCGCCACAGACGTCCATTGAGACGGAGTTGAGATCACCGCCGTCGTAGACGATCCGAGCCACGTTGCCGGAGTCGCCACGCTCGAAACGTGTGACGAGGTCGTCGGAAGCGTTTTCGGTACCGGACGTGAGGGTGCGATGGCAGATCTTGAAGCCGAGGTCGTCGAACTCGGCCTTCTCTACGGCGCGATCGCCGTTCTCGAGCACTTCGTGCCGGGTCACGAGGTCGAGGAACCAGTCCTGGTCGGGGCCGATCGCGCCGGAGACGGTGTAGTCCTGCTTCGTCGTGCGCTCGAGCCCGCCCCAGCCGCTCACCACCGTCGTCTCGAAGCGCCCGAGCTGGTTGTAGTCGAGATGGTCGGTGCGGACAGAGCGGTCGGCGTCGCCGTGGAAGACGGTCTCGGAGGCGACGACCCGGCGGTTGCGATCGCTGCAAGGATCGTGAAGGTCGTCCGGCGATCGGACGCAGTAGCCCCCATCGACCTCGTATCGAGTGTGGGTCGTGCGCCTGCGCATTCCCGCACAGAGCCTCTGATCGCCGTGAAACGGATCTCCCGACTGGTCCTGCCACTGGCCAAAGACCTCCGTCGAGAGGAAGAGGTCTCCGGCGTCGTTGGTCGGAGAGAAGGGAAGTCCGTTGAAGGCGTAGTCCGTTTCGTCGGCGTTGAAGTAGTGCCGGGTGCAGTGCGTCACCGGATTCCCGGCTCCGTCCACCGACTCGACGGCCACGTCGACGCGGCTCTCGGTGGGGTAGACCTGAGGCACCCCGTCGAGGAAACGCCACTCGTTGCTCGGCGGGAAGAGCTGGTTCGAATAGGTCCACGACGTGGTGTCGCCGCTGTGCGGATCGACGAAGGTCCGCTTCGAGACGCCGGAGGAGAGGTGGAAGAACGGCGGGTAGTAGGAGGCGTTCTTCCACGACCCGTAGTCCCACTCGATGCGGCCGCCGGTCGGAAGCTCGATGGATTCGAGGACTCCGGCGTCCGGGCATTGGCTGTAGCCGGGGTTCGAGCCGACGGTGCCGCTGCGGTAGCTCTCCATGCGATAGACCATCGGCGCTGTCTGGCCCGCTCCGAGCCGGACTTCGGAGAGCATCGGGAATTGATCCGCGGCCGGGAAGGGACTCATGTCCTGGAAGCCTTCCTGGAGCCGGTTGCGGTAGCAGAAATTGACCAACTGCGAGTCGTACTCGAACTCGATCTGGTTGACCGCTCCGTCGAAGGCCGCCAGATCGATCCGCTCGATCTGCGGGCCGAGTTCCGCCTCGGGGCCAACGGGAGTCACGGGCTGCGAGAAGAGGATCCGGTGACTGCGGCCCTCCGAGTCTTCGATCCTCCACTCATCGGGAACGGAATAGTCGATCGTCACCTCGTTGCCGAACGGATCGGCGAGTCTGTCGAGACGCCAGGTCGTGGAGGATTGCTCGCGCGAGAACTCGCGGAAGGTGCCGTCCGGGAACTCGACCTTCGCCGCGGTCGCGAGATCCAGATCCTCATGGTCGACCGTCAACCGCAGGAACGAGTTGTCGCGGGTGTAGTAGACGAGCTCGTCGTGGTCCGGTAGGTGCTCCTGGAGGTTGCGGTAGAAGTAGTGCTTGGCGCCGTCGGGGCTGACGTACATCCACAGGCCGGTGCGGTTCGCCACGTTGGGCTCCGTGTAAGGGACGTCCGGGGCGTCGCCTTCCGGCCAGTCGTCTGCCGTCGCTTTCCCGGCCTGCCCGGTTCCGCTCGGTCCGCTTTTCGCAGCCACGAGCCCTCCCGGTGGAATGCACTCGGGGCATCCCGCTCCGTAGACCGGCATGCAGGAGCGGCTCTGGTTCATCGTCGCCGTCACCACCCGCGGGTCGGAGGTCGGGTCGCAGTCGTCCCCCGACCACCACAGGAAAGGAACGGTGGGCGCGAGATCGAGGGCCTCGAGCTCGACCACCGTGGCCGGGTTGACGGCGTTGTACGTGTAGGTGCAGTCGTCGTTCGGGTCGGCAGCGCAGTCGGAAGTCCCGGAAGGCCGGGGCGCGACGAGCACGTCGGCGCCCTGCCCTCCCACGTCGATGGTCAGTTGGAAGGTCGTGCCGGCCACGAACTTCGCCGTGCACGTGGTGTTCGAGGTGATCTGGAACAGTCCATTGCCCGGGCATCCTCCGACCCAGTGGCTGAACTCCTTGCCGGGCTCGGGTACCGGTAGCAGCGACACCGTCGAACCTTCGTTGAGCACCTCCTGGCACAGCCCAGGGCAGTCGATGTCGCCCTGGAGGTTGAGTACCGAGCCGCCGCCGCCGTCGATCTGGGCGGTGAGGGTGTGGGTGGTGGGCTCTTCGTCCGCAAAGACCGCGGTGCACTGGTGCGGCTGATTCATGATGATCGTCGTCTGAGCGTCGCCGGGATCGAGCACCGGGCAGCCGGTCCAGCCGTGGAAGAAGTAGTTCGGGTTCGTCTCCTCGGCCCGCAGGACGAGCGGCAGCCCGTCGGGATACATCTCTGAACAGTCGCCCGGGCAGTCGATCCCGGGCTGACTGACGCTGATCACTGTCCCCTGATTGCCGGGGTCGGTGATCGTGAGCTGCTGCGGGTCGCCGCATCCGCCGGGACAACTGCCGAAGGTCGCCGTACAGCTCATCGCCTCCCACAGCGTCACGGTGGCGACCGGCGCGGTCAGGTCGCTGCAGGCCGGATCGCCTCCCCAACCGGTGAAGAAGGCGTCCGGCTCGGGCAGCACGGTGAGGAAGACGGTCGATCCGGCGTCGAAGTACTCGGTACAGCTCTGGTTCGGCAGACAGATCGTGTTGCCTGGATCGATTTCCACCGACCCCAGTGCGTTCGGTTGCACCGAGATAGTCGGCACCAGCCGGATGTGGGCGGTGCACACGGCGTCCTGGAGCATGTCGATCTCGCCCGAAGCCGAGCAGTCGCCACCCCAGAGGACGTACGACGGCGCCGTGCCGTCCTCGAAGTGAAGGTCGACGTCGGTACCGATCGGGAAATCGTGGGTCGTGACGGTGGCGTTCGAGTCGAGCGGGACGTGGATTCCCTCAGGGTTGCTCCACAGCTCGGCCCTGGCGGTGCCTTCGCGGGTGATCTCGAGTCGCAGCTCACGCCGCTCGGCCGTCGATCCGAAGTACGCCTTGCAGAAGCGGTGATCGCTCATGTCGACCTCGAGCGGGGAGTCGCCGGTGCAGCCGACTCCGAGGAACTCCTCGAAATCGGAGTCGTCGCCTTGAGCGACGAGCGTCGCCTCGGTTTCGGTCGGGCCGAAGATCACGCTGCAGTCGTCGGTGCAGACCGTGTCCGGCTGGCCCGGCTTCTGGATCACGACCTCCCCTTCGCCGTCACCGCGGAAGGCGACATTGAGCTGCTTGATGGCCGGGCAGTAGTCGATCGAGCAGTCGTTGAAGTGCGCCGTGCAGCTCTTGTCGCCGTCCATGAAGACCTCGATCCTCGGGTTGAGGCCGAAGGTCGAGCAGTCGCCGCTCCAGCCGACGAAGCCGTGATCCTCGGGAGAGAGGGGCTCCGCAACCAGTTCGACGTAGCTGCCGGTCTGGAAGGTGTCGGTGCAGGTGCCGGAGCCCTGGCCACAGACCTCCGTCAAGCCCAGGACCGAGCCAGGACCGTCCACGGCGACGCTCAGGTCGTGGCTGCTCTGGTTGATCGGAGAGAACTCCGCCGTGCAGTCGCGAACCTCGTCGATCGCCAGGTCGATCTCGAAGACCGGATCGATGCCGCTGCAGTCGCCGCTCCACCCCTCGAAGCGAGACAGTCCGGGAACCTCGATCGCCTCGAGCTGGACCGGATCGGCGACCGGGAAGGCGTGTTCGCATTGCTCGCCGCAGTCGATGCCGGCCGGCATGCTCGCGACCCGTCCCAGGCCGTCGCCGGTCCGCCGCACTCGCAGGACTCCGTGATCCACGGGAATCTGCTCGAACACCGCCTGGCAGGCGGACTCTTTCCACAGGATGCTCGTCGCCTCTCGCGGTTCGGACGCGTCGAGAGGGACGCAGCGGATCGGTGGGCTCAGCGGATTCCCGCTGACGGGTAGAGCCCAGTGGGAGAAGAACGACCCCTCGTCCGGATCCGCCGTCATCCGCACCCAGGAGCCCCAGGTCACGTCCTCGCTACCGCACGGCACCGGGCCAGGGTCCCCGGCGCTCTTGTTGCAGGTCGCGGCCGTGAAGTAGTCAGGGTGGCTCTCGAGCGAGCCGCCGCCCGAGCCGGCGACTTCGGCTGTCAGCTGTACGGTTTCGGAGCATGGCGGCTTGGGCCCCCACCGCTTGTCGATCAGGTCGGGATCGGTCGGCGGTTCGTCCTCGCCGCATTGGGCGAACTGAGCCGTGCACAGCGCCGCTTCGAACGGCTGGATCGTGATCTCGGTGGGCTCACCGTACTCGATCGGCTGCTCGCAGCTTCCGCCCCAGTTGACGAGTCGATAGCCGTCCTCCGCCCACCAGCGGAAGGTGATCGCTTCGCCGGGCTCGACGTAGGTAGAGCAGTCGTTGCGGTCACCATAGCCGCAGCTGATTCGGGGCAGTGTCGCGACCTCCTCGACCCACCCCCAGTCGGGACCGACCGAGGTGAAGCTCACCGGGATCGGCGGTACGAATCTGGCACCGCAGAGGCGGTCGGTCGGATCGCCGTTCTCGTCCGTCATGTCGAGATCGAAGGCAATCGGGGTCGTGCCGTCGTACACAACGTTGTCAAGCAGACTGCTATCGGCGCAGTGTTGTTCCCAGAAACGGAACTCCTCCAGACCGCCGGTGATGGAGAGCCGGAGGTGGTCTTCGTTGCCGTTCGTCCAGTACTCGCAGTGGATCCCCGAATCGCCTGTGCTCACGCAGTCGCCACGGCCTTCGACCGAGACCACGCCGTCCTCGCCGAACACCATCAGGTCGAGCTTCGCAGCGCCCGGGGGCGGCGGCTGGGTCGAACCTTCTTCCGACCCCTGGTGCAGCTGCCCCAAGGTCACCGTCCAGCCGAGGCCGGCGTTCGACAGGGAGTTGGGCAATGGATACGTCAGTTCCATTGCCGCGCAGCGGCCGCGTTCGCAGTCCGCCGGATTGAACGACGGGTTCGGCACGTCGTGCACGTCCCAGGCGTTCGAGTTGTACGTGAGATGCAGTCCGTACGAGAGGTTGTTGACCGGGTAGGTCGGGCCCAGCGGGATCGAGAGCGTCAGGTTGCCGTTGTAGAGGTTGACCGAATCGATCTCACCCATCTGGTAGACGGACTCGGCCGAGAAACCGCGTTCTTCGATCGGTTCCTCCCCGGCGCTCAGGGGAAGTGAAATCCCCAGGACCAAAGTGACAACCGCTAGGTGAAGTTTCCGATGCATGGTCGATTCCTCTGCTTGAGTTCTGTGCCGGACGTCGGGCTCGGATGAGCTCTCAATCGGGTCCTCGGAGAAGCCGGACCCTTGCTCTCAACGCGACGAAACCGGCTTCAATGAGTCATCGCCGTCTGGCGGGGAGGGCGAGTGCTCTCCCGGACCCGTCTCACCCGAGCACCGGTCTGGGGCATCTCGACTGCTCCGGGAACGTTTCGGGTTGGAAGATGACCGGCCGGGTTTGACCTCGTCATCCCGCTGTACACTCCCGCCATCGTGAATCGGGATGAAACCGCCGCCTCTCGAGCGGTAGCGGACGGCACGGGAGGGACGGTGTTGGGCCCCAGGCAGTTGTGGCATCGGCTGCGGACCGAGCTGGCAAAACGGCTCGGCTCGGGGCATCGGGTCGAGGAGCTGAGCCGGTCGCTCGCCGGGAGGGAGCTCCACTTCCGGGCGCCGGTCCTCACGCCGCGGCTGATTCGCGCGATCAAGGCGATCACGCCGCAGTTCTCGCTGCGCGAGGACGAGGAGTCCCGCCGTGTCTGGGAGCTGTCGCAGAACGGCTCGAGCTGGGCCGAGTACGAGGCGTTGGCGCCGCTGCTCGAAGGGCTGGAGCCGCGGCAGGTTCTCGAGATCGGCCCCGGGATGGGGCGCTCGGCGGTGTTCTTCCACCAGCGGCTCGGCTGGCCCGCCGAACGGTTCCATCTCTTCGACGGCGACGGCTCGGCGCGCAAGTACCCGCTCAACGCGCCGCGCTCGGCGGAGTCGTTCTGCGGCGACCTCGAGATGCTCGACGAGGTCCTGCGGTTCAACGGTCTGTCGGGGCACCGGATCTTCGACGCCGCCGAGTCGGGGGGCAGTCTCGGCGGGCTGCCGGGGCCGTACGATCTCGTCTATTCCTTCTACGGCGTCGGATTTCACTGGTCGCTCGAGGACTTCTGGGAGGAGCTCAGGGGGCTGGTGGCAGCAGGCGGGCATGCGGTCTTCACCGTCCACCACTCCTTCCAGCCGTTCGCCGAGCTCGAAGCGACGCCGCATCGTTACGTGCCGTTCCAGCGGATCCTGGCCAAGGACCGGCCCCTGCGACTGCTGATTCTCGAGCCGGGTGAGGACCCTCTGGCGTGAGGCTGGCTTGAAGGTCCTGGTCGTCGGCGGCGGCCCCGCCGGGCTCTACTTCTCGCTGCTCCTCAAGAAGCAGCAGCTTCGAGCCGAGGTGCGGGTGGTGGAACGCAACCAGCCGGACGACACCTTCGGCTGGGGGGTGGTGTTCTCCGACGAGACGCTCGACAACTTCGAGCGCGCCGATGGCGAGAGCTTCGCTGCGATCACGTCACGCTTCCGCTACTGGCGCGACATCGAGACCTTCGTCGGCGGCGAGCGGGTCGTCTCGACCGGGCACGGATTCGCGGCGTTGTCGCGAAAGGAGCTGCTCCTGATCCTCCAGCGGCGCTGCCGCGAGGTCGGGGTGGAGCTCGTCTTCGGGTGCGAGTTGACGAGTCTCGACGCCTTCTCCGGATACGACCTGGTGGTCGGTGCGGACGGTGTCAATTCGTGGGTGCGCGAGCAGCTCGCCGAGCACTTCCGCCCCGGCGCTCGACTGGCGGCGTTGCAAATTCACCTGGCTCGGTACCGACAAGCCGCTCGACGCGTTCACCTTCCACTTCAAGCAGCACGACGCGGGCCTCTTCCAGGTCCACGCCTACCCGTTCTCGGGACGAGCTGGCGACCTGGATCGTCGAGTGCCGGGAAGAAGTGTGGCGGGAGGCGGGGCTCGAGGACGCCACCGAGCAGCAGACGGTGGAGTTCTGCGAGCGGCTGTTCGCCGACGAGCTCGACGGGTATCGGCTGCTGACGAACCGCTCGTTGTGGCGCACCTTCCCGACGGTGAAGTGCGAACAGTGGGTCCACGAGAACGTCGTGCTGATCGGCGATGCGGCGCACACGGCGCACTTCTCGATCGGCTCGGGTACGAAGCTGGCGATGGAGGACGCCGTGGCGCTGGCGGAGGCGTTCGCGGCGACGCCGGACGACGTCGCCGCCGCGCTGGGCGCCTACCGGGAGGCACGCTGGGTCGACGTGATCAAGACCCAGAAGGCGGCGCAGACCAGTCTCGAGTGGTTCGAGAACTCGGCTCGCTATCTCGACCAGGATCCGGTGACCTTCACCTTCAACCTGATGACGCGCTCGAAGCAGATCACCTATGAGAACCTCGGGCGCCGCGATCCGGCGCTGATCGAGAGTGTGGACCGGGCGTACGCGGTACGCGAGGGTGGTGAGCGGGGCGGCGAGGGCCGT
>CBDCXM010000008.1:0-771527 GCA_965223855.1 Candidatus Multivoradales bacterium
GGTGCTCTTCTACGACCGCCCGCTCGGTTGGGCGCTCCTGACCATTCCCCTCGGCATGGCGCTGACGGCGATGTTCGCCCTCGGCATCGGTCTCGTCGTCGCGACCGCCGGAGCGTTCTTCGTCGACATCCGGCTGACCTATCAGGTACTCCTGACCGGTTGGTTCTACGCCACACCGATCATCTACTCGCTCGAGATCGTCGCTCCGGAGCGGCACCGACTGTTCGAGCTCAACCCGTTGCTGCACCTGTGCGAACTGGTGCGAAGCCCCATCTACGACGGCGTCGTCGCCGGTTTCGACCACTGGCGCGCGGCCCTCCTGGTGAGTGTGGCCGCGCTGGCCGTCGGCTGGGCCGTCTTCACCCGCTGGCGCAACGCCTTCGACTATCGAAGCTGATGAGCGACCTTCCAGCCTCCCCGACCCCGGTGGTCGAGCTCACCGGAATCGGCGTGCGCTTCGTCGTGCCGACCGAACGCATCGTCAGCTTCAAGGAGTACATCCTTCGACGGCTGCGCAAGCAGATCTCACACCGCCAGTTCTGGGCGCTCCAGGGAGTCGATCTGACCATCGAGCCCGGTGAGACCGTAGGGCTGGTCGGCCGCAACGGTGCCGGCAAGAGCACCCTGCTGAAGGTGATCTCGCGGGTCTTGAGACCGACTCAGGGGCGAGTGGTGGTGAGGGGCCGCACCGCACCGCTGCTGGAGCTCGGAGCGGGCTTCCACTTCGATCTCACCGGTCGCGAGAACGTTTTCCTGAACGCCACTCTCTTCGGCTACCCCAAGAGCCTCATCGCCGAGCATCTGCCGGCGATCGTCGAGTTCTCTGAGCTCGCCGACTTCATCGACATGCCGGTGCGCAACTACTCGAACGGCATGCTGGCACGGCTCGGTTTCGCCGTCGCGACGCAGTTTCCGGCCCGACACCCTGATCCTCGACGAGATTCTCGCCGTCGGCGACGCCGGCTTCCAGCAGAAGTGCCTCGATCGGGTGCAGAGCTTCCGCGACCGTGGCACCTCGATCCTGCTCGTGTCGCACGATCTCGAGACGGTCGCCGATTACTGCGATCGCGTCGCGTGGCTCGAGCACGGCAAGCTCATGGCGGTCGGCCCGACGGACGAGGTCCTCGAGCCGTTCCACGAGGCGGTCATGGCGCCGCACGACGCGATCTGAGGCGAGTGCGGCCGTGAGCGGAGGACGAGCGGTCGCCACACCCTCGGTGGCGATCTGCGTCGTGACTCACGACAGCGAACCGGACCTCGCGGACTTTTTCGCCTCGATCGATGAGCTCGACCCCGCGCCGGCCGAGGTCGTGGTGGTCGACTGTGCCAGCGGCGACGGCAGCGCCCGGTGGCTCGAGCGTCGCGCGACCGGGGACGTCCGCCTCCGGTTGGAGCTGTCAGAGCGCAACCTCGGCTATGCGGGAGGGATGAATCGTGCGCTCGAGATCGCACGCTCCCCCTGGATCCTCGCGCTCAACGCCGACACCCGCCCTTCGGTCGACCTGCTGGAGCGGCTGCTGGAAGCGGTCGCCGCGCCCGGCGACGAGGCCGGCCCGGTCGGCGCCGTCACGCCGAGGCTGGTGCGCTTCGGAAGCGAGGGCAGCGCACCCCTTCTCGATGCCTGCGGCATGTTCCTCACCTGGCCGTGGCGCCACCACGACCGCGGCTCGGGAGCGATCGACCGTGGGCAACATCGGCAGCGGGAGCAGGTCTTCGGCGGTACCGGCGCCGCCCTGTTCCTGCGCCGCTCGGCGCTCGAGGACGTCGCGATCGACGGCGAAGCGTTCGCCGGGGAGTTCCACTCCTTCCGCGAGGACGCGGAACTCGCGTTCCGGCTCGGTGAGCGCGGCTGGCGGGTCGTTTACGCACCCGCCGCGACGGCGCGCCACCGCCGCTTGAACCTCCCGGCGCGTCGCTCGCAGATGCCGACGGCCGTCAACTACCACTCGCTCAAGAACCGCTACCTGCTGCGCTGCTATCACCAGAGCGCGCTCAATTTCGTGCTGACCCTCGTGCCGACGGCGCTGCGCGATCTCGGCGCCCTCGCCTATGTGCTCGCCTTCGAGCGCAGCTCGCTCGCCGCCTACGGCTGGCTGTGGCGCCATCGCAAGGCGATCGCCCGCAAGCGACGCCGCATCCAGGCCCGCCGCACCGCCGCCCGCGCCGCGGTCGAGCAGTGGTTCTGGCGCAGGAGCCGCCCGGCATGAAGTCAGACCGTCGGCCCCACGTCGCCCTGATGGGGAGCCGCGGCGTCCCGGCCAACTACGGCGGCTACGAGACGCTCGTCGAAGAACTGGGAGTCCGGCTCGTCGAGCGCGGCTGGAGGGTAACCGTCTACTGCCGCTCGCACTTCGACGAGCACGGCGGCAAGCGCTATCGCGGGATGGAGCGGGCGGTCCTGCCGACGCTCAGAACCAAGTACCTCGACACGCCCGTGCATACGCTGCTCTCGGTGCTGCACGGTTCCTTCTCGCGCTTCGACGCCGTGCTGATGGTCAACTCCGCGAACGTGCTGTTCGTCCCCTGGCTGCGCCTCTTCGGCACCCCCGTCGCCCTCAACGTCGACGGCATCGAGAAACGGCGCGCCAAGTGGGGCTGGCCCGGGCGCCTCGTCTACGCTCTCTCGGAGCGCCTCGCGACGATCGCTCCGACGCGCCTCGTCACCGATGCCGATGTGATCGCCGACCACTACCGCAGCCGCTACGGTGCGGCATCGACGACCATCGCCTACGGCGTAGATCCACGACCGCTGCCGCCCGGCGGGACGCTCGAGAGTCTCGGCCTCGAGGCGCGCAAGTACGTCCTCTACGTCAGCCGTTTCGAGCCCGAAAACAATCCTCATCGGGTCGTCGAGGCCTATGCCTCGGTGCCGGGCGAGCTGCCCCTGGTCATGGTCGGCGGAGCGCCCTACGCCAACCGCTTCGTCGAGAGCTTCACCGAAGGCGCCGACTCACGGGTGCATTTCCCGGGCGCCATCTACGGCGAGGGGTATCGGGAGCTGCTGTCGAACTGCGCGGTCTACATCCAGGCAACGGAGGTAGGGGGGACGCATCCCGCCCTGGTGGAGGCTCTCGGGTACGGCTGCTGCGTGCTGGCGAACGGCACGCCGGAGAACCGCGAGGTCGCGGGTGACGCGGCCCGCTACTTCGACGCCGGAGAACCGGCGAGCCTCGCGCAGCTGCTGACGGCGGTCCTGAGCGAACCACAGACCCGGGAGGCGCTGCGGTCGGCCGGTGCCGAACGAGCCCGTGCCCGGTACTCCTGGGACGCCGTCACCGACGCCTACGAGCGACTCTTCGGCGAACTGTCGGGGATCGAAGTCGACACCTGAGCCCGACTCTCCTCTGGTAGTCTGAGCGGCACCGAGAAGAGGTCGCCCGGGCTTCGCCGGCCGCGTCTGCTGGGGGTTACGTTCGTGCTGAAAGAGAGAGCCAGAGCCGTCGCACTGGCATTGCTCTGCGTCGACCTGCTGGCCGTCACCGTCGCGTTCCTCGCCGCCTACTGGATCCGCGACGTCGGCGTCCCGGCGATCGGCATCCGCCCGCTGCCGCTCTATCCGCTGGCGCAGTATCTGCCGCTGCTGCCGCTGCTGCTCGGCATCTGGGCCTTCCTGCTGTCGCGACTCGGCACCTACCGCTCCCATCGCACGATCACGCTGCTCGACGAGGCGTGGTCGATCCTGCGCGTGGCGGCGATGAGTTCGCTGGTGCTGGTGCTGTGTATCTACCTCTTCCGGCTCGACGAGCGGCTGCTCGGCGGCGACGAGATCAGTCGCCTGTGGGTGCTGCTCGTCGGAGTCTGCTCGGCGGCCTCGGTGCTCGTCGGCCGCACCACGGTGCGGGTGCTGTCGCGGTCGATTCGCGCCAGCGGCTACAACTACCGCACCATCGTGATCGTCGGCACCGGAGAGAGCGCGCAGACGCTCGCCCGCTCGCTCGAGCTGCACGGCTACTGGGGCTATCGCCTGCTCGGCTTCGTCACCTTCGGCGAGCGCCCGTCGGACCCGAGCCTCGGGTCCGAGGTGCTCGGCAGCACCGAGGAACTACTCGACCTGGTCGAGCAGCAGGTGATCGACGAGGTGGTCTTCACCGTCGGGCGGACCGAGCTCAACCAGCTCGAGGACCTGGTGCTGCGTCTCGAGGAGCAGGGGATCGTCGTGCGGCTGGCGCTCGATCTGTTTCCCCACGCGCGCGCCAGGGTCTCGGTGGGCGACCTCGACGGTGTCCCGATGCTCACCTTCTCCACCGTGCCCTCCGGGGTCGTCAGGCTGGCCGCCAAGCGGATGCTCGACCTCGCCCTGGCGTTCTCGCTCCTGGTCGCCGCCCTGCCGGCGATGATCGCGATCTGCGTCGCGATCAAGGTGACGTCGCCCGGCAGCGTGCTCTTCCGCCAGGTGCGCTGCGGACTCAACGGCAGGCGCTTCACGATCTACAAGTTCCGCACCATGTTCGAAGGTGCCGAGCAGCGGCGGCGCGAGCTCGAGCACCTCAACGAGATGGACGGCCCGGTCTTCAAGGTCCGTCGCGACCCGAGGGTGACTCGCGTCGGCAGGTTGTTGCGGCGCTACAGCCTCGACGAGCTGCCCCAGTTGTGGAACGTGGTTCTGGGCGACATGAGCCTCGTCGGACCCAGACCCGCCATTCCGGAAGAGGTGGCGCAGTACGAGAGCTGGCAGCGGCGCCGGCTGTCGATGAGGCCGGGGATCACCTGCCTGTGGCAGGTCAGCGGCCGCAACGAGATCGACTTCGAGCGCTGGATCGAGCTCGACCTCGAGTACATCGACTCCTGGTCGCCGCTGCTCGATCTCAAGATCCTCGCGCGCACCGTTCCGGTCGTGCTGAGCGGACGCGGCGCCTCCTGAGGAGTCGGCGCTGAGCCGCGGCAACCACGCCGACCTGACGGTCATCCTGCTCAACTGGGGACGGGCCGATCCGACGTTGGGAGCCCTCGCCAGACTCGAGGAGTGGGCCGAACCGCCGGACGTGCTCGTGGTCGACAACGGATCACCCGATGTCGAGGTCGCCCGACTCCGGAAGGGATCCGGAAGAGCCGGGCTGCTGGCGCTGCCGGCCAACGTCGGCTACGGAGCGGCCCACAACCTGGCGCTCGAGCGTGTCTCCACACCCTGGACGCTGCTCCTGAACGCGGACGCCGCGCTGGGCGAAGACGATGCGCGGCGGCTCCTCGACGCGCAGGCGGACGAGCCCGGGATCGTCGGACCGCTCTTGACCCACGTGGAGCGGGGTCGCCGGTGGACCACCGCAGGGGGACGCGACGTCGCCCGGCACATGCGCACCCATGCGCTCGCCGGCGAGCGGCAGCGGGAGATCGACACCGGGCTCCCGTTCGCCGTGCCCTACGTGCCGGGGACCGTCGCCCTCGCCCCGACGGAGCTTCTGCACCGGCTTCAGGGATTCGAGGAATCGTACTTCTTCTCGGCAGAGGTGGCCGACCTGTGCTCACGAGCCGACGAAGCCGGCGTGCGCTCGAGGATCGAGCCGCAGGCCGAGGCGGTCCACGAACTCGATGTCGCAGGCAATCTGCGGGACGGCCTCTACCGCTACTACTCGCTGCGAAACCGCTTTCTCTACGTCCTGAGACGCCTGCCGGCGAGCGAACACGGCCGCCTGCGGGCGAGATGGACCGCGCGGGGGCTCGCGCGGGTCTGCCACGGGGCGCTGACCGGACGCCTCTCTCGTGCCCGCCACCTCGCTCTTGCCGTGCGTCACGGGCGCCGAGGTCGTTTCGGTGCCGCGCCCGCGAGCCTGACCGCGGGGATGACGCCGTGACCGGCACCGTCGACCTCGTCATCCCGACGTGGAACTGCGAGCGGTGGATCGACGGTTGCCTCGAGGCGGTCTTCTCGCAGACGCTCGCACCGCGCCGGGTACTGGTGATCGACGACGGCTCCGAGGACGAGACGGTCGCCCTCCTCGACAGGTGGCGACCGCGGATCGAGAGGACCGCGTTCGACCGCCGTGGCGGCTTCGCCCGCACGGTCTCCGCCGGTATCGGGCTCTCGACGGCGCCGATGGTGGCGCTGCTCAATGCCGACACCGAGCCGGAACCTTCCTGGCTCGAAGAGCTGGTGAACGCCCTCGAGGGCGCTGGAAGCGGCTTCGGCTCGGCCGCTTCCCTGATGCTCGCCTGGGACGAAGACGAGCGGGTCGACGACGCCGGAGACGTGTTCAGCGTCTACGGCTCCGCTTCCAAGAGAGGACACGACGAACCGGTCGGCGACTGGTCCGATCCCGGCACCGTGCTCTCTCCTTCCGCGGGGGCGGCGCTCTACCGCCGCGAACTCCTCGAGCGCACGGGTGGCTTCGATCCCGGCTACGACAGCTACCTCGAGGACGTCGATCTCGGTCTGCGAGCGCAGTTGCTCGGTTTCGACTGCCTCTACGTGCCGGCGGCTCGAGTGCGCCACTACGGCGGCGGATCGCAGTTCCCACGCGCGAGCTACGTTCGCCGAGTGACCGCCAACCGGATCGCCACGGTGCTCAAGTCGTTTCCCGGCTCGGTGTTGCTCCGGGCGCTGCCGCGCCTCGTCTGGGGACAGGTCTACTACGCGCTCGCCTACCGGCACCCGGTCCAGTCCCTGCTCGGGTTCGCCGACGCGGCGGCACGACTCCCCGGGATTCTCCGACAGCGGCGAGATCTGCAACGCCGACGGCGGCGCACTCCGGCAGAGTTCGGGGCTCTCCTCGAAACGCGTTTCGGCGAACCACCGCTCCGGCGTCTCGTGGGCGACCGCCTGAGAAAGCGATGAAGGCGGCCTTCCACCTGTCGATCGCTCCGCCGGCCGACCCCTCGCTCGACGCGGCTGTCCAGGAGGCGACCCTGCTCCAGAGCCGACTCGGGGGGACGCTCGACTACCTCGGTGGCCGCGGCCCAGTCGGGCGCTGGAGGGCTCTGCACGCCCCGCGACGGGCGATCCGGGAGCGGTTCCGGCGACGCGACGGTGAGGCCGACCTCCACTACGTCGTCACCGACCGCCTTCGTCTCCCGACCTACGTGAGGCAAGCCGACCGCCCCGTCGTCGTGCGCCTCCTGACGCCTCCGCGCAGGGAAGATCTCGCCGGCGTCCACTCCCGACCGCCGGCGACGCTGGTGGTGTCCGACCCCGCAGCCGGTGAGAGTCTGCGCGCCCTCGGGTTGCCGGTTCGCGAGGTCCGACCGCCTCTGATCGAGGCCGAACGTTGGCAGGCGGTACCGCCGCCGCCCGGCGACGGCCCGTTGACACTGCTGATGGCCTCGGCACCGTGGACGAAGAGGCAGTTCCGCACGAAGGGGATCGATCTTCTGCTTCGCGCCGTCGAGCGCGACGACCACCTGAGGCTGGTGCTCCTGTGGCGAGGCGTCCACGAGCGGGCGATCCGCAGGAGGATCGCCGCCAGCCCGGCGCGGGCGCGCCTCGAGCTGGTCGTCGAGCGCATCGACGTCGCTCGGGTCATGGCTCGCTGCCACGCCGTCGTGCTTCTCGCGACTTCGCCGCGGGTCGTCAAGGCGTTCCCTCACTCGCTCGTCGAGGCGCTGGGAGCCGGCCGACCGGTCGTGACCACCGATCGGCTGGCGATCGGGCCGTGGGTGGCGCAACGAGGGTGCGGCCTGGCGCTCGAGGAGGGACTCGAAGGACTCGACGAGGCACTCGCCGCCGCCCTCGCGCGGCTGCGAACCCGCTACGAGGCATATCGGAAGGCGGCGCTCGAGATCGACCTCACCGCCTTCTCCGAAGAGCGATACGTCACGCTCCATCGCGAGCTCTTCTCGCAACTGGCCCGTCCCTCAACCTGACGGAACGCCGCTCGCCAGAGCGGCATCGCAGATCCCGGACGGTGCCCTCAGGCGACGCCGAGTGCACGCGCGAGTCCGGCTCGTGCAACCTCCTCCGAGAAGTAACGCTCGACGTGACGCGATCCCTCGACCGAGAGTCGCTGCCACAGATCCGAGTTGGAGTAGACCCGGAAGACCGCTTCGGCGAAGTCCCCCGGTTCCGATGCGAGCGCCGCGTGGACCTCGGGAAGCAGCGAAAGCCCCTCGGCGGCGATAGGCGTCGCCACGCACGGCAGACCGTAGGCGAGGCTCTGATGGACCTTCCCCTTGAGCCCGGCGCCGAACCGCAGCGGGGCAATCGACAGGCGCGAGCGTTGAAAGTAGGACGCCACGTCGTGCACGAAACCGTGAAACCGCACCTGCGAATCCTGGTAGCGGGTCAGCTCCGGAGGCGGGCTCTCGCCGATCACGTTGAGGACGAACCCGGGAAGCAGCCTTCTCACCGCCGGGAAGACCGACTCGAGGAACCAGATCAGCCCATCGACGTTGGGTCGATGGCGGAAGCCGCCGATGAAGATCGCTCCCGACCTGCGCTCGAAGGGAAGCTCCGGACGCACCAGCGGATACCAGGTAGGAAGCAGTTCGATCCGTGCGTCCGGTCGCTGCTGGAGCAGCACGTCCCGCTCGACGCGGGAGGTCACGAGCGTCGCGTCGGCGGCGTCGAGAACCTCGAGTTCGTGTTTCCGGCTGCGGCGAGCTGCCCGAACGAGCGCTGTGTCTCCCGTGAGCTCACCTTCCCGCTGGTCGCGAATCGACTTGAGGTCCACCGTGTCGAAGAGAATCCGCGCCTCCGGGCAGCGCGCCCGGACGATCGAGACCAGCCGATGGGCCACACCCACACGGCTGAGCACGACGACGTCGAACTGCTGTTCCTGTGCCTTCAGGTAGCGATCCAGATGAGCGACGAAGGGGTGCCGCAGCACCTCGACCCCGAGCGCCTCGAGCCCGGCCCTCGGCTCCTCGTGGTCTTCGAGATCGTAGGGGGCAACCGTAGACCGCCAGCCGAGCCGCCGCAGGTCCTCGAGGATCCTCACCAGGCGCTGCGAGCCGGCGTCCCGTTCCGGAGTCGGCATCCGATGGTCGACGACCAGGGCGCGCTTCGGCATGCCCCGGTCCTTGGCTACGTCCTTGCCGCGCTCGCGCGAAGGTTGCTGTCCCAAGGCACGATCCCACCGCTCACGGAACTTGTCGCGGTTCACTTCCTGGGACCGCTTCATGCCGTGAGCGGGATCCGTGCCGGCGGTGCCGCCTTCCTCGTGGTAGACCGTCGCCGCCGGCTCGTACCAGGTTCTCGCTCCGCGGACACGCGCAGCAAAGGACAGATCGACATCCTCGTAGTAGCCAGGGGCGTACAAGCGATCGAAAGCGTCGCATTCCTCGAACAGCGAACGGCGGACCAGAAGGCACGCGCCCGAGCAGTAGTCGACCTCGCGGGCGTAGCCGATTCGCGGGTCTTCGGGGTGGAAGCCGCGCCCGTAGTTGCTGGCCGAGCCGTCGGCCCACACGATTCCGCCCGCCTCCTGCACCGTGCCGTCCGGGAACACCAGCCGCGCACCGACGATCCCGATGTTCGTAGAGCTCTCGATTCGCCTCCAGAGAGCATCGAGCCAGCCGTCCGTGACCACCGTGTCGTTGTTGAGGAACAGGAGGAAGTCGCCCGAGGCGGCGCGCGCACCCCGGTTGGCGGCGGCCACGAAGCCGCTACGCTCCTGATTGCGGACCAGATTCAGCCCCGGGACCCTCCCGAGGTCCGCCTCCAGCGGCGGCGAAGAGCCATCGTCGACGACGATCACCTCGAACGGCACTGCGGTGGCCGCCGTTCCGAGCGAGGAGAGGCACCTCAAGGTCAGGTCGACCTTGCCGTGAGCGGGCACGATGACCGACACGGTCGGCGACCCGGTCACGTCGAACGCCGAGGGCTTCTTCGAGATCGATTTCAGGTAGGCGTCGAGAGAGCGGTCGGGCAGCGACGCCGAGGTCTCCAGAGACACCCGCGACAGGCGCCCGAACGCCTTCTTCGAGGCCCGACGGATCCGCGACTTCCACTCCATGACGGAGGCGGACTCTAGCAGCAACGGAGCTTCCCACGGAGAGCCGCGAGTCGCCGTCGAAGGCCGCTCGCAACCGCCCGCTACTGGCCTGCGATCCTTTGATTTCGTACGATGCCGGGACTCCACCGATGACCGACTGTCTCCTGATCCTCGGCATGCACCGAAGCGGCACCTCCGCCGTCGCCGGCGCTTGTGCGCAACTGGGGGTCGATTTCGGCCGGCACCTGATCGGAGCTCAGGACGACAACGTCAAGGGCTACTTCGAGGACGAGCGGGTGCTCGATCTCCATGAGAGCTACCTGTCGGCGGTCGGCAGCAGTTGGGACGATCTCGCCCCGGCCCCGCACGAGGACTCGCACCCGCGCCGAACGCTGCAGCAGGGAATCGAGGAGCTTCTTGCCGGGGTTGCGAAAAGCCCTTTCCCTGGGTTCAAGGACCCGAGGATGAGCAGGCTCGTGATCCCATGGCTCGATGCCCTGCGAGCAGCAGAGCGCGAGCCGGTGGTGCTGCTCGTTCATCGGCCCGTCGGCGAGGTGATCCGGTCGCTCGCCCGCCGTAACGGCTTCGGCGCCGAGAAGTCCGCCCTCTTGTGGGCCGATCATCTGCTGCGGGCCGAGCGATCGACGCGGGGCGTGCGCCGGGCTTTCGTCTCCTATCCGGCCCTGCTGGAAGATCCGGCGACGCTGCTCGGCAGCGTTGCAGCAGAGCTCGGCGTCGAGTGGCCCACGGCTCCCGACCGCGTCGCCGACTCGCTGAGAGAGTTCGTCGATCCGGCTCTGCGGCACACGACCGGGGACGCCGGCGCGACGGCCGGATGCGGCCGGGCGACGGAGCCTTGCCGCGCCATCGCCACGGCGCTCACCTCCGACGCAACCGAGGCGGCCTTCGACGCCGCGTCGCGCGAACTCGACGCGGCGGTGGCGTCGATCGACCCCCTGCTGACCTCGCACCTCCTTCAGGTGACACGCCGCGAGCGTACCGAGGAGATCTGGGCGGCGGTCAAGCCGGTCGAGAAGAGCCTCGCCAGGGAAGCCTCACGCACAGAGGAGCGGCGCGAGGAGATTGCCGCTCAGGTGGAGATCCTCACCGCGGAACTCGATCGCCTCGCCACGCTCTACGCCGACAGCAGCGAGTCGGTTCAGGAGGCGTTGCAGCACCTGTCTCAGGTGTCGGGGCAGCAGGGAGAGGTGCTCGACCGGCTTCGCCGTTCCCTGCCCGGGCGCTTGCTGCGCCTCGGCCGGAAGTCCGGCTCGGACTGAGCCTCTTCACCGACCCAGAAGGCCGCGTTTGACCCGTCGCGCCAGTCGGCGCAGCCGCGAAGGGCGCGCGATCGGGTCGGGCGGCGGCGGCTCCGGGGGTACCTCGTCCCAGTCGAAGGGAGACCGCAACGCCCCCGGTCGATGGTCGGGCGCCTGGCTCGGCGCCGCCGCCCACTCGACCAGCGGCGCCGTCGCGGGAGCGAGAGAGAAACGCCGTTGGCAGACCTCGCGCCCGCGACGCGCCATCGCCGAGAGCTCGTCGCGATGGCGGGCCGCCCAGACCATGCGACGCGCCAGATCCTGTGCGTCTCCCTGCTCGAAGATCAGGCCGACATCCTCGTCCGCCAGCAGGTCTCCGACGTCGCCGACGCGGTTGTACGCACACGGGAGACCGGCCGCCAACCACTGGAGAATGCGGTTCTTCGAGCCGAGGACTCCCTCGTACATCGGGCGGTCGGTCAGCACTCCGAGATCGGCTTCCTCGACGTAGTTGCCGACCCATTCGCGCTTCACCCATCCGGCGAGTTGAAAGCGGTCCTGGAGCGGCGATCCGGCGATCCTCTCCTGGAAGCGGGCGTAGGTGGAGTCGTCGTGACCTCCGATGGCGCCGCCGGTCGAGACGAAGTGGACCGACGGCTCCTCCTTCATCGCCAGTTCGAGTCCGTCGAAGAGAGTCTCGACATCGCTCCAGACGTTGTAGCCGCCACTCCACAGCACGATGAAGGCGTCTTCCGGCACGCAGACACCGCGAGCCACCGCCCTGCCGGCTACCGGCTCCTCCGGCTCGACGACGCCGCACGGGATGACCGCTGTGAACTCGTAGCCGCACGTCTCGGCGGTCAGGCGGCCGAGCGCGCCCAGTTCACCGATGGCGGCGTAGCGTTGCCTCTCCGACACCGCCGAAACCCGATCGGCGCGACTCATCACCGGGTGGACCATCCGCCACCACCGGGGAATCGGCCAGTTCTCCTCCTCGAGGGCAGCTTTCGCCTGAGCCTCGGCCATCACGTGACCGAACTGATCGGCCCAGAAGGGCAGCTCGGGGTCCGTCTGTGCCAGCGCCAGAGAGCCGTAGATCGTGGCGCCCACGAGGGCGGTCGGGCGGAAGGACTCGACCTCCCGAGCGATCGTACCCGGGTCGAGGAAGGCCTCCGCATCGAGGCGGCGAATCGACACTCCGTCGACCGTCTCCTCGTCGATCCTCTCCCCCGGCTCGTAGACCCCCGGTATCTCCATCGCCACCACCCGCACGGTGTGACCGGCGGCTGTGAGACCGCGCGTCAACTGCCACGTTCGGATACCCGGCCCGTAGTTCTGGGAGGTGTTCTCGAAGGGCAGCGGGCACAGGCCCGCGATCAGGATGCGCTGAGGGTTCATGGGAGGTTCGCGACGGGCGAAGCGCGGCAGAGTGTATCCGCTGGCGGTCGCCACTTTGCCACCGGCGACCACTCCTGCGAAAATCCGGCGGCGGCTGTCAGCCGCACCGACCCACCAGGCTCGTCACGGAAAGGACCCACTCATGCCCCGCATTCGCCTCTCGGCGACGACGTTCGCCGTCTGTTGTACTGTGCTGCTCTGTCTCGGCCCGGCCCGGGGTGACCAAGGCCAGGATCACGACTCCCCCGCGGACGCCCCTAGCGAAGTCGAGGCGCCGGCTGAGGAGCCGTTCGAAGAGGAGTCCTACTCGAGGACGTTGCGGTGGAGCACCGCCAGTGAGGTCGACAACTTCGGGTTCGACGTCTACCGCGGCGACAGCGAGGAAGGTCCCTTCGAGCGTCTGACCGAGACGCCGATCGAGGGTGCGGGAACGACCGATCTCACCACCAGGTACTCGTTCGAGGACGACACGATCGACCCCTACCGGACCTACTACTACTACGTCGAGAGCATCTCCCTCACCGGTGTTCGCGAGCAGTTCACGCCGGTGATCACGGCCAAGCCCAAGCTGCCCGCGGAAGGAGAGACCGAGGCCGGCGAGGACGACAACGGGGACGAGGGTGAGTCGGGCGAAGACGAGGATGACGAAGACCAGGGCGGCGACGACGAGGGCGGCGACGACTCCGAGTCTGCGGAGGACGACGCGGATTCCCGCTGAGGCTGCATCAGACGTCGGCGGCGAACGCCAGCCAGAGTAGAGCCCCTGCCAGCGACGCACCGGCCGCGTAGCGAGCTGCGCCACCCGCCTCTCCCCTGCGCCGTGCGCAGCGGTCGAGCGCGTACGCAGCGAAGAAGAACATCGCCGGCAGCATCTGCAGCCGATACCGCGTCTTGACGTGGAGCAGCAGGAAGAGGGCGAGCTGACCCAGCATGAAGACCAGCACCCATCGGCCGGCGGGGTACCGTTGGAAGGAGAAGAGCGCCACCCCGAGTGCGAAGGCGGCCAGCAGCACAGCCCACCCCACGTAGCAGAGCCATCGGACCGCCCCGGCCAGCCAGGACGGAGTCGCCGGGTACCCCTGCCCGCCGGACGTGGCCCGTCCTCCGGGAAGCTGGATGGTGAGAAAGCTATCCTTGTCGAACAGGCGGTAGTACTGGCGCCCGAGCTGCCGGACAAGCACCGTGCCGACTCCGTCGGCAGCGACCTTGTCCAGCACCTTCTCGCGCAGCAGACGCTCGCGCGCCTCGGAGGAGCGGGCGCTGTCGAGATAGCGCCGGTACTCCTCCTCCGCGATCGAGTCGACGAACTCGTGCCGGGAACTGTCGTTGAGCCCGAGCCAGAGGTTGAACCAGCCGCTCCGGGCACCCGGCTGCGAGCCGGTGGCGAGCGAAGGCGCCAGCCCCAGAGCGAGCCCGAGGAGGAGCGCCGTCGTCGTGCGGCCCCTGGCACCGCGGGGCGACAGCAAGGCCGATCCGAGGATCAGCAGCGGCACGAACGGAGTCAAGAGCGCCTTGGTGTGCAGGCAGAGCGCCAGGAGCAGACCCGCTGCCACCATCCACACCGCCCTTCGCCGGCGCACCGCCTCGTCGAAGCAACAGATCGCCGCCAGCATCAGGAACAGGTGCAGCACTTCCGGCCACAGGTAGTGCGCGAAAGCGGCGAGCGGCAGGTGGACGACGGCGAGAAGCGCCGCGAGGTCACCCGCCCTGGAACGACCGGTCCAGCGGCTCGTCAGGAGCCCGATCATCCACGCCGTCGCCAGCCACAGAGCGATCTGAACCCCCTGCACCGCCCAGGGAGCGCCGTCGGCCACCACGAGCCAGGGCCGCAGAAACCAGGCATAGAGCGGCGGCCAGAGGGAGTCGAGGCCGCTCGTGCCGGACGTCCCGATCGACTCCACGGCGCGCAGGTAGAGCTTCTCGTCGCCCAGCGGGCGCTTCGCTTCGGGAACGTAGTAGACGAGAAGCAGCAGCGCCTGCACCGCCAGCGCGGCGCCCCAGAAAACCCATCGCGAAGGCCCGCTGCCGTTCGACGGCGGCGCCTCAGCCGCAGCGGGCGTGGGCGATCGGCCGCGCACGACTACTCCAGGTAGCCGAGCGCCTGAAGCCGCTCGATCTGCTCCTCGTCGAGCGGCTCGCGGCCTGCCTGGGCACGCGGAGGCAGATGGTAGTCACCGAGCAGCCCCTTCATCTCGTGAGTCAGGACCCGCCGTCTTCGCGCCAGGTCCTCGGCTCCGTAGGGGTCCTCGCTGAGGTTGAAGAGCTCCACCCGCTCGCCGTCGTGTCTGTTGACGACCAGCTGATAGAGGCCGTCGTCGCGCTGCTGGAAGACCGACTCGATCTGATGCGAGTACCCCTCGGCGTAGGCGCGTGACTTGAAGTCGAGGTCCGGATTGTCGAGCAGCGGCGCGAGGCTCCTACCCGACAGCCTGAGAGGCGCAGCGTCGATACCGGCGAGTTCCAGCAGCGTGGGGGCGATGTCCACACTCTCCACGAGAGAGGGAACTCGCGTGCCACGGCGCTGGTCGAGGCGCCGGATCAGCAGCGGAACGTGCAGCGTTTCGTTGTAGATCTGATGGTGGGCAAAGCCGCCGTGCTCGCGGAACTCCTCTCCGTGATCCGAGGTGATGACGACCCAGACCTCGCCGGCGCTGTCGACCCCCCAGAGAGCCTCCATGAAGCGCCGCAACTGATCGTCGACGAAGCGCAGGCTCGAGTCATAGAGGGACACGAAGTACTCGATCCCCTCGCGGTCGATCTCGAGCTCTCCTCTGCTGGCGCGGGCCAGGTTCCGGCCGGTCGGCTCCCAGACGTCGGGCGGCGCCCCTTCCCAGGATCCGTAGCCGTCGGGCGCCATGTAGGGATCGTGGACCTCGTAGGTATGAAGGAAGATGAAGAACCGATCGTCGCGCCCGAGGTCGTCTACGAACTCGAGAGCGCGCCGCACCGTCTCGGCCGCTCCTCCCGGCTTGTCTTTGGTGATGTCGTCGTAGACGTCGAAGCCCCGCGAGAAACCGTAGCGCCCGGCCACGTACCCTCCCTCGGAGAAGGCGGCGGTGCGATAGCCCGCCTGCTGAAACAGCTCGGGCAGGGTCGGGATCGACTCCGACAGAACGCTGTCCGGTGGATAGACCCCGTGCTCACGCGGGTAGAGGCCGGTGAAGATCGACATGTGGGACGGAAGGGTCCCCGGGAGCTGTACCCGGGCCTGCTCGAAGAGCGTGCCCCGCTGTGCGAACTCGTCGAAGAACGGGCTCGTGTCAAGCGGATAGCCATAGGCGCCGAGATGGTCCGCGCGTAGCGTGTCGATCGAGATGAGCACCACTCCTGAGACGTCGCGAGGACGCGACCACCAAACACCGACCGCCAGGACCAGTGCCACGACGACGAACAGGACTCGCTTCACGCCGGGAGTCTTTCACAGCGTCCCCGGTGCTAAGGTCGCCATGGGAGCGACGCCGCACGAGTGGAGGCACCGGCCGTCCGCGACCAGCGTTGTGACCCTCCTCAGCACCCGCTCGAACACTCCAGCCGATGCGCCAGGCCGCCATCCAAGCCCTAACGCTCGCCTGCGCTCTGACTCCCTGGAGTCTCGCCGCATCCGAGGCCGAGCGCTCGACGGCCCCCCCGGCCTTCTGGCTCGAGGTGCTCACTCCGGGGGTCCATCGGCTGACCTTCGACGAGCTCGAGTCCGAGGCACCGCTGCCCGAAGTCGACAGCAACCTGTTGCGGCTCACTCAGCGGGGCGAGCCGGTGCGGATCTGGGTCGACGACGGCGGCGATGGCCGCTTCGGCCGCGGAGACGCCATCGAGTTCGTCGGCCGGCACCTCGAGGGCGAGGTGTCGCATTTCCACCTGTACTCGCCGGTCAACGTCTACCGCCTTAGCGTCGAGCCGCAGCCGGCGGGGTCGGAGTCCCGCTATCGCTCACCCGAGGAAGGTCCCGGCGGCACCGTGGCCGCTCCGCTGCTGGCCCGCAGGCACTTCGAGAACGACCGGCTGATGGTGCGGTTCCGGGAAAAGCGCGGGACGCCTCCGCGCGAGACCTGGTTCTGGGAGAGGCTGACCTTCCTGGCCGGCCGGACGTTCCGCACCGAAGTCGAGCTGGACGGGCTGCTGTCCGGAGGAGGGCGCACAGCTCGAGCCAGGTTCGATCTGCGCGGATGGTCGAGGACCCAACGAGGAGCGCGCGGCGATCAGATCGAGCATCACGTCGACGTCGCCTTCAACGGAGTCCAGGTCGGACCGGCGCAGTGGGACGGGCGCGATCCCCATTCGGTCACCTTCGAGCCTCTTCCCCCCGGCGCGCTCGCTGCGACGACACAAGTCTCTCTGTCGGTGCCCCAACGCCCCGGCCCGAACGGGACCGACCCGCTGGTCGATCTGAGCCTCCTCAACTGGTTCGAGATCGAGTATCCCCACGACGGTTCGGTCGTCCGCGACCAGACGGTGGTCCATGTTGCGGGTTCCGGCCGCCGTTCGGCGGTGTTCGAGGCACCTGGCGCCGACACCCTCACCGCCTTCTCCGACTCGGGCGAGCGCTGGTTCGCCTCCGCCGCCGACGGCGCAACGCGAGTCGAGGTGACGATCGAGGAGGATCGTGAGACCGAGGTCGTCGCCGTTCGTTCCGGAGGCCACCTCGAGGTGCACGCCGTGCGCGTCGACCGCCCCTCGGACTGGCGATCCGGCCGCCACTCCGCCGACTACCTGATGATCGCCCACGAGTCGTTGCTCGAAGGAACCCGCCGACTGGCGCGATTCCATCGCGATCGCGGGCTCGAGGTGGCGGTCGTCGACGTGCAGGACCTCTACGACGAGTTCAGCCATGGAGTCGTCGAGCCGCGAGCGATCCGCGACTTCATCGATCACGCCTACCACCGCTGGCAGGGCGGTCCTCCCCGCTTCGTGCTGCTCGTCGGCGACGCGAGCTGGGACATCGACGGTCGCAGCCTCGAGGACAGCGACTACGCAGACTGGTCTTTCCTCGAGATCGAGGCGCAGCGCGAGGGGTTCCTCAAGAACCTGAGCACGCCCTACGACGGAGCGCCGAGGATGCGCGGCCTCATTCCCACCGGCAGCTACCGCAGCGCGGAAGGACACGCAGCGAGCGACAACTACTTCGTCGCTCTGGGCGAAGAGGACAACCTGCCGCGCCTCGCCATCGGCCGGATCCCCGTCGTCGATCCGGCAGATCTCGACGCCGTCGTCGACAAGACGATCCGCTACGTGCGCGACTCGCAAGTCGGCCCTTGGCGCCGCCGAATCCTGTGGATCAGCAACGAAGAGGCGACGATCAGGAATCGCAACGACGAACTGGCTGCGGATCGCAACACGGCGGGATTCTCCGGCCTCAAGATCTACCCTCGCCCCGAGGAGCGAAGCAACGACGAGCACCAGCAGGCGTTGCTCGAAGCGCTCGACGACGGCCAGCTCGTCGTCTACTTCCACGGTCACGGCGGGCGCTACATCTGGCGTACCGGAGCCACCGACCACCGCAAGAACCGCGACCTGTTCAACCTCGACCATCTCGACCAGCTCGCCCCCAACGAGCGGCTGCCGGTCATCCTCAGTATGACCTGCTACTCCGCCCCGTTCGACCACCCGCTCGCCGACTCGATCGGCGAGAAGTTCCTCCGACTCCCGGAGAGTGGCGCGATCGCGGTGTTCGCGGCGTCGTGGCGCAACAGCCCGGCGCTCGACCTGAGTCAGGCGCTCGTCGAGGAGCTGACGAAGCCTCAGACGATCGGCGAGGCGATCGTGGCAGCCAAGAGCAGAACGGTCCGCAAGGACATGATCGAGACCTACAACCTGCTCGGAGATCCGGCTGTTCCGGTCGCCGCGCCTCGTCACCGGCTCGAGATCACGGCTCACCCGATCGACGAAGGCTACGTCGTCCGCTCGCGCCTGCCGGCGACGATCGACGGATTTTCCGGCAGCGCGATCGTCGATGCCTTCGACGCCGAGGGCCGTGTCGTCGCCAGTCGCGAAGTCCGCCTCGACGAGCCTCGGCTGGAGACGACGCTGGACGGGATCGAGGGGACGCCGGTCCGGATCGGGGTCTACCTGTGGGATCCCGATCGCGGACTCGACGCCATCGGTGCCACCGACCTGGCTCCGGGGGACACGGTCCAGGGCTCGCCCTAGAGGGGCGCCCGCGAGCGAACGGGCACCGGAAGGGTCAGAGAAGCTCGGCGTCCGCCGGCAACTCCGGAAGCTCGATCACCGGCACCGAGCCTCGCGGCTTCAATCGCTCGACCCAGGTCGAAGTGCCGCCCGACCGGCGGCGCGTCGCCAGCGCACGCGGGGCCCGCACGAGCGCCCCGGCCCAGGAGCGCGCCTGCAGCTCGAGATCGCTCCACGCACGAGCCCGGGCACGGCGGAGGGCGAGCTTCAGCTCCGTCCACGCCAGGCGCGACCCGGCGCCGAGCAACAGCCCCCAAGGCCAGTGGGTCAGCAACAACAGGAAGCGGTTGCGCCACGACAGCTTGCGTTTGAAATCGGAGCCCCGCGCCGCGGTCGCCGAGATCGCATGCGCCACCCGGGCTCGACGAGCCACCCGCACCGACCGATCGCGCGAACGGGCCCGCAGGCAGAGATCGATGTCCTCGAAGTAGAAGCCGTAGATCTCGTTCCAGCCTCCGAGCTCCTCGAAGAGCTCTCGTCGGACCATCAGCGCCGCGCCGGTCACCGCGAGCACGTCGAGCGAATCGGCGTCGAGCTCGTACTCAGCGCTCGGACGGCCGATCCCCTCGTCCCACGCTTCACCGTCGACCGTGACGTTCAGGCCGAGACTGTTGAGGACGCCCGGAGCTCCCCAGATCTCGAGCTGCGGGCCGACAATCCCGCACTCGGGGGCCGCGTCGAACTCGGCCACGAGCGCTGCCAGAGCTCCAGGCTCGACGAGTGCGTCGTTGTTGACGAAGAAGTAGGCATCGACCGGCGAGAGGTTCTCCCGCGCCCATGCGGCCCCCAGGTTGTTGGCGTCGGAGAAACCGATCGAGCGCTCGGAGCGAACGACATGCAGGGCGGCACTGGAAGCGATGCGCTCCGGCAGCGCCTCGCGGCAGCCGTTCGCCACCACCACGACCTCCACTTCGACGCCGATGCTCCCCTCCAGACACTCGAGACAACGATCCAGCAATCGAAGTCCCCGGTGGTGCACGATCACCGCGCAGACTCTCGAGCCCCCTTCCGGCTCTCTCTCGCCTGTCGCCCTGTCGCCCACCGTCATCCGGGCAACTTACCTCACCTCCGAACCGGGGCGCTGCTAGAGTCCCTAAGGGCCATGCACTCGCGCTACGACATCGTCGTGCTCGGCGGGGCGTTCGCCGGCTCGACCTTTTCCCTGCTGCTCCGGCGCCGGCGGCCGGAGGCGCGGCTGCTGATCGTGGAGCCACGGACGACCTTCGACCGCAAGGTGGGCGAAGCGACGGTCGAGATCTCCGCGCACTTTCTCGACACCGTGCTCGGCCTCCGCGAGGTGCTCGAGAGGGACCACCTCGCCAAGCACGGGCTCCGTTTCTGGTTCACCGACGGGCCGGATCGCGACCTCGGCTCGATGACCGAGATCGGCCCTGACGAGGTCCCCGCACTGCCGAGCTTCCAACTGGACCGCGAGCGGCTCGATCCGGAGCTGCTGCGGCTCGCCGAAGAAGAGGGAGCCGAAGTGGCGCGCGGCTATCGGGCGAAGTCGGTCGATCGGCGCGACGACGGCTTCGAGCTGCGGCTCGAGGGCGACGGGCCCGATCGACGGGTCGAGGCGACCTGGCTGATCGACGCCACCGGACGTCACGGCTTCCTGGCGAGACGCTGGAACCTGAGACGCAAGGTCGAGGCGCCTCGAACGACTGCGGTCTGGGCCCGCTGGCGGGACGTCGCCGACCTCGACGACCGCGAGCGCTTCCCCGAGCTCTCGCACGTCGCGCCCCGCCGCCGGCTGGCGACCAACCACTTCTGCGGTCACGGCTGGTGGTGCTGGAAGATCCCGCTCCAGCACGAGCGCGCCAGCGTCGGTCTGGTCTGGGACAAGACGATCTTCGATCTGCCTGGACGCGGCCCGCTTCTCGACCGCTACGTCGACTTCGTCCGCGGCCGCCCGGGGCTCGGGCAACTGCTGGAAGAGGCGAAGGTCGAGCGCGAGGACCACATGGCCTACGGCCATCTGCCCTATGCCGCCAGCCGCTATGCCGGACGACGCTGGGCGCTCCTGGGCGACGCCGCCAGCTTTACCGATCCCTTCTACAGCCCGGGGCTCGATCACACCGCGATGTCGGTCTACGCCACCGCGCAGCTGGTGGACAAAGCGCTCGGCCGGAGCGTCGACGGCGCTGCGGAGCCGGAGGCGGTCGCGGAGCACAACGCCAGGTTCCTACGCTCCTACGGCAGGTGGCTCGAGGCGCTCTACACCGACAAGTACGAGCTCTTCGGCGACGCCCAACTGACGGCCGCGAGCTATCTGGCCGACACCGCCCTCTACTACCTCGGTGTCGTCCGGCCGGTGCTGCGCGACCGTGACGCCCTCGCCCATCCGACCTTCGGTCTCGGCATCCCTGCCACCCGCTGGGCATCCGCTTCGATGGCGCGCTTCAAGCGGCGGCTGGTGACACTGGCCCGGCGGCGCCGGGAGTTGGGACTCCACCAGCGTCGCAATGCCGGCTGGCGCCTTTACTCGCCTGCGTTTCGTGCCGGCGCCGGCTCGCTACGCCATCTCGGGATCGCACTCCGGCTCTGGTGGGGTGCGGAATGGAGCTGCCTCATCGCTCGGGCGAAACGCCGCCTGCGACGCGACCGGATCGCCGGCGAGCCGGAGCCGGCAGGCTGAGGTCGCCGCGCCGGATCAGGGACGCCTCCCCTGCGTGCCGGAAGAGCCTGAAACCTCCCGAAGCCCGGGAGCTACCGAAGTCCGTCCCCTGCCGCTGTGCCACGACGGCTACCGCTCACGCTCGAGAGCGGGCAGCACGGTCACCGTCGCCACGAAGCAGACAGTCACGCCGATCGCCACGAGCAACCCTCCCATCCTCAGAGCGGGCAGTCGCGAAGCCCCTAATGAACCGAACGCCCAGACCGTCGTCACCGTCGTCAGAAGCAGACCGCGGCCCGAGCCCCTGACCGCCTCGACGCGATCGCGTGCACCGCTGAGCACCACGTGAAGCCCGTCGTCGACCCCCAGGCCGAGGACGATCGGCAACACGCACAGCGAGACGAGGTCGAGAGGAATACCGGCCCAGCCGAGCGCGCCGACGGTCACGACGCCGCCGAAGATCGCAGGCAGACAGGCCAGAAGCGCCCGTCTCGGGCCACCCGCAACCACCGCCAGGACAAGGACGACGACGAAAAGGCCCGCGACGGCGAGTCGTCGGAAGTCGGCAATCGCCCGACTCTCGAGCGCCGCGCCCAGCCGCCCGGCGGAGGCCCAGCGCGCCTCGGGCCACCGCTCCTCGAGCTCCTCCCACAGGGCGGGGTCGGCCGGTCCCGAGCTGCGCACCCGCACCACCGCGAGCGCGCGCCCCTCCGACGAGACCACTCCGGAGAGGGGCGAGGGGCCCGTGGCCCCTCCAGCAGGTTCGTTGGCTGTCCACCGACTCGAGGTCGGCGACTCGAGCCACTGCCAGGCCGAGGCCAGCGCCGTCGGATCGAGCCCCGCCCGCTCGAGAGCCTCGCGAATCTCCGCCGCCCTCTCCGCACCGCCGAGACGTTCCGCCCGTCGTGCTCTCTCCTCGGGACCGAGCGGCCGCGCCGTCGCCATGGGGGCGTTGATTCTCCAGCTCGGTTCGCGCGTCTCGAGCCATCCGCTCACCGCAGCGGCCGTGCGCAGAGCCTGACCGGTGTCGGCAGCCGTGACGACGATCGCGGCGGTATCCGCGCCGATGCCGAACTGCTCGGCGAGGGTACGTTCGACGGCGAACAACGGGCTGTCCGCCGGCCGCAACGCGGCGAGATCGGTGTCGAACTCGACACGAACGAGGCCGAGCGCTCCGACAATCGCGATCAGACCGGCAGCGGCCAGCAGGAGACCCCGCGACCCGCGCGCACGCTCGCTCACGAGGGAGAGCCGACGTTCGATCCCGCCTGCGGGCTCCTCCCGTTTCGCCGCGGCGCCGGCGAGCGACCAGCCGCCGATCGCGAACGTCGCCACGAGAAGGCTGCCGACTCCGAGCGCCAGCAGGAAGCCGAGCTGCCTGAGCAGAGGCCAGCCTGCGAGGGCGAGTACGAGCGCCGCGGCAGCCGTCGACGCGGCAGAGGCGAAGGCGGGTCGTCCGACCCGCTCGAGCACCAGCCGCCAGCGCCGCTCCCGGGTCAGGGACTCGGCCGCACGGGCACGCGCCAGGAAGTGAACACCGTAGTCGACACCCAGCCCGACGACGATCGGCAGGCATCCGACGGCGAGAGCGAGCACGACCGGCGAGAAGAGACTCCAGAGCGCGGCGGTCCAGAGGCCACCGACGACGACGATCGCGGCCAGCAGCAGCGGAGCTCGAAAGCTCCGCAGACCCAGCCAAAGCAGCAGCGCACAACCGGCGAGCGACAACGGCAGGGTCGTCGAGAGATCGCGGCGCAGGACGCGCTCGTCGGCCGCGGCATAGAGCGAACCGCCCACGGCGACGAGTCCGACGGCGCTCTCGAACTCGGTCTTCAGCCGTTGCTCCACCTCGTCGAGCTGCCTCTCGACGAGCCGTCCAGCGGCCGCATCGAGCTCTTCGCCCGCCGTCTCGACGATGATCAGACGATGCCGCGGGTCCCTGCCGACGTAGAGGCCGGTCACCGGATCGATCGGCGCGTCCGCGGAGACCTCCCCGAGCGGCGAAAGCTCGAGCAGCTCGAGCGGGTCGGCCCGCCACCACGGAGCGAGCCCGACACTCGCCGGCGTCGCCAGTCTACGGCGCAACCTCTCGAACCGATGTTCGAGGGCGTCCGGCTCGAGGCGCCGGGCGACTTCGTCGAGCGCCGACTCGGGGAGCGACCAGATCAACCCCGGCAGAAACTCCTCGCGAAGCCGACGCTCCTCGGTGGATGTCAGCCCCGCCCGCGCCGAGAGGGTGCCGGGTAGCGCCGCGATCAGCTCCTCGGCCCGACTGTGGACGTTCGCCGCCACAGGCAGGTCGCTCTCAGGGACGTTGGCGACGACGAAGGTCGCTTCGTTCCCACCGAATACCTCGGCGAGTTCGCGGTACGCCTCTGCCGCCGGCTCCCCCTCCGGCAGGAGGGAGGCGACACGGGGGTCCACACCGAGACGGAGCGCGGCAGGGACCGCGAGAGCCAGCGAGAGGAGCAGGGCGACACCCACCCGACGCCGTCTCGGACCCCAGTGGCGACTCTCTTCCGACGAGTCGGGTGCCGGCAACCCCGGGCCGTCTTCCGGCGTCAGATCGAAGCTCCGGCGTCGACGACCACGGTCTGCCCGGTGATGGCGGCGGCGTCCGACGACAGAAGGAACGAGGCGACGGCCGCAACGTGCGCCGGTGTCACGCCGTCCGGAAGGCACTCCCCGGACCTCAGGCGCGCGATCTCCTCGTCATCGAGCCGGCGGGTCATCGGAGTATCGACGAACCCCGGCAGCACCGCATTGACGCGAATCCTCTTGGAGCCCATCTCACGAGCGAGTGAGCGCATCATCGCGACCACTCCGGCCTTCGAGGCGGCGTAGGCGGCCTGTCCCGGGACTCCACGGACCGCCGACAGAGACGCGACGTAGACGAGCGATCCCCCTCCCCGCCTGAGAAGGGCCCGGACGACCTCGCGAGCACCGCGGAAGGCCGCCCCGAGATTGAGATCGAGAACGCGGTCCCACTCGTCGTCGGAAGTGAACGCGAGCAGGCCACCGGAGGTCACGCCGGCGCAATGCACGAGTCCCGCCACCGGAGCGAAGGTCTCCTCCACCTCCCGAATCCATCGGGCCCAGGCGGATCGGTCCGCGAGGTCGACCTGAAACCCCTTCGCGCGCCCACGGCTCGCCTTCTCGACGCGTTCCGCCTCCGCCTCGCCGTTGCGATAGGTGAAGGCGACGTGCGCTCCCTCCGCGACCAGCCGCGCGACGACCGCCTCTCCGATTCCGCCGCTGCCGCCGGTGACGAGGACCACTCCTTGTTCCTCCGACCCGCTCATCGATGCGACTCCCAGCGCGCACGCCAGACCGCTCTGGCAATTCTCAGACTGTCCACCAGAGCCCGATAGTGGCTTGTCAGACGCCCGTCTGCAAACCCGAGCTCGACGGGAACGCTGGCAATCCGGAAGCCGCGGCGAGCGGCTCGGACCACCACTGCGCTCTCCGCTTCGAAACGGTCCTCCGCGAAGCCGACCGCCTCCACGAGACTCAGCCGATAGGCACGGAAGCCGGTCTGAACGTCGGCAACTCGGCGGCCGGCGGCGAAGGAGATCGCTCTCGAAGAGAGCGTGTTGCTGGCTCGGCGAAGGCGGCTCATCGCCGCGAAGTGCCGGGTTCGGGAGCCGAGCACCAGATCGGCCTCGCCGATCGCCGCCAGCAGCACCGGAATCTCCTCCGGGAGGTGCTGCCCGTCGGCATCCAGAGTGACGACGGTCTCGGCGCCGGAACGGGCGAGTTCCGAGAAGCCGAGCCTGAGTGCCGCACCCTTGCCGCGGTTGGTCTGGTGGCGCAGAACCCGCGCGCCCGCCTCGCGCGCCGCCTTCGAGGTGTCGTCGGTCGAGCCGTCGTCCACCACCAGCACCTCGTGCCCCAGCGCTCGGGTGCGACGCACGACCTCCCCGACACTGGGAGCCGCCTGGTAGGCGGGGATGATGGCGGGCGGCAGCGGCGATCCGTTCACGCGACGCCCTCGAACACGCACCAGGAAGCGGCCCCGCCCGGTGCGAGGGCGACGGCGAGCACCCGACGAGGCTGGGCCGACAGCGTCGACTCGAGAGGAGAGAGGTCGAGGGTCGGATCGGACTCCTCGAAGCCGGCGGTCGGGCCGACCTCGCCGGACGCAGCGAGCGCGCCGCAAGCGAGCAGCACCGGACCGCAGTTGCCGGAAGCGCCGAACGGCGCCGTCACCGGCGGTGTCGCCTCCGATCCCGGCCACAGTTGGCGCACCAGTCCGGCGTAGGCACGATCACCGTCGCGGGCTCCGGACGCTCCGGTGACGACCAGGTCGATCGAATCGAGCGGAATGCCGGATCGCCCCAGACCCTCACGAACGGCGTCTCCCAGATCGGCCGCGCCGCGGCCCCAGTTCACCCGGGTGGCAGTAGGATCGAACGCCGCCCCGCACGCGAGCAGGCGCGCGAGCGGAGATCCCGCCGTTTGCTCGCCGCTCTCGAGTCGCAGCACCGCCGCACCCTCGGCGACGACGAAGCCGTCCCGTCGACGGTCGAACGGCCGGCCGCATCCGCCGTCCGCGGTCGACAGCGCTCCCATGCGATCGAGCACCGCGTGCAACAACGGGTTGACCTCATCGACCGCCCCCACCAGCGCGCGCTCGATCCGCCCCGCGGAGAGCGCCAGAGCAGCCTCCCGTGCCGCCAGGAAAGGTCCCGCATCGCGCTGGGTCAGGGTGATGTTGGGACCGGTCGCACCCGCCGCGATCGCCACCTGCGCCGCCGGCGCGTTGGCCACCGACTCGGTGAAGAGAAACGGTGAAACCGCCTGAGCCCCCTCTTCGAGGATCTGGCGCAGGATGCCCTCCGTGAAGCTCGAAGGGCCGTACGAGGTAGCGACGTAGACCCCCGTCTCCGAAGACGTGCTCGTCTCGATCGCCTGCGCCATCGACGCTGCGGCGACGGCGAAACGCGACGGCGGGCTCATCCGCCTCGCCTGCCGGGGCGGGAGCCAGGCCGAGAGGTCGATCTCCCCGACCAGAACCGCACGACGGGAACCCTGCGGGCGGTGATAGCCCGCTTCTGTGTCGACCTCGAGGGTCGGCGAGGCCTTCCCCGCCAGGATCGACCGCACGATCTCCTCCCCCGTCCCTCCGGCGAGCACAGCGCCTACCCCGGTGACGACGATCGAAGTCAAGGCGGCGGCCCGATGAGCAGCGCGGCGTTCGAGCCGCCGAACGCGAAGCTGGTCGACAGGCCGATTCCGCCCTCGTCGAGCGGACGTGAGCGACCGGTCACCAGATCGACGCCGAGCTCGGGATCGACGCTCTCTTCGCCAGGGGTCGGATGGATCTCGCCGCTCACCAGCGACTGGACGGCCGCGACCGCCTCGATCGCTCCCGACGAGCCGAGGAGGTGACCGACCGACCCCTTCACCGACGTGACCGGCAGCCTCAGCGCCCGATCGCCGAAGACATCGAGCAGGGCTGCCGTCTCGGAAGAGTCGTTGAGCGGTGTACCGGTTCCGTGAGCGCTGACGAAGCCGACATCGTCCGGCTCGACGCCGGAATCCTCGAGCGCGCCGCGGATGGCACGGGCGGCTCCCAGGCCGTCCGCACGCGGAGCCGTCATGTGGTGGGCATCGCACGACGCACCCGATCCGAGCAGGCAGGCCAACACCCGCGCTCCCCGCCGCCGCGCCGCAGCCTCGCTCTCGATCACGACGACCCCTGCCCCCTCGCCGAGGCTGAGGCCGGCTCGTTCGGCGCGAAAGGGCCGAGACGGATCCGGATCGACCGCCCTCAGGGCGTTGAAACCGGCGTAGGTGAGCGCGCAGAGAGCGTCCGCGCCGCCTGCCAGCGCGATCTCGACCTCACCGCTGCGCACCGCGTCGAGCGCCATTCCGACGGCGAGGGCACCGGACGCGCAGGCCGAGGAGACCGACTGAACCGGCCCTGTCACTTTCATGGCGCGTGCCACGGCGTCCCCCGGACCGTTGAGCTGGTGCGACGCCAGCCATCCGAGACGGAGCCGGGTCCGGGAGTGGCCGGTCAGGGCAGCAAAGAAGCGCTCCCCCTCGGCCATCGCCGCCGTGCTGCCACCGAAAAAGATCCCGGCGGATGGCGGCAGGCGATCGAGGCCGGCATGCTCAATCGCCTCGCCGGCAGCCGCGAGGGCGAATCGGTCACAGCGGCTCCACTGGGCGCCGCGAAGAGGTTCTTCCCCCGGAACCTCCGCCGCCAGACGGGTCTTGTGCTCCGAGGTGTCGAATCGCTCGGGGATCCGAATCGCGCTCCTGTCGCCGGTGAGGCCGGCCCAAAGCGCCGCGACACCCCAACCCCAGCCCGAGACCGCACCCAGACCGGTGATGCAGGCCGGCTGACGCGGGACCGGGCCTCTCATCCAGCGGAGCTCGACTCCGCCTGCGCTCGCGCCCCTTCGACGAAGGCGGCGAGCCGCTCGACGCTGGAGAACGCTTCCTGATCCATGTCCTCGCTGTCGATCCTGAGGTCGTATTCCTTCTCCAGGGCAACCACCAGCTCGAGCGCATCGACCGAGTCCAGACCGAGACCTTCCCCGAAGAGCGGCTCTTCGTCGCCAATCTCGTCGACGCTCATCCCGTCGAGCCTGAGGCTCTCGATCAGGACCTCCTTGATTCGCCGCTTCGTCTCCGATGTTGCAGTCATCGCTCTCTTCCAGCCTCCTTCGAGCCGCAGATTGTAGCTGAGCGCGTGCTACGATTGGCGCCCCCGAGAGAACGCCATGACACGCTTCCCACTCGCCGCCGCTGTCGTCAGTTTCGCTGTCCTCGCGGCCGCGGATGCAAGAGCGACCTCGTACGTGGAAATCAGTGACGAGGCTCTCGCCCGTCAGGCGCACGCGATCGCCGTCGTCAACGTGCTGTCCGCCGGCGCTGCGCCCGCCGTCGGCCCTCCATCGACCGACTACATCGTCGTGGTGGAGAGGCTGCTCAAGGGGACCGTGTCCGGCTCCACGATCGTGGTGCGGGTCGCGGGAGGCATCGGTCCGGACGGTTGGGGGCTCGACCTCGTCGGCGCACCGCGCTTCTTCGAGGGTGACCGCGCCATCCTCTTCCTCGTGCCGCGCAACGACGGGACCTACGGCATCCTTCACTGGATGCTGGGGGCCTTTCACAGCTTCGAGATCGGCGACCGTCATCTCGCCGTCCGGGACCTGTTGGAGACCCGGCCCCTGTCGGCGGAGGGGGACTCCCGACCACGTGACTTTGAAGCCTTCGCCGAATGGCTCTCCGGCAACGCAGACCGGGCCGACTACCGGGTCTCGATCGACTCGGGCAGGCTCGAGCGGTGGCAGCGCGCGTTCGGGGTCCTGCGCCACGAGCGGCGCCGGCTCCGCTGGTTCGAGGATCAGGTGGAGTGGTTTCTCGGTCGCCCCGCCCATCCCCGACTCCGCCGAACCCTGAAGAGCGTCCTGAGAGCGTGGAGTCCGATCGCCAGTCTGGAACTGGTCTACGGCGGCCGTAGCGACTCGAGGTCGGGGCTCCACAGCTTCGATGGCGAGAATGTCCTCACGACGGGCGATCGAGACGATGTGATTCCGGGCAGCTTCGACTGCGGAAGCGGGGGCGTGGTGGCCGTCGGCGGTCCCTGGTTCGACCCCGAGATCACCGCCAAGCGGCAGCCCGGAAGCGGCCATCTACCTTCGATCCGGATTCTCGGTGCAGACGTCGTGCTCAACGACGGCGCGGAGTGCCTCCTGGAGGTGGACGGAGACCTGGCCTTCGAGTCACTGATCCACGAACTCGGTCACACTCTCGGCCTGGGGACGAGCTGCGGAGACTCGGTATCGGGGCCGTGTCGGGGCGACGCCGCGACGGGCGCGATGCGCGCGATTCTCGATGCCGCCGGTCCCCACCAGCCCGACGGTTCCGCGCGACTGCCCGGAGAGCGGGAGCGCGGGGAGCTCCAGCACCACGACTGAGCCACCGGCGCACGCCGATCCCGCCGCCACGAGCGAGCCGGCCGAAGGCCTGTCGGCACCCATGGCCGTTGAGAACGGGCCGCGGCTGCTGAGCCGCGCCGTCGATTCGTGCCTTCGCAGGGAGCCGCGGCGGATCGTGCTCGAGATCGGCGGGCGCTCCTTCACCGGACGCGAGCTGCTCGACCAGGCGCGCGCCATGGCGCAGCGCCTTGCGGCGCCGCCGCACAGGCTGGTCGCCCTTCGCGCGGAGAACGGGCCGTGGTTTCTCGCGGCAATGCTCGCGATCTGGCTCAGGGACTGCGCAGTCGCGCTGCTCGACCCTTCGCTCAGCCGATCGAGGGCGGCGGAGATCGCGGCCGCTCTCGGCGCAGCCGCGAGCTGCAGCGCCGACCCTGCAGGAATCCGGGTCACGCAGATGGGCGGAGAGGCGGCCCTCGCCTCGTCGACGGCAGTCGTCAAGATGACTTCCGGCAGTTCGGGAGAGCCACGCGGGGTCCTCACTTCGGGGCGGGCTCTGCTCGCCGACGAAGGCCAGCTTGCCACGACGATGGGGATCCGAGCTTCGGATCGGATCCTCGGCGCCGTGCCGATGTCGCACTCCTACGGGCTCTCGAGTGTCGCCTTGCCGGCGCTCGTCAGGGGCAGCCGGGTGCTGGTACCCGAAACCGACCATCCGCTCGCTCCGCTGAAACTGGCACGCGACGGCGGCGCCTCCGTCCTCCCCACCGTTCCGGCGTTCCTCCAGGCGGTCGTGCCGTTGCGATCGGCGCCCCCGCTCCCTTCGAGCCTCAAGTTGATCTTCAGTGCCGGAGCGCCGCTCGGAGCCTCGACGGCAGCTGCCTTCGAGGAGCGTTTCGGACACCGGGTCAGGGTCTTCTACGGCGCGAGCGAATGCGGAGGCATCACGTTCGATCGCACCGGTGAGGCGGCGCTCGAGGGGACTCTCGGGACCCCGGTCGACGGCGTGGAGGTCTTCCTCGACGGGGACGGCGGCACCGAGGGCTCGGTTTGCGTGCGCTCTCCTGCCGTCGCCAGCGGCTATCTGCCGATCGAGAACCAGGGGTTGTCGGATGGGATCTTCCGCACCAGCGACAGGGCGCGCTGGCGCGGCGATCGCCTGGAGCTTCTGGGCCGCGACGACGACCTGATCAACGTCCGTGGCAGGAAGGTCAGACCGCGCCGCGTCGAGATCGTCCTCGAGCGGCATCCCAGCGTTGCGGAAGTCTCGGTCTTCGGCCTGCCCGTACAGGGAACCGATCTGGTGACCGCCGTCGTCGCCGCGCGGCAGCCGGTCGAGCGAACGGCGATACTCGACTGGTGTCGTCGACACCTGGATCGGCACGAAGTGCCGCGGCGTCTTCGAATCGTCGACACACTGCCCCGCACCTCGCGAGGGAAAATCGATCGCGAGCGCCTGCGCGCCCTGGCAGGACCATGAGCGCTTTCCGCTCCTGGACCGTCGCGTCGTTCGTCGCCGCCACTGCGCTCGGTGGCGCGGCCGCAAAAGGGGCGGTTCCGGACGCGCCCGTCGGGGAATCACAGGCGCTCGGATCCCTCGAGATCCGAGACTTCGCCCTCGACAACGGCATGCGATTCCTCGTCGTGGAGCGCCCGTCGATGCCGACCGTCGAGGCCGGATGGGTCGTCGCCACAGGTTCCGCAGCCGAGGAAGAGGGTCGCACCGGAGTCGCACACCTGCTGGAGCACATGCTCTTCAAGGGCTCGGCCACCATCGGCTCCCGTGACTGGCCACGGGAGAAAGATCTGCTCGAGCGGCTGCAGGCGATCGAATCGAGCCTCGCCCGCACCCGCTCGGAGCCGCAGAGCGCCGACGCGGAGCGGCTCGCCGCCGAGGTGCGATCGCTCGAGGCCGCGGCGGCCGATCTCGTCACCCTCGGCGCCTTCTCGCTCGAGTACTCCCGGGAAGGAGCGACCCGTCTCAACGCCAACACCAGCGCGGACAGCACCCTGTACTACGTCACTCTGCCGCGCGAGAAGGTCGAGCTCTGGTTCTGGCTCGAGTCAGATCGGCTGTCGTCACCGGTGTTCAGGGAGTTGCCGAAGGAGATCCGGGTCGTCGGCGAGGAGTATCGCAACCGCATCGAGGCCGATCCTGTCGGCGAGGCGGATCTGCGCGCCCGCGAAAGCTTCTGGTCGGCGCTCTTCGAGCCCGCCAGCCCCTACGGTCGATCGACGATGGGAGAACCCGGCGATGTCCGGCGAGCCACTAGGGGCCAACTGAGAGCCTTCTTCGACCGGTATTACCGGCCCGAGCAGCTCACCGCGGTCCTGGTCGGCGCCGTCGATGCCGTGGAAGTGGAACGGCTGGCTCGCCGCTACTTCGGCCGCCTCGGGAGCCGCGGGCCGGTGGCGTCGCGCAGCCCCGACGCGCGCCAGCGCGACGGCATCGACCGACTCGATCTCACCTGTGACTGCCCGGCGCAGGTGAGGGTCCGCTACCCCACCGTCCCGTTCGGTCACGACGACCAGTTCGCCCTTCAGGGACTCGCCGGCCTGCTCAACGGACGCGCCGGGCGTCTCTACCGCAGTCTCGTTCTCGACCAGGGGCTCGCGTTCGCCGCCTTCGCCCGGCAGCGCCCGCTCCGCCATGCGGGAGTCTTCGAAGTCACCCTCGAGGCCCGTGGCGATACCCCGCTTCAGGCTCTCGTCGACGCCTGGGACCGGGAGATCGGACGACTGCTGGACGAGCCGCCGGCAGCGCAGGAGTGGACGCGCACGCGGCGTCGGCTCGAGACCGAGCATCTCGACGCGCTGAAGGACCCCCACCTGCTGATGCGACGGCTTCTCCTGTACGCCGGCCTCGGCGACTGGCGGGTGCTCGGCGACTGGCCCCGACGCCTCGGGTCGGTCACCCCCGAAGAGCTGTCCCAGGCGGCGCGCCGCCACCTGCGCCCGGATCGGCGCGCCATCGCCTTCTACCGGCCCGAGGCGAGTCCATGACGATTCGCACGGCGGTGCTCGCCCTGGCAACGCTGAGCGGCGTGGGCGCCCTGCCGGCACAGGAGGCTCCGCTTCCGGCGCACCCGCGTGATCTCGTCTTCCCCGAGGCAACGTGGCGTCCTCCCGATGCCTCAGCCCTTCGACACGAACTCCCGGGGGGAGCCACCGCCTATGTCCTGACCGATCGCTCGCTGCCGCTGGTCGATCTGGTAGTGGTCGCCCGCAACGGCGGTCATCTCGACCCTCCCGGCCTTCGTGGCCTCGCCGAGATGACGACGACCCTGCTGCGCAGAGGCGGAGCGGGCGACCGCAGCTCCGAAGCGTTCGACCGTCGCGCCGACGAGCTCGGTGCGCGCCTCTTCTCGGTACCGACGATGCTCTACGGGGCCGCGGGCCTGAGATGCACCTCGGACGTGGTGCCCGAAGCGCTCGACCTGCTGCTCGACATGCTGGCCAGCCCCCGCTTCGAGGAGGCGCGGTGGCGCAACACCGTGGCCAACACTCGCGAAGCGTTGTCGCGTCGCAACCTCGACTCCCGACAGGTTCTCGAGCGGGAGTTCGACTGGCTGCTCTTCGGCGAGCGGCACTTCTCCACCCGACCCATCCGCTCCTCGGACCTTCAGGCGATGACCCCCGCCGAGCTCGCAGCCTTTCACCGTCGTCACTGGGCGCCGTCGGGCTTCGTCCTGGCGGTCGCAGGGGACATCGACGCCGAGCAACTGCGCGGGCACCTGGCATCTCGCTTGAGAGACTGGCCGGGCGAACCCGACGGCTCGGCCGCGCCCCCATGGCCGCCACCCGGCCCGGACGAACCGGCTCGGGCAGGCCTGTTTCACATCGATGCCGACATTCCTCAGGCGAGGTTCCTCTTAGGCCATCGTGCTCCCGTCCTCCCGGCGACGGTCAAGGAACGGGTGGAACTCGAGGTAGTGGCGGAGATTCTCGGCGGTCGCGGCGCGATCTCCCGCCTCGGGGGCAGGCTTCGATCTTCCGAAGGGCTGGTCTACTCGATCGCTGCCGACTTCGACCCCGGCGACCTGTGGCCCGGCTCGTATCGCATCCGCTTCGACACGAGGGCCGACCAGGCGGCTCGCGCCCTCCAGGCGACCCTCCAGGAGCTGCGTCGCATGATCGACACTGTGCCGAAGCCCGGAGAATTGGAGACCGTCAAGCTGGAGCTCAAGGCTCGTCGTCGGCAGGAGTTCGACACGGCCGAGGAGGCGGTCGGCCTGCTGGTGCAGGACGCTCTCGTCGGCAGACCGGCCGAGTACCGGTCCGACTACGAGCGGCTGCTGGACGCGGTGACACCCGAGGCGGTGGCCGCTGCTGCCGCCCGCCATCTGAATCCCGACGCGCTGACGATCGTCGTCGCGGGCCGATGGGACGAACTGGCAGGAGCGGTCTACGCCGACGGTCGAACGGAGCTCGAAAGGATCGCGGGCTCTTCCGTCGAGCCTCTGCCGACTCGCGATCCACTGACCCTCGCTCAGCCCGCGGGGACGGCGCGCAAGGCCGGGCCGCACTCCGGGCCGGACAGCTAGCCCGGCGCTACTCGGCGACGAGCTTCCGCGCGGCGGCGACCACGTCGTCCTCGCCCGGAAGGTAGTCGTGCTCGAGGGGGGGCGCGTAGGGAACCGGTGTGTCGGGCGCCGTGACTCTCCGGATCGGGGCGTCGAGGTCGTAGAAGAGGTCGTCGGCGATCCTCGCCGCCAGTTCTCCAGCGAAGCCTCCCCTGCGGGTGTCCTCATGAAGCACCAGCATCCTGCTGGTCTTGCGCACCGAGGCAAACAGAGCCTCTTCGTCCAGCGGCACGAGAGTGCGCAGGTCGAGCACCTCGGCCTCGATGCCCTCCTCCTGCAGCCTGCCGGCAGCCGCGAAAGCGGTCCAGACCATCGCTCCGTACGTGGCGATCGTCAGATCCTCGCCCGATCGACGCACGGCCGCCTTCCCGAGCGGTACCCGCACTGCGGAGCCGGTCGGTACCTCCTCGCGAAGATCGGTCCTGAAGAAGCCGTAAAGACCCTTCGCTTCGAGGAAGAGAACCGGCCCTTCGTCGTCGATCGCCGCCAACAGGAGGCCTTTCGCGTCTGCCGGCGTCGAGGGAGCGACGATCTTCCACCCCGGCGTGCGGACGAACCACATCTCGGGACACTGGCTGTGGAAAGGCCCCCCACCCAGGAGCGGCGTGTGCGTACCGGTCGCTCCGCCGTAGGGCAGCCGGACGACCATCGGCACCTCTCTCCCCCAGCGCCAGTAGACCTTCGCCGCGTTGTTGACGAGTGCATTGAAGGCGGGCGCGAGGAAGTCGGCGAACTGCATCTCCACCACCGGTCGGAACCCCAGGAGCGCCGAGCCGACACCGCAACCGACGATCGCCGACTCCGCGAGCGGCGTATTGAGGCAACGCTCGGGGCCGAACTCCTTGGCCAGCCCGCGGGTCACACCGAACGCGCCGCCGTAGCGCCCACCGACGTCCTCTCCCAGCAGATAGACCCGCTCGTTCGCCCGCATCGCCTCTCGGAGCCCGTCCCGAACGGCTTCGTCGTAGGACATGCGCCTGGTCGCCGACCCGGCATCCGGCGCGCGCTCGGGAGGTGGCGGCGGGTAGACACGGGAACGATACTCGTCCGGATCGGGCCACGGTGCGGAAGCGGCAATCTCCGCAGCGGCCGCTACCTGAGCCTCACACTCCTCGGCCATCCGGCGTTGGGCGTCGCGATCGAGCACGCCCGCCTCTGCGAGGCGATCGCCGAACAGGACCACCGGATCGACCGCCTCCCAGGCGGCAGCTTCCTCCGGGAACTCGTAGCCCGGGATCTTCGCCTCCGGGCTGCCGTGGAACCTGTCGTCGTCATGGTGAGCGTGTCCGGACCGACGGTAGCTGACCAGCTCGATCAGAGTCGGTCCATGGCCGGATCTCGCTCTCTCCGCCGCCCAGGTGACGCCCGCGGCGATCTCCTCGGGGTCGTTGCCGAAGAGCGTCACTCCGGGAATTCCGTAGCCGGCGGCGCGCAACGAGAAGCGGCGGGCCGCCGACTGCTCGCTGACGTGGGTCCCCAACGCCCACTGGTTGTTCTCGATGACGAACACCAGATTCAGCTTCTGCACCGCGGCGAAGTTGATCGCCTCGTGCCACTCCCCGAGGCTCGCGCCGCCCTCGCCGATGAAGGTCACTCCCACGCGGTCCTCGTCGGCAAGCCGGAAGCCGTAGGCGATGCCGAGCATCGTCTGAACCGCGACTGCCAGCGGCGCCGCAGGCGGAAGGACGCCATGATCGAAGTCGCCGGTATGAAGGTCCCGGCCGCCGACCGGCGTGCCGGTCTTCCCGTACTGCACGAGGATCGGATGCAGCGGATCCGGCAGGAACATGAGCAGCGCGCCCAGGTCGCGAATCAGCGGTGCAATGACGTCTCCCTGGTAGTCCGCACCCGGTGGATACGCCGGAGGGCGCCGGAGTCGCAGCGCTGCGCCGACGATCGCCTCCTGGCCGGTGGAACGGAACCCTTTCTGCGGTGACGGGTAGTCTCCCCACGCCACCTCCTTGCGGTCGAACGCCGTCTTGAGATGCCCGTCCACCGCTCGAGTGAGGAGCATGCCGCGCAGGAGCGCCTCGCGCTCCTCGGGCGCGAGGCTCCGCCGGATCCTCCGTCGCTCGAAGAAGCCACGGACTGCGACCTCGAGCGCACCGCGCTCACCGGCAACCGCCTCGCCATGGGTGAGGCCGGGGTAGAGGGACACGTCCGAGTACCTCGGGCCCGTTCTGAAACGATGGTCGATGCGCTCGACCAGCGCGGTCTCGAGCTCCTCTTCGCTCGCTGCACGCGGCAGATCGCGGATCAGAAAGGGGGCCTCGAGGCTCAGAAAGCCGTGGAGATCGCGCAACAGGGTCTCGGAGAGCATCGCTCCACCCGCTGGTGAGGGCTCGTTCATCGGCGGGCTAGTATACGGACGGAGTCGGCGATGCCGCCGGGCCGGTCGCGACCCGGTGATAGCGTCCACGACTCGCCATCCTCCGCCGGTATCCTGCGTGAAGTCCTCGACTCAAATCCTGAGCTCGTTTCTGCGCGGCGTTCGTTTCCTCTTCGACTCCGCTGCTGCGGCCGTCTTCGTGCCTCCTCCTTCCGACGGCAGCCTCGAGCCGATTCTGGTGCATGACGGCGATCGGGACGCCTTGCACGAGTTCCGGTCGGTCGAGGCCGCCCAGAGCACGGTGGAGCAGCTGATGGCCGGAGGGCGGGTCGCAGACAGGAGACCCGCGGGCGACTCCGGCGGCGTCTGGATCCTGCCGATGGTCTCCGCCCCTCCGAAGCCCGCGGATCCACCCACGACCTCTCGACGCGCGGCCGACAACGATCCCGCCAGAAGGCCTCGAGCCTACCTCGCCGTCCACATCGACTCCGGCTCCGGGCAGGTGGACGATGCCGGGACGTCCGACCCGCGATGGCAGTGGGTGCGGGAGTTCGGAGCCGATCTGGCCGAGCAGGCGATCAGGGTCCACAGCACCCTGCGCGACCCGGTAACCGGCCTGGCAGACCGCATCGGCTTCCAGGCACTGCTCTCGGACCAGGTGGAGAGGGCGACGCAGGCAGGCACCTGGCTCTCTCTGGTCCTCATCAACCCTCACAACTTCGGTCAGGTCAACGAGCGCTTCGGCAGGTTCTCGGGAGACAAGGTGCTGCGCGAGGTCGCAGAGCTGATCTGCGACACGCTGCGGGAATCGGATCCGGTGTCTCGCTACGGCGGTGCGATCTTCGGCGCGCTGCTCCCTGCCACCCCTCCCGAGGACGCCACGACCGTGGCGCACAAGCTCGTCCATACCGTGCGCGACAGCACGTTCCTGGACGGTGATGTCCGTCTCGAGCTGTGCTGCGGCGTCGCGTCCCTCGACCCGGGCGACCAGCCCCTCGGAGACCCTCTCGACCTCCTCAGGAGGGCCGACCTCGCTCTCAACCGGGCGCGGCGCGAGGGGGAGGGTGCGGTGGACGTGTGGGGGAAGGCTGGAGGTGAGGCAGAGGAGGGTCGCGTCGAGTCGGGGAGGATCAGCGAGCTCTTCAGCGGTGATCTTGCTCGCGACTACCGGAACATGGCGCTGCTGCGGGACGCGGTCGACCTCGTCGCCGACACCCACGACCTCGAGACCCTGGCCGGAGCCGTCGTCGAACGGCTCTACTCCGCCTGCAAGGCCGAGCGGGTCGGGCTGTTCCGTCGCGCCGACGGTCAGCCTCAGCTGGTGCGCGGAATCGCTCGCCCCTCGACTCCGGTCGGAGCGCGACGGGAGACGTTCGAGCTCGAGCCCGCACCCGCCGCTCTCCTCGCCTCCGCCATGGAGCAGGCTTCCGTCCAGAGCCGGCCCGTGGAGATCGGAGACGGGCGGACTCACCTCGCCTTCGCAGTGCCGATCGTGGCCGGCGGCGAGGCGATCGGCGGCTTTTACATCGACGGAGCCGTCGAGTCGATCGACGTCGATGCAACCGACCTGATCTTCTTCAAAGCACTCTCTTCCCAGCTCTCGATCGCCCTCGAGCGAGCGCAACTCGAATCGAGCCGCAGCTCGAGCAGACTCGAGGAGGAGCTCCTCGAGCTGCGCACCGCAGTTCAAGAGAGCCAGCTGGTCCACACGTCAGAGTCGATGGCCCAGCTCCTGGACGCGGTCGATCGGGTCGGGCCGACCGAAGCTACGATCCTCATCACCGGCGAGAGCGGCACGGGCAAGGAGATGATCGCTCGCCGGCTTCACGAGTCGAGCGCACGCCGTCGCCGCGGCCTGACGGTCGTCGATTGCGCCGCCATCGCGCCGACTCTGATCGACAGCGAGCTGTTCGGCCACGACCAGGGTGCCTACACGGGCGCCCAGAGGCGCCGTTCCGGCAGGCTCGCCGAGGCCGACGGCGGGACCGTCCTGCTCGACGAGGTCGGCGAGCTTCCGGTCGAGGTCCAGAGCCGCCTGTTGCGGTTCGTGCAGGAGAAGCAGATCACCCTGGTCGGCGAATCCCGGCCGCGCAAGATCGACGTCAGAATCCTCGCTGCGACGAATCGCGATCTCGAAGAGGAAGCGCGCGCCGGTCGGTTCCGGGAGGATCTCTACCACCGTCTGAACGTCGTGAGGCTGGACGTGCCGCCTCTGCGCGACCGCCCGGACGACGTCGTCTTCCTCGCCGAGCACTTTCTCTCCCAGTTCTGCGATCAATACGGCAAGGTGGGCGCCCACCTCACCGCGGACGCCAGGGAGGCTCTCGTGCGCTACGACTGGCCCGGCAACGTCCGGGAGCTGCAGAACCGGATGCTGCAGGCGGTGATCCTGCTCGAAGGTCGCGCGCTGGCGGCAGCCAGTCTCGGGCTTCCTTCGGAACCGGCGCCACGAGTCGTCCAACGTTCTCGACCGGAGAAGGCTCCGAGAGCCGGCGCGACCGTCGAAGAGGCGCTCGACGAGTTGAGGCTCATCCTGCGCGGTCAGATCGAGGCGATCGTCGATCGCAGCCGGGCGGTCCATCTCCCGCTCGGGAAGTGGCTGGCGGAGGACCTTCTCGCCGAGGCCGACCTGGCCGAGGGAGGCACCGCCAGAAGGGCCGCGCAGCGTATCGGGCTGGCTGAGACGACCTACCGGCGTCGCCTTGCCCAGGCACAGGCCCGCGAACGCGCCGGGCTCGCTCCGAGGCCCGACGGGTGGCTGGACGTTCGCGAGGCGTTGACCCGACTCCTGCACGCCTCCGATCGCGACGGAAAGCCGCTGCTGAAGCTGGCCGAGGCGGCACTGCTCGACGAGATCGTCTCGCAGCTCGAGGGGGACGAGGTCACGGGAGCCGCGCTCCTGGGAGTCACTCTACCGACGTACCGACGGCGCATCGAGAGTTGGCTGGACAGCGCCGGCACCTGACAGACCGGACCTGACAGACCGGGCAGCGCAGAGCCCTCTCCCTCGAGGGGATACCGTCCCACCTCCACCCGCCGGCCACTCGGGTCCGAGGGCTCGGAGGGAGCGTGTTCCGACCCGCCTCGCCGCCCGGCGAGGCAGGGACTGAAGGGTGACTTCATCTCATCCGGCGCAGTCCTGTTGTCTCAGGGCCGGGACAGCTAGCCGCGGGAAGGGTCGACCAGAGGGGCCGGCGGCTCGTCGTCGCCGGTATCACCCTTCTCGTCGATGTAGTCCGAGGGACGGGCGAGGAATCCCTGATCGGCGCCCGTATCGGTCGCGGGGAGAACGGGGAGGACGGTCAGCATGAGGGCGAGAATCAGTCGAAGCATGGGTAGGGTCCTTTTTCAGAGGTTGAGCGCCTCCGGCGTGGGAAGGAGGCTCGTTCCAGCGGTGTCCTGACGGGAAGCTGGGCTACCAGGAACGGTCGTCGCGCAGCGGCGCAGGCGGCTCGTCGTCGCCCGTGTCGCCCTTCTCGTCGATGTAGTCCGAAGGCCGGGCCAGGAAGCCCTGGTCGACATCGGTATCGGTCGCGGGGAGGACGGGGAGGATGGTCAGCATGAGGCCGAGAATCAGTCGAAGCATGTGGATGTTCCTTTGTCGTGAGCAGGTTCGTTAGGGAAGGTCGCGATGCAGCTCTCGCTACCAGGACCGGTCGTCGCGCAGCGGCGCGGGCGGCTCGTCGTCGCCGGTATCACCCTTTTCGTCGATGTAGTCCGAAGGACGGGCGAGGAAGCCCTCGTCGGCTCCGTCGGTCGTCTGTGCCGGCAGCACCGGCAGCACGGTGAGAATCAATGCGATCATCCATCGGAACATGGCGTTCTCCTCTTCTGGTCGTTCCGTTGCGTTGAAGTCGAAGCGACCTCATGATCGCTCCGACGGGTAGACACTTCTTGACACCCGGTCTTCGACGTTCGAGCGGCGTAGGGACCGCGCCGGGTCAACGATCGGCGGCCGAGACGGCGAAAAAACGGAGCAGCGGAAGCTCCGCAAGTGCGCATGCGGGGATGCGGGTCTTGCGACCCTCTCACTACAACCACCTGGTGTCCCTCAGCCATCGTTCGGTTTCGAGCCCCCCCGGGCCCGACGTATTATGTATCAGCTTTTAGCGCACACCCTCCGTCGCCGCAAGGGAGTCCGGCACAACGTCCGACTGGTGGAAGCCCGATGGGTCTCGACCCTAGCCCGGGCCCCTGCTCCCTCGGGTCCCTTTGTGGGGTAAACTCCCGAGTCTTGAGAGGAAATCGGCTTTCGGCGCGACTCTCGGGGAGATGCGAGCCGAAGCGAAGACGGGGCATACGTCCTGCCCTTCGCGCCACGCTCGTCGCATCCTCGCTCCTGTGGCTGGTCTCGACGGCCTCCGGGGCGGCGCCTACCTACCGATTCCACTACCCGCTCACCGGCGACTCCTCGGTCATCTACGACGTCTCGCACATCGTGCAGGACGGCCGCGGCTTCATCTGGCTCGGCTACGAGCGCAGCGTCGACCGGTACGACGGCTCCCGCGTCACGAGAGTCAAGTTGCCGGGGTCGGCGTCGCTCACAGAGATGACCACGTCCAACGACGGCCATCTGTGGCTGGCGACGCGTTCTGAAGGTCTGCTGGTCTGGGACGCGGCCACGGAGAGCTTTCTGCGCTGGACGCCCGACCCCGGTTCACCGGCCGTCCCTCTCGATCTCGAAGCACTGACCGTCGGTCCGAGCGGGTTGCTGTGGGCGGCGACGAGTGACGGCAGAGTCGTCAGGATCGATCCCATCCGACGGCAGGCGACCGCAGTCGCGGCTCTGTCCGGCGGCGGCAACGTCTCGATTCGCAGCCTGGCCACCGGTCCCGGCGGCCAGGTCTGGATAGGGACGGGCAGCGGCGATCTCTACCGGTTCGACCCTGCATCCAACGAGTCGACCCGACTCCGGGAGGCTGTCGGCGCTGCGCCGGTCTCGGCGCTGATCGCCGACGAGGAAGCGGTCTGGGCGGCGGGCGAGACGGGCCGGCTGATCCGCATCGATCCTCGCAACCTCGAGACGACGGCGATGGTCGTGGCTACCCGTGAGCGTGCCGAGCCACAGTCGATCCTCTCGCTGGCGCTCGACCCGCAGGGCAAACTCTGGGTCGGCACCGTCGATGGTCTGCGTCAGTTGTCGTCGGACGAACGGCGCCTCGAGACGGTACGAGCCGACCAGCGCGAGTTCAGCGAGCCCAACAGCAGCGCCGTGCGCGCGCTCTACCTCGATCGAGGCGAAGTGCTGTGGATCGCGAACGACGGCGGCATCGCCACGGTCACGACCCGGGCCAGCGGCTTCACCCACTGGCGCATCGAAACGGGTGGGGCGACACACCCCGTCACCTCTCTCGCTGTCGAGGAGGACGGAACACTGTGGGCGGGCACCTACGACGGTGGGCTCTTCCGGAGATCTCCGTCGGGTGTGGTCGAGCAGATGGACCGCTCCCCCATCTCCGTCCGCGACGAGGGCGGAACCGACCGTTGGCGCTCGAGCGCCAACGACTTGCACATCGCTCCTGACGGCACGTTGTGGATGGGGACGATGCGCAAGGGACTCGCCAGATGGGATCCGGCGGCGGGAGAGTTCGACTACCTCCCCTTCGACCCCCGCACCGAGGGTGCGCTCAACAACTCGACGGTGACCGTGCTGGCCGATCGCCGCGCCGGTGGACTGTGGGTGGGCACCTTCGCCGGAGGACTCAACCAGCTGGACACCGAAACCGGCAGATTTCGGGCCGAGAAGAGCGATCCCGACGACCCGACAACCCTGAGTCAGAACCAGATCAGAAGCCTGCTGGAGGATTCGGCAGGGCGTCTGTGGGTCGGCACGCGAGACCACGGGCTCAATCTCCGACGTCCCGGTGATCGAGGCTTCCTCCGCCTGAGGATGGACACCACCGACAGCCGGGCGCTCCAGGACGACACCGTCTTCGCTCTGACGGAAGATTCAGACGGGAGGATCTGGGTGGGTACCTGGGGAGGGCTTCATCAGGCGCTCGTGACCGACAACGGCGTCGAGTTCCGGCACTACGGCCGCGAGGAAGGCCTCCAGGGCCGCAGGGTCTATTCGATCCTCGAAGACGCAGACGGCATGATCTGGCTCAGTACTTCGAGCGGTATCTCGAAGCTCAACCCGACGACCAACACGATCGTCAACCTGGGCCTCGATCACGGACTTCCGCCGACCGGATTCAACTTCAACGCCTATGCCCTGGGTCCGGACGGGACCCTGCACTACGGCAGCAGCTACGGTGTGACGTCGCTCGATCCGAAGCAGACTCTGGTCGAGGTCTACACGCCGGAGATCATCCTCACTGGAATCTCGAAGACCGGAGGGTCGACCACGGTAGAGACGGACTCGGTCACGCTCTCCTACAGCGAGGGGTTCGTGACGTTCGACTTCAGCCTCCTCGACTTCGGCGCACAGGACCGCAACCGCTACGAGCACAGGCTCGACGGGTTCGACGACGAAGGAAAGTGGGACGACACCGGCTCCCACCAGCGGGCGACCTACTCCCAGCTTCCTCCCGGCCGCTACACGTTCCGCGTCCGCGGAGCCAACAGCGAAGGGGTCTGGTCGGCGAACGAAGCGCGCGCCGAAGTTCACGTCCTGCCTCCGCCCTGGGCCACCTGGTGGGCCTACACCGCCTACATCGCGCTCGCCGTAGCGATGGTTCTCGCCTATGCCCGGATGCAGTCGCGCCGCCAGCAACGCGAGGCGACGTACCGCCGCCGGCTGGAGAGCGAAGTGCACCAGCGCACGCAGGAACTCGCCGAGCAGAACGAGAAGCTGCGCTACGCCAACGAGTTGCTCGAGGTGGCGAGCGTCACCGACTCACTCACAGGCGTACGGAACCGGCGCTTCCTGCTGACGACGATCGATCAGGACATCGCTCTCGTCGATCGAGCCTTCGCCAAGGACGCCGTCGATCCCGAGAACTCCGCGTTCGTCTTCATCCTGTTCGATCTGGACGGATTCAAGGAGATCAACGACGGCTATGGCCATTCGGCAGGCGACCTGGTCCTCTACCAGGTTCGGGATCTCCTCGCGCAGGCGTGCCGCACTTCCGACACCCTGGTGCGATGGGGCGGGGACGAGTTCCTCATCGTGGCGAGAGAGGCGACGAGACGACACGTCGAGGCCCTCGCGGAGAGGATCCGTCAGAGCGTCTCCGGCCACGAGTTCGACGTCGGCGGCAGCACTCCCGTACGCCTCACCTGCTCCCTAGGCTTCGCCTGCTATCCGTTCGTCGCCGGAAACCCCAAGCTGTACTCGTGGGAAGAGGTGATCGACATCGCCGACAGGGCTCTGTACGTGGCAAAGCGCCATGGACCGAACATGTGGGCTGGAATCTTCGGCACCGAGCGAACGGAAGAGACACCCTCGGAGGATCTCCTGACGCTGATCCTGGAGCGACCGGAGCTTCTCAACGACGAGGGGAGCATCCGGCTCGTCACCTCGAAGCCCACGCCATACGCCATTCACCCCAGATCCAAGCCTAGCGGCAGGTAATGCGGCCCGCCCGCGGCGACGCCGCCAGGTCGGCCGCTTCCGCCACCCTTCGGGTCCTGCTCGTCTGCGCCGAGAGTCTCAAGAGCGAGGCGCTCAGACTGCTCGAGGAGGCCGGAGACCGCATACGCGTGGTGATCGCCTCCGAATCGGAGGCGGCGGAGGCGATGCTCGGTGCAGGGCGCTTCGACGCGGTACTGATCGAGTCGACGGCGGACGGCACCTCCGGCGAAGAGCTGTGCCGACGGTTCCGTGAGCGCTCGCGGTTCGACGATGTGCGTGTCGTAGTCGTCGTCGATGGCGGCAGGGAAGAGACCGACGAGGCCCTCGCCGCCGGCGCGACCGAGGCGGCACCGCGCCCCCTCGCTTTGCCGGCACTGCTGGGACACCTCGGTGGCACCCGTCTCCAGATCGAGCAGCCGGAGGTCGATGATGGGAAGCGCGACTCGAGGGTCGATCCACTGACCTCGCTGCCGGATCGCAACGCCTTTCGCCGACTGCTCGCGGAGCGTCTCGAAGCGAGGCAGGGAGACGGGCCCGTAGCGGCGATCCTCCTCGACATCGACCGCTTCAAGAAGATCAACGACAGTCTCGCCCACTCTTTCGGCGACCGGGTGCTCGTGGAGTTCGCGCGCCGCCTCAGCGTGGCACTCGGCGGGCCTGCCGAAGGGCGGGCCCTCGGTCGATACGGAGGAGACGAGTTCGCGGTGATGCTCGGCGACCTGGAGCGCGTAGGCGACGTCGCACAGGCGGCACGACACATTCTCGCGACCCTGGCCCGCCCCCTTGCCGTGGAGGACCGCGAGATCTTCATCACGGCAAGCGTCGGGGCGGCCGTGGCACCGGCCGACGGCAAGACCGCGGAGCTGCTGCTGCGCAACGCCGAGACCGCGATGTACGCGGCCAAGAAGGCGGGGCGCGACACGTTCCGCTTCTATACCGACCCGATGAGCGCTTCGGTCGTGCGCAAGTTCGATCTCGAAAACAAGCTGAGGCGAGCGCTCGAGCGTGACGAATTCGAGCTCCTCTATCAGCCGATCATCAATGCAAGACGGCAGAGCCTGACCGGCGTCGAGGCGCTGTTGAGGTGGAACCGGGCGGGCGAGGAACCGAGTCAGCCGGAGGAGTTCATCGCCGTCGCCGAGGAGACCGGACTGGTGGTGGAGATCGGTGAATGGGTGCTCCGGAAGGCCTGCGCGCAGGCGCACGAGTGGAACCGCTCGTCCCCCTCCCCGGTTCGCGTGACCGTCAACGTCTCACATCGCCAACTGCGCAGCCGCGGCTTCGTCAGCTCGGTGGCGAGGATTCTCGGGGACACCGGGCTCGATGCCCGCCTCCTGGAACTCGAGATCACCGAAAGCAGCGTCGTCCGCAACGAGCGCGAGACGCTCACCGCACTCCACCAGCTCAAGGTCCAGGGGATCCGCCTCGCGGTCGACGACTTCGGGACCGGACACTCGGCCCTGAGCTATCTCAAGAAGTTCCCGCTCAACACCCTGAAGATCGATCAGTCCTTCACGCGCGGGATCACGACCGACGCCGACGATGCCGCCATCATCACCGCGACGATCAACATGGCCCACGGGTTGAACATGACAGTCGTCGCCGAAGGGGTGGAACTCGAAGAACAGCTCTACTTCCTGAGCCAGAACCAGTGCGACGAAGTCCAGGGGTTCCTCTTCGCCGCTCCCCTCGACGTCGAAGAGGTCGGTCGGCGGCTCCATGCCCAGAGCTGGGGCCCCGCCTCCGGCTGACGGAGTCGTCGGCCCTCCGCGATTCTCATCGCGACCGCTGCCCCGCGTATACTCCGCTCGTGTCGATCCCGGCGGCCACCCTCGAACTGCTCCGCGACCTCGCCTGCCGCGAGCCGGTGTCGCTCATCATCTCGGGAGCCTGCATGGAGCCGGTCCTGCGCGACGGCGATCGGGTGACGGTCAGCCGACGGCGACGCTACGCTCCCGGCGACATCGTGGCGTTTCAGCGAGCCGGAGGGGAACTGGTGGCCCACAGGGTCCTCGGCTACTGTCCGACTCGCAGCGGCTGGAAGCTGATGGCGAGAGGAGATCGCCTGTCGCGTGAGGACGAGCCGGTGACGCTCGATCGAGTGGTCGGCCAGGTCGTGGCGACCACCGCTGGAGCACTCGACAAGCCCGGCCCGCAACTGCGCTTGCTGTGCTCTTTCGAGCTGCTCCGACGACTCGCCCGGCGGGCCCTGTCATGCTTCTCGGCGAACGCTTCCTGACACAGCCCGATCTGTTCCCGGCACGCCTGGCCGGGACACCCGCCGGGAACGAGGCGGTCGAGCTCGAGTTGCCCGGCGGCCCCTACGATGTCGCGGGCCTCTCGAGCCGCCAACGAGACGCTCTCGAGGGCCGTTACGGCCCGCTGTGCAAGAGCTCCGGAGCGCGGAGCCTCGCGCAGGCGGTGCCCATTCGTGTCTTCATGGTGGACAGCGGAGAGTTCCTCGCCGGGGACACGGCCGGGAGGGTCAACGACTTCGACTTCGACTATCTGGAAGACCGCGTCCGGCTGGCAGGCCACCGGGTGATGGCGCAGCTGCGCCTCGCCCCCTCATCTACGCTGGCCCTGTGGACCAGCGTCACCGACGAGGGGCCCTTCCTCGAGCTGTTCGAGAACTGCTTCAGGGTCTGCGTCGCCTACAGGCTGCTGGAGAGTGGGGGCGCTCTCGTTCATAGCGCAGCGATCGCCGACAACGGCAAGGCGTGGCTCTTCTTCGGTCACTCGGGGGTCGGCAAGACGACTCTGGCGCGAAGCGCCCGCGAGCAGGGCTTCGAGCTGCTGAGTGACGACCTCAACGCGGTCGTCGCACGCGGGGACGGCCTGGCACTCGTGAGAATGCCGTTCTCGGGCGAGCTGCGCCACCCTCCCGCCCCCGCCACCGAAGTGCCCCTGACCGCCGCCGCGGCGCTGGTGCAGGCCGAGTCGGTCGACTGGAAGCCGCTGACCTCGGGCCGCGCGATGGCGGCCCTGGCGTCGAGCTGCCCGTTCCTCAATCGCGATCCGCATCGGCTCCCCAGCCTTCTCGATACCCTTCGGGCGATGGCGGACCGCGTACCGATCGGAGAACTGTCGATGACCCTGAACCCGAATCTGAGGCAGGTGTTGCCTCGTCCCGACGAGGTGACGGCTTGAAGCCGGAGCTGTCTGCCGTCCTCGAGCGGGCAGACGACGTCCGCTACCGCTCGGTCGAGCGTGAGACCGTCGTCATCCGCCAGCAACAGGCCGAGGCACTCGTACTCAGCGAGGTGGCCGGGCGGATCCTCGACCTGCTCGACGGCACGCGAAGCCTCGAAGAGGTCGTCGCCCGCCTGCTCGACGAGTTCTCCGTCGATCGGGCGGTTCTGGAAGAGGACGTCAGGGCCTACGCCGGAGAACTTCTCGAGACCGGACTGGTGCTCGAAGCATAGTCTCGATCGGGCAGCCTGGACGGCACGAGTCGAACTGCACCACCGCGACGCGGCGCCGGCTGGCCTTCTGCGGGAAGGTCGCAGCGACCCCTTCTCGAAGGCCGGAGCTCAGGACTGAATCGGGCCGACCGTACAGCTGAGGGGGTCGGTCTTGCCGGTGTCGCAGACGACCGCGAGAGCCTCGAGGCGCTCGCGCGAGAGCGTCCGCGGCTTGCGGTAGGGCCTCTTGCTCTCGTTCTCCCCGCCCCTGCCTACGCCATGACTCATCTTCATCCTACAGCCCCCCTCGATTCGATCCCAGAACCCCCTCCGAGACCCCGATCATACGTGCCTACTCGACGATCGGCAACAGCGCAGAACCGGGAGCCGCAGCCTCCTCTTTGAGCTGCCTGCGCGCCGCAGCCGCCGGATAGAGACCCAACGGACTGCCGGTCTGCGTCTCGGCGTTCCCGGGACAGAAGGCCATCTGGGATCCGAACGTACCCTGGCCCTCGATCGATCTCTTCACTTCTTCGGTCGTCGAGCGGACCTCCTCGAGCCCTGCCGAGCCGCTCCACAGCTCTTCGATCGAGGTTTCGTGGAGATTGCCCACGGCTCGTCTCCACTGAACGCAGGGATACACGGTACCGAATGGATCGATCGCAATCGTCGAGGAGCCGGCCCCGCAGTGCTTGCTGGTCGGTACGGCGGGTAGCAGGTCGTCTCCCTCTCTGGACACCAGAATCGTCGCCGCCGCCTGCCGTTCGGTCTCGCGCTCGGCACGCTTCGACTGAATCCTGAAGAGTCTCAGCACCGCCTCCCTCGAAGCCCGGATCGACTGCGGCTCCGCATCGCCGTCGTCGCGCGGCGTCACCTCGGGATCGATCTGCATCGGCAACCCGAGGTCTTCGACCAGTTCGATCATCGCCTCGAGCTCGTGCTCGTTCCAGGCGGTAAGCGTGGTGTTGACCTTCATCCGGAGGCCGAGTTCGCCGGCCTCCCTGAGGTTCTCCAGCAACCGGTCGAAGCTTCCCGGTACGCGGGTCTGGCGATCGTGCGTCGCGGCCGTGGCTCCGTGGAGACTGGTTTCGATCTGAAACGGGTCGACCTCGTCCCGGAGCCGGCGCGCCACGTCCCCTCTCAGCGCGTGACCGTTCGACTTCAACCGCACCACGAAGCCGAGATCCCTCGCGCGACGACCGAGCTCGAAGAAGTCCGGATGCGCCAGGGGCTCCCCTCCGCTGAGAATGAGATTCAACGTCCCGAGGCGCTCCAGACCGGAGAAGAGCTCGAAATACTGCTCCTTGTCGAGCGGCTTGCCCCGCAGCGACAGATCGTTGTAGCAGAAAAAGCAGTCGAGGTTGCACCGGTAGGTCAGCTCGATGAGGGCTGAAAACAGGTGGTTCTGCTGCCAGGTCTTGTGGACGATCTTGGAGAAGCTCATGGTGGAAAGCGCCTGGTCGGGAAGCGGGGCGGAACGTGGCAGCGCGGGGCTCGTGACGGTCGAAAAGTATAGCGGAGCGCCTGCAAGGCAGTTCCTGCGCCGGTCTCCCGCCCGGTTCGGGCGAGTCGATTCCCCTCTGATAGCCTCCCGAGCGTGAGCGTCCGCACCCGCACGACGGCCGTGCTGATGATCGGGTTCGGTTTCGCGGTGTCGGCGGCCGGGGCCAACCCCGCAGTCGCAACGGCGACCCTCCTCGGCAATCAGGAGTTCGCGCTCTGCCGCGATCTCGGTAACCGGCTCGGCAGCGTCAGTCTCGAGCAGTGCCGCGCCGCCGGTCTCAGTCACGCCGGCGCCTGGTCGGCCGAAGGGAGGGCGATCGTCTACCGGGACTTTCCCCGGCTGCCCGGGAGGAAGCCGCTGGGTAAGGTCCTTCTCATCGGTGGCATCCACGGCGACGAGTACTCGTCGATCAGCATCGTCTTCCGCTGGCTTTCGACGCTGCGCAAGTACCACTCGGGACTCTTCGAGTGGCGCATCGTTCCCGTGCTCAATCCTGACGGTCTACTGCGCCGACCCGCACAGCGCATGAACGCCAACGGGGTCGATCTCAATCGCAACTTCCCTTCTCCCAACTGGGCGTCGGAGAGTCGCGACTACTGGGTTCGCCGGACCTCCCGCAATCCCCGCCGATACCCCGGGCCGGCCGCGTTGAGCGAGCCGGAGAGCCGCTGGCTGGCCGATCAGATCGCCGACTTCGAACCGGACGTCATCGTCTCGGTCCACGCGCCTCACAGCATCGTCGACTACGACGGACCCGCAGCGGCGCCGGAGAAACTCGGCTCGCTCTATCTCAAGCTCCTCGGCACCTACCCCGGATCTCTGGGTCGCTATGCCGGCGTCCACATGGACATCCCGGTCGTGACGATCGAACTCGCGAGCGCGGGCTCGATGCCCTCGGCGGGCGAGCAGCGCGACATCTGGATCGACCTCGTTCGCTGGCTGAGGGGCAAGATGCCCGAGCGGGCTCTCGGTCCGGGCAGCCCCCGGACCGGCGGCGGCTGAGGCCCCGTCTCAGCCTTCGAAGACGATCTGCCAGCGACCGTCCTCGAACAGCCAGTACTGGCGCTTCTTCTTCGACCCGCGAAAGTTGTCGCTCTCGTAGCGCTGCAGGAAATCCACGACGACCATCGCGTCTTCGCCCGGATAGCCGAAGATCGAGAGATCCTCGAGAGCGACCCTGATGTAGCGCTTCGACGGGTTGACCCTTCTCTTGTGAGCTGCGAAAGCGGCGCGATTCATGTCGCTCGTCCGGAAACTCGAGGCGTAGTGCCCGAGGTAGGAGTCGGCGTCGCGGCTCTCCCAGTCGAGCCTCCACTGCTCGATCGCCTCGCCCACCGACTCGCGGACCGAGCGCATCGAGTCGGGCGACACCCAACGAACGCCGCGGGTGAGGACGACCGGAGTCGAACCGACATCCACCTGCTCCCTCAGCGTGGCGAAATCTTCGTTGCTGAGGGTGACGCACCCGCGGCTCGACAGGGGCGGGCGGCTGTACCGTTCGGACTCGGTACCGTGAATCCAGATCCCACTGCCGGTGCGTCCCTGCAGACGATCCCATTCGTTGGGATAGTCGATCGGGAACGCCCCGAGGCCGTAGAGATCCGGCAGCGTCTCGCCCGGCAGATAGGAGGAGACGCGGTAGAGACCGGTCGGCGTCTTCTCGTCCCCCTCGTAGCGCTTGTCCGTGCCCCCCTTGCCGATCGAGACGTAGAAGTCGAGCACCCTCTCCGGCCGGTCACCGACCAGGGAGAAGAGGTACAGCCGGTAGGCTTCGGTATCGACGAGAATCACGTTGCGAGTCTTCTCGGGGAGCTGCAACAGCTCGGCAGGGACGGCCTCGGACGGCGGCCCTTCGAGATACCGGGCCAGACGCGCCTGAGCCTCCTCCCGAAGTCCCGAGACGCTTTCCACGCCGGCGGCTTCTCCACCGAACGCGGCCAGCGGCTCTCGCATCGCCTGCAGAAGGTCTCCTCGCACCAGCTGCGCGAGTTCGAAGTCCGGACGACGCTCGAGAATCCGCGAGGTGTGATCCAGAGCGTCCTCGAGACGACCGGCCTGGATGTCCAGGAGCGTCCAGATGAGGCGTTCCTCGATCGACGAGGTCGCCTGCCCCGAAGCCCCGATCTGGTGCCCGGCTTCGTCGAGTGCCTCGACGCTTCCCGAGCCCAGAGCACAGAGCGAGGCCGCCAGAACAGCGATCCCGAGGTGCCGGCGTCGGCTCACGACTCGGTCGACTCCTCTGCATCGATGCGCCAGGAATCTCCGGATCGGACGAGATCGAGCACCTTGACGACCGTGTCCTGAAAGCTGTCCGAGCGGTAGCGCTGCAGGAATCTCACCTGCACTCGACCGGAGCCGGCGGGACGTACCGCGATCGACTCGACGGCGACTTCGATGAACCTCGGCCCTTCGATCCTCTGCCTTCTTTGCCGTTCCCACTCCGCCCGACTGCGATCGGCCGGGGAGAAGTCCGGCGAGTAGTAGCCGAGATAGGCATTCACGTCCTGATCGGACCATGCCTGTGCCCAGGCGCGGACGAACCCCGCCACGGCCGCCGCATCGAACTGCGCCCTCGGCTCGTCGGCGGCGGGGCCGGAGGCATCACCTTGCCCGCCGGTGGGAGTCGGGTCTCCGAGCGGCTCGGCCGGAGCGACCCGCTCGGTGAGAGGAGCCTTGACGGCAACTCTTCCCGACGAGGGAGCCGCCGTCTGCGGGACGGCTTCGCCCCCGTCGCTCCCGGACTCGAGGCCGCCGAGCAGCCGAAGATCCGGGCCGGCCGTCCCATCGCTCGACTCCTGACCGAGCGCGCGGTCGTAGGCACGACTCGCGAGCTTCCCGTAGACCTTCGTGAGGTTGTCGTAGGCGGTGCCGTAGCTCGAATGAGTGGCGAGCGCCAGCTTGAGGATCTCGACGGCACGCTCGTACTCGCCCCGCTCGGCGTAGAGGACAGCAAGGTTGTTGAACGGCTCCGGGTAGTCAGGATGGCTGCGCGTCAGTTCGAGGAAGATCTCCTCAGCCTCGGCCTCCCGGCCCGATCGAGCGAGCACGACCCCCTTGACGAACTGCGCTTCGGCGGAACCGTTGCCCTCGATCTCCGCATCCAACAGGCTGAGAGCCTCCGGTAGCCGGCCCTCCGACGCTGCTCTCGTTGCTCGCTCGATCGCCCCCTCCTGCGCCGCCAGTCCGCCGGCGAGCAGAGCGGCCGCAACCGCCGCGCACACCCGTCTCGTCATTGCCTCTCCTTCACGCTTTCCTCAGGCTTCCTGCCGCCAAAGCCGAGTCAAATGCTAGCACGGCTCCGGGCGGCCCGAACTGCGCGACAATGGCTCGAAATCGGAACTTTTTCCGGCTTCGGGCGTTGGAGCTAGACGTGGAGACGGCCGTTCACCATACGCATGAACCGGACGACGCGGAACTCTTCCGTCGGGCGCGTGCCGGTGACCACCAGGCCCTCGGCGACCTGGTCGACCGGCACAAGGACGCGCTGGTCAACTACCTCACCCGGATCAGCGGCCGCCGCGAGACCGCCGAGGACACCGCGCAGGAGACCTTCCTCAAGCTCCTTCAGCACAGCGACCGTTACGTCGAGCGCGGACGCTTGCTCCCGTACATTTACCGCATCGCCACCAACCTCGTGCGCTCGGAGCAGAGGAGAAACCAGCGCTGGCGGCTCCTCCATCCCCGGCTGCTCGCAGGGAGCGAGCGCTCGGCCCCTCCGGCTCAGCATCACGGGATGGAACGCCGCCAACTCGGCAAAGTGCTGACCGGTGCGCTGGCTCAGCTGCCGTCCCGCTATCGGGTCCCTGTCGTCCTGCGAGACATCGAGGGCTGGGCCTACTCCGAGATCGCCGACGTGCTCGGGGTCAGGCCGGGCACCGTCAAATCCCGCCTGCACCGGGGTCGCGCGCTCCTGCGCGACCTCGTTCGTCCTCACTGGAACGGAGTTTCGTCATGAATCGAGAACGCTCACCCTCGACCGAGGACGTGCGCAGAGCCCTCGGCTCGCTGCCACGCCACGCAGCGAGCGCAGGATTCACAGCGCGGCTGCTCTCCAGACACGCCGCCGCAGGGAGGCCCTCACCCCGACCGGGAATCCCGCGACTCGCACTCGCGATCGCGGCTGGCCTGATCGTGGTCTTCGGCCTGTTCGCGGTTCGCGGCCGGGTCACGCAGCAGCGGGAGGCCCGTCTCGCACGCGAGCATGCCGCTCTCTCGCTGGAGCTCGAGGCTCTCGATCGCCGCCTGCGGCAGGCCGAGACAATCTACGTCGGCAGCGATGCCGAGACCGATCTCGTGCTCTCGGTCGATGCCCTGGCTGCACTTTCCTCGACACGCAACTCGACCCTCTCCCCCGCCCTGTCCCAGCGTCAGGGTCCCCGACACTGAGAAGGCCCGGTACCGCCCGCACCGGCTGCGATTCACCTCAAGGAGTCATCATGGTTCGTCTACCCGCCCTCGTCGCCGTCCTCGCCTCACTCGCCGTCCCGCTCGAGGCTCAGCACCGGACGGAGGAGTTTCGCAGCGAGAAGGTCTTCGTCTTTCGTGGCGGGCCGGGGGCTGCGCTTCGCCTCTCGACCTCCCATCTCGAAGGCGCGCACCTCGGCGTGACGACTCTCGACATGACCGAAGAGTTGCGCGCCCATTTCGGTGTCAGCACCGATCGCGGCGTGCTCGTCTCTTCGGTCCTCGAGGACTCGCCTGCCGGGCGTGCCGGTATCCGGGTCGCCGACATCGTCGCCCAGCTCGACGGGCAGCCTGTCTCCGGCTCGCTGATGCTCGCCGCCGCGATCGGACACAGACAGCCGAGCGACAGAATCGAGTTGGTGGTCGTGCGCGACGGCACCACGATCTCCTCGACGATCGAACTCGGCGAGGCGACGCGACGCCGGCTCGATCTCAGCCCGCTGCTGCTCGAAGCGCCCGTCGTCGAGGGTCGCTTCCAAGCGATGCGAGGCGAGCCGGCACCGGTGCTGCGCGAGGTGGAGACCGAGTTCGCCGCACCTCTCGGCCTGGACGCTCTCCTCACCCGAGTGAGTCAGCAGCTCGAAGATGAAGCCGTTCGCCAGCAACTCGACCTGCTCCTCCAGGAGCGCGATCTGCTGAGGCTCCAGGTCGAGAAACTGGAGACTCGCCTCGAGAGACTCGAGAGCGATCTGTCCTCGCGACGGTGATCCGCCACGTCACCCGACCGCGCCGGCCTGCAGCGAGGACGGCTCCGAGATCGGGGCTTTGCGACTTCCTACGACAAGACCTCGTGAAGTGCACGCTAGACTGGCGACTTGCGCATCGCCATCCTCCCGGCCGCGGGCCGCTCTTCGCGGCTCGGTCGCCCCAAGGCCCTGATCGCCTGGCGTGGACGTAGCGTCGTCGAGACGATGCTCGGCACGCTGAAGACCGCAGGCGTCACCCACCAGGTCGTCACCATCGCCACCGGAGAGCTCGGGCTCGCTCGAACCCTCGAGTCGCTCGGGGTGCTCTTCTGCCTGCAGTCGAAGCCGCGTCGAGGCATGCTCGCTTCCATCCAGTTGGCGCTCGAGGCGGCCGCTCCATCGAGGCAAGACACCGTTGCGATCTGCCCGATCGACGTTCCGGCTCTGTCGAGCAGCACGGTCGGTCTGCTGTTCGACACCGTGGAGAGACCGGGAGGGCCCGGGGTGGCAGTGCCGCTTCACGATGGCCGTCGCGGACATCCGGTGGTGCTACGCGGCAGCCTGGCGAAAGAGATCTTCGCCCTCGATCCCGCGATCGGTCTGCGGGACCTGTTCCGGACTCATTCCCCCGAGCCGGTACGGTGCGACGATCCCGGGACGGTTCTCGATCTCGACACATGGATCGACCACCTCCAGCTCGAGGAGCTCTCCGGGCCCGTCGAGTCCTGACGCGAGAGACCCGGAGACTTCGAGTTCTCTACACACCGACGGCGCGCCGCTCCAACTCGGCAGCGACGTGCCCCCCGACCAGGATCGACAGCGCCGTCAGGTAGAACCAGACGAGCAGCAGCATGCCGCCCCAGACGTAGCCGTACGGGGTGTAGTCCGACAACCCCCTCACGTACAGCCGGAAGAGCACCGACACTCCGGCCCAGGCGGAGGTACCGACCAGAGCGCCGACGAGGATTCTGCGCTTGGAGCGACTCTGGTCGTGGAAGGGCAGGAAGTAGTAGATGAGCCACAACATCGAGAGCGCGACAAGGAAGAGGACGGGCCAGCGCAATCCGCTGGCCAGGGACTCGAGGCCGGTGAGACGGCTCAGCTCGGGCCCGGCGAGGAGCGCCACTGCGCTCCCCAGCATTGCACCGAGAGCGAGCAGCAGGAAGACGACCGCCATCGCCCGTTTGCGCCACCACTTCCTGCGTCGGCGGACGCAATAGGCCATGTTGAGGCCGTCGAAGAGCGCTGCGAAGACGTTCGAAGCGAAGATGAACGTGAGGACGACGGATACCGAGAGCACACCCGGGCGCCGTTCGATGGTCACCTCGGCGACGAAGTCTTCCAGCACCCGATACGCCTCCCCGGGAAGGGCGCTGCCGAGCTGCCGCATGACCCAGTGGAAGGCATCGTCCCCGCCGACGAGCCCGGTCAGGGAGAAGAGCGCAAGAAGAAAGGGGAAGAGCGAGAGGAACCCGTAGTAGGCGACACGCGCCGCCTCGGCGGTGACTCGATCGCGTCGCAGTGTGCCGACGATCGCCCGGCCGACCACGTCGAGCCAGTTCCACGCTCGGGAGAGAAGGCTCACAGGTGCCCCCGCAACCACGAAGCACGCTCCATCCTGCGCTCGATGCGCTCGACGGCGACCAGAAGCGAGGGCTCCTGACCGTCCGCCCGCCAGCTACGCGGCCGGGGTAGGACGGCCGCGAGGCGCGCCGCCTCACGGCGAGTCAGCGAGGACGCCGACTTGCCGAAGAAGTGACGGCTGGCCGCCCCGCACCCGAAGACCCCTTCGCCGAACTCGACGATGTTGAGGTAGACCTCGAGGATCCTCCGTTTCGACAGATGCTCCTCCAGCTGTCTCGTCAGCAGGAACTCCCGTGCCTTTCTCAGCGGTGACCTGGACGGGGAGAGCCACAGGTTCTTCGCCAGCTGCTGTGTGAGCGTGGAAGCGCCACGCGGTGCCTCCCGTCGCTCGATCGCATCGTCGATCGCATTGCGCACTTCTCCCCAATCGAAGCCGGAATGAGAGAAGAAGTTGATGTCCTCCGACACGACGACGGCTCGCTTGAGCGACTCGGCGATACGCCCGTACTCCACCCACGACAGGTCGACCTCTTCCCCGCTCTTCTCCTCCCAGCGACGAACGAAAGCGCTGTCGCTCGGATTCGCCCCGGCGACTGCCGCCACGTCGGGCCACCGCCACCACTCGAAGCCGGCCCAGAGCACCAGCGCCGCGAGGCCCGGGACGAGCCAGCGGAAGCGATTCGAGCGACGCACGGGAGTTTCCTGAGAGTTCATCCGACGGCTCGAGGGAAGTAGCCAGATGGGGCGGGAGATCGCGGGTTAGGATAACGCCTTACCGGCTCCCCGGGCATCGCTTCCGGATCGAACTCTGGATGCCTCGAGCGCCGGACAACCTTCCTCAAGACCTCTGACCCTCCCGTCACGGAGCGATCCATGAAGATCCGAGCGTTTCACGGCCTCCGCTTCAGCGGCGATGCACCGCAAGCCGGCTCTCTCGCAGCGCCGCCCTACGACCAGGTCGACGAGGAACGGCGCGACGCCTTCCACCGCACACCAGGGCACTTCGTCCATCTGACCTGTCCGGTGCCCGGAACCAGCGGCAGCGCTCACGAGAACAGCGCGCATCTCCATCGAGAGTGGCAGGCCGAGGGCCGTCTCCTGCGGGACGACGAACCGGGCCTGTACCTCAACACCATTCTCACCCCGCGGGGAGGGGTGAGACATGGACTGACAGCGCTCGTCGACATCGAGCCGTCCGAAGCCGGCGTCATCAGGCCTCATGAGTTGACCGTCGAGAAGACGGTCGAAGAGCGACTCGGTCTGCTCAGAACGACCGGCATCGACTACGAGCCGATTCTGCTGCTGTCCGAGGATCGCGGCGAGCTAGAGCAACAGCTCACCGCCGACTACGAAGACTCGGAGCCGCACGCCGTCCACCGTGACGAGGACGGCAACGTTCACGAGAGTCGGCGTATCACCGGAAGCGAACAGATCCGGGCGTACCGTTCGATCCTCGACGGCGCGGCGGGCCTCATCGCCGACGGTCACCACCGCTACCGGACGGCCGGCCTGTTCGCCCGGGAGATCGATGCCGTTCGAGGCACCGGCGCCGCTGCGAAACTGGCGGTGATCACGAGCCTCGAGTCGAGCTCGCTCACCATCGATCCGATCCACCGCGCATTTCCCCAAGCCGTCTCCCGCGATGCCGTCGCCGACTGCATACTCCGCGCCACGGCCATCGAGGCCTCCACGGGCGGCGAGCTGGCGAGTACGGTCGCCGAGGCGGCGAGTGCGGGAGGCGACTCCCCCGCCCTCGCGCTCCTCACGGCGGGCGAGGCGCAGCTGCTGGAGCTCGATCCCGCCTGCGGTCCCGACTCCCTGCCCCGCGCGGCCTCCGACCTCGCGGTCGTACTCCTGCACTCGGCGCTCCTTCCCGGTTGGGGCTTCGAAGCCGCGGCGGCGACCGACGGCACCCTGGCCTACCGGTCTGACGTCGAAGTGCTGTGGCGGCAGGTGATGGACGGCACCTTCCCGGCCGGCATCGTGCTGCCGCCGATGACCGCTCCGGGATTCGCCGCAGCGATCGCCAACGGCGACGTTCTGCCGCCGAAGTCCACCCGCTTTCTGCCGAAGGTGGTCTCCGGCCTGGTCTGGGCCGACCACCGCGACCCGGTCTTCTGAGGGCGATGCCCACCTTCCGGCAGCGTGACGAGACTCCGGTCGTCGTTTTCGACGCCGCGCTGGAGATCTCCCCGTTCACGCTCTTCCGGAGGCTGAGCGACGGGATCGAGACGACGCTGATCGACGTACGCCCGGAACGCGGCGGCAGGGAACTCGCCGGCGCCCTCTCGATCGACGACCTGCCGGACGATCGCCAACAGCCGATAGTCTTGTTCGACGACGACGGGAGCCGCGCCCTCGAGCATGCCCGAAAGCTCCAGGAGGCCGGCTACCCGTTCGCCAAGGCGCTCTTCGGCGGCCTCGACCTCTACGAGTTCTCTCTCGACCCCGAAGTGGTCGGCGCCGAGACCTTCCTCGTCAGGAACCCTGACTGACCGAGCCGTCGGCGCCAACGGTCCACAACTCGCCCGAGTAGAGGAGCTCTTCCAGGGTGCCCTGGCCGCGAGATTCGATCTCGCCCTCGATCTGCCCGACCACACCGCCGTCGTAGCTCGGCTCATCGATCGCCCGCATGATCCCCACGGGGGTGGGGAATGCCGGCGGCACCATCTGCGCCATCATGAACGCGGCGGTCGGGTTGGGGTTCGTCTCGTCCCAGACCAGGCAGTCGTCGGCCGTGAACCCGTCAGAGAACTTCACCACCTCGAGCTCCGTTCCCACCAGCCTCACGCCGCGATCCTTCTCCTTGCCGAAGACCATCGGTTGACCGTGCTCCAGGAAGAGCGTCTGGTCGTCGCGCACGTCCTTCTCCGTCATGTACGCGAAGGCCTTGTCGTTGAAGATGTTGCAGTTCTGGTAGATCTCGATGAACGCGGTCCCCTCGTGCTCGGAGGCGCGCATGAGCGTGTCCCTGAGGTGTGCCTGGTAGATGTCCACGCTGCGAGCGACGAAAGTCGCCCCCGCTCCGACAGCCAGCGCCAGCGGGTTGAAGGGAGTGTCCAGCGAGCCGACCGGTGTCGACTTGGTGCGCTTCCCCACCTCGCTGGTCGGAGAGTACTGCCCCTTCGTGAGGCCGTAGATGCGGTTGTTGAACAGCAGCACTTTCACGCCGACGTTGCGGCGGAGGAGATGGATCAGATGGTTGCCACCGATCGACATCGCGTCGCCGTCGCCGGTCGCGATCCACACCTGGAGGTCCGGTCGGGTGATCTTGAGCCCGGTCGCTACGGCAGGCGCCCGGCCGTGAATGGCGTGAAAGCCGTAGGAGTCGACGTAGTACGGGAAGCGGCTGGAACAGCCGATGCCCGAGACGACGACGAACTTCTCCTTCGGCAGACCGAGCTTCGGCATGATCGTCTGCATCGCCGAGAGAATGGCGTAGTCGCCGCAGCCGGGGCACCAGCGAACCTCCTGATCGGATTGGAAGTCCTTCTTCGTCAGCGTCGGGGTGTCAGTGGACATGGTCGGCTCCCAGGGTCTCGCGGATCTTTGCAAGGATCTCGGAACGGAAAAACGGCTTACCCTGAACCTTGTTGAAAGAATGGATGTCGACGAGGTACTCGGCACGCAGCAGCAGCGAGAGCTGACCGCGGTTCATCTCGGGTACCAGCACGTGCTCGAATCGGGCGAGCACGTCGCCCAGGTTCTTCGGGAAGGGGTTGAGGTGTCGCAGGTGCGCGCGGCTCACCTCGAGGCCTTCCTCTCGGGCGAGATTGATCGCACCCGTGATCGCTCCGAGCGTGCTTCCCCAACCGAGGACGAGCAGCTTGCCTTCCTGCGGACCGTCGACCTCCAGCTCGGGAATCGAGTCGGCGACTCTCGCCACCTTTTCTTCCCGCATCTTCGTCATGAATTCATGGTTGTCCGGGTCGTAGGACACGTTGCCGGTCAGATGTTCCTTCTCGAGACCGCCGATACGGTGTTCGAGACCCGGCGTCCCCGGCACTACCCACGGCCGCGCAAGCGTCTTCTCGTCACGCCCGTAGGGCTGGAAGCCCTCGACCTCGGTGTGAAAATCGATCCGCAGATCCGGAAGGTCCTCGATCTTCGGCAGGCGCCACGGTTCGGAGCCGTTGGCGATATAGCCGTCGGAGAGCAGGATCACCGGAACCATGTACTCGATGGCGATCCGGCTCGCCTCGACAGCGGCGTCGAAGGCGTCGGCTGGAGAGGCGGCCGCGACGACCGGCAGCGGGCACTCGCCGTTGCGGCCGAACATGGCCTGCAACAGGTCCGCCTGCTCCGTCTTGGTCGGCAGTCCGGTCGAGGGACCGCCGCGCTGAATGTTGCAGACGACCAGGGGCAGTTCGACCATCACGGCAAGGCCGAGCGCCTCCCCCTTGAGTGCCAGCCCCGGACCGCTCGTGGTCGTCACACCGAGCGCGCCGCCGAACGCCGCACCGATCGCCGAACAGACGGCCGCGATTTCGTCCTCCGCCTGGAAGGTCGTCACTCCGAAGTGCTTGAAGCGCGCCAGCTCGTGCAGGATGTCGCTCGCCGGGGTGATCGGATAGGAACCGAGGAACAACGGCAGGCCGCTTCGTCTGCTGGCCGCGATGAGCCCCATCGACAGTGCCGAATTGCCCATGATGTTGCGGTAGGTGCCCTCTGGCAGTTTCGCCGCATCGACCTCGTATCGGATCTGGAACGCCTGCGTGATGTCGCAGTAGTTGTAGCCCGCCTTCATCACCTGGACGTTCGCGTCCGCCACCTCGGGCTTGCGAGCGAACTTCTTCTCGAGCCACCGAATGGTGTTGTCCATCGGCCGGCTGTAGAGCCAGTACACCATTCCGAGCGCGAAGAAGTTCTTGCAGCGGTCGCGGCTCTTGAAGTCGAGCGGACTGTCTTCGAGGGTGCGCCGCGTCAAGGTACTCAACGGCACCTGATAGACGCGGAACCGGTCGAGGCTCGCATCCTCGAGAGGGGTCGTCTCGTAGCCGGCCTTCTTGAGGTTGCGGTCGTTGAACTCGTCGGTATTGACGATGAGAATCCCGTTCGTCTTGAGATCGCCGATCGACTTCTTGAGCGCCGCCGGATTCATCGCTACCAGCACGTCGGGCGCATCGCCCGGCGTATGGATGTCGTAATTGGCAAAGCGAACCTGGAATGCGGAGACGCCGGGAAGAGTGCCCTGCGGTGCGCGGATCTCGGCAGGGAAATCCGGCAGCGTCGCGAGGTCGTTGCCCAGGAGCGCCGAAGTGCTGGTGAGCTGGCTGCCGGTCAACTGCATGCCGTCGCCGGAATCCCCGGCGAATCGGATGACGACGTCGGCGACATGTTCCGTCTCGGCCGCGCTCTGCGTCGGCAGAGCGGAATCTGGTTCCAGGTCTTTGGTCTCGGTAGTCACGGGCGGATCTCCGCGAGAAATGGCGACTCGGTGAGTCGGTCCCGAAAGAAGGGGTCTAGGGGAAGGAGCTCGGGAAGGAGTTCGGGAAAGGGTTCGGGACAGGATGTTCGGGAACCGACGCTGCTGCGGGCTCGGCGGTCGTGCCCCCTCGCCCGAGCGTAGGCTCCCGGATCGGGAATCTTGGCGTCTAGGTGCGTTCTCGGATCGGCGGCCGAACGTAGGGACCGGTCATGGGCGACCGGGCCGGGGAAAGGGCGGAGCGACAGCAACGCGGCGTTTCCGGTGGCTCGAAGGCGCCCGGCTCGCAGCGCTGACGTTAGGACTTTAGCAGACGCCCGGGGCCTCTCAAAGAGGCGCTCCTCCTCGCTTTCGACCCTCGAATCGAGCCGTCTGTCACGGCAGCGAACGGCGGGTGGCGTAGGATCGAGCGGTTCGACTCCGCCCGCCAACGTAGCTGCTGAGTCGCACCTCGAACCCGGTCGATGGAACTCGGGGCGAGACTCAGCGTAGGTAACGGGGACGGGCGGTGCTTCTGCGCCGCCACGTCAACGATCGATGCGCTCGCCGACTCCAGCCCGAATCTTCTGGCTCACGCTCGTCGTGGCCGGGCTCGCGCTCGGGATCGGCGGATGGCTACTCGAACCGTCGCTGCAGCGCACGATGGTTCGAATCGCCTTTGTCAGCGTTGCCTGTCTCGCTCTCTTTGCCCTCAGTCTCAGGTTCCTTCGCTGGTATCTGTGGCGTGTCGGCCGCCGGCTCGCGTTCTCCTACTTCCTGATCGGTGTCCTGCCGATCCCGATGGTCGCGGCCGTCGGGGCGATCTCCCTATATCTGCTCTCCGGCTACTTCCTGAGTCACCAGTACCGAACCGCCGTCGCTACGCTGCACTCGGACCTCGAACGGGAAGCCCGCACAGCCCTCGCTCACTTCGACAGCCGTGTCGCATCGCTCTATCGCCAGCCCGAGGAAGGCCTCGCCCTCTACGTCTCCGGGCGCCGGGTCGGCGGAGGCAGCCAGGCCCCCGAGAGCTGGCCATCCTGGGCCGAGCCCGGGGACGGCGATTCCCCTCGAATGTGGCTACTCGAGAACGGGGGCCTGGCCATCGCTGCAACCGCGATCGACGGCTCCAGAGCCGCCCTCGCCTACTTCGACGGCCCACTCGGACCGGAACTGGCGCGACGGAGCGGAGTCTGGGTCACCTTTGTCGATCCCTCCAAACGCGCGCCGGGCTCCTCGGTCACCCTGCAGCTCGGCTCGGGAGAGTACGCACTGGCAAACATGTCCGCCGGCACCGACCAGCAGGCGAGGGACCGGTTCCTCGGCATCGACGGCACCGAGACGTGGAAGGAAAGGCCGATTCTGTGGTGGGGCGAGGTCGCCGGACCGTTGCTGCGGCTCGCCGACGGCACGGAGATCAGCGAATGGATGACGGCTTCTCTCAACGGCACGGTGGCGTCGCTGGAGGAACAGATGTTCTCGACCTCGGCGGAGCTCAATGCCGCCGTGTGGGCGAGCCTGATCGGCGTCACCGGGCTGCTGTCGTCGATCTACCTCATCGCCGTCGCGATGGCGCTGTTCATGATCTACAGCCTGAGTCGTGCGGTGAACCGGCTGAGCCTCGCCACCGACGCCGTCCGCTCGGGTGACTTTTCGAAGCGGATTCCCGTACGACGCAAGGATCAGATCGGAGATCTGCAGCATTCGTTCAACGACATGATCGGCAACCTCGAGACGCTGGTGGACACGGCGGCCCAGAAGGAGCTGATCGAGAAGGAACTCGTGCTGGCGCGCGACCTCCAGGAGAGCCTGCTACCTGCCGAGCTGCCGGCGACCGAGAGGGTCGAGTTCTCGACGCTGTTCGAACCGAGCGCGGCGATCGGCGGCGACTATTTCGACATCCTGCGCATCGACGCCGACAGGCTGGCGATCGTCATCGCCGACGTCTCGGGACACGGTCTCCCGACCGGACTGCGGATGGCGATGCTCAAGGCCGCCCTCGTCATCCTCGTCGAAGAGCAGAAGCCGCCGAGCGAAATCCTGCGTCGGTTGAACTCGATGGTGCGGGCGGAAAAGCAGCAGCGCTTCTTCGTGACCGCCACGATCGCGGTCGTCGATTTCTCGGCCGGCACGCTGGAAATCACCAACGCAGGACACCCGCCGACCTACCTGCTGCGCAACGGCGAGGTTCAGGAAATCCTCCTCGCCGGAAGCCCGCTGGGTGCCCTCGACGAGAACTACCGCCACGAGCGGATCGATCTCGAGGCGGGCGATGTGGCCGTATGGCTCTCCGACGGACTCATCGAGGCGACCAACCCCGAGGACGAAGTGTTCGGCTACGACGCCACGGTCGCTGCGCTCGAGGGATCGGCGGAGTCCGCGACAGCGGTGCGGAATCGACTCCTGGACGCCGTGCGAGCCCACACCGCCGGTCGATCGGCCGACGACGACCGCACCCTGGTGGCCATGCACTACTTCCCCGGCCGGGCGACCTCGACCGATTCCTGATCAGCCCTGATCGGGCGGTGGGTCGATGCCCAGGAAGCCGTAGATCCGACGGATGTAGTTCCGCGTCTCGGTGTAGGGCGGCACACCGCGATACCTCTCCACAGCCCCCTCGCCGGCGTTGTAGGCGGCCAGCACCAACGGCAGATCGGACGAGTACTGTTCCAGCAGCCGACCGAGATAGCGCACCCCGGCGCTGATGTTGATCTCGGCGTCGAAGAGTTCCTGAGGAGCCACACCGAGGCTCCTCCCGGTCGCCGGCATCAGCTGCATCAGCCCCCGGGCGCCCTTGGGCGACACCGCCTGAACATCGAAAGCGGACTCGGCTCGGACGATCGCCACCACCAGCCTCGGATTGACGTCTCTCTCCTGCGAAAAGCGGTGAATGAACTCTCCGAACGGAACATCCGGGACCGGAGCATCCTCGGGAAAACCGAGGTCGATGGAAGCGTCTTCTGGAAGGTCGAGCACAGGAGCCGCTACGGCACTCGAGATCTCGTCCTCGATGATCCGCTCGATGCGGGTCACCGACAGCACCAGCTCTCCTCCCCGGTCCAGTTCGAGCCTCATCCGCTCGCCTTCGAGGTGGTAGGCGGAGACGGTGAGGAAGCGACCGTTGTCGAGAACGACGATCTCGGCCGGGGACGCCGAGGCCCACAGGACGAACAGGCAGAACAGGCCCCGAGGGACGGCCGCCAGGCCCGGTCGACAACTCATCTGCGCCCTCTCATCGCTCGGACCTGGGGTGGTGCCGGTCGTAGACCGAGCGCAGACGATGGGCGTGGATGTGCGTGTAGATCTGAGTCGTCGAAACGTCGGCGTGGCCGAGCATCATCTGTACCGCCCTCAGATCGGCTCCATGCTCCAGAAGGTGTGTCGCGAAGCTGTGGCGAAGCACATGGGGTGACAGTCGGGGCACTCCCGCCTGAACGCCGTAGCGACGCAGGTTCTTCCAGAAGCCCTGCCTCGTCATGCCGCGCCCGAGCCTCGAGACGAAGACCGTCTCGTGCCTCCCGGCAGTGAGGTTCGGTCTCACTTCTTCCAGATAGGACTCCGTGTAGCCGACGGCCCGGTCGCCCACCGGTACGACCCTCTCCTTGCGCCCCTTGCCGAAAGCGATCAGGAAACCGGCTTCGAGCCGGAGCTGCGTCAGCGTCAGCGTCACGAGCTCGGTAACTCTCAGACCTGTGGCGTACAGCAGCTCGAGCATCGCCCGGTCGCGGCGACCCAAGGGCTTCGAGAGATCGGGAGCGGCCAGCAGCGCTTCGACCTGGTCCTCCGAGAGAGTGCGTGGGAGTGTCTTCCATACTCTGGGTGATACGAGGTCCGCCGCCGGGTTGTCCTGTCGTTCGCCGATTCTGACCAGGAAGTCGAAGAATCCTCGGAGCGTGACCAGAGCGCGTCGTATCGTGCGCGGCGACAGACCCGCCTCCCGCAGAGAGCGGAGATGCTCCGTCAGCAACGACGGGTCGACTTCCTCCCACGTGGCCCCGAACTCCTGCAGCTGCGACGCCAGCCTTCGCAAGTCCGAACCATAGGCTGCGACGGTGCGCGGCGAGAGACCTCGCTCATCCGCGAGGGAATCCAGATAGCGCCCGGGCAGCCGATCGGCTCGAGTCACCGGCCTGGCCGGCATCGGCATCAGCTCCCTGGGTCGGAGCCGCCCTCCTCCACCCCGGCAAGCTGGAGAATCTCGGCGTCGGTGAGAAGGCGATCGGATTCCTTGGCTCGCGCGAAGACCCTGTCGACCGTCGCCTCGGTCGGCTCGACACCGCGATCACGAAGCCAGTAGACGACGTTCGAACGCCCGCACATCGGTCCCACCTCGATGCGCTGCCGCCGCCCGACGAGGGCCGCAGGAACTCCGGAATAGATGCGGTCCGCCAGCCAGTCCTCGCCCTTCTCCCGAGCCTTGATGATCGCCGCGGCGTGGACGCCGGTGCCGGTGCGAAAGGCATCCCTGCCGACCACGGGATAGTTGTCCGGCAGCGGCACGCCGGTCGTCTCAGCGACGAGACGGCAGTACTCGGGAAGCGAGGTCAGCTCCCGATCGGACCACCCCATCAGCTGCAGATTGATGAGAAGGAGGTCCATCGCGGTGTTGCCGACCCTCTCGCCGATGCCGAGAGCGGTGCCGTGCAGACGGTCGGCGCCCGCCGCAGCCGCAGCGAGGGAGTTGATGACCGACAGGCCGCGGTCGCGATGCCCGTGCCAATCGACGGCGACTTCCTCTCCGGTGGCATCGACGACCCCCCTGAGGAAGCTGACGATGCGCGCCACCCCGTTGGGCGTGGCGTGCCCGACGGTGTCGGCGATACAGACCCTGCGCGCTCCGGCCTCCACGGCCGCCGTGTAGAGGGCCTCGAGGTCCCGCGGCCGCGCTCGAGTGGTGTCCTCGGTCACGTACATCACCGGGAGACCCTCTCCGACAGCGAGAGAGACGGCATCGCGGGTCAGGGCGAGCAGCCGCTCGAGGTCCCAGTTCTCCGTGAACTGACGGATCGGGCTCGAGCCCAGGAAGCAGGCGACTTCGATCGCCACACCGGTCCGTTGGGAGATCTCCACGATCGGCCGGATATCAGCCTCGAGCGTCCGAGCGGCGCAATTGGGGGCGATCGGCAGACGCTGGTCGACGATCTCCCGGGCCAGGCGAGTGACGTCTTCCACGACGTGGGCCCCGGCACCGGGAAGACCGATGTTCGCCGACTCGATGCGGAGATCGGCGATCAGGTGGAGGATTCTGAGCTTGTCGTCGATCGACGGGCTGCGGACCGAAGGGGACTGCAGCCCGTCGCGCAAGGTCTCGTCGTCGAGTTCGACGGTTCCACGAGCCGGACGCATCTCGCCGTCCCCGGCGAGATTCCAGTCGTAGATGAGCTCGGATTCGGAGAACGCCACGAAGCGATTATAGGGGGGCGGCGGATGGAGGGCAGGAAACGCCGGGCGACCCTCTCAGAGCCCACCTTCCGAAGCCACGGCAGCCGCCAGTCGGTCGCCGACTTCCGAGGTGGTCGCCTCGCCGCCGAGGTCCGGAGTCGAGATGCCCGCCCGGATCAGATCCCCGATCGCACGGTCGAGCGTACGCGCCGCCTCCGCGTGCCCGAGCTCCTCCAGCAGCAGGGCTACGGAAGCGGCCGCTCCCACCGGATTGGCACGCCCCGACCCGGCGTACTTGGGTGCCGAACCGTGCACCGGCTCGAACATCGAGACCCGCCCCGGGTGGAGATTGGCCGATGCGGCGACACCCAACCCGCCCTGCAGCGCGGCGCCGAGGTCCGTCAGGATGTCGCCGAACATGTTGTTGGTGACGATCACGTCGAACGACTCCGGCTTGCGGACGAGCTGCATCGCCAACGCATCGACGAAGTAGTGACTCGTTTCGACGGTCGGGTAGTCCTCGGCGACTTCGAGGAACGCCCGCTGCCAGAGATCGTGGCCGAACTGCATGACGTTCGACTTGTCAGCCATGCACACGTTCGGGCGATCGTGCTCGACCGCCCAGTCGAAGGCCGCCCGTAGGATCCTCTCCACCCCCTTGCGGGTGTGAATCTCCTCCTGCACCGCGACCTCGTCGGCGGTGCCCTTCTTGAAATTGCCGCCGACGCCGACGTAGGCGCCCTCGGTGTTCTCCCGGAAGACGACGAAGTCGATGTCGGATGCCCGCTTGTCGACGAGCGGGCACAACTCGTCCGAATAGAGCCGGATCGGCCGGTAGTTGATGTAGAGATCGAGGCCGAAGCGGATGCCGAGCAGGATGTCGGCGGCATGCTTCATGTCCGGGACCCGCGGATCGCCGTAGGCGCCGATGAAGATCGCCGCGTACTCGTCGCGAAACGTCTCGAGCGCCCCTTCCGGCAGGGTCTCACCCGTCTCGAGGTAGCGGTCGGCGTCCCAGGGCAGCGAGACCAGCTCGAGCGGCAGGTTCCAGCGCTCCTTGGCGGCCTCCAGGATCTTGACCGCCTCCGCCGTCACGTCCTTGCCGATGCCGTCTCCGGCCAGCACGGCGACCTTCTGCGGCCTCCGGTCTCTTGGAGGTGTCCGGTTCACGAGCCGCGCACCTCGCAGGATCGGCGCGACGAGCGCGGATGGAACCGTCCCTTCATCCGCGGCAAGATATCAGAGCCTCCAGACTCGCCCGCCTGGCGTCGAAGGTTGGGTCAATAGCCCTCTCGTCTTCGCCTGTTGCTGGTCCCCTTCCGTGATTCCACAGGCATGGCGAAGGGCTTACGGGTACGACTTCACTGACCGTCGTCTGGGGCGGAGCGGCGGCCATCCTCTACCCGCCTCCTGCCGGTTCGGGCTCCCGCTGCTTCCGCAGGGCGAAGCCGCAGCCGTCGAAGCTCTCGTCGGTCGACAAGGTCCGGAAACTGCTAGCCGGGGGCCGGCAGACGCCGATCGATCGCCTCGCGGCCGGCGGAATCGACGACGAAGCGCATCGGCATCTCCGGACAGATCCAGGCCGAATGCAGCTCCGGCGGTCGGCCCGGGAAGCAACGTCGCAACATCCCGTCGCGATGGATCTCAACCCTGGCGGGATGCAGTTCAGTCGCCTCGTGGCCGGTCTCCACGCGCGTGAGGCCACGCGGACCGAGAATGTAGCCCCGGTCACGTCGCCGGACGTAGTGACAGGTCGCCTCCCAGGAGCCGAAGTCGGGGCTGCCCATGAGGGTGGGAGAGGCGACTTCGGCCGACAGGTCGAGTCGCCCCTCGGCGAGGACTCGCCACCTGCGTCTTCCGGTAGGCGCCGACGCTGTCTTCGGAAACGTCATCGCCGCAGGCCTCAACTCCCGCCGGCCTGACAGGCGGGCCAGAGCCGTCACCCACGTCGGTGCCATCAGGCGATGAAAGGCCACCGCAGGAATGCCGTCGCCGTCGGTGACATAGAAGCGGACGTTGCACTGGGGGTAGCTCAGGCGCACGAGGGGGAACGACTCGAACCGGAAGCCGGTCTGGCGGAAGAGAAGGGTCGAGACGAGCGCGCAGCGCCCCTCGGACCCCTCGTGGAGCTCGTAGGCGAGAGGTTCCGGCAAGGCTGGCAGAACCGAGGCCTCGACCGTCCAATTGACGTAGAGGCAGTCCCGAACGACGGTACGGAGGATCATTGGCCCTAGGGTAGAGTGCGCGCTCTCGCAACCTATCAGGAGGTCAGGATGCCACTCAATCCGCCACGTTCTCTCGTCACACTCGCCCTCGTGTTGCTCTCAGGCTGCACCTCCCCGGTTCCCGAGAATCCGCCCGCAGAGGACGGAGCGAGCATGGAGATTCCCGAAGAGGTGCGCAGCGCCGCCGAGGCCGTCTCCGCCGCCGGATTACGAGAGACCATCGCCGAACTGGCGAGCGATGCGTACGGCGGCAGGGGGCCGGCGAGCGAGGGCGACCGGATGACCCAGCAGTATCTCGCTGCCCGTCTCGAGGGACTGGGGCTTTCTCCCGGCGCCGCCGACGGCGGCTGGTTCCAGCCGTTCGACATCGTCAGCGTGACCGCCTCCGCCCCTGCCACCTGGACCTTCGAGGGCGCCGATACCACCGTCGATCTGGCGCACTGGGACGACTTCATCGCCGCTTCCGGCGTCCAGAGCGAGACTGCGCGGATCGAAGACGCCGAGTTGATCTTCGTCGGCTACGGCATCCAGGCACCCGAGTACGGGTGGGACGACCTCGGAACCGCCGATCTCGCCGGCAAGGTCCTCGTGATGCTCAACAACGACCCGGACTGGGACGACGAGCTGTTCGAGGGCGACCGGCGGCTCTACTACGGACGCTGGACCTACAAGTACGAGACGGCAGCCCGGGTCGGCGCGGCCGGTGCGATCATCATCCACACCACTCCGTCGGCCGGCTATCCCTACCAGGTGGTGCAGACTTCCTGGACGGGTCCGCAGTTCGAGCTGCCGGCCGACGCCGCCGCCACGACCCAGATCGAAGGCTGGGTCACGGAAGCTGCGGCGCGTGAGGTCGTCGCCGCAGGCGGTCACGATCTCGACGAACTCGTCGAGGCGGCCCGGAGTCGTGACTTCCAGCCGGTGCCGCTGGGCGTGAGCACTTCGCTGACGCTCACGAACGAAGTCTCGAGGGTCGAAACGGCGAACGTCCTCGGACTTCTCGAAGGGGCCGATCCCGACCTCGCCGACGAGGTCGTCGTCCTGACCGCGCACCATGACCACCTGGGCGTCGGTCAGCCCGATGCCGACGGCGACACGATCTACAACGGCGCGCTCGACAACGCCGCAGGTGTCGCTCAGATACTCGAAGCGCTGAGGGCGCTCCAGGCGGTCGGCGAGCGCCCCCGCCGCTCGGTGCTCGCGCTCTTCGTCGCCGCCGAGGAGCAGGGGCTTCTCGGCTCCGCCTTCTATGCCCGCAACCCGACCTTCCCGGCCGGTGCGATCGCAGGCAACGTCAACCTCGACGGCGGCAACATCTGGGGGCGGACGGAGGACGTCACCTTCATCGGCTACGGCAAGTCGTCCCTCGACGCCGTCGTCGAGCGGCACGCGGGGAGCCAGGACCGCATCGTCGTGGGCGACCAGTTCCCGGATCGCGGCTTCTTCTACCGCTCCGACCAGTTCAACTTCGCCCGGATCGGCGTTCCCGCGATCTACCTCGACGTCGGCTCGCGCTTTCGCGACCGTCCCGAAGGGTGGGGCCAGGAGCAGATCGAAGCGTGGGAGCGTGACATCTACCACCAGCCGAGTGACGAGCTGGAGGAGGACTGGAACTTCGACGGCATGGTCGAGGACGCCCGCCTGGCGTTCCTGTGCACCTACGAGATCGCCAACGACGACGAGCTACCGCGCTGGAACCCGGGCGACGAGTTCGAAGCAGCACGGCTGGCGGCGCTCAGCTCACGTTAGGGGCGGCGCCCCCGCAGCGCCCGAAGTGCGATGCCGGGCCGAGGTCGCTCAGGCGTCCTCGGCTGCCAGTCGGGAGTGCGAGCCGTCGCACATCGGAGAACCGTCCGTATGCTTGCAGCCGCAGAAGGCGACGTGACGCCGTTCCTCGACCTCGAGCATCACCGGGCGGAACTCCGTCCCCTTGTGCGAGCCGTCGCAGTAGGGCTGATTCTGCGACTCTCCGCAGGAGCACCAGAAGTAGCGGCCGGGCTCGACCTCTAGGACGTAAGGGGTTCGCTGGGGGATCTTGGGATCGGGCATGACGCCTCCGCTCTCGTTCAGGACTGCGTGACCTCGGCTACCGCTCGCTCGAAGCGTTCGAGATACCGGGCCCGCTCTTCTTCCGACAGGAAAGCGTGCTCGAAGGCCGCCCTCGCGAGCTCGATCATCTCTCCGGCACTATAGCCGAAGGCCTCTGAGACGGATTCGTACTCCGCAAGGAGGGTCGTTCCGAAGAGGGGTGGGTCGTCGGAGCTGATCGAAAGGGCGACCCCCTCCGCCACAGACGATCGAGCGGATGCTCGGCGATCGACGGGGCATATCCGAGCCGGACGTTCGACGTCGGGCACACCTCGAGCGGCACTCGCTCCGCGACCAGCCGGCGGATCAGTGCCGGATCGCCGACCGCCGAGATTCCGTGGCCGATCCGCTCGGGAGAGCAGATGTCGAGCACCTCGCGCACGGCGTCCGGCCCGGTCTGCTCACCGGCGTGAGCCGTCGTCGCCAGACCGGCACTGCGAGCCTCCTCGAAGTGCTCGCGGAAAGGGGCGACCGGGTGTCCTTCGATCCCCGCCAGCCCGAGTGCCACGACGAGCCCCCCCTGGTGCCGGAGCGCCCACTCGAGCGTCCGGTCGGCACGCTCGACCTCCAGATTGCGCACGATGTCGGGGATCAGCCTGACCTCGACCCCGCGCCGACGGCCGGCGTCGAAGGCGGCGCTCAGCGCCTCGGCGATCTCGTCCCCGCAGAGACCGCGCGCCAGATGGGTCGAGATCGTGAAGTGCACCTCGCTGTAGACGACGTTCTGAGCCGCCTGCGCATCGACGAACGCCTCCGCCAGCCGCCCGAAGTCCTCCGGTTCACGGAGGCAGTCCGAGCAGGCGAGATAGATCTCGACGAAGTGCTCGAAGTCGCGAAAGACGAACCAATCCCGGACTCCCGCCAGGTCGGCGGCCGGCAGCTCCACGCCGTGGCGCCGAGCCAGCTCGAGGAGCAGCTCCGGCGGCATCGCCCCCTCGAGATGGACATGGAGCTCCGCCTTGGGGAGCGCTCGCAGAAGGGCCGCGATCGCCGGCGACTCAGCCAGGAAAACGCTCGCTTCGGATCCGAGCCAGCTTCTCGAGGACTCTCGGCGGCACCAGCCCGGTGAGATCGCCGCCGAGCATGAACACCTCCTTGACGAGACGACTCGAGAGGTAGATGCAGTCCTCGCGCGGCATCATGAACACCGTCTCCACCTCAGGGTTGAGCCGCCGGTTCATGAGAGCCATCTGAAACTCGTACTCGAAGTCCGACACGGCGCGAAGGCCACGCACGATCGTCCGCGCGCCGACCGAATCCATGTAGTCGACGAGCAGGCCCGAGAAGCTCTCCGTTCGGCAGTCGTCGTAGCCTTCGAGCTCGGCGTCGATCATCGCTACCCGCTCCTCGGTCGAGAAGGAGGGCACTTTCTCCTCGTTGCTGAGGACCGCAACGATGGTCTCGTCGAACACCTTCCGGCAGCGTTCGACGATGTCGAGATGGCCGTTGTGGATCGGATCGAAGGAACCCGCGTAGACGGCGATCCTTGAGTGGCTCACGGCGTCTCCTCCCGCACCTCGAAGGTCGTCGAGTTGAACGCGGCGTCCATGACACGAAGCAGGACGAGACCCGCATCGGGCTGAGGCTCGACGACCAGAGTCTCCGACTTGCCGTCGAGCAGGCCGTCCTCGGACCTCGCGGGCGACCACTCTCCCGCATCGATCGACACCTCGGCGCTGCGAATCGGGCTCAGCGCGTCGGCCACCCGGACCGTTCGCCCGGTGACGAGGTCGAGACTCGGAGGTGAGTGATCGACCACCACAGGCGCCGAGGTCATGGCCACCTCTCTGCCCTCCGACTCGTCGTTGGCGCCTCCGTCGCTGGCCGTCAGCTGGAATCGGTAGACGCCGTCGGGCAGCACCGTGGCATCGAAGCCGTAGTAGGTCTCGTCGATACCCTCAGCGAGGGGAAACCACCGCTGCGCGCCACGGCCTGGCTCGGGACGGAAGTGAAGGTCGTACTCGAGCGGGTCGCCGTTCGCGTCCTCGGCCTCCCAACGCAGGGTCAGGTATCCCTTTCGCCAGAGTGTCTTGAGCCTGCCGTTCGAGCCTCGCTGCGTCGGCTCGAGGACGGTGAACATCCCTTCCCGGTCCGGATGAGCCGGCTCGTAGATCTGGTCTCCGGGGTTGAAGGACGACGGCACCAGCACCTGCCCTGGAGCCATCGCTTCGAACGAGCGAATCGTCGGCGCACGATTGTGCTGCCGGTACGAGACCTCGACAGAGGTCACCGCCGCCTGCTCCCCGAAGCCAGGGCTCGAGCTGGAGACGCCACTGCACGTAGCGCCCTGCCGGCACCTCGGCGAGGTCGATCTCGCGACCGCTCCGCGCTGCGCTCCAGCCCGACCAGGTTCGATCGGGAGTCGAACTCGAGCCGCTGCGAACGCTGAAAAGGACGGCGGACTCGTCGTCGGCCGATCCGAGCCACCGCAGACGACCGAAGCGGGCGGTCGCCTCGGCATCGAGCGGCTGGCTGAGGTAGGTGCCGCCCTGCCCGCGGCCGGCGGCGGTGTAGACCGCAGCGCCGTTCGTCGTCACCAGAGACGCCGGCTCGCCCCCGAAGAGGGCGACGACCTGCCGGTCTCCGGCCGTCGCCTCCAGCGACAGCCCCTCCGGATAGAGAGAGTAGACCTTCCCTTCGACGCCGGTGCCGAGCCAGACCCGCCCGTCGATCCAGGCCAGGGCATAGCCGGTCTCCTCGTCGAGCCTGGCGACCTCCTCCGCTCCGGTGGCACCGCGACCCGCGAGGAGGATCGTACGTGGAGTCGACGCGGCGCTGTCCACACTCTCTGCCGGTTCCACCGAGACCTCCACGGCAGGCTCCTGAGCCGAGCCCCCGTTCGCGCCCTGCCGCGGCGCCGAAAGCGAGGCTTCCGACGACACCGCTGCCGCGAACCACCGTCCCTCCGGTGAGGCTGCGAAACCGACGACCTCCGGCAGGTCGGAGTCGTACACGGTGCGGACCGAGCCGTCGGCGGTGAGCGAGAGAACGCGCCCCTCACCGGACGTGCCAACGAGAACCTGGTCGCCGACCGCGAGCAGACTTCGCAGGTGGGGTTCCTCGCTCTCGTAGAGCAGGGTCGAGGCGCCGTCGCCGTCGATCGCGTAGAGATGCCCCGGATCGCCGGTCGCGACGATCAGTTCGCCCCAGGGAGCGCGGGCGATGGACCAGACGTAGGTCGCCTCGGGATCGAAGATCTTCTCCGCCTCCCCGTTCTCGAGCCCACCGGATTCGAGTTCACCGGACTCGAGTTCATAGACTCCCCCTCGCGGCGACGAGCCGACGTAGACCGCCCCCTCCTCGGCATGGAGCGCGAAGATCTCCGGCTCGGGAGCCGTCCACGCGGTCCGGACACTGCCGTCGTCGCCCACTTCGAGAAGACGGCCGGCGTTCCCGGTTCCGAGCCACCAGCCGTTGGGCGAACGCACGGCGGAGAAGACATAGGGCTCCTCGATTTCTGCACCGCGCTCGAAGCGGGTCGCGGGCCGTAGCGCACCTTCCGCCGTGAGAGCCAATCCCTCCAGGGTTCCTCTCGAGAGCTCCGCGCGCGTTCGCTGCCGGAAGATCCTCGTCTCCGTTGCCTCGAGAAGTCCGGCCAGGGTCGAGAGCGTCACCACCCAGATCCAGATCGCCCTACGGCCCCGGCGGTTGCCCTTGCGAGCTCGAGTCGTGTTCATCGGTTGTTTCCCTCTCGTCATCGTCGCCCCGCCGAGGAGGCGTCCCAGTTCGGCTCGCGGCGCACGTCGAGATCCACACGCAGCAGGCCGGCCAACGGCCTGCCGGCGTCCATCGACGCCTTCTGCCGCACCGCCGCGCCGATCGGCTTCGAGGCCCCCGAGGGAGCCCGCCAGAGCGAGCGGATCGATCCGGGGAGTCGCGCCAGCGGCTCGCCGTCGACGACCCATCCAGCCTGCGGCGAGACTCCCAGCAGAGCCAGGCGCTGCCGACTCTCGAGCCCGTCGAGAAACTCCAGAGCCTGATCCAGCGTCCGGGGCACTGAAGCTTCGAGTTCCAGCCGCGCGGCGTCGATGCTCGCTCCATCTCCGACGAGCACGAAGTAGCGTCCCGTCTCGAGATCGTCCGGCACGGTGACCTCCATGGAACGGCGTATCGACTCGCCCCGCCACGGCTGCAGTTCGACGTGGATTCGGGTCGTCTCGCCCGGCGCGAGCAGCGGGCGTGATGCGTGAGCCGCCACGATCTGAGCGGCTCTGCGCTCGAGTTCGACATCGATCTCGACCGCGATCCGCTCCAGACGGGCTTCCCCGAGGCCGTTGTTCTGCAGATAGACGATCACGTTGAGCAGGTGCACAACCGCTTCCAGGCTGGCGACGGGGCCGTCGAAGACCTGCTCGATCTCGAGCGACCGGCGGTCGGCGATCTCGATCGACGCTCGCAGCGCGACACTACGCTCGCCTCCGGCACCGATCGTCGTGTCGATCGCACCGAGGACGGAGGTCGCCGCCAGCGAACCGGTGATGGCGGGAACCGACGCCAACCGCATCGAATAGCTGCGCTCGACGCCTGCATCGACCTTCACCTCGAGCGGGATCATCGGGGTCTCCCTACCCACGGTGCCGCTCACGCCGGGGGGTCGGTCACGGTCGAAGGCCCCCACGATCCTCCCGAGGTTCCCGATCTTGAAGGAACTCGCGATCGACGGGATGACGGTGACGATCTCCGCCTCCGCCATCGGTACCTCGATGTCGCCAAGGCCGAGGAACGGGTGCCCGAACGCGAGCACCGTGTCTCCGGAACGCTCCGTGACGGTCCCCGTGGCCGCGAGCCTCAGGTCGCCGTCGACGAGGACGGCTGCGACCGCGCTTCCTCCCTCGAGGGCCGTCGCTCCGGGTTCGGCCGATTCCATGCGGCCCGCTGAGGCGACGGGACCGACCACCTCCTCGAGCAGCTGAGTCACCCGTCCGCCGAAACCGGCCGTCGTCCACAGGAGTCCTCTGCCGCGCTCCGGGGTTCCGACCCCGGTTCCAGCCCCGGTTCCGGCCAGCGGGCCCATCGCTGCGGTCAGCCGCTCGCGCAACTGCACCTCGGACCCTTCGAAGGCGACGAGGTCCTCCATGGTGACCTTGCCCGTCGGCGGCCCCGCCGTCGCGGGCTGCAGCGCCCCCGGCCCACCGGCCGAGATCGCGCGCATGCTCTCGATCGGCGTCACTCCGGCGATCGGCTCCTTGGCGAACGGCCAACTGAAGGCCACCGCACCGACCAGCCTGCCGTCGATGTAGACAGGGCTGCCACTCATGCCGGCGATGACACCGCTCTCCTCGAGACCTCGACCTTCGAGGCGCGCGAGAACGTAGGACGAGTCGGGACTGATGTCGCGCCACACGCCGAGCAGCTCGACCTCGAAGCGCTCCGGCTCGTCCCCGGCGAACACCGACCATCCTTCGCCGCGCTGGCCCCGCTCCACTTCCGCGAGCGGCAGGATCTCGGCCGGTTGCGTCGCTCCCGCCGAGGCGACCGCGAACGCCACTGCCGCCGCCGCGACGACCCGGCGCACGGCGCCGGGCGCCAGCTCGAGAGTGCACAGTTTCGGTTGCATTTCAGAAACGTCTCGCCACCACTACGTCAACGCGCTGATTCCTCAGAGATTTCCACAGAAACTGCGGAAAACCGCCCGCGCACAATAGCTCACTCTGTCGGGTCGAAGTCGTAGCGACCCCGCCGCAGCACCTGCCAGCCACCCTCGTCATGTCGAACCAGAGTCGATGGAGCGCCTCCGGGCAGGACACCGTCGTCGAGGATCCACGCATCGGCGCCTCGAAGCAGAGGCTGCAGGGCCGTCGGCTCGAGAATCGCGGGTTGCCCCGACCGGTTGGCACTGGTCGCTGTCAGCGCGAGGTCGAGTTGGAGCAGCAGCCCTCGTAGTGCGGCATGCTTCGGGACCCTCACGGCCAGAGTCTCCCCTCCGCCCGCGGCCGCGACGCGGCGCGTGAGCGGCGCGATCAGACTCAAGGCTGCGGGCCAGGCGGCGATCACCGGTTCGAAGGCTGGATCATCGAGTTCGACGCCCAGAGACTCGAAAGCGGTGCGGTTCCCGCCGACGACCGGAAGCGGTTCTCCCTCCGGACGGCGTTTCAGATCGAAAACCTGCCGCACGGCTCGCTCGTCGTCGGGCCGCACCGCAAGGCCGTAGCTCGACTCGGTCGGGATCGCCAGCACGCCACCGCGATCGAGGCACGCCCGAAGGGGCTCCACGGGATCGCCCCAGCGCCAGGTTCGCGTTTCCCGGACCCGCCCGACGGCCATGGCGGTAGCTTAGCCTGAGTTCGCCGACTCTCCACCGACGCCGGCAGACCCCAACCCGCTACCCTGCCCGGACCGTCCGCGCCGAAGGCCCTGACAGCCCGGCTTCAGCGAATCTCGACGAGATAGCTCTCGACGACCGTCGATTCACCCTCGCCACCCAGGCGGCCGATCAACTCGATGGTGTAGGAGCCGGCTTCGAACGTACCGGTCGGGACCGACACCGTGAAAGTGCCGAGTTCGTCCCGCAGCGGCGCTTCCCTCGACGCCCACACTTCCGCCCCGGCCGCGTCGACGATTCGCATTCGCTCGAGCCGGTCGTCTCCGGCCGCGCCCGAGTTGAGGATCAGAGCTACCGCTCCGGCCGACCGCTCGAGGACGGTGGCGCTGTCCGAAGGCGTCTCCCCCCGCAGCACCATGTCACCGGGGTAGAGATCGATGACGGGGAGGTTGGCTCGAGGCTGCTCGAGTGCCGCGATCTGCTCGCCCAGCCGTACGATCTGCTCCTCCTGTCTGGCCACCTGATCGACGAGGTCGCTCTTGCCGGCGGCGAGCTGCTCGTTCTCGAGACGCAGCTCTTCGATCTGCTGACGCGCCTCCTCCCCTCCCTCGCCCGCCGGCTGCGGCGCGGGGTCGCGCTCCTCGAGCGCCTCTTCGAGGCGAGACTCGACGTCGGCGAGACGCGCCTCACCCTCGGACAGTCGGCTCCACTGCCACCCGGCGAGGGCGAGGGAAGCGGCACCTACGATCGACGCTGCGAGGGCAAGTCGCCTCCACCCGCTCGCCGCTGCGGTCGCAGGGGCGAACCGTCCGGCGACGACATTGCCGTCGGCGGGAGCCTCGGCGCCACGGCTCCGGTCGAGAGCGTCACGGCTCTCCACCAGCAGCTCGTACTCCTCGCGCGCGCCCGGGGACGCTGCCAGATGCCGCTCGATGAGATCCGCCGGCAGCCCTTCCGTCACGCCGTCGAAGACGTAGGAGACCAGCGCTTCGGCCGGCAAGCGATGCCCGAAGATCCGCGCTGCTTCGCGAACCTGCTCCAGCTCGGCGCGCAGCTCTTCGGATCGGGCGAGTTCGCGCTCGACCTCGAGCCTCTCGTCCTCCGACAGCGTGCCGTTCAGGAAGAACGGCAACTTCTCGATGATGGATCTTGGAATCGACATGGGAGTTCAACCTCTCGGATGGATGTTTCCCCTCGCCTCAAACGGGCGTCCGAGACCGCGGATTGTTACGCCCCCTCGTCCAGCAATTCGTCTCTCACTTCGATCGCCTTCTTGCGACACCGAAGAACCCTCACCCGCAGCGCCCCCTCCTTGACGTCCAGGGCGTTGCTCATCTCGCGGTAGCTCAACCCTTCGATCAGCATTCGCCACATCTCCTTGCACTCCTCCGACACCCGCTCGAGGACCCGAGTGACGAGATCGGTCGTCGCCAGAGACGGGCGTTCCTGCTGCCTTCTGAGATCGACGATCTCCTGCGCTTCCGTGGACTCCTCGACATCGGTCCACATCCAGCGCGAAACTTTCCTCACCTGGTCCAGGCAGGAGTGGTTGACCACCCTCCAGACATAGGTCTTGAGGTTGGCCTCGCCGCGGAACTGACCGCTCGAGAAGACCTTGAAGACCTCGAGCCGGACGTCCTGCAGCACGTCGTCCCACTGCGAGGACAGACGGCGGAAGAAGGGGCGCGCCGCACTCTGGATCCACTGGTCCACCTCGGCGACGACCTCGGGGTCGCCGTCCAGATAGGCCCCGATCCTGCTGTCCCTCTCGCCACTCAAGCGGTCCACCCCCCTCTGGTGTATCGTTCTGGACGCGCGCCAATGCTGTCCGACGGTCAGGGTGAAGTCAATGAACAGCGGGGCGAGGCGTCTCTGCAACCACGGCTCATGATGTCGTCCGGGGCTCGGGAACCGCTCCAGACGCAGGCGCGTACCTGGTCCGTCATGGCATCACTGGCGGTCGTCATCGCCTGCGCGGGAGCCCGGCCTGTAGAGAAGTCCGACGTTCCAGGGGCAACCCTGGAACCGGGTGCAGCGGTCGACCTCGACCTCGATGCCGGAGGTCGTTGGTCCACTCGGGTGATCGTCGACGTCGAGAGCTACGCAGTGGTCGTGGCCGAGCAGCTAGGTATCGACGTCGCCGTTGAGTTGATCGATGCAAAAGGAACGGTCCTCGAGCGCGTGGACGGAGACTCCGGCATCGGCGTCGAGGAACGCCTCGCCGCACGACTTCGGCCCGGGCGGCACCAGCTAAGGCTGACCGCCTACGACGGGGGTCCGGAGCGAGGACGGGTCCGCCTGCACCTGGAGACCCTTCGGGGTTGGGAGACCGACGACGATCGAAGGATCCAGCTCCAGAAGATCGCTCAACGTGCGAACCACCTCGACGGGCAGAACTCCAAAGTGATGTGGGAAGAGGCGCTGGATCTCAGCCTTGCCGAGGTCGCCGGCTGGCGGGCCCTTGGCGACGAGCGACCGCGGATCCGAGCCCTGCTCAGATTGATGACCCTCGAGAGGGAGCTGACCTCGATCTCGGACTCGCTGCGGCACGGAAGGGAGGCCCTCGCAGCGAGTCGCGCTCTCGGTGAGCCGTACCTCGAGGCACTGAGTCAGTACTGGTTGGGCGTCGGCCTCTCTACCGCCGGTCGACAAGAGGAAGCTGTGGAGAGACTGGAGGCTGCCCTGGCCCTTGCTACGGCCGGCCGACACCATGCTCTGGCAGGCATGACCCTCAACTACCTGGGGCGAGTCGCCACGCGCCGCGGGCTGCTGAGCCGAGGCCACCGCTACTACGAACAGGCCCTCGAAGAGGCGAGAAAGGGGCAGGACCTGCGCCGAGTCGCCTCCATCCTCAACAACCTCGCCCTTGCGGCACGACGAGGGGGGAACTTCCAGCAGGCTCTCGCAAGCTACGAGGAGTCGATCAGAATCTCCGACCTCACCGGCATCGCGGGCGACGAGTTCTCGGCGCTCTCGAACCTTGCCTACCTGTACTTCGCTCGAGGACAGTGGGAGGAGGCCCTCGATACCTGGCGTGACGGTCTGCGGCGAGCAGAAGCACTGGCAGACGAACGCAAGGTGGTGACTCTCAGCCGCGCCCTCGGCGAAGCGCTTTCGAGCCTTGGTGACACGGAAAGGGCACGGCCCCTGCTCCAACGAGCCGCAGAGATCGCCGGCCGCAGAAACGATCCCACAGCCGAAATGGGAGCGTTGACATCCCTGGCCTGGGCGGAGGTCGCAGCGAGACGGCTCGAGGCCGCCAGGGCTACGTTCCTCTCCGCGATCCTCGTAGCGCAGTCTGCGGATCTCAACGAGACCCGTTGTCAGGTGGGACTTGCCACCGTCGCCCTTCTCGCTAACGACCCTCTTGAAGCCTCCAGGATCGTCGAATCGGCAATGAACTCCGGCGTCGAACTCGTCCCTGAGGCAAGAGCCCGGCTGGCCCTGATCGCGAGTCGCGCGACGTTGGCCCAGGGGCTTCTGGCACCTGCAACGCAGTGGCTGACCCGGGGGGTCGAAGCTCTCGGTCCGGGATCCACGCCGCGTCTGCGATTCGAACTGGCGCTCCACCAGGCGCACCTGGAGCGAGCGCGCGGACAGACCGAGGAGGCGCTCAACGCCGTCCTCTTTTCGCTGGAGATCCTCGAGTCTCTTCGCTCCGGCCTCTCCGATGCCGACCTCAGAGCCACCTACCTCGGAAGAGTCCGGGAGGCCTTCGACCTGGCGGTCGAGATCCGTCTCGAGCTGGCACAGTCTCAGCCGAGCGCCGGCCACGAAGAGGAGGCTTTCCAGCTCGCAGAACTGGCGAGAGCCAGAAGCCTCGCAGAGTTGCTCAGAACAGCCGAGTCCGGAGCCCAGAACCGCGTTCCTCGGGCTCTGATCGACCGGGAGCGAGACTCCCTGGCGGCAGTGGCCTATGCCCAGCAGGCTCTGACAGCGGCGATCGACACTCGAGCGGAGGCAGGAAGGCTCGACGAACTCCAACGAGCTCTGGACGCAGCACGCGACCAGCTCTCACGCGACGCAGCAGTACTCCGACGGGAAGCTCCCCGGTATGCCTCCATACGCTATCCGGACCCGATCACTGTTCGCGAGATCGCGGAAGTGCTCGACCCCGATGAGGCCCTTGTGCAATACGTTCTCACTGCGGACAGGGCTCTAGCCTTCGCTGTGACAAGCGACGGGCTAGTCTCCGTCGCGTTCCCTGACGCCGGCGAAGTCGGGCCGCTCGTGCATTCGATGAGAGCGGCTCTCGTCCAGCCCGCCCGTCGCTCGTTCGGGCGTCTTCAGGCACTGGCGAAGGAACTCGGGGCCGCGCTCGTCGATCCGCTGCTCGAGTCAACCGCAGGACGCACACGCTGGATCGTCATTCCCGACGGCCCTCTCCACTACTTGCCTTTCGAGGCCCTCATGGTCCGGCTTCGCGGTCTGCCCGACTCAGAGCCAGGCTACTTCGTCGAGTCTCACTCCGTCGTCTATGCACCCTCGGCCGGCGTTTGGCGAGAGCTTCGTCGTGAGGTCCGAAGCGCCAGGAGTGCGCGAGGACACTTCGTCGCGTTGGCGGATCCCGACACTACCTACCTGAGATCAGGTGGGAAGACCGCGACCAGCTGGCGTCGGCTACCTGGCGCCAGGCGAGAGGTTCAAGAGATCGCAGCAGCCATCCAAAGACCCGCTCATCTCTGGATCGGGAGCGAGGCCACCGAGGACGCCTTGAGATCACGGCTCGATCTTGTCGAGACCGCACAGTGGATTCACTTCGCCGCTCACGCCCAAGTGTCGGAAAACCGTCCAGCGGACTCATCAATCATTCTCGGATCCAGCGAGAGCCTCGGCGCCAGCGACGGCTATCTGTCCGTAGCTGAGGCGTTCGAACTCACTTTGCAGGCTGACCTCGTCGTGCTCTCCGGTTGCGAAACAGCACTCGGCAGGAACGTCCGAGGGGAAGGCCTACTTGGACTGACGCGCGCCTTTCTCTATGCCGGCGCTCGGGCGATCGGAGTCAATCTGTGGAAAGTCGCGGATTCGACCTCACCTCAGCTGATGATCGACTTTTATCAGGGGCTCTCCAAGGGAGAGTCGGCAGCGAGTTCTCTGCGCGGGGCAAAACTGCAGGCCCTAGAAGATCCTGCGCGGGCGCATCCGTTCCATTGGGCGCCGTTCGTCCTGATCGGAGCACCGGAAGCGGGCTGACAGGCGAGTCCTGTCAAACCGCCTGTCAGCCAGGTTCTTCAGCTTCCGGTTCCACCTCCGGTGGTACCTTCGTCGTCCTCTTCGTCGCCTGGCATTCTCATGGTTGCCTCCTCTCGGCTTCCGATTGATGCCCTTGCCCTCGCGTCTTCGCGGTCCCGCAGAGCCGGGCCTTGGGAGGCCGGCACGACGCCGGCCGCTACGTCCGGCGTCATTCTAGACCGTGTGATCACGCAGCACCGCGTTTCGAGGATTCAATCAACTCCTCCGCGTGGGAACGTGCCGTCTCCGTCTGACGGTCGCCGGCCAGCATCCGGGCGATCTCTTCGGTACGCGACGTCTGATCGAGGCGCTCTACAGTCGTTCGCGTTCGACCGTCGGAGGCCGCCTTGCGCACTCCGAGATGCACGTCGGCGAAACTCGCCACCTGCGGCAGATGCGTCACCGCCAGAACCTGCGACTCCTCTGCCAGCTCCTGGAGCTTGCGCCCGAGCGCTGATGCCGCTTCGCCGCCGAGGCCTGCGTCCGCTTCGTCGAAGACCATCGTAATGGTCCCCTCGCCGCGAGTTCTCGCGGCGAGCCTGAGGGCAAGGAAGATGCGGGAAAGCTCGCCCCCGGAAGCGCTGGTGGCGAGAGGGCGCGGCTCTTCGCCGGGGTTCGCAGCCAGGAAGAGCTCGACGTCGTCGTATCCGAGCGGGCCGAACGCCACGGGGTTTCCTTCGACCCTCAGCGGGCTCGCGGCCTCGCTCCGACGGCGAAGCTCGACGGAGAGCCGGGCGCGATCGAGTGCCAGGGACGCGAACTCGCGTTGGGTCGCCTCCACCAGCTCCTTCGCCCAGGCCTTGCGCTGCTTCGACAGCCGGGTCGCAGCCTTCCTGTAGGCCTCGAGGGCCGCCGTCACCTGGTCCTCGAGCGCGGAGCCGTCTTCGAGGTCGGCTTCGAGCCCCTCGAGCTCGGTCGCCGCTTCCCTGCGATAGTCGAGCACGTCCGCCACCCGCTCCCCGAACTTACGGCGCAGTCTGTCGAGGACCGACAGTCGCTCCTCGACCTGATCGAGCCGGCGCGGATCGGCGGCGACCGAGTCGAGCGCGCGCCTCATGCCGTCGGCCGCTTCCTCGAGGCGGATCCTCAGCTCTTCGAGTTCCCGCGACCACGCCTCGGCCTCGGGCTCCCATTCGGCGATGGTGCGCAGGGCGTTCTCGGCGCGCGCGATCCTCTCGACCGCAGCGCCGTCCTCCTCGGCCAGTTCCAGATGCCCGCGCCCGAGGACCGAGGCGATCTGCTCGCTATGCCGCAGCCGTGCGCGCTCCGCAGCGAGTTCATCGTCCTCCCCGGCGGTCAGCCCGGCGGAGTCGATCTCACCGATCTGGAAGCGCAGCAGATCGATCCGCTCCTCGTGCAGTCGGCGGTTGCCGCGCACGCGCTCGAGACGCGTCGCCAGTTCGCGATAGAGCGCGTGCTTGGCAGCCACCTCGTCGAGCAGAGCCCTCCCCTTCTCGCCGCCGCGCCCGTCGACGAAGTCGCGCTGCGTCTCTGCGGTGGCAAGAGTCAGCTCCTCACGCTGCGCGTGAAGGTAGAGGCACTCCTCGGTCAGAGCCCGCAGCAGCCTCACGGTTGCCGGTTGATCGTTGACGAAGACGCGATTGCGCCCCTCACGACCGATCTCGCGCCGGACGACGCACTCGTCGCTCTCTCCTTCGACTCCGGCGTCGTCGAGCACCTCCCGCATCGCGGTCGTCAGGGTGAAGCGACCGATGACGACGAGACGGTCGGCTCCGGTCCGCAGCAGGTCGCCCGACGCCCGCGCCCCGCGCAGCAGCGCGAGCGCATCGACGACGATCGACTTGCCGGCTCCGGTCTCGCCGGTCAGGACGTTGAGACCGCGGTCGAACTCGACGGTCGCCCGCTCGAGAACGGCGAGATTCCTGACGTGGAGGTCGAGGATCATGGTCGATCAGGCCGAGGGGATGAAGTCGGGGTCCTCCTGAGCCCGACGCTCGAAGCTCAGAAAGTCGTAGTAGCCGCAGCGAGTGCTGCCCGGGTACTCACGGCAGATCCCCGGACGGGCGTCGTAGATGGTGCACTGCCGGGTCTCGCGGTCGAGGAAGCGGCAGACCGAATCGTAGATGTGATCGTGCCGGTGCCGCAGCACCCTCTCGCCCTTCTCCTCGCCGTCTTTGGTGAAACGCTCTCTGGCCTGCTCGAAGGTCAGTTCGAAGCGTTTCGCCAGCCTGCGGATATCAGCACGCGTCGTGACGATCCGCGGGTAGGAGCAACAGTACGCCGGGCACTTGTCGCAGTTGTAGAAGACCGGCCGCTTCGCCAACGGTCGGCCCGGCTACTGGAAGCGGGCGATCAGCGCTTCCGGATCGTGGAGGCTGATCCGGTGCGTCGGATCGACCGAAATGAAGCCGCTTTCCTTGAAGTCGACGATCACCTGGTTCACCCGCTCGCGGGAGGCTCCGACCAGTGAGGCGACGTCCGTCTGGGTGAGGCGCAGCGGGATCCGCATTCCGCGAGGCTCGATCGGCTCGCCGTACTGCTGGGCGAAGGCGACGATCTGGCGAGCCACCCGCCCCCGGACGTCGAGCGTCGAGAGTGCCTGGATCTGCTCATTCGCCAGCCGCAGGCGGCGGGCGGTGAGCCGCACGAGGTTGTAGGAGAGCTCGTTGAACTTCTTCAGGCAGCGGTGGAAGGAATCGCGGTCCATCACCAGCGTTTCGCACTTCTCGAGCGTCACGACATTGGCCGACCGGCCGGCGCTGCCGACCATGCCCATCTCACCGAAGGTGTCACCGGGGCCGAGGAACGCCAGGATGACCTCCGAGCCGTCGATCTGATCGACGAAGATCTTGACGGTGCCTTCGAGCAGGATGAAGACGAGCTCGCCGCGATCCGCGACCGTGATCACGTTCGTCCCGGCCGGGAAAGACTTCCTGTGGAGCAGCCCGTTGAGTTCCTGCAGATCCTCTTTCCGCGCCCCCTGAAACAGTGGGATGTTGGAAAGAATGCCTAGATCTTCGACCGCCGGCATGGTCCTCCTCCTCTCCTCCTCGCGACCAAGCGTCCCGCCGGCATGTTAGCAGCTCCGGATGGCGCTTCCGGTCAGCTCCTGCCGAGGGTCGCGCGCACGACATGGCTGGCAACCTCGGGGTTCTCGCGCATGCGTCTCATGGAGTACTCGTACCAGTCCGGCCCGTAGGGAACATAGACGCGCAGCCTGTGGCCCTGGTCGACGAGAATCCGGCGCAACGGGTCGTCGACGCCGAGCAGCATCTGGAACTCGTACTGCGAACGGTCGAGTTGGTAGCGATCGATCAATGCGACCGCCGCACACGCCAGGTACTCGTCGTGGGTTGCGATGCCGACGTAGACGCCATGGTCGAAGAGCTTCTCGAGCGCCGCGACGAAGGCGAGGCGCACCGTCTCATACCCTTTCCATGCGGTCTCGCGGGGCTCGATGTAGATCCCCTTGCAGATCCGCACGTTCGCCCCCTCTTCCGGCAGGGCGGCGATGTCGTCGAGGGTCCGCCGCATGTAGGCCTGGAAGACGACGCCGAGATTGCCGTGCCGCTCCTGGAGTTCGCGATAGATCGCGATCGTCGCATCGGTGGTCGTTCGATCCTCCATGTCGATCCGAACGAAGTTGCCGTGTCCCTTGGCGGCCTCGGCGATGCGCTCGACATTGTCGCGACAGAAACCGTGATCGATCTCCAGCCCCAGCATCGTCAGCTTGATCGAGACGTTGGCATCGACCCCGCGCGCCGCGATGTCGTCCAGCAGCGCGACGTACTCCCTGGTCGAGGCGAGCGCCTTCTCCCGCTCGGTGACCTCTTCACCCAGAAGGTCGAGCGTCGCCATGCACCCTTCCGAGTTGAGCCGCTCGGCGACGTCGAGCGCGGCGGAGCGGTCGGAGCCGGCGACGTACTTGCCCGCCACTTTCCCCACCAGCGCCCTCGGCACCAGCGGCAGCGTCAGCAACACCAGGCGGCTGAAGACGCTCACCGACGCTCTCGGATCGCCCTAGTTGCCGTTGACTGCGGCAGCCGAGTCGTCCGCGACCCAGCGCACCGACTTGGAGCAGGGGCAGGCGCCGCCGACTCTTCGCAGGGACGGCATTTCCCGGGCCGCGTCGGCCGCTGTCAGCTCACCGCTGTCGATGCGCTCGAGCTGCTCGGCATAGTCGCGGAAGTCGCTGCTCGCGCGGTAGGCGTCCGGCAGATGCTTGCGCAGGTGGTGGAGATAGGAGCTGGCATCGCCGAAGGACTCGCCGTCCCAGCCGGTGAGCTCGAAGGCCGGTTCGCCGCGACGCCGGAAGAAGTGCCGGTGCGGCATGTGCACGAGATCGCTCCAGGCGATCCCGCGAACGGTGTCGCCGTCGGTGAGGATCCTCTCGAGGACCTCTTCGGCCTCAGCGAGCTTGAGTTCCGGCAGGCGGGCACGGACGTAGCGCATGTTGAGATCGCGAATCAACTTGCCGATCTCCTCGATGTAGAGGTCCTGCGCCTCGCGATTCTTCAACGGCTTGAGGCCGTAGCGAACGTTGGTGCCGCCACCGCGCTCGTCGCCGAACATCTCGAGGCCCCGCGGCAGCCACTTGTTGAGCGTCCGCTGAATGTCCTCGGTGGTGACGTAGACACCGCCGCGCGCCGCGTCCTCCATCCACCGACGCAACGGCACGACGCCCGCCGCCAGGTGGAACGCCTCCTCGCGGAGCATCTTGGGCATCGACTCGGCGTACGGCTTGTAGGCGCTGATCTTCTGCATGTCGAGCTGGTACTTGCCGACCCGGTCGATCAATGCGCAGAAGACGGCGTTGTCGACGAAGGAATCGAACTCGATGTTGAAGGCGCCCAGCACGTGCGAGCCGGTCGTCATCGAGAGAATCTCTTCGACGAGATCGGGGCCCTTGGTATCGGACACGCTGCTCCAGTCGTCCTCCAGGAGCAGATGCAGCATCTGGTAGCCGTGCCGGAGCTCTTCCGCCATCATGCGCAGAATCCAGATCTGGTCCTTCTCGCTCTGCGCCCGCGCCAGAGTCAGGCGGTGCTGCTGAATCGAGCCGAACTCGGTGCTCGCCTGGGCGGTGATCGCTCCGAGAAGATGGGCCGCCTGCTTCGGGTCCAGGTCGGCGGCGCGGGTGAACTTCGGCTGCCCCTTGAGGTCGCCGCATTCGATCTCGTCGCAGATCCCGAGCTCGCGGTAGGCACACGCCTCGAAGCGCGGCTCCTTGGGGAAGTGCTTCTCCCAGTTGTCCATCAGGAAGCCGTAGTCGGGCAGGAACGTGTCCCGCCACTTGATCACGGCGTCGTGGTATTTCTTCGGCAGGTGCGTCTTACTGGTCGCCATCGATGGCTCCTTTGCCGAGCGACTTGAAGAAAGGCGTCAGGCCGGCGTGCTCGAAGCCGAGCGCCTTGAAGAATTCCGCGATCCCCGGGGCCTGCTCGTCGACCATCGTGCGCACGCCGGTGGCGCCGCGACTCTCGAAGTACTCGAGCATCGCATCCGCCAGGCGACGCCCGATCGCCTGCCCCCGGACGTCGGGATCGACGCCCATCACTTCGATCCACCCGGTCGCCTCCTCGAGTCCGAACTCACCGGAGCGGACCTCGCCCAGCATGAAACCGACGATCTTGCCGCCGGCCTCCGCGACGAGCGAAGCGTCCGGGTCGCGACGCAGGTAGTAGCCCAGGCGGGTCTCCCAGACCGTTGGCCGGTACTCACCGAGAATCTTCTCGTCGAGACCGGTGATCGCACCGAAATCGGTGTCTTCGAGCGGACGAATCTTCACTTCGGTCGTCATGAGGGATCCAGCAACTCTCTGTTCGGGGATGCGCCGGAAGGTGTTGCCCGGCGCTCTTCGATTGTAACGGCCGTCTCGGCGCGGCGCAAAGGCGCTGCAGCCGAGGCCGGCTCGTTGCCGACGTGCTCGTGGGCATGGTAGCTGCTGCGGACCAGAGGCCCGGACTCGCAGTGCGTGAAGCCGAGCTCGAGGGCCAGCCGCCGGTAGTCGTCGAACTCCTCCGGCGGGACCCAGCGATCCACCGGCAGATGTTCCCGGGTCGGCTGCATGTACTGACCGAGCGTCATGACCTCGACCCCGGCGGCTCGAATCTCTGCGAGAACCGTCTCGACCTCTTCGCGTTCTTCGCCGAGGCCGAGCATGATCCCCGTCTTGAGGACTCCGTCGTACTCGCCCCGCGCTTTGCTGGCCGCCGCGTCGGCGAGGAGGCCGAGGGACCGGTCCCACCGGCTCCCGGGACGCGCCTGGCGGTAGAGGCGCGGCACCGTCTCCATGTTGTGAGAGAAGACCTCCGGCCCGGCGCCCAGCACGATGTCCAGAGCCTCCGGCACACCGCGGAAGTCGGGCGTCAGCACCTCGACCGCGCAGCCGGCGACCCGCTCGTGAATTGCCCGGATCACGTCGGCGAAGTGCCGCGCGCCGCCGTCCGGCAGATCGTCGCGATCGACCGAAGTGATCACCGCATGCCGCAACCCCATCGCCTCGACCGCCTCGGCCACATGAGCCGGCTCCAGCTCGTCGACCCCGGGGTTGGGTCGCCCGGAAGTCACCGCGCAGAAACCACAGCGACGGGTGCAGATGTCCCCGAGGATCATCAACGTCGCGGTGCCGTGCTCACCCCAGCACTCGTAGATGTTCGGGCAGCGCGCCTCCTGACAGACCGTGTGGAGATCGAGCCGCTCCACGAGCTTGCGCACCTCGTGATAGCGCCGAGGCGTCTCGAGGCGAATCTTCAGCCACTCCGGCCGCGGCTCGCGCCGGCTCCGGCCGATCTGTACCAGCCCCTCACTCACGGACCCAGTCTATCGGGAGCGGAGGTCCGACGGCATCACCGTGGGACCAGATCGAAGCCGACGTCGAATGACGGCGAGCTGTGGGTCAGCGCTCCCACCGAGATCAGATCGACACCGCTGGCGGCGATCGCGGCGATCGTCTCGGAGTTCACCCCTCCGGATGCCTCCGTCACCATCCGCCCGGCGACCCGTTCGACCGCCTCCCGCAGGATTTCGGGGGCCATGTTGTCGAGCAACACCGCATCGCCGCCGGCGGCGATCACTTCTTCGAGCTGCTCGAGGTCGTCGACCTCGACTTCGATCGTCACCGTGTGACCGACCGCGGAACGCACACGTTCGATCGCGGCCGCGACCGAACCCACTGCAGCCAGGTGGTTGTCCTTGATCAGGACGGCGTCGTCGAGAGCGAAGCGATGATTCCCGCCACCGCCGACCCGCACGGCGTACTTCTCGAGCGCCCGAAGCCCAGGGGTGGTCTTGCGCGTGTCGATCACCCGCGCACCACTCCCCTCGACCTTGCGGACGAGCTCGCGGGTCGCGGTCGAGATCCCGGAGAGCCGGCCGACCAGGTTGAGCGCCGTGCGCTCCGCGGCGAGAAGCGCCCGGGTTCTGCCCTCGATGCGAGCGAGCACCGTGCCGGCTTCGACGTCGTCGCCATCGGCAGCCAGCGCCGTCCACGCCGCCTCCGGGTCGAGACGCTCGAAGGCAAGGCGGGCCCCCTCGAGCCCGCACACCCTGCCCTCCTCGCGGGCGACGATTTCTCCGGCGTCTCGCTGAGCGGCCGGCAGCAGGCTGTCGCTCGTCAGATCGCCAGCCCTGCCGAGGTCTTCCTCGAGGGCGCTCTCGATGACGCGGATCGCCGCTCGAAGGGGCAGGCTCAGTTGTAGCGAGTTCATCTGCCCACCGCCACGGATCGGGAAGGAGCGAGGTGGGGCTCGAACTCCGGCTGCCACGGCGCCGTCGCCATGCTTCCGGCCCAGCGAACCTCGTCTTCCGCCACGGACGCGGGGCGGTCGCGGCGGAAGTGGCTGCCGCGAGACTCGGCGCGACGGCGTGCCCAGGCGGCCACGAGACTCGCCACCGTCCACAGATTGCGGGTCGTCGGATGAGCGCTGTCCGCCCTCTCTTCGAGCCTCGCCAATCGGGTCAGTGCCTCGTCGAGCCCGGAGGCGCTCCGAATCACTCCCAGGTGCTGGCTCGCGAGGGCACGAATCTCCTCCTCGAGACCGAAGTCACGGGCAGGGAAGTCGGCGCTGGCGGGGAGCGCGACGAGCGGCACGGGGGCTTCGAAGGCTCGGGCGACGAGATCGGCGGCCACGCGATCTCCGGCCACCAGGCACTCGAGCAGCGAGTTGCTCGCCAGCCGATTGCCGCCGTGGAGCCCGGTCGAGGCGACCTCCCCCGCCGCCCACAGGCCGGCGAGCGAGGTGCGCCCGTCGAGATCGGTCGCCACCCCACCCATGTGGTAGTGCGCTGCCGGTCGCACAGGCAGAAGGTCGCGCCGCGGGTCGAGACCGTGTTCGCGGCAGGACGAAAACGCCGTCGGGAAGCGAGTCGGGAAGTCCTCGGGAGCGACCGATCGGGCATCGAGGTACACCTCGTGCCCTTCCTCCAGCTGCCGGGCGATCGCCCGCGCGACGATGTCTCGAGGTGCCAGCTCCGCCCGTTCGTCGATCCCGGTCATGAAGCGTCGACCCTGCTCGTCGACGAGGAGGGCGCCGGCCCCTCGCAGCGCCTCGGTCAGCAGCGGGCGCGGGTCACGATCGACAGCCAGCGCCGTCGGGTGAAACTGCACGAACTCGAGATCGATCAGCTTCGCTCCGGCCCGGGCCGCCATCGCCAGACCATCTCCGGTGGAGGTCGAGGGGTTCGTCGTATCGGCGAACACCTGGCCGATACCTCCGGTGGCGAGGACTACTGCGGGAGCGCTGTAGATGACACGTCCGACCTTGTCGTGCTCCGCTTCGACCCCCGCCACCCGCCCGTCACGCACCACCAGATCGAGGGCTCGCGCCGGCGCCACGGTGACGTGATCGCTCGCTGCGACGGCACGACCGAGCGTCCGAGCGACCATCGCACCCGTGCGGTCGCCGCTCGCGTGAACGATCCGAGCCGCCGAATGCGCCGCCTCCCGCCCCAGGCTGAGGGCACCGTCGGCGCCACGATCGAAACGTGCCCCAAGCTGCTCCAGACGCCAGATCCATTCGGGAGCCGCCGCCGTGACCGCATCGACGACCGATCGGTCAGCCAGGCCCGCCGCCGCGGCCACGGTGTCTGCGGCATGCGCGGCCGTTGAGTCGCCGTCGCCGATCGCTGCGGCGATGCCGCCTTGCGCCATCGCGGTCGAGCCGTCCGCCCCACCCTCGACCCGCGCCAGTACTCGGACGTCGAGCCCCCTGCAGCCGAGCGCCGCGGCGAGGCCGGCGGCGCCGCCCCCGACGATGACGACATCCGCCGGAACCACCTTCATCGCGGTCATCGGTAGCTCCTCACGGCGAGCATCCGCTCGACGGCGATGCGCGCGCGCTCGGCCACCTCGACGGGCACCTCGATCTGCGGCGTCATCGACTCGAGAGCCGCAGCGATCTTCGGCAGGGTCACCCGCTTCATGTGCGGGCAGAGGTTGCACGGCCGATGAAACTTCACGTCCGGCAGCTCGACCGCGACGTTGTCGCTCATCGAGCACTCGGTCACCATCAGCACCTCCTGCGGCCGGACGGTGCGCACATGATCGATCATGCGCGCGGTCGAGCCGACGAAATCGGCTTCCGCCAGCACCTCGGGCGGGCACTCCGGGTGGGCGACGATCTCGATCCCCGGGCGGTCCTGCCTGTAGGCCCGCAGATCCTCCGCCTCGAACCGCTCGTGAACCTCACAGTGCCCGTTCCAGAGGATCACCTCGACGTCGGTCTGCGACGCGACGTAGCGCCCCAGATATTCGTCGGGCAGGAAGATCACCCTGTCCGAGCCGAGTGACTCCACCACCGCCACGGCGTTGGCCGAGGTGCAGCAGATGTCCGACTCCGCCTTCACCGCCGCCGACGTGTTGACGTAGGTGACGACCGGAACTCCGGGATGACGCGCTCGGAGCGCCCGGATGTCCGCCGCGCGAATCGACTCCGCGAGCGAGCATCCCGCCGCGAGATCGGGCAGCAGTACCGTCTTCTCGGGGCTCAGAATCTTGGCCGTCTCGGCCATGAAGTGCACCCCGCAGACGACGAGCACCTCGGCCTCCGTCTCGGCTCCGGCATAGGCCATGGCGAGCGAGTCGCCGGTGAAGTCGGCCACCCCGTGGAAGATCTCCGGAGTCTGGTAGTTGTGCGCCAGGACGAAGGCGCCGCGCTCGCGCTTCCAGCGTTCGATCTCGGCGATCCAGGGCTCGTGGACCGCCCACTCGAGGGGCGGGACGACCCCGGCGAGGCGATTGCCAAGATCGGCGGTGCGAGATGAGACGGCGGCGGCTTGCGGTGCGGGCATGATCGACCTCCGAAATGCTCGTTTTGAGAATTAGATAGACCGAAGAAAAAGAGGCTCGCGCCTCCTCGTTATGCTAAATCCGAGCATAAACGGATGTCAACCCCTCCCGCGAGCCACTCCGGGAATCTCGACTGACGCTCTCAGCGAGCGCTGGCCGCGGGCAGACCGACCCCGGGGGCGGGCCGTTCTCGCACGACCTCGGGGCGGAAGCGAAACAGCTCGGCCGGCCGGCCGCCGGTGTGACTGTCGTGAGTCCCGGTCCCCTCCACCAGCCCTCCCCGCTGTACGAGGCGCCTGAAGTTCTGCTTGTGAAGCCGGCTGCCCGCGAGAGCTTCCGCGGCGCGTTGCAGTTGGAAGAGCGTGAAGGTCTCCGGTAGCAGCTCGAAGATCACCGGGCGGTAGCGGATCTTCCCTCGCACCCGCCCCAGCGCGGTCGCCAGCATCCGACGGTGATCGAGCGCCATCAGGCGGCCGGCTGCACGACCGGCAATCGACCCCGGCCCCACGAGGCCCGCTTCGTAGAGCAGTTCGAAGCGCTCGAGCACACGCTCGGTGTCCCACGGTGCGCCGTCGAGGCCGAAAGCGACGGCGCACCGTCCAGCTTCGCCACCGGGTCTGTCGCTCAGCCGCCAGCGCTCGAGGCCGGGTTTCAGATGCCGCGCCAGCCCTGCGGGCTCACCGTCCCGCCAGTCCTCCCACGGCAGGAACTCGTAGATCGACTTCCAAGCAGCCCCCGGCAGGGGAACCGGCTGCTCGCGGCCCAGCGCCAGATAGACAACCGACACCAGCCGCCGGTCCGGTGACGCTGCGCGGTCGCGGTCTCCGAAAGTGTAGAGCTGCTCGACATAGCCGAGCTCGAGTCCCGTCTGCTCGCTCACCCAGGAGCGAAGACCCCGCTCGAGAGTCCTGTGCGCCTCGGCTTCTAGCGGCCCATTTGGAAGCGCCGGGTCGTCGCCGCGATCGATCACCAGCACCCTCGGCTCGTCGTCGGTGACGGCGAGCCAGACCGCGGTCAGGTCGACCGCGAACGCCCGGCTCATGCCTCGCCCCACTCGACCTTCCGGTCGAAGACATCAGCGAAGTGACCTGCGACCCGCCGCGCCAGCTCGGGCAGATCGGGTGCGCTTCCAAGGAGCCGCTCGATCGAGATCATCCGAACGCCCTCGAGGCCGCAGGCGACGATTCCCTGGTAGTGCTCGAGATCGGTAGAGACGTTGAGCGCAAAGCCGTGGAGCGTCACCCACTTGCGCAGGTGCACCCCGATCGAGGCGATTTTCGACCCGCCCACCCATACCCCCACCTCGGACCCCGAGCGCCCCTCGGCCTCGATCCCGAACTCGCCGAGGGTGCGAACGAGCACGGACTCGAGGTCGCCGACATAGCGCCTCACGTCACGCCGATCGGGATTGAGATCGATGATCGGATAGCCGACGAGCTGACCGGGTCCGTGGTAGGTCACCTGGCCGCCGCGACTACTCTCGTGAACCTCCACTCCCCGCGTCTCGAGCCAGGCTGCGGGAGCCAGCACGTCGGCGGCGTTGGCGTTGCGCCCGAGCGTGAAGACCGGCTCGTGCTCGAGCAGGAACAGCGCTTCCCGGTCTTCGCCTGCGAGCACAGCCGCCCGGCGCCTCTCCTGACGCTCTACCATCGGCAGGTAAGGCTGCCTGCCGAGGAAACCGACCTCGACCGTCCGCGCGGAACCGGCCTCGCGTCGCCAAGCGGAAGCGGGTGCGAATCCGGTCACGGTTCACTGGGCTCGACGCACCGCGAGGCGGTCAGAAAGCGTCGAGTTCGCTCCAGCTCTCCTCGAGGAGACTGCGCTTGACATGGTTCATGAAGTGATCGGCATCGGCGCCGTCGACGAGACGATGGTCGTAGCTGATGCCGAAGTACGACATCGGCTTGATGACGATGGTGTCGTTGCCGTCGGCATCGGTCTCCACCACGGCCCGCTTCTCGATCGTCCCGAGACCGAGGATGGCGACCTGGGGCTGATTGATGATCGGCGTACCGAACAGCGTGCCGAACACGCCCGGGTTGGTCACCGTGAACGTGCCGCCCTTGAGTTCGTCCGGCGACAGCTTCTTCGCCCGAGCACGGTCCGCGAGATCGTTGGCGGCCTTCGCCAGACCGACGAGGTTGAGGGAATCGGCGTTGCGAATCACCGGCACCAGAAGCCCCCAGTCGAGGGCGACCGCCATGCCGATGTTGATGTCCTTCTTGTAGACGATATTCGTTCCGTCGATGGCGGCGTTGAGCTTGGGGTTGGCCTTGAGCGCTGTCGCCACCGCCTTGAAGATGAAGGGCATGTACGTCAGCTTGGTGCCGTGTTCCCGGAGGAAGCCCGACTTGGCTCTGCTGCGGGCACGATCGACCTTGGAGAAGTCCATGTGGAAGAACGTCGTGACGTGAGCGGACGTCGCCTTCGAGTACGTCATGTGAGCTGAGGTGATCTGACGGATCTTCGACATCGGCTCGATCTCGACCCTCTCGCCCTCGACGTACGGGGGGACGTAGAAGCCCTCGGGCACCGGCCTCGACGGGCTCGCCGGCACGACCTCGGTCTGGCCCCCTCCCGCCGGCGGGGCGGCAGGTGTCGACGGGGCGGCCGCAGCGGCTCCGGCACCCGCACCCTCCGCGCCCTCGATGTGCGCAAGGATGTCCTTCTTGGTGACCCTCCCGTGGACCCCGCTTCCAGCGACCTCGGAGATGTCGACCCCGTGCTCGGCGGCGATCTTGCGGACCACCGGGCTCGAGGCGGTGCGGACCCGCTCCCCCTCGTCGGCATCGGCCGTGGACTCTGCCCCGGCCGTCTCGGACTCTTCCTCAGCGGCCGCCGCAGAGTCCTCGCTGCCGGCGCCTGCAGGTTCGGACTCCGCCGGAGCGGACGGAGCCGACTCGCCCCCTTCACCCGCCTCGCCGATCAGAGCGACGACCTCGTTCACGGCGATCGTGTCGCCCTCGTTTCCCCGAACCTCGAGCAGCACGCCCGCGGCCGGGCTCGGAATCTCGGCGTCGACCTTGTCGGTCGAGATCTCGAAGAGCGGCTGATCCCGCTCGACGCTGTCTCCGACCTTGACGAGCCAGCGGGTGATCGTCCCCTCGGCGATCGACTCGCCCATCTGCGGCATCAGAACTTCGGTAGACATCGGAATCGGATCCTCTCTGCTCTGCGATCCCTCGCAGGGCAATCAGAAGTGAATCGCGTGTCCCACGGCGGCGTGTGCCGCCTCCGCCATCGCCTCGGACAGCGTCGGGTGCGCGTGAATGGTGCGGAACAGTTCCTCGGTCGTCGACTCGAGTTGGAGAGCGACGCAGGCCTCGGCGATCAGATCGGTCGCATGCGCGCCGATGATGTGCACACCGAGAAGCTGATCGTAGCGGGTCTCGCGCACGACCTTCACGAACCCCTCGGTCTTGCCGACGATCGACGCCTTCCCGAGAGCGCTCATCGGGAACTTGCCGACCGCGACGTCGTCGTACTGCTCACGGGCGGCTGCCTCGGTGAGGCCCACGCTGCCCACTTCGGGCTCGCAGTAGGTCACCGACGGGACGCGCCCGTAATCGAGCGGTCTCGCCTTCTCGCCGGCCATGTGCTCCGCCGCCACGATCCCCTCCGCCGAAGCGACATGGGCGAGCCACGGTGTGGGCACGACGTCGCCGATCGCGTAGATGTTGGGTACGGTGGTCTGCAGATACTCGTTGACCGGTACGTAGCCGCGGTCGAGCTCGATCCCGAGCGCCTCGAGGCCGAGACCCGCCGTCACCGGAGCTCGGCCGACGGCGATCAGCAGGTGAGTCGCCGCCACCGTGTCCTCCATGCCCTCTCCGGTGATGCGCGCCGCGACGCCGCTCGTCGTCGTCTGCACCTCCTCGAGCTTCACCCCGGTGAGTGCCTTGATCCCACGCTTGCGGAACGCCTTGGCCAGCTCGGCCGAGACGTCCTCGTCCTCGATCGGCAGCAGGCGCGGCATCATCTCGACCAGCGTCACCTTGGAGCCGAAGGAGGAGAAGATCGACGCGAACTCGGTTCCGACGGCGCCGGCACCGAGGACGATCAGCGAGTCGGGAACCTCGGCGATCTGCAGGATGTGATCGGAGTTGAGGATCCTTTCGCCGTCGGCTGGCGCGATCGGAATGTCGCGCGGGACGGAGCCGGTAGCAACGAGGATGTTCGCCGTCGAGTAGACGGCTTTCTCACCGTCCGCCGACTCGACCTCGACCTCGTTGGCACCGGCGACTCGCCCGACTCCGTGGATCCCGTCGATCTTGTTCTTCTTGAACAGATACTCGATACCGCGAGCGTTCTTGTCGACGACCTGGTTCTTGTAGTCCTGGGCACCACCGAGATCGAGGCTGGGGTCGGCAACGTCGACGCCGAACGAGCCCGCCTTGCGGATGCCGTCCAGCACGCCGGCCGTGTGCAGCAGCGCCTTGGTCGGGATGCATCCACGGTGCAGACAGGTGCCCCCGAACTTGGGGTCCTTCTCGACCACTGCCGTCTTGAGGCCGAGTTGCGCAGCACGGATCCCGGCGACATAGCCTCCGGGCCCGCTGCCGATGATGACGAGGTCGTACTGGTGACTCATGAGACTCCTTGCCGCGCCGGCGCCTCGAAGGGGACCGGCTGCGCCTCGTAACGGCCGGGCTTCACCTCGTTCAGGCGGGCGAACGGAGTGATCGGGTCGTGCTCGAAAATGCAGAGCCACCCCTCCTCGCACGCCTGCGGAAGCCAGCGTTTCTTGTTCTCGATCGTGGTCAGCGGAAACAGGTCGTAGGCCATGACCCACGGATAGGGCAGGTGATCGGTCGTCGGCACGAGGTCGGCGAGATAGACGCCGCGGCTGTCCTCGCCGCCGTCGAGGAGGACGATACACATGTCGCGGTTGTGCCCGGCGGCCTTGACGACCCGCACCCCCTCCATCGGCTCCGCCTCCTCTTCGAAGACCTCGAGCACGCCCGCCTCCGCCAAAGGCTCCCAGTTGTCCGGGAAGTAGCTCGCCCGGTCTCTCGGGCTCGGAGCCCGAGCGTGCTCGAGCTCGCCCCGCTCGATCCAGTAGCGGGCTCGCGGGAAGGTCGGCCTCAGCTCCCCGTCGATCAGCCGGGTGTTCCAGCCGCAGTGGTCGAAGTGAAGGTGGGTCAGCACGACGTGGTCGATATCGGCGGGAGTGAGATCGAGCGCTGCCAGCGACTCCGGGAGCCTTCTGGCTCCCTCCGGCATGCCGAACTGCTCGCGGAACCTGGCGTCGTGCTTGTCGCCCAGACCGGTGTCGATCAACAGCCGCTCGCCGGCAGCTTCGACCAGCAGGCAGTTGGTCGTCATGTCGATCCGGTTCGCTCCGTCCGCGGGGCGCCGTGGCTCCCACAGGACCTTGGGGACGACCCCGAACATCGCCCCGCCGTCGAGACGAAATCCACCGTCACTGACGACAGCCAGCTCTAGACGACCGAGGCGCATGGGGGCGGGAGTCTATCGAATGGGTCGGGCGGAATCGAGACGAGAGGTCGCAGCCGCCGGGTCCGTTGGTAGGATCCGCGCGCATGTCGCAAGCGGCAAGACCAGCCCTCGTGCTGACCGGTGGAGGCGCCCGCGCCGCCTATCAGGTCGGATTCCTCCGCTGCCTTGCGCGACGCTCGCCGGACTCCCGCTTTCCGATCGTCACCGGGGTCTCGGCCGGAGCGATCAACGCCGTCTACCTGGCCTCCCACACCGGGGGCCTCCCGGAGGCCGCCGAGCAGCTGACTCGACTGTGGACCGGCCTCTCCCCGGGCAAGGTGTTCAAGCTGGACCCATGGGGCCTCGCGATGACCACCCTGCGATGGGGCCTGAGCCTCGTTTCGGGGGGCCGTGGGAGCGATTCGCGCCGTCTCAGAGGCCTGCTCGACACCGCGCCGCTGCGTGCGATCCTCGAACATGCGCTCGAGGACTCGGAGGGTCGGATCCCGGGGATCGCCGCCAACCTGAGGGACGGGCAGCTCGAGTCGCTCGCCGTCACTACGCTCAAGTACGCCACCGGGCAGACGGTCACCTGGGTGCAGGGGCGTGAGATCCAGTCGTGGGCTCGCCCCAACAGGCTCGGCGTCCAGACGAACATCCAGGCCGAGCACATCATGGCGTCGGCCGCACTACCGATCCTGTTCCCGGCCCAGGAGCTCGAGGACGGCTGGTACGGAGACGGCGGAGTCCGCTTCCTCACCCCGCTCGCACCGGCGATCCATCTCGGCGCCGACCGCGTACTGGCGATCTCGACCCGCTACGACCGCACGCTCGACGAGGCCTCGGCGCCGGCGGTCGCCGGCTATCCACCGCCGGCGCAGATCCTCGGCACCATGCTCAACGCCGTCTTCCTCGACGCGATCGATCAGGATGCGATGAGGCTCGAACGCATCAACCGGCTGCTGGACGGCCGACCCCGCGGCGAGCTGCGGCCGATCGAGTGCCTCATTCTCCGTCCGTCCGTCGATCTCGGCCGACTCGCGGCCGAATACGAGGCCGATCTGCCACGCGCCTTTCGCTTCCTCACCCGGGGGCTCGGCACCCATCGCACTTCGAGCCCGGACTTTCTCAGCCTGCTAATGTTCCAGAGCGATTACCTTCGGCGTCTGATCGAGATCGGCGAATCGGACGCGGACGCTCAGTTCGAGAGCATCCGCGACCTTCTGGGAATGTAGGAACCTTGTCGAAGCTCAGCCTGCGGGCCGACATCCGCCTCCTGCGCATGGCCATCGAGCGCGGTCTCCTCTCGTGGGAGGACCTCGAAGCCGTGCCGCAACCGCAGAGCGACGACGAGATGGAGAGCGCCGTCTGGGGACCCTGGGTGTCGCGCCTGATCGAGTCCGGGCACCTGGACGAGAAGGCGCTCATCGGGCTCGTCCGGGGTCTCGATCCCGAGGCGGGCAACGCGCCCGCCGTACCCGAGGAGCCAGTGGCGCCGGTCCCGGCCAACTGGGACCGCTACCACATCTTCTCGCAGCTCGGCGCCGGCGGCATGGGCTCCGTGTTCAAAGCCTTCGACCCCAAGCTGAACCGGTTCGTCGCCCTCAAGTTCCTCCACCGCAGCGACCCGAACCTGACGGAGGCGTTTCTCGACGAGGCACGATCCCAGGCGCAGGTCGAGCATCCGCTGATCTGCCAGGTCTACGAGGTCGGCGATGTCGAGGGGCAGCCCTACATCGCCATGCGGTTCATCGACGGCAAGCCGCTCCACCGCGCCGCCACCGCCTTTCCACTGGTGACCAAGCTGCGGCTGATCGAACAGGTGGCCGATGCGCTGCAGGCCGCCCACCAGAAGGGCCTCATTCACCGCGACATCAAGCCCGGCAACATCCTGGTCACCACCAATCAGCGCGGAGCGTTGCGGTGCATCGTCGTCGACTTCGGCCTCGCACAGAGCCTCAGCGGACCGGTTCAGGAGGGTGACGAAGTTGCAGGGACTCCCGACTACCTCGCTCCCGAGCAGCTCTCGGGCGGCCAGGTCGATCGACGGACCGACATCTACAGCCTCGGCGCCGTTCTCTATGAGCTGATCAGCGGCAGGGTGCCCTACAAAGGCAGGAACATAGGCCAGACGCTCCAGCTCATTACCGCAGGACGGGCGGCTCCGCCGAGCCGGTACGAGCCGTCGATCCCGAAGGAGCTCGACGCCGTCGTCCTCAAGTGCATCTCCCGCGACCCCGAAGACCGCTACTCCACGGCCGCCGACCTGCTGGCGGATCTGAGGCGCTTTCTACGGGGTGAGCCGATCGCGGCGCACTCGACGCGACTGGCCTACCGGACTCGCAAGTTCATCGGCCGGCATCGCTGGGTCACCCTCGCCGCCAGTCTCGGCTTGATCGCTCTGGTCGGCCTGGGCGCTTTCGGACTCTTCACTCGGGCACAGGCGCGACAGCGCGCCGACCTGGCGCGCAGTTTCGGCGAGACCGTGAAGTCGATGGAAGCCTCGACCCGCTACTCGGCGCTGCTACCGCTCCACGACACCTCGCGGCAGAGGGCCGAACTCGAACGCCAGATGGCCGAGATCCGGGAAGAGATGGAGCGTCTCGGGCCGCTGGCCGAGGGCCCGGGCAACTACGCGCTGGGGCGAGGACATCTGGCACGCCACCGCCACGAGCTGGCCAAGCAACACCTCGAGGCGGCCTGGAACGCCGGTTATCAGGGGCCCGAGGTCGCCTCCGCACTCGGACAGGCGATCGGTCGACTCTACGACCAGGCGGTCTACGCGGGGCCGATGCCCCGCAACACGATGACCGCGCAGTCCACCCGCGAAGAACTGGCACGGGTATTCCGCGATCCGGCACTCGAGTACCTCCGGGCAGGCACCGAGGACAGCTCGGGGCGCTACGTCCAGGCGTTGATCGCGCTCTACGAGGGCAGCTACGAAGAAGCCGTCCGACTGGCCGAGAACGCGTTCGCCGACGAGCCATGGTTCTACGAAGCCAAGCGCCTCGTCGGCCGGGTGCGGGAGGCAGAGGGTGACGAGGCGGCTCACGCCGGCGACTACGACGGTGCTCTCGCCCACTACGACGCCGCCCACTCGATCTACATCGATCTCTCGGACGTCGCCCGCAGTGACGCCGAGCTTCGGGTCGCCGCCTGCCGCTGCCTCAGCCAGCGCAACGAGGTTCGTCGCCTCCAGGGCGAGCTGGAGCGCGCGGAGGTCGACCTGGCGCTCGAAGCGTGCCGCGAGGCTCTGACCATCGACGAGGGGATCGCCGAGGCGTTCTCACTGCAATCGAGGATTCTCTGGCGTTGGGCCGACCAGCAGCGTCGTCGCGGTGCGAGCCCTGTCGCCGACCTCGAGCAGGCGATCGCTCTGGCGCGCCGGGCGATCGAGACCAATCCGCAGAGCAGCGCCGCTCACCAGAACCTGGCGGCCTCTTATCGGCTCCTCGGAAGCTGGCGGATGGTGCGCGGAGACGACCCGCTGCCCGACCTCGAGCAGGCGATCACGGCGGCCGAAGCGGCCATCAGCCTGCAGCCGGAAGTCGCGATCGCACACAACAGTCTCGGCAATGCGGCCATCCTCACGTCTCGCCATCTCGCCTCCCGCGGTGAAGACCCGCTCGAGCGGATCGACCAGGCGATCGCGAGCTACGAACGGGCGATCGAGCTCAATCCGCTCTACGTGCCGGCGCTGCTCAATCTGGGCAACGCCTGGATCAGCCGTACCGATTGGGAGATCGCTCACGGCATCGACCCGTCCGACTCGATCGACCGCGCGCTCGTGCCGCTTCATCGGGCGGTCGACATCAACCCCAACTATCTGCAGCTTCACAACAACCTCGGGAACGCCCACACCACGCGCGCTCTGGCCCGATTCGTCCGCAACGAGCCGCTGGGGAACGAGATCGATCTCGCGGTCGCCAGCTACCGCAGGGCGCTCGAGATCAACCCAAACTACGCGATCGGCGCCTACAACGTCGCCTATGCCGAGCGGCTCCGCGCCCGCCACCTCCAGCTTTCGGGTGAAGACCCGACTGAGGCCGAGGAGGAGGCCGAGCGGGCGATCCGCGATGCGATCCGCTTCAACCCCTCGGACCCGGACAACCAGTTCGAGCTCGCCGAGCTCCAGCTCTTCCGCGCTCACCGGACGCTCTCCGGCGGCGGCGACCCGACCACCGCCTGCCAGGCGGCGCGCACGGCGATCCTCGCGGCGGAGCAGCTCAACGACAGCGACGCCCGCATCCCGTTCCTCTCCGCCCGGGTTCGGCGCTACCTCGCCGGCTGGAACCTCCGGCAGGGCCGTCCCGCGGCAGCCGTGGTGGAAGAAGGCATCGCGCTCGCGAGGCAGGCGCTCGAGCGCAACCCCGAGTTCCACGAGGCGAACGCCGTGATGGGCGTGCTGCTGGGCCTGCGCGCCGAGCCCCTCTCCGGGGAGGTGCGCGAGGCGACGCTCCAACGAGCCGAATCGACCCTTCGAGACGCCCTCGCGGCGAGCCCCGGTCTCGAGCGCGAGTACCGCGCCGAGATGGAAGCGCTCACCGCCGACGGCTAGCCCGTTCTTCTCACGCCGTTTCGGCCTGGTAGGTCGTAGGTTGCTGAAGATACAAGGCTTCCGTTCGCGAGCACCACAGGCATAGCCGTAGCTACGTCGAGGAGCGCAGCGAACGGAGAACGAAGTAGGTTCAGTGACATACGGCCTACCAGGGTGAAGCGGTGTGAGAAGGACGGGCTAGCGCTGGCCGCGCGCCAGCTCCGCCTCGGCCGCGATCGCGCCGAAAGCGGCCCACGCCGGAGCCGCGTGGATCTCACGCCAAAGCCTCCCGGCATCCTCCTGCCCGCCGGCCAGGAAGTCGTGCATCGAGACGCCGTAGAGAACCGTGGCCGACGCGACGTTGCCCCCTTCCGCCCTGGCGTCACCGACCAGGCTGTCCCGGGTTCTCTCACCGGCGAAGAGCTGCAGAAGGTGGAGATAGTCGAGATTCTCGAGGAGGTCCGAGTCGGTCGGCAGGTTGTCGAGCAATACGCTCGCCTCGGCGGAGCGACCCGAGCGGGTGAGGGCCAGATAGAGCCAGTACTCGGCAGCGACCCGCATGTCCTGGTTGGCGGCCAATGCCGAGCAGCTCCGGAACGCCTCCACAGCGCGCGGGAAGTCGCCCAGGAGGTAGCGCACGAGCCCGAGGTGGTACCAGAGATTGGTCTTCAGCGTACTCGTGGGGACTCCAGCCGCGTTCGGCAGGCCGTCGGGCTCCACCCGATCCGGCATCCCGGCGATCGTCCTCAGGCCCAGCTCGAAGTCGGCCGCCGCCTCCGGAAGCCGTCGCAAGGTCAGTAGACGATGCCCCCGATGCCTCAGGAATCGAGCATCCTCGGGGAACGCCTCCCACCCGCGTGTGAAGGTCTCGATCGCCTCGTCGTAGCGAGCCAGATATCCCTGTCGTCTGCCGACCCAGACCCAGGCGTCGGGATCGTCGGGATCACTTCGACGGGCCTCCTCGGCCTCGGCGAGCCGAGCGCGCTGCTCGTTCTCGAAAGCCTCGGGGAGCGGTGGCGGCTCGAGCAGCCTGCCGTCGAGGCCGCGCCACTCCCCCGCGACCGCCGCCGAGGCGACGATGGCGATGGCTACGCCCAGCAGGGCGATCAGGCGACCGTGACGTCGTCGCAGAGGAACACGTCCTGGATCGCGTTCAGCAGCTCGACACCCTCGGCCATCGGCCGCTGGAACGCCTTGCGACCGGAGATGAGCCCGCACCCGCCGCCGCGCTTGTTCAGTACCGCCGTCCGGACCGCCGCGGCAAGATCGCCACGACCGCTCGAGGAACCGCCGGAGTTGATGAGGCCGATCCGCCCCATGTAGCAATTCGCCACCTGCCAGCGCACCAGGTCTACCGGATGATCCGAGACGAGGGACTCGTACACGAGGTCGTGCGTCTTGCCGAAACCGATCGCAGGGTAGCCACCGTTCTTCGTCGGCAGCTTCTGCTTGACGATGTCGGCCTCGATCGTCACGCCGATGTGGTTCGCCTGGGCGGTGAGGTCGGCGGCGTCGTGGTAGTCGACACCGTCCTTCTTGAAGGCGGGATTGCGCAGGTAGCACCACAGAATCGTCGCAAGCCCCACCTCGTGAGCCCGTGCGAACGCCTCGGCGATCTCCTCGAGCTCGCGAGCGCAGTCCTCGCTGCCGAAGTAGATCGTCGCGCCCACCGCTGCCGCGCCGAGCTCCCACGCCTGCTCGACCTGGGCGAACAGGGTCTGTCGGTAGCGGTTCGGGTAAGTGAGGATCTCGTTGTGGTTGATCTTGACGACGAACGGGATCCTGTGTGCCCAGCGGCGCGACACGATGCCGAGGACCCCGAGCGTCGAGGCGACCGCGTTGCACCCTCCCTCGACCGCGAGCCGTACGATGTTCTCGGGATCGAAGTAGGCCGGGTTGGGAGCGAACGAGGCGGCGCCGGAGTGCTCGATCCCCTGATCGACCGGAAGGATGGACACGTAGCCCGTACCGGCGAGGCGGCCATGATCGCGAATCCTCGCCAGACTGACGAGCACCGGCGCTCCCCGGTCGGAGTCGCCGAAGACGCGCTCGAGATGATCCGGCCCGGGCGCATGCACCTGCTCGCGCGGGATCCCCTTGCAGGCATAGTCGAGAATCGTGCCGGCATCCTCTCCCAGCAGCTCGACGATACGGTCGATATTGGTCTCCACCTGTGCCACTCCCATGTCGACTCCTCCTCGTTTCGCGCGGAGTCTACCCTGCCCCGTCGCGCCGATGCCCGGTCATCGCCTCGACGACGTCGGCGACCGGCCGGACGTCGTGCACGTCGCCCGCGCTCTTGCCGGCCTGCCAGTAGTCCTTCGAACCCGACTCGTCGAGCGAGGCGCGCTTGAGCTTCCACAGCGAGCCGAGAGCGTAGATCATCCGCATCCAGTGCTTGCGGCGGCGGCCTCGGAGCATCCAGCGCGCGAATCGCCCGGCCTCGAGCCCCATGCGCTCGATGTAGGGGGTCCGGATGACCGCCACCGGAACCCCGGTCAGCCGCTCACTGAGCACGATGTCCTCCTCGTCCGCCTCGACGATCGCCTGCTTGTAGGGCATGCCGGCCGTGCACTCGTCGGTGGCGATCAGCCGGGTCCCGATCTGGACGGCCGCGTAGCCGATCCCGAGCGCCTCCTCGAAGCGCTCGCGCGTGGCGACTCCCCCCGCGCAGACGACCGGTACGCCGAAACCCTCGAGCTCCCGGTAGAGCTCGGCCGGGCTCCGGTCGCCGGCATGCCCGCCGGCCCGGCGATTGACGGCGATCAGGCCATCCACTCCGCCGGCGATCCCCTTCTCCGCCCACCTGGGTGTCGTCACGTCGTGGTAGACGAGACCACCTTCGGCATGGACCCTTTCGCAAACCCACTTCGGGTTGCCGAGAGAGGTGATGAAGAAGCGAACCCCTTCCTCGAGCGCGATGTCGATCCACTCCGTCATCCGCTCGAAGTAGCGCTTCGACGACGCCTCGATCAGCGCATTCATGCCGATCGGTCGGTCGGTGAGGGTTCGCATGTAGCGAATCCCCTCGCGGAAGTCCCAGCGATGCACGAACGTCAGCGACACCGGCTGTAGAACGCCGATACCACCGGCTTCGGAGACCGCCGCCACCAGCTCGGGATTGCTGCACGGATACATCGGGCCGCCGATCAGCGGAACGTCGATGCCGAGTCGTCGCGCGAAGTCGTTCAACGCTCTTCCCTCGGGCTGAGCCGCCAGTGCGCGACAAGGCGGGCCACGACGTCCCCTGTAGCGTCACGAATCTCCGCCTCGACCTCGTGATCGGTCGTCCCGGCGATCTCCGGAGCCTCGACGCGACTTTCAGCGATCAGTCGCCCACGCGCCTTCTTGAGGTACTCGATCTCGAGGCGCGTGACGATGCCCCGCACTCCGCCGCCGAGACTCGCCATCATCGCCGTCCCACTCACCAGCTCGCCGAGGTTCGCCAGTGCGACCGCGTGGACGGAGGCGAGGTGATTGCGCACCTTCCGACGGTCTCGCAACGACACCCGGGCGTAGCCGGGAGCGAACTCCTCGAACACCGCCCCCACCGTTCCGGTATAAGGCGCGCCTCGACCTACGAGCCAACTGAACAGCCGGCGGCCGCCCGGCAGGCGGCTCAGTCGGTGCCACATCGCCAGGAGGCGTGCTCCGGGGGCTTCTTCACGTCGGGCCATGTGTGCAATCCTCGGGTTTCTCCGTTCCTCGAGCGCTCGATCGAGCTTCCCGCTTCGCGTCTGCGAGGCGGCAGTGTACCCGGCCCCTCGGAAAGCGGGTGTCTCGATCGACGCGGCCCGAAGACCGGCTACAATCCCGCCCGTCCCCTTCGATCAGAGGAGAATGCCCTGGCCAAGTCTCGTTTCGCCGCCCATCTGACCGGCGACAACCGACGGCTCGCAGAGCTGGCGGAAGCCGAGGGTGATCTGACCAAGGCAGCGCGCTACCGGGCTCGGGCCGGCCAGTTCTCGGAGGCTCTGAGACTCGCGGTTCGCGCCGGCAGTGCGGCACGGGCGATCCACTACGCCTTCAAGGCGGCGCTCGGAGAGGACTCGGCAGTCCCCAACGGAGCCACCGCACGACAGGCGGGCGATGTCCTGAGGGCCGCCGGACTGCTCGACGAGGCGCTGTTGGTGTTCGAACTCGGCTCGGCCTATGGGCCCGCCGCCGAGACGGCCACCAAGCTGCGCAGACCTCTCGAGGCCGCCGAGCTCTACGAGAAGGCGGGCGACTGGGCTCGGGCTGCGGTCTACTTCGAAGCAGAGGGCCGGTTGGCGGATGCGGTCAGGATGCTCGGTCTGCGCTCGAGGCAGCTCCAGCAGGAGATCGACGAACGGCGGCAGGCCGGTGCGATCCAGGAGAAGCGGGAGATCGACGATCGGCGCGCTACGCTCCTGTCGCAGTTGGGCCGTGGCAGCGAAGCCCGCCGGGCCATCGAGGGGCAGAGGGCCACGCCGCAGTCTGCCGAGCTGCATGAGCGGGCCGGTCGCTGGCAGGAGGCGTTCGAGGCTCATCTCGCGATGGGCGACGAGGAAGCGGCCGGCCGGCTCGCGTCTCGGGTGGAGAATCTGCCGCCGGCGCAACGGGCGGCGCTACTTGCCCGGGCGGGCCGCCACACCGAGGCGGCGGCGGCCCTGGCCGACGCCGGGCGCTTCGACGAGGCCGCGAGGCTGCTCGAGGAGCACAACCTCTGGTCGGAGTCCGCCCAGATTCGCGAGCGCGGTGAGGACTGGCGCGGAGCCGGCACAGCCCATCGACGCGCCGGAAACTTCGAAGCCGCCGCTCGCTGTTTCAAGCGCGCCGGCGAACCCGGTCTGGCTGCCGACGCCTATTCACGACTGGGCCGCCACAGCGACGCGGTCAGCCTCCACCTCCAGGCCGGGGACCTGGCGGCCGCAGCGCGCGCCTCCGAGCGCAACCACCATTTCGCGGAGGCGGCGCGCTACTACGTACAGGCGGGGGATCGGGAAGCTGCCATCGAGGCCCTCGGGAAGGTCTCCCCGGGCGCGGACGACTGGGTGGCATCGACGATGAAGCTCGTGCCGATGCTCCTCGAAGCGGGACGAGCCTCCCAGGCTCTGGACCGGGTGCGTCGGATCTCCGACGACCCCCACGAGGTCGGCGAAGCCGCACTCGATCGCCTCTACTGGGAAGGACGGGCGCTCGAGGCGATGGACCGCGGAGCAGACGCCGCCGACGCCTACACCCGACTGACACACCTGGATCCGGGACATCGGGACGCCGCCAGACGTCTCGAGCGATCCTCCCAACCGCCGCCGAGGGCGACCCTCGAGCGGGGCGGCCGGCTGGCGGATCGCTACCGCATCGAATCCGAGATCGGGCGCGGCGGTATGGGGCGCGTCTACCGGGCGATCGACGAGGAGCTCGACGAGCCGATCGCGCTCAAGGTGCTCCTGCACCTCGAACGGCAGGACTCCGAAGCCGAGTCACGACTGCTGCGGGAGGTGCAGATCTGTCGTCGCATCACCCACCCCAACATCGTGCGGGTCTTCGACCTCGGACGTTTCGACCGCGGTCTCTTCGTCACCATGGAACTCCTCGAGGGCACGGACCTCGCGACTCGGCTCGAGGACCGGGGGCCGCTGTCGCTCGCCGAGTGCCGCCGCATTCTCACCGACGTCCTCTCGGGCCTCGAAGAAGCGCACGCCCAGGGAGTGATCCATCGCGACCTCAAGCCCCACAATCTCTTCCTCACCACCGAGCGGACGAAGATCCTCGACTTCGGGATCGCTCATGGCCGCAGCTTCGACACCAGACTCACCCGCACCGGACAGGCAGTCGGCACACCGGCCTATATGGCGCCCGAGCAACTGATGAGCCGGCAGATCGACGAGCGCACCGATCTCTACTCGCTTGGCGCGGTGCTCTACGAAATGCTCACCGGTCGTGGACCGTTCGAAGCTGACAACCCTACGGCACTCGCACTCGCCCACGTCCAGGAAGCACCCCGCAACGTTCGCGACGGACGGGAGGGACTGCCGGAGTCCTGGGGACGGTTCGTCCACCGGCTGCTGGCCAAGGAGCCCGAGCTCAGACTGCCTTCGGTCTCGCACGCGCTCAACGTCGTTCACGCCCTGCCGACCGACGGCTGAAGACCGGCGCGCCCCGGCGACCGACGGCGGAACCCGGCCCGCTCAGCCCTCGCGGCCGGCATGGCCGCGCAGGCTCAGTTGCCCAGATAGCCCAGACTTCGCAGGAGGTCGAGGTCTTCTTCGGAGAGATCGCGTGCGCCGGCCGCCAGCTGCCCCTCGATCAGCTTGCGCACTTCCTGGATGTCGCGTTGCAGCTTTCGGGCGGCGAACGGGGCCGGCCCCTCCTGCTTGTGGCTCAGGTCGTAGCGCTCCCACGGATCGGTCTCGAGGTTGAACGTCCCGCTCCCGGATCCGTCCTGGTCGAGAGCCTTGTACGGCCAGCGGTAGGCAGCCACCGCCGAAAGCTTGTCGTGCTTCTGCGAAAAGCCGTGGGCAAACCAGGTGACGTCCCGCTCACACTCACCGTCGAAACAACGGACGAGAGACTCGCCCTCCGCCTCGGGCAGGTCGCGAATCCCCATCACGTCGAGCACCGTCGGGGCGATGTCGTGGGTCAGGGCGCGCGCCGCAGTCCTCACTCCGGCAGGGACTCCCGGCCCCTTCATCGCCCACAGGATCCGGAGTTGGTCTTCCCGGTTGAACCCGGCGTGACCGACGGCCGAGCGAAAGCGATAGACCCCCTCACCGTGGTCGGATGCCAGGATCCAGAGAACAGGGCGGTCGTCGGCCTCGACCTCTTCGCGAAGCATCCCGAGATGCCGATCCACGAAGTCGACCTCGCGCTGGTAGTTGTCGACAACCTCCGAACGCGGCGGCTTGCGGAGGCCGCCGTCGAAGCTGACGGTCAGCGTTGCGGGCAAGTCCTCGGTACGGACGAGTTCCACTTCGAGCGGCCCGCCACCGAGACCCGCGTCCGGCCGCGGCAGCTGCTCCCACGACGCCACGTACTCGAGCAGCCGGTCGTTGCTGCGAAAGCGCACCCAGATCTCGGTGTCGGGATGGTCGTCGGCGGCTGGCTCCCGCAGCGACGTCCAGCGAACGGTATGACTGCCCGGAGACAGCGTCAGATCGACCGACTGTGTCTCCTTGTCGGTCAGCCGCACTCGAGCCACCTCCTCTCCATCGAGTTCCACCAGGGTGTCCGGTTCCCCGCCTTCGAGCCCGTACGGCTCGTGCGGATCGGACAGATGGACCCACAGAAAGTACGGCTCTTCACCGCGCTCTTCGATCCAGGGCCGGGCGGCGGCGAGCACCTCGTCCGCCCGCCGATAGAAGCGGGGCACCGCGTCGTAGCCGTCGTCGTAGACCTCGAAGCCGCGATCGAGCCGGTACTCGCTGCGCAAGGTCGCCAGCGACACGAACGCCCCCGTCCGGTAGCCGAACTCACCCAGGATCTGCGGCAGAGTGCGCACGCCGTCGGGGACCTTCTCCCCGTTGAGAAGAACCCCGGCACCCAACGGCGTGCGACCCGAGAGCAGGCTCGTGTGAGCCGGGAGCGTCATCGGCACCGTCGTGCGTGCCTGCTCGAACAGCACCCCTTCGGCGGCAAACCGCTCGAGCTCCGGGGTCCCGTCGACATCCGGGTTGAAGAGGCCGGTGTGCAGCAGATGCAGAGTGTCGAGCGTGACCAGAACGACGCGCGGGAAACGATCGAGAGTCCGCGCACGGGCGCCGGGCCCGGTCCACCACCAGGCGAAGGCGACTGCCAGCAATGCGGCGATGGCGACCAGGAGCTTCTTCACGGCGCGGCGATCCTAACCCGCCCCTTCGAGGCGGGTCCGAAAAAAAACGGCGGTCTCGCGACCGCCGTTTCGAAGTCGATGCGACTCCTCGATCATCTCCCGTCAGGGGAGGGTCGAGGACCACGCCGAGGTGTCGCCACTCTCGAATCCGTCCTCGAAGATATCCGGACCGGGAGTCGTCCCGCCGAAGGGCACGTCGAGCGTGCCGCTGTCGCGGAACGTCTTGAGCGTGTGAGTGGCGGAATCCGGGGCGACGTCCGAGTCGAACCAGAAGGAGTACATCGTTCCCCAGCGCAGTGCGTTGGTGTCGTCCCCTGCATCGGCGGCGTCCCACGAAACCGTCCCCGCTCCCATGTCCACGGTCGGAGTCCAGTCGGAGGTGTCGTACGGCTCACCCGAGTGATGGGCGATGTCGCTGAAGCCGACGTTGGTGATCGACGCCGGGCCACCGAAATCGATCAGGAAGCCGTCGGCTGACGTGTGCGAGTTGATGTTGTGGATCGCGTACTCGTAGTGGTACGTCGTACCGCCGCCCTCGGAGAGCACCTCCGTCACCCTGCGGGCGGCGTTGAAGCGCTCCGTCACCGTGTAGTCGGGGTAGAAGTTGCCCGGGGGCACCGGTGACTTCGCCTCTTCTCCCGTGTACATCGTGTCCTTGTCGGCGAACACGATCTCGACCTGGGGATCCTCCTCCTGCCAGGCGAAGATCGCCGGCAGCTCCCGTACCGTCGAGTTGGTGAAGCTGAGATTCAGGCCCGGCATGCTGCCGACACTGATCGGGCGGTAGCTGGCGTTGTTGAGCCCGTTGTTCGCCCTCGCGTCGTCGCGAACGACGTACTGGCCCTCACCCCAGTACTTGGCGCCGGCATTCTGCGCCGGATCGATGTCCGACTCGGCGACGACGACACGCTGGTCGTAGGCGTCATTCGTCTCTCCACCGGCGGGATTCGCCGCGTGCTCGCCGCCCGCGGCATGGACGTCGGAACGCCGGCCGAGCGGCCGGGAACCGTTGAGGCCCGCCCAGTAGAAGTCGACGCAGCCGAGACCGAGCTGGTCGCCGCCCGCCGGAGGCTGGACGCAGGAGCTGTTCGGCGTGCCGTTGTCGTTCCACATGCAGGCTGACGCCGAACTGTTGGTCGAGACGAAACCGTGCTTGAGGAAGCTCGCACCGATCTGCTGGAAGCGGCCGTCCTTGAGCCTGTAGAGGTTCTGCGCGATCACCGGATGGTCATCGACCGACGCGGGAGCGATCGGATGCCAGCTGGAGGTGGTGGTGCGGCAGCTCGAGGTCTGATCGCACCAGTCCGAAGGATAGGAACCGACGCCGCACGACTCGGTGCCGAAGGCGTAGCCGCGGCAGTCCTCGCTGCCGTTGCCGTAGCCGGCCGGGCAACTCGTGCCGCCCCCCGAGGTGTAGTTGTCGATCCCCGACAGGTCGAAGACGGTCACGTCAGGGCCGGTCGAGAGACCTTCCAGGCGCTGCGCGTACGCCTCGGCGACGCGTTCCTCCTCGGAGCGGAAGTCCTGTGCCGCAACGCCGGTGGCAGCGAGCAGGAGGCAGAGGGAGAGGGCTGTCCAACAGATCTGCTTCATCGAGTGTCTCCGTTCTAGAGGGGTGGCAGCGCCGTGGCTTGACTCTGATTGCCGGGCGGTACGATCTTGCGGAGCGCCAGTATACAGCAGGCGCGCCGCCTCAGTTGCCCGAGGATTCGGCCTCGCGCCGGACGGCCGCGAGCCGCTCTTCGACCGGCGGCCAGCCCGGCCTCATCTCGGCAGCGGCGCGGAGCTGTTGCTCTGCACCGCGCCACCTGCCCAGCATGCTGAGTACGTCCGCGAAGCGAACTCGGGTCTCGGCGTCGCGCGGATTGATCTCGACGGCTCTCTCGTAGGCGGCGGCGCTCTCTTCGAGATCGCCCGCCGCGGCGAGAGTGCCCGCCAGGTTCTCGAGCGCGGGGAGGTGCCGCGGATCGAGGTCGAGCGTCGCCCGGAAGCCGGCGATCGCAGCATCGAGGTCCCCCTCCAGCGCCGAGACCAGGCCGAGATGGTAGAGGACCGCGGGCGAATCGCCGAAGTCGACACGCTGGCGCTGGAAGGCCCTCCTCGCTCCGGCCAGATCGCCTTCGCTGACGGCCACCACGCCGAGGTTCGTCCACGCGCGGCTCTCATGAGGGTCGGCCGCAGCGGCCTTCTCGAACCGATCGCGCGCGGAGATGCCGTCGCCCGCCTCGAAGGCGTAGCGGCCGAGAAGCAGGTGCATTCGCGCCGCAAGTTCGTCGGTCTCGATCGCCGCGAGCGCGAGCCTGCGGGCCGCCTCCTCCCGCCCGACGAGCGCGTTGAGGGCCGCCGCGCGGGCCGTCGCACCGCGCGAAGCCATCAGGCCGATCTCGGCCGCACGCGCGTAGGCCTGAGCACCCTCGGCCGCACGCTGCCGCAGGGCGGCCGGTAGCGGCGCCGGGGAGGCGGTGAGATCGAAGACAGCCCCCTGATACGCCGCCGTCGCCCTGACCGCCTGCTCGCCGCGCCACTCGCTCCAGCGGACGACCGCGCTGTGCCCCCAGATCACAGTGAGCGCCGCAACCAGCGCCAGGAACACCCAACCCGAAAGCTGCACCACGCCCTTGCGCTTGAGCGGCCAGCTCTTGAGGGTCACGTCGCGCCGCTTCCACAGCCTCCAGGCGATCAGCATCCAGGCGCCGACCAGGCCCGCGATCCCGAGCGCCAGGAGGAACGGCACCATGCCGTAGAGACCATGCACCACGAGGAAGGCCGCCAGAGCGCTGCCCCCTGCGACAAGTTCCTCGCCCAGGGTCAGCGAGTAGCGAGCGAGAACGCGACCGCGCTCCGTGCCGCGGGCGGCGAATGGCAGTCGCCCCACCCCGTAGTAGAGCGCGTCGTTGGGGCAGACGCTCACGCAATCGAGACACTTCATGCAGCCGCTGTCGACCACCATGCCGAAGTCCCGCACCTCCTCGTGAACCCGGACGTTGGAGGTACACACTGCCGTGCAGTGGCCGCAGCCCTCGCAGGCGTCGGTCACCCGGATCCTCAGGGGCGCTACCTTCTCCGCCGCCGAGAAGAGCGCGCCGTACGGGCAGGCATAGGTGCAGAAGCCCTTGGCGCCGAGAAAGTAGACCGTGGCGACGCCGCAGATGAGAAACGTCAGGCCGCCCACGACCCAGCCGGGGAACGTCGCCCAGAATTCTCCGGTCGTGAACTCCGTCGCGGTGACGGCGAGCGAGTCGGTGGCCAGGTAGCGCCGCACCGCCGGCCAGACGAAGGCGTAGAGGCAGGCGATCCACGGCACCCATGCCAGGAGCCGCGAGCGGATCAGCGTCGGCCGCCGCCCGAAGCGGGCGAGCAGACTGCGAGCTCCGTCCTGGAGCGCGACGAGGTGGCAGGCCCAGCCGCAGAAGAAACGGCCGAAGACCGCCGTCACGAGGATCATCGCCGCGAAGAAGACGAGACCGGTGTTGACGATCCCCGAGTTTGCGAACGCGGCCGCCTCCGAGGGCTCGACCGGGGTGACGGTCCGCCCGCTGACCAGCCAGTGGGTGATGTGCGCGGCGATCGCCAGGTGCACGAGAACCAGCACGGCGGCTCTGCGAGGCGCCGACTTCGACCGCCTGATGGTGCGCCCGGGCTCCGACGGCAGGACGTTGAGCGGCATCGACGGTCCCGTTAGCGTCGACGACGCTCGGCGTCGAAGTCGATCACGGTGGCGCCGTCCCCGGCGACGTCCTTGCCACCGGCAGCGTCAACGGCGTCGGCATTGCCATCGGCATCCGCGCCGTTGCCGGCGGACGACCTCTCGCCATCGCCCTCGGCGACGGCGGGTTCCGCCGGCGCCGTGGGCGGCTCGTCCTCCTGCTCTCCCGCGGGAGCCTCGCCGAGCTGCAAGCCGAAGTCCGCGGACGGGTCGGCGAAGGCGGTCATCGCTTCGAACGGCACCCGCAACGTCGCCGGCGCTCCACCGAAGCGCAGATCGACGTTGAAGCCATCGGGATCGACCTCCAGGTTCCAGAACTGGTTCTGGAGGACGATCGTGATCTCCTCCGGATACTGGCGGCGCAAGGCCTCCGGCATGCCCACGCCCGCCACGTCGGTCCGGAACGTGATGTAAAAGAAGTGCTCGCCGGGAAGGCCGTCCTCGGCCACCTCGGCGAGCAGACTCGCCACCGCCCCGCGCAGCGCTCGCAGGACGAGACCGGGATAGTCGATGGCGGTGCCGGGCTTCATGTCGCCCGAGGATGATAGCTCGCCGAAACCCGCGGGTACGTCCGCTCAACTTCGCCGGGCCCTCGACGTACCCTTGGGTAGCTCGGGCCGGCCGGTCCGGCAGCCGGAACTCCAACCTACGGAGGTGCAGCATGACCCGCTTTCGCCCTCTTCTCGTCGTCGCCGTCGCCGTGGCCGCCTGCGCCGTGCCGGGCCACTCTCAGATTCCTGAGACTTTCCAGAACCTGCAGAGACTCGCGCCGGACAGCAGTCGCGACGCCGTGGTCGCTGCCATGAGAGCGTGGTCGAGTGCCCTCGGAGTGCGCTGCAACCACTGCCACGTCGGCCCGGACAACCTGGTCGGGATGGACTTCGCGAGCGACGAGAAGGCGACCAAGAGGACGGCTCGCAGGATGTTCGACATGGTCGGCGCTCTCAATCGAGAGCTGCTCGCCGAGCTGCCGGTCGCCGCGGAAGGCAGGGATCCCCGACCCGTCTCATGCTTCACCTGCCACCGCGGCAGGGCGTTGCCGCCCGGCGACCTGGTGGCGGAGCTCGACGCAGTCGCGAGGGAGGACGGACTCGAGCCTGCGCTCGACCACTACGAGGCGGTCCGAGCGGAGTCCTACGGGGCGGGCCAGTACGACTTCCGCCCCTCCACTCTCGCGAGGTTCGCCCGCCACCGGATGGAGTCGGGCGACGTCGCCGGCGCGGTGAGGGTGCTCGAAGCGAGCCTCGGGTACGACCCGGGCGTCGCCGACTCTCACGCCCTGCTCGGGATGGTGCGACTCCAGTCCGGAGACGGCGAAGGAGCGCGTCGCGACCTCGAGAAGGCACTCGAACTCGACCCCGGAAATCGAAGTGCCACGCGGGGCCTGGAAGTCCTCGAAGGACAGGCCTCCGGCACGAGCAACTGATCGGTCGACGAAGGTTCCATCGACCGCATCGACCGCCTATGATGGGAGGATCGAAACGCCGCTCTCGTGGCGATCCAATCCCGATGCCGACCCTCCTTTCCTCCCCGATCTCTCCGACCGTCGACCGCGCGGTCGGACTCGATCTCGAGTCGCGGATCCTCGGGGATTGCGGCGATCCGGCGGCCGGTCCAACCCTGGTCGCGATCGGTGGGCTGCACGGCAACGAGCCGGCGGGGGTGCTCGCTCTGCGGCGAATCTTCGCCCGCCTGGCAGACGAGGGGTGCGCGCCGGCGGGTCGACTCCTGGGCCTGGCCGGCAACCGCGAGGCCCTGCGCCAGGGACGGCGTTTCCTCGACGAGGATCTCAACCGGATCTGGTCCGACGAGCGCCTCGAGAGCGTCCGTAGCAGCCGGGAGGGTCGCGGATCCGAGGACCGGGAGCTGATGGAACTCGACGAGCACCTCGAGAGAGCCCTCGAAGAGGCCTCGGGGCCGGCGTTCGTGCTCGATCTCCACACGACTTCGGGGCCCGGCCCGGCCTTCTCGGTGCTCCACGACACGCTCATGAACCGTCGATTCGCCCGGGCACTGCGAATTCCGATCGCACTCGGTCTCGAAGAGGAGCTCAACGGTACGCTCACCGACCATCTCACCTCCGAGGGTTTCGTTGCTCTGACGGTAGAGACCGGGCAGCACCAGGAGCCGGAGTCGGTCGATCGCGCCGAAGCGGCCCTGTGGGTCGTCATGGACGTAGCGGGCTGCCTGCCGGCCGGGTACGAACGTGAGGCACGGGAGGCTGCCCGGCGCCTCGCCGAGGAGGGACGAGGCCTTCCGAGGGTGGTCGAAGTGCGGTACCGGGAAGCGATCGGATCGAGCGCCGACTACTCCACACGGCCCGGGCTGCGCAGCTTCCAGGGGGTCTCGGCCGGCCAGCTGCTCGCCGACAGGAACGGGAGCCCGGTCGCCGCTCCGCTGTCCGGCCTGCTGCTGATGCCGCTCTATCAGAAGCTCGGCGACGACGGCTTCTTCATTGCGCGACCCGTTCACCGAGCCTGGATGGCGCTGTCCACCGCACTTCGGAGGCTCCGGCTCGAGCGCTGGCTCGGTCGGCTCCCGGGCATCCGTGCCGTCGATGCCGAGTCGGTCTCGTTCCTGGTCGATCGCCGGGTCGCGCGCTGGTTGGCCCTCGAGCTGTTCCATCTACTCGGGTTCCGGCGCCGTGAACACTCCTCGACCCACCTGCTGATGGAACGCCGTATCGAGCCGGCCTTCCGAAGCGGGCGCGGCTCTTGAGTGCAAGAACCGCAGCCGGCGCCTTCACGCTTCCCCGCGAGTACTACACCGACGGCGACCTGTTCGCCGAAGAGCGCGAACGACTCTTCCGCGATCGGTGGATCTACGCAGGGCACGTCTCCGAGTTCGAGGGAGCCGGGGCGTTCCGTCGCTACGACCTCGGTCCCGAAAGCGTTCTCGTCGTGCGGCAGGAGAACGGCGGCCTCGCGGCCGTCCACAATGTCTGCCGCCATCGCGGCACCCGCCTGTGCGAGAGCGAAGCGGGGACTTTCACCGGCCGGATCCAGTGTCCCTACCACGCCTGGACCTACCGGCTGAACGGCGATCTCGAAGCGGCTCCCAACATGGCGGAGGTCAGCGGCTTCCGTCGCGAGGACTTCCCCCTGCAAACGGCCGGGGTCGCCGAATACGAGGGGTTCGTCTTTCTGCGCCTCGGCGGGACCGGTGCCGACGATCCAGCCCTGTCCAAGCTCGACCGGCTCCTGCAGTGGTCGCCGGCCGCATTGCGGTCAGTGCACAGGACGGTCTACGAGGTGGAGGCCAACTGGAAGCTCTTCTTCCAGAACTACAGCGAGTGCTACCACTGTCCCACCGTCCATCCGGTCCTCAATCGGCTGACCCCCTACCGCGACAGCAGCAACGATCTCGAGGAGGGGCCGGTCCTCGGCGGACCGATGAAACTGGCCCGCGACGGTGGCAGCATGACGATGACCGGCGAACGCTGCGCTCCCCCGCTGCCCGGTGTCGCTGGGGAAGACTGCAACCTCGTCTACTACTACACCGTCTTCCCCAATCTGTTCGTCAGTCTCCATCCTGACTACGTTCTCGTCCACCGCAGCGAACCGCTCGCAGTCGATCGAACCCGCATCCATTGCGACTGGCTCTTCCACCCGGAGGCGATCGACGACGAGAGCTTCGACCCCTCCGGTGCGATCGAATTCTGGGACATGACCAATCGCCAGGACTGGCACCTGTGCACGCTCTCGCAGCAGGGCATCTCTTCTTCGGCCTACGTGCCCGGGCCCTACGCCGAGCTGGAGAGCCAGCTCGCCGCCTTCGACCGCTACTATCTGACCGAGTTCGAGCCGAGCGGCTGAACGAACAGGTCGCCCGCCCACAGAAAGGCGAGGCCCGCCACCAGCAGGAGCCAGCCGATCCAGGGCGACAGAGGCCGGCGGACGACGACGGGTTCGGCAACCTCGTCCGGACCGCTCGCTCGCGTCGCGTCGAGCAGGGTTCGCAGGGCCAGTGCATCGGTCGCGCGGCTCCTGACGACGGCGATCGACGCTTCGTCCTCGACGGCGCGGAAGGCGATCGACGCCGCGCCGCTCTCCACCCGATGCCAGCCCTCTTCCAGCGGCGCCCAGGTGACCGACCAGCGGCGGCCGTCGAGGCGGTCGCGCCGCGGTGCGAGATCGATCGTGCCGGAAGGCGTCTCGAGTCTCATCGTCGGTTCCGGCGCCAGCAACCCGATTTCGATCGGCGCACCCACCGGCAGCGGACCGCGTGGCAGGTCGATCGATCGCTCGGGGCGTCGCGCCAGCGAGGTCACGAGGTGGCTCCAGAACCCGGCGAAAGCCGTCGCCTCTCCGCGGAGCAGCCAACGATAGGTCGCCGGAACGAGCGAGACCGCCGCTCGACCGTTGCCGACCGGCAGCGCGCCGGCCCAGGCGCTGCCGGCCGCGTCCTCGATCAGCGGGCGCACTGCGGCCGTGGGCTCCAGCACCCGAGCCGGAACTTCCAGAGCGGGCAGCTCGCCGGAGCCGGGAACCAGGAACTCTCGCTCCACTCGCTCGAGATCAGCAAGAGGCTCGGTGGCGAAGCGTGCCGCCAGCTCGTCGAGGCCACTGCCTTCGTGATCTCCCAGCAGGAGCAGTCCGGTGCCGGCGGCGAGCGCTTCCTTGATTCGTGCAGACTCCCCGCGGCGGAGCGGTGACCCGGAGTAAGCCTCGACGACGACAAGGTCGGCCGATCCGAGAGCCGAGGCGACCGCCTGCTCGGAAGCCTCTGCAGGGCCGTTCCAGCTTCCATATCGGTAGCGCCCGTCGCTCACCCGCAGCCGCTCCACCCAGCCTCCTCCGGCTTCGATCCACCAGTTGCGGACGTGCCGCGCCTCGAACCCGGGAGCGTCCGCCAACCAGAGGACTGAGGGTACGTCCGGATCGACGACCTCGACATCCACCGGGAGACGAGCGGAGGCCGGGCTGTTCGGGTCGTCGATCGCCATCCAGTAGCGATGGCGTCCCGACAGCCGCGGCGACGCCTCGAGGACGAATCTTCCCTCGGGGGCCGCATCGCAGACTTCCGATCCTCCCGGCGCGAGCAGGCACACACGATCGAAGCCATCGGGGGCGATTCCGGACACCCTGAGCGGCGCCCCGAGAACGACTCTTCTGGGCCAGTCGACCTCCTCCCACCCGGCGCGTCGTTTCGATGGCGAGGTCTCGGCGACGACTCTCCCCGGCAGAGCCGCGAGATCCGAGCCGGGAAGACCGGCCCCTACGACTCGCCACTCCCGAACCTCGGGGTGTCGGGCCGCAACCGCTCGCGCCGTCGGTGCCGGATCGCCCTCGACGTCGGGAGCACCGGGCAGACGGTAGACGCGCCGCTGCTCCATTGCCTCCGGCAGACTCTGCACGTCGGCGCCCGCCGTGACCAGGACGGCCGAGCTCGAAGACAGAGTGAGATCTCGATGAGGTGGGGCTCCCAGCAACCACAGCCCGAGGCTCGTGATCCCGACCGCGGGAACGAAGCGCCACCGGAAGACCCCGTCCCCGCGAACCCACGGCAGCGCGACCGCGAGGGCGAAGAAGGCCAACGAGCCGAGGACGACGGTCCATTCCCACGCCGGGGAGGCCGTGGCGCTCACTGCCGGTCCCCTCCGAGCTCCGTCGACCCGAGTTCGTCCGACCCTGGCTCGTCCGACCCTGGCTTGTCCGACAAGGGCGCGCCCAGCCCGCCACGCGCCCGACGATCGATCGACGGCACACGCGACGGTTGCGGCATCTGCCCCCACAGGGCCCGCCGTGCGGATTCGAGGTGCTCCGGAGCGACCGCGACGCCGGTGGACAGCCCGTCGAGCACTTGCCGCAAGGCCACGAGCCCGGCGAGATCGACGCCGGCATCTTCGCGAGCACGGGCGGCCAGGGCTCGAGCTGCCGCTTCGCCACTCGTCTGCAGGCCGGCCGGTGCCTCCCCGCTGTCGAGCCAGGCGCCGAGATCGCGGAACGCCTGCGCCAGCTCAACTCCCGAGGGATCCGAGGACGAGCTGCCGGTCCGACGCGCCGTCCGGATCTCATCGAGCTCTCCCGTAAGCCGTCGCTCGCGGGGGAAGAGCTCAGGGGGTTCGAAGCCGATCTTCTGCACGTAGAGACGCGAGCGCTGCTGCACGTCCTTGAGCAGGCTGAGAGCGCGATACTCATAGGGCAGCGCGCGGCGCGGCTCGACCCCTCGCAGGCTCCCCTCGGCTCCCCACATCTCCGCCAGCGCAGCCTTCAGCTGATCCTTGATCTCCGAGTCGAAGAAGGTCGCGATCTCGGCCGAGTCGTGCTCGTGCACGAGGCCCGGGGCCAGCTGCTCGAGCGCTTCCTCCGTCTCGCCGGCGACCCCTCCCTCCATCTCGTCGAGTCGCATCAGCTCTCCCTCGTGCTCGCCGTGCTCCTCGGCCTCTCCTCCCTCTCCGGCGGGAGCGCCCGAGACGAACTCTTCGCCGAGCAGCCCGCCGTAGCGCAGCCGCAAGGCGCGCTGATCGAAGCCGAGGCTCTCGGAACGACGCCGGAACTCCTCGGCGGTGAGCTTCCCCTCCTGCTCGAGCAGCCGTTCGGTATCGAGGATGATCTGCCTCTGACTGCGGAAGAACTCGGGAACACGCAAGACCGGCAGGCGGGCCGACAGGCCGACGCTCTGCGGGCCGCCGCCCGGCACCCGGACGATGTGGGTCGCCGAACGGACCCGATTCGGCTCGGGCTCACGACGGTCGAACGCTTCCACGTAGACGAAGAGATCGACGCCCGGAGCGACTCCGAGCGCCTCGAGATCGAGCACCCGGGTGAGACGCTCGACTCGCCTACCGGTAGTCTCCCCGGTTTCGACGGCCAGCCGGCGGTCGAAGTCGATTCTGCGTTCGCGAAACTCCACGAGCTCGCCGTAGCCGCTGGCGACCGTCGCCACGAGCTCGACCGCTCCCGCGCCATAGTCGTCGCTGACCTCGACGCGGAAGGTCAACGGGCCGAGTTCGTCGGCCGCCAGCTCCAGGTAGGGAGCGGGCTCGAGCACGACGATCCCGGGCGGCCGGTCCCGCTCGACTTCCAGCCGTTCCAGCGGCCCGGAGACTGTCTCGTCGCCTCGATGCAGCTCGAGGCGCACCAGCCGCGATTGCCGCACGACCTCTTCCGCGACGAGACGCCCCCGGTCCTCGGGCGACGCGGCCGGCGGCGCCAAACGACGTCGATCGACCTCATCGAACAGCAGGGTCGCTTCGTCCGGTTCGCCCTCCGCCTCCACCTGCCATGACAGACGGCTCCCTTCGGGAACGACCGCCACGAGACCCTCCGCGGTCCATGGTGCAACTCGCGTGTAGGCGGGTGGCTCGACCTTCACGCTCGCCGACCTCACGCCGAGCGACTCCCGGGACGAGACCGCGACCGGATCGATCGGCGATTCGACTGCCGATCCCGCGCGCGGCCGTGCCCCGAACCATCCGACCGCGAAGGCGGCCAGCAGGGCTCCCGCGACCCAGCGAGTCGTCGCCGCCAGGCCCGACTGGGGCGGCGCGGCGCGACCGGGACTGTCGCCATGCTCGAGCTGCTGCTGCAGCCGGCGCTCGACTCGCCGGCGCTGAAGTCGTGCCAGAGGAGGCAGCTCACCCTCGTCCACCAGCAGCAGCTCAGAGCTGAACTCGTGCGCCTCACGATGACGATCGAGGGCCAGTGCGATCTGTCGCGGATCGGGACGTCGGAGCGCATGCCGCAACCACCGGTAGACCAGCAGCCCCCAGGCCACCAGCGGAACCACTGCCCAGAACCAGGCCATCCCGCGACGGTCGAGCGCGAGCGCCGCCATCACGGAGGGAAGGCACCACGCCGCGGCCCTGACCGATACGGAGGCGAGCCGACGGAACCGCCAGCGACGCTCGGTGGATGCCAAGGCGGCCCTTCCGGGCGACTCGACGGCCGTGGCTCCCGGTGCGATGTCAGACGTCATCTCCGCCTCCCGTCGCCCAGACGCGTTCGATCATGAGCCCGAGCCACAGCAACAGCCACCATGCCCGCGGCCAGCGCTCGGCCGGAGCGAACGGGTCGGAGGCTTCGAGCGAGAGCGGGCGGCCCAGCCCGGACACGCGTCGCCGATCCGACCCGGCCTGCTCCGAGCTCGCCACCGGTCTGAGACCGATCAGCAGCTCGGCCAGCCAGGCCGTCAGGGCGTCGCCTTCCGACCACTCGCTCCAGGCCGGATGGAATCGGGAGGCGAGCCGATACCAGCGCCCGTCGCCCGCTCGCGCCAACGTCAGGAGCGGATCCGCGGTGCCGACCTCGATCCGCAGGGCACCCTCGACGGTCTCGACCGGGCCGATACGACGGAAGCGGGCACCGAAGAACGGTGCGGAGTCCGCGCTGCAGTCGCAGCGCTCGTGACGCTCGAGAACATCGCTCACCAGCACCGAGCCCCGCGGTCGTTCCAGCCAGCCGTCGGGGACCGGCTCCGGTGAGAGCCAGAAGGCGAGACCGCTCCTCTCCTCGACGGAGCCGTCCGCTTCGACGAACTCCAGCTCGAGGCCCGCTACCTCTGCTGCCGTCTCCAGGCGGCGGCGCACGAGCCGCCCATCGTCCTCGCGCCCTTCACCCGTGTGGAGGGCGACGGACACAGCCGGGTACTCGGGGGGAACAAGTCGATCGTCGTCCGCCGCTGCGTCCGACCCCGCGATCGGAAGCGCGCGGAGCTCGCCGTCCGCTGCTCTCTCGAAAGCCGCCTCGTCCCGTGAAAAGTCGACCCGGCTCGGACCGGATTCGGCAACCCAGACGCCGTCCGGCCGGTCGCTCACCGCCTCGAGCCATCGGTTCTCGCGGCGATCGATCACCGACTTCCAGTCCAGATCCCGGGCGATGCGGGGGCGTCGTCCACGGAAGCGAGTCGAGCGGTCGAGGGTGACGGCGACCAGGGAGGCACCGGCCGGAGCCTCCAGATCGGTGAGCTCGAGCAGCGCCCAGAGGTCCGGCTCCCGCGAGCCCCGGGGAACGGCCTCCTCCGCCGTCAGTTCGCGCATCGATGCGAGGCCGGGGGACCACCAGCGCGCCTCGGCCCCGGTAGCGAGCAGGCGATCCAAGTCGGCGTAGAGATCTGGCTGGGTCGGCTCCAGAGCCTCGCGGGCGGCCATGACTTCCGGCTCCACCAGCAGCCAGGCCGGGGGCTCCTCGCCCGCACCGAAGCCGAGACGTGGCTCAGCCAGACCTATCGCGAGCAGTGAAAGCAGCAGGCAGCGCATCGCAAGCAGGGCCCATCTTCTGAGCTGCAGTCGGCGCCAGCGGCTCGTCTCCTTCCCGGTCAGGAGTCGAACGCTGGCGAAGGGTACGCGGCGAGGCTCACCGCGGCTCAGCCAGTGGAGCGCGATGGGGACGGCGAGACTCAGCAGTCCCCACAGCCAGGCCGGCTGGGCGAACCCACCCCAGGTCACGGCAGCATCCTGCGTCGCAACAACAGTGCCCGCAATACCGGCTCGAACGGCTCGTCGGTCACCACTCTCTGATAGTGGACACCGAGCCCGGTCAGTCGACGCTCCCTGGAGGAGAGGTCGGCCTCGAGCCGGCGGAGGTACTCGGGGCGCAACGCCTCCGCCCGACCGTGCACGACCTCTCCGCTCTCGAGGTCCTCGAGCGCGAGGTCGCCGGTGTAGTCGAACTCGAGCTCGTCCCGCGCCATCAGGTGAAAGACGATCACCTCCTGTCCCATCGCCCGCAGCGCCCGCAGAGCGGTCGCCATCCCTCCCGCCTCTTCGGACGCATCCACCTCGTGAAGGTCGCCGACGAAGACCACCAGCTCGCGCTCCCTCGGGTTGCCGACGCGGGGACCGAGGTGGTCCCAACCGGGCCAGATACCCGCCGGTTCGACGGTCTCCAGTCGGTGCAGCACCCGCCCCAGCGATCGCCGGCCGTGCTGAGGAGGAAGGTCCTCGCTGTCCCCGTCGCGCACGGTGTGCAGCGAGATCCGGTCCCCCTGCCGATCGGCGAGGTAGGCGATCGCCGCTGCCAGGATTCGCGCGACGTCGAACTTCGCGAGACCGTCGTGCTCGTGAGCCATCGAGCCGGTGGCATCGACGATCAACCGCAATGTGAGCTCACGCTCGACCTCCGCCTCCCTGACGAGATAGCGGTCTGAGCGGCCATAGACCCGCCAGTCGATGGTGCGTGGATCGTCGCCCGGCTCGTAGCTTCGATACTGGCTGAACTCGATCCCGGCACCGGCACGACGGTCGAGATGCTCGCCGGCAAGGAACCCCTCCACCACCAGTCTCGAAGCGAGCTCGAGATCGTCGAGGGCCGCGAGAGTGGCCGGAGCGAGCAGGCGGGAGCGAGCGGCGGTCGCGCTCATCTCGGTCTCAGGGCTTCGGAGGCGGGAGGGCCGTCAGCAGCTCACGGGTCACGGCGTCTGCATCGACCCCTTCCGCCTGCCCCTGGAAGTTGATCAGGACGCGGTGGCGAAGCACTGGTGCGACCAGAGCTTCGAGGTCGCCCGGCTGAACGGCGAACCTGCCCTCGAGCAGCGCCTTCGCCTTCGCGGTCAGGAGCAGAGACTGCCCGGCTCGCGGCCCCGCCCCCCAGCCGACACAGCGCTCGACGACCGGTATCGCCCCGTCCTCGGCACCCGGCCGCGTCGATCGAACGAGCCGGGACACCCATTCGACGAGAGCCGTCGAGACGTGCACCTGCCGCACCAGCCCCTGCATCTCGACCACCTCCTCGGCCGACATCACCCGCTCGACCTCGACCTCCCGGTCGCCGGTCGTACGACCGAGGATCTGGATCTCTTCCTCGAGCGTCGGGTAGTCGACCTTCACCCGCAGGAGGAACCGGTCGAGCTGCGCCTCGGGCAGCGGATAGGTCCCCGTCTGTTCGATCGGGTTCTGGGTCGCGAGCACGAAGAAGGGGCGGTCGAGCAGATAGGTCTCGCCACCGTAGGTGACCTCCCGCTCCTGCATCGCCTCGAGGAGCGCCGCCTGGGTCTTGGGTGGGCTGCGGTTGATCTCGTCCGCGAGCACGAGATTGGCGAAGATCGGGCCGCGAGCGAACCGCAGCGAACGACGGCCTGTCCCCTGTTCCTCCTCCAGCAGCTCGGTGCCGACGATGTCGCTGGGCATCAGATCGGGAGTGAACTGAATGCGCTTGAACGAGAGCTCCAGCGCCTGCCCTACCGTGCGGATCATCAGCGTCTTGGCGAGGCCCGGCACCCCTTCCAGCAGGCAATGCCCGCCGGCGAACAGCGAGATGAGCAACTCCTCCACAACCTCGTGCTGACCGACGACGACCCGGCCGATCTCCGAGCGCAGGGTCGCCGCCCGGTCGAGCAGTCGCTCGATGTCGCGTTCGTTCAGTTCTCCGATGCCCGTGCGCCCTTCGGTCGTCATCGCCCGATCCTTCCGCCTACGCCGTCATGGCGTAGACCACGATATTGACCCCGAAGCGGGTGTTGTCGCGAGCGAGCCAGCGTTTGTTCCGGTAGTCGTAGTCCCACTCGCAGCCGTAGTCCTTGTTGCTGTAGAGGACGCCGATCCGTCCGTCGACCTCGATCGCCTTCAGGTAGTCGTGAACCAGGTCGTCGCCCCAGCCGTTGAGCTCGAAGGAGGTCGTCGGCGGCTCGTCGAAGTCGAAGAACGAGCTGTAGAGCTCGTGGTCGTTGGGAATCTTGCCGAGCGCTCCGGGACCGAAAATCTCCTCCATCTCGGCCTCGAACGAGCGGGCGAAAAGCCCGTCGATGTCGTGATTGCAGTCGTCGACGAACAGGAAGCCGCCGTTCGTGACGTAACGCTCGAGGTTGCGCCTGCCCCGGGCGTCGAACTCGACCAGCTTGTGACCCGCCAGGTACGTGAACGGCGCCTCGAGCATCGCCTCGTCGCGCACCGAGAGGATGCGCTCCTCGGTCTCGACCGGAATCGTCGTGTACTCGATGATCGAGTTCAGCAGATTCGACGGCATCCGCTGATCGACGTCCCAGTCGCCCGAGTCGTACTGCAGGCGGGTGAAGACGAAGCTCATGGCAGGGGGTTCGAAGCGGCCCGCCCGCTCGGGCGGGCCGTCCCCGGAACAGCTACACCGCGTCGGACGAACTCGAGAACGTGAAGTCCCGGATCACCATCGGCGGGATGAGGTTGCCGTTGATGCGCGTCGGCTTGCCGAGCGCCTCGATGTTGTTGAGCATGATCACCGGGCTCTCGTTGAAGCGCATGTTCTTGATCGGATAGGCGATCTTTCCGTCCTCGATGAAGAACGTCCCGTCACGCGTCAGACCGGTGTAGAGCAAGGTCTGAGGATCGACCGTCCGGATGTACCAGGTGCGAGTCAGCAGGATGCCGCGATCGGTCGCCGCGATCAGGTCCTCCAGACTCTGGTCGCCCCCTTCCATCACGCCGTTGGCGGGAAACGGAATCGACGCGGTCTCCTTCTCCTTCGCCCAGAAGCGGGAGCAGTACATGTTCTTGACCACGCCCTTGTCGATCCAGACCGTCTTCTCGCGCCGACGGCCGTCCTGGGCCCACGGCGCGACCGGGATGTCCGCCACCGTCGGGTCGGAGTAGATCGTCACCCGCTCGTCGACGATCTTCTCGCCGACCTTGTTGCCGCCGCCTTTCTTGGAAAGGAAGCTGCGACCCTCGTCCGCCTGGCGGCGATCGAAGTTGAACATCATGTTCTGCAGCAGGCCGACCGACGCCGCCGGTTCGAGCACGACGGTGTACTTGCCGGGCTCGATGGCGCGCGCCTCGACCGACTTCATCGCCTTCTCCATCGCCACCGCCGAGGAGGCCGCGGCGTCGAACTGATCGACGTCGTTGTAGTCGCGCGTGACGTAGCCGGAACCGGTGCCGTCCTCCGTGCGCACGGTGACCGAGAAGTCGAGCCCGGTCGACGGGTAGTAGGCGAAGAGGCCGTTCGAGTTCGCCATCGAGGAGAAACCGCGGGTGTCTTCCATGTAGCCGGCGGCGACGAGCTTCTTCTCGCGGCACGGGCCGATCGAGGAAGCGGCCACCTCCGCTCGGAAGGCCGGGTCGATACCGGCGGTCGAGTCGAAGAACCCCTTGCTCTCGAGGTACTCCTGCGGCCCGAGAACCTCCACGAACTCGGGATTCTCCGGAGCCAGCTTCGCCAGCTCCTCCGAACGCCGCACGACCTTCTCGAGCGACTGATCGTCGAACTCGTTGATCGTCGCCGTCGCCATCTTCTTGCCGTAGTTCGACTGCACGACCAGGGTGAGATCGGTCACCGAGCCGGCGGTCGAGACGGTGTTGCGGGCATAGCGGATGTTGCCGGTGGTCGAACCGTCGAGGTTCGCCTCACAGCCGTCCGCCTTCGAGAACCCGAGCACCTTGTCGAGGATCGCCTTGGCTTCGGTCTTGGAAAGTATCGTCATGGTCTTGCGCCCCTCGCTCTAGAGCTTGCGCTCGGTGTTGATGACGTTGATGCCGTCGAAGCGGGCGGTCGAGCTGCCGTGCGAGACCGCACTGATCTGCCCCGGCTGCCCCTTGCCGTCGAAGAACGAGCCGCCGAGCCGGTAGTCGCGCTGATCGCACACCGCGACGCACGAGTTCCAGAACTCCTGAGAGTTGGCCTGGTAGGCGACGTCGCGCAGCTGCCCCTTGATCTCCCCGTTCTCGATCTCGTAGAAGAGCTGGCCGCCGAACTGGAAGTTGTAACGCTGCTGGTCGATCGAGAAGGAACCGTCGCCGATGATGTAGATCCCCTTCTCCACCCCGGCGATCATCTCGTCCACCGTCATCGGGTCGCTACCAGGCCGCAGCGAGACGTTCGGCATCCGCTGGAACTGCACCGAGCTCCACGAATCGGCGTAGCAGCAGCCGTGGGACTCGTTCTCGCCCAGGATGTGCACCTGGTCCCGGATCGCCTGGTAGTTGACCAGAGTGCCCGCCTTGACGAGATCCCACTCCTTGCACTTCACCCCTTCGTCATCGAAGCCGACGGCGCCGAGCGAACCGGGCTGCGTCTTGTCGGCGAAGAGATTGACCTTCTCCGAGCCGTACGGGAAGTCCTTCGACTCCCACTTGTCGAGCGTCGCGAAGCTCGTACCCGCGTAGTTGGCCTCATAGCCGAGCACGCGGTCGAGTTCGAGCGGATGACCGACCGACTCGTGGATCGTCAGCCACAGGTGGCTCGGATCGAGTACCAGGTCGTACTTGCCGGGCTCCACCGACTTGGCGCCGAGAGTCGCCTTCGCCTGCTCAGCCGCGGCGATCGCGTCTTCCTTCATGTCGTAGTGCATGCCGTAGCGGGTCGTGACGCCGCCGACCTTCGCCTTGGCGTCGCCGTTCATGTACTCCCAGCCCATCCCCATCGGCGACGACAGCGCATCGCGGGTCTTGAACTTGCCGCTCTCGGGATCGACGACGGTCACCGTGAAGGTCGGCCAGATGCGATGGACGTCCTGATCGATGTAGGAGCCGTCGGTCGAAGCGAAGTACTTCTGCTCGTTGACGAGGAAGAAGATCGAGTTGATGAAGCTCGCGCCCGCCTCCATCGCCGCCGAGTTGACCTCCATCAGCATGTCGACCTTCTCCGAGATCGGCACGTCGAAGGCACTCTTCCCGATCGGCGTCTTCCAGGCGACCTCACCGACCCCCTTGACCGGAGCGAGCTTGACCGGCTCCTTCTGCACCTTCGCGTTGGCCTTGGCGATCGCCGCCGCCTGCTCGGCGGCGCGGGCGATCGAGTCCTTGTCCACCACGGAGGTCGCGGCGAAGCCCCAGGTGCCGTCGACGATCACCCTCACGCCGGCGCCGTACGATTCGGTGTTGACGAGGTTCTGAACCTTGTCCTCGCGAGTGACGACGAACTGGTTGAGGTAGCGACCGATCCGCACGTCGGCGTAGGTCGCCCCCTTGCCGCGCGCGGCGTTCAGTGCCGCGTCGGCCAGCACCTTCTTGTCGGCCGCCGGAATGGGTGTGGTGGCACCGTAGAGCGTCCGAGGCTGTCCGAGCACAGGGACGACGAGCGCTCCCATGCCGACGCCGCTCAGGCGCAGAAAGTCGCGTCTGTCCAAAACCTGACCTCCTTAGGGCGTTGCTTGACTGCAGTTGCTGGTCCGGGGCAGACCCGACCGGGTCGACTCCGCTGACTCCTGATGACTAGTTACGACCGAGGGCGGCTCGGGTTTCCTCCGTCGGCGACCTCGAGCATTCTAAGGCACTGTTCGCCCCTGCTGATCAACGCTTCGAAACCGGGCCGGTTCCGCGATTCCGCCTGCATCTCCGACGGGACGCCGCTGCTACACTGAAGCGTCGGAACCGACCGCTCGGAACCGGAAAGGAACCCACCATGAAGGCACTGACCCTCGCCCTGGGCGTCGCTCTCGCCGCCCCCGCCATCGTCCTCGCCGCCGGCGGCTCGACCGCCGTCACCCCGGAGCTCTCGCCCGAACAGGAGGCGATCGAGGACTACAACTCGGGCCTCAAGCTCAACCAGGAGGGGCGCGAGCTGCTGGAACGGGCCGCGGCGGCGGAGGACGGCAAGGAGCGCGACAAGCTGCTGGCGAAGGCCGAGAAGGCATTCTCGAAGGCCTCGCGACGCTTCGAGAGCGCCATCAGCGCCAAGGACGACCTCTACCAGGCTCACACCAGCCTCGGCTACGCGCTGCGCAAGCTCGGCGATTACGAACAGGCGGTCGCCGCCTACGACCGGGCGCTGGCGATCAACCCCGGCTACGGCGAAGCGATCGAATATCGTGGCGAGGCCTACCTCCATCTCGATCAACTCGAGGCGGCCAAGGATGCCTACATGCAGCTCTTCCGCGACGACCGCGAGCACGCCTCGATGCTGATGGAGGCGATGCGGGGCTGGGTCGAGGATCGCCGGGAGTCGGGCAGCGTCGACGCGGCGATGATCGACGCCTTCGAGGCATGGATCGCCGAGCGCGGCGAAGCGTCGGCGCAGGTCGGCGACCCGGAGTTCCACATCGCCCGTCGCTGGTAGGCGACCTCCGGCTGGCGCCGCGCACCTTGCGGTAGCCGTCGTCGCAGCGTTCTCCTTCGCCGGCCTCGCCGGCACCGGCGGAGGAGGCCTCGTCGCCGAAGGAAGCCCGGAAAACGGATTCGAGTGGGACCTTCCGGCCGGGTTCCCGACGCCGCTCGTTCCCGAGGAGAACCCGATGTCGACCGCCAAGGTCGAGCTCGGCCGCCGGCTGTTCCACGACACCGCCCTTTCGGGAAACCGAACCCAGTCGTGCGCCACCTGCCACCGCCCCGATCTCGCCTTCACGGACGGCCGGGATCAGGCGGTGGGATCGACCGGAGAGCTGCACCCGAGAGGTGCGATGTCGCTCGTCAACGTCGCCTACGCCCGCAATCTCAACTGGGCCGACCCCGTCACCCGGTCGCTCGAGGAGCAGATGCTGACCCCGCTTTTCGGCGAGCACCCGGTAGAGCTGGGGCTCGCCGACCGGGAGGACGAACTGATCGAGCGCCTTCGCCGGCACCCCGGCTACGTGGAGTCGTTCGCGGCGGCGTTCCCGGCGGAGGCCGAGCCGGTGGCGGTCCCCAACGTGGTGAAGGCGATCGCCGCCTTCGAGCGAACCCTCATCTCGGGCAACTCGGCCTACGACCGCTGGCTCTTCCACGACGAGCCGATGTCGGAGAGCTCCATGCGCGGCATGCGCCTCTTCTTCTCCGAGCGATTGGCGTGCTCCGAGTGCCACAGCGGGATCAATCTCTCGGGGCCGATCGTCTCGGTCGAGCAGCCCGACGCGGAGCCCGAGTTTCACAACACCGGCCTCTACAACCTGGACGGAGCGGGCGCCTACCCGCGGGGCAACCGCGGACTGTTCGACCACACCGGCCGGCCGGAGGACGTCGGACGCTTCCGGGCACCGACGCTGCGCAACATCGCGATCACGGCTCCCTACATGCACGACGGCAGCATCGCCACGCTCGACGCGGTTCTCGACCACTACGCCGCCGGAGGGCGCAACCTCGGGCTCGGTGAAGCGGCCGGTCACAATCCGCTCAAGAGCGAGGCCGTCGCCGGATTCGATCTGACCTCCGCGGAGAGGGCCGACATGCTCGCCTTTCTCCACGCCCTGACCAGCCACGACCCGGGTGGCAGCGAGCTGGACGGCGGCTTCGCGACGCCGCCGAGCGGCGGCCTGCTGGACGATGGCTCAGGGCCGCGATAGCTTCCCACCCACTGTCCATGAGCGATCCCCAACCGATCACCGACGTAGCACCGCCCTCGCGCTATATCGAGAAGGTCAGTCTCTCCACCGGCGAACCCCTCGACGAGCCGATCGAGCCGCGCCAACTGCTCGTCCACAATCACCGCGACTACCACCTGGTCGACGTCTACGCCCGCAACATGATGAGCCGGGTCGTTCGGGCGACCGGGGACGAGGAAGAGGCACGGCAGCGGATGAAGCGCCGGCGCCGGCTCGGCCATCGGACCGCCAAAGGGCTGGCGAAGATGATCGGCAGCGACGATCCCGACGGGCTGGCGAAGAAGCTCTTCGGCCTCAAGGAGCGCGAGTACTACTTCCGATTCCGCAAAGCGCCCCACTCCGAGCAGGAGGTGCGAGAGCGGCTATGGGAGCTGCGCGAGGCTGCGCGCGACCGCTACCGGGAGATGATCGAGAAGGGCGGCGGCGTAAGGGTGCTCCTGACCGGTGGCACCGGCTTCGTCGGAAAGGAGATCCTCTGGCAGGTGGCCCACGATCCGGAAATTCGGGAGGTCGTCGTCCTCATCCGGCCGAAGGAGATCCGCGACCGCAAGAGCGGCGAGGTCGTCGAGACGCTCTCCCCTTCCGAGCGCGGTGAGACCCTGCTCGATCAGCTCTGGCTCGACACGCCCGACGAGCGCGCCAAGTTCCGCTTCGTCGCCGGCGACGTCGAGCAGCCCCGGCTCGGGCTCGCCGACGACGAGGTCGAGCGCCTCGAGGGGTCCCTCACCCACGTTATCCACTGCGCCGCCAGCGTCGCCTTCGACGACCCCTACGAGGCGTCCTTCCGCGCCAACGTCCTCGGCACGCTGAACGCCCTGCGGTTCTCGCTCCGGCTCCAGGAAGCCGAGGGAAGCCCCTTCGTCGCCCACCTCGGCATCGAGACGTCCTACATCCACGGGCGGCAGACCAAGGATCCGTCGCGCGAAGACGAGGTGGTCTTCCCGCGCAACTTCTACAACAACTACTACGAGCTGACGAAGGCGATGGCGTCGATCGACACCGAGCGCTTCATGCTCGACAAGGGGCTGCGGGTCGTGCAGCTGTGTCCGGCGATTGTCATCGGCGAGCTGGCGACCGGCAACAACCGGGGCGACACCAAGGTGGTCAACGCTCCGGTCAACGTCTTCGGTCGCGCCAAGGAGGCGCTCACGTCGACGTCGGGGCGGTGGCGCGACCGTTCGAGTGCCGCCGCCATTGCGCGGCTCGCCTGCGTCTTCCCCGGCGATCCCTCCGCCGAGATCAACCTCATCCCGGTCGACCGGGTCGTCGCCGGGATCGTCGCCGCCCTCAAGCGCCCGAAAGCGGTGGGCCACCGGATCCACCTGGCGACCGACAAGCGGATCCGCTCCGAGGCGATTCGCGACATCGTCGGCGAGGAGATCGGGGTCAAGGTCACTCTGGCCGAGCCCACCCTCCACCGCAACGTCACGCTGCCGCTCCTGACCAAGGTGCTGCGCCGCGTCCGCCAGGAGCGAATCGGCAACGCTCTCGAGAAGCTGGGCACCATCTTCGGCGGCTACAGCGAATGGGGTCAGCCGCAGCACGAAGTCGGCAAGGACGTGACGGTGCTCGGTCTCGCGCCGCAGCGCCCCGACTCCGAGCACGCCTTCAGGATGCTGTGCCGCCACAACCGCTACGTCCAGGACTTCGGCCAGGTTCGCGACCTCGACGAGATCTCGAGGCGCGAGCGCCTGTGGAGGGAGTTCCTGATCGAGTTGGAATACGAAACGGGAACTGAGCCCGGAGCCCTGTCGGCAGAGGCGTTCGCGGCCGAGGTCGGGCGCTACGAGGCGGCGCTCTCCGCCTGACCGGGGATCGATCGACAAGAGCCGGCCGCACGCCCCAGTCGACGGCCGGCTCCCGGCCCCGGGGCCGGATGCTCCTGGAGGGGTAGGATCGAGACCGACATGACCCCCGAGACCTCCGCAGGGCGACCGCTCTACGGCCTCGATGACCGGCCGCCGCCGGGCAAGGCGGTCGTGCTCGGCGCTCAGCACGTGCTGACGATGTTCGGCGCCACGGTCTCGGTGCCGCTGCTGCTCGGCCCCGCCATGGGGATGTCGCCGGCGGAGACCGCGGTCCTGATCTCCTCGGTCATGCTCGCTTCCGGGATCGCCACGCTGCTCCAGACCACCATCGGCTCGCGGCTGCCGATCGTCCAGGGAGTCTCGTTCTCCTTTCTCGCCGCCTTCTTCCTCATCATCGGCGAAGCGACCTCCGAGGCGGCCGCTACCGGCGTTGCGCCAGGGCCGCTGGCGATGCGGTACATCGGCGGCGCAGTGATCGCCGGCGCTCTGATCGAGATGACGATCGGCTTCAGCGGGCTCGCGGGCATGTTGAGGCGAGTGCTCAGCCCGGTCGTCGTCGGCCCGGTGATCATGCTCGTCGGCCTGGCGCTCTTCCAGCATGGCGCACCGAAGGCCGGCACCCACTGGCCCACGGCCGGAGCGACGATCCTCCTCGTGATCGTCTTCTCTCTCGTGCTGTCGAGACGCAGCCGCCTGTTCCGCCTGTTCCCGATCCTCATCGCGGTCGGAGCGGTGACCACGCTGTGCTGGCTCCTCTCGGCAGGAGGGTTCTATCCCCCCGGACATCCCGCTCATGTCGGGCTTGCCACGGCGCAAAGCGCCGAATGGCTGCGGTTCGACCTGCTCTTCCCGTGGGGGGCGCCGAAGTTCCACGCCGGCTTCTTCTTTGCCGTCCTCGCCGGCTACCTCGCCTCGACGATCGAGTCGATCGGCGACTACCACGCCTGCGCGCACATGGCGGGTGCCGGAGACCCGACCGCCCGACAGATCTCCCGTGGCATCGGGGCCGAGGGAGTCGGATGCGCCGTCACCGGTCTGGTGGGCGGATTCGCCTCGACCTCCTATTCGGAGAACATCGGCCTCGTGGGTCTGACAAAGGTCGCCTCCCTCCACGTCGTCAGGATCGGAGCGGTGCTTCTCGTGCTGCTCGGCATCTTCGGGAAGTTCGGCGGCCTCGCCGCAGCGATCCCCGGCCCCGTGGTCGGCGGTCTCTACTGCGCGCTCTTCGGCCTGATCGCGGCGATCGGGGTCCAGCAGCTGGCTCGCGCCGACCTGACGAGCGATCGCAATCTCTTCATCGCCGGATTCAGCCTCTTCATGGGGTTGTCGATCCCCGCCTACTTCGCCGCAGCCACAGGCGATCTGCAGCCGGGGCAGACGATGGCCAGCTATCTGCCGACGGCCCAGGGGCTCCTGAGCAGCCTGCCCGGCCCGCTGGCGAGCATCGTCGTCTCGATCGGGTCGACCGGAATGGCCGTCGCCGCTGTGATCGGTATCGCCCTCGACAACCTCGTCCCCGGCACGGATCGGGAACGGGGGCTCGAGGGTTCTTCAGCAGGCTCTTAGCCTGGACGTCTCACGCCGGTGGGCCCTGGAAGGCCGTAGGTTGCTGAAGATACAAGGCTTCCGGTCGCGAGCACCGCAGGCATAGCCGTAGCTACGTCGAGGAGCGAAGGGGCCGGGCAACGCAGTAGATTCAGTGACATACGGTCTTCCTGAGCAGTCCGGTGAACCTTGCGGCGGCATGAGACGTTCAGGCTAGGGCGCGGTCTGCCAGCGGTCGAGGCCGGAGGCAGCCCCCTCGAGCCCGAAGAGCTCGGCGAGCAGAACCTCGACGCGGTTGCCCCAGCTGCCGACGTCGGTGCCGTCCCACACCTCACCGCCCACGAGCGCGATCCCCGCGGCAGCGAGACGCTCCCAGCCGTCGAGGGATCCGGTCCGCACATCCCACGACTCGTAAGGGCTGTGCAGATCCCAACGGCCCCACTCGAGGTAGCCGCGCACCGGCGTCGACTCCGCGTCGAACTCTTCGAGGAGACCGTCGAGGTGGGCCATCTGGGTGTCGAGCATCAGCAGGCTCTGCACCCCGAAAGCCGAGAAGAGATCGGGGTGCTGGAGCGTGGTCATCACCGCGGGGCCCGAAGAGAAACCCATGCCGACGTTGGCGCGGCCCTCCCGGCCGGCGATCGTACGGAACCGCTGGTCGAACTCGGGCACGAACTGCGAAGCGAACAGCGCTCCGACCCCCGGCATCCGGGGCAGCTGCAGCTCGACCGCGATCAGCGGGCGCACCCGGCTTCCCACCGACGCTTCGAGAGCCGCCGGCCACGCCATCGACTCGAAGGCTCCGGGCTGGTGCACGTACACGACTGGATAGCGCTCGTCGCCGTCCTCGTAGCCGGGCGGAAGCCAGACGCGAGCCTGCACCGCGATCGGTTCCGGAGCCTCGACTTCCCCTTCCGTCTCGGCGCCGTCACCCTCCGGAGTCGGAGGCTGGAGGGAGATCTCGATCTGCTCGACGGTTCCGCCCCCCTCACCCGCGCCGGTGTCGGCGCGTCCCGGCCACTCGGGCCCGGCGTACCACGACACCGACATGGGCGGCCCGAAGTTGAAGTTCATGTCGGGCCCCAGAAGAGTGCTGAGCCCGTGACGCTCGTGCGCCGGATCGACACGGGGCTGGTAGTCGACGAAGTACAGGTAGCTCACCCTTGCCTTCGGGTCGAGCTCGGTCGACCACCACCACAGATCGGTCCCCTCGAGCCGCTGCATCGGCTCTTCGGTGCGAGCTCCGATCATCTCCCCCGCCACCGCGACATCGTCGGCCTCGCCGCGATAGAGGAAGACCACCTCGTCGCCGTCGGCGAGCGGCAGATCTCGATCGGCCAGGAACGCCTCGACCACCGATGAGCGGTCTTCCGCCGCAGCGACTTCGGCGGCCAATCGGGTCAGAATCTCCGGCATCGCGGCGGGAGCGTCCGCGCTGCGCTTGCGATCGCGCCGCACCAGATCGACCCGCGCGATCTCCGTCAGGCTGCGGGCGTAAATCGCCTCCCCGGCGTGACTCGGAGGAGTCCACGCGAGGTCGTCAAAGAGCGGAACGCGACTCGACTCCTGCCATCCGTCGGTGCTCGCGGCACCGAGATGGAGACTCCCGGCTTTCGCCAGCACGGCGAGCTGGCCTCCGACATTGACGAGGAAACCGTCCCCCGGCTCCCGCGAGCGCCACAGAAGCTCGCCGGTCGCCGGATCCACCGCGCTGAGGAATCGCGCGGTATACCCGTAGAGCGCCTGCGCGCCTGTCGTCGGTGGGCTGTAGCTGCGCGACAGCCCCTTGCCCTTGACCGACGCCTCGGCGCTCCAACCCTCGTCACCCTTCGCGACGGTCACCACGAAGGTCTCCCCGTCCTGGTGCTTGACGAATAGCCGGTCGTCTCCGATCGGCATCGGTGCCTGGGTCCGGGTTCCCATGATGCCGCCCTCGAGAGGCATCTCCCAGAGAACGCTGCCATCCATCGGATCGAGACCGGCCAGCTTCGCCGAAGCGGCGACCACGACCTGAAGCTTGCCGCCCAGCTCCGTCGCCACGGGGGACGGCTGCCCGAGCTGACCCGCTTCGTCGAAGGACTGCCACCTCACGTCGCCGCTCGCCGCATCGAGTCCGACGACCGATCCCGAGTCGCCACCGATCTGGACGATGACCAGATCGCCGACGACCAGCGGCGAGCTGCCGAAACCGTAGAACGGTGGGCTCTTCTCCATCTCCTCGACAAAGTGCTTCGACCAGAGGAGCTCACCGCTCTCGAGGTCCAGAGCGATCCCGGTGCCGTGCGCGCCGACCATGAAGACCCTGCCGTCGGCGATCGCCGGCGTAGCGATCGGACCGTCATGAGAGCCGTCGTGTCCCTTGTAGGGCGCCGGGAGATCGTGCCGCCACAGCTCGCGACCATCTTCGAGCGCGAGGGCCACGACGAAGTCGGTCTCGCCCTCGGTCGCCGCGGTGACGAGCCGGTCTCCGGCGATCGCAATCCCCGAGTAGCCGCTCCCAAGAGGGTGCTTCCACGCGATCTCGAAGTCGAGGAAGCCCTCTCCCTCCGGCAGGCCGCCTTCGACCCGACCGGTGCCGTCGGCACCCCGAAAGCCGGGCCAGTCGGCCGACAGCGGCATGGCGATCAACAGTAGGCCGAGAACGTAGGTCGCGGTTCTGAACATGAAGCGTCTCCTTGGTATGGGAGGCGACTGCAGCCGCCGTCGTTGGGTTCCGGAGAGGGCGCACTCTACCCCTAACCGCCGCGGGCATCGACACTCCGGCATCTGTACGCTGACAAGCGCGTCGGGTTTCGTGTACGCTTTCCGTTCCTCGGCGCCAGTGAGCCACCGGAGATCGCCCCTGGCTGGGATCCCGAGCTGCACCGCCGAGAGTCGTGACACCGGAGAGGTCACCCGAAGCACCTCACCGGCAAGCGCGCAGCGGGCAGCAGGGACGCTGGCCGCGAGCCTCCAAGGGCTCGAATCACACCGCCAGAGAATGAAACACCGACTCCATGCTCCGCGAGCGCCCGTGGCCCGCACTTCCGGCGGGTCCATCGCACCATGAGCGGGCCCGCCCAGGAATCCAAGGCGTCCAGCCGCAGGCGATCGCGCAAGCCGCGCAGGTCGGGCGGCAACGCCCGACTGGTGCCCCTCTACAAGAGGTCGAGCTCTCACTTCTCGCCCGAGGACCGTCAGCGGGGCACCGACTACTTCCGTGAGGATCGGGTCCGGCTCGAGATCGACGGCAAGCGTGCGACGGCGAAGGTCGAAGGCAACGACCAGCCGCTCTACCGCGTCGGTATCGACTGGACGCGAGTGAGCGATCGGCGGGTTCACATCTTCTGCGAGTGTCCCGCCTTCGCCAACGGCCGTTCCTGCAAGCACCTCTGGGCCGCGCTGCTGGCCCTGGGCGAGGCGGGTGCCGAGCACCAACCGCCCGGCAAGGATCGACTCGGCCTGCGCAAAGACCGCGCGGCGCGCTGGCCCGAGCTCGGCGTCAGCCAGGGCGAGAGCGAGACGCCCCCCGCCGGTCGATCGCGACGGCGGCGCTCGAATCGCGACCGGTCGAGCCACGGCACATCGTGGCGCTCGCAGCTCGACGCCGTCCGCGACGACCACGATCGGGTGCGCGAAGCGATCGTCCCGGTGGCGGCGACGAACGCGCGTCCCACTCCCGTATCGACCGGCATCCGCTTTCTGATCAACCTGGTCGCCAGCACCGAGAGCGAGGGTCTGGTGCTCGATCTGTTTGAGAAGCGCCCGGCGAACGGCCCGCGACGCAAGACCGAGAAACTCAAGCGGGCTTCGCTGTCGGGCGGCGAGTTGGAGCGGCTGTTGCGCGCCTCCGACGACCACTCGACCTCGTCGCTCCCCGTCATCACGGCGCTCCCCATCAGCACCACCCCGAGCCAGGGACGCGGTCGCAAGAAGAAGGCGAAGAAGTCCGGCATTCAGCGCTTCCGGCTGCCCCCTGCGCTTTTCGACCCGCTGCTGCCGCAGCTCGCCGCCCAGGGCGACCTCGGATGGTGGGACGGCCGCGCGTTCCGCACGGTGCACGACTTGAAGTGGGATCACGGCACTCCCTGGGAGCTGGTGCTGAAGATGGAGCCGTCCGACGACGAGAGCGTCCGGCTGCGCGCCTACCTCGAGCGCAACGGCGACTCGGTGACGCTCGCCCGCCCCAAGCTGATCGTCATGACCGACGACGCTCAGATGGCTCTCGCCGTCTTCCCCGAGACGGTCGCCCTCCTGGCCGCACAGCGAGAACGGGATCTCCCCTGGATCCGCCTGCTGCGCAAGACCCCGGAAATGCTGATCCCCAACGGCCACCTCGAGGAGGCGTTCTCCGAGTTGCTCGAGCTGCCGACCCTCCCCCGCCTCGAGGCGCCGGAGCACCTCCAGCTGGAGGTCGAGACCTCGGAACCGCGCCCGAAGCTCGTTCTCGAGCACCAGACCGACCTCCAGTTCGGCGAGCCGAAGCTCGAAGCGGAGCTTTCCTTCGACTACGGCGAGCTGAGCGTGCGAGCGGGAGACCTGAGCGCAGCCGTCGTCGACTGGGACGAGCGGGTCTTCGTCCGCCGCGACCTCGAGGCAGAGCAGAAGGCGGTCTTCAGACTGCTCGACCTCGGGGTCAGGACGATCCCTACGAAGAACGGCACCGAGCTCGAGCTCGATCCGATGCAGGTACCCGCCGTCACCGAGCCGCTGCTGCGTGAGGGCTGGTCGGTCGAGATCACCGGTGCATCGCTGCGCCCGCCGAGCCCCCCGGCGCTCAAGGTCGAGAGCGGCATCGACTGGTTCGAGGTCTCCGGGGACATCGACTTCGGCGGCAAGCGGCTCGGTCTGAGGAAGGTGCTCGAGGCGATTCATCGCGGCGAGCGCTACGTCGAGCTCGACGACGGCTCCCAGGGGCTCCTTCCGGAAGACTGGATGGAGACCTACGACTCTCTGGCCAAGCTGGCTCACGACACCAGCGAGGACGGGCTGCGGTTCCTGCCGTCGCAGGCGCTGCTGGTCGACGCGCTGCTGGCATCGATGCCGCCGGCCAATGTCGACCGGGCGTTCGCCGACCTGCGCGACAACCTGCAGTCGTTCGATCGGATCAAGCCGCGCAAGGAGCTGCCGAGCTTCGAGGGCGAGTTGCGCAAGTACCAGCGCCTCGGGCTCGGCTGGCTGTGCTTCCTGCGGGAGTTCGGGCTCGGCGGTGTGCTCGCCGACGACATGGGGCTCGGCAAGACCGTTCAGGTGCTCGCGATGCTGCAGATGCATCGCACCCCGTCGAAGAGCAGCAAGCTGCCGTCGCTGGTCGTGGCGCCTCGCAGCCTCGTCTACAACTGGATCGAGGAGGCTTCCCGCTTCACGCCGAAGCTCAAGGTCGTCGAGTACCTCGGCACCAGCCGCGAGGCGCTCAAGGAGAAGCTCGGCAAGTACGACATCGTCGTCACCACCTACGGCACGCTGCGTCTCGACATCGCCTTTCTCGCCACGGTCGAGTTCGACACCGTCGTTCTCGACGAGGCACAGGCGATCAAGAACCCGTCGTCGCAGACCGCCAAGGCGAGCCGCCTGCTCAACGGCCGCCATCGCCTCGCTCTGACCGGCACGCCGATCGAGAACCACCTCGGCGAGCTGGGCTCGATCTTCGAGTTCCTGAATCCCGGCCTGCTCGGGCGGCTCCCGGTGCTCGAAGTGCTGGCCGGCGGCCGCACGCCGAGCGAAAAGGAACTCGCCCTGGTCGCCGAGGGCATCCGGCCATTCATCCTCCGCCGCACGAAGGCGGAGGTGCTCCCCGACCTGCCGCCGAAGACCGAACAGGTGCTCCAGTGCACGCTGATGCCGCGCCAGCGCGAGCTCTACGACGAGCTCAAGACGCAGTACCAGCAGAGCCTGCTCGAGCAGGTGGAACAGCAGGGAGTCGGCGGCTCGGCGATCCAGGTGCTGCAAGCGCTGCTGCGACTGCGCCAGGTCGCCTGCCACCCGGGACTAGTCGACGAGGAGTGGGACGACGCCGGCAGCGCCAAGCTCGAGACGCTCTTCGAGCAGGTACGCGAGGTGCTCGACGAGGGGCACAAGGTGCTCGTGTTCTCGCAGTTCACCAAGCTCCTCGCCTACGTCCGCCGCCAGCTCGACGAAGAGGGGGTTCAGTACGCCTACCTCGACGGCAAGACGCGCGATCGCGCAGGAGCGGTCGAGCGTTTCCAGAACGACCCGGAATGCAACCTCTTCCTGATCTCCCTCAAGGCGGGCGGGACCGGTCTCAACCTCACCGCCGCCGACTACGTGTTCCTCCTCGACCCGTGGTGGAACCCGGCCGTCGAGGCACAGGCGATCGATCGCGCCCACCGCATCGGCCAGGAGCAACCGGTCTTCGCCTACCGGCTGATCGCCCGCGACACCGTCGAGGAGAAGATCCTCGAGCTGCAGAAATCGAAGCGGCAGATCGCCGATGCGATCCTCGAGGGTGAGGGCGAGGGCGGGTCGGTGAAGGACCTCACTGCCGAGGACCTCAAGGTCCTGTTGAGCTGAACGGCTCCATGGCGTTCTCTTGGTCCGCGTCCTTCCCAGCCGACTGCGCCGCATCCTTCACTGCGCCACGACCCCGGCTCACTTACGATCCACCGTCATGAGGATTCCCGGTTCGCGCCCCTCCGCCTGCCGCAGCACCTTGCTGGGGCTGGCGTTGTCGGCGTGCATCAGCTTCCACGGGCCGCTCGTCCCGACCCTCGAGGCACAGGAGACCGAGAGCGGTACCACCGAAACCCAGCCCACCGAGACCCCGACCACCGAGTCCGAGAGCGCCGAGCCCTCCGAGACGAGCGCCGGCGAGCTGGAGGAGGACCTCGAGACACTGCAGCGCGAGCTCGAGGCCATCGATCGCACGTTCGCTGGTCTGGAAGAGCGGCTGCGCGCTTCGCAGTCGGCTCTCGAGCAGTCGACCGAGCGCAGCCAGGAGCTCGCAGACCGCGCCCAACTGGCCACCGATCTGGCCGAGGCACGGCTCGCCCTCCAATCTCTGCCACCGGCGACCGACGCCGCTGCGACCGAGCGGATCCAGCGGATCGACGTGCTGCTCGACACCGCGGACGAGGAGCTCTCGAACGACAACGTCGGCAACGCGCAGCGGGTCCTGCAACAGGCGGCGACGCTGCTCGACGCTGTCGCGCCCGTCGAGCGGAACGACGACGGCCCCCCGACCGGCGGCGCAGTCTCAATCGGCCAGTTGAGGACGCTCGATCCGACCAACCTGCGCCGCCGACCGGCCCTGACCTCGGACAGGATCTCCGTACTCCGCAAGGGCGCGCTCGTGCGCGCACTCGCACGCAACGGCGAGTGGTACGAGGTCGAGACCGGCGACGGCCAGCGCGGCTGGGTCCACTCGCGACTGGTCGAAGAACTCGACGACGTGCACGCCGACGAGCCAGGCGGCTGGATCACCACCGCGCTCGTCAACGTGCGACAGGAGCCGGACCTCGAAGCGGCACGCCTCGGGCGCCTGGAGGCCGGTACCGTCGTCCGCAGTCTCGAGCGCAGCGGTGTGTGGCACCGGGTCGACTTCTTCGGCAGCGAAGGGTGGGTCCACGGCGACTACCTCCGCCGGCGCTGACGGCACCGCGCGTCCCGAGCCAGCCGCCTAGGCCGCCTGGCAGACCTCCACACGGTTGCGGCCGAGCCGTTTCGCCCGACTGACCGCCGACTGCAGGTTGACCAGCATCTCGGTCCGCGTCCCGCCGTCGTCGGGATAGGAGGCGACCCCGGCACTGACAGTCAACCTCCGGCCCTCCGCCATCTCGAGGTCGCGACCGGCGAAGCGCTGACGGATCCGCTCCGCCACGGCGCCCGCCTCCCCCTTGCCGGTGCCCGGCAGGACCACCACGAACTCGACCCCCTCGTAGCGGGCCACGACGTCGGTCGGCCTCAGGTCGCCGGTCAGCACCGCGCTGAACTCGCGCAGCATCGAGTCTCCCATCAGGTGGCCGAGTTCGTCGTTGACCTGCTGGAAGCGGTCGAGATCGAAGAGGATCAGCGAGAAGGTGTGACGCGACCGCCGGCCCGCCGAAAGCTCCCGGTCGATGGCGCGATGGACGTAGCTGCGGTTGTGAAGCCCCGTCAGTTCGTCGGTGACCGACAGCTCCTTCACCCGCTCGCGCGCCATCGCCAGCTCGCGCATCATCTGGTTGCACGCCCTCGTGAGCTCCCCCACCTGGCCGCCGACCCGAACCGGCACCGGATCGGGCTCCCCGCCCTCGGCGCTGACCCGGGCGGCGGCGATCAGGTCGTCGATCGGCCGGGTGAAGCGCCGCGCCAACCATCGGCCGAGGTAGAGCAGCACCATCAACGACGTCAGTCCGGTGGCGATCATGATCCGCCTCAGCGTGGCCATCGGCCCACCGGCCGTCTCCGGCGCGATCTCGACGACGATGCCGAGATGCCTGTGCTCGAGATAGTCGGACATCGCCAGGACCGGTACGTCCGCTTCGTTGCGGTATTCGAGGAGACGCCCCTGGTCCCTGCCACCGAGACCCAGACTCGCTGCTACGCCCACCGACGGAACCGGCCCGAGCGCACCGCCCCGCGTGCGGGCGGAGTCGAAGAGTGGCACCCGATCCGTACCGACAATCAGAAACCGCCCCCCACCGATCACCGTCTCGGCGCGAAGGCGAGACCAGAGGTCCGTCAGCAGGCCCACCGACACCAGCGCATGGCCCTGTGGAGAGGGCGCCGGAAGGCTGCGTTGAACGATGACCTGAGGCTCGCGTCCGTCGGACTGCACCTCGACACGGTCACGCGGCGTCCGGACGGCGGCGACACGCCCTGGGAGCACCGAGAGCTCGCGACCGGCACGGGCAAGGGGTACCCCGGCGTCGTCGTAGATCGCGAGCTCGAGAAAGTGAGGCGCGAGCAGCCTCAGCCGCTCGAGCGAGGCATCCCTCTCCGTTCGTCCGGAGGCCACGGCCGTGTCGGCGGCGAGGTGCTCCGCCCAGCGCTCCGTCTCGGCGACGCGCTCCGCGATCGCCGTCTCGAGAGCGTTCGAGAGCTGCGAGAGGCGGACCACGAGGTCTCTCTCGATCCTCGTATGGATCAACGACGTGGCGGTCCAGTACGTGAGGAGACCCAGCAGGAGCGTCGGCGCTACGGCACACAGAAGGACGATCGTGAGGACCTTCCGACGCAGGTCACTCTCGGCCTCTGCCACGCCCGAGTCGGCGACAGGAGCCTCCGACTCCCATGCCGTGCTCTCGTGCCGCACATCGTCGCGCCGGCGGGCCTCACCGCGACGATCACGACCGTCCCTGGCTCTGGACTCGTACTGCGTCATCGAAGGTCTCTCCGGAGGGCCCGATTCGGGCCTCGCTTCCAACCCTCGCGCCGTGGAACACCCCCCCAAGGTGTCGCACCGACTCGCAGTCGATTCCTCGGCAAGGTACCACAAGGCCGATCGCCTCCCTGCACCGCGCCGAGGGCGAATGGCGGAAGCGCATGGGAATCGAACCCACCCTCGCCGGGCATCACCCGCCGAACAACGGTTTTGAAGACCGCGGGAGGCACCAGCCCCCGAGCGCTTCCGCGACGGATTGTAGCGGTGCCGCCTGGAATGGCAGAGGCGCATGGATCGTTCGTGATCGCCAATCGACCTGCCGCGAGATACGGCAACCCAGATCGTCGTGGGTAGACTCCACCCAATGGAAAGCGGTCGATCATCAGCGCTCTCGGCACGCCGGAGATTGCGCTGGCGATTCGCTCTGGGAGCTGCCCTGGCGCTCGCAGCACTCCTCGTGCTCGGAGCCGGCTACCTGTTCACTGGTTCCGAGGTCACCTGCGACGAGACCGGACCGAAGGAAGGCATCCGGCTGCGTTGCAGCTTCGTGGTCGCCGCCGCGCAGGAAGCGGTGTGGGAAGCGTTCACCACGACGGGCGAGCCCAGGGCTTTCTACTTCGACGCCGTGCTCGAGGCCGAGATGCGTCCGGGAGGCTCCTGGCGCTTCGTCACGGAGGATCGCGAGCGACTCCTGGCTGGTGGCGAGATCCTGACGCTCGAGCCGCCTTTCCGATTCGCACAGACCTTCGCTGCGGCGGATCTGGACGATCCGCCGAGTCGGATCACGGTCGAGCTGGAGGCGCTCGATGCCGGCTGCAGAGTGGTTCTCCTGCACGATCGGTTTCCGGGCCGGACCGCGACCTACAAGCGGTTCCGCCGCGCCCACCCCCTGGCCCTGAGCGCCCTGAGATCGCTGCTCGAGACCGGTGAACTACCGCTACGCGTCCGCCTGTACACGGCGATCTTCAAGCCGGGAATGAAACTGTTCACCGTCCGCGCCGACCCCTGGGAGTAGATGCTGGGGACCGAGGAGCTCCTTCCTGGAGGGCCGAACCCCTCGCGTTTTCGATGGCGTCGAAGGTCGCAGACCTCTCCAACACCCCGCCGGCGGCCAGGGATTGTCTGCAGCTGCAACCGAACCACGGAAGCGGGCGAAACCGGCTTCAACCATCACACCTCGGGGTGCCTCCAGCCATGAATCCGTATTGCCGACTCGCCATTGCCGTTCTGGTCACTGCCGTCAGTGTGTTCACCCCGATCGTGGCGGCCCAGGAGGTCCCGGCGCCGACGCTCGTTGAGGGCAGCGTGAAGAGCGAGGGCGAGCAAGCGCTTGCCGGAGTCGAGGTCACGGTGAAGCCGGGGGGTGACAGGGTGGTCTCCGACGCCGAGGGGACGTTTCGGCTTCAGTTGCAGCCCGGTAGCTACGAAGCGACAGCGCAGCTTGCCGGATTCGAGCCCTCGACCGAGCGACTCGTCGTTCGGGAGGGCGAGCAGGCAACGCTCTCCTTCTCGCTGGAAGTCGCTGAGACGGTCCTCGCGGAGATCGACGTCACGGCAAGCTATGGAATCGACCGCTCCGAGCCCGTCGCGACGGGCGCCCTGACCAGCGAGGAGGTCCTGTCGCTTCCGCGCTTCGGCAACGACCTGCTGCGCGGCATCCGCTCGATCCCCGGGGTGACGGGGAAGGAGGTCACCGCGCAGTTCAACGTTCGGGGAGGATTGATTCGCGACACCACCCTCCGGATCGACGGCCTCGAGATCTACGAGCCCTACCACATCAAGGACTTCGACAACGGCATCTTCAGCATCATCGACCCCGACGTCATCGGATCCCTGGAACTGATCCCCGGCGGATTTCCTGCCGAGTACGGCGACAAGATGGCGGGAGTTCTGGACCTGACGACCGCGAGGCCTTCGTCCGACCTCTCCGGTCAGATCGGCATCAGCGTCTCGAGCCTCTGGGCGGGCGCCTCGGGCAGCCGCGGCGCCGAGGACGAGACGCGTTGGCGCGTCTCCGCTCGGAACGGGGTGATCGAGTTTCTGAACGGAGACGAGGAATCCGAGGACGAGGTGAGAAAGGCGTCGGGGCCCAGCTACTGGGACCTCCTCGGCAGGCTCGAGCACTCCTTCTCGGCCACCAACGTCCTCTCCGTCAGCGCTCTGCTCTCGAGCGACAGCTTCGAAGAGGAGGAGATGGAGCTCGACGACTTCGGCGACCCGGAGAGCGACACGATCGATTCGGAGTACGAGAACTCCTACGTGTGGCTCAATCACCAGGGCGCGATCGGTGACTCGATCTTCGTCGACACGGTTCTTTCGGCCGGGACGGTCGAGGACGATCGGCGAGCGACCGAGGAGGCGGTCGGAGCCTCCGCCGCGATTCGCGACCTGAGGTCGATGGACGTCTTCACTCTTCGCCAGGACTGGAGCTTCCAGCTGTCCGCGAGTCACTACCTGAAGTGGGGCGGCGAGGCGCGGAGCTACGACGTCTCTTACGACTACACCAACGACTTCGCCTTCGGCGGCGTGCTCGGCTCACAAGGCCTGACGCGCTTCATGGACAGCTTCTCGGCCGAGAGCCAGGCGGTGTACTTCGCGGACCGCTTCCGGATCGGCGACGACCTGGTGCTCGAGCTCGGCGCGCGCTACGACCGGCAGAGCCACACCGACGAAGAACAGCTCAGTCCTCGTGTGAACCTCGTCTACGACCTCGGGCGGGCGGGAGTGCTGCGGGCGGCCGCGGGCCAGTACTTCCAGAGCCAGCGCCCGAACGAGCTGCAGGTCGAGGACGGGGAAAGCTCGTTCTTCCCTGCGGAGCGTGCGGACGCGCTGATGCTCGGATGGGAACGGTCGTTCGGTTCGCACAACCTTCGCATCGACGCCTACCATCGTGACGTTGATTCGCCCCGGCCGTACTACGACAACATCTTCGAGACGACGAATCCCAATCCCGAAGCGACCCGAGATCGGATTCTCATCGCGCCGGAGAGCTCGAACGCGCGCGGCCTCGAGGTCTTCGCGAGCCGCAGAGGAGTCGGGCGCTTCAACTGGTGGGGCAGCTACACATGGTCCGAGGTGACCGACAGAATCGAGGGCAGGGACGTTCCTCGCAGCTTCGATCAGACTCACGCCGTTTCGTTGAGCGCCACGTATCCGATCAGCCCGAAGTGGACCCTCACCGGCCTGTTCCACTACCGCACCGGGTGGCCGAGGACGGCGGTGTCGGGCCGCGCGGTGGTCGACCCCGACGGAACCGTCGGAATCGAGCCTGTCCTCGGGGATCTGAGGGCGGAGAGACTCGATGACTACCATCGGCTCGACATCCGTGTGAGCCGATTCGTCGACTTCGCCAGCGGCAACTCGCTGGAGTTCTTCGTGGACGTCCAGAACGTCTACCTCCAGGAGAACATCGCCGGGTTCCTGGTGGACGACCGGAACTTCACCCTGCTGCCGTCGGGCGAGGTGGAGTACGTCGAGATCACCGAAGAGTCGTTCCCCGTAGTGCCGTCTTTCGGTGTGTCGTTCCGCTTCTAGGAAAGCGGCTGGGAACGCAGCTCGAGTTCACTCGATGTCGCTGGAACCGGGCGAGCTCTATGGAAGTCCAACTTGCAGTTGGAGGCGCAGCGCATAGGCTCGCGCCACGTTCCCAGGTGCAGCGGGATGGAAACAGAAATGAAGGAGGACCGGATGACCTCAGCGCGCCACGCTCTCGCCGTCTCGACCGTACTCGCAGCTCTCGCTCTCGGCGCTGCCGCTCCAGGCAGCTCGACCGACCTGTCCGGCGAATTCGGTCTCTCGGTCCTGTGGGACCGGGAGCTCGGTTCCGGCTACTCGAAGGTGGCCTTCGCCGATGGCCTGGCCGTCACCGGGTTCGCAGCGGGTGAGGTCGACGTCCTCGCGGCCTTCGACCCCGAGACCGGGGACGAGCGGTGGCGCTATGAACTCGGGGAGATCTACAAAGGGCACAGCGGCTCCGACGACGGCCCGTTGAGCAGTCCGACTCTCGCCGATGGGCGTGTCTTCACGGTCAGCCCGCGCGGCAGCGTCGTCGCGCTCAACCTCGCGGACGGGACCGAGATCTGGCGACACCAGCTCGATGAAGAAACCGCCTCGCAGCCCTTCTACGGGTTCACGACCACACCGGTGGTGGCTGCGGGCAACATTCTGGTGGCCACTGGAGGTGACGGCCATGCAATCACCGCGTTCGACCCGGCCACCGGCGAGGTGAAGTGGACGGCGGGCAGCGACTCGGTCCGCTACCAGACACCGAGCCTCTTCGACCTGGGTGGAAGTCCGACCCTGGTGCTCGTTGGCGACGACCTGATTCAGGGCTTCGACCCGGCGACCGGCGACGTTCGCTTCGAACACGCGCATGGCGAGGGCGGGCGCAGCTCCGAGTCGTCTCACGTCACACCGCTCGGCGGTGACCGGTTGGTGGTCAACCACCATGGCGGCGAGTCCGCCATGTATCGACTCGCCGGGGACTCGCTCGAGGAGGTCTGGCGCAGCCGAGCGTTCCGCAGTTCGCTTGCGGTTCCGGTTCTCGTCGATGGTTACCTCTTCGGCTTTACCGGCCGCTTCCTGACCTGTGTGGATCCCGACACCGGGGAGATCCTCTGGCGTTCGCGCCCCCCGGGAGCGCGGGCCATCGCAGTCGCCGAGGGGAAGCTCGCCGTTCTGGCATCCTCGGGAGATCTCGTGTTGATCGAGCCCACACCCGAGGGCTATCGGGAGCTGACCCGCGGCAAGGTCTTCGAATCCGGAGGCGTCACGGCCGCGACCTTCGCTGACGGGAGATTCCTGGTACGCAACCTCGAGCGAATGGCCGCAGTCACGATCGACGCTTCGGCCGCACCGCTGCGGACCGAGGTTGACAGGAGCACGCTCCTGAAGGGCGAGATGCTCGACTGGGTCGAGTCCGTCCTGGACCTGCCCGTAGGGGACCGCCAGGCGGCCGTCGATGCGCGCTTCGAGGACATCGAGACCAGCCCGCTCGTAGAGACGGACGGCACGGTGCACTTCTTCTACCGTGGCGATGCGGAGGACGTGGGTGTCGACGCCGACGACGCCATCGTCGATCAGAATGACAACGCCCTCTACCGCGTAGCAGGGACCGATCTCTTCCTGCGCAGCGCCGAGCTCGACCCCAACGCTCAGTACACCTATTCGTACACCATCGACTACGGCGAGCCTCGAATCGACCCCCGGAACCCCGATACCGTCGACAACGGCTTCAGTGTCGTCTCGGAGCTGCGCATGCCCGGATGGCCGGAGTCGCCGCATCTCGACGAACCCGCCGCAGGTGCCGCTCGCGGAGTGCTCGACAGCTTCCCGTTCCGCTCGGAGGTCCTCGACAATACGCGCCAGATCCAGGTCTGGCGGCCGCACGACTACGACTCCGACGCCATGGCGCGCTATCCGCTTCTGGTCGTCAATCACGGCGACAACCTGCTCCGCGGCGGGTTGATGAGGAACACGCTGGACAACCTGGTGGGCAGGAGTGTCGCACCGGTCGTCGTCGCCTTCGTACCGCGGGTCGAGGGCTCCGAGTACGGAGGGCCGAAGGTCGATGACTACGTCCGGTTCCTGACCGAAGAGCTGGTGCCGCACATCGACCGCCACTACCGTACCGACGCCGTCCACCGAGCGATCATGGGACCGGCGTCGGCGGGTCTCACCGCGGTCTACGCGACGCTTGCGCGGCCGGACATCTTCCAGAAGGCCGCCGCGCAGAGCGTCTATCCGATCGACCCCGCCTTCGGGTTGCTCGAAGAGATGATCGCCAGGGCCAACCCGGCACCCCGGTCCATCCATCTGGTCTGGAGCCGCCGCGACTACGACCTGGGAGGTGGTGTCACCGCCGAGGGGACCACGAAGGAGCTGCTCGAGCTGCTGCGCGAAGCCAAGCTCGACGTCACCGAGCAGGTCGCCGATTACTCACCCGGCTGGGGCGGCTGGCGTGGACAGCACGACGAGATGTTGGCTGCGCTGTTTCCGATTCCCGACGAGGAGTAGTCTCCGCCCTCTCGAGCGCGAGACCTGCCGGAGGGACCCGGAGACACCGGTGCTACTGTCGTTGCAGCCCATGCGCCGAGTCTTCGCCCTGCTCCTGCCGGTACTCGCATGCGCTCCGTCAGCACCGGAGGCGCCCGACGCGAATCGGAGCTCGATCCGGATCGCCATGTTCAACGTCAGGGAACTGGCGACGGAGAAGCTCCAGGACCTGGACGCCAACCGCGTCGGTGCGGATCCGCAGCTCCGTGCGGCTGCCGAGATCATCCGCCGGATTCGTCCCGATGTACTGGTGCTCCAGGAGATCGACCACGACTACAGGGAAGCGGAGGCGCTCCATCGAAACGCGGAGCGCTTCGTCGACGCCTACCTGACCCGGGGAGGCGAGGCCGAGCCGCTCGACTACCCACATCTCTTCGCTGCACCGTGCAACACCGGCCTTCACTCCGGTCACGACCTCAACGGCGACGGCGAGTTCCTCGAGCAACCTGGCGACAGGGTGTACGGCGAGGACAGCTTCGGCTTCGGTCGCTATCCGGGGCAGTACTCGATGGCGGTCCTGTCGCAGTTGCCGATCGACGAGGATGGCATCCGCACCTTTCAGCGATTCCTCTGGCGGGATCTGCCCGGCCATCACATCCCGCCGGGCTTCTATGACGCCGACGAGCTGGAGGTGCTCCGCCTGTCGAGCAAGTCGCACTGGGACGTGCCTGTCGTTCTGGAGGGCGACCGGCGCCTGCGACTCTGGATCGGCCACCCGACCCCACCGGGCTTCGACGGCGAGGAGGATCGCAACGGCCGCCGCAATTTCGACGAGGTCGCCTTCTGGATCGCCTATCTGGACGGAGAGGAGCGGCTGGTCGACGACGCCGGCGTCGAGGGCGGCCGTATCGACCCACTGCCCTTCGTCATCGTCGGAGATCTGAATGCGGACCCGGAGTCGGATCAGGCCCGCTACGACGGCCGGCGGGCGATCAACGCCCTGCTCGAGCGCCCGGAGCTGATCGATACCGGTCGGGTTCTCGTCAGCAGCGGTGCCCGGGCCGCCGAAGCCGGACGCGCGAGCTCCACCGCCGTCTTCTCCGGTGGCATGCGAATCGACTACCTGCTCCCCTCGCGCGACCTCGAGGTCGCCGACGGGGGCGTCTTCTGGCCCGATGCGGCCGAAGACCCGACGGGCGCAGCGCTGGCCGAGGCGGCCTCCGACCACCGTCTCCTCTGGCTGGACCTCGAGCTCGACTGAACGCGCGCCAGCGGGTCGAGGCATCAGAACCTCCTTGCCTGGGCTCAGCCCGTCCACCCGTCCTCCTGCCTGAGCTGCCCACCCCTCGAGACGGCGACATCAGGCTTCGCCTGAACTAGCCTGAGGTTGCGTACCCAAGAGCTCGCCCGGCGAAGGGGACGAGACCCCTCGCCTCACCAGAGAGGAGGCGCATCGTGAGAGCCCGGTACCCAGGACTGATTCCGGCAGGAGTTGCCTGTTTCGTCGCTGTCGCCTGTGGACTGTTCCTGCCCGGCTCGGCGACGGCCGTCGAGTTTCGCGGCGGGCAGCATGTGGTCATTCCTGCCGACGAAGTGATTCTCGACGACCTCTACGCCACTGGCGAGACGGTGACCGTGGACGGCAGAGTGGAGGGCGATCTGGTCGCCGCCGGTCGGCAGGTCCGGCTGAACGGCGAGGTGACCGGAGACCTGATCGCCGCCGGCCAGGCGGTGACCATCAACGGGCCTGTCGGCGACGACGCCCGGGTGACGGGCATGGCTCTCGAGCTCGGCCCCGCCGGATCGGTGGGCGACGACATGGTTGCGGCGGGCTTCAGTCTCGAGACGAAGGCTGGGAGCCTCGTCGGAGGAAGCCTGCTCTTCTCGGGCTTCCAGGCCCTTCTGACCGGCGATGTCGCGGAGGCACTACTCGGCACGATGAGCGCTCTCGAGATCCAGGGAGGCGTCGGCGCGGATAGCGAGGTCACGGTCGAAGGTGAGCCCGGCGCGCCGTCGTTCCTGCAGTACGTTCCCATGCCGGTCGAGCTGCCACCGGTCGCTGGAGGCCTGACAATTGCCGACGGCGCCCGGATCGAAGGAGAGCTGCGCTACACCTCTCCCGACGAGGCACGAGGCGGCGGTGCGAACTCGGCCCGGCTGACTCACCAGACGCCGACTGCAGCGCAGACGGAGGCCGAAGCCACCGCCGGATCGGGCTGGTGGAAGCGACTCTTCAGGTGGCTCGGGCTGATCGTTCTGGGGCTGCTGTGCATCTGGTGGATCCCCGGCTGGCTCGATGAGCGCAGCGGTGAGATCCAGGCCAGGCCCCTGAGGCTCACCGGCCTCGGATTGCTGGGCGTGGCGGCGCTGCCGATCGTAGCGACGCTGGCGCTGGCGGTGCCGATCACGGTCGCGGTCCTTCTGGGCCAACTCAAGCTCGGTGGCCTGGCGGCGCTGGTGGTCGTGCTCGCGGTGGCGGCCGTGGGGCTGCTCGTCCTGGCGTTCTGGCTCACCTCCACGTATCTGGCGCCGTTGCTGGTGGGTCTGTGTACCGGCCGGTGGGCGCTGCAGCGATTCGCCGACGACAAGGCGAGCGGGCTGGTTCTGCCGCTGACGGCCGGCGTCGTGATCCTGGCGCTGCTCCGGTCCGTGCCGATCGTCGGGTGGGTACTCGGACTGGCCGTACTGTGCCTCGGCTGGGGTGCCGTTCTGCTCTGGCTGTGGCGCCGGTTCCGGCCCTCGCCACCCACGACGGCCGGAGCGATGAGTTAGCACGACGCCCGTGTCTGCGAGGACCGGATCCTCGAAGACCAGCCGCGGGCAGGCCAGGCTGTGACTTCAGAAGACCGAGAGGCCTGTCTTCGTGGTCAGCAGCTCGAGAGCGAGCGTACCGGCCAACGAGTTGCCGCTGGGATCGAGCGCCGGCGACCAGACCGCCACCGTCCAGTGCCCCGGTAGCACCGCCGCGATGCCGCCGCCGACGCCGCTCTTGCCCGGCAGCCCCACCCGGTAGGCAAAGTCGCCGGCAGCGTCGTAGACGCCGCAGGTCAGGAGCAGCGCGTTGGTTCGTTTGGCGAGGCTCGGCGTCAGCGGGCGCTCGCCTGTGTGCGGGGCGACGCCCCCCTGCGCCAGGTACTGGAAGGCGCCCGCCAGCTCCGCGCACGTAAGTGCCAGACTGCAGTGGTGGACGTAGAGGTCGAGCACCGCCTCGATCGTGTTTTCGAGATTGCCGAAGCTCTTGAGGAAGTGCGCCAGCGCGGCATTGCGATCCCCCCACTCGCGCTCGGAGCGCACGACCTCTCCGTCGTAGCGGGGGTCGTCGCAGCCGCAGGCGCCGTCGAGGAACTCGAGGATCCGGCGCTTCGGGTCGTCGAGGTGGGAGAGGAGGACATCGGCAACGACGAGCGCACCGGCGTTGATCAGCGGATTGCGGGGGATGCCGTTCTCGCTCTCGAGCTGGACGAGCGAGTTGAACGGTGTTCCGGACGGCTCCCGGCCGACACGGTCGAAGAGCGCTTCGCCGATCCGGCCGAGGGCGAGGGTCAGAGTGAAGACCTTGGAGATGCTCTGAATCGAGAAGCGCTCGTGAGCATCGCCGACGGTGTAGAGATCACCGTCCACGGTCCTCAGCGCCATGCCGAACTTCGAGGCCGGAGTTCGACCGAGGGCCGGAATGTAGTCGGCAACCCGGCCCTCGCCGACGCTCGGCTCGACTTCGCGGTGGATCTCTTCGAGGATCGCCTGGTAGTCCACGCAGCTCCCTTCTGCACCTGTCATCGAGAGCCAGGAGGAGACTGGCTGCTCCGGCGGGGAGACGCCCCTGAGTCAGGCGCTCTCGACGCGGAGAGTCTGGCACAAGTCCAGCGCGCCGGCGTCTGCTCGACAGCCGTGCAGGCGCACCTTCGAGCTCACCCCGCCGGGTCCCCCAGAGCGTAGTTCGGCAGGCTCCGCTTCCCCCGGTGGCCGAAGATCAGCGCGGTCTCGATGTGGTCGACCTCCTCTCGGGTCGAGAAGGCGTCGAGAGCGACGTCACGCAGATGGGCGGCATCGCGAACCACGACGTGAAGCAGGAAGTCGTTGGCGCCGGCGACGTGGAAGACGTTGATCGTCTCCGGCTGTGCCAGCGCGTGCTCCTGAAAGCTGTCGATCAACTCCCGCGAGTGGCGGTGCAACCGGATCGAGATCATCGCCTCGAGGCCGATCGCCAGCGCCTCGAGATCCACCTCGGCGTGGAACCCCCGAAGCGTTCCGTCGGCCCGTAGCCGACGAACTCGCTCGAGGCAGCTCGACGGCGCCAGGTGGACCCGCGCAGAGAGCTCCTTGTTGGACAACCGTCCATCCTTCTGCAAGGCATCCAGAATGGCGAAGTCGATACGGTCGAGCGGTCTCCTGGCAGGCATATTCCGCATTCTATTCGATGGACTACCCCTGTTGGAAGACGATATTCTTATATCAGCCATGAGAAACGAACATAGACCGGAAGCCTCCCTGCCGACGGCCGGCGGTGCCGAGCATCGGCCGACCTTCGATCCGATCGAATCGCTGGCCGACCTGCGCCACGAGTTCGGCGAGCACGGCGGCGTCAACATGTCGATCGAGACGAGCACCACCTTCACTGTGATGGAGCCGGAGACGATGCCGGACATCTTCGCCGGCCGCCAGGGCCCGGAGGCCGGCGGGTGCTATCTCTACGGACGACACTTCAACCCGACGGTCTATGTTCTCGGCAAGCAGTTGGCCGCGCTCGAGGGATCCGACGCCGCCTACTGCACGTCGAGCGGCATGGCGGCGATCTCCTCCACCCTCCTTCAGCTGTGCTCGGCCAACGACCACATCGTCGCCAGCCATGCGATCTACGGAGGAACCTACGCCCTTCTCCATGACTACTTGCCGCGCGCCACGGGCCTCGATGTCAGTTTCGTAGACCTCGCAGACCTCGATGCGGTCGAGCGCGCGCTCGCGACCAGGCGGACACGCGCGCTCTACGTCGAAACGCTCTCCAACCCGACATTGAGAGTCGCGGACATCCCGCGCCTCGCCGAACTGGCGCACGCCCACGGCGCCCGTCTCGTCGTCGACAACACGTTCTCCCCGCTCATCGTCTCTCCCATTCGCCTCGGTGCCGACATCGTGGTCCATAGCCTGACGAAGTTCATCGGCGGCGCCTCCGACATGATCGGCGGAGCGATCTGCGCGTCGTCCGACTTCATCGCCCAGCTGATGGACCTTCACAACGGCTCGCTGATGCTCCTCGGCCCGACGATGGATCCGCGGGTCGCCTACAACCTGAGTGTCCGGCTCCCCCATCTCGGACTCCGGATGGCGGAGCACGGACGAAGAGCCCGGCTCTTCGCAGAGCGGCTGAGCGCGAAGGGGCTCGAGGTTCTCTACCCCGGCCTCCCCTCCCACCCCGACTACGATCTTCTCCGGCGCCTCAGCCCGGTCGACTGGCGAGGCGGCGGTGTGTTCTGCCTCGACATGAGAACCACCGAACGGGCGAGCAGACTGATGGAGATTCTCCAGAACAGGGACCGATTCGGCTACATGGCCGTGAGCCTCGGCTATTTCGACACCCTGCTCTCCTGCCCCGCGGTCTCGACGTCGAGCGAGCTGTCCACGTCTGCACTCGAAGAGGCCGGCATCCGCCCGGGACTGGTCCGCGTCTCGATCGGTTACACCGGTTCCGTCGAGCAGCGCTGGGCGCAACTCGAAGCCGCCCTCGAGGACTTCGAGGCCGACTTCGCCGTCCCGGCGCCCACTCATCCCCGACACGCCGCCCCACCACGCAGCCCCGCTCGATACAACGGAGCGGCCTGAGCGGGCTCCAGGCCCGCAGGGGGCGGCCGGCTTCTCGGCTGCTCACAGGAAGAAGCCTCCGGGAACCGCTGTTGGAATTGGCTAGAATCCTCCGGAGGAGATGACCATGAGAAGACTCCAGAAGGCAGGGCGCGCGCTGCCCCTCTTCGCGTTCTCGCTGCTGCTCGCGGCGGGAGCCCGGGCCCAGGACGATTTCGGCGGCTGGGCGAACGATCCGAACAACGAGCCCGGAACCGACGATCAGCTCTTCGATCGCACCGACTCGGGCAACGTCGCGCAGTCCGCACAGTACTCGTACTCGGCAGGGCTGAGAGAGTTGAAGACCGCGGCCAAGCTCGAGGCGAAACTCGACGGGCTCGAGGGCAAGAAGCACGCCTCGACGGTCGAGAAGATCGCCAAGGCGTACAGCCGCGCCGAGAGTTCGTTCCTGGACGCGGTGAGGACCAATCCGGGGCTCGTCGAGGCTTATGTCGGCCTGGGGCAGGCGTTCCGGGCGCAGGGAAAGTCGACCGAGGCGATGCAGGTGAGCGCCAGCGGGCTCAAGGTCGCGCCCGACAACGACGAGCTCTTCGGCACCTGGGCCGGCGCCCTCCTCGACCTCAACATGCTGGGAGACGCCACACAGGCCTACACCACCTTGAAGGACGAGAATGCGGCCCGCGCCCAGATCCTCATGAGCGAGATGAAGAGCTGGCTCAAGACCCGGATGCTCGACCCGGGAGATCTCGACCCGGAAGCGGTTTCGCGTCTCGCCGAGTGGATCCGCGAGCAGGAGGGTTGAGGGGGCCTCAGGCGGCGCGCCGGCGCCCGGTCGGACGGCCGGTGAGGTGCTCCACCACCTGAGCGATCACCTGCGGATCCCGGAGGATCCGGCGGTGCCCCAGGCCTTCCGTGAGCCTCAGCTCCGCGTGCGGCCAGAGATCGATCACCCGTTCCACTTCTTCCCGGGTCACCTCCCGGTCGTCCAGGTCGTGGAAGGCGAGCAACGATTGCCGCATCGAAGGCGCCACGAGGCTCGGTAGCAGGTCAGCGAAGCGCACCTGGAAGCGCGCCTCCAACTCCTTCTGCGCCCTGCCGATGATGCCCTCCGGCAGGCCGAGCAGACGCCCGACCACCCACAGGTAGCTGCCGACGTCGTCCGGCGGCGAGAGATACACCATGCGTCCGATCGCAGCTCCGCGTGAAGCCGCCAACGTCGTCGCCGCAGAGCCCATCGAGTGGGCGATCACCGTGTCGGCGCCGCCGAGCCACTCCACGACCGCCTCGACGGCGGCGATCGCCTGCGGCATCCCGGCCTGAGCACCGGACGAGGCGCCGTGAGCCGGCAGGTCGAACCAGTTGACCTCGAACCCCTGCTCGACGAGCGGCTCGACGAACGCTCCCAGCTGACTGCCCCGGCCGCTCCAGCCGTGCACCAGCAGAACCTGGGGGCCCCCGAGGCCTCGAGAGCGGACGGCAAGCTCGTAGTCGCCGCAGCGCACGGTGTGGTGCGCCGCACCGCGCTGCCACTCCAACTCTCGGGGTGGACTCGCCGCTCGCATCGGAGTGACGAAGCCGTTTGCCAGGCGGCGAGCGGTAAGCCCGGGCGCTACCCGGGCCGTGGCTCCGAGGAGCGCCTTCAGCGCCCCCGGAAAACGCACGCTCGTGCTTTTCTTGAGGTCGACGTCTCTGGACTGTCCCTTCACGACGGAACTCCTTCTTCTCTCAGCGATTCGCGGCGTCCGTCATCAGACGCTCGAACTGGGTCTCGGCCCGCTCTCCTGCACGCCGATCGCGCAGCAGGCGGCTCGCATGGTGGAAGGCGAGAATGATCGAGTAGAACTCGTAGGCGAACTGCTCGAGATCGAGATCGGCCCTGAAGTGCCCCTCTTCGACCCCGAGGCGGGCGGCGTGGGCGAGGCCGTCGAGCCACTCGGTCTGGTAGTGGACCAACCTCTCTCTCAAGGGGCCGGTGCGCGAGTCGAACTCGTTGGCGGCAGCGATAAAGACACAGCCCTCAGCGTTGCTGTGCCCCTCGGCCCAGGAGCGCCAGTTCGCGAACATCGCCCGTACGCGGGGTTCGCCGCGCGGCGCAGCCAGTGCCGGCCGGATGACGTGCTCGAGGAAGCGCTCCACTGCCGTTTCGAGCACCTCGAGCTGGAGGTTCTCCTTGGACTGGAAATGGCCGAAGAGGCCGCTCTTCGAGAGCCCCGCCGACCTGGCGAGCGAACCGATCGTCAGCCCTTCGAAGCCGACTCTGGAAGCCAGGCCGAAGGCGAGGTCGAGGACCATCGCTTTGGTGGTGGCGCCCTTGCTCATCCGGGAACAATACGAACGGTCGTTCTTTTTGTCAAGCGGCGTCTATCGACAAGGACTTCATCCGGCGCCTTGTCTGCAGCGTAGGAGGCATGAACGCCGCGGAGCCTCCGCAGCCCGGACCTGGAGACCGAGCCCATGAAGAGAGTCCATGTTGCCGTTTGCCCTTCCCTCGCTACTCTGACCCTGGCAGCTCTGGCCCTGGCCGCCCCACTGGCCTCCCCGCTGGCCGCCGGCCCCACGGTCGTGCCGACATCGGAAGGCCAGCTGGGCATGATGCCGTCCGCCGGGGACGCCGTCATCGGCCCCAACTTCGTCGGGCTCTCGAACAGCCGATCCATTCTCGGCAGGCTCGATCGCGACGCCGCGGGCAACTTCACGATCAACTTCTTTCTCGACGACCTCCATACGGGCCCCAGCCCGGTCCAGATCGACGCCTTCACGGCGATCTACAACGACGTCCTCGACCGAGCGCCGACCGGCTCGACTCGCACCTCGACTGTCAACGGAGACGAGATCGCCGGCTTCTCCTTCAGCTCCGACGGAAGCTCTCCATCAACGATGAAGGTCACGATGCCGATCTACGACGAGAACGGCACCGTGCTCACCACCGTCACCATCGACGACATCCCGACGTTCCCCGACCCGTCGATCAACGACACCGGCGTCGCGGTCGACAACCAGGGCCGGGTGACGGTCGCCTATACGGAACTGCCTGGCGGAGTCGCCAGGGTCCGGGGACAACGCTTCGACGCCGCAGGTGTACCGATCGGCGGTGCCTTCACGATCAGCCCCGACGGTCACGCCGCAACCGACGTCGCGCTGCTCGATCCCGCCGGCAACCGCCTGCTCGTCCCCTTCAGCAGGTTCGACGCGATCCGCGGCTCGATCGTCGACACCAGCGGCCCGACTCCCGTCGTCGGCCCGAGCATCCCGATCAGCACCACGCCCGCCACCTTCGCCAACCTCGCTCCGATCGTCGCCTCGGCGGTGGAGCTGGGCAGGTCGATCGTCGTGTGGGAGAACCTGAGCGGATTGCAGGGCAACCCGGTCGACATCTACGCCCGTCGGTTCGATGCCATGGGCAACCCGGTCGGTGATGACTTCCGCGTCAACACGACTACCGCGGACGCACAGGGCCAGCCGGCGGCGGCGATGGATCCTTCGGGAGCTACTGCCGTCGTCTGGGCGGGCGACCCTCTCGTGCCCGGCCAGGAACTCGACGTTTTCCTTCAGGTCTACGGCCCGGATGGACAGCCGATCGGCCCCGAGACCGTCGTCAACACCGGCGTTGCGGGGATTCAGGACCGCCCCGCAGTGATGTTTCTTCCCGAGCCCGATGCCCAGGGCAGGCCACAGTTCGTCGTGGCGTGGCGCGACGTCGCCGCTGCCGACGGCAGTACGCCCAACGGCACCGGTACGAGCTACAAGTGCTTCTCGATCGACGGCATCGACGACCCGACGGAGATCTTCGCCGACGGCTTCGAGAGCGGCGACACGTCGTCCTGGAGCACGACGCAGAACTGACGGCCCCACAATGCCGCTCCTCGTTTCACTTCTCGAGCCCCACTCGCGACAGGAGAGCATCGAAACGAGGCGAAGCGCGCAGGGTGTCGTAGATCGGCCACACGGCGAGGAACACGACGAAGCGCGATCGCTCCTCACACGCCGCTTCGAGATGATCGAGAGCACGCTCGACGTCGCCCAGCCCGGTCCATACCAGCGCCCGATGGATCGATTTCGCCCCTTCCGCCTGTTCGATCGACTCCAGCACGGCGCGCGCCTCGTCCACCTCGCCCGAGAGCGCGAGTGCCCGAGCATAGGCGGCGATGAGAGCCGGGTTGCCGGACGACTGCTCGTGGGCGAGTCGAGCCTGCTCGAGCGCCGCCGACCGGTCGCCGAGAGCCTCGAGGGTGAGGGAAAGCCCGAAGCGCGCGTAAGAGAACCCCTCGTCGAGCTCCAGTGCCAGCCCGAACTGCCTTTCCGCCGCGTCGAAGCGACGGGCGAAGTACCAGGCGAATCCGAGATCGGAGTTGATGGCCAGCGACAGCGGGTCGAGTTCCACCGCGCGCTGGGCGTGCTCGAGCGACTCGTCGTGCCGGCCGAGAGCGGCAAGCATGAAGCCGTACCAGTGGTGCGCGTTGGCGTAGCCCGGGTCTTCGGCCAGGGCGCGATGGAACTCCGCCTCGGCGCCGTTCCAGTCCCAGTCGTAGAGAAAGCGCGTGTACGCGAGAGTCGTGTGCGCCGCAGCGGACCGGGGGTCGAGGCGCAACGCCGCGAGAGCCGACTCGCGCGCCTGCGGAAAGGCATCCTGAGGCGCCACCCCTCCGTAGAAGGGCAGAAGCACCAGCGCGTCGGCCAGCCCTGCGTGCGCCGGCGAAAAGCTCGGATCGAGCGCGGTGGCGACCCGGAACTGCTCGATTGCGGCGTCGAGGTCGGCAGAGGTGCGGCGATTCCACAGAAAGCGGCCCCGCACGTAGGCGCGATAAGCGCTCGCCTCGGCGGTCCTGGCGACCGGTTTCAGACTCGAAGACGTGGCGCTCTCCGGGGGAAGAAGAGAGCCGGCCAGCGCCTCGGAGATCGAGTCCTGAACCTCGAACACCTCCTCGAGGGTCGCATCGAAGCTATCCGCCCAGCGGCTCGCCCCGGTCTCCGACTCGACGACCTGGCAGTTGATCCTCAGTCGCCCCCCGCTCTCCTGCACGAGACCGGTGACGACCGCGTCCACCCGCAACCGCTCGGCGATCCTCGAGGGTGAGAGCGCGGTCGCATCCTCTCCCCGAAGCGAGGCCGGGGGCAGCACCCGCAGCCGGCCGAGGCGGCTCAGCTGTGTCGCCACCGAGTCCGCCATCGCCAGCCCCAGCGCCGCAGATTCGCCCGTCGCCGGCGTCGCTTCGAACTGGACGACCGCCACCGCCCGGATCGGCGCCGGGCCGCTCTCGACCACCGTCACGGGAACGGCGAAGCGGTACCCCCGTCGCGGGATGGTGTCGATATAGACCTGCGAAGGCTCCTCCTGGGCGAACAGGCTTCGCAGCGTATAGATGTTCTGCGGCAGCACGCTCTCGCCGACGAACTGCCCCGGCCAGGCGGTATCGAGCAGGCGCCGCTTGCCGAGCGTCTCCCCGGCCTGCTGCACGAGGGCAACGAGCACCGCCATCGCCTTGGGGGTGAGCGCGAGCGCCTCCCCTCCGCGCGTCAGCGCACGTTGCCGGTCGTCGAGCTCGAACGGCCCGAAGGCGTACTTCGCCATCAGCGGCTTTGAAGTTTCTTTGAAGAAGCGTTGAGCACGAACGGAAAGACTCCGCGTCGAAGCGTCTCTAGCCTCTGCGCATGGCCCGGAAGATTCGAGGAGACGACGCCATGCAAACAGCACTTCGAGGAGCCGCGCAGCAGTTCGACCAGTCTACAGGGGGCTCTCGCAGTGTCCCCTCGCAGTCAGAGGGTGACGCCGCCCTCGCCGAGAGCATCGCTCGCGGCGACGAAGCCGCCTTCGAGCAACTCGTCGAAGAGCACGCGGCCGGCATTCGCCTCTACCTGTGTGCACGTTCGCCCCATGCCTGGCAGGTCGAGGAGATCCTCCAGGACACCCTGCTGCAGGCGTGGTCTCAGATCTCACGCTTCGACGCCGGGCGCGGCAATCTCAGGAGCTGGCTGCTGGTGCTGGCACGCTCGCGGTGGATCGACCAGTGCCGCAGGCTCCGCGCCAGCCGACGGCGCGAACAGCGGGCGTGGGAGGAGGAGCAGTGCCGCTTCGAGGGGCGGGAGTCGGCGATCGGCACCCGGGAACTCGAACGACAGGCCGACCGGCGGGCGGTCACTGCCGCGCTCGCCGATCTGCCCGAAGGGCAGCGCGAGTGCGTGCGCCTGGCCTTCTTCGAGTCGCTGACTCACGTCCAGATCGCGGAGCGACTCGACGCGCCGCTCGGGACCGTCAAGTCGCGCATTCTCTACGGCCTGAGGAAGCTGCGAACTTCGCTCGAGGCGCTCGAAGTCGCCGCAGCCTGACTCGAGCCCGAATCGCCGGCGCTACAGGTCAAGCACAGCGGGTTAGCATCACAGCATGGCGGACCGCGCTACCCTCCTGCGGCAGCTCCCGCAGGTCGATCAGCTCCTCCACGAGGGCGCGTTCCCCGCGCTCCAGGAGGAGCACGGGAGAACGCGAGTCGTAGCGGCGCTGCGCAGCGAGATCGGCGCAGTGCGCGCCTCCCTCGTCGAGGGTGACGGCGAGCTCCCGACGACCGCCGACGACTGGTCCGAGCGCACCCGGCTTCGCATCGAGCGCGACCGTAAGACCTACTACCACCCGGTCCTCAATGCGACCGGGGTGATCCTCCACACCGGTCTGGGGCGGGCCTCCCTTCCGGCCGAGGCCGCGGAGGCTGTTCGAAGTCTCGCCGTCGCCCCTCAGCGCCTCGAGATCGACCCCGACACCGGCAGACGGGGAGGGCGCGACGAAGGGTGTTCCCGCCGGCTGCGCGAGCTGCTCGCCTGCGAGGCGGCAACGGTCGTCAACAACAACGCCGCCGCGACGCTCGTCGCCCTCGCGGCGATGTGCGAGGGGCGCAAGGTCGTCCTGTCACGCGGCGAGCTAGTGGAGATCGGCGGCTCGTACCGGGTGCCGGAGATCATCGCTCAGAGCGGTGCCGAGCTGTGCGAGGTCGGCACCACCAACCGGACCCACTTGACGGACTATGCCTCCGCTCTCGAACAGGAGGCCGTCGGTGCGCTCCTCAAGGTCCACACGTCGAACTATCGCGTGCTCGGGTTCACCAGCTCGGTCGACATCGCCGCCCTGGCCGCCCTGGCGCGCGAACATGGGGTACCGCTCCTCCACGACCTCGGCTCCGGCTGCCTCGTCGACCCGTGGCGGGGCGAGGAGGAGGGGCCAGCGGCGTGGTTCGAGGAGCAGTCCGCCCGCCATTCTCTGGCCGCGGGCAGCGACCTCGTCTGCTTCAGCGGCGACAAGCTGCTGGGGGGACCGCAGGCGGGGATTCTCGCTGGTAGCGCGGCCGCGGTGGAACGGTGTCGCCGGCACCCCCTCTTCCGCGCGATGCGCCCCGGGCGGATGGTGTACACCGCGCTGGAGGCGACGCTCGAGCTCTATCTCTCGGGACCGGAGCGAGCGGTCGAGGCGATCCCGGCCCTGAAGCAGCTCGCCGAGCCGGCGGCGAAGGTTCGCGAGCGGGCCGAGCGACTGGCAGCGGCGATCGACGGCCTCGCGTCGCTCGAAGCGACGGTCGTCGAGACCACCGCCAGTGCCGGCAGCGGCGCGCTGCCGCTCGTCGAGGTGCCGAGCTTCGGCATCCGCCTCGAAGTCGCCGGCTCGAGTGCCGAGGAGAGCGCTCGACGGCTCCGAACGGGCACTCCGTCCCTGCTGGCCAGGATTCGCGACGACGCCCTTCGGCTCGATGCGAGGACGCTCACGGACGGCGAGCTGGAGACGGTCGTCGCGGCCCTCTCGCGGCTCGGCGCTCCAGCACCCTGACCTCGTCCAGACCGGCGACGCCGCGCCGACCCCGGTTTGCCCGTCGCGCCGCCGTGCGACACAATCCGCGGCCGATGAGTGATTTCGAAGGCACTGCCCCGGAGCCGTCCGGGACCGTCGACGAGGGTCCCTGGCAGACCTGGGTTCACGAACTGCGCCAGAGACTCGAGGATCCCACCCCCCACCGCCTCGAGGAAGAGCACATCGGCCGGCCGGCCTCGGTACTCGTTCCGCTCTACGTCCATGCCGGCGAACTCTGGGTGGTCCTGACGCGACGCTCCGAGGACCTGATGCATCACGGCGGGCAGGTGGCCTTTCCGGGCGGTGGCCGCGAACCGGGCGAAGACGAGTGGGACGCGGCCCTTCGAGAGACGCAGGAGGAGATCGGCCTCGAGCCGGGACGGATCCTCAAGCTCGGGATGCTCGACGAGCGCTATGCCGAAGTCAGCGACTACCGCATCCAGCCCTGTGTCGGCGTCGTCCCGTTTCCGCTGGAGACGACCCCCAACCCGGACGAGATCGACGAGATCTTCACCATCCCCCTGCTCCAGTTCACCGACGTCCGGGTGATCGAGGAGCGGCTCGTCGAATGGCGGGGCCAGGAGCGGCAGGTCCGCGTCTACCACGTCGGCCGGCACGCGGTATGGGGCCTCACCGCCAGGATCATGCAGAACCTGATCGAGCGGCTCGGCTTCGTCGAAGCGACCGAGGTCTGACCCGGTGCGGGCAGCCTGAGCTTCTCACGCCACTGTGGTCTGGTAGGTCGTAGGTTGCTGGAGATACAAGGTTTCCGGTCGCGAGCACCGGAGGCATAGCCGTAGCTACGTCGAGGAGCGCAGTGACCGGATAACGCAGTAGATTCAGTGACATACGGCCTACCAGGCTACAGTGGCGTGAGAAGTCCAGGCTAGTTGAGCTGGGCGCTCAGCCACGCCTCGATGAACGGATCGAGGTCGCCGTCGAGCACCCGGTCGGCATTGCCGATCTCGACGTCGGTCCGGTGGTCCTTCACCATCCGGTACGGGTGGAGCACGTAGCTGCGGATCTGGCTGCCCCAGGCGATGTCCTTCTTCTGCCCCTCGCGCTCGGCCGCTTCCTCCGCCCGCTTCTTCATCTCCAGGTCGTAGAGGCGCGCCTTGAGCATCTTGAGAGCCATCGCCCGGTTCTTGTGCTGCGAGCGCTCGTTCTGACAGGAGACGACGGTGTTGGTCGGCAGGTGGGTCATCCGCACCGCCGAATCGGTCTTGTTGACGTGCTGCCCGCCGGCGCCCGACGCGCGATAGGTATCGACCCGCACGTCCTTGTCGTCGATCTCGATCTCGACGTCGTCGTCGACCTCCGGGTAGACGTAGACCGACGCGAACGAGGTGTGCCGCCGGCTGGCGGCATCGAACGGGCTGATCCTCACCAGCCGATGGACGCCGGTTTCCCCCTGCAGATAACCGTAAGCATTCGGTCCGCGAACGGCGAACTCGGCGCTCTTGATGCCCGCCTCGTCGCCATCGAGACGTGACAGCAGTTCGACCTCGTAGCCCTTCGCCTCGCCCCACCGCAGAAACATTCGCAGCAGCATCTCCGCCCAGTCCTGCGACTCGGTGCCGCCGGCCCCGGGATGGATATCGACCAGCGCGTTCTTCTCGTCGTCCGGCCCCGACAGCTTCATCTCGAGCTCGAGAGTCCTCAGACGGGGCTCCAGCTCATCGAGGAATGCCGTCAGCTCGGTGTCGGCCTCGCCCTCGGCGAGGAGCTCACCCCAAGCCTCCAGCTCTTCGCCATCGGAGCGCAACTGCTTGAGGGTGCCGAGCTTGCGCTCGACGGCGCTCCTCTCCCGCAGCAGCGGGGCGCTCTTCGACGGGTCGTCCCAGAACCCCTCGACCTGGGTTTTCGCGTCGAGCTCGGTCAGGCGCTCTTCGAGGCCGGCCTGTTCAAAGATACCCCCGGAGCTGAAGGAGCTGCCCGGCGAGGGCGTCGATGCGGGACTGGATGTCGGCGGCGGTGTCGAGGTTGCTCATGGGAGTCTCACGGGTGCGGTCTCGGTGTGCGAAGCACCTACCCTATCTCGCATCACGTCTGCCCGCGAACGGCCGAGGGAACGACCCCGAGCGGCTCAGCCAGGCGATCATCGCGAGCAGCGACATCACAGCGGGCGGGCCCCATGGCAGACGCGAATAGGGGGTGAGGTCGGTCGCCGGAGCCACCGCCACGCGCAGCGTCCCCTCCTCCCCGACTCCGAGCTGCTGCTCGACCTCGCCGTCCGGCCCGACGACGACGGACACTCCGGTGATGGCGGCGCGCAGCAGGGTCCTGCGGCTCTCGGCGGCCCGGAACCGGGCTCCCCTCAGGTGCTGCCACGGCGCCCAGGTGTCGCCGTACCAGGCGTCGTTGACCACGGTCACGAGGACCGTGGCGCCGGCGGCGACCTGTTCGGCGACGAGGGTCGGGTAGATGACTTCGTAGCAGACGGCGACGCCGATCCGATGACCCTGCCACTCCAGCAGCGCCGGGCCGTCTCCGCGGTCGAAGTCTCCTGCCGCTCGGGCGAGCTTGTCGAGGAACGGCAGGACCCCCTTGAACGGGACGTACTCGCCGAACGGCACCAGCTGGCGCTTGTCGTAGCGACCGGTCGGCCCGTCCGGACCGACCAGCAGCACCGAGTTGAGGTACGGCAGTCCTTCCCCCTGGCGGGTGATCGAGTTGACGAGCAGCGGGCAGCCGTTGTCGGCGATCGCGTCGAGGTCCTCGGCGAGGAAGGGATGGCGGTCGTACTCGTAGGGCCAGAAGCCGCTCTCCGGCAGCACCAGCAGTGCGGGCTCGCGACACGCCTCACCCGCCATGCCTCGCATCCGCCGGTAGTTCCGATCCACCGTCTCCTGCTCGTAGCGAACCAGGTTGGGGATGTTGGGCTGGAGCACCCGGAACTCGCTCGCTCCCGAGGCGCCGGACGGCTCCGGTGCCGACACCGCTCCGACGGCGAGCAGGAGGGCGACCCCCGCCACGGTCGCCGCCCAGATCCGGACCCTCCCACTGCGCAGCCACAACGCCCCGGCGACGTTGACGAGGAGCACGAGCGCGCTCACGCCGTAGGCTCCGATCCACGCCGACAGGGGCAGTGCACCCGGCACCTCGACCACCGCGTAGGCCGCGACATTCCACGGAAAGCCGCTGAAGAGGTACTCCCGCAGCCACTCGAGGGCGACCCACAGCGCCGGCAGGCCGAGAAGCGCCCGCCAGCCACCCGCCCGCCACAGCCCGCTGCCGAACCAGCCGAACGGCACCCAGAAGAGCAGACTGAGGAAGGCGGCGAGGAGCAGCACTCCGAGCCACGACAGCGGCCCGGGGATGCCGCCGAAGCTCGCCAGTGTCGCTGGAATCCAGTAGAGGCCCACCGTCCAGAAGGCGGTGCCGTGGATCCAGGTCAACAGCGCCGGGCGGCGGCCGCCGAGGAGCGGGAAGAGCGGTACCAGCGCCCCCCAGGGCGCGAGCAGCAGGCCCCCACGGCCGAAGCAGCACGCCCACAGCACCCCGCCGAGCAGCGCGATCAGCGGCCACAGCCAACGGTGCCTGGACGAGGCTTCCGTCATCACCGTGGCCTCCCCTCACTCGGAGCGACCTGCGCTCTCGGAGCCTGGGCCCTCAGAGTCACCCGGGCTAGGTGGACTTCGAGGTGATCCAGGTGTCGAGCTTGTAGGCGCGCTTCACGGTGTCGGCGACCCGCTCGGCATCGCCGCGCTCCGTGTAAGGCCCGATGCGGACGCGGTACATCGTCCGCCCCTCGACCTCCACCGGCGACAGGAAGGCCGGATGCCCACCCGAGGTGAGTTGGCCGAGGACCTTGCGCGCCTGGTTGGCGTCGTTCGACGAGAAGACCTGCACCACCAGGTCTCCTTCGGCGCCCGCAGCGGGCCCGCTCGCCACCGCGGTCCCGGTCGACGCCACCTGCGGTTCGACCTCGCGGGTCACCGGCACCGGTGCCTCCGGCTCGTTGCGACGGCTGACCGCCTCTCCGGCGCGCACGATCAGGTCCTCAGGTGGTGAGCGCCGCTCGGCGACCGCTTCGCGCTCCCTGCCCTCGAGGTCGTCGACGAGAGTCGTGCCGCTGCGCACGGTATCGATCGCGGGCTTCTGCGGCTCGTCAGCATCCCGCCGACGCGGAGTCTCGCGAGCTCCGCCGTCGGAGGCGCTCTCCTCGCTCGTGCCGTCTCCGGCGGTAGCCGAGCCATCCTCGCCGTCGCGGAAGAAGTTGAGCTGGCCCACTTCGCCGTTCTCGACCGCGGCGGCCAGTTCGTCGCTCGCCACCTGCGGCGACGCCTCTCTGGCGGTCTCACCACCGTCGCGGCCGATCCACACACCGGAAAAGAACGCCGCGACGAGGCACAGCAGCAGGACGACGAAGATCTTGACGATCTGCGAGTGCGTCAGAGCGATCTCGTACCAGCTCGCTTCTCGGGATTCGGACATCAAACTCTCCTACGGACGCAACAGCCGCTCGTCTAGAGGGATTCCCCGCCGCGATTGGTGGGAATGAACGCCTTCATCAGGTCGATCGGCAGCGGGAAGACGATCGTCGAGTTGTGCTCGGCCGAGATCTCGGTGAGCGTTTGCAGATAGCGCAACTGGAGTGTCGCCGGGTTGTCGGCGAACTTGCTGGCTGCTTCCGCCAGCGCCTCGGACGCCCGCAGCTCGCCGTCGGCATGGATGATCTTGGCCCGCTTCTCGCGCTCCGCCTCCGCCTGCCGCGCCATCGCACGCTGCATCTCCTGCGGCAGATCGACGTGCTTGACTTCGACCGAGGAGACCTTGATCCCCCACGGGTCGGTGTGCGCGTCGATGATCTCCTGGAGCTGGTCGTTGAGCTTCTCGCGCTCGGACAGCAGCTCGTCGAGCTCCGCCTGACCGAGCACCGAGCGCAGCGTCGTCTGCGCCATCTGACTCGTGGCGAAGAGGTAGTTCTCGACCTCGACGACCGACTTGGCCGGATCGACCACACGGAAGTAGACCACCGCATTGACCTTGACCGACACGTTGTCCTTGGTGATGACGTCCTGCGACGGCACGTCGTGAACGACCGTGCGCAGCGACACCTTCACCATCTTGTCGATCGGATACGGCACCAGCACGAGACCCGGGCCCTTGGCGCCGGGCACCAGGCGCCCGAGGCGGAAGATCACCCCCCGCTCGTACTCGTTGAGAACGTTGATCCAGCGGGTCAGCAGGAACAGACCCACGAGCATGAATGCGAAGAAAACGACACTCATCGAGCCGATCATCGGACGATCCTCCTCTGCTTGCGGTGCATCGGGTCAGGCTTCGGGTTCGACCCGCAGCGTCATGCCGTCGACCGCGACGACACGAATCGGCGTGCCGCTCGCGATCTCACGGTCGGCAATAGCGTTCCACAGCTCGCCGTGAATGAAAACCTTGCCGGCGGGATCGAGGTCGGAGCGCGCCACCCCCTTGCGCAGCAGCAGCCCCTCGGCGCCGGTGGTCACGCCGCTGCGGTGGGTGCGGACGACCATCGTCAGCAGGATGCCGCCGACCAGCGCGCTCATCGCGGTCAGCGAGGCGATCACCTCCCAGCTCACCCTCACCGCCGGGTCGGTGCTCTTGAACAGCAGCACGTAGCCCATCACCAGCGAGGCGAGCGCCGCCAGCGACAGGAAGCCGTAGCTCGTCACCTTGATCTCGGCGATGAACAGCACTCCCGCCAGTAACAGCAGCAGGATCCCGGCGTAGTTGACCGGCAGCACCGAGAGCGCCAGGAAGGCGAGGATCAGGCTGATCGCTCCGATCACCCCCGGGATCAGCGTTCCCGGGTTCTGGAACTCGAAGTAGAGGCCGAGGAAGCCGAGCGACATCAGGATCGCCGCGATGTTCGGGTGGGCGATCAGCGACAGGAACTTCTGGTAGCCGCTCATCTCGAAACTCTGGCGGGCGGCGCCGACGGTCGCGATCGTCGTCTCGCCGTCGCGGATTTCGCGGCCGTCCAGCTGGTCGAGCAGGTCGTCCAGATCGGTCGCCACCAGGTCGATCAGCCCCTCCTCGAGCGCCTCGTCGGCGGTGAACGAGCGGCTGTCGATCACCGCCGAGACCGCCAGCTCGACCGGCCGGCCGTTGCGCTCCGCCAGCGAGCGCATCTGCGCCGAGGCGTCCTCCTCGACCTTCGCCCCCATGTCGCCCTCGATGTCCTTGCCGTCCCCGGCCACCGGGTGGGCCGCGCCGGTGTTGGTCCCCGGCGCCATCGCGGCGACGTCCGCCGACATCAGGAGGAAGAACCCGGCGGAGGCGGCATGAGCTCCGGTCGGTGACACGTAGACCACCACCGGCACGTCGCTGTTGAGCATCAGGGTCGAGATCTCACGCGTCTGATCGAGCATCCCGCCTGGAGTCGAGAGCTCCATCACGACCACAGAGGCATCCAGTTCCTCCGCCCTGGCGAGAGCCTCGGCGACGAACTCGGTCGTGCCGCGGTGAATGATCGAGTCGACGGTGAAGTGGAGCGCCGGCCCGGAACGGGCCTCGCTCGCTTCCGTCTCCTGAGCCAGCGACGGACCCGTTGCGCCTGCCAACAGGACAGCAAGGAGAACCGCCGGCAGCGCGAAGAGGCTCGGAAAGATCTTTGTTCTCGGCACTTTAGGGCTCCTCAAACGCCTGTTCCACTATATCGCCTGCGACCCGGGACTGCTGACAACGAATACGCGACCGCGCCGGCAGCTCTTCCGGCGGTTCTTCCCACTGTTTCGCCCCGATGTCGGTCGTGGATTCAGAGCGCCAGCTCGACGGTCTCCGGCGCGCGGCAACTGCTGTCGTCGCACGCCTGGTAGGTGAGTCGGAGCCGCGCGTCCCGGCGCACCTTCTCGACCTCGAGCACGATCTCGGCACGGCCGCGGAGTATCGAGAGCGCTGGCAAGCCTTCTCCACCCTGCCACGACTCGGGCTCGGGCAGCCGCACCGCGAGCACCTCTCCCCCTTCGAGCTCGAGGGTCGTCGCGGCGGCATCGCTCTCGCCTGCCGCCTCCGCAGGATCGACCGCGGCGCCCAGGTGCCAGCCCTCGGCGATCTCGAGCACCAGCCGCAACGTGCCGGCGCCGCGCTGCAAGTCCGCCCACAGGACGGGGCGGACAATCGCGGCGTCCTCGCTCGAGGCGGAGGCCTCCTCCCCGGCGAACCGGCGCGCCGCCAGACAGAGCGTCATCGCCGAGGCGGGACTGGCCGCCGCCAGCTCGCCGAAGGCCAGCAGCGAGCGCTCCGCGAGCCCCCGGAACCGCTCCTCGCCGGTCGCCTCGGCGAGCGTCAGCAGGTTGTCGACCGCGATGCCGTTGGCACTCGGCACCGCCCCCTCGAACACCTCCTTCGACCGCACCAGCAGGTCGTCGGCCGGCGCGGCGACGAAGAAGCCGCCGTCCTCGGGGTCGAGCAGGCGCTCCGCCTGCTGATCCGTCAGCTCGACGGCAGCCGCCAGCCAACTCTCCTCACCGGTCGCCCGATGGAGCGCCAGAAGACCGCGCACCATGAAGACGTAGTCACCCAGGAAGGCGTCGATCCGCGCCTTGCCGCCGAGCCAGGCATGTTGGAGGACACCCTCTCCGTCCCGCAACTCGTCGAGGACGAAGCGTGCCGCCCGAGCCGCCCGCTCCGCGTACTTCGGCTCGTCGAGCGCCCGCGCCGCCTCGGCGAGGCCGCCGATCATCATCCCGTTCCAGTCGGCGAGCACCTTGTCGTCGATCGAGAGTGCCGGCCGCGCCGCCCGTGCGGTAAAGAGCTTTGAGCGCGCCGCATCGACTTCGGCGACGAGCTCTTCGGTGGCCATCCGCCGACGCTGTGCCTGCGCCGCCAGCGGCTCGGGGAAGTGGATGACGTACTGCGTCCGCTCGAAGAACGGCGACTGGTCGTAGCCGAGGATCGGCGCCAGGTACTCCGAGTCCTCGGCCCCCAGAGCAGCGTCGAGCTCCGCCCGAGTCCAGACGTAGAACGCCCCCTCGTGGCCGTCCGTCTCCGCATCGAGCGCACTCCGGAAGCCCCCCTCGGGCGCGGTCATCTCGCGATCGAGGAACTCGGCCGTCTGCTCGACCACCCGGCGCGCCCAGTCCTCGCCGGTGCGCTCGAAGTGGCGGGCGTAGAGCTCCATCAGCCAGCCGTTGTCGTAGAGCATCTTCTCGAAGTGCGGGATCTTCCACTCACGATCGGTCGCATAGCGGTGAAAGCCCCCGGCGACCTGGTCGTAGATCCCGCCACGCGCCATCTGGTCGAGCGTCGACACGAGAATCTCCTCCGCCTGCGGATGCTCACCGAGGAACGCCTCGAGCAGCAGCAGGTTCGACGGCGTCGGGAACTTCGGCGCGACCCCGAAGCCCCCCCACTGCGGGTCGTAGCGCCGCGTCAGATCGGCCAGCGCGCTCTCGGCCGCGCCGGGACCCGGTACCTCGCTCGAAGGCTGCGCCCGCTCCTCCAGATAGTGCCGGATCGCTTTGGCGACACTCTTCGCCTGCTCGTGAACGTCCTCCCGCCGCTCGACCCAGGCGTCGCGCATCGACCGCAGCACCGTCGGGAAGCCAGGCCGCCCGTGCTGATCGCTCGGCGGGAAATACGTGCCGGCGAAGTACGGCTCGAGATCGGGAGTCAGAAACAGCGAGTTCGGCCACCCCCCCTGCCCCGCCATCACCTGCGTCGCCACCATGTAAATCTCGTCGAGATCCGGCCGCTCCTCACGATCGACCTTGATGTTGACGAACCCCTCGTTCATCAACGCCGCCGTCGCCTCGTCCTCGAACGACTCGCGCTCCATGACGTGGCACCAGTAGCAGGTCGAATAGCCGACCGAGAGGAAGATCGGCTTGTCCTCGCTGCGAGCCCTATCAAGAGCTTCAGGCCCCCAGGGGTGCCAATCGACCGGGTTCTCAGCGTGCTGGAGCAGATAGGGCGAGGTCTCGGCGGACAGTCGGTTTGCCATAACACGAGTCTAGCGGGCGGGCCGGGCGTGGACACTTCACGGCGCGCTGTCGGCCTCCAGACGTCATTCGACTGCCCAACTTTCCTGCGCTTGAACTCATCACGTAGCTTCCACCGCCGGGTGCTCAGGGGCTCAACAGTCGGAGCCAACGGTACCCACATCGGAGATCTCGCAAGCGGCGCTCTCAGACCACTCTCCGATCGACACAGCTTGCTCGAGGCTTCCGGCTCGGCGGACTCGACGAGTTGAAGGAGGGGCGACCATCGCCGACTGGCCAGTTCGAAGTAGAGTGTGGCCGCCCGGCCGCGGCCTCTCTCGAGGCCTACGTCCTATCTCCTTCGAGGTTACGACCGTTGCGCGACGTCGACCGCATTCGCCGCATCGCCATCACAGCGATGTTCTCGGATGATGCGCTCATGGACCAGCTCACTCTGAAGGGTGGGAATGCGCTCCGGATGATCCACGGTATCGGAGGTCGAGCGACGTTGGACATTGATTTGTCAATGGAGGCCGACTTCGATGACTTTGACGCTGTGAAAGCTAGGGTGTTCCAACTTCTTGAGGATCGCTTCGATTCTGAGGGCTACGTCGCCTTCGACCTTCGCTTCGAACGCCGCCCTCCGGGCTCACTGCCTGGTGATGCGTGGGGTGGCTACAACATCGAGTTCAAGGCTATATCCAAGGAGCTCTACGCGGAGTTTGAGGGCAATCGCGTACAGATTCGCAAGCGAGCCGAGACGGTCGGAGGCGACGCTCGCCAGACGACGCGCTTTTCGATTCAGATCAGCACCTTCGAGTACTGCGGCGGGCGGTCACGAACCGAACTCGACGACTACACCATCTACGTGTACACCCTAGAGATGATCGCGGCAGAGAAGCTACGGGCGATCTGCCAGCAACTGCCTTCTTATCCCGGCCGATTGCACCCGAAGGCACGAGCGAAGGACTTCTACGATATCTACGTGATGTGGGACTCAAGAGCGGTCGATCTGAAGACCTCTGAGAGTCACGAGCTCGTGCGCAACACCTTCGCCGCCAAGGAGGTGCCGCTTGACTACTTGGGGACACTCTCAGCGCCGGCAGTTCGGGAGTTCCATCGCACTGGCTGGCCAGAGGTGGTAGAGAGTGTCACTGGTGAGCTCAAGAGCTTCGACTACTACTTCGATGCCGTCGTCGGGAACATAGTAGCGGCGCTAGAAACCCTCTGGGTGGAATAGTCGCCAGGCCGGGTCGTACTCGGTTTCTTGTAGGTTGTGCGCGAGGTAGAAATCAAAGTCGAGTCCGAGCTCCCTCAAGAGTTCAAGCCTCTCGCCTGGATAGCCAGCGCGTTCGAGGTAGAAGCCGAGGGCCTGGTGGTAAGGGTAGACATAGTCGAGCTTCTTGAGCGTGGCGACCAAGACGTTCACTGAGAGTCGATCTTTGGCAGCCTGGAACGCTTCAAGGACCTTGTAGACACCTCCGGCATAGACCGGCCTGACAGTGGCGTCAATCAGCGAGCGCTCAAGCTTGGTGGCGTCGACCCTCTCTCCATCTGGGCCGGTTGCAGTACCCACTTCGAGCCGTCCGGTGTTCTTTCCGGCGAGAACCACGAAGCGCCATCTCTCCAGCTGGTAGATGAGCTGTGAGGTGCGTTGCTCACGAGCAAAGGCGCGGTCGATCCCTTCCTGCGAGAGGCTCGAGGAGCCACGAGGTTTAGGGCTCTGCTCCTTGTTGACGTAGAGGGTCGCCGGGTCCAAGTCCGTAAGCCCATGGAGAGAGAGCGCCGTGCCGTGCGACAGATAGGCGTTGGGGCGGATGCTTAGCCCGAGCTCGTAGGGCGTCGCGTCGCCCCAGGCGTAGCGCACGAGGTTTCCATAGCCAGACTCGAAGGTGTGCTTCCTGAGGGCACCACTGGAGCCGAGATAGTGAATGAACTTGGCGGTCGTAGTGCTCTGCGCAAGGCGCCAGAACTCGCGGTTCTCCGAGAGGATGCTGGCGAGCTGTTTCTGGCCGTAGACGCGCCTGTCGGCTTCCTCGAAGAGCCGGATGATGTCGGGTCTAGCTATCTGTAGGCGGGTGGGCATCTCTTGCGCTGCCTTGCTGTGCTACCAGGTATATATACCTGGTAGCACGCCACAACGCAAGAGCTCGTCTGACCGGCGAGGTATACATACCAAGACCATAGAAGGCAGCTGTGGTCCCCTCCTACCCTCGCCCTTGCCGCATCGGCAGCGCCTTTCCCGGTCCTAGAGGGTATATATACCTACTAGGATCGGGAAAGGCGCTGCCGATGCGGCATCTCGGCCCGGAGTGAGCCGAAGCACCTCAACGACGAGTTGCTTCAAGGCCACGCCCACCACTCGCCTGGCACCTCCAAGAAGGGATGACTCGATGACACGCAGCCAGGCGTGTGCGATAACCTGCGGTCGATGTCGGAGGCAGTGCTTGCTGCAGTCATCGCGGCTGCAGTTTCAGGTGTCGCCGCGGTGCTGTCCTACGTCGCAACTCAGCGGAAGCTCGCGGCTGAACGCCGGAACCTAAACTCGGCGCAACGGCGAAGGCTCACGGAAAAGCTCTACGACCTACGGTTGGACTGCTATCCGAGCGCCTTCGAAATCACTGACCGCTTGCGCGGTGAGTACCTTTTCTCGGATGGACTAGAAGCAGACGGGGGAATCTCTCGGCAGGAGGTGACCGAAGTTCGCAGTCGGCTCCTGAAATGGCATGCGACCAAGGCTGGCTTCGTCCTGTCGAACTCCTCACTTCGAGCGTACTATCAACTTCGTGACGAGCTGGCGGATTCATCAAGAGAACCCCACTCGCGAAACAAGGTTCGTAGAATCTGGCGCGCTAAGAACCAGTTCCGGGGAGCTCTCAAGGCCGATCTTGGCCTGCTCTACGAAGAGGAGCGCGAGGACAGCTTTCGCAACCAAGGTTGACGGCTCGCTCGTAGTTGCTATTCGGCCCCATCTACCTCAAAGGCGCATTTGTACTCCCTGCCGCTCTGGGTTCCGGCAAGGCGAATGCGGCCTTTGGAACTCTGCGCTCACGCCTACTCGCTGAAGCCCAGAAGCCCGGACACCCTAGGCTGGTCGCGACCGGCCTCAGGCGTCCGCTTCGGCTAGCTTCCGATCCTGCGCCCGGGCGATCAGCAACAGGACGATGTTCCACAGGTTCCACCAGGTGAAGGTCAGCCAGCTCGGCCAGATCAGCAGGGCGACGTAGCTCCAGAAGCCGACGAAGAACGCCGCGCCGAGCAGCCCGTTCCACTGGACCTCGGGGAGCTTGAGTCGCGAGACCATCAGCGAAGCGAAGATCAGCACGACAACCGCCGCCTGGAGCGGGTGGAACTCGTCGCGCATCACCGTCACCGCCATCAGATAGCCGGCGGCGATCGGCGTCGGTACGCCGGTGGTCTTGGTCGCCTTGCCGTGGGCATCGCTCAGCAGGTTGAAGCGCGCCAGCCGGTAGACGCCGGCCATGACGAAAAGGATGCTGATGGCGACCCCGAAGCCCTCGAGCTCGTTGAGCATCGCGCGCTGCACGAGGAAGGCGGGCGCGACGCAGAAACTGATGGTGTCGCTGAAGCTGTCAAGCTGCTGGCCGAGTTCGCTCGTCGCCTTGAGCTTGCGCGCCACCCGGCCGTCGCACATGTCGAGGATGATGCCGATGAACAGCAGGTTGACGGCGAAGTCGAACCGCCCGTTGGCCGCCGCGCACATCGAGCCGAAGCCCATGGCGAGGCAGGCGAACGTGAAGGCGTTGGGCGCGGCGTAGCGCCAGGAATCGCGATGCGGCACGGTTCGACTCTGTCTCCTCGAGCGCTACCTTAGCAGGCGGATGTGACAACCGAACGCTCAACCCACGCGAGGAGCTGCGGGCAGAGCCCCGGAGTCGCCGTTTCGCCGAGGTCGAGTTGCCGGGGGAAGGCGACATGGCCGCCCCCCCGGACCCAACGGATGTCGATCCGGCTCGAAGCGGCCGGGAGTGCCCCGCGCACGGTGGACGCCGGCACCATCGGGTCCCCCTGGGTCGCCACCAGCAGCGCCGGCACGCGGAGCCTGTCGAGCCGGCTCGCCACGCTCGCCTGCTCGTAGTAGTCCCGCGCCCCCTCGTAGCCGTGCCGCGGCGCCACGATGCGCTCGTCCCACTCGAGGAGCGTCGAGATCCGTGCCGCCTCGGCGACCGAGACCGGCTGCTCGCGGCGCCTCGAACAGGCGCCGTGGATCTCGCGCAGATGCCCCAGGAGATACCAGCGGTAGAGCCGCGCCGTAGGGCGATCGATCGCTCGCTGGCCGGCCGCCAGATCGAGCGGGGGGCAAACCGCCGCAACCGCCGCGACCCTCGGATCTCCCTTCTCGGTCGCCCAGCGCAATGCCATGTGCCCACCGAGCGAGTAGCCGACGACGACGATCTGCTCGTAGCCGGCCAGCGACGGGTCGGCCAGCGCGGCGTGGAGGTCGGCCGTCAGGCCGCCGTGGTAGAAGTCCTCGCCGCTGCGGTCGGCTCCGCGCAGGTTGAGTCTCAGGACGGCCCAGCCCGCCGCCTGCGCCGACCGGGCGAGCTGCCAGAGGTAGCGGCTCTCCGCCGAGCCGCCGAGACCGTGCACGCCGACCAGCAGGCGTCGAGCGTCGGCGCGCGTCGTCTGACCAGCCCCCTCGCCGAATCGCCCGGTGAGCCGCACCTCCCCCACTTTCGGATCCACGACCGTCGTCGACCACTCGGTGGCTTGGGGAGCCGGCCCCCCGGCGAGCCGCCGCCGGACGAGCGCCGAGACCGTTGTCAGGTGACCGGAAAGTGCCATGAAGGAAGGGCTCTGGCCGACGAGTTGCTGCGGGAGGCCTGTGCTAAGTTCTCGTCGCCTCCGGCGCCTCGATGAGGCCCTCGGAGGCACCGTCCGACCTGCCGGACGGACCCCACTACCCGCCCCAATACCCGACCCCAACGACCGTCGCGGGAGCATACGCCTGCCATGGAACTTTACGACAATCTACTCGCTACCCTCGGCAACACTCCGCTCGTGCGCCTCTCGCGGTTCTCGCCGCGGGGAGCACCGCTGGCGGTCAAGGTCGAGTCGTTCAACCCCGGCTCGAGCGTGAAGGACCGTATCGGCATCGCCATGATCGAGGCGGCCGAGCGCGAGGGCGAGCTCCAACCCGGGATGACGATCGTCGAGCCGACCTCCGGCAACACCGGTGTCGGGCTCGCGCTGGCGGCGATCCTCAAGGGCTACCAGCTCATCTGCACCGCCGCCGACAAGATGCCGTCGGAGAAGAAGGCGCTGCTCGAGGCGTACGGCGCGAAGGTCATCCTCTGCCCGACCAATGTCGATGCCGACGACCCGCGCTCGTACTACAAGGTCGCCGAGCGGATCCGCGACGAGGAGGGGGCGTTCCTCCCCTACCAGTACTACAACCAGGCCAATCCGCAGGCGCACTACGACACCACCGGCCCCGAGATCTGGCGCCAGACCGACGGCCGGATCACCCACTGGGTCGCCGGCGTCGGCACCGGCGGCACCATCAGCGGCACCGCCAAGTACCTCAAGGAGCAGAACCCCGACATCCGGGTGATCGGGGTCGACCCCGTCGGCAGCGTCTACGCCTACTACAGCGAGCACGGCGAGCTCCCCCCCGAGGAGCAGATCCACCAGTACCTGATCGACGGCATCGGCGAGGACCTGATGCCCGGCAGCGTGTGGTTCGACTACATCGACGACGTCATCACCATCGACGACCAGTCGGCCTACGACGCCGTCTTCGAGCTCGCCCGCAAGGAGGCGATCTTCACCGGCTCCTCAGGCGGCGCCGCAGCCGTCGGCGCCCGCCAGGTCGCCGCCGAACTCGGCGAGGACGCCCTGGTCGTCACCCTCTTCCCCGACTCCGGCGAGCGCTATCTCTCCAAGCTCAACGATGCCTGGTTGAGCGACAAAGGTTTGCGTTAGCTCTTCCACGAGAACGCATCACCAGATCTCGGGCCTGCCTTCCCCCCTGGCCAGCGACCTCGACGAGAGGCGAAGCGGGCGATCCACACCGGCAACCGAGGGGGCTCCGAGCCGAGCCCACCTGAAATCCCGCCCACCACCAACGGCACCCGGCAACGGCGAGGGAGCGCGCGCCGCCCGCCGCATACCCCTGTCGCGCGACGTCCCCCCAGCCCGTTCTTGTCACACCGCAATTGCCTGGTAGGTCGTAGGTTGCTGAAGATACAAGGCTTCCGGTCGCGAGCACCGGAGGCATAGCCGTAGCTACGTCGAGGAGCGCAGCGACCGGATAACGCCGTAGATTCGGTGACCTACGGCCTACCAGGCAATTGCGGTGTGACAAGAGCGGGCTGGGTGCCGGTGTGGAGCGCCCGCTTCGCCGGCTCCAAGGCTCTTTGCCCGATGAAAACCGCGCGAGGGCGGGCGCATCAGGAAGCCGCTACTGGTCGGGAATCAGCCGGAAAGTAGACACCGCCTCCCCAGCCAGCAAGGCCGCCCCCTCTCCCGCAGCCCAGGCCGAGTACTGATCCGAGAAGTTCGGCGACATCAGATGCCCGCTCTGCCCCCCGGGCATCTGCAGCATGCCCAGCTCCTCCCGCCCCGGGCTCACCACCATCCGCATCGACGCGCCGTAGGACGCCGACTGAGCCCGCACCGATCCTGCCCACCCAGGCAGCGGATCGTCCGGCATGTTGAGGTAACGCGAGAGCAACGGCAGCGACCCCAGTGGATGGTGGATGGCGATCGGCCGCGCCTCGCCCCAGGTCGTCCCGAGACCGCCCGGCCTCGCCGCCAGGTGCGATGCCACACGGGCGATCGTGAAGCCCAGGAACGAGTCCCAATCGTCGTACCCCGGCGGCACCAGGTGTGCCGGCCGCTCCTCGAGGATGCGCCGTACCGGCTCGTCGCCGAGTGCCCAGTCGTAGACGAAGTCGTCGTCGGCCGCCGCCGCCGGAGCGAGGACCGGAGCGAGGACTCCTTCGAGCAGCTCCTCGGCGAGGGTCGCCACGAGGACGAAGCCCGCCTCGCCGACGTCGGCGTGCCCGTTCCATCCTTCGACGATGCGGCGGAACTCGGCGACCTCGGCCGCGGCCTCCCTTGGGGCGATCGACGCCAGGACGAGCTCGCGCACGAAGTCGTGGTAGCGGCTGCGGGTATCGAGCTGGACCGCCTGGAGCCCCGCTTCGTCCCACCGTGGCCTCTCCTCGAGCCGCTCGCGAATCCGGTCGGCCCGCCCGGGGTGCATCCAGACATGGGTCACGGGAGGCTCGGCATGCGGCACCGTGCGCCCGTTGGCGGTGAAGAGCTTGCCATCCGCCGGTTCGACGACGCGCGGCCCTTCGCGCCACCCCTCCCAGGAAAGGTCACCGTCGGCCCACGACCGCGGGGTCTTGCCGTCCCATCCGCGCCGCTGCGGCAGTGGCCCGTTGACGACCCAGCCGATGCGCCCGTCGGCCGCTGCCAGCATCCAGTTCTGCGACGGCCCGTGCCAGCCTCCGGCGATCACCATCGCCTCCTCGAGGCCGTCCGCCTCGATCATGCGCATCAGGTCGAAGTCGATTCCGCCGGGCTCGTGCACCGGCGAGCGGATGACGAGCGGCCGCTCGAGCCAGTCGTGGCTCTCGACCGGACCCCAGCGTGTCCAGGCGACCTCGATCTGCTCGTCGTCGCCGCCGGCGACGGCGATCGTCTCGAGCCGCATCTCGAACGGCTCCCAGCCGTCGGCGGTGCGGTAGCGCGCGGGTCGTTCGGGATCCGGGTCGTCGGGATCGACCTCGACGACGACCGTGTCGGTCTGGTCGAAGAAGCTGTTGGTCGCCCCCCAAGCGACCGTGCCGTTCGAGCCGAGAATGACCCCCGGAAGCCCCGGTGAGCCGACTCCGACCGCGTGGTGGGAGCCGAACTCGAACTCGACCCGATGCCAGATCGACGGCACCCGCAGGCTCAGATGGGGGTCGTTGGCGAGGATCGCGCCGCCGTGCACCGACCGGCCGGCCGCGACCGCCCAGTTGTTCGAACCGAGGGCCACGCCGAGCGGCCGCACCAGGTCGCGGACGGCATCCAGGTCGCCGGGAGCCGCCGCGCCGCTGAGATCGAGCACCTCCGGCCCGGGCACGGCCATCGGTCGGTACTCGCCGAGCCCGTCCTCGTCATGGATGAGCGGCGCGTCGAAGCGACTCGTGCTCGGCGTCAGGAAGTCGAACCACTCGGCCGGCAGCGTCGCCTCCATCACGCCGAGCTGGCGCTCGAGACGATGGTTGAACGACAGCATGTCGAAGAACGCGATCGTCACCAGCATCGTGTCCTCCGGCAGCCACGGCTCCGGGCGCTGACGCAGCACCACGTACTCCCACGGATCGGCGCCGAGGTCCTCCAGCCCGGCGTTCACCCCGCCGGCGTAGGCCTCGAGGAGCGCCCGGTCCCGCGGGGCGAGCTCGTCGAGCAGCCGTCGAGCCGCCTGCCGCCGCTGGCGCCGCCGCCGGTCGCGGTCCGCTTCCAACGCCCGCGCGCCGAAGAGCGCCGAGAGTTCACCCGCCGTCGCACGACGCGAAAGGTCCATCTGGAAGAAGCGATCCTGTGCGTGGACGAAGCCCTGCGCCCGCACGGCGTCCTCGAGCGTCGCGGCCGCGATCTTCGGGATCCCGAGCCGATCGCGACTCACCGTCACCGGCGCCTCGAGCCCGGAGATCCGCAGCTCACCCTCGGTGCGCGGCAGTGAAGCGCGGACTCGCCACCACAGCCAGCCGCCCAGGAGGAGGACCAACAGGACAGCGACCAGGGCCAGTCGCCCCAGCCACTTCAAGACGCTTCTCCACCGACAGCCGCCCGGTCCAACTCGCCGGTCGAGCCGGTGATCTGATCCCGTGGCGATCGGACGGTCGCCGTCATTCTCCTGACACCGCAGCGCATGCGGTCCCTCCTCGTCGGTCTCGGAGGCGGGATGCTAGCAGGGGGCAGGATGGTCGGCGCCGGCTCTACTCGAGGCGCGCGCCGTCGCCCCGGAGCTGGATCGTCCGGTACGGCCCGTCGCCCAGCTCGGCCGTCTCGGGATCGAACTCCTCGCCCCGCTCCTCGGCGAGATGGGCGAGCCAGGCGAGCTGCTCCTCGCGCGTGCGCTCGATCGCTTCGACGATCCCCTCGGCGGCCGCGATTCGGCCCGTGGAGTCCGCCGGAAAGACGATCACGTCGTCCTCGACCTTCACCCGCAGGCTCGCCTCGTCGTCGCCGACCTGTGCCCAGCACCCCTTCATCGGGCAGACGTCGAGCACCCCGCCCTCGATCCGGACCCGCTTGCCGATCCAGGCGTCGGGGTCGGCGAGGATGGCGGCGATGGGGGTGGAGTCCTCGAGGGTGACCCCTTTGCCCAGAACCGACTGAGCCTCAGTTGGGGAGCCGATCGACGCAAGCAAGAGCGCAAAGAGAACCGGGACAACGGCAGGAGCACGGCGCATCCCCGAATCTTACTCAATCGTTCCTTTGGGTGTGGGCAGGGGGATTCTCGGAGGAGGGGGAAAGCACCTGGTGGAGATCGTGATCGGTTCGTTCGGCCACCGCTCCCACCGTTCCGCATGGTTCAGGAGCCACCTCGAAGCGGAGCCGTAGTTGAGCGTCAGGCCTTCGTCGCCTCCTGGCGAAACCAGGGCGAACGGGATCATCAGCACCTCGTAGTCGGCAAGAATCTCCGGGCGCGCCAGCGCCTCTTCGAAGCTGAGTAGGTGCAGCGGCGCGGCCGGCTCAAGGCAGCTCAGAAGATCGGCCGAGCCGACGAAGGCCACGTCGTCGCCCTTCGCGTCAGCCCACGTCTCCAGCGCCGCCGCGATCAGCCGGTCTCGATCCCCACATCGAGTTGACGCGGCGATTCGTGGCGCCGGGTCGCGATCGTCGGGAACCCCGTCGCCGTCGGTGTCCACGGCCATCGGATTCATTGCCCAGGCCAGCTCGAGGCCGTCCGAGATCCCGTCCCCGTCTGAATCGGCCCGCCACAGCGGCCCCTCGTTGCCGGACCATGGCTCTACGTACGGTACTTCGTGGATCGACCGCAATCGCGCTGCCACCTCCAGGTATCGCGCTTCGACTTCGCCCCCGATTGCCACCGCCGCGCGGAGGTTCTCGCGATCGCGGACCCATTCGGCCACTCTGAGCGAGGCCATTCGCCTCCAGCCGGCCTCGATCTCCTCCAACCCCCACCCTTCCAATAGACGTCCCACTCCCTGAGCCGCCGTGAGGGGACCAGGCAGATTCGAGCCGTAGCTCATCAGAAACTCCCAACCCCGCTCTGGCAGCCCCTCGACGCCCGCTCTCAACCAGCGCCAGGCGGTTCGGTCCCTGTCGGCCCGGTGGCCTGTGTGCGACCAGGTTACGCAACCGTCATCGAGGTCTTCGCACGCCACCAACCGCGTCTCGGAGGCCCACCGCCGCATCTCCGGCTCGCGCCCGAGGTCGAGGCTTGCTAGAGCGAGCATGGTCCTCAGATCCAGACCGACGTCGAAGTTGAACATCGAAGAAAGCGCCGCCAGCTCGGTCGGGAGCTTCGCGGAACCACCCAACACCGCACGGCGGAGCTCGGGACCGAGATCGTCGAACGCGTCCATGAGCTGTTGCGAAAGACCCAGCTCGGCCAGCGTGAAGAGTTTCAACCGTTCGACACGGGCCTGCGTCGAGATAGGGAATCCGAGTCGACGAACCTCTCGACCCACCCCTTCGTAGACGGCAAGCCGCAGAATCGGTGGCTTGTCGACGGCCTCGACCAGCACCGCCAACCGGTGCTCGGGGAACTCGATCAGGCGGCCCGCGAGCGCTGTCCAAAGGGTCGAGAACCTCCAAGAGTTCTCGAGCCAGCTCCGTCCCACGTGACCGCCTGGATCGATCTCGAAAAGGGCATCGACCAGTTCTTCGAGCAGCCCGCCGTCCCCGAAACTCGGAGCCGACAGAATCTCTTCGATGCTGCGAACGACGGCGAAGCTTGTCGGGCCGTCGTCGAGTAAGAAGACGAGGTCGATAAGACCATCGCCGACGAAGTCCACCTCGCCCGGAGGAACCGGTTCACCGCGGAGCCGCCAGAGTTCCCTACAGGCAGCGAGACTGGTGAGCAGAGATCCATGCTCGGGATCGAGGCCGAGTTTCTCCGCGACCAGATCGACGGCCTCCGCGTGGGCCAACTCTCCCTGCTCATGCGAGAGCGGCATCAGCGCAGTCACCCCTAGTTCGAGAAGGTCGCTCCCGTCCTCGAAGCTCTCTTCGACGGCCTGTCGGGCCTGCCGCTGCAACAGCTCGTCCAGACAATCCGCAGGGACAGCGCCGGACGCCACCAACGAGACCGACAGCAGGACTCCTGAGACACGCCCGAGCACCCCCTCTCCAACGAAGCCCACCACGCAGCCATTCCGCTTCGAACTCCCGGCGTCCCTCCTCGCGAGCGAGGCCGTCAGTCCGCGACCGAATGCCGGTAGTAACGCAACAACGGGACTTCCGCCTTCTCCACCCGCACCAGGCCGTCGTCCCGCACCACCGCCCCGCGCAGCAGCAGCATCCGCAGCCCCACCTCCACGGCGTAGTCGCGGTCGGCGCGCGGCACGTAGACGCGCGAGCCCGCCGCCTCGAGTTCGCGGAAGCGCTTCTGGACGGCGGCCTTGAGTTCGAGGTCGCTCCAGACGCGGTCGGGGTCGTCGGTCAGCACGGCAGCGACGACCGCCACCGGAAGAGCCGGGACGATCGAGCCGACGCGGCCCATCAGCTCCTGCGCGAGATCGCTCATCGCGACGAAGCGTCGCTCCCGGTCGAGGCGCCGCGGATCTTCTCCTCGCTCGGTGAAGAACGATGTCGCCGACAGCGGCAGCCCGAAGTTCACGCACGCGTAGCCGAAGCGGTACCAGTCTCCGCGGAGCCACAGCCACCACTGGCGCCCCCAGAATGCCGCCGTCCTGCCGAGGGCCGCGACGCCGGAGACTTTCTTCGCCTCGTCCCCCAAGAGCAGAGTCCGGTCCTCGAGCACCCGGTCGTAGTTGAGGCCGACGGGGACGAAGACGACGTCGGCGTCGTCCTCAGGGTCGAAGCCGCGGAGCATGTAGTCGAAGAGGCCGAGCTTCGGCTCGCCGAGGCGGCCGTCGCGCGAGAGGCCCCCCTCCGGGTAGACCGCCTGCGTCACCCCTTCGCGAGTCGCGATGTGGACGTAGCGCGCCAGCACCGCCCGGTAGAGCGCGTTGCGCGACTTGCGGCGGACGAAGAAGGCGCCCATCGAGCGCACCAGCTGGTCGAGCGGCCAGATGCGCGCCCACTCGCCGACCGCGTAGGAGAGCGCGGTGCGCTCCATCGCCAGGTAGGAGACGAGCACGTAGTCCATGTTGCTGCGGTGGTTCATGACGAACACCACCGAGGCGTCCGGTGGAATCGCCGCCAGCGCCTCTTCGTCGACCGAGCCGAGGCGCACCCGGTAGAGCGATCGCGCGACCCGGCGTGCCAGCGCATACCCCCACCGGAAGTAGGCCCAGGCGTTGAAGCTCGGCACGATCTCGCGGGCGTAGCGCTCGACCTTCTCCTGCGCCACTTCGCGCGGCATCTGCTCGGCAGCGGCGAAGGCGTCCGCCGCCTCCATCACCACCCGGTCGTAGACCAGCCGCTCGATCAGCGCCTGGCGCTTCGTGAACTTGAACGGTTGGAGGCGGATCTGGAGCCGCGGGTTGACCTCGTCGAGCGCCCGCTCGATACGGCGACGCAAAAACCAGCGCACGCTCGGCACCAGCAGCCGGCTCGCCAGCGCCCACACGGCCAGCAGGGCGGCGACGAGTGCCAGCCACACCGGGACTTCGATGGTGGAGGTCATCCGCCGCGAGGTTACGCCGCGGCCCTTCGGCCCGCAAACCGGCTTCGCCCGCGCAACCGACTTCGCTGCGCCGTTCGAAACGGAGTTAGAGTGCCAAAGCGATGAGAGGTGTGGGATGAACAAGTGGATTTCGAGGCTGCTGATCGCCGCTGCGGCGATCGGCGTGCTGTGGTTGTTGCGGGCGACGGTTCTGAAGCCCGATCCGGTTCCGGTAACGGTGGTCGCGGTCGATCGCGGCCATGTCGAATCGACGGTCACCAACTCGCGGGCCGGCACCGTGCAGACGCGCCGGCGCGCACGCCTTTCCCCCGAGGTCGGCGGCCAGGTGGTGGAGATCCCGTTCCGCGAAGGGGATCGCGTCGAGGCGGGAGCGGTCGTACTGCGGCTCGACGACGCGGCCCAGAGCGCGCGCCTCGAGCTCGCGCGCCGCGACGTCGCGGCAGCGCGAGCCGAACGGGAACGTGCTTGCGTCACCGCTGAGCGCGCCGGACGCGAGCTCGAGCGCAGCCGCGCGCTGGCCGAGGACGAGCTGCTGTCGACCGACATGCTCGATCAGATCGAGAGCGCCCGGCGAGCCGCCGACGCCGCCTGTTCGGCGGCGAGCGCCGGTGAGGCGCGCGCGGGAGCCGCCGTCGAGGTCGCCCGCACCGACGTCGACAAGATGACGCTGCGCTCCCCCTTCACCGGTGTGATCGCCGAGGTGTCGATCGAGGTCGGCGAGTGGACGACCCCTTCGCCACCCGCCATGCCGGTACCGCCGGTCATCGACGTCCTCGACCCGTCGGCGCTCTACATCAGCGCGCCGATGGACGAGGTCGACTCGCGCTCCATCCGCACCGGGCTGCCGGTGCGCATCACCATCGACTCCTACCGCGACCGCGCCTTCGAAGGCGTCGTCACCCGGGTCGCCCCCTACGTGCTCGACCTGCAGGAGCAGAACCGAACCGTCGAGATCGAGGTCGAGTTCACCGGCGACGCCGAGACGAGCGAGATCCTGCCCGGCACCTCGGCCGACGTCGAGGTGATTCTCGAGGTCAAGGAGGACGCGGTGCGACTGCCGACCTCGGCGCTGATGGAGGGCAATCGGGTGCTCGTCGTCGCCGACGGCGTGCTCACCGAGCACCCGATCGAGCCGGGGCTCAAGAACTGGGACTTCACAGAGGTGGTCTCGGGGCTCGCCGCCGGCGACGAAGTCGTCACCTCGCTCGACCGCGCGGAGGTGCAACCGGGCGCCGAGGCGACGGTGGTCGAAGAGCTGTGATCGAACTCGAAGGCGTGACGCGGACCTTCCGGGTCGGCTCACGCCCGGTGCACGCCCTCAAGGGCATCACCGAGACGATCGCCGAGGGCGAGCACGTCGCCATCATGGGCGCCTCCGGCTCGGGCAAGTCGACGCTGCTCAACATCGTCGGCTGCCTCGACCGCCCGACCTCCGGCCTCTATCGACTGGGAGGCCGCAGCGTCGGCGAGCTGAGCCAGGCCGAGCTGACCCAGGTGCGGCGGCACGACATCGGCTTCGTCTTCCAGTCGTTCCACCTCGTGCCGCGGCTGACGGCGGCGGAGAACGTCGAGCTGCCGATGATCTTCGCCGACGTGCCGCGCAAGGAGCGCCGGCAGAAGGTCGAAGCGGCGCTCCACGCCGTCGGTCTCGCCGAGCGGATGACCCACCTGCCCGAGCAGCTCTCGGGCGGTGAGCGGCAGCGCGTCGCCCTCGCCCGCTCGACGATCATGAATCCGTCGATCCTGCTGGCCGACGAACCGACCGGTAACCTCGACAGCAAATCAGGCCGCGACGTGCTCGAGCTCCTGCAACGCCGCAACGCCGACGGGCTGACGCTGGTGGTCGTCACCCACGACGCCAAGGTGGCGCAGCGGGCCGACCGCATCATCGTCCTGCTCGACGGCGAGGTCGTGAAAAGAGTCGAGGCCGGTCGGATCGCCGAGGTGATGGCGGTGCTCGCCGCCGCCGACGGCGAGGACGAGGGCGAGGGCGGGCACGAGGATGAGGGAGGCGACTGATGCGCATCCGGCAGACGCTGCGCTTCGCCCTCGGAGCGCTGACGGGGCACGGGCTCAGGACCGCGCTCAGTCTGCTGGGGGTGATGATCGGAGTCGCCGCGGTGATCGTGCTCACCGCCCTGACCGACGGCGCGCGGACCTACGTCGTCCAGCAGTTCTCGAGCCTCGGTACCAACCTGGTGATCGTCATGCCGGGCCGCACCGAGACGACCGGGGTGCCGGGGATCACCGCCATCCCCAACGACCTGACGGTCGCCGACGCCGAGGCGGTCGCGCAGCAGGTGCGGGCCGTGAAGCGCGCCGCGCCGGTCTCGATGGGCACCGAAGAGGTGGCTTACCGCGAGCGCCGTCGTCAGGTCGCGCTGATCGGCACCACCAACGACTACCTCCACGTGCGCCAGGTCGAGATGGCGCGGGGCGAGTTCCTCCCCCCCGGCGACGCCGAGCGCGGCGCGCCGGTCTGCGTGCTCGGCCACACGCTGGCGCGCGAACTGTTCCCGGCCGAGAACCCGCTCGGGCGTGTCGTCCGCGTCGGCGGCTGGCGGATGCGGGTGATCGGCGTCCTCGCCCACCAGGGAACCAAGCTCGGCATCAACATGGACGAGACGATCTACGTACCGGTCGCCACCGGCATGCAGATGCTCAACCGGTCGTCGCTCTTCCGCATCCTGATCGAGGCGCACGCCTACGCCGACCTCGAGGTCGCCCGCGACGGCGTGCTTGGGTTGCTGATCGAGCGCCATGGAGAGGAGGACGTCACCGTCCTGACCCAGGACGCCGTCGTTTCCACCTTCTCGGCGATCCTCAACACCCTCACCCTCGTGCTAGCGGCGATCGCCGCCATCTCGCTGTCGGTCGCCGGCATCGGCATCATGAACGTCATGCTGGTGTCGGTCTCCGAGCGGACCAAGGAGATAGGGCTCCTGCGCGCACTCGGCGTCGGGACCTCGCAAGTGATGGCGGTCTTCCTCGCCGAGGCCGCGCTGCTCTCGGCGGCGGGTGCTCTCCTGGGGCTCGGGCTCGGATTCCTGCTCGTGCGGGTGATGGTCGGCATCTTCCCGGCGCTGCCGGCGGCACCGCCGCCGTGGGCGGTCGGGCTCTCGTTCGGCGTCGCGGTCGGAGTCGGCGTCCTCTTCGGGCTGCTACCCGCCAAGCGGGCGACGAAGCTCGACCCGGTCGCCGCACTGGCGGGGAGATAGGGCATGTGGGAGCTGCTGAAGCTGTCGGTGCGATCGGTGGCGAGCCACCGGCTGCGCTCCGCCTTGTCGATGCTGGGCATCGCCATCGGCATCGCCTCCGTGATCCTCCTGACGTCCATCGGCGAGGGGACGCGGCGCTACCTGATGTCCCAGTTCACCCAGTTCGGCACCAACATCATCGTCGTCACCCCGGGCAAGGCCGAGACCGTCGGCGTGCCGGGGGCGCTCGGCGGCGCGACCCGCAAGCTGACGATCGACGACGCCGAGGCGCTGCGCCGGCTGCCGGGGATCGAGGACCTGATGCCGCTCGTCTACGGCACCGGCCGGGTCGAGGCCGAGGGGCGAGGGCGGAGCGTCCTCATCTACGGCGCCACCCCCAACCTGCCCGACATCTTCAAGTGGAACGTCCGCACCGGGTCGTACTGGGCCGAGACCGATCCGCGACGGGCCGGGTCGCTCGCGGTGATCGGCGCCAAGGTCAAGCGGGAGCTCTTCGACGGCGCCAACCCGCTGGGGGCGTTCATCAAGATCGGCGGCTCGCGCTACCGGATCTCCGGGGTGATGGAGCCCAAGGGTCAGTTTCTCGGCATCGACCTCGACGACGCCGTCTTCATCCCGCTCGCCTCGGCGATGAAGGTCTTCAACATCGACGAGCTCAACGAGATCGACCTGATCTTCAACCAGGCCGGTCAGGCCAAGGTGATCGAAGAGCGCATCCGGGTGGCGATGATCGAACGCCACGGCGGCCGCGAAGACTTCACCGTCACCTCGCAGACCGAGATGCTCAAGGTGTTCGGCAACATCATGGACATCATCACCGGCGCCGTCGGCGCCATCGCCGGTGTTTCGCTGGTCGTCGGCGCCATCGGCATCCTCACCATGATGTGGATCGCCGTCGGCGAGCGCACCCAGGAGATCGGCCTCCAGCGCGCCATCGGTGCCACCCGCCGCCAGGTGCAGTGGGTCTTCCTGAGCGAAGCCGCCGCCCTCGCCCTCCTCGGCGGCCTCCTCGGCATCGGCGCCGGCCTCGGCATCTGCGCCGCCCTCAGAACCGCCATCCCCGGCCTTCCCGTCCACACGCCGATGGTGTTCCTCGTCGCCGCCGTAGCGGTGAGCCTCGTAACCGGAGTGGTTTCGGGAGTGCTTCCCGCGAGACGCGCTGCCGCTCTCGATCCCGTCGAGGCGCTGCGAGCCGAGTGATCCGGCGCGACTCCGGCTCGAGCGGCACCAAGCCACTCCGACGGTAGGCCCGCGGTCGGTCCGGCAAGTGGAGGTCCACGGGCAGCTCAGCGCCAGGGCGACAAGCAGGAGATCGCAAACCGAAGCAGGTGAGGCCCGCAGGCGCTGCGCAGGGAGCCGTCCCCCACAACAGTCCGAGACACGGCTCCAGGTGCCCGGGGACCTCCACTTGCCGGGCCGACCGCGGGCCGGGTCGAAGGCACGCTGTAACAGCGTACCTACCCGAGACGCCCGTCCAGGCAGGAGGCTCCCATGCGCAAATCTCTCCCCACCGCCCTCACCCTGCTCGCCCTGCTCGCCACGAGCGCCGCAGCCCAGAGCGACAAGATCGCCCCCGAGCTCCTGACCGCGATGACCGCGCAGCCCATCTCCCCCGGCGCGCCGCCGGTCCAGCAACGCATCATGGTCACCCTCAAAAAGCCGGTGGCGATGGACACGATGAGCTACCGGACCAGCGCCGGGATGGCGCTGATCCAGTCCGAGGTCGACAAGATGCAGGAGAGCGTGCTGTCGAGCCGCCTCGAGGGGAGCTATCGCACCCTCTACCGCTACAAGAGCCTGTTCGGCTTCTCCGCCATCGCCGACCCGGCGGCGATCGAGCAGATCGCCTCCCTGCCCGAAGTCGAGCGCGTCGAGGTGCTGCCGCTCTACTTCAAGCAGTCGAACGAGTCTCACCCCCTGACCGCGCTCGACACCGTGCACGCCATGGGCTTCACCGGGGCGGGCGTCACCATCGCGGTGATCGACGACGGCATCGATCACGATCACGCCGCCTTCGGCGGCCACGCCGCGTTCCCCAACGCCAAGATCGTCGGCGGCAGCGATTTTGCCGACAACGACGGCGACCCGACCATCGACTGCACCGAGCAGAGCCACGGCACCGCCGTCGCCGGTGTGGCGGCGGGCAACGGCGGCGGGATCACCGGCACCGCGCCGGACGCCTCGATCGTCATGCTGAAGGTGCAAAGCGCCATGCTGTGCGGCCAGCCGGCGCTCGACGGCGACCTGGTGGCGGCGATCGACTGGGCGGTCACCCATCGCGACGACTTCGACATCCGGGTGCTCTCCATGAGCCTCGGCTTCGGCGAGTTCGCCACACCCGGAGACTGTGCGGCCTCGAGCTTCGCCCTGCGCGACGCCGTGCGCGCTGCCGCCGACGCCGGCCTCGTGGTGCTTGCCGCTTCGGGCAACGCCGGCCTGTGCAACGCCATGGCGCGTCCCGCGTGTCTCGACGACGCGATCAGTGTCGGCGCGACCTACGACGACACCCTCACCCAGCGCGGCTTCTGTGTCAGTCCCAACTCCTGCATCGGCGTCACCGGCACGAGCTGCGATCAGCGCGGTCAGCGGGCCTGCTTCGACACCGCCCCGGGAGCGGACGCCGTCACCTGCTACTCCAACAGCGCCGACTTCCTCGACATCCTCGCGCCGTCCGACTGTGCGACCACCGCCGCGGCCGGCGGCGGCACCAACGCCTGCTTCAACGGCACCTCCTCGGCGACGCCGTTCGCCGCCGGTGTCGTCGCCGCCCTGATCGAAGCCGACCCGACGATCGACAACGAGCGCGCCCGGGCGCTCCTGGCCGATCATGGCGTCGACGTCCTCGACGTCAAGAGCAACCGCACCACCCCGCGGCTCGAGGCAGGGGCGTCTCTGGCGGCACTCAACGTCGGCTGCACGCCGGGGCTCGACGAAGACTTCGAGAACGGTCTCGGCGACTGGGTGGCCGACGGTCTGTGGCATCTCGTCGCCGGGTCTTCGTGCCTGCCGGCGCCGCCCTCACCGACCTCCGCCGCCTACTACGGCCGTGACGGCGACTGCGACTACGACACCGGCAACAACGCCGGCACGCTGACGTCGCCCGAGATCACCGGTCTCGACGCCGGCTCCGAACTCACCTTCTCGCACCTGCGCCAGGTCGAGAGCTTCGGCGGCGGCTCCTTCGATCGCACCCGGGTCGAAGTCGTCACCGCGGGCGGCGCGACCGAGATCTTCGCGCTCGACTCCGGCGATCCGTCGGCGGGAGCGTGGGTCTCGAGCCCGACCCTGTCGCTCGGAGCTTTCGCCGGCGAGACGATCCGGCTGCGCTTCTCGTTCGACACCATGGACGACGTCGCCAACGACTTCACCGGCTGGGCGATCGACGACGTGCGAGTCACCGGCAGCGGGATGTGCGCTTCTCCCTAGCTTCCCTCTATGGAGCAGCAGCCCTTCAGCCGGCCTCGCGAAACTTCTCGTGCAAGTCGACCGGCTTGCTGCGCCGGCGCCAGCGCATGTTGAGCATCTCGACGAACACCGAGAAGCCCATCGCGAAGTAGATGTACCCCTTGGGGATGTGATGCCCCAGCCCGTCGGCCACCAGCGCGGTGCCGATGAGGATGAGGAACGCGAGCGCCAGGATCTTGACCGTCGGGTGACGCTCGACGAACTCGCCGATCGGCTTCGCGAAGACGAGCATGAAGCCGACCGCAATGACAACCGCGATCACCATGATCGCGAGCTCGTCGACCATGCCGACGGCGGTGATCACCGAGTCGAGCGAGAAGACGATGTCGAGGATCATGATCTGGGTGATCACGGCGGCAAACGAGGCGCTCACCTTGCCCGACATCTCGTGCTCGTCCCCCTCGAGCTTGGAGTGGATCTCGTGCGTGCTCTTGGCCAGGAGGAACAGACCGCCGACGATCAGGATCAGGTCGCGGCCGGAGACGTCGTGGCCCAGAACCGCAAAGAGCGGCTCGGTAAGCCCGATCACCCAGGCGAGCGAGAACAGCAGCAGGATGCGGGTGCCCATCGCGCCCAGCAGGCCGAGGGTGCGTGCCCGTCCGCGCTGCTCCTGCGGCAGCTTTCCCGCGAGGATCGAGATGAAAATGATGTTGTCGACGCCGAGCACCAGCTCCAGCGAAGTGAGAGTCGCCAGGGCGATCCACGCCTGCGGGTCGGAGATCCAGTCGAACACTTGAAGCGCTCCTCGAGTTCAGGAAGTCAGGGACTGCAACGAAACCGGGCTACTTCGCTTCCGGCATGAACGGCCGCCACTTCGACTCGTCCGGCGCCTTCCCCAGCAGGCTGACGATCACGAGGGTCAGCACCGAGAGGATGAAGGCCGGGTAGATGATGTAGTCGTAGGCGGTGTCCTGGTTGATCTGGATGAAGCCCCAGTCGAACTCCGCGCCGGCGTTGATCCACAGGGCGAAGAGGATGGTCGAGAGGATGCCGACCGCGACCGAGGCGGCACCGGCGAGCGGCGTCGCCCGCTTCCACAGGAACGCCGCCAGCAGCGCGGGCGTTACCGCCGCTCCGATCATGGTGTAGGCGTAGAGCGCCATCGCCAGGATCGACTGGAACTGGGTGGTGATGAGGAGCGCCACTCCAGCCAGCACGAGGATCATCACCCGCTGGAAGGTGATCACCTGCTTCTCCGACGCTCCCGGGTTGAGGAAGCGCTGATAGATGTCGCGCGCGAGGTTCGTCGACGGCACCATCAGGAAGGTGTTGGCGGTCGAGAAGATGATCGCCGCACCGCCGATCAGGAGCAGCGCACCGACGATCCACGGCAGCTGACTCGCCCCCATGGTGAGGATGATCGTCTCGCTCGCCGCCTGCGACACGCCGCCGTCGGCGTCGAGGAAAGCGGGATCGTTCCAGAAGATACCGGCGCCGAAGATCGCCACCGAGTCGAGCACGGTCTCGACGAGGATGACGCCGAGGATCATGAAGATCACCGCCCGCCGGGCGGTCGCGCCGTCCTTGGCGCTCATGAACTTCTGGTAGATCGAGCTCTCTCCCAGCAGCAGCAGGAAGGTCGGCAGGAAGAGGCCGATCGCCGACGCCGCGCCGAGCGAGCCGAAGAGCGAGAAGTGAGTCTCCGGCAGGGTCGTCGTCAGCTGCTCCCAGCCGCCGGCCGCCTTGAGCGCGAACGGCGCCGCGACGATCACTCCGAGCGTGATCAGGATGCCGTTGAAGAGATCGAGTGCGACGATCGACGACATGCCGGCGACGATCGTGTACGTCACCACCAGCAAGGCGATGATGACCTGCCCGGTGGTCGGATCGAGCCCGGTGAGGATGTTCAGCAGTCTGCCGCCGCCGATGAACTGGTACCCGGCGATCGTCAGGTAGGCGATGATGATCGCGATCGTGCCGAGCACGCGGCTCATCGCGTTGTAGCGCGTCTCGAGGATGTCGGGCACCGTGAACTGGGCGATCTTGCGCACCCGCGGTGCCAGCCAGTAGACGATCAGCAGGCCGATCCACGCACCGGCACTCATCCACAGCGCCGAGAAGCCGTTGCGGAAGGCGCGGCCGGCGCCGCCGAAGAGGCTGCCGGAGCCGATCCAGGTGCACACCAGGGTGCCGACGAGGAACGTCGCCGTCACCCCGCGACCGGCCACCATGAAGTCTTCCTGCGTCTTGACGTCCTTGCCCTTGCGGACGCTGACGTAGACCAGAAACGCCAGATAGATCCCGATCGCCCAGATCATCGCTCGCTCCTCCTGAGGGTTGAAAACCGCCGGGAGCGTAACAGACGGTCCGACCCGTCTCTCCACCGGCGGACTGCGGTCGACCGGCTACAATCCGGCGAACTCTCAGCAAGCCCCAATCAGCCCAGCCCTGCTCTCGAGCCGGGATCAGGAGAACGCCATGGACTCGACCCCGACGAATCCCGCTCCCTACGTCGCCCCGAGCACGATCACCACCGAGGTGACGGTCCGGGCACTGCTGCTCGGCACCATCCTGTCGATCGTCATGGGGGCGGCCAACGCCTACCTCGGCCTCTACGCCGGCATGACGGTGTCCGCCTCGATCCCCGCGGCGGTGATCTCGATGGCGATCCTCCGCGGGGTCTTCCGCAGCGGTTCGATCCTCGAGAACAACATCGTGCAGACGATGGCCTCGACCGGCGAGAGCCTCGCCGCCGGGGTCATCTTCACCGTGCCGGCGCTCATCATGGTCGGCGCCTGGCAGAACTTCGAGTTCTGGCCGACGACGCTGATCACCATGCTCGGCGGCTTGCTCGGCATTCTCTTCATGGTGCCGATGCGCAAGGCGCTGATCGTCGACCGGCCGGACCTGATCTATCCGGAGGGGGTCGCCTGCTCGGAGGTGCTGATCGTCGGCGAAGAGGCGGGACGCGACGAGAAGGCGGCTTCGGGATCGAAACTAGGCATCCGCGCGATCACCGAGGGGGTGATCGTCGGTGGGCTCTTCAAGTTCGTCTTGAACGGACTGCACCTGGTGCACGAGACGGTCGAGACGGCGTTCGCCCGCGGCCGCTCGGTGTTCTACGCCGGCGCCGACATGAGTGTGGCGCTGCTGGCCGTCGGCTACATCGTCGACCTGCAGATCGCTTCGCTGATCACCCTCGGTGGGGTGATCGGCTGGCTGGTGATCCTGCCGATGCTCGGCGCTCCCGGCGAAGGGGTGACGGCGCTCGACCACGCCTGGGATCTGTGGTCGAGCCAGGTGCGCTACGTCGGCGTCGGCACGATGCTCGTCGGCGGCCTGTGGTCGATCTTTCAGGTGCGCAAGGGAATCGTCGCCGGGATCACCGGCCTGCGCGGGGTGAAGACCGCAGACAGCGGCGGCGAGGTGCCTCGCACCGAGCGCAACATCTCGATCACGGCGCTGCTGACGATCTTCGTCCTCACGACGCTCGCAACATTCGCGTTCTACGACTACCTTGTCGACAACATGGGCATCGCAGCCCTGACGGCGATGCTGATGGTGATCACCTCGTTCCTGTTCGTCGCGGTGGCGACCTACATCGCCGGTCTCGTCGGCTCCTCGAACTCACCGGTGTCGGGAATGACGATCTGCGCGCTGCTGATCTCGGCCGGCGTGCTTCTCGCCCTCGGCATCCGCGGCGATTCGGCGATCCTCGCCACCCTCGGCATCGCCGGCGTCGTCTGCTGCGCCACCTGTACCTCGGGGGACGTCGCGCAGGACCTCAAGACCGGCCTGCTGGTCGGGGCGACGCCCAAGAAGCAGCAGTGGACCGAGATCCTCGCCTGCGTCGTGACCGCCTTCTGCTTCGCCCCGATCCTGGCGCTGCTCCACAACGCCTACGTCATCGGCGAAGGGTTGCGGGCGCCGCAGGCGGCACTCTTCGCCAGTCTCACCGAGGGCTTCTTCGGTGACGCCGACCTCCCCTGGAACCTCATCGGCATCGGCGCCGCCATCGGCGTGGCCCTGATCGCCGCCAACCACTTCCTCGAGCGCTCCGGCTCGAGCTTCCGCACCCACGTCATGCCGGTCGCGGTGGGGATCTACCTGCCGCTGTCGCTCGATATCCCGATCTTCATCGGCGGCCTCCTGCGGCACTTCCTCAAGAAGCGCTCGCAGGCGGCGGAAGGGCGCGACAACGGAGTGCTGTTCGGCTCCGGCCTGATCGCCGGCGAGGCGCTGATGGGGATCGGCCTGGCGGTCGTCGTCGCCACCGGCGTCGCGCTGCCGCTCGGCTGGCTCCCCGAATCGGTGACCGGCTCGGTACTCCCATCCTTCCTCGTTTTCGGCGCGATCGTCTGGTACTACTCGCGCTGGGCGAAGCGCAGGGCCTGATCCGTGCAGCGCGGTTTCGCGAGGTCTTGATTCCCCGGAGGGCCGACGGTATCCTCCCGCGGCCCGTGGGCGCGAGCCCGCGAGGACCCGTCGGGGCGTAGCTCAGCCTGGTAGAGCGCACGGTTCGGGTCCGTGAGGCCGGAGGTTCAAATCCTCTCGCCCCGACCATCTGCTTCCCCGTCGCGAATCCGGAACCGACTCGCGACGGATCGAGCCCGATCGAGGAGACCGGACCGCCGCGAGGCGTTGATTCCCCCTGCGGTAGACTCCCCGGCACGCTTCGACACCGCCCTTCCGGGGCCATCCAACCGAGGGAAGCCAGATGCCGATCACGACCCTGACCGAGATGTTCCTCGAAGGGCTGAAGCACGACAAGCCCGACTGCTTTCTCTACAAGGTTGACGGGGAGTACCGTCCGCTGTCGACCCGCGACTTCTACCGCGACGTGCGCAAGGTAGCGGCCGCCCTGCTCGAGTTCGGCGTCGAGCCGGGCGACCGGGTCGCACTGATGGCCGAGAACGGCACCCACTGGCCGACGGTCGACTACGCGACCCTGGCGGTCGGCGCCGTCCTCGTGCCGATCTACCCGACGCTGACGCCGGACCAGGCCGCCTACGTCGCCAACGACTGCGGCGCCGAGATCGTCTTCGTCCAGGGTCAGGAGCGCTACGACGGCATGCTCTCCGAGCGCGGCGACATGCCTCGCGTGCGCCGCTTCGTCGTCATCGACGCGGAGGTCGAGGCCGAAGACAGCGAGTCGTTCGCGGCGCTGCTGGCTCGCACCGAACCGCTGACCGAGGAGGCGTTCGAGGAGCACTGCGCGGGGCCGAAGCCGGAGGACCTCGCCACCTTCATCTACACCAGCGGCACCACCGGCAACCCGAAGGGGGTGATGCTGACGCACAAGAACATCACCTCGAACCTGCTGTCCGCCAGGAGGGCGATCGAGATCCGCTCGACGCATACCGGGCTTTCGTTCCTGCCCCTTTCGCACTCCTTCGAGCGGATCGTCGACTTCATCTACTTCTTCCAGGGAGCGACGATCGCCTATGCCGAAGGGGTCCATACGGTCGGCGAGAACCTCGCCGAGGTGCGGCCGCACTTCTTCGTCTCGGTGCCGCGGGTCTACGAGAAGGTGATCAACAAGGTGCGCGAGAACGTCGCCACCGCGCCGGCGCTGCGACGGAAGATCTTCGCCTGGGCCGAGAAGACCGGGCGCGCCGCCTTGCCCTGGCGCCTCAAGCGCGAGCGGCCGCCGGGACTCCTGGGCATCAAGCTGGGCCTAGCCGACAAGCTGGTGTTCTCTAAGATCCGCGAGCGCCTCGGCGGCCGGTTCGAGACCGCGACGTCGGGCGGCGCGCCGCTGGCGCGCGACATCGCCGAGTTCTTCTGGGCGGCGGGAATCGAGATCTACGAGGGGTACGGCCTCTCGGAGACGTCGCCCGTACTGACGGTCAACAAGCCGCTGTGCGTCAAGCTCGGTACCGTCGGGACAGCGATCGAGGGGGTCGAACTGAAGATCGCCGAGGACGGCGAGATCCTCGCGCGCGGCCCCAACATCATGCTCGGCTACCACAATCTGCCGGAGGAGACCGCCAAGTCGATCGACCCCGACGGTTGGTTCCACACCGGCGACATCGGCGAGATCGACGACGAGGGGTTCCTCGCGATCACCGATCGCAAGAAGGAGATCATCGTCAACGCCTACGGCAAGAACGTGGCGCCGGCGCCGATCGAGAACCAGCTCAAGACCAGCCGTTTCATCGAACAGGTGGTGGTGATCGGCGACAACCACAAGTTCCTCTCCGCGCTGCTGGTGCCCGACTTCGAAGCGCTCGGCAACTGGGCAGCCAGAGAGGGCCTGCCCTCGGATCGCGCAGCGCTGCTGGCCGACGAACGCACCCGGGCGCTCTATGAAGCGGAGATCGAGAAGGTCAACGCCGACCTCGCCAAGTACGAGATGATTCGCGCCTTCGAGCTGCTCGACCAGGAGTTCTCGATCGAGACCGGCGAGCTGACCCCGACTCAGAAGGTCAAGCGGCGGATCGTCGCCACCAAGTACGCGGCGCAGATCGACGGCATCTACGAGCGCGCCGGAGACTGAGACGATGGAAGGCGAAGCGAAGCCCTCCCTCGTGCTGAGCGAGCCGGTCGACGGACTGGCGACGCTCACCTTCGACACGCCGGACGCCAGGGTCAACGTCCTCGGGCGCGCAGCGATCGCCGAGCTGGAGGCGGTGATCGAGGAGCTCGAAGGGCGGGACGACATCCAGGCGCTGGTGCTGGTCTCCGGCAAGCGATCGAACTTCATCGCCGGCGCCGATCTCGACGCGATCGAGGAGGTGACCGACCCCGCCGAGGTGAGCGAGGCCGTGCGGCTGGTGCAGAGCCTCTACTCGCGCTGGGAGCGATTGCCCTTCCCCACCATCGCGGCGATCGCCGGTTCGTGCATGGGAGGCGGCACGGAGTGGGCGCTCTCGTGCGACTCGATCGTCATCGCCGACGACCCGAAGCTGCGCATCGGCCTGCCGGAGGTGAGACTCGGCATCCTCCCCGGCTGGGGCGGCTGCGTGCGCCTGCCGGCGAGAGTCGGACTCCAGGCGGCACTCGACATCATCCTCGCCGGCAAGAGCGTCAACGCCTACAAGGCGCTCAAGATCGGCCTGGCCGACGCGAAGATGCCGTCCGCCTCCTTTGGTCACCACGTCCGCGACTTCGCCCGCCAGGTGATCGACGGCAAGGCCCCCTCGAAGGCGCGCGACACAGGTCTCAGGGACACATTGCTCGAGAAGAACCCGCTGGGGCGCAAAGTGGTCTTCGATCAGGCGCGCAAGCAGGTGCTCAAGGCGACCGGCGGACTCTACCCCGCTCCGCTGCGGGCGCTCGAGGTCGTGCGCGTCGGGGTCGAGCAAGACGCCGCGGCCGGCTTCGCCGCCGAGGCACGCACCATCTCCGAGCTCGCGGTCTCGCCGATCAGCAAGAACCTCGTACACGTCTTCCGGCTCATGGAGGGGGCCGCCAGCGGGGAGATGCGTCACGAGATCCGCCGGACGGCGGTGCTCGGCGCGGGAGTGATGGGAGGCGGCATCGCGCAGCTCCTCTCGCACGAGGGCGGGCTGCCCGTCCGACTCAAGGACCTGGCGGCCGAGCCGCTGGCTCAGGGGCTCGATCACGCCGAGGAGCTGTTCTCCAAGCTGGTCGCCCGGCGTCGCCTGACGCGGCCGCGCATGCTGCAGAAGATGAACCTCATCCGCCCGACCCTCGACTACCGCGGCTTCGAGGCGATCGACCTCGTGGTGGAGGCGATCGTCGAGCGGCTCGACGTCAAGCAGAAGGTATTCGCCGAGCTCTCCGGCCTCGTCGGCGAGGAGGCGATCCTGGCGTCGAACACCTCGTCGCTGTCGATCGAGGCGATCGCCCGCGACACGAAGCGCCCGGAGCGGGTGATCGGAATGCACTTCTTCAACCCGGTGCACAAGATGCCGCTCGTCGAGGTGATCGTCGCGCCGCAAACCGCTCCGGAGGTGACGGACACGATCGTCGCCCTGTGCTCTCAACTCGGCAAGACGCCGGTGGTGGTCAAGGACGGGCCCGGATTCCTCGTCAACCGGCTGCTCATGTTCTCGATGTCCGAGGCGCTCTCACTCCTGGAGGAAGGGATCTCGATTCCCGCCCTCGACAAGGTGATGAAGGGTTGGGGGATGCCGATGGGGCCGATCACTCTCACCGACGAGGTCGGCATCGACGTCGCTCATCACGTGGCCGGCATCCTCGTCGACGCCTTCGGCGACCGCCTCGACGTGCCCGACTGGATCGGCCGCCTGGTCGACGAGGGCCGCCTCGGCGCCAAGGTCGGGCGCGGCTTCTACCGTTACGAGGACGGAAAGCGGGGCGACGTCGACCCCGCGGTCTATCCGCTCCTCGGATTGAACCCGACAGAGGACGATCCGAACCCTCAGGAGGTCGCCCACCGCATCGTGCTGCCGATGGTGAACGAGGCGGCGCGCTGTCTCGAGGAGGGCGTCGTGGGGAGCGCGGCGGAGCTCGACCTCGCCATGATCATGGGAACGGGCTTTCCCCCGTTTCGCGGCGGCCTGTGCCGCTGGGCGGACACGGAAGGCGTGGCGACCCTCGCCGAAAGGATGCAGCAGTTCGCTGCCTCCGTCGGTGAGCGCTACCGCCCCTCCTCCGCCTTCGAGAAGGTGGTCGCCGAAGGCGGCTTCTACTCGGTCCACCCCCTCGATCTCTCCTCGTCGTAACGACCGTTTCAAGACCTGGCCCCGATCTTGCTGCTTACCGTGCCCCGAAAGGAGCCCACCATGCGCAAATCGTTCTCGAACCCCCTGTCGATCCTCGCCTTCTGTGCACTCCTCGCCCCGGCGTTCCTCGCCGCCCAGGAGACGGCAGGGAACTTCGACGCCACCGTCGAGGTGTCGGAGGTGTTGCTCGACGTCGTCGTCACCGATCGGGACGGCAACGTCATCCTCGGCCTGGAGCCGGACGACTTCATCGTTTCCGACGGCGAGCAGGAGGTCGCGGTCAACTCCGCCACCTTCTACAGCAATCGAGCCTTCCTCGAGTCGGCGGCGCTGGCCGAGCGGCTCGGCATCTCTCCCGACGACGTGCCGGTCGATCGCTACTTCATCCTCTTCTTCCACGACCCGCGATCGCTCTATCCGGACCTCGTCTCGGAACAGCTCGACGCCCTGCGCTGGGCGCGGCGGTGGGTCCACCAGGAGCTGCTGCCGAACGACTGGGTCGCCGTGGTGGGCTACGACTACAGTCTCAAGATCTACCAGGACTTCACCACCGACAACGAGCGGATCCTCTCCGCCCTCGACGACGTCGGCAAGGGAGGGAAGGACCCGGGCTCGAACTGGCCTTCGCGCACCGACACTTCCGAGGGGCCGTCACTGCGAGTGAACCTGCCGCGCGGCAAGGAGCTGCGCAAGGCGACGAACAAGATCTATGGCGCGCTCGAGACGCTCGCCGACGCCGCGGGCTACATCCGCGGCCGCAAGAACGTGCTGATGTTCAGCGCCGGCTTCGGCGAGCCGGGCGACTTCAGCGAGATCACCAACTGGGCCACCTATCGGCCGAACGAGCGCTACTACCCGCCGATGATGGAAGAGCTCAACGACTCGAACGTCGCCGTCTACACGATCTCGCTGATCAAGGAGCTCGTCTCCACTTCGGAAGCCCAGGCGATCCTCGGTAACTCGCTGAGCCTGCTCTCCGACGATACCGGCGGGCGGCACTACATGAACTTCGTCAATTTCCGCACGCCGATGTCGGACATCGTCCAGGACAACAACGGCTACTACCTGCTCTCCTATCCCGCCGAGCATCCGCGTGGAGACAGCGGCTACCGCTCGGTGAGCGTCGAGAGCCGCAACCCGGACTTCGTCGTCAGGGCTCGCGGCGGCTACCGCTTCGGCAGCTGAGCGCGGCAGGCCTCGGTAGGGCGAACGGCATCGGGCCGTTCGCCCCGCTCGCTTCGCAGGGCCGAGCTGTCAGACCTGCAGCAGGACGACGGTGATGTTGTCCACTCCGCCGCGCTCGTTGGCCGCCGAGACGAGCTTCTCGCATCGATCCGACAGCGTCCCCCCTTCGAGGAGGATCTCGGTGATCTCCTCGTCGGTCAGCATGCCGGTCAGGCCGTCGGAGCACAGCACCAGCAGGTCGCCGTCCTTGAGCTGAACGCGGCGCAGATCCGCCTCGGCGCTCTGCTCTCCGCCGAGCGCCCGGGTGACGACACTCTTGAACGGATGCTCTCTCGCCTGGTCCTCCGAAAGGTGACCGGCGGAGACCTGCTCGTGGACCCAGGAGTGGTCCTCCGTGAGCTGCGTCAGAGTGCTGCCGCGAAGGGCGTAGGCCCGGCTGTCGCCGATATGGCCGATGATCGCCGAGTCCTCCTCGAGCACGGTCGCGATGAGGGTGGTCCCCATGCCGCGCAGCGAGTTGTCCTGCTCTCCCGCTTTGCGGATCTGGCTGTGGGCATGAGCGATCGCGTCGCGCAGTCGCTCGGCGATCGCCCGGATCGACCGGGCGTCCTGAGATTCCTCACCCAGAAACGCGTCGCGCACAGCCGAGGTGGCGATTCGAGAAGCGACGTGACCGTTGCCGTGACCGCCCATGCCATCGGCGACGATGAACAGGTGGTCGTCCTCCTCGACTGCGTAGCAGTCCTCGTTGCGGCTCCTAACGCGGCCGACGTCCGAGAGCCCGAAGGCTTCGAAACCGCTCACCTTCTACCGAAGAGCCCTCCGCGCTCGCCCTTCTGAAGATCGGTGAGCCGGCGATCGACGTCGGGATCGGACCCGCCCCAATCGAGCGCCTTCTGGTAGGACTCCTCCGCCTCCGGGATCATCCCACTGGCGGCGTAGAGATCTCCGGCGAGCACGCGGTACTTCGCTTCCATGGGTTGCAGTTCGCACGCCTTGCCGATCGCCAGTCTCGCCCGCGGTAGCGAGCGGCGGTCCTCACCCAGGTGTCGCGCCAGCAGGTACCAGCCGGTGTCGTACTCGGGATCTTCGCGCGTGGCGCGCTCGAAGTTCTGGATGGCGTCCGACTTCGAACCGTCCTTCCACGCCTGGCGGGCGCGCTGGATGTAGACCTTCGCCACCTGCCGCGTGTTCGACTCGTTGGTGTCGACGAGCTGCTGGAGCATCTGATCGTGTTCGCGCCGCCGATCGATGTCGTTCAGCGTGTTGAACGCCTCGGTCACGAGCTGGAACTCGACCTCCGCGTCGGCCTTCTCGTCGCCTGAGAAGCGATCGGGATGGCGTTCGCGAGCGAGCGCGAGGAAGCGCTGGCGGATCTGACGAGCCGTCGCGTTCCGCGGGACTCCCAGAATGGCGTAATAGCTGCGGCTCATCTCGTCGGGGCGACTCGATCGTGACTTTCCCGCAGGAAGCGGCGGGCGGCTTTCACTCTGTTTTGATTCTATACAACTGCGTTGCTCTGACGCGGACCGCCTCGGCGACGTTGCGATTGCGCGAGATCCCTCTCAGGTCCCGCACCGAAAGCCTGCTGAGAAGGCGCAGGGAGATGTTGATCGGGGTACGGGGATTCTGGCAGAGACTGTGGATCACCTTGTAGCGCCGCGCCCAGCGCTTGGAGGTGGCGATGTGCGTCAGGACATCGTCGACGACGACCCGGCTCAGAGCGACTCTCTCGACCTCACCCTCGGTGATCGGGCTGTGGGTCAGCACCGCCACGGCGACGAGCGGGTTCTGATCGCGCACCAGGATCCGGCGCAGCAGTGGAGTCGCTCCCCGTGCGAGACGCATGCGCACAGCGATCGTCAGCATGCGAATCTTGACTTCGCTCGACTTCCAGAGATTCTCGAGTTCGTCGTCGTTCTTGCCCTCTTCGATCTGAGCGAAGCGGTCCCGCACGTGCTCGACCTCGGTCTCCTCCTCCGGGGTCAGCGGCAGGAAGCCCTCTTCGTCGAGCTCCATCGGGTCGTCCCGAGCAGCGAGCGAGGGCAGGAGGTGTTCGCGGTACTCGGCGATCCGGCGCTCGGAGTAGGAACTGAGACGGGTGTTCTTCTCCAGCTCGTCGAGAATCTCGGGATGCTCGACGATCGCGTCCTGGCGAAGGAGAAGGATCTCCTGCATGTCTCCCTCGAGCCCCGACGCCATGGCAGCGAGCAGCGGCCTCGGCACATGGCGCAGCCGCAGGATCGCCTCGACGACCACGGGGTGCCCCCGGGCCTTGCCGAAGTACGACACGACCGACTCCGGCGGAGACTCGGTCAGCACCGAGACCACAATTCTCGGATCGACCTCGGCGAGGCTCTCCCGCGCGGTCGCCGCGAGCGCCTCGTCAGAGCCCGAGGCGAGTTCGACCTGGGCCTCCAGGAGCTCGGGCAGCGGGAGCGGGGCCAGACCCGCCGCCACGAGCCGTAGAACTTCCGGATCGCCGCTCTCTAGAAACTGACTGGCTGACGACGCGCCGGACGGGTCCGGACTCACTCGCCTGCCTCTTCGCCTGCCGGTTCGTCGAGGGTGATCAACAGGTCGCGCGCCACGCGGTTGGGCCGGAACGGCCCCAGGTAGCGAGGCTCGCCGTTGACCTCGACCCTCACCCCCTCCGGATTGCCCAGCGTGAGGCTGACGCTCGACTGCGCATCGATCTGCAGCGACTCGCCCTGTACGTGCAGCTCACTGAGTCTGCGTCGACCGTCGACCTCGATCTCGACCCAGCAGTCCTCGGTGAAGTCGAGGGTCACGACCAGAGGGGCGGCCGGCTCGGTCGCGGCCGTCCGATTCCCACCCGTCCGCTCCGGCTCGCCGCCGCCATCGGAATCAACGGCTTCGGCAGGCGCGGCCAGTGAAGGATCGTCGGCCGGCGTGGTCGTCGGCGGCGGAGTCGAAGGGGGCTCGGCGGCGGCCGCCGGTTCCCTCGCTGTCGGCTCGTCCTCGACAGGGGCGGTGGCACCCTCGGTCTGCGAGCGCTCAGCCCAGAAACCCAGAAAGCCGACGGCGCCGAGAAGCAGAAGCAGGCCGGCCACGAGCAGGGCGCCCCACCTCCAGTCGAAACTGCCGCCGGAGTCGCTGGCTGCGACCTCGACGGTCGCATTGCCGTCCTCCTCGTCTCGCGCCGTGAGGTAGGAGTTGACGACTTCGTCGGGATCGAGCCCGACGTAGCGTGCGTATTCGCGGAGGAACCCCTTCGCGAAGACCGGAGCCGGCAGCACGTCGAAGCGCTCGCTCTCGAGTGCCTCCAGATAGCTCTTCGAGATCTTCGTCGTCTCGGCGATCTCGGCGATCGAGACTTCGCGCAGCTCGCGCTCCCGGCGCAGCCAGCGGCCGAAGCCCGTCGGCTCTCCGCCCTCGCCTTCCCAGGAGGTCTGGCGACCACCTTTCCTCTGCTTCTCAGTCATGGGTAAGCCCGCGCCGCCCAGCCGTGGGAAAAATCACCCGGAGCACATACAATCCGGGTTTCGCCGACTCGGGGCCTGTCGCGCCCGCTGGCGCCAACCCGATCCCTCGAACTGCCCGCTGATCGCGCCGTTATGAAGATCCCGAGGACTCTGAGGAAGTATATCGAAGCAGGCAAGCTCGACGAGGTCGAGGGAACCTGGCTGGCACAGCTGGAGGAAGACCCGACCGATTCGGAGTTCTTCCTCAGCGGAGCGCGCGCGCTCAAGGGTGCCGGAGAGGACGACGCGGCAAAGACGTTGCTCGAACTGCTCGACGGTGAGTGGGAGGAGCGGGGCCTTCACGAACTGCGGCTCGAAATGTTGCGCGACGTCGGTGCGTTGCTGCACGCCGCACAACCGCTGCACGACGCGATTCTCGAGGTTCTGGCCGCCGTCTACGAGGGGTACCCGAGCTTCGAAGGACTCGTCGAGCACGTCGGCCTCCACCGGGCCACCGAGGACATCCCCAAGACCTGGACGAAGGTGGACTACCTGCGCGATCTGCTGGAGTTCGAGGAAGGCGCGATCGTTGCCATGAAGGGCAAGGGCGCCGGTCGGGTCACCGAGGTCAACTTCGCACTCGGGAACTTCAAGGTCGACTTCGAGCGCAGCCCCGGGCTGCGGGTCGGCTTCAAGGGTGCTACCAAGCTGCTGAGCTCACTGCCGAAGGAGCACGTCCTGCGCCGCAAGATCGAAGCGCCCGAGGAGCTCAGCGAGCTGAAGGCGGCCGACCCGGGGAAGCTCCTGCTCGTGACCCTGAGGAGCTACTCGGAGGGGCGCAACGCGACCCAGGTGCGGGAGGCGCTGGCCGGCATCGTGTCGGAGAAGGAGTGGAGCTCCTGGTGGACCGCGGCCCGGAAGAACCCGCAGGTTCTCGTCGAGGGCAAGGGGGCGCGGCAGACCTACAAGGCGGCCGCTTCGAGCGAGGACGCCGAGAGCGCGGTGCACGAGGCCTTCGCCGCAGCGAAACTGCCGGAGAAGCTCGACATCTTCCGCCGCAACGCGACCCGCAACGCCGAGCTGAGAGACACCCTCGCCGAGCAGCTCGTCGCGATCGCCGAGAGCAGCCTCTCGATCGAGGTCGAGACGCGTTTCGCCATCGCGCAGGCGGTGCGCGAGGCTCCCTCGTTCGACGAGGCCGCGCCGTGGGCACCGCAGTCGATGGTGGCCGAAGCCGCCGACGGCGCAGCCCTGCTGTCGAAGATCGAAGACCGCGGACTCCGGGAGATGGCTCTCGAACTGATTCGCGAATCCAGGGAGGATTGGGAGGAGATCTTCGTCGCCCGCCTGACGGCCGAAGAGGATCCGAAGCTGCTCGACCGCATCGCCGACGGTCTCGGCGGCGACGCTCGCGTGACCGAGTTCATCGATCGCGTGTTGACCCAGCCGCGCAAGCAGGCGGCCGCCTTCCACTGGCTCGCCGAGCGCGCCTTGCGCGACGAGAGCCTGCTGGAGCGCAAGCCGATCCGCTTCCTCCAGACCCTGCTCGCGACGTCACAACCGGCCGAGTTCGAGCCGTTCAAGAGTCGACTGCGCAAGGTGCTCGAAGGCGGCGGCCCCGCCGCGGGCCTGATCGCACACATCGAGGCCGATCAGGCTTCGGGCGCCGAGGAGCTCATCCGAAGATCCCCGCTGGAAGAGTACGTCCGCGCTCCACTGATCAACGCCCTTCATCTGCGCTTCCCCGAGCTTCGACCCGAGGAGGAGTCTCCCCTCTACGCCCTTCCCGACTCGATCGCCGAGCGCAAGGAGCAGCTTCGCGAGCTCCGCGAGGTCGAGATTCCGGCGAATCGGCGGGCGATCGAGGAGGCGCGCGAGCTCGGCGACCTCAAGGAGAACTTCGAGTACAAGTCGGCGCGCCAGAGGCACGAGTATCTGGCCGCCCGCCAGGGCTCCCTGCAACTCGATCTGGCGCGCGCCCAGCCGATCGATCTGGGACGCAGCGATGCCGAGGAGGTGCGGGTCGCGGTCACGGTCGAGCTGGTCGACTCACAGGGAGCGACCGAAGCCCTGACGATCCTCGGGCCGTGGGAGAGCCATCCGGAAGAGGGAGTGATCTCCTACGACTCCGATCTCGGCCGCGCTTTGCTCGGCAAGAAGGTCGGCGAGCCGGTGGAGTTCGGAGAAAGCTCGCGAACCGTGCAGTCGATCGTCCCCTGGAAGCCGTAGCTTCCCGTCTTCATCCGGCAGCGCCGGCCGAGAGGCCGAGGTTCGGGACTAGTCTGCCTGCAGTCGGTGACGCCGGATCGCCCAGGCCGTCGCCAGATTGCCGAGTCCGGTAGCGATCGCGAACCAGAGCAGACCGTCCTGCCCCGGCCACAGGGCGGCGAGGCCTCCCAACTGGTAGATCCAGCCGGTGCGACGGAACGGGCGGAAGGCGAGCCCTCCGAGAACGAGGAAGGAGTGCCCGAGGATCAATAGCCAGACCGCGGGTACGAGGGCGAGCTCGCCTGCCCACGCGAGAGCCGCCGACAGGGCCGCCGCCACCAGAGAGAGATTCGCCTGACCCCGCAGCACCCATCCGGCGAGGGTCGTGCGCGGGGCGGCGCCGCGATCGCGCACCAGCCAGCCTTCGACCACTCCACCGATCAGGATCGTCACCGACCAGCCGAGGACGACCGCGAACGGTCCCCGGGCGGAGTGGATTCCAGGGGTCAGCAGGGAGATGGCAGGAAGCAGGAGGGCCCAGGCGAACCACGACCACGGCGTTCGCAGGAACGGAGCTGCGGCCCCTGCGAACACGTCGCGGACAGCGGCGAGGTCGTCCTCACCGCGAGCGGTGAAGACCGGGTCGTACTCGGAGCTCATCCCTCAAGGGTGGCGCGAATCGGACCCGAAGTCGAGCCTGACTACGGTGTCGTCGGCAGTCAGGACGACCTGGCCCAGTTCGCGAAGGCCCTCGAGCTCCGGCCGATCGGCGAGCCACGCCTCGAGCTCCTCGCCGGCGAGCACCCGCGCAGGATCGTCGGCCGACGTCAGCCCGACCTCGATCCACCGATCGTCCTCGCGAACGAACTCGCGAGCCCCGATCGCGGTGCGGTCCTGCGGGAACTCGGTCCCCTCCGGCGCGCTCAGGATCAGCGGCTCGTGCGCCTGCTCGACTCGCGCCAGCCCCTGGGCGAGGACGTAGATCATCGCCGCCAGAGCCACCAGCACAGCAAAGGCCGGCAGGAAGGAGGGATCGAACAGCCAGCGTCGGATCTGGCGCTCCAGCCGGTTCCACACCGTCGTCTCGAGGGTCTCGGACGCCACGCGCTGCCGCACCAGGGCTCCGAGATGAGGCGGAGCCTCGGTCTCGGGCAGCGCTGCCAGCTGGCCGCGCACCCGGGTCAGGCCGTCGTAGATACGGCGCGCCTCGTCATCCGACTCGAGCAGTTCCTCGGCGCGGCGTCGTTCCGCCTCGTCGACGTCGCCGTCGAGGAAGCGCGACAGCAGCTCGAGCGTCGCCGTGTCAGACATGCTCGGCCTCCCCCCCCGAGAGTTCCCGGCGCAAGCGGTCGCGGCCGCGCGCAATGCGCGAGCGGACCGTGCCGATCCTCACGTCGAGGACCTGGGCGATCTCGTCGTAGGCGAGATCGCAGATGTCCCGCAGAACGACCGCTTCGCGGAAGGCGACCGGAAGCTGCGCGAGGGCGGTTTCGAGCAACTCGCCGGTCTCCCGTCGCACGACCCTGGCGTCGGTTCCCTCACGCGGGGACGGCACGCTCTCGAACGTCTCGTCCTCGACATCGACGAACGGTCTCGCCCGACGGGTCTTGCGAGACAGCCGGCTGCGGCAGCAGTTGAGCGCCACCCGGTAGACCCATGTCTTGAGGCTCGACTTTCCCCGGAACTTGCCGAGGTGCCGGAAGACGCGAACGAACACGTCCTGGCTCAGATCCTCGGCCAGCACCGGGTCTCCCGACATCCTCAGAGCAAGCTGGTAGACCATGGTGCCGTAGCGGCCGTAGATCTCGTCGAACGCCTCAGGATCGCCGTAGGCGTGGCGGGCTACGAGATCGAGATCGCCGGTGTGAGCGCTGACGCTGGCTACTTGCATTCGGGGAGACTCTCCGGGGGCAGCTCCTCCGCGCCCCCCGGCATCCTTCATTCTCCGACCCTATCCCGGCGTCGGAAGTTCCCGGGGATCGTCGGCGGCCGCCGTCGCAACTGGCGGAAAGGCGTGGGCATCACGGGGCCACGGTCGATGTCGAGCCGGTGTCGCTGTCGTAGTAGCGCAGGATCCCGTCGACGACCGCATCGGCGACCTTCTGACGATACGCCCTCGTCTGCAGCAACGCTCGATCCTCGTCGTTGTTGAGATTGCAGACTTCGAGCAGGAGCTGGGCCGGCACCTCGCCGTAGCGCAGCACTGCCGGCACCCAGGCTCGCCTTCGGCTGCGGACAATCCGGTTTCGAATCGGCTTGTCGGGATGCACCGCGAGGCCGGCGCGGGAGAAGGCGCTCATCAGCTCGCCGGCGAGCTGACGCGACAGTCCCTCGCTCCTGACGAGCTGCTGCCGAGAGAAGCTGACACGAGGCTGTTCCTTGACCTCGCTCGTCCGCGCGTAGACCGAGCCCGACTTGCCGTAGCTGCCGCCACGATAGGCGGCACCGGGGATGTAGGCCATCGCGCCGCGGATCGAAGAGTGAAGGGAATCGGCATGGACCGAGAGGAAGACGACCTTCTCGTCGTCGCCGCTCGAGGCCACCGACTTGCGGAAGAGACTGTTCGCCAGGTACCAGCGCAGGTTCACTCCGGTCCTCGAATCGACGATCGGGTACTCGGGGCTCGTCAGCACCCGATGGCCTCGAGAGTAGTCGAGCCGGTCGCGCTCCGGAATGCCGTCGTTGCCGGTGTCGCGCGTCGTCAGGTGGACCCTGGCGCCCGTCCTCGTCTCGAGCGACTGCCGGATGCGCTGGACGATGTCGTGAGCGTAGATGCTTTCCCAGACGCCACGTACGGAAGCGCCGACGTCCTGACCGCCGTGGCCGGAGTCGAGGATGATCGTCACGCCGCGCAGGCGTTCCGCCTCCACCGTATTGCTGTAGCGCGCACTCTCGACGAGGTTCGCCTCGTACTCGCGTCTGGCCGGGTGTCCGGCCGGCAGGAACTCGGGCATCAGCACTTCGAACGGCACCTTGACCTCGTAGCCGACCGGAATGTCGGTGACGTCGTCGATGCCGCTGCGTCGGGCGATCTCGGCCGCCAGCTGGTTGACGTCCTCGGCGAACACCAGACCGGCGAAGCGGACGACGACGCTCGAGTAGAGCGCCTCTCCCGGCTTGAGCCGGTAGCCGGCGAACTCCCCCTGGGAGTCACGGTCGTAGCGCAGGTGGTAGGCCGAACTTTCGGGCAGCCGCTGTCGCAGCGCCGGCCGCAGCAGTCTCGCCGGTACGAGGACGACCTGCTTCGGCTCGACGTTCTCGTCCTGGAGAGCGTTCGCCTTCCCACAAGGCACGGTAGTTGTCGCCACGGCCGGTGAACCACTCGGAGATCCGCCACAGGCTCTCGCGCGCCGTCACGCCGTGCTGGCCGACCTGATGCTGCCACCCCTCGGCGACTCCTCGATCCCGGGCGAAAACGTGGGAGATCACTTCGTACTGGCGGTCGGCCGAAAGCAGGGAGAACGGCACGCGGTAGCGCACACCGGCGAGCATCCGACGGGTCGAGTTGGCGGCGCGGACCTCATCGACCCACTGCGAGCTGCCGCAATGCTGGCGAACGAAGTCGTTCCACCCCTGGCCGCGCCGGGGAACCGCCTCGAGAAAGAGCTCGAGACTCTCGTCGAGCACCGCGTGAGCACCGTCGGGCAGCGTGACGCGGAAGAGCGTGGGCGCCGTCGCCGCCGGCACGGTGCCGGTCAGCGCGAGCAACAGCAGAGCCGAGGCTGCCTTCCGACCCGTCCGCACTCTCGAAAACGCCTGTCCGACGGCACGGCGCAACCTCGAATTTCTCCTGATTCCTTCGATAGTTAGCGCCATGACCGGGCTGGAATCGGCGCCTCCTGGCGCCCGCAGCCGAAGGATACTCGATCCGCAGGGAGTGCGCCGTCGCCGACTTCGGTGCGGGAGCACAAGGAGCCGTCCGCCAAGGGCATAACATCGATGCATGAGTTCGCCTCAGCTCCTTCTCGACCGGCTCGCCGAACTGCTGCAGGGGTACGATGCACTGCTCGTCGGTGGTGCCGTTCGTGACCGTCTGCTCGGCCGTGCGGCGCGAGACTTCGATCTCGTCGTACCGGGTGATGGTGAGCGTACGGCTCGTCTGCTGGCCGAGCGGCTTCCGGCGAAGCTGATCCGTCTGGGAGGTGAGCGCTTCGCGGCGCTGCGGCTCGTTGCCGCCGAGGGCGAGCTCGACATCTGGGGCCGTGGCGAGGCGTCGCTCGAGGAAGAGCTGCGACGGCGCGATCTCACGATCAACGCGATCGCCGCGCACCTCGGATCGCTCGAACTCGTCGACCCGCTTGGCGGCGCCGACGACCTGGAGCGAAGGCGGCTGCGCGCATGCAGCCGATCGAGCTTCGAGGACGACCCGCTGCGGGTCGTGCGACTGGCGCGATTCGCGGCCGAGCTGCCGGGGTTCGAAGCGGAGACCGAGACGCTGGAGGCGGCGAAGCGGGCGGCTCCCCGGGTCGCTGCCACGGCGGCCGAGCGCAGAAGAGTGGAGTTCGCCAGACTCCTCGAGGGCGATCGGCCGGAAGACGGGCTGGCGGTGCTGCTCGCCTGTTCGGTGCCGCCCTTCGCCGCCGACGCGGCCCTGGACGGCGCCGACCCGCTCGTCGTCGCGACCGCCTTCGAGCACGTCCGGGCGACAGCGAGCAGGTTCGACGAGCCCCCCGACGCGGGAGTGCTCTACGGCGCCGCCGCAGCCCTCGCTCTGGGTGGTGACGTCGATCGATGGTTCGGGGAGGGGTGGCTCACCCGCAAGGAGGTCCGGAAGCTCGCCCTCGTCCTCGACGCGGGGCCTCCGCCCGGGACGGTGCCGGAGCGCCGATGGTGGCTCCATCGCCTCGACGATCTGTGGCCCGAGGGCATCTGCCTGGCGAGTGCGAGGGCCGCCGTCGATCGACGCTCACGGCCGGGGGACGACGAGATCGACGCCCTCGTGGGCCTCGCCATCGGCGAAGCGGAGACGATCTTCTCGCCGCCGTCGCTGGTCACCGCGACCGAAGTCGCGTCCGAGCTCGGGCTAGAGATGGGGCCCGATCTCGGCGTCGCCTTGCGCCGGCTGAGGCGGCGGCAGGTCGAAGGGAGGATCCGGAGTCGGGACGAGGCGATCGACTGGCTCGTCAGCGAGCGCCGCTCATCAGGCGCTGGTTGAGCTCCTTGATCCGCTCGCTGAGCTTGTCGATCTTGTCCTGGCTCTCGCGCTGGACGCGGGCCACTTCGTTCTGTGTCTTCTCGAGCTGAGCCGACTGCTCGCGGAGCCGCTCGTTGAGGGACTTGATCTGCTGGTCCCGCTCCTGGAGAGCGCGGGAGAGCTCTCCCATCTTCGCCTCGTCCTCGGAGAGCTTGATCTTGTGCCGCTCCTCCTGCTCCTCGTAGAGCTTGCGGAACTGCTGGAGCTCGAGAATCTGTGAGAAATCGGCGGTAGAGCTCATGTCCTCTCCTTGCTCTTCGATTTCCGGGAACATCTTGCGCAACTTGAGCGAAAGGTCCTCCGGGTCCGGGGACTGGCGCATCGCCTCGGCGTAGCTGATCGTGCCATGCACGAGCAGGGCGATCAGCGACTGGTTCATCGTCTGCATGCTGTAGTAGGAAACCGAATTCTCGATCTCTTCCGTCAGGGCGCCTGACTCCCCCTTGACGATCAGCTCGGAGATCCGAGGCGTCGCCCGCATGATCTCGAGCGCCGGCACGAGCCCCTTGCCGTCGCGGCGCTCGACGAGCTTGATCGACACGACACCCTTGAGGACCTGCTCGAGCTGGACCCTCAGTTGCTTCTGCTGATTCGGCGGTGCGCTGTCGAGGATGCGGTCGATGCTCTGCGGTGCGCTGTTGGTGTGGAGGGTCGAGAAGACCAGGTGCCCGGTCTCGGCGGCGGTGATCACGGTCGAGATCGTCTCCTGGTCGCGCATCTCCCCGACCATGATGACGTCGGGGTCCTGGCGGACCGCGTTGCGCAGGGCCTCGGCGAAGCTCGGCGTGTCGGTGCCGACCTCGCGTTGGGAGATCGACGCGACGTCGTCGAGGAACAGAAACTCGATCGGGTCCTCGATCGTGATCACGTGGGCGGAGCGCCGGCCCGCGATGCGGTTGATCAACGCTGCCAGGGTGGTCGACTTGCCGCTTCCGGTCGGTCCGGTGATGAGGACCAGGCCCATCGGCAGGTCGCAGAACTCCTTGAGCACGTCCGGCAGATGGAGGCCGTCGAACTCCTGCACCTCGATCGGAATCCTCCGGAACGTCGCGGTGAGCGTGCCGCGCTGGTAGAAGACACTTCCACGAAAGCGAGCGAGCCCGTGAACGCCATACCCGATATCCACCGCCAGACTCTGATCGAGCCGCTGATGCTGCGTCGGCGTGAGGATCGACTCGACCATCCCCTGGATCTGGTCCGGGGTCAGCGGATCCGAGTCGATCGGCATCAGCTTTCCATGCACCCGAAGCAGCGGCGGCCGCATCGGTTTCAGATGCAGATCCGACGCCTCACGATCCGCCATGAGGCGAAGCAGGTGATCCAACTGCATAACTGGTCGATCCTAACCCAAGCCCGCCCCACCACCCGGTGATCCAAAGCACACCCACCCCGAGGTGCCTCCCCCCAAGGTGCCAGGTGATTAGGGGACAGCTATCGGCACCAGTGCCAGGTGACTGGCGGTCGTGAGCGCTCGAACTGTTCGGACGAACCCAGATCGAGGGCAGCGTCCCCCAAGGGCCGCGCTTATGGCCTGGGAGACGCGCCGGCGATATCCCGACTTGTGTCCGGCTGAATCTAGACGCAGGCCGAGGCGACCGGGCTACCCCAGCCGCGCGATCTCCCGTGAAACGATCTCTTCGAGCCGCCTCGGCAGCCTAGTCCGGCGCGGCGCGTGCCGGTTGGTAGCTGACAGGACGGAAGCATCCGTCCGGGAAGGACGTAGGTTCCCCGGTCCGGAAGTCCTTCGAGGCACGCCGGTACTCCAGAACGAACCAGCGATACCCGTCCTCCAAGGCTCTGCGAACCGACCTCGAGGTCGCGTGGAACCTCGGCGCGGGGGTGCTTTCGAAATCCTCCGGGCAGTCGTGGGGATCCTGGGCGAGGATCGCCCGACGGCCAAGGACCGGCCGGCCTGTTCTCTCGTGCTCCGTCTCGATTTCCCGTACCAGTCTCCGAACCCGCTTGCACCGCTCACCTCGCTCGAGATGCTCCCAGCTGGGGATCGGTGTCAGTTCGAGCCTGTGGCGCGAGAGAAACCTGCCCGGCCGAGCCTGCCGACCGTACCTTGAAGCCCGGTAGCTCGCTGAGCGATCCATCCACTCCCCCTCGACCGAGTCGCCGTGCATGAGGGCCTGAGTGCTGGTCGCGCCTGGCCAGTGGCGAGGAGAGGCTACGAGCCGTTCCTTGACCCCCTGTGAGAGCAGGTATCGCAATCTTTCTTCATGCTTCTCGGGCTCACGGCTCACAACGATGTCCGTGTAGCGACGTCCCCAGAAGCGCTGCCTCCAGTTGTGCAGCCGGCCCGCCTCCCGAGCAATGTTGGAGTTGACGTACGCCATGAACCGCGACATCTGCTCTACATCCGTAGGGCGCAGAAGCAGGTGCGCGTGATTCGAGAGGTAGACGAACCCGCAGACTCGCATCCCGGTCGAGCGTTGGGCTCGGGCCAGAATTCCGACGATCCGATCGCGCAGCTTCGGTGAAGGCCGGAGCAGGTAGCGGCCGTGCACGGTCCGCACCGTCACTTCCACGAGGCTCTCTTCGGGCAGGTAACGCAGCTTGCGCATCTCAATGAACAGGACGCAACCGCGCAGCGGGATCTTGCAGCCGCCCACGCTCGAAGCGCTGGGACACTTCGTCGATGCCTCCAGAATCCTCCCGCCAAGCACCTGGCACCCAGATTGGGCACCCAGACTTGGGCGCAGGTTCTAGGAACCCACCCCAGGCTCCGGTGCGTCGCAGCAAACAGCGCGATCAGTAGCGGCGCATCAGACCGACAACCACACCCTGGATCGTCAGTTCGCGCGCCCACACCCAGATCGGCTCCATGTGGGAGGCCGATGGCTGCAGTCTCACCTGCTGACCTTCGGGGTAGTAGCGCTTGAGCGTGGCTTCGTCCCCAACGAGCGCCACGATCATCTCGCCTTCGGCGGCGTCGGAGCGCTCCTGCACGACGACGTAGTCGCCATCATGGATCCCCTCATCGATCATCGAGTCACCCGTGACCTTCAGCACGAAGTGCTCCTCCACTCTGCTTCCCATGAGTTGCGGAGGGACGGCAACCCGATCGCTCCCTGCTACAGCCTCGATCGGACGACCGGCTGCGATGAGGCCAAAGTACGGTACGTCCGGCGAACCGGGAGCTCGATCGCCCTCAGCCAACAGCCGCTCTGCCCGCGGAGAGAGCATCAGACCTCGCTTCTGGTGATCGTGACGTCGCAGCAACCCCTTTCTTTCCAGCAACTTGAGGTGCTTGTGGGCAGTGCCGTACGACGAGTATCCGAATCGCTCGCAGATCTCCCTGTGAGTTGGCGACACGCCCTCGCGACGGACGAAGTCACCGAGAAACTCGAGAATCTCTTTCTGGCGGCGGGTGAGGAACGTCTCCATGTCTCGGCACAGTAGGCGAAAACGCGCCGTAAATCAAGAAGGCACGGTGACCACCACTATTCACCTGGCACCTGGGGTTGCTTGACTTGGGTGGGAGGCTTCCGTACGTTGTGCGCTCGACGGGAGGAGTGTTCTGGAAGATGACCGAATCGAGATCGACAGCGGGCGGGAGCGGGATGGCCGCCACGATTGGTGCCGCGACCTTCATCAAGGGACAGATCCGGGGCGACGACGACCTCGTCGTGCGCGGGAAGGTCGACGGCAAGATCCGCCTGCCGAAGAACAAGGTCCTCGTAGCGGCCGGCAGCGAGGTGAAGGCGGACATACTCGGACGCTCGATCGAGGTCGAGGGGCACGTCAAGGGCACCCTGACGGGTGGTCAGGAGGTGCTGGTCCGGGCAGGCGGCCGGGTGGAGGGCGACATCGTCTCGCCCCGCGTCACGCTCGACAACGGCGCGCAGTTCAGCGGCAACATCGACATGGAGGCGGGCAAGGGCGGCGCCAAGGGCTCGGCGGCCTGACCTCGCGCCCCGCCGACCGCTACCGACCGTGACGCAGCCTTCAAACCCGCCGACTGCCGCAGACGAAGTCCACTCTTCTCTCGGCCTCAAGGAGCTGCTGGCGGGCTTGCCGACCGACCGCAAGCACTCGGTCCTCGATCTCGGCCCGGCAAGCGGCGGCAACGTCACGTTCTTCTCGAACTACTCCTGCCGCCTCTACATCGCCGACCTCTACCACACCCTCCAGCAGCGCTCCGGCCGCCCGCCCGAGCAGTCGGTGCCGTTCGATCGCGAGCTGGCGGCGACCCTCCCGGAGGGCTCGTTCGACATCCTTCTGTGCTGGGATCTGCTCAACTACCTCACCTCGGAGCAGATGGAGGTGCTCGGCACGCACCTGAAGGCTCGTAGCCGACCCGGAAGCCGTCTGTTCGCGCTCGTCGCTCCGCACGGCCGCATACCCAACCTCCCTCAACGCTTCGAGATCCTCGCGCCGGACTCGGTGCGCTACACGAGCCGCTCTTCCGGTCTGCGCCCTGCACCCGGCTACCGCGAGCCCGAACTCAATCGCTGGATGAAGCCGTTCGCCGTCGAGAGCTCCTACCTGCTCAGACACGGCGTTCAGGAGTACATCCTCGTGCACGAGCGCGATCCCGTCGCCAGGCTCGTCTGAGCAACCCCGTCATGGCCGCTGATCGCTTCGGTTTCGAGATCGAAACCCATCGGCTGGAGAACGGTCTCGACATCGTCCTTCAGCCCGACGACCGCTTGCCGCTCGTAGCGGTCAACCTCTGGTACCACGTCGGCTCGCGCAACGAGCGACCCGGCAGAACCGGCCTGGCGCACCTCTTCGAGCACATGCTTTTCCAGGGCAGTGCCAACGTCGGCGTCAACGATCACTTCGGGCACCTGCAGAAAGTCGGCGGCGTCGCCAACGGCTCGACGTGGTACGACCGCACCAACTACTACGAGACGGTGCCGTCGCACGAGCTCGAGCTGGCGCTCTGGCTCGAATCCGACCGGATGGGCTTTCTGCTCGACACGCTAGACAGCGAGAAGCTCGAGAATCAGCGCGAAGTCGTCATGAACGAGCGCCGCCAGAGGATCGACAACCAGCCCTACGGCGCCGCGTTCGAGACGCTCTTCGCCCGGCTGTTCCCGAGTCCGCATCCGTACTCCTGGCCGGTCATCGGCACGATGCAGGACATCGCCGCCATCGATCTGGAAGACGTACGGAGCTTCTTCGTGGAGCACTACCATCCCGGCAATGCGGTCCTCACGCTCGCCGGAGACTTCGACACCCGCCGCGCTGTGGAGCTCGCCGACCGCTACTTCGGCTCGCTACCCACGGCAGACGCCTCCCCGCCGCCGGAGCACACCCACGCTCCGCCCGAGACCGAGCCGGTCGAACTGCCGGACGACGTCGAGCTGCCGCGCCTCTACGTCGGCTATCCGATTCCCCCCTTCGGTACCCCCGAGTGGTCGGCCGCCGACCTTCTCTCGACGGCGCTGGCCTCGGGCAAGTCGAGCCCGCTCTACCGCGACCTGGTGCACGAGCGGCAGCTCCTCCAGGGAATCTCGCTCGGCACGCTGCCGACCGAGCTCGCCGGCAGTGTCCTTCTCACCTGCACCGGAAGGCCCGGCACCACACCGCAGGAGCTGCTTGCAGCCGTCGACGAACACCTCGACCGTGCCAGAGCCGAGCTGCTGCCCGCAGTCGAGTTCGAACGCAGCCGCAACCAACTCACGACCGCCTACCTCGAGCAGCTTCAGAGCCTCGAAGCACGAGCCGACGTGCTGTCGCAGAGCGCCACCTACTTCGGCGACCCCCGTCGCTACACCGATCGGCTCGACGCCACCGCCGACCTCTCGGCAGGCCAGGTACGCGACTTCGCCGCTCGCTGGTGGCAACCCGACAACCGTGCCGTCGTGGCGATCGTGCCCCGCGGCACGAGCCCTGTGTCGTGAGCGCCACTCCGTGAGCCGGATCGACCGCAGCCGCCGTCCCGACCCCGGCCCTCGCCAGCCGTTCCGCTTTCCCGACTTCGAGCATCGCGCGCTCGCCTCCGGCATCGACGTCTTCGTCGCCACCGACCGACGCTTCCCGTTGGCGGAGATCGGGATCGTCCTCTCCGGCGGTGCCGATCGGGACCCCTTGACCTTGCGTGGGCTCACGTCGCTGGGCTCTGCACTCCTCGACGAAGGGACGGAGGAGCTCGACGCTCACAAGATTGCAGCCTTCGCCGAACGCCGCGGCGCCGAGCTCGCAACGTCGAGCGATTGGGACGCCATCTATGTCCGCATGGGCGGACCGACCCGGCACTGGAAGGAGCTTTTCGGCCTCGCCACCGCCGTCCTCGCCCGACCGACACTGCCCGAGCACGAACTCGACCGGCTGCGCGCGATGCGGCTCGCCGACCTGGCCAGCCGCTCCGTACGGCCGGCGTTCCTCGCCGCACAGCACGCTCTCGGCACGGTGTTCGGCAGCACTCACCCCTACGGCGAGACGACTCTCGGCACTCCAACCTCGATCGAAGCTCTCGAGCGCCAGGCCGTCGAAGCGTGGCACCGCGAGCGAATCGCGACCGGAAGCCTCGCCGTCGTCGCGGTCGGAGATCTCGATCCTGACGAGCTCGTCTCAGCGATCGAGCACCGGTTGCTCCCCGACCTTCCGACGACGAGGTCTCCGGTTCGCCAGCCCGACGCTCCAGCCCTGCCCGACCCGGGCCCGCTCCAGGTGCGCATCATCGACCGCCCCGCCGGCGCTCAGACCGAGCTCCGCCTCATGAGCCCCGGCCTCTCCCGGTCCTCCCCCCTCGAACTGGACGCGCGGCTCTTCTCGCTGACGCTCGGGGGCAAGTTCACGAGCCGCCTCAATCTCAACCTTCGCGAGCAGCGCGGCGTCACCTATGGGGTTTCCAGCCGGCTCGCACGCCGCCGCGGAGACGGTCCCTTCACGGTCGGCTGCGCGGTCGATACCGAAGCGGTCGGCATCGCGGTCGAAGAGATCCTGAAAGAGATGAGCGAGCTTGCCGATTCGGGACCGACCGCCACCGAGGTCGAGGACGGCCGCAACTACCTCCTCGGCACCTTCCCCTACAAGCTCCAGACTCTCGAAGGCGTGGCAGGCCATCTCGAAGAGATCGCCCTGCACGAGCTGCCCCACGACACCTGGCAGTCCTTCCCCGAGCGGCTGCAAGCCTGCTGTGTGACCTCGGTGCGCAACGCCGCTCGGCACCTCCTCGAGGCGGCACCCCGAGCGATCGTCGCGGTCGGCCCGGCCAACGCCCTGACACCGCAGCTCGAACGGTTCGGACAGCTGGAAATCGTCCCGGCCTTCCGGCCCGAGGAGCCCGCTGGCGGTTGACTTCTCTCGCCCCCGGAGCCGGTTTCGAGCTGCTATAGTTCGCCTCCCCCGCGTCCCCAAGAAAGGCAACTCCAAGGAGCCGCCCGTATGCAAGTCGAGAGCCCCGAAAAGATCCGAAACCTGGCCATCGCCGGTCACAGTGGCACCGGGAAGACGACGCTCGCGAGCGCCCTGCTCTACACGTCTGGCGTCGCCAACCGCCTCAACAAGACCGAGGACGGAGCCACCACGACCGACTTCGACCAGGAGGAGATCAACCGCGGAATCTCGATCGGTGTCGCCCCCTGCTCCGTTCCCTGGAAACAGCACAAGCTCAATCTCCTCGACTGCCCCGGCTACGGGATGTTCTTCACCGACACCCAGGCGGCGATGCGGGCGACCGACGGGCTGTTGCTCTGTGTCGACGGAGCCTCCGGCGTCGAGGTCGTCACCGAGAAGGCATGGCGTTTCGCCGAAGAGCTCGGTCAGCCGGTCTTCATCAACCTCACGAAGATGGATCGCGAGCGCGCCACGCTGGCGTCCGCGCTCGAGAGCCTTCGCGCCCGCTTCGGCCGTGAGGTGATGCCTGTGCAGCTCCCGCTCGGCGAGGAGCACGACTTCGGGGGCATGGTCGATCTGCTGAGCGGCAAGGCGTACCTCTACGACCGCGACGGCAGCGGCAAGGCTTCGCCGACCGACGTTCCGGACGACATGGCGGAGGAGGTCGAGCGGCGCCGCAACAACCTGATCGAAATGGTGGCGGAGTCGAGCGAGGCGCTACTCGAGAAGTTCTTCGAGGAAGGGACGCTGTCGAAGGAGGACCTCACCGAAGGGCTGAGGCGAGCGGTACGGCGGCGGCGGCTGTTTCCGGTCACCGTGAGCTCGCTGGCACACGGTATCGGCAACTCGCTGCTCCTGGACAGTCTCGTGGACGTCATGCCCCACCCGCTGGAGCGAGGTCCCTTCCCGGCGACCAACATCGGCGGCGAAGCGCTCGAGGTGGACCCGGATCCGGACGCCGACATGACGGCGCTGGTCTTCAAGACCATCTCCGACCCGTTCGCCGGCAAGATCACCCTGATGCGCGTCGTCTCGGGCGAGGTTCCCGGCGATGCGACGGTCTGGAACACCCGCGCGGAGCAGAGCGAGAAGCTCGGCGGCGTCCATGTCGTGCAGGGCAAGTCGGGCAGCTCGATTCCGAAGCTCGTCACCGGCGACATCGGCGGCGTTGCCAAACTCAAGCATGCCCAGACCGGAGACACCCTCTGCTCCAAGAACCGGCCGATCCATCTGGGCTGGATCGAGGTTGCCGAGCCGGCCATCTCTTTCGCCGTCGAGCCGAAGTCGAAGGGCGATGAGGAGAAGATCGGCGACTCACTCCATCGGCTTCAGGAAGAAGACCTCGCCCTCAAGGCGGGCCGCGACGCCGAGACCGGGGAGTTCCTCGTCTCGGGCCAGGGACAGCTCCACGTCGAGATCACCGTCGCGAAGCTCCACAACCGCTTCAACGTCGACGTGATTCTCCATCCGCCACGGGTCCCCTACCGCGAGACGATCCGCAAGCCGGCGGACGGCCACGGCCGTCACAAGAAGCAGAGCGGCGGCCGGGGTCAGTTCGCCGACTGCAAGATCACCATCGAGCCGCTCGAGCGCGGTGCCGAGTTCGAGTTCGTCGACGAGATCTTCGGCGGCTCCATTCCTCAGGGCTATCGACCCGCCGTCGAAAAGGGAATCCAGGAAGCGCGAGCGCGCGGCTACCTGGCCGGCTACCCGATGGTCGACTTCCGCGTCCGCCTCAGGGACGGCCAGTACCACGACGTCGATTCCTCGGAGATGGCGTTCAAGATCGCCGGCTCGCTCGCCTACAAGGACGCGATGTCCAAGGCGGCGCCGACGATCATGGAGCCGATGATGAAGGTCGAGGTCCACGTCGAGGAGGAGTTCACCGGCGACGTGATGAGCGACCTGTCCCAGCGCCGGGGCCGCCCGGAGGGGATGGACTCCGAGAACGGTGCGCAGGTGATCTCCGCCGTCGTGCCGATGGCCGAGATGCTCAACTACGCGCCGAGCCTCAACTCCATGACCCAGGGCAAGGGGAGCTTCCACATGGAGTACTCCCACTACGAGGAGATGCCGGTCAACGTCGCCGAGAAGGTGATCCAGGAGTCCAAGAAAGCGGAAGACGAGGGCTGATCCGGAAGATTCCTGATCTGGCCACTCGAGTGATTGAGCGCCTGGCTCCGGCCTGACAGGCGGCACCAGCGGGTCGCACCGATCCGACCGGCCACGCGAGGGGCGAAAGAACTCCAGGTAGGGCCGGCTCTTTCCGGACCGCTGCGCCGGGAGCCCGACCCTCTCCAGCCAAGCCGACGCTACCCGCCGGCCGCACCGAGTACACCCGCTCAGCTGCGCATCACTTCCGGTTGAGGCTGGTCCTGCCGCGCCTGCCGGCTTGCCCGGCTAGCCGGAAGCACAAGTCCTCGCCGGCCCGACCGGAGAGCAGCTCAAGATCGGGCAGGCTCTACCTGAGCGCCGCCTCGGTACGGATGACGTTGGCCAGCGGCAGCTTCTCGTCGGCTCCCGACCAGAGGTCGCGCAGCTCGCCGTAGCTGCGCCCGGCCGCATCCCAGTCTTCGAGCGCCCGCGCGGCCCTGCCTGCGCCGAGAAGGCTCAACGCCCTTCCGGGGGTGCGAGCCAGCTGGCGGGAGAAGGCGTCGGCCGCCTCCGCGTTCCGGCCGAGGGTGAGCAGCACCTCGCCGAGCAGCTCGAGGGACGGCTTCATGATCGTCGGCGGGCCGAACATGTAGGGGCGCGCCGTTTCGAGCTCGACCGCTTCGGCGAGCTTCGCCACCGCTGCCTCGGGATCGCTGTCGACGGCGAGCAGCGCTTCGAGCTCCAACGCGAGGATCTGCGCCTGGTCCTCGAAATCGTCGCGCCGCGCCCCCTCGCCGTTCTCGACCGCGCGCAGCATTCCGAGGGCCTGGCGCACCGCGTCGTCCTCTCCCTGATAGTAGGCCGCAAGCCCGCGGGCGAAGACGTAGTTGTGATGCCCGCCGACGGTCCGGTCGAGATCCTCCGGCCAGTCGTCCTCCGCCTCCCAGTCCTCGAGATCGATCGCCTGGCGCGCCCACATCGCCGCGTAGTGCCACTGCACCCCCTCGTCGGTCGTCATGTCGACACTGCCCCGACAGGCGTCCATGACCTGCTGCGCCTCGGCCGCCCGGCCGAGCTGCAGGTAGCCGTAGAGCAGCCAGTAGGGGTAGTGGCCGCACAGGCGCGGTGGGCGGTCCTTCTTCTCGAAGCCCGCGTTCTGGACGTCGCGGGCCACGATGTTGGCATCGATCACGTCCTGCCACCTGCCGAGGGCGACGAAGATGTGCGACGTCATGTGCTGGGCGTGCGCAGCGGCCGGGGCGATTTCGGCGTAGGTCTCCGCCATCGGCACCCCGAGCGGGGCGTGCACCGGGTCGTCGAACGAGTGGATCAGGTAGTGGGCGGCGCCGGGATGCTGGTCGTTGGCGTTCCAGACGTCGAAAGCGATCGCTGCGGCTCGCATGTATGTGGCGAAGTCGCGCCCTTCGTGCGCCGAACCCAGAACGGCCAGCGCCTCGAACGCGCGAGCCTCGTGGTCGTCCGGGTAGTCGGCCGCCAGCCGGCTCATCGCCGCCAGATAGAGGTCGTCCCGGGTCGCCTTGTCGGCATCGGCGCTCTTCGGGTCGAGACCGAAGAGAATCTCGACCGCCTCGACGTAGCGCCCCTCGCGCTCCGTGGTCGTGCGTTCCCGTCGCTCGCGAGGAGTTGCCCCCAGCGCTTCGAGCACGGCGCGTCCCGCTTGAGTCTCCTGCTCCATCCAGATCGGATGGTTGTGGGTCATCGCCTCGCCCCAGTAGGCGAGGACGAAGTCCCCGTCGGTCTCACGCGCACGGCGGAAGGCGTCGCGGGCGTCCTCGTACTCGAAGTTGTGAAGGTAGAGGACCCCCTCCAGGAAGTCCGCCTGCGCGGCCTCGGAGCCGCTGTTGGGGAAGTCGATCCTGCCCAGCAGTTCGGCGTTGACGGCTGCCGGCAGGAGAAGAGTCAGCGCCAGCGCTCGGGCGCAGGTTCGGAGCATTTCGTGGCCTCGCTTTCCAGGTACCAGGACCGCATTGTACCCGTGCCCTGCGCAGACAGGGGATCCTCGCCCCCGCGCTGTCTGGAAGCCCGGGTCGGCCTCAGGGGGTCTTCACGGAACGGTCGCCGACCATGCCGAGGTGTCCCCGCTCTCGAAGCCGTCGCAGAACAGCGGCTCGATGCGCCGGTACACCCACGAGGTGCCTCCCGGCGGCGGGAGGAAGAACTGCGCCGGCTGCGAGATCACAATCCGCTCGGCGTCCATCGCGATCGGGCGGCCGAAGCCGTCGAAGGCGTGCGGCGAGGGGGCGCTGATCTTCTGCAGCTCCTGCCACCCGGCACCGTCGAAGCCGTACTCGTAGACCACTCCGCGCCCCGGCTCGCCGGGGAAGTCCGACTCCGCGGCGACGAAGGCGCGGTCGCCGCGAAGCGCCACCGATTCCCCGAAGTAGCCGTCCTCCTGGCCGTCGGAGGCGGTCAGGCGCTGCTCCTCCACCCAGTCGGCGCCTTCTCGTCGAAACACATAGGCGGCGCCCTGACGGACGTTGCCGTCGATGATCTTCTGCTGGGCGCCGATCAGGGCGCTGTCTCCGTCCAGGGAAACCGACCAGCCGAAGCGATCCGGATCAGAACCATCGGACGCCAGGAGTGTATCTTCCACTTCCCAGAGCCCCGCTGTGCGGAGAAAGACCAGGGCCTTACCCCTGCTGGGATCGTTGCCGACGTGGGCCGAGTACGCTCCGACTAGAGTTCTCTCTCCGCTGAGATCTACGGCCCAGCCGAAGAGGTCAGAGCACTCTCCCTTAGGGTCAAGCAGCTTCTCCTCTTCTGCCCAACTCGCACCATCAAAGACGAAGACGTAAGCCGCCCCCGTCTCGCAACCCTCAGCTTCGAGCCCACTCTCCTCGAAAGGCGCTCCCGCGACAACTCTCGGCGCGTCGAATGCAACGTGCTGCCCAAACCGATCCTGGGCATCACCGTCTGAAGCCAGAAGTACCGCCGACTCAGACCAAGCAGTACCCGTCCTCTCAAAGACGTATACGGCTCCCTCGAACGCCAGGCCCTGAGGCGCAGCGAAAGGAGCGCCGACGACGGCGATGTCGCCCTGAAGCGCCACAGAGAATCCAAAGCCATCGCCCTCGCTCGCGTCGGAGGCGACCAGTTGCGCCTCCTGCGCCCAACCGTCCTCTCCTCGGACAAAGACGTACACGGCCCCCTGCTCATCGAGACCCTGCGGTGCGGCGCGGTCGGCGCCTACCAGAAGTGTGTCACCGTCGATTGCCAGAGCGTGTCCGAAGCCCCAAAACTGCTGTTGATCGGCACCGAAGATGCGCGCCTCCAGCTCCAGCTTGGAGGGCGCCTGAGCGCCAACTGACGAAGCAACGAAGAAGAAGATAGCTAGGAGCCGAGTAGCCGCTGCCGGTAGCCACTCGCTCGAGCGGCCACTTAAGAAGCCCCGGCAACACTCTCTAGGGGACACAGGGAAGCGCACCGCTGTGATGCAGGCGTACCTCGAACCTGTCGAGATCCAGCTCGACCTCTCTGTCGTGGTTCGGGTGATTCCTGAAGACCAGCTGCCAAGGGCCTCCTACTGACGAACGTCCATTGAGGTCGGCGAGTGCTTCGGCCGCCGGACTCGTGTCGTCGTCGTAGATCGTCTTCCACGGATCCTCAAAGTCCTTCAGCAGCACTTCTGCTCCCCCAGTTCCAGGCGAGACGATACTGATCGAGAACGGAGGCCCATTGCCCCCGGTCTTGACCGGGAAACTCAGGTCGATCGCCACGTCCACATCGTCGATGATCGAGCTCCCGCCCGTCGGCACGACGGTCAGGGGCTGAGAGTGCTCACCTCCGAAGGGAGCCAGAACAACTGCCTCCGGGAGAGTGAGGTCCGGCGTGATCTCACGGCAATGGTCGAAGATCACGTTGCGTACCTGCTCGCATTCGGGCTCCGAGCAAGCGTCGGTAGCAAACGTCACGGTTCCGGTTCTAACGCCCGGCGCGAGGCCGCTACCGTTGAGTGTGACCGGCACGCTTACCAGTGGCGCCTCCTGGTACTTGCCGGGCAAAGTCTCCTGCAGTACGGCCGGTAGCGAAGGCGAACCCAACTCCATCCAAGAAGCGCTGGGGCTCGGCGTAATGGTCACGTCCTGAACCCCGATCCAGCGGTTGACGAAGGTATAGGTCTGCACCGAGCCGTGTGGAGCTCCGGGACCCTCGCCGACGAAATCGAGCGGAGGCGACAGAGTAAAGCCGTTGATGCCAACGTGAGCGCGGTGGGTCACCGGATCGCTGGTGCCGTAGGTCAGGTCCCAGACACGAATCTCCTCCTCGTACAGACCCGGGGTTGCTACCAGCGCGTCGCTCGGCAGGAAGGACAGGCTCTCCGACAGCCCGTCTCCCAGGGTGCCGGAGGTCGGGCCGTTGACGACCTCGAACGGGTGGGGCGGGCTCCCGTCGCGGTCCAGGGTCCAGTCGATTCCAGGCAGCGTCGCAGGGACGTTGCTCGCAGAGAGAGTCAACGACCAGGCCTCGTAGTCGATGGAGGCGCCGGGCGGGCCGTAGTAGTCGACGAGAGAGCCGCTCGGCAACCCCGCTTGAAGGCCGATGATCGGAAGCTCGTTGAGCCAGGCGCTAGAGAGGGTTCAGGAAGTCGTATCGCCGTCGCATTCAAAGCAGAGCTCGGCACAACCGTCAAGCGGTGGCCCCCCGAGGATCGTGATCCAGGGATAACCGTCATGCACGTTGGTCGCATTGCTGAAGACCTTGCCCGTTCTGAGGTTGACCATCGGACTGCCCGAGCTGCCACCGAGGACATGGAGGTTCGTGCGAAGCCCGGCAGTCGTGACGGTCGAGATCTCCGCTTTCATCGGAATGCGAGCCGGGTGCCCAAGAATGAGTACCGGATCTCCAAGCTCGGTCTGGGGATGGCGCTCGACCACCATCGGAAGGCGATCTTCAACGTCTGCAACGAGCTCGATCAAAGCCCAGTCAGCACCCAATGTCAGCTCGCTCTGCTGGATATCCTCGTTCAAGCTCGATGACGTGTCGACCAGTACCCGCGAGCATCGAACGGCATTGTCGGAAGGGATGAACACTGTCCCGGGACCGGAAATCGGGGCCTGATCGGCATAGTCGAAAATCACCCAGCGGTTCGGACAGTCGTAAGGTGCCGGATTGCTTGGTCCCTGCGGATCATTGATGCAGTGGCCGGCGGTCACGACCAGGTTGGGTGCGACGAGGAATCCGGAGCAGCCCTTCACACCTCCGGGAGGACGCGCAATCGTCGGCTGGCCATAGAAGTCCTCCATCGGGTCACAGATCAGCTTGCTATCGAGCCCTCCGTGCAGCCTTGTCCATGGGTCCACGGCCATGAGATAGCCGCCCGATACTGGAGTAAGGTCAGCGTTGGTCGCCAGAAGAACTTCGGCACCCGCCAAGCGCTCTCCAGTGGTGGGAGCTGCCGTCTGTCCGGCCAGCGAGAGATCAGCCAGCTCTATCCATGGGAGCTGCTGAGCGTTGGCCACCGTCGCCATTAACCCGACCAGGACAGCCCCCCCCTGCCGCACCCATCGACTGCTTGTTCTTGAGATCACGTTTCCTCCGATCTCGGGCCTCCCTCAGTCTAGCGGCAACCTGGATCGATCGTCGATGTCGAGGATCGCCGCGCGAGCCATCCCGATCTCTGGCAAGAACAAAAGGGCCGCCCGAAGGCGGCCCCTCCTCAACTGCGCTGTGTGCAGTCGTCAGTCGCCCTGATCGACGAACTCGAGGATCGCCATCTCTGCGGCGTCGCCCTTGCGGGGACCGAGCTTGACGATGCGCGTGTAGCCGCCCGGGCGGGTGGCGAAGCGCGGCGAGATCTCGTCGAAGAGCTTCTTGACGTCGGTGCGGTCGGGCAGCCAGCGGCGCACCTGCCGGCGCGCGTGGACGGTGTCCTCGCGCCCCTTGGTGACGACACGCTCGGCGACCGGCCGCAGCGCCTTGGCCTTGGCGAGCGTCGTGCGGATGCGGCCGTGCCGCACCAGCGAGGTGAGCTGGTTGCGGAACATCGCGATCCGGTGGGACGACGTCCGCCCGAGCTTTCTTCCGTGAACGTTGTGACGCATGTCGGTTCTCCTTGGCCTGAGCGCGTGGCCGGTCAGGCCGGCTTAGGCGGAGGCTCCGCTCTCCGGCACGTCCATGCCGAGCCGCAGGCCGAACTCCTCGAGGATCCCCTGGACCTCGTCCAGCGAGCGCTGGCCGAAGTTCTTGGTCTCGAGCATCTCCTTCTCGGTCCGCCGCACGAGGTCGCGCAGGGTGTGAATGCGGGCGTTCTTGAGGCAGTTGGCGGAGCGAGCCGAGAGCGCGAGCTCGTCGATGCTCTTCGCCAGCAGTCCGTCGAGGCCGGTCGGCTCCTCGGGAGCCTCTTCCGGCTCCTCGGCGGCCGCCTCCTCGGACTCCATGAAGATCGTCAGGTGATCCTTCAGGAGCGACGAGGCGTGCGACAGCGCCTGCTCGGGCGCCAGCGTGCCGTTGGTCCAGATCTCGATCACCAGCCGCTCGTAGTCGGTGGCGCGACCGACGCGGGCCGCCTCGACTGTGTAGTTGACACGGCGTACCGGCGAGTGCGAGGAGTCGAGCGGAATCCAGCCGATTCCCATGCTCTCGTCGAAGTTCTGCTCGGCGCTGACATAGCCGCGGCCGTTCCTCACCTGAGCCTGGAGCTTGAGGTGACCCTCCTCGTTGACGGTCGCCACCGGAGCGTCGGGATCGCAGACCTCGACCTCCGAGTCGCCCAGGAGCTGCCCGGCCGTAGCCTCACCGGGGCCCTCGAGGTCGATCGTGATCACCCGCGGCTCCTCGGAGTGCAGGCGAATCGGGATCTGCTTGAGATTGAGCGTGAGCTCGGTCATGTCCTGGACGACGCCGGGAATCGACGAGAACTCGTGCAGGACGCCTTCGAGCTGAACGGCGGTGATCGCCGCTCCCTCGATCGAGGACAGCAGGCAGCGGCGCAGGGCGTTGCCGACGGTGGTCGCGAAGCCCTGCTCGAACGGCTGAGCGACGAAGCGACCGTAGGTCTCGGTCAGCGTGTCGTGGTCGACCTCGACTCGCTGGGGACGCTGAAAACCCTTCCAAAGCATCGGGGAACTCCTTGTGGTGTGACGCCGGGCGCGGCAGCGCCCGAGGGGAATGCGAATTCTTAACGGCTGTAGAGCTCGACGATGAGCTGCTCTTCGATCGGCAGCTTCACGTCGTCACGGGTCGGCAGGTTGTTGACCTTGCCGGCAAAGTTCTCGACATCGAGGTCGAGCCAGACCGGGATGCCCCGGCCACGCGCCGATTCGATGCTGGCGCGAATGAAGTCGTTCTTGCGGCTCTTCTCGCGGACCGAGATCTCCTGCCCGACCCGCAGCTGATACGACGGAATCGTCGTCTTGCTTCCGTCGACCAGGATATGTCCGTGCCGCACGAGCTGCCGCGCCTGAGCGCGCGAGGAAGCGAAGCCGAGGTTGTAGACCACGCTGTCGAGCCTCCGCTCGAGGGTCACGAGCAGCGATTCACCGGTGACGCCCTTCGAGCGCGCCGCCTGCTTGAAGTAGGTACGGAACTGCTTCTCGAGCACTCCGTACATGCGCTTGACCTTCTGCTTCTCGCGAAGCTGCGGGCCATAGCCCTGCGGCCGGCGGCCGCGGCGCTGGCCGTGCTGGCCGGGCGGGTAAGCCCGACGCTCGATCGCGCACTTCTCCTTGAAACAGCGGTCGCCCTTGAGGAAGAGCTTCATCCGCTCGCGGCGGCAGAGCCGGCAGACGGGTCCTGTGTAACGTGCCATCTTCGCTTCTCCTGTCCGCTCAGACTCTCCGGCGCTTCGGCGGCCGGCATCCGTTGTGAGGAATCGGGGTGACGTCGCGGATCGACTTCACGTAGAGGCCGCTTGCCGACAGGGCACGGACCGCGGACTCGCGACCGCCACCGGCGCCCTTGAGCTCCACGTCGAGCGAGCGCATCCCCAGATCGCGCGCCGTCTGGGCGGCGTTCTGAGCGGCAACCTGGGCTGCGAAGGGCGTGCCCTTCCGCGAACCCTTGAAGCCGATCTTGCCGGCCGACGACCAGGCGACGACGTTGCCTTCCGGGTCGGAAATGGTGATGAGGGTGTTGTTGAACGTCGCCTTGATGTGCGCCATCCCGTGGGGGACGAGGCGCTTCTCCTTGCGGCGACGATCCTTCTTGCCAGTTTTCTTGTCTTTCGCCATTTCGACCTCTTACTTCTTGACCTTCTTCTTGCCTGCGACCGCGAGCTTGCGCGGACCCTTGCGGCCTCGAGCGTTGGTCGAGGTGCGCTGCCCCCGCACCGGCAGCCCGCGGCGGTGACGGACACCCCGGTAGCTCCCGATCTCCATCAGCCGCTTGATGTTCTCGGCGACGATCTTGCGCAGATCGCCCTCGACGGCTCCGCCTTCCTGAATGACCTCGCGAATGCGACGAGCCTCGTCCTCGGTGAGGTCCTTGACCTTCGTCGCCTCCTCGACCTGGGCGCGCGAGAGGATCGACTTCGACCGCGTGCGGCCGATGCCGTGGATGTAGGTCAGTCCGACCCAGATCTGCTTGGACGGCGGGAGATCCACGCCTGCGATTCGTGCCATCTTTGACTACCCCTGACGCTGCTTGTGCTTCGGGTTCTCGCAGATCACCCGCACCACACCGTGGCGGCGAACGACCTTGCACTTCGGACACATCTTCTTCACTGAGGCTCGCACTTTCATCAGTCCGACTCCCCTAGCTCTTGAGCCTGTAGACGATTCGGCCGCGGTCGAGATCGTAGGGCGACAGCTCCACCCGGACCTTGTCGCCCGGGAGAATCCGGATGAAGAACTTGCGCATCTTCCCGGAGACGTGAGCGAGCACCTTGTGCCCGTTCTCCAGCTCCACCGTGAACTGCGCGTTCGGCAGTTGTTCCGTGACTGTCGCTTCGACTTCGATTGCGTCTTCTTTGGGCAAAACCTTGAAACCTCTTTCGATACGTTCGGCAGCCGTCAGGCCGCCAGTGCAAATCCGGGTCGTCCGAGGACCCGCGGGCCGCTCTCGGTCACCGCGACCGACACCTCGAAATGGGCGGCGAGCGACCCGTCGGCCGATCGGGCGGTCCAGCCGTCCGCATCGACCTTCATTCCCGGCGCCCCGGCATTGACCATCGGCTCGATGGCCAACACGAGCCCGGGCTTGAGGCGCGGACCGCGGCCCGGCCTCCCGTAGTTCGGCACCTGCGGCTCCTCGTGCAACGACGAACCGATCCCGTGCCCCGCGAATTCTCTCACAATCGAGAACCCTTGTGCCTCCACCGCCTGCTGCACCGCATGGCCGATGTCGGAAAGCCGCCCGCCGGGCCGTACCTGCTCCACCGCCCGGTGGAGCGACTCGCGGGTCACGTCGAGCAGCCGCGCCGCCTCGGGAGAGATCGAACCGACGGCGAAGGTGCGCGCCGCATCCCCATAGTACCCCTTGTAGATGACGCCGCAATCGACGCCGACGATGTCTCCCTCGTCGAGCGGCGCGTCGTTGGGGATGCCGTGCACGATCACGTCGTTGACCGACGTGCAAAGGGTCGCCGGGAAGCCACGGTAGTTGAGGAACGCCGGCACGCCGCCGGCCTCACGAATGAGCTGCTCGGCCATCGTGTCGAGCTCGCGCGTCGAGACGCCCGGCGCGACCCGCTCGGCCACCGCGTCGAGGACGCGATGGACGATCGTGTTCGCCTCGTCCATGAGGTCGATCTCGCCGGTGTGCTTGAGGACCATCAGGCTGCCACTCCCAGCGTCTCGAGGATCGACGCCGTCACCGCCTCGATCGCCTGATCGCCGTCGATCGGCTGGAGCAAGCCAAGCTCGCGGTAGTGATCGACGAGCGGCGCGGTGTTCTCTTCGTAGACCTCGAAACGCCGCCGGATCACCTCCTCGGTGTCGTCGGCGCGTTGCCGTGCGAGAGCGCGTCGCACCAGTTCGTCTTCCGGCACGATGATCTGCAGCACGCAGTCGAGCTCGCTCTCGGAACGGTCCAGGATGGCCGCCAGCGTGTCCGCCTGCGGCAGAGTGCGCGGATAGCCGTCGAGCAGGTAGCCGGAAGCGGCATCCTCCTGCGCCAGACGGTCGGTCACGACTTCCGCCATGGTGTCGTCGTCGACCAGCTCCCCCGAATCGAGGATGCTGCCGACGCGCTGCCCCAGCTCGGTGCCGGCCGCAACGGCCGCACGCAGCATGTCCCCGGTCGAGATCGCCGGGATGCCGAGAGCCTCGGAGATGCGGGCGGCCTGTGTGCCTTTCCCGCATCCCGGCGCTCCCAGGAGCACGATGCGCTCACCCGCGACGGCCACGAATCCTTCCTCGCTTGAGGAGCCCGTCGTAGTTGCGCATCACGAGCTGGCTCTCGACCTGCTGGACGAAGTCCATCGCCACGCCGACGACGATCAGGAGCGACGTACCGCCGAAGTAGAAGTTGATCCCCATGCCTTCGGTGAACCAGTTCGGCAACGCTCCCTCGAGCGACTCGCCGACGAACGGCAGGCCGCCGACCTTGAAACCGCTGAGCAGGAACTCGGGCAGCACCGTGACGGCGGCGAGGTACAGCGAACCGACGAGCGTCAGCCTGGTGAGGATGCGATCGATGTAGTCGGACGTTCGGCGACCTGAGCGGATGCCGGGGATGAACCCGCCGTACTTGCGCAGGTTCTCGGCGGTGTCGGCCGGGTTGAAGATGATCGAGACGTAGAAGTACGAGAAGAAGATGATCGCCGCGATCGAAAGCAGGTAGTGCACCGGCTGGCCGTAGCCGAGATAGAAGGAGAGGCGCTGGAGCCACTCCTGGCCCTGGAAGAGGCCCGCAATCGTCGTCGGCAGGATGACGACCGAACTGGCGAAGATCACCGGGATGACGCCGCCGGTGTTGACCCGCAGCGGCAGGTAGGTGTTCTGCCCGCCGTAGATCTTGCGACCGACCACCCGCTTGGCGTACTGCACGGGGATGCGACGCTGGCCGCGCTCCATGTAGACGATGAAGCCGGTCACCAGGATCATCACGACCACCAGGATCAGCACCCGGAGGATGCCGAGACTGCCGTTCTGAATGCTCTGGATCGTGCTGAAGATTGCACCCGGCAGGCCGACGACGATGCCGGCGAAGATGATGAGCGAGATGCCGTTGCCGACGCCGCGCTCGCTGATCTGCTCACCGAGCCACATGACGAACGCACAGCCGGTCGTCAGCGTCAGGATCGTCATCAGCCGGAAGCCCCAACCGGGGTTCGGTACCAGGGTAGCGCCGCCGGGCGTCGTCACCCGCTCGAGCCAGATGGCGATCGATGTCGACTGGATGATCGAGATCAGCATCGTCCCGTAGCGGGTGTACTGAGTGATCTTGCGCCGGCCGAGCTCACCCTCCTTCGACAGCTTCTCGAGGTAGGGCCAGACCACGGTCAGGAGCTGCAGGATGATCGACGAGGTGATGTACGGCATGATGCCGAGAGCGAAGATCGCCACCCGCTCGAGGCTTCCGCCGGTGAAGGTGTTGACGAACCCGAGGATCGTCCCCTTCTGGGACTCCATGAACTCGAGCAACCCAGCGGGATCGATACCCGGCGTGGGGATGATGCAGCCCACCCGGTACACCGCGAGCAGTGCGAAGGTAAAGAGCACCCGCTTGCGCAGGTCCGGGATGGCGAAGATATTGCGGAAACTATCGATCACCGATCCAGAACCTCGCAGCTTCCGCCGGCGGCTTCGATCTTCTCGCGCGCCGTCTTGCTGAACTTGTGAGCCGAGACTTTGAGGGCTCCGGAGACCTCGCCGTTGCCGAGGATCTTCACAGGTCGGCCCTTGCGGACCATCCCCTTCTCCGCCAGCGCATCGGGGGTGACGTCACCCTCGAACCCGTCCAGTCGCGACAGGTTCACCACCGCGTACTCGACCCGGAAGATGTTCGTGAAGCCACGCTTCGGCACCCGTCGGACGAGCGGCATCTGACCGCCCTCGAAGCCGAACCGCTGCGAGAACCCGGAGCGCGAGCGCTGGCCCTTGTGACCGCGCCCGGCCGTCTTGCCGTTGCCCGAGCCGGGGCCGCGCCCGATTCGCTTGCGATCACGCTTCGAGCCCGGTGCCGGGGAAAGGTCGTGCAGCTTCATGCTCCGTCCTCCACGATCTCGACCAGGTGAGGGATCTTCGCGACCATCCCGCGCACCGCCGGCGAATCCTCCCGCTCGACGGTGTGACGGATGCGGCGCAGTCCCAGGCTCCTCAGCACCTCACGCTGCCCTCGCGGGCGGCCGATGGCGCTGCGGACCTGGCGGACCTTAATCATCTTGCTCTTCTTCGCCACTGTTCACACTCTCTTCCGGCTCCGGAGCCTCTTCGACCGCGGCCAGACCGCGCTCCTTGCGCACCATCTTCTCGTTGCGCAGGCTCAGGAGCCCCTGCATCGTCGCCTTGACGACGTTCTGGGGATTCTTGGATCCGAGCGACTTGGTGAGGATGTCCCCGATGCCGGCACTCTCGATGACGGCACGCACGGCACCGCCGGCGATCACGCCGGTACCTTCGGAAGCCGGCTTGAGCATCACCCGGCTGGCGCTGAACTCGCCGATCACCTCGTGGGGGATCGTGCTGCCCTTGCGCAGCACCCGAACCATCCCCTTCTTGGCGCTCTCGACACCCTTGCGGATCGCCACCGGCACTTCCTTCGCCTTGCCGGAACCGTAGCCGACCTTGCCGTTGCCGTCGCCGATCACCACGAGAGCGGTGAACGAGAAGTTCTTGCCGCCCTTGACCACCTTGGTCACGCGGTTGATGTCGATGACCTGCTCGAAGAATTCCGGTTCGCTGCGTCTGAAATCTCTACCCACGCTCATACCCTCCTAGAACTCGAGACCCTTGTCCCGGGCTCCGTCGGCAACTTCCTTGACCTTGCCGTGATAGACGTACCCGCCGCGATCGAAGACCACCTGCTTGACCCCCTTGTCGAGGGCGCGCTCGGCGATCGACTCGCCCACCAGCCGGGCCGCCGACCGTGTCTTCGCGCTCCCCTCCGCCTTCTTCGCGATCGCACCCTCCCGGGAGCTCGCGGCAGCCACCGTGTGACCGGCGTCGTCGTTGATGAGTTGCGCGTAGACGAAACGCGCACTCTTGTAGACCGACAGGCGCGGCCGATCGGCGGTGCCGCGGACCGTGGCGCGGATCCTCTGATGCGCCCGTTCGCGGCGCTGTCTCTTCTTCTTGGCTCTGTCCATCGTCTTCGTTCCTTGGCTGCGGAAGCGACCGCTCAGGCGGCGGCGCCCGCCTTGCCGACCTTGCGGCGAATGACCTCGTCCACGTACTTGATGCCCTTGCCCTTGTAGGGCTCCGGCTTGCGCAGGCTGCGGATCTCCGCCGCCACCTGACCGACCTTCTGACGATCCGGCCCGTGGACCCTGATCCGGTTGGCCTTCGGATCGACGTCGGCGTCCACCCCTTCCGGCAACGCATAGACAACCGGGTGCGAGTAGCCGAGCGCCATGTGGATCTCACGCCCCTGAGCCTCGGCCTTGTAGCCGACGCCGTTGATCTCGAGCTCCTTGGACCAGCCGTTGGTGACTCCCTCGATGGCGTTCGCCACGAGGGCCCGCATCAGCCCGTGCCGGGCGCGATGGTCCCTGGTCTCGCCGGTGCGTTTGATCTCGATCGTCGAATCTTCGATCGACGCTTCGACCTCCGGCAGCAGGTTCTGCGACAGCTTGCCCTTCGGGCCCTCCGCCGTCAGAACGCCGTCGGCGATCTCTACCTTGACCCCCGAGGGGACGTTGATGGGTTCTTTTCCGATCCGTGACATCTTCGACTCCTACCAGATCTCGCAGAGCACTTCGCCGCCGACCCGGCGCTCGCGCGCCTCGGCGTCGGTGAGAAGCCCCTGCGATGTCGAAACGATCCCGATTCCGAGCCCGTTGAGCACCGGCTTGATGTCGTCGCTGCGCTTGTAGACCCGTCGACCCGGCTTGCTGACCCGGCCCATGTGACGGATCACCGGCTCCCCATCGTGATACTTCAGGAAGATCCGGATGAGGTCGCGCGGCTCGCTCTCGACCGCCTCGTGGCGCTCGATGTAGCCCTCGCGCTCGAGCACCTTGCAGAGCTCCGTCTTGAGCTTGGAGGTCGGCACGTCGAGCCGGTCGTGGCTGGCGATGTGGGCGTTGCGGATGCGCGCCAGCAGGTCGGAGATGGGATCAGTCATGCTCATCGTCGGTTACTCCGCCTTCGTCAGCTCTCGGAGCGCGGCCGCCGGAACGGCATGCCGAGCTCTCGCAGCAGGTAGAAGGCCTTCTCGTCGTTGTCGGCCGTCGTGACCATCGTCACGTTGAGCCCTTTCGGGCTGTTGACCTTGTGGTAGTCGACATCGGGGAAGATCAGGTGATCCTTGATCCCCAGCGTGTAGTTGCCCCGCCCGTCGAAGCTCCCTGCGGGAACGCCGCGGAAGTCGCGCACCCGAGGCAGTGCCACCGAGATCAGGCGATCGAGGAACTCCCACATCCGGAAGCCTCGCAGGGTGACGCGGCAGCCGATCGGCATCCCTTCTCTGAGCTTGAACGCCGCGATCGACTTCTTGGCGCGGGTGATCACGGGGCGTTGCCCGGCGAGTTGCGCCAACTCCTCGACCGCCTCGTCGAGAACCTTGACGTTCTGGGTCGCCTCGCCCATGCCCATGTTGAGGACGATCTTCTCGAGACGTGGAATCGCCATGCTGTTCTCGATGCCGAACTCGGTTGCGAGCTTGACGGCGATCTCCGTCTCGTACTGCTGCTTCAGCCTCGGGACGTAGCCCGCCGGCATCGCTGCTGTTTCGGTATTGGCCATCTTCTACCTCGTTACTTCTGCGTTCCGCCGGCTCAGTTCAGGGTGGTGCCGGAGACCTTCGCCACCCGCGCACCGGAACCGTCTTCGAGCCTCTTGCGACCGACCCGCGTCGGCCTTCCCGAATCGGGATCGATCAGCTTCAGGTTCGACAGTCGGATCGGCGCCTCGCGCTCGAGCACCCCGCCCTGCACGTTGCGCTGCGGGTTCGGCCGGGTGTGGCGCTTGATCATGTTGATGCGCTCGACGATCGCAGTGCCGTCGTTCGGGAAGACACGCAACACCTTGCCGCGCGCTCCCTTGTCCTTGCCGCGAATGACGAGCACTTCGTCGTTCTTCTTGATCTTCGTCTTCTTCATCACTCTCCACCTTGGTCGGGCTGCGATCGCCCGATCAGAGGACCTCCGGCGCCAGCGAGACGATCTTCATGAACCGCTTCTCGCGCAGCTCGCGGGCGATCGGACCGAAAACGCGGGTGCCGACCGGCTCGCCCGTCTCGTTGATCAGCACCGCCGAGTTGGTGTCGAAACGGATGTAGCTGCCGTCGCGGCGACGCTGCGCACGCCGGGTGCGGACGATCACGGCGCTCACGACCTGCCCCTTCTTGACCGTACCCTCGGGCGTCGCCTCCTTCACCGACGCGGTGATCACGTCGCCGAGGCCGCCGTACTGACCGGAGGAGCCACCCTTGAGGTGGATGCAGGCGATCTTGCGGGCACCGGAGTTGTCCGCCACGTCGAGCATGCTGCCCATCTGGATCATCGGCTCACCCCTCCGCCTTCTGGAGCACCTCGCGCACCCGCCACCGCTTGAGCTTCGACAGCGGGCGGGTCGCAACGATCTGGACGCGATCGCCCTCGCGGCAGGTGTTGCCGGCGTCGTGCGCGTGGTAGGTCGAGGTCTTCTTCATCCGCCGACGGTAGAGCGGGTGGAGCACCACCCTCTCGACCGCGACGACGACGGTCTTGTCCATCTTGTCGCTGACGACCTTGCCCACCAGGGTCTGCCGTTGCTTGCGCTCGGTCTGGGTCGCTTCACTCATCGTTCGAAGCTCCGGTGGCCTGGGCGCTCGTGGACGCCTTCTCGGCCTTCTTCTCGTTCATCACCGTCATCACGCGGGCGAGGTCGCGCCGCACGTTGCCGATCTTGGCCGGATTGTCGAGCTGTCCGGTCACCTTCTGCAGTCGCAACGCGAAGAGCTGCTCCGCGAGCGCCGTTTCCTTGTCCTGAAGGTCTTCGACCGTCAGGTCTCTGAGTTCGAAAGCTTTCATCCCATCCTCATCCGGCCAGCCGCTCGTGCCGGGACACGAAACGGGTCTTGATCCCGAACTTGTAGCGCGCCTTGTCGATCGCCTCCTTGGCCAGCTCGGGCTCCACCCCCTCGAGCTCGAACATCACACGGCCCGGCTTGACGACGGCGACCCACTCCTCGGGGTTGCCCTTGCCCTTACCCATACGGGTTTCGAGCGGCTTCTTGGTGATCGGCTTGTCGGGGAAGATCCGGATCCAGATCTTGCCGCCACGCTTCACGCCGCGAGCGATCGCGATACGGGCCGCCTCGATCTGGCGCGCCGTCACCCAGCCTGCCTCGAGCGCCTGGAGACCGTAGTCCCCGAACGCGACGTAGTCGCCACCCTTCGCGTTGCCCTTGCGGCGACCCCGCTGGCGCTTGCGGTACTTGACCTTCTTCGGCATCAACATGATGTCTTCTCCCCGTGCTTACCGTGCCGGCCTACAGACTCACCGGGCGGGTCTTCTCCCGCAGCAGGTCACCCTTGTAGATCCACACCTTGACGCCGATCACGCCGTAGGTCGTGTGAGCTTCGGTGAAGCCGTAGTCGATGTCCGCCTTGAGGGTGTGGAGCGGCAGACGACCGTCCTGGTACCACTCGGTGCGCGCGATCTCGTGACCGCCGAGACGACCGGCGATCATGATCTTGGCGCCCTTGGCGCCGAAGCGGAAGGCCGACTCCATCGCCTTGCGCATGGCGCGCCGGAACGCGATCCGACGGGTGAGCTGATGCGCCACGTTCTGAGCCACCAGCTGGGCATCGAGCTCGGGCCGGCTGATCTCCTGAATGTTGATGTGGACTTCGCGTCCCATCTGCTTCTGGAGATCGTCGCGCAGCTTGTCGACCTCGGCCCCCTTGCGGCCGATGATGATGCCCGGACGCGAGGTGTAGATCGTCACGCGCAGCTTGTCGGCAGCGCGCTCGATGTCGACCTCCGAGACCCCGGCGTGCGACAGGCGCTTCTTGAGCCCCTCACGCAGCTCGACGTCCTCCTTGAGGAGCTTCGCGTAGTCCTTCTCGGCGTACCAGCGCGAGTGCCACGGCTTGTTGTAGACGAGGCGGAAGCCGTACGGATGTGTCTTCTGGCCCACTCTAGTTCTCCTTGCCTTCCGCCTTGCGGGTATCGAGCTTGATCGTGATGTGGCTCTGCCGCTTGAGGATCCGGAACGCCCGCCCCTGCGGCTGGGGGCGAAGGCGCTTGAGGGTCGGCCCGCCGTCGACGAAGCACTCCTTGACGTAGAGCCGGTCGATATCGACCTGCTCGTCGCGATCCTCGGCGTTCGCGATCGCCGACTTGAGCAGCTTCTGCACCGGACGGGCCGCAGCCTTCTTCGAGAACTGCAGGATGTTGCTCGCCTCCTGCACGTCCTTGCCGCGAATGAGGTCGATCACGAGACGCACCTTCTGCGGCGACGCCTGGTGGTAGCGGAGCTTTGCAGTGACTTCCATCGCTTCCCTCCTAGCGCGCGCGAGCGCCCTTCTCCTTGCGGCCGCCCGAGTGCCCACGGAAGGTGCGCGTCATGGCGAACTCACCGAGCTTGTGGCCGACCATGTTCTCGGAGACGTACACCGGCACGAAGCGCATGCCGTTGTGGACGGCAATGGTGTGGCCGACCATCTCCGGAATGATCGTCGAGCGCCTCGACCAGGTCTTGATGACCCGCTTCTGGCCGCTGTCGTTCATCGCCTCCACCTTGTCCTGCAGGTGGTGGTCGATGAAGAAACCCTTCTTGAGTGAACGCGACATGTCTGCCCTGCTTCCTGGCTTACTTGCGGTTGCGTCGACGGACGATCATGCCGTCGGTGCGCTTGTTGTTTCTCGTCTTGTATCCCTTGGTCGGCACGCCCCACGGGGTACACGGATGCCGTCCGCCGGAGCTGCGCCCTTCACCACCGCCCATCGGATGATCGACCGGGTTCATCGTCACGCCGCGGTTGTGCGGCCGCTTGCCGAGCCAGCGGCTGCGGCCGGCCTTGCCGTCCGAGCGGTTGGAATGATCGGAGTTGCCGAGCCGGCCGATCGTGGCATAGCAGTTGAGATGAACGCGGCGCTGCTCACCCGAAGGGAGCTTCACCTGGCAGTAGGCGCCCTCCTTGGCCATCAGCTGCGCGCCGGCGCCGGCGGAGCGAACCATCTGCCCGCCCTTGCCGATCTTGAGCTCGATGTTGTGGATCTGCGTACCGAGCGGGATGGCCGACAGCGGCATCGCATTGCCGACGTTGACCGGCGCCTCGGGCCCCGAGACGACTTCGTCGCCGACCGAGAGGCCCGACGGCCACAGGATGTAGCGCTTCTCGCCGTCCGCGTAGTGCAGCAGCGCGATTCGCGCCGAACGGTTGGGGTCGTACTCGATCGAGGCGACCTTCGCCGGCACTCCGTGCTTGTCGCGCCGGAAGTCGACCTCGCGGTAGCGCCGCTTGTGACCGCCACCACGGAAACGGATCGTGATCCGCCCCTTGTTGTTGCGGCCCGAGATCTTCTTCTTGCCGCTCGTCAGAGGCTTGTGCGGGCTGGAGGCCGTCACCTCGGCGAAATCCGGCGTCTCCTGAAACCGGCTCGCCGGGTTCGTCGGCTTGCGCTTCTTGATTCCCATCGCCTTACACTCCCTCGAAGAACTCGATCGTCTTCTCGCCGTCGGCGAGTCGCACGTAGGCCTTCTTCCAGTCCGGCCGGCGCCCGACGTAGCGGCCCTGACGACGGACCTTGCCGTGCATCGACGCGATCCGCACGTCCGCGACCTTGACCTTGAACTGCGCCTCGACGGCGCGCTTGACGTCGATCTTGTTGGCCGCTCTCGCCACCTCGAACGCGACGATGTTGTTGTCGTCGCGCAGCTCGGTCGACTTCTCGGTAATGAGCGGCCGGCGGATGATCTCCTGAATCCTCATTTGGAAAGCACCCCCACGAGGCGATCGAGCGCCCCTTCGCTGAAGACGACGCTGGCCCGATCGACGACGTCGTACACGTTGACGGCCAGTGCATCGACCGCCTTGAGACGCGGGTTGTTGCGCGCCGCCAGCGCCAGGTTGTCGTTGTCGTGACCATCGACGAGGAGCGCCTTGCCGTCGATCCCGAGCGCCTTGAGCGCACGGTCGAGATCACCGGTCTTCGCGTTCTCGAGCTCGAGCGAGTCGAGCACGACGATTCCCTCGTCGCGGAGCTTGCGGGCGAGCGCCGACTTGAGCGCGTTGCGCTTCTCGCGCGGCGTCAGCTTGTCGGCCCACGACTTGGGGCGCGGGCCGTGAACGGTACCGCCGGAGCGCCGCAGCGGCGACGTGATGCTGCCGGCGCGGGCACGACCGGTGCCCTTCTGGCGGTAAAGCTTGCTCCGCGAACCGCGCACTTCACCGCGCTCCTTGGTCTTGGCCGAGCCAGAACGCTGCGCTGCGAGATACGACTGCACCGCCAGGTGCACCAAGTGCTCCTTGAACGGATAGTCGAACACCGCCTCGGGCAGGTCGACGTCCTTGACCTTCTGGTTCGACAGGCTCTTGACTGCGATCTTCATCCTCAGCCTCGCTTCGCCCGACGGATCTTGAGGTAGCCCTGCTTCGGCCCCGGCACCGCGCCGCGAACGAACAGGAGGTTGCGGTCCTCGTCGACCTTGACGATGCGCAGGTTCTTGACCGTGACCCGCTTGTTGCCGGTCTGGCCGGGCATCCGGGTGCCGGGGAAGACGCGCGACGGATCCGACGCCTGGCCGATCGAGCCCGGGGCGCGATGAAACATCGAGCCGTGGGTCGCGCGACCGCCGCCGAAGCCGTGGCGCTTCATCACGCCCTGGAACCCCTTACCCTTGCTCGTTCCGATGACGTCGACGTAGTCGTCGACCTCGAACAACGAGCAGCGAACCTCGTCGCCCGGCTTCCACTCCGCCTCGGGGTCGATCTCGAACTCGTTGATCTTCCGCGTCGGGGTGGCGTTGTGGGCCTTGAAGTGGCCGTTCATCGGCTGGTTGACGTGCCTGGGGGCGCGCTCCTCGACGAGCCCGAGCTGGACGGAGTCGTACCCGTCCTTCTCGGCCGCCTTGCGCTGCACCACCAGGCAGGGGCCGGCCTGGATGACCGTCACGGGGACGGCGGCGCCGTCGTCCGTGAAGATCTGGGTCATCCCGACCTTCTTGCCTAGCAAGCCTTCCATGTCCTCGGGACCTCTACTTTCCGAAAGCCTTGATCTCGACATCGACGCCCGCGGGAAGCTCGAGCTTCATCAGGGCGTCCACGGTCTGCGTGGTCGGCTCGAAGATGTCGAGCAACCGCTTGTGCGTCCGGATCTCGAACTGCTCCCGCGACTTCTTGTCGATGTGCGGGCCGCGGTTCACCGTGTAGCGCGAGATGTGCGTCGGCAGCGGAATCGGGCCGACAACCCTCGCCCCGGTACGGCGCGCGGTGTCGACGATCTCGTTCGTCGACGTGTCGAGCACGCGATAGTCGTACGCCTTGAGGCGGATGCGAATCTTCTCGTTGACCATGACCGTCGTCTTTCTCCAGCGACTGCGAACTACTCGATGATCTCGGTGACGGTGCCGGCACCGACGGTGCGGCCACCCTCACGGATCGCGAACCGCACACCCTGCTCCATCGCGATCGGAGCGATCAGCTCCACGTTCAGGTTCACGTTGTCTCCGGGCATCACCATCTCCGTGCCCGAAGGAAGCTCCGAAGAGCCCGTCACGTCCGTCGTGCGGAAGTAGAACTGCGGACGATACCCGTTGAAGAACGGAGTGTGACGACCACCCTCCTCCTTCGTCAGGATGTACACCTCGCCCTTGAACTTCGTGTGAGGCGTGATCGAACCCGGCTTCGCCAGCACCTGGCCGCGCTCCACCTCGTCCTTCTTCGTACCCCGAAGCAGGATCCCCACGTTGTCACCCGCCTCGCCCTGATCCAGGAGCTTGCGGAACATCTCCACACCCGTCACCGTCGTCTTCGTCGTGTCACGGATCCCGACGATCTCCACTTCCTCGCCGACGTTGATGATCCCCCGCTCGATCCGCCCCGTCACCACCGTGCCGCGGCCCGAGATCGAGAAGATGTCCTCCACCGGCATCAGGAAGTCCTTGTCCACCTCGCGCTCCGGCTGCGGAATGTAGTCGTCCACCGAAGCCATCAGCTCCATGATGCACGCACCCGCGCCCTCCGGATTCGGATCCTCGAGAGCCTTCAGAGCCGAACCACGGATCACCGGGATGTCGTCACCCGGGAACTCGTACGACGACAGAAGCTCACGAACCTCCAGCTCCACCAGCTCCAGAAGCTCCTCGTCGTCCACCATGTCGCACTTGTTGAGGAACACCACCAGATGCGGAACGTTCACCTGGCGAGCCAGAAGAACGTGCTCGCGAGTCTGCGGCATCGGGCCGTCCGCGGCCGAAACCACCAGGATCGCGCCGTCCATCTGAGCCGCGCCCGTGATCATGTTCTTCACGTAGTCCGCGTGGCCAGGGCAGTCCACATGGGCGTAGTGACGGTTGTCCGTCTCGTACTCCACGTGAGCCGTCGCGATCGTGATCCCGCGCTCCCGCTCTTCAGGAGCCTTGTCGATCGAGTCGAACGCCACGAACTCCGCCGTACCGTGCTGAGCCAGAACGTTCGTGATCGCCGCCGTCAGCGTCGTCTTGCCGTGGTCCACGTGACCGATCGTCCCGATGTTCACGTGGGGCTTGCTGCGATCAAATTTTTCCTTCGCCATGATTCCTCCAGAAACTCCGTCCTACGAGCTCAGCCCGCCGCCTTGGCGACGACCTCCTCGCTGACTGCCTTGGGTGCCTGCTCGTAGTTCGCAAACTGCATGGTGTAGTTGGCCCGACCCTGGGTGATTGAACGCAGGTCGGTGGCGTAGCCGAACATCTCCGAAAGAGGCACCGAGCAGGTGACGACCTGCGCATTGCCCCGTGCTTCCATCTGCTGCACACGGCCGCGTCGCGACGTGATGTCGCCGATGACGTCGCCCATGTACTCCTCGGGAGTGACGACTTCGACGTCCATCACCGGCTCGAGGAGCACCGCCCCCGCGGGACCGCAGGCGTTCTTGAACGCCATCGAGCCGGCGACCTTGAATGCCATCTCCGAGGAGTCGACGTCATGGAACGAGCCGTCGTAGAGATCGATCTCGATGTTCGACATCGGGTAGCCGGCCAGCGGGCCGGTCTCCATCGCCTCGCGAATCCCCTGCTCAACCGGCTTGATGAACTCGCGCGGGATGACGCCGCCCTTGATCATGTCGTTGAAGACGAACTCTTCCTCGCTCGGGCGGACGCGGATCTTGCAGTGACCGAACTGACCGCGGCCGCCGCTCTGGCGGACGAAACGGCCCTCCGCCTCGGCTTCGCGGGTGATCGCCTCCTTGTAGGCGACCTGAGGACGGCCGATGTTCGCGCCGACCTTGAACTCGCGCAGCAGGCGATCGGTGATGATCTCGAGGTGCAGCTCGCCCATGCCCGAGATCAGCGTCTGCGCCGTGTCCGGGTCGGTGTGCACGCGGAAGGTCGGATCCTCCTGCTGCAGCTTGGCGAGCGCGACCGAGAGCTTCTCCTGGTCCGCCTTGGTCTTGGGCTCGATCGACACCGCGATCACCGGCTCCGGAAAGCTCATCGACTCGAGCACGACCGGCGCCTTGGGATCACAGATGGTGTCGCCCGTCGTCACGCCCTTGAGGCCGACCGCCGCGGCGATGTCGCCGGCGCGGACCGCTTCGATCTCTTCGCGCTTGTCGGCGTGCATCTTCAGCAGACGACCGACGCGCTCGTTCTTGCCGCGGGTGGTGTTGAGCACCGAACCGCCGGCCTCGACGACGCCCGAATAGACCCGGAAGTAGGCCAGGTGGCCGACGAACGGATCGCTCATGATCTTGAAGACCAGGGCCGAGAACGGCTCGTCGTCCGAAGCGGGCCGCTCGGCCGGCTCGTCGTTGTCGGGGTTGACTCCCTGAATCGCCGGCACGTCGATCGGCGACGGAAGGAAGTGCACCACCGCGTCGAGCAGCGGCTGCACGCCCTTGTTCTTGAAGGCGCTACCGCACAGCACCGGCTGGAGCTGGCTCGAGATCGTCGCCCGGCGCAACGCCTGGATCAGCTCGTCGTTGGTGACCTCGTCACCGGAGAGGTACTTCTCGAGCAGCGCGTCGTCGGTCTCGGCGATCGCCTCGACCATCTCCTCGCGCGCCTTGAGCGCCGCATCGGCGAGCTCGGCGGGAATCTCCACCGTCTCGTAGTCGGCGCCGAGGCTCTCGTCCTTGTAGGCGATCGCCTCCATCGCCACCAGATCGATGATCCCCTGGAGATGATCCTCTTTGCCCCACGGGAGCTGCACGACCACCGGCGACGCGCCGAGTCGCGACCGCATCATCGACACGCAGCGCTCGAAGTCGGCGCCGGTGCGATCCATCTTGTTGACGAACGCGATCCGCGGCACCGAGTACTTGTCGGCCTGACGCCAGACGGTCTCGGACTGCGGCTCGACGCCGGCGACCGCGTCGAACACGGCGACCGCGCCGTCGAGGACGCGCAGCGAGCGCTCCACCTCGGCAGTGAAGTCGACGTGACCGGGAGTGTCGATGATGTTGATCCGGATGTCGTTCCAGAAGCAGGTCGTCGCAGCGGCGGTGATGGTGATGCCGCGCTCCTGCTCCTGCACCATCCAGTCCATGGTGGCGGTGCCTTCGTGCACCTCACCGATCTTGTAGCTCACTCCGGTGTAGTAGAGGATCCGCTCGGTCGTGGTCGTCTTCCCGGCATCGATGTGCGCCATGATGCCGATGTTGCGGATCTTCTCTAGGGGTACTTGCCTGGCCATTTGTCTCGTCTCTTCTTCGTTCGCTCAAAGCCCCGGAGGGCGGCCCCGAGGGGCAGAACAGCGACAGCGGGCGGCCCGCTGTCGCTGAGCACTTCAACCGGCTTGCGCGCTCGCGAGCGCGCGATGAGTCCGGTGCCGACTACCAGCGGTAGTGGGCGAATGCCTTGTTGGCATCGGCCATACGGTGGGTATCCTCACGCTTCTTCATGGCTGCGCCGCGGCGCTCCGCGGCATCCATCAGCTCGCCGGCGAGCTTCTGGCGCATCGTCTTCTCACTGCGACTCTTGGCGGCGGCGATCAGCCAGCGGAACGACAGCGCCAGCCGTCGCCCGGGCCGCACCTCGACCGGCACCTGATAGGTCGAACCGCCGACGCGACGCGACTTGACCTCGACCGCCGGCTTCACGTTCTCGATCGCCTGCTTGAAGATCACCATCGGGTCGTCGCCCTTCTTCTCGCGGATCTCCTCGAGCGCGTCATAGAGGATGCGCTCGGCGACCGTCTTCTTCCCGTCCTTCATGACGACGTTGATGAATTTCGTCAGGAGCTGCGAGTTGTAGACCGGATCCGGCAGGATCTCTCGCTTCTGGGCCTTGATTCGTCTCGACATCGGTCTGCCTTCTCTCTACCTGTCCCGCTACTGGGCCTTGGGGCGCTTGGCGCCGTACTTGGACCGGCTCTGCCGCCGCGCCTCGACACCGACGGCGTCGAGCGTTCCGCGAACGACGTGATACCGCACCCCGGGAAGGTCCTTCACACGACCGCCGCGGATGAGCACGATCGAGTGCTCCTGCAGGTTGTGGCCCACCCCGGGAATGTAGGTCGTCACCTCGATGCCGTTGGTGAGGCGGACGCGGGCGACCTTGCGGAGCGCCGAGTTCGGCTTCTTCGGCGTCTGGGTGTAAACGCGTACGCACACGCCACGCTTCTGCGGTGACGCCTGCAGAGCAGGACTCTTCGTCTTCGAGACGAGCTTCTTGCGCCCCTTGCGGACGAGCTGATGAATGGTTGGCATCCGGTGACTCCTGGTTCTTCTGAATCGCGCAGTCGTGCCTGCAGAACGTCGAGGTTGCTCCGCCGGCAAAAAAAACAAACCCCTGCCCCCGACGGGCTACTGAGGTTTGTCTGTAATTGATGGGAGCCCAGGCGGGTCCTCTACCTCTGGAGGACCACTAGGCGGAACCGGCGAATAGTACTCAAGCGCCGGACGCCGCGTCAACCCCTCAGGGTACGTCGACTGCCCCGTCCCCTGGGCGCGTTTCCGGGTCGGCTGTCCGCGCCCGACCGCGAAGACGCCAACGCTCGAGCACTGCGACCGCCCTGTCGGAGGCGAGTTCCGGCGGACCGGTGATCTCCCAGGCGAGTGGAGCCCCCGCCTCGAATCCACTCCCGGGTTCGAGCTTGTCCGTCAGGAACTCGAGGTCTCCGGCATGAACCGCCCCGGCGTACATCGGCCGCGACTGCCCCTCCACCCTCAAGGATGCGGCAGGAGCGCCTCCCACGGCCGGCAGAGCGATCCGAATCGACAGCGCCTCGTCCGAAGGACCGATGGCATCGGCAGCCAGGCGCCGGCAGACCAGCCCCTCCTCCAGCTCCCTCTCGGCGATGCAACGCTCCCACCGGAGCGGTTCCGGAGCAGCGAGCTTGCGGCGAGGCCTGCGGACAGCCAGCAGTGAAGGCCCGCGGTGGCGAAAGGGTGCCGGCTCGAAGGTCGCCCGCAGCTCCTCCCGGAAGCGATGGACGCGACGCTCGAGATCGGTCTCCGACCCGGCACCGGGGCTCTGATCCTCCGACCGGCGATCCTCCGACCGGCGATCCTCGGCCCACAGCCACACCTCGCCGTCGAGCCGATCGAGCCACTCCCTGTCGGAGGTCAAGTAGCCGGCGACCTCGACCAGGGCGCTGCTGCCGTCGGCGAAGCGCTCGTGTCCGAACCAGGCCGGCCGACCGATCGCGTGCCGCTCGACGGCCACCAGACGACCCTCCGGCGAGAGAAGCCCCTTCTCCAGGAAGCGAACCGCAGCGTCGAGCGTCGTCGGGATAACACTGTTGTAGGCGTAGCCGACGCCTCGCCAGGCGAGTGGGATGACGAGCAGCAAGGCGGCGCTCGCGACAAGAGGAGCGCGAGCGCCCGTCAGGCGGCGCGAAGCCGCTCGTAAGCCCTCTATGACCGGCGCCGCCACCAGGAGGCACGCCACCGGAACCAGCGGCAGGAAGTTGTTCGGTTTGAAGTAGGCGGTGGTCCAGGCGTAGCTCCCTGTCCAGATGAGCGGCAGGCTCAGCAGCAAGGCGGTCGCCGCTCCTGACCGCAGGCCGGGGAAGCCGCGCACGAGCGCCACGACGACGCCGAGCGTCATCGCCAGACCGGCGGCACCGCCGATGGCGATGCCGAGCGTGAAGTCGTCGCGCAGGAACTCGAGGACCCTTGCCGGCAAGGCGAGCTTCGTCATTCCAGCGAGCTCGGCGCGACCGGCATAGTCCCGGCCGAGGCTGCCGAGCCAGTTGAGATAGCTCCTCCAGTAGGGGTTGAGCGCGACGAAGAAGGCGCAGCTCGAGACTGCGGCGATCCCGAGACCGAAGATCGTCCTCCACGGCCGCTCCCCGCTGCGAGCGGCCGTCAGCGCCGCGACGAACGCGGCCGCGGCGACCGAGACCGCTACGGCCGCCCCCGTGAGCTTGCTGCTCATCGCCAGCGCAATCCCCAACCCGACGAGCACCCATCGGCCGGGTCTGAGTGCTCGACCGCCGCGGCTGCGAGGCTCCGGCGGCTCCAGAGCCCGTGCCGCCCACAGCAGGGCGAGGAGCACCATCGCGGTCAACTGCGCGTCCGGCTTGAAGTAGCCGGAAGCGTGCACGTGCCACGGGACGAAGGCGAGCCACCCGGCCGCCAGCAGCCCGACCTCGGGCGAGGCGACCCTGCGCGCCAGGAGATAGACGAGCCACAGCGCCAGGGCGCCGTAGAGACACTGCAGCCAGCGGCAGAGCAGGTAGGTCGCGGGAGCCGAGCGCCCCGGGCCCTTCGCCGTCCGCAGGCTCTCGAAGCCGGTGATTCGATGGAGCGCGTCGCTCGCCATCACCAGGAGCGCCGGCGGCACGTTGAACAGCGGGTACGGGTAGTAGGTGCTCGCCGGCTCGAGGGTGCCCAGCGCAACGATCGAGCGCACGTTGCGGAGGCTGAAGCGTTCGTCCTCGAAACGGCCGTGGCGCGGGCCGTAGCTGGCGAAGAAGAGCCGCAGGGCGAGGCCGGCGAGCACGATCGTCACCAGGACGACCCGATGCCAACGCCGATCCGGCGCCACGGTCGGCACCTCGGTTGTCGAACTCATGCCCATGCGGCGGCCAGTCTAAGCCCGTTGCAGGCGTGCGCCTCCCGGCGATCTCCTAGAATCCGCTCGTGGCCCGCCCCGCTCCAATCCAGGCCTCGATCCAGGCCTCAATCCACGCTGTCCTGATGTTGACGGCGGCTGCCGTCGGCTGCTCCCGCCCCCTCCCCGAGGCCTTCGTCGACGTCTCGCGAGAGACCGGCCTCGAGTTCGTCCACGACAACGGCAGCATCGGTGAGCGCTACTTCAGCGAAGTCGTCGGACCGGGTGCCGCCTGGACGGACTACGACGGTGACGGCGATCTCGACCTCTATCTGGTGCAGGGGGGCAGCCTCGACCCGGCCGGCGATCCGGCCGAACGCCCGTCGGACGTGCTCCTGCGCAACGACGTCACGGCGGGCGGCCCGCGCTGGGTGGACGTCTCGGCCAGAGCCGGCATCGTCGAGCACGGCTACGGCATGGGGATCGCCGCCGGCGACATCGACGGCGACGGCGACGTCGATCTCTATGTCACCAACTTCGGCCGCAACCTCCTGTGGAGCAATGCCGGCGACGGGACGTTCGTCGATACGACCACTCCGACACTCGCGGAGCCGCGCTGGACGACGAGTGCCGCCTTCCTGGACTACGACGGCGACGGCGACCTCGACCTCTTCGCCGCCAACTACGTCGAATACCGCCTCGCGCAGCACCGGCCGTGCCTCAACGCGGCCGGAGCGATCGAGTACTGCGGTCCCGCGAGTTTCCCGCCGGAGACCGACCGCTTGTGGCGCAACGACGGCACAGGCGGCTTCGAGGACGTCACCGGCCAGGCCGGTCTTCTGGGTCATGCCGGCAGCGGGCTCGGTGTCGTCAGCGCCGACTTCGACGGCAACGGCCTGCCCGACCTCTACGTGGCCAACGACCTGATGCCGAACTTCCTGTGGATCAACCAGGGGGACGGCTCCTTTCGTGAGGACGCGCTGCTCGCCGGCTGCGCGGTCAACGAGCAGGGCGCTCCGGAGGCGAGCATGGGGGTGGCGGTCGCCGACTTCGACCGGGACGGCGACGAGGACCTCTTCATGACCCACCTCGACACCGAGACCAACACCGCCTACGCCAACGACCGCGGTCTCTTCACCGACGTTTCCAACGAGTGGGGGCTGACGGTCCCTTCGCTCGGGCTCACCGGCTTCGGCACAGTCGCTCTCGACTACGACAGCGACGGCTGGATCGACCTCGCCGCGGCCAACGGTGCGGTCAAGACGCTCCCGGACCAGCGTGCTGCCGGCGATCCGCTGCCGCTGCGGGAGCCCAACCTGTTGCTGCGGAACGAAGCCGGAAGCTTCGTCGACCGCACCGAGACGGCACCGGTGCTGCTCGAGAAAGACGTGAGCCGCGGACTCGCGGCGGGAGACTTCGACAACGACGGCGATACGGACCTGGTTGTGCTCAACAACGGCGGCCGAGCGATGCTCCTGCGCAACGAGGCCAAAGACGGCTTCGACTGGGCCGGAGTCGAGCTGATCCCGGGCGCCGGTGCCCCCGCGCTGGGAGCCGAAGTCCGGCGTTCCGGCGAAGATCTATCGATCGCCACCGTGCGCAGCGCCGCGAGCTACTGCTCGGCCCAGGACACCCGTCTGCGGCTGGGTGGGCAGATCTCCGGCACCGAGCTGACCCTGGGACGGACCGGCCGCCGGCCGTTGCGTCTCTCGCAGACACCTGCGCACCGCTACCTGAGATTCCCGTGAACTCGCGCACTCTAGTTGCCGGGGCAGTCCTCGCTGCCACTCTCGGCTGCGCAGATGAAGGCGTGGATTCGCTCCGCCTCCCGGTCGGCATCGCAGAGGCGGAAGCGGGAATCCGGGACGATCTCGAGCGCGGTCACGCCGCCGCGATCGCCGCCCTCGGGGATCCCGAGAACGACGACGTGAATCGCGCGGCGAGCGTCGGTGACTACGGGGTCTCACTCCTGGCCCACGGCTTCTTCCAGCAGGCGACAGAGAGCTTCGCGCTCGCACGACAGCTCGACCCCGGTGAGTTTCAGTGGCACTATTTCTTCGGGCATGCCGCGCGCCGCACCGGCGACGCCGAAGCGGCGACCGAAGGCTTCACCGCCGCCCTCGCGGCCGACCCCTTCAGCCTGCCTGCGAAGCTGTGGCGGGCCGAAACTCTCCTCCATCGCGAGCGACTCGACGAGGCCGAGGAAGACTTCCGGAGGGCCCTCGAACAGGATCCGTACTGCGGCCAGGCATTCACCGGCCTCGGCAAGATCGAACTGTCTCGCGGCGACTTCGAGAGAGCCGAGCCGCTGCTGCGCCAGGCGCTCGAACATCAGCCCAGGTCGCCGCGCGCCCGCTACAGCCTGGCACTCGCTCTTCGAGGCCAGGGGCGCACCGAGGAGGCGCGACGCGAGTTCTCACGACTCGAGGGCGAGAACTACTCGCTCACGCTGACCTGCTTCGAGGATCCCTGGATCACCCGGATGCGGCGACGCCAGACCGGAACGCGGAGCCATCAGGATCGGGCCATGCAGGCGATGGAGCGAGGCCTGCCCGCCACGGCACTCGTCGAGTTGCAGGCGGCGGTCAGGGCCAATCCGAACCGCTACCCCGCGCGCGTCGACATCGCCGGCCTCCTCGCCCGGCTGGGCCGGATCGAAGAGGCGAAAGAGGAATTGCGGACGCTCCTCGAAGCCAGACCCGAGTACCCGGCGGCTCTCCTCATGCTCGCGCAGCTCTCGCTCGACGAAGGTGACCTCGAAAGCGCAGAGCGGTTCGCGACTCGCGCGATCGCTGCTGATCCCGAGGCCGAGGCGCACCACGAAGTCTCCGGTTCGATCGCGCTGGCGCGGCAAGACTGGCACGCGGCTCTGGAGGCGTTCGATCGTTCCCTCACGCTCGACCCCGCCTCCCGCCGCTCCCTGCTCGGGAAGGCAGAGGCGGTCTACCGGATCCACGGGGCGGACGCGGCCTACGAGGGGCTCCTGACGGCACAGCGAGGCCTCGGAGCCGGAGCCCGAAGTCTCGCAGCCTCGGGCCGCCTCGATGACTCGGGCCTCGGGAACTCGCACCAGGCCGGCTCGAGCACCGGAGACGAGCTGTCGAGCGCCCTCGCTCTTCTGGCCCTCGAAGCCGATCGCCCGCTCGCCGAAGCCCTCGATCATGCGCGACGAGGCAACCGCGAGCCGTCGGTGATCGGGTCCGCCGTACTGGCGAAGGTCCTCTCGCTCGCCGGCGACCTGAGCGCTGCGCTCGAGTGGCAGCGGCGCGCGCTCGACTCGGTGCCCGGAGGTCTGCGGTTCGCAGACCAGCGGCAACGACTCGTCGAAGACCTCGCCCGCCTCGAGGCCGGTCGCGCGACCGGGATAGAGTTCTCCCTGGCCTCGTTCGGTGAACCGCTGGGACTGACCCGATCGAGCTCGCCTGCCCGGCCGGACGGAGGCCGGGAAGACGGCTCGTAGAGAAGCCCGCCCCCAAGAGAAAACGGTCCTCGATGACAGGAACCATGCCCGTTCGCCGCTCACTCCTTCACCTGCTGCCCGCCATCCTCGTCGGCTGCGCCGCTCCGTCCCCCGAAGGCGAGGTGCTCGCACGATATCCGGGCGGAGAGATCACGACCTGGGAGTACCAGGCTCTCACCCGCCAGCGAGGCTCCCTCTCCCCCGAAGAGGGCCTCGCCCAGGCGGCGATGACCGAGCAGCTCGCGGCTGCCGCTCGGGAGGCCGGCCTCGATCGGGAGCCGGGCATCGCCCTTCAGCTTCACCGCATCGAAGACCAACCCTGGGTGGAGGCGTTGGAGGGGCGTGTCAGGAGCGATCACCAGCCGACCGAGGAAGCGGTCCTCGAGTATCTCGACGAGCGCCGGCACCAGCTCGAGAAGCCCGAGAAGCGCCGGCTGTCGAATCTCTTCAAGCGCGTTCCGGAGGACAGCACCCCGGAGGAACGTGAGGCGGTAAGGAGCCTCATGCAGGCGCTACGGGACCGGATCATCGCCGGAGAGGAGTTCTCGGCTCTCGCGCGTGCCGAGTCCGAGGGCGTCAACAGGCATCGTGGTGGTCGGATGGGGGCGGTGCCGAAGGGCCAGTTGAGGAAGGACGTCGAGGACGTCGCATTCGCACTCGAGGTCGGCGAGGTCAGCCCGGTGCTGCCGATCCCTCAGGGATTCGTCCTGCTCACCTGCACCGAGGTCCTCCCGCCGACGACCCTTTCGGAGGAGGAGGCGATCGAGCGGATCCGGGCGGCACTCGGCCGTTGGAACTTCGAGGACGCGATCGAGGCACTCCGCGCCGAGCTGCTGGAGGCTGGTGCGACGCTGGCCGAACCGAAGGAGATCGAGGCGGCGGATGCCGGCACGGTGATCGCGACCGTCGAAGGACGAGAGGTCACCTACGGCGCCGTCGAGTCGATGCTCAGCTCCCACGGTGGCGCCACCCGACCAGCGACGCAGGACGGACCGACGCCGTTCCGCGTGCTGGCGGCGCTCGAACGCTACGCCTACCAGCGGCTCGCCGCGCAGCGGGCTCGCGAGATGGGGCTGGAGCCGTCGGCCGCCGATCTTGTCCGTTCCGAGGCCGCCGCCGATCGTATGCTGGCTCTCGCCGAACTGACCCGACGCGCGAGCGACTCCGGAATCGAGGCGACAGAGGCGGAGGCCCTCGCCTACTACGAGAGCCAGCCGCGACGGTTCGCAGTGCCGGAGCGCCACGATGTGAGCGTGATCCAGCTCCGTCTCGACAGCACCGAGCCGGAGTTCCTGCGAGACCGCACGGAGCTGGCCTGGGAGGCGGTGCGCCGGATTCGCTCCGGGCGTGCGAGTTTCGCCCAGGTCGCGCGGGAGATCTCCGAGCATCCCTCAGCCGAGGACGGCGGGCAGCTCGGTCTCAAGCCGCGCCGCTGGGCGGCCGGACTGGGGCCCAACGTCCTGGCCGCTTTCGACCCGCTGGGTCCCGGTGACATCACCGACCCGATTCGTCAGGACCACCTCTGGATCCTCGGCAAGGGGCATTCGGAGCCCGCCTACACCGTTGCGTGGGCGGAGGCCAGGGAGGCCGCACGCGCGAGCGTCGTCGAGGCCAAGCTGCAGCAGGCGAGCGCCCGACTCGAAGCCGAGCTGCGCAGTGAAGTGCTCGCGGAGCTCGAAATCGTGCAGCTGCCCGAGACGCTGCAGCTCCCCGCTCGGCGACGACCCGGGCAATTCCGGCGCGCGTCCGGGCAGACAGAAGAGGGCGCGCCGGTCCGGTCAGGACGGCGGTCAGGACGGCGGTCAGGACGACAGTGCGGCCGGTATCACCGAGCCGCAGCCGGAATCCCCCAGCGCCTCAGGCGGCCGGTAGGCCGATGATCTCCCGCAGGTAGGCGTCGAGCGCGGCTTCGTGAAGCTCGAAGCCGTTGGCCGCGAGAAGTTCACTCGAGAACTCCTCGAACAGGGACTCTCCATGGGCCTCCAGGTACGCCTCGACCACCCTCTCCTCGACCTCGCCGAGAGCCGGCACCTCGAGCGGCCCCCGCTCGATCACTTCGAACAGCTCGACTTCCCGCCCGTTCGAGTGAGGGTCGGAGAACTCACCGGCACCGACCGCGGCGAGGGAGCGACGGATGCCTCCCCCCTCCTCCACCAGCCGCTCTAGGGACGACCATTGCGGCGGCTCGACCGTTGCCCCGACCTCGGCGGCGAGGTCGGTCAGGGAGAGAGATCCGGACCTGAGTGCCGGAAGGGCCCTCACGAGATCCGTCATGATCCGACCGGCGTCGGCGTCGATCGGTCTGGCGAGCCGCCGGTAGCGCAACCGGGGCGACCCGGCAAACCTGGCCGCCTCGCGACCGAAGAACGCCTCGAGGGCAGCCCGGTCCTCCAGCACCCTGGTCTCGAGCTCCCGGGTGAGACCGAGATTGTAGAGCAGGGCGTTCCGTGATTCCTCGAGCACCGGCAGGAACTCTTCCTCCTCGAGAATACCGGCCTCGGCCGCCAGCACCGCCACCCGCTCCCTCCTCGCGCGGCCCACCAGCCACTCGTGAGCCCGCTCCGGCTGCGCGACGTCCAGGACCGATCCGGCGCCCTCGAGCTCCTCGGCGAGCTCCTCCGCAGTCAGCACCAGCCCGCCGACTCTCAGCACCACCGCCATCGGATCACCGCCGACGAGCAACGCCGCCAGTTCCTCGGAGCTCGGCACGAAGTCGGCCGGCCCCGTCGGTCGGGACTCCACGAATTGCTGGACCGCCGCCTCCTGCCTCTGCTGCCAGAGCCGCTGTCGCACCGCGGAGCGAGACGTCTCGAGATTGGCCGGTTGCGCCTCGACGATCCGAGCCGCATAGAAGAGGTGCGCACCCGAAGCGGTCGTCATGACGTCGCTGGGGACAGCCTCCTCCAGGCCGAAGACGATTCGATCGAGATTCGGAGAAAGCTGGCCGGGAACCACCCAACCGAGAGCGCCGTCACCCCGCTTGAGCTGGGACTCGGAGTGCTCGCGAGCGAGCAACGGAAACGGCGTTCCCGCGACAGCCCGATCTCGCAACTCCTGCGCGCGCACCAAGAGTTGAGCCCTGGACTCCCCCGGGCGGGGGCGCAGGAACAGGTGATAGACCTCCCGCCTCTCGGGCCGGGCGAAGGACTCGCGGTGCTCCTCGAAGTAGGACTCGACCTCCTCTGCCGACGGCGCCTCGACCTCCACCTCGCGGCGCAGATAGGTCGAGACCGCCAGCTGAGTTCGGGTCGCCTCCCATGTGGAAGCGTTCTCGGGGATCTCCAGCAGGCGGTCCTCACGACCCGATCGCACGACGATGTCCCTCACGGCGATTCGCCGCACCATCTCACCGACGAAGTCCCGCAACTCGCCGGGCGCCGAAGGTCGTGAATCCTCGGGAACCGCCAGCAGCGCCTGATCGAGGTCCGCCGCACTCACCGCACCGCCCCGATAGGAAGCCACTCCTTCCGGATCGCCGCCGCGCGGCGCACAGCCCCCCACCGCGAGGCCCAGGAGAGCCGCGGCGAAGGCGGAGGCGGTCCGTGTGCCGAGACGATGGCGCCAGGAACCAGGGCGCGACGCACTGGGACGCAAGGTCTCGAGGCTCAAGGTGCTGCCCTTCCGTACACACCTGGCCTTCCGGGTACTGGCCTTCGGGGTACAGGCACTCCAGGCACTGGCACTCCAGGCACTGGCACTCCAGGCACTAGGACGCAACAGCCCGATCGAACGCGACTCGCGCATCTCGACTCTCCTCCGACTCGGGAGCGACGCGCTCGAGTTCCTCGAGCTCCCGTCTCGCACCGTCCAGATCGTTCAACTGCAGCCGGGTCACGACGATCGCCAGCCGCGCGGCCAGGTAGCCGGGGGCGATCTCCGCCGCACGCAGGAAGCGCGGAAGCGCCGCCTGCACGTCGCCCTGCTCGAGCAGAAAGGCGCCGTAGTTGTAGTGGCCCTTCGGATAGAAGGGGTCTCCTTCGAGCGCAGCCGCGAAGTGGCTGCGAGCCTCTTCCGTCCGCCCGGCCATCGCGTGCTGGATGGCCAGATCCACTCGCGCCTCGACATGCAACGGATCCGCTTCGACCGCGGCCTCGAGGGCCTCGAGGGTCGCGGCGACGTCTCCGATGGCCCGGTGGGCCGAGGCGAGGTGGTATCTGGCACCCGCAGACCCGTCGAGCTCCACCGCCTTCTCCAGGAACTCCATCGCCTCCTCCGGACGTCCCGTGGCCACGAGTCTCCCTCCCACCGCCAGAAGAACCCCGACCGACGCTTCGCGGCCGCGCGGAGCCTCGACGAGCTGCCGCAGCTCGGCGACCGCCTCGTCGAGATCGCCGGCGAGCATCGCCGCCTGCACGAGGAGCTCGCGATAGAAGGCGTTCCCGGGATCGCGCTCCAGCAGTTCGATCGCGACCTGCCTTGCGGCGCCCCCCCGACCTGCCGTCAGCAGGTTGCGCGCTTCACTCGACAGGTTGATGTCGACCACCCGGTCCTGAGGGGCGATCCCACCCTCCAGAAGCGTCTCTACGATCGGCTCGCTGTCGCCGCTGCCGCTCAGGTAGCCGAGCGCCATCAACTTGGCGCGCGTTTCGTCGTCGATCGGCTGTGTCGAGGCCGCCGTCGCCGCAGCCGTCTCCTCGATCAGCCTCTCCAGCGCCTGCCGCATCTCGGAGGCGTCCGCCTGGCGAGCGGCATTGAGGTCGTCGAGTTCGTTCGGGTCGGCACCCAGGTCGTAGAGCTCCGGCCGTGGTCCGTAGACGTACTTGAGGTCACCCTGGTAGAGCGAGCGCAGCTCCCCCCAACCGTGCGAGAGCCGAGGCGACAGCGTCTCGGCGTAGAACTGCCGATTGGCGGGCACCCCCGGCCCGCCCGAGAGATACCCAGCAAGGCTGTGACCGTGCAGCGACTCGGGAACCTCGAGCCCGAGTGCGTCGAGCACCGTCGGCGTAACGTCGACCCCGGCGACGAGGTCGGCCGTGCGGAGCGGTTCCATCCCGCCGGGAGGCCGGATCACCATCGGTACCCGCAGAGTGGTCTCGTAGTTGAGAAGCGAGTGGGTCGATTCGTTGTGCTCGCCCAGCCCCTCCCCGTGGTCCGCAGTCATGACGACGAGGGTGTCGTCGTAGACGCCCAGCTCGCGCAGCTTGTCGAGTAGCTGGCCGAGCGCTTCGTCCGTGTAGGCGATCTCCGCCAGGTACGGGTCGTCCGCGTAGAGCTCATCGTACGGAGCGGGGGCGTTCCAGGGTCGGTGGGGGTCGTAGTAGTGGACCCAGGCGAAGAACGGCTGCGATGCATGTTCCGCAAGCCAGGGGAGGATCGCCTCGTTCGTGCGCCCGGCCTGGCGCTCCTCGAAATAGAGGCTCGGTCGGCGCGGGCGGCGACCGAGGAAGTCCTCGTCCTGGCGGCGCAGATCGTCGTCGTAGAAGTCGAATCCCTGATCGAGGTTGAAGCGCTCGACCAACGGGAAGCCGCTGATCGAGGCAGCGGTGGCGTACCCCACCTCCTTCAAACGTTCGGCGAGGGTCACGACCTCGTCCGAGAGGATGAACAGGCCGTTGTCGCGGATCCCGTGCCCCGTCGGGTAGAGCCCGGTCAGGATCGTCGTGTGTGACGGCAGGGTGAGCGGGATCGAGGCGTGCGCGTTCGTGAACGCGACCCCTTCGGCCGCCAGGCCATCGACCGCCGGCGTCGCGACCCGGTCGTTGCCGAACACCCCGATGTGATCGGCCCGCGTCGTATCGAACGTGACGATCAGGACGTTGGCACGCCGCTCCTGTCCGCAGCCGACGAGGACCGTCAGCGCGAACAGGAGGGCGACCGGCAGTCTGCGCCGCCGGCCCGGCATCTCGACTCAGTTCCCGCCGACCAGCCCGGTCGGGATCGCGCCCAGTCCCTCGCCGAAGTCGAACAGCAGCTCGCCCTCGTCGAGCGCCGTCTCCGGGTCGGGCACGTCTTCTTCCATGTGGAAGTCGTGGTAGTGCCCGAGACCGGTGCCGGCCGGGATGAGGCGGCCGACGATGACGTTCTCCTTGAGACCCCTGAGGTAGTCGATCTTGCCGGAGATCGACGCCTCGGTGAGGACGCGTGTGGTCTCCTGGAAGCTGGCCGCTGAGATGAAACTGTCGGTCGACAGTGACGCCTTGGTGATGCCCTGGAGCATCGGACGCCCGATGGCGGGCTCGCCGCCCGCGGCGACGACCCTCTCGTTCTCCTCCTGGAACCGCCAGCGATCGACCTGCTCGTCGATCAGGAACTCGGTATCACCCACCGCCTCGATCTTCACCGAGCGCATCATCTGCCGGACGATCACCTCGCAGTGCTTGTCGTTGATCGTCACACTCTGGGAGCGGTAGACCTCCTGGATCTTGTCGACCAGATAGCGCTGCAGCTCCTTCTCACCGAGCACCTGCAGGATGTCGTGCGGGTTGATCGGCCCGTCGATCAGCGGATCGCCCGCCTCGACACGCTCGCCCTCCTGCACGTTGATGTGCACCGATCGCGGCACCAGGTACTCGGCGGAGTCCCCGGTCTCGCTCTCGACGATCACCTTGCGCATGCCCTTGACGATGTCGCCCAGCCGCACGGTGCCCTCGATCTCGCTGATGATCGCCGGCTCCTTCGGAACGCGAGCCTCGAACAGCTCCTGGACACGGGGCAGACCGCCGGTGATGTCCTGGGTCTTGGTCGTCTCGCGCGGGATCTTGACCAGGGTGTCGCCCGGGTAGACGGTCGCGCCGTCCTGGGCGATCAGATGGGAGCCGGTCGGCAGCAGGTAGCGGCGCTCGGCACCGCCCTTGCCCTTGATCACGACCGCCGGGGCTCGCTTCTCGGCGTTGGGCGCCTCGACGATGATGCGCTGCGACAGGCCGGTGACCTTGTCGGTCTCCTCGCGGACGTTCTCGCCCTCGATGATGTCCTGCAGCTCGACCTTGCCGCCGATCTCCGTCAGCACCGCCGAGGTGAACGGATCCCACTCGACGAGGTCCTGACCGGGCTCGACTTCGTCGCCCTCCCTCACGAGGAGATGCGAGCCGTAGGTCAGCGCGTAGCGCTCGAGCTCACGGCCGACGGAGTCGACGATGACGAGCTTGCCGTTGCGGTTGATCGCCACGAGGTCGCCGTCTTTCGACTCGACCGTGACGACATTGAGGAACTTGACGGTGCCCGGGTTCTTCGAAGCATGCTTCGACTGCTCGGAGACGCGGCTCGCGGTACCGCCGTAGTGGAAGGTCCGCATCGTGAGCTGCGTGCCCGGCTCGCCGATCGACTGAGCTGCGATGACGCCGACCGCCTCGCCGAGGTTGACCGTCCGACCCGTGGCCAGATTGCGGCCGTAGCACTTGATGCAGACGCCGCGGCGGGTCTCGCACGTCAGCACGGAGCGGATCCGTACCCTCTCGATACCGGCCGCCTGCACGGCGCTCGCCACGCTCTCGGTGATCTCCTGACCGATCGCCACCAGCTCCTCGCCGGTCGCCGGGTCGTGAATGGTGTCCTGAGAGACGCGGCCGACGATCCGATCCCGCAACGGCTCGAGGATGTCGCCGCCCTCCATGATCGCCGTCACGACGATGCCGTCGATCGTGCCGCAGTCGTCCGCCGTCACGATCACATCCTGGGCGACGTCGACGAGACGGCGCGTCAGGTAGCCGGAGTCCGCCGTCTTGAGCGCGGTGTCGGCCAGACCCTTGCGAGCGCCATGCGTCGAGATGAAGTACTGCACCACCGACAGCCCCTCGCGGAAGTTGGCGGTGATCGGCGTCTCGATGATCTCGCCCGACGGCTTCGACATCAGGCCGCGCATACCGGCGAGCTGTCGCACCTGCTCGCGTGAACCTCGCGCACCCGAGTCGGCCATCAGCCGGATCGGGTTGAACTCCGCGGTCTCTTCCTCGAGATCCTGCATCTCCCGGAACATCTCTTCCGAGACGTTCTCCGTCACCCGATGCCAGATGTCGATGATCTTGTTGTGACGCTCACCGGCGGTGATCACACCCTGGGTGCGCTGCACCTCGATCGCCTGGACCTCCTTGCCGGCCCGATCGAGCAGATCCTGCTTGGTGCTCGGAATCAGCATGTCGTCCATGCCGAAGGACACGCCGGCGCGGGTGGCGTACTGGAAGGTCATCTTCTTGAGGTCGTCGAGCATCGAGACGGTGTCGCGGTTGCCGAGCGTCCGGTAGCTGTACGCCACCAGCTCCTGCAGCCCGCGCTTCTTGAGCAGGCCGTTGATGAAGGGAATCTCGTCCGGCAGGGTGAGATTGAGGATGACCCGACCGACGGTCGTGTGGATGATCTCGCCGTCCAGCTCCTCGATGTCGGCGTGGAGCAGATCCTGATCGTTGTACTGCGTCTCGAGGTTGACGAAACGCCCGGTGTAGCGCACCCGGATCTCGGTCTGGCTCTCGACGATGCCAGCCTCGAAGGCGAGGATGACGGAGTCGAAGTCGGGGAAGATCCTCCCTTCGCCCTTCGCACCCTTCTTGCGCATGGTCAGGTAGTAGCCGCCGAGCACCATGTCCTGACTCGGCACCGCCAGCGGCTTGCCGTGCGCGGGGCTCAGGATGTTGCGGCTGGCCAGCATCAGGGTGTGGCTCTCGATCTGCGCCTTCGGCGACAGCGGCACGTGAACCGCCATCTGGTCGCCGTCGAAGTCGGCGTTGAAGGCGGCGCAGACCAGCGGATGGATCTTGATCGCCTTGCCCTCGATCAGGACCGGCTCGAACGCCTGGATGCCGAGGCGATGGAGGGTCGGTGCGCGGTTGAGCAGCACCGGATGCGAGTCGATGACCTCCTCGAGAGCGTCCCAGACAACGTCCTCTTCGCGCTCGACCATCTCCTTGGCCGCCTTGATCGTCCCGGCGAGTTCGCGCTCCTCGAGCCAGTTGTAGATGAGCGGCTTGAACAGCTCGAGCGCCATCTTCTTCGGCAGACCGCACTGGTGGAGCTTGAGCTCCGGGCCGACGACGATCACCGAACGGCCGGAGTAGTCGACGCGCTTGCCGAGCAGGTTCTGACGGAAACGCCCCTGCTTGCCCTTGAGGGTGTCGGAGAGCGACTTCAGCGGCCGGTTGTTCGACCCCTTCAGGACACGGCCGCGCCGGCCATTGTCGAACAGCGCATCGACCGCCTCCTGGAGCATCCGCTTCTCGTTGCGGACGATCACTTCCGGCGCCCGCAGCTCGAGAAGCTTCTTCAGACGGTTGTTGCGGTTGATGACGCGACGGTAGAGATCGTTGAGATCACTCGTGGCGAAACGGCCGCCGTCGAGCGGCACCAGCGGGCGCAGCTCCGGCGGAATGACCGGGATCACCTCGAGGATCATCCACTCGGGGCGCTGACCGGAGCGACGGAACGCATTGACGACCTTGAGCCGCTTGGCCGCCTTGAGGCGCCGGATCTGGCTCGTCTCAGTCTTCATGGTGATGCGCAGCTCTTCCGAGAGCTCGTCACAGTCGACCCTCGTCAGCAGCTCGCGGATCGCCTCGGCGCCCATGCGCGCCTCGAAGGCGTCGAGGCCGTAGGTCTCCCGCATCTCGCGGAAGCGCTCCTCGGTGAGCATCTCCCCCTCGACGAGCTCGGTGTCGCCGGGATCGACGACGGCGTACGACTCGAAGTAGAGGATCCGCTCGAGGTCCCGGAGCGACAGATCCAGCAGCTGACCGATACGACTCGGCAGCCCCTTGAAGAACCAGACGTGCGAGACCGGGCTGGCGAGCTCGATATGGCCCATGCGCTCACGACGGACGCGGGAGCGGGTCACCTCGACGCCGCACTTGTCGCAGACGACGCCGCGGTGCTTCATCCGCTTGTACTTGCCGCAGACGCACTCCCAGTCGGTGATCGGGCCGAAGATCTTGGCGCAGAACAGCCCGTCGCGCTCCGGCTTGAAGGTCCGGTAGTTGATCGTCTCCGCCTTGGTGACCTCGCCGTGGCTCCAGGAGCGGATCTTTTCGGGAGACGCGATCGAAATCTGGATCGCGTTGAAGTCCTTCATCGGGCTCGGCTTGTCGAAGCTACGCAGTGGTTGCATCACGACCCCCTTCAGACCTTGAGAAGTTCCACGTCGAGGCACAGGCTCCTGAGCTCACGAACGAGAACGTTGAAGGACTCCGGCAATCCGGGATCCTCCGGTACCTCACCCTTGACGACCGCCTCGTAGGCCTTGCTGCGCCCCTCGACGTCGTCACTCTTGACCGTCAGCAACTCCTGGAGGGTGTAGCCGGCGCCGTACGCCTCGAGAGCCCACACCTCCATCTCACCGAACCGCTGACCGCCGAACTGCGCCTTGCCGCCCAGCGGCTGCTGGGTGATGAGCGAGTAGGGGCCGATCGAGCGGGCGTGAATCTTGTCGTCGACGAGATGAGACAGTTTCAGCATGTAGATGTAGCCGACGGTGACCTTCTGCTCGAACTCGGTGCCGGTCATGCCGTCGAAGAGCTCGGTCTTGCCGGACAGCGGCAGCTCGGCGTCGTCGAGAAAGCCCTTGATGTCTCCCTCGGTGGCGCCGTCGAAGACCGGCGTCGCGAAGTGCAGACCGAGAGCCCGCCCGGCCCAGCCGAGATGGGTCTCGAGAATCTGTCCGACGTTCATACGGCTCGGCACGCCGAGCGGATTGAGCACGATCTCCACCGGCGTTCCGTCCGGCAGGTACGGCATGTCCTCCTCACGCAGAACACGCGAGATCACGCCCTTGTTGCCGTGGCGACCGGCCATCTTGTCGCCGACCTGAAGCTTGCGCTTCATGGCGATGTAGACCTTGACCATCTTGATGACACCGGGCGGCAGCTCGTCGCCCTTCTGGAGCAGCTCGATCCGCTCCTGGTTCACCTGACGGAGTACCTCGATGTAGGAGTCGGTGCGGCGGTAGATCTCCTCGACCTGCTTGAGCGCCTTCGGGTCCTTGATCGGAAGCTGAAGGATCTCCTCGCGGGTGAGCTTGTAGAGCACCTCGTACGTGAGCTTCTCGCCGCGCTTGAGGAGCGCTTCGCCGTCACGGCTCTTCACCGCCTTGCTGACCGTCTCGCCGGCAAGGATGTCGGTGATCTTCTTGTTGCGCTCCTCGTTGTAGATCCGGACCTGGTCCTTGATGTTCTTCTCGAGCCGCTGCACCTCGTGGCTCTCGATCTCGAGAGCACGGGCGTCCTTCTCGACACCCTTGCGCGAGAAGACCTGCACGTCTACGACGTGCCCCTCGATTCCGGGAGAAACGCGGAGCGACGCATCGCGCACGTCTCCGGCCTTCTCTCCGAAGATCGCACGCAGCAGCTTCTCCTCGGGCGTGAGCTGGGTCTCGCCCTTGGGCGTCACCTTGCCGACGAGGATGTCGCCGGGCCTCACCAGCGCTCCGATGCGGACGATGCCGCTCTCGTCGAGGTCCTTTAGCGCGGCCTCGGAGACGTTCGGAATGTCGCGGGTGATCTCCTCGGGGCCGAGCTTGGTGTCGCGGGCCTCGACTTCCTTCTCCTCGATGTGGATCGAGGTGTAGTAGTCGTCCTTGACAAGCTTCTCGGACACGAGGATCGCGTCCTCGAAGTTGTAGCCGCGCCACGGCATGAAGGCGACGAGCACGTTGCGCCCGAGTGCCAGCTCACCGAGATCGGTGCTGGGACCGTCTGCCAGGGCATCGCCCTTGCGGACGCGCTGCCCCTCGCCGACGATCGGCTTCTGATTGACGCAGGTGTTCTGGTTGGAGCGCCGGAACTTCGTCAACTGGTAGATGTCGGCGCCGAACTCGCGCGACTCCCCGGTCTCGGCGTCCTCGCCCTCGACGCGAACGATGATCCGCTCGGAGTCGACCGAGTCGACGATGCCGGAGCGCTGCGCCAGGACGACGGCGCCCGAATCGCGGGCGACGATGCCCTCGAGGCCGGTGCCGACGATCGGCGCCTCGGCCTTGAGCAGCGGCACCGCCTGGCGCTGCATGTTGGAGCCCATCAGCGCGCGGTTCGCGTCGTCGTGCTCGAGGAACGGAATGAGCGCGGCGGCGACCGACACGAGCTGCTTGGGAGAGATGTCCATGTAGTCGACGCGATCGGGCTCGACCGTGACGAAGTCACCGCCCGCGCGCGAGATCACCTGGTCGTCGAGGAGCTTGCCTCTGTCGTCGCAGGCGGCGTTGGCCTGGGCGATGATGTAGCGCTCCTCCTCCCACGCCGTCAGGTACCAGGCGTGCGGTTCCACCTCGACCAGCTTCTTCTTCGCCTTCGCGAGCTTCGCGTTCTCCTTGTCGAGCTCGTCGCCCGTCACGATCTCGCCGAGCTTGAAGCTGCCCTCGCCGATTCTCACGACCCGGTAGTGGTCGATGACGCGACCGTCCTCCACCTTCTTGTACGGGCTCTCGATGAAGCCGTAGTCGTTGATCCGGGCGAACGTCGCGAGCGACGAGATGAGGCCGATGTTCGGCCCTTCCGGCGTCTCGATCGGACAGATGCGACCGTAGTGGGAGGCGTGCACGTCGCGCACCTCGAAGCCGGCACGCTCTCGCGAAAGGCCGCCCGGGCCGAGGGCCGAGAGGCGACGCTTGTGAGTGACCTCGGAGAGCGGGTTCGTCTGGTCCATGAACTGCGACAGCTGGGACGAACCGAAGAACTCCTTGATGGCCGCGATGACGGGCTTGGAGTTGATCAGGTCGTGCGGCATCGCCGAGTCGATGTCCTGATGGACCGACATCTTCTCCTTGATCGCGCGCTCCATCCGCACCAGGCCGACGCGGAACTGGTTCTCGAGCAGCTCGCCGACGGTGCGAACGCGGCGGTTGCCGAGGTTGTCGATGTCGTCGACACGGCCGACGTCGCGGTGAAGCTGGATCAGATACTCGACGACCTTGATGAAATCGTCGGCCGAAAGCGTCTTCTGCTCGACCGGCACGTCGCTGTCGAGCTTGATGTTGAACTTGAAACGACCGACGCGCGAGAAGTCGTAGCGCTTGGCGTCGAAGAACATTCCGTAGAAGAGCGAACGAGCGCTCTCGAGCGTCGGAGGATCGCCGGGGCGCATCCGCCGGTAGATCTCGATCAGCGCCTCCTTGGAGTCCTTCGTCGTGTCCTTTGCCAGGGTGGCCGAGAGGATGTTGCCCGGCAGGTCCCAGTCGGGGAAGAAGACTTCGACCGGAGAGTGGTTCCGCCCCTTGAGCAGATCGAAGATGTCGTCCGGTGCCTGATCGTTGGCCTCGAAAATCACCTCACCGGTGTCGAGGTCGACGACGTCGGCGACGAACATCGCCCGCTCGAGGTCGCTGGTCCGAACCTCGAACTTCTGCTCACCCTCCTCGAGCTCGGCGAGCTGTGCCTCGTCGAGCTGCAGGCCGGCGAAGAGCCGGTAGGTGTCGCGGCGACCACGCGCGTTGCGGTCGCGGGTACGCTCGCGCACCGCGACCTCGGTCGGCAGGGTGAGCTCGACCTTGCTCTTGCTCTTCGGCTCCAACGCGACCGCGGCGTAGAAGCGACGCAGGATCTCCTCGTTCGACTCGAGGCCGAGCGCGCGCAGGAAGACGGTGCCGTGAAACCGCCGCTTGCGGTCGATGCGAACGTTGAGCACTTCCTTCTGGTCGTACTCGAACTCCACCCACGAACCGCGGTACGGGATGATCTTGGCGAGGTAGGCGCGCGGCCCCTGCTTCGTGAAGAAGACGCCGGGGCTGCGATGGAGCTGGCTGACGATGACCCGCTCGGTGCCGTTGATGACGAACGTGCCGTGGTCGGTCATCAGCGGGATCTCGCCGAAGTAGACCTCCTCCTCCTTGGCGTCGCGCATCATCTTGGTCCCGGTCTCGGGATCCTTGTCGTAGACGAACAGCCGGAACGTCGCCCGCAGCGGCACCGCATAGGTCATGCCGCGCTCCTGGCACTCGGAGATCGAGTACTGGAGCTGCAGGTCGACCGGGTCGCCGCAGATGTCGCACTTCGTCACCCGGTTCTTGTTGACCGCCCCGCACTCGGAGCAGCCGACCGTCTCCTCGTGAGGGTGATCGGTCATCACCTTGGCGCCACAGTTCGAACAGGTCATTCGCAGGTACTCGAGACCCTGCAGGTCCCCGCACTTGCACTGCCAGTCGCCGATCGTGTACTTCACGAAATCCAGGGCGCACGTCTCCCTGAAGTCGGAGAACGGGAACAGGTTCGTGAAGACCGCCTGCAGACCGTGCCCCGAACGCTCTTCGGGGAGCAGGTTCATCTGCAGGAACCGCTCGTACGAGCGTCGCTGCACGTCGATCAGATTCGGGATCGGCAGCGACGACTCGATCTTCGAGAAGTCCCTACGCTCGCGCTCGTTTCCGTTGTTCTGGCTCATAGACCCATCCTGTGGCTGGTACTCGAGAAGATAAAAGGGCAAACGACGCCCCGACGGCGCAATTCACGCCGTCCGCAGGGCGCCCCTGCCGACTCTCCGAAACCGCTGGAAAGAGTCAGGGCTACTTGAGCTCCACCTGAGCTCCGGCCTCTTCGAACTTCTTCTTGATCTCCTCGGCCTCGTCCTTGGAGACGCCTTCCTTGACCGCGACGGGCGCCGACTCGACCATGTCCTTGGCGTCCTTCAGACCGAGGCTCGTGACCTCGCGGACCGCCTTGATGACGTTGATCTTCTTGTCGCCGACGGCGGTGAGCATGACGTTGAACTCGTCCTTCTCCTCCGCTGCCGCCTCACCACCCCCGGCAGCCGCTCCGGCCGCCGCGACGGGCACCGCAGCCGCAGCCGCGGAAACGCCGTAGTGATCCTCGAGCGCCTTGACGAGGTCGTTGAGCTCGAGCACCGACAGCTCGTCGATCTGCTTGATGAAATCTTCGGTCGCAATTGCCATTTTGCTCTCCTTCGACTCCGTCAGGCCACCTGCCGGAGTCTGTGTTCAAACATCCAACCCGGCACTCAGGCCGAGGCGTTTTCCTTCTGCTGACGAATCTGCTCGAGAACGAGCACGAAATCCCGCGGCAGCGCCGCCAGGGTGCGCACGAAGCGCGTCACCGGCGACTGCAGCAGGAAGAGGAGCTTGGCGATCAGCTCATCGCGGCTCGGCAGGTCGGCGATGGCGCTCACCTGCTCCGCACTGATCGGCTGACCGTCGACCAGCCCCCCCTTGAACTCGAAGGTCGGAACGTCCTTCGAGAATTCAGTGAGTGTCTTGGCGATCGACACCGGGTCGTCGCCGAACGCGATCGCGGTGGGCCCGACGAACTGATCCTGCAGTCCCTCCAGAGCCGCCCCCTCGATCGCACGGCGGGCGATCCGGTTCTTGACCACCACATACGTGCCACCCGATTCGCGCACCTTGTCGCGAAGCGCGGTGATCTGAGGCACGGTGATCCCCTGAGCGTTGATCAGGAAGGCATGCGGCGCGGCCGCCACCCCTTCCTTGTAGAGCTCGAGGAGCTCCTCTTTCTTCTCGCGTGTCAGTGCCATCTTCCGTCTCTCCGCTGACTCGTTTCGCTACCGTCTCAGGCGTCGCCGACGACCATCGCCGCGTCGTCGAGGCGGATGCCCGGGCCCATCGTGCTCGAGATCACCGCCGACTTGACGTACTTGCCCTTCGACGCGGCGGGCTTCGCCTTGAGGATCGCTCCGATGAGTGCGCGGGCGTTCTCGAGCAGCTGCTCGGCGCTGAACGAAGCCTTGCCGAACGGCGCATGGATGATGCCGGCCTTCTCGACCCGGAACTCGATCTTTCCCGCCTTGATCTGACCGATCGCCTCGGCGAGATCGAAGGTCACGGTGCCCGTCTTCGGATTGGGCATCATCCCTCGCGGACCCAGTACCCGACCGAGCTTGCCGGCGACACCCATCATGTCGGGTGTCGAGACGACGGTGTCGAAATCGACCCAGCCGCCCTCGATCTTCTTCGCCAGCTCCTCGCCACCGACATAGTCGGCTCCGGCGTCCTCCGCCTCCTTGACCTTCTCGCCCTGCGCGAACACGAGCACCTTCGATGCCTTGCCGGTGCCGTGCGGCAGCACGAGAGTGCCCTCGCACCATCTGGTCCGCGTGCCGGGGATCGACCCCCAGACGCAGCGCCATCTCGAGCGTTTCATCGAACTTGGCGGTCGCGTTGCCTTTCGCCAGCTCGACAGCCTCCTGGAGCTCGTAGACGCGGTCTTCGACCTTCTCGGCCGCCGCGTTGTACTTCTTTCCGTGCTTCGCCATCAGATCTCTCCCGCTCAGCGGACCTCGATCCCCATCGAACGCGCCGTGCCCTCGATGATGCGCACGGCGGCGTCGAGAGAGGCCGCGTTGAGGTCTTCCATCTTGGTCTGGGCGATCTCCTCGAGCTGCGCCCGATCGACCTTCGCCACCTTCTCGCGATTCGGTTCCCCGGAGCCCTTGTCGATACCCGCCGCCTTCTTGAGCAGCACCGCCGCCGGCGGAGTCTTCGTGATGAAGGTGTAGCTGCGGTCGGCGTAGACCGTGATCACGACGGGGATGATCATCCCCGGCTGGTTCTGCGTACGGGCGTTGAACGCCTTGCAGAAGTCCATGATGTTGAGACCGGCCTGACCCAGCGCGGGACCGACCGGCGGTGCCGGACTCGCCTGTCCCGCGGGAATCTGCAGCTTGACCTGCCCGATGACTTTCTTTGCCATTGCGATGCTTCCTTACGCTGTACGTCTCGTGATCTCTTCGCCGACCCGGGGTCGCGCCCTAGAGCTTCTGCACCTGACTGAAGTCGAGTTCGACCGGCGTCGCGCGACCGAAGATCGTCACCATGACCTTCAGCGTGTTGCGATCCAGATTCACTTCTTCCACCACACCGGTGAAGTTGTTGAACGGCCCGTCGATGATCTTGACCGGCTCCGCCTTGTCGAAGATGTACTTCGGCTTCGGCTTCTCCTTGGCGCTGACCACCTGCTCGAGAATCTGATTGACCTCGTCCTGGGACATCGGCGTCGGCTTCTTGCCGCTGCCGACGAAGCCGGTGACCTTGGGCGTGTTCTTCACCACGTGCCAGGTGTCGTCGGACATCGCCATCTGAACGAGGATGTAGCCGGGGAAAAACTTCCGCTGCAGTTCGCGCTTCTTGCCGCCCCGGTACTCGACGATCGTCTCGGTCGGGATCCGGATGTCACCGAAGGCCTCGGCCTGATTGAGCGCCTCGGCACGCTGCCGCAGCGTCTCCTTCACCCGATCCTCGAACCCGGAATAGGTATGAACGATGTACCACTGCATCCCCGGCCGGTCCTCCGCCGGCTGCGGCGAGGGATCGACCTCGTCGGCACCTGGGCGCAGGGTGTCCGGCACCTCGGCCACGACGTCCTGCGACGGGCGCGCCAACGGATCCGCGGTCGGATCGAGCCGAGAACCTGTCCGGTCGCTGCTCATCCGGTCACCACCTTCACGATGAACTCATAGCCCCTCGCGATCACGAAGTCGGCCGCGAAGAGAAAGAAGGCGAACACGAAGCTCGTCACGAGCACGACGGCAGTCGTGGCGACCACCTCCTCGCGCGAAGGAAAGGTGACCTTCTTGATCTCGGAACGCACTTCCGACAGGAAGGTCCGGAACTGTGAAATCTTGCTGAGCATCGTCGTCGCCTCGACTCGTCACTCGGAAGGACGGCAGGAACACCGTCGGAAATCGCTGGCAGGCCAGGAGGGATTCGAACCCCCAACCCTCGGTTTTGGAGACCGATGCTCTACCAGTTCGAGCTACTGGCCTGTGTTGAAACTCCTTACTCGATGATCTCGGTGACGGTGCCGGCACCGACGGTGCGGCCACCCTCACGGATCGCGAACCGCACACCCTGCTCCATCGCGATCGGAGCGATCAGCTCCACGTTCAGGTTCACGTTGTCTCCGGGCATCACCATCTCCGTGCCCGAAGGAAGCTCCGAAGAGCCCGTCACGTCCGTCGTGCGGAAGTAGAACTGCGGACGATACCCGTTGAAGAACGGAGTGTGACGACCACCCTCCTCCTTCGTCAGGATGTACACCTCGCCCTTGAACTTCGTGTGAGGCGTGATCGAACCCGGCTTCGCCAGCACCTGGCCGCGCTCCACCTCGTCCTTCTTCGTACCCCGAAGCAGGATCCCCACGTTGTCACCCGCCTCGCCCTGATCCAGGAGCTTGCGGAACATCTCCACACCCGTCACCGTCGTCTTCGTCGTGTCACGGATCCCGACGATCTCCACTTCCTCGCCGACGTTGATGATCCCCCTCTCGATCCGGCCCGTCACCACCGTGCCGCGGCCCGAGATCGAGAAGATGTCCTCCACAGGCATCAGGAAGTCCTTGTCCACCTCGCGCTCCGGCTGCGGAATGTAGTCGTCCACCGCAGCCATCAGCTCCATGATGCACGCGCCCGCGCCCTCCGGATTCGGATCCTCGAGAGCCTTCAGAGCCGAACCACGGATCACCGGGATGTCGTCACCCGGGAACTCGTACGACGACAGAAGCTCACGAACCTCCAGCTCCACCAGCTCCAGAAGCTCCTCGTCGTCCACCATGTCGCACTTGTTGAGGAACACCACCAGATGCGGAACGTTCACCTGGCGAGCCAGAAGAACGTGCTCGCGAGTCTGCGGCATCGGGCCGTCCGCGGCCGAAACCACCAGGATCGCGCCGTCCATCTGAGCCGCGCCCGTGATCATGTTCTTCACGTAGTCCGCGTGGCCAGGGCAGTCCACATGGGCGTAGTGACGGTTGTCCGTCTCGTACTCCACGTGAGCCGTCGCGATCGTGATCCCGCGCTCCCGCTCTTCAGGAGCCTTGTCGATCGAGTCGAACGCCACGAACTCCGCCGTACCGTGCTGAGCCAGAACGTTCGTGATCGCCGCCGTCAGCGTCGTCTTGCCGTGGTCCACGTGACCGATCGTCCCGATGTTCACGTGGGGCTTGCTGCGATCAAATTTTTCCTTCGCCATGGCGTCCTGCTTCCTCCTGAAATCCCATCGCCCGCAGGGTAGTCGAGGCGGGCCCCGATCGACGCCGGTCCGGAGACCGGTGCCGTGATCCGAGTCGCCGGTCGCGACTCGAGATCGAGATGGCTGTTATCGATGCTGGTTGAGAGTTGTCGCTTCCAGGCTGCTGTTCCGGTGGAGCCCACGACCGGATTTGAACCGGTGACCCCTTCCTTACCAAGGAAGTGCTCTACCCCTGAGCCACGTGGGCAAATCTACCGGCAGCCCTCCTCTGTCGGCCAGAGAGAGGGTCGACCGGCGAAACCCGCCGATTGTACAGCGGTAGGTCTGTGCTGTAAACCCCCGAAACCGGGTACAGCCAGCGGTTCCAGAGAGCATGCCACACCCGGCCTCTCCCGTCCAGATCCCGGGGGCAGAACCGGCCGTGTGCAACATTTCGGTCGTCTCGCGCGCCCATCTGGACGGGGGCGATTCCGCGCACGGGACTGTGACGCGGTACACTCGCTCTCTCCGTTCTATCGCTGACCTGAGAATTCGAGCCCGGAGCCGCCGATGGCAGTGCCTGAGCTACAGCGCATCGAGGGCAAGTTCGAGATCCTCGACAAGATCCGTGAAGGGGGCATGGGGGCGATCTACAAGGTTCGCCACCGCCTGCTGGACGAAGTCCGCGTCATCAAGGTGATCCGGCCTCAACTCGGAGAAGACGAGAGCCTGCGCGAGCGCTTCCTCGCCGAGGCGAAGTCCACCGTCCGGCTGCGCCATCCCAACATCGCCACCATCTTCGACTTCACGGTCGACGAAGACGGCGTCGCCTTCATGGTGATGGAGTACATCGAGGGGGAGGATCTCGCTCGCAAACTCGCGCGGATGGGACGGCTTCAGATCGCGCAGACGATGACAGTCTCGGTGCAGGCGCTCAAGGCGCTTCACTATCTCCACCGCAGCAACTTCGTCCACCGCGACGTCTCGCCCGACAACATCATGGTCACCAAGGACGTCGACGACGACGACCTCGTGAAGCTCATCGATCTCGGCATCGCCAAGCAGCTCGAGAGCGACGCGACCAACCTGACCCAGGAAGGCTTCTTCCTCGGCAAGATCAAGTACGCCTCACCCGAGCAGTTCGGCGGCCGCGGCGAGCTCGACGGGCGCAGCGATCTCTATTCTTTCGGGGTGATGCTCTACGAGCTGCTGACCGGCATGCACCCCTTCCCCGCCGACTCGCAGGAGGCGATGCTCGCCGGGCATCTCTTCCATCCGCCGCGGGAGTTCACCGAGAGCGACCCCGACGCCAGGATTCCCGAGGAGCTCAGGCAGATCGTCCTCAGGGCGCTCGCCAAAGAGCGGGACGATCGCTTTCAGACCGCCAAGGACATGGCACAGGCGATCCAGAAGATTCGCCGCAACTGGGTCGACCCCGAGCCGGTCGACGAGGGCAGCAACGACGCCACGATCCTCGAACCGATGCCGTCGCCACTGCCGCCCGGATCGACGCAGCGCCGTCTCGATCGTCAGTTCGCTCCCGCGACGACTCCGCCGCCGATCCAGGCCGTCGAGGATCCTCCCGGCACACCAGCCGGAACCTCGGCCGCGAGCCCGGGAACGGCGGACGACGCCACGCGGCTGGGAGCCCCCCCGTCCGCCGGCCGGAGTGCGCCGGCGCCCGATCCGACCCGGATGGCTCCGTCGCCCGGGACCGCGACTCCTGGGGCGACCCCACCGGCGGACGCCACGCGCCTCTCGCCCGGCGGCGCTCCGCCGATCGACGCGACACGGATGGCCGCGCCACCGGCAGCGGACGCCACGCAACTTGCCGATGCACGCCTCGCCCCGGCGCCGCGCCACGTTCCCGCACCGGAAACCGCTCCGGCCGCCGAAACGCGCCGCGGCCTTCCGTGGTGGATTCCGGTTGCGGCGCTTTTCGTCGTCGGCCTGGGAGCCGGTCTCTTCTTCTTCGGCCGAGGTGGCGGCGAGACGACGGCAACCGACTCGATGCTCGAGGCTCTCGAAGATCCGACGCTGGCCACCGCAGGCGCGGGAGACCTCGCTGCCGGCCTCGCCGGCGCCCAGGCGGCCCTCGACGGCGACAGGTACCGTGCAGCACTGCAGCAACTCACGGCGCTCGAGGCGAACCATCCCGACGAACCGGGGATCGATTCGATTCTCACGGCGCTCGACGGCAAGGTCCGGGCGCGTCACCAGTCGATTCTGGAGCGCGCGACCACTCTCGAATCGCAGCGGCGCGCCTCGCGCGTCTTCGGTCGCGCCGACGCCGCCGCGAAGAAGGGCGACGCCGCGCTGGCCCAGGGCGATCTCGCCGCTTCGGTCGGCGCCGTGCTGGACGCTACTTCGCTCCTCGAGGAGGCCAACGAAGTCGCCGAGCAGGTGGCCGCCGACGAGGCGGCGGCACAGCAGCGCCAGGAAGAGCAGGCCCGTCAGGAGCGCGAGCGTCTGGCACAGATCGAGCGGGAGCGACGCCGGACCGCCTCGCAGCCGGCGCCGGTGACGCAGACACCGCAGCGGGCCACCGAGACCGCACCCCAGGAGGCAGCACCTCAGCCGGCCCCGTCGCAACAGGTACCGTCGCAGCGGACCGCGACCCCGCCCCCGACGACCCCAGCACCTCAGAAGGACGAGACTCCGGCCGTCGCCGCGGCCATCCAGCGACTCGCGGCGGCCCACACGGCGCTCGACATCAACGCCGTCAAGGCGGTGTGGCCGTCGCTCGGCGGCTCCCGGCTCCAGGCGATCGAGAACTCCTTCCAGGGGGCGCGGTCGATCGTCATGAGCCTCGACGGCTGCAACATCACAGTGAACGGCGAGCGTGCAACCGCATCCTGCAAGATGCGCCAGGCGTACCGACCGAAGCGCGGGACCCGGCAGTCGATCGAGCGCGACGTCACCATCCGGCTGCGCAAGACGGGCAGCAGCTGGGTGGTGGAAGACTACTGAGCAGCAACCCTCGCAGCCGCCCTGCGCAACCCGACGCCAACCTGGTCGGAGCGAGCCCGTGACGGAGCCAGACATCGTCGAAAGAGGGGAGCCTCATCGACGCTTCCCCCAACGCCCTCACTTCTCGGTCGGCATCCCCGTCTACAACGAAGAGGAGCTGCTGGAGGTGCATACCGACCGGCTGCTGCGGTTTCTGGAGTCGCTCGAGCGACCGTTCGAGGTCCTCCTCGGCAGCAACGGCTCGACCGACCGCACCGTTGAGATCGCGCAGCGCCTCGCGGTCGGAGATCCCCGCATCGACGCGTTCTCGATCGACCATCGAGCGCCCGGAGCCGCCTTCCGCGGCTTCATCCACCGCGCAAGCTCGCCGCTGCTGATCTCGCTCGACATGGATCTGTCGATCGACCTCGACTTCGTGCCGCGTGCCCTCGAACTACTCGAGCACTGCGACCTCGTCGTCGGAGCGAAGCAGACGGGGGAGCAGAAGCGCTCGTGGCTGCGGAGAACGGGAAGCGGCACGTTCATCGCCGTCGCCAGGCGATGCGGTCTGCCGTTCCAGGATTACTCGATGGCCGCCAAGGGCTATCGGATCGCAGCCCTCGAGCCCCACCTCGAGACGCTGGTCGACGGCACCGCCTACGTGCTCTACGCGATCGCCGCAGTCCAGGCCGCCGGCGGCGAGGTGGTCGAGATCCCCGTCGACTGCGACGACCGGCGCCGCAGCCGTTTCAGCCTGCCTCGAGAAGCGTTGCACAAGTTCTTCCACCTCGCGCGGTGGATGTGGAGCCGGCCGCGCTCGTGAGCTCGTGGACCGTCGTGACCAACAGCGCGCGGCCGTTCCTGCGGCGGCGCTGGCCCGAAACGGTGCTCGCCCTCGCCATCGCCGGCTACGTGACGCTCTTCGCCTGGAAGCAGTACCTGAAGCTCTACGCCCTCCACTACCCCGACTTCGATCTGGCGATCTTCTACCAGGGAGTCTGGCTGCTGAGCCGCGGGGAGACTCCCTTCGTCACGGTTCGAGGCCTGCATCTGTTCGCCGACCACGCGACCTTCGTCAACCTGCTCCTCGCGTTGCCGATGCGGCTGGTCGCCCATCCCCTCGTGCTGTTGTGGGCGAAGACGGCGGCGCTCGGGTTGGCTGCGCTGCCGCTCTACTCGATCGCGCGACGCGAGCTCGAGTCGCGCCGGCAGGCTCTCGCCGTAGCCGCCTGCTACCTCCTCCACCCAGCCGTCCATCACCTCAACCTCGACAGCTACCACACGAGCGCCTTCGCGGTGCCCCTCGGGCTGCTCGTCTGGCTCGCCGCGGCCGGCGGCAGACCTCGCCTCCTGATCGCCTCCGCGCTCGCACTCGTCCTGGTCAAGGAGAACATGGGACTGGTGCTGGCGAGCCTCGGCCTCCTGATGTGGGTCCGGGGCGACCGGCGGGGTCGCTGGGTCGCCGCAGGCGGCATCGCCGCTACCCTGCTGATCGTGACGGTCGTCATTCCCGCCATCGCCGCCGACCACGACTACATCTACGGTGGACGGATGACCACGGCGAGGGCGGTACTGTCCGGGGAGCTCGGGATCGCCGAGTTCGTCGGCGATCACCTCGTCACCCCGGCCAACCTCGTCTTCCTCCGCGACCTGACGGTGTCGCTCGGCTTCCTGCCGTGGGCCTCACCCGTGCCGCTCGTCCTCAATCCGATGCTCGGGCTGTCGCTGGCCTCCGACTGGCCCTACGCCAAGGAGATCCTGTACCACTACACGAGCGGGCTTCTCCCCTCCCTCTTTCTCGCCTTCGTCTTCGGTTGGGGTCGCGTTCGTGACTGGCTGCGTCGCCGGAAAGTCCGCTGGCGCCTCGCGGCTACCTGCGTCGCTGTGCTGACGATGAGTCGCAGGCCTCGCCTACGGTCATCTCGCGCGCGGGCCTCGGATCGTGAGGTGGGACCAGGCGCTTCGACCGGTGCCGGAGATCGACCCGCAGGTTCACATCGACCTCGAACAGGTCCGATCGCGGGTCGGCGACGATGCCGTCAGCGCGAGCTACGACCTGCTGCCGTTTCTCGCCGAGCGCAAGCAGCTCTTCATGTGGCCCAACCCGTTCGAGCCTCGGTACTTCGGTCCCGACGGCGAGACCCGCACCACCTCGCGCCCCGAATGGCTCGTCTTCTCCGCCCGCCTTCACGGCGACGAGATGCCTGCCATGGCCGAGCGCGCCGTCGCCGTCGGCTTCGAGGAGTGGGCGGTACTGCCGACGATCCGCCTGTTCCGCCGGCAGAGTCGGGAAGACGCCTGACGCCCGACACCGCTTCGTGTCAGTCGACTGAGAACGCTAGCTAGTTCTTCTCACGCCGCTCCGGCCTGGTGGGTCGTAGGTTGCCGAAGATCCGAGGCCTACGGTCGCGAGCACCACAGGCGTAGCCGTAGCTACGTCGAGGAGCACAGCGACCGGAGAACGAAGTAGATTCAGTGACATACGGCCTACCGAGGTGAGGCGGCGGGAGAAGGACGGGCTAGAAGCAGATCGATGTCATCGAGCCAGTCGCTCTCGGGGTGTCGATCTCGCAGCTCCCGGAAGGTCGCCGAGGCTGCCTCGACGTCGCCCAGCCGGTAGAGGCTCTCACCCCAGCGGAACCAAGCTTCGGCTACGTACGGATGGCGGGGGTAGTCGATCGCGAAGCGGCGCGACCATTCCCGCGCCGACCTCCAGTTGCCGTCCGAGGCGTCGCAACGGGCCAGATGGATGACCCCTTCGAGGGCATGCCTCGACGCCGGGAAGTCCTCCACGATCGAAGCGAACTTCGGCCAGGCCGGCGCGCAACCCTCCTCGCGGTAGAGACTCATCGCCTCATCGAGCCGCCGATCCTCGGTAGGGACCTCCCACGGGGCGCACGCCAAGATCATCGCCAGGCCATAGCTCCCCAGAAGGCAACCGCGCAGAACACTCTCGACCGACGCCGCCACCCACCGGGAGTGCCCCTCCCGCCCGCCACCCCGCCGGCGCCGGAGGATGAGGCCGACCACCAGGACCGACACGACGGAGATCGAGAGTCCGGCGATCTCGACTCCCGTCCGCTCGAATCGCAGCTCGAGCTGCCGGGATCGAGGAACGACCAGCATCAGACTCGGCGCCGCCAGATGCACGGCACTGCCGTCCGACGCCCGCCAACGCGGGTGATAGGAGACCTTCACCAGAAGCGGATGACCCGGCGTTTCGGTTTCGAGCCGGATCGACCGGCGCCCGAGGCGGGCGCTCGCCCGCGGCGGCGACGGGAAAGGGACGCCGTCCCAGAAGTCGGGCAGCTCCCTGACCTTGCGACCGAGCTCGGACGCGCCCGGAGTGCCGCTCCAGACCAGAGGCCTCGAAGTCCAACCATCACGCCGGAACCAGCGGTAGCTCGCCCCCTTCCAGTCGGCCAGCGGCGCGTCGATCACCAGCGGCCTCTGCTCCAGCGGCTCCACGTAGCGGGGAGGCTCCCCTTTCAGGCGGTAGACCGAGTACGGGGGGACCCGGGAGACGAGCTCGTAGCTCGACGAACTCTCGTAGGCGTCGATCGCACGATCGCTGCGCACGATCACCTCGCCCGCCGCGAAGGTTCGCAGTCGTGGTGCCGCACCGTCCGGGTCGAGCCAGGAACAGCCGAAGTTGGGGAACGGGCACGACTGGAGGCTCGAAATCTGACTCTGCAACAGGAAGAGGAACGGCGAGCTCAGAGAGGACTGGCCGTACAGGCCCTCGAGTGTGGCCCTGCCGGAGAAACGCGGCACACTCTCGAAGGCCCGGATCGTGCCGACGGTGTCGTAGAGCGGTGAGTGCTCCCAGGCGACTCGCGAGTCTCCGAGGTCACCCCTGACCTCCTCCATCACGCGCGAGAACTCCGCCCATCCCGGAGCCCCCTCGAACCCGCGGTAGTTCCAGTCGGCCCAGCCGGGGATCCGCGAGGGCGCCATCACTTGGCCGACCGCCACGGCGAGGAAGGCGATCCAGGTCAGGAGCAGCGGCGCCCGGCTCGCCTCCGCGATCCTCCCGAGGGCACACGCCCCGAGCAGGACCAGCGCAAGCTGGCCGAAGGGCGGGAACCTGATGTCGACCAGCCCGAGAAACCAGGCGGCGCGAAAGAGCACGAAGGACACCAGCGGCGTCACGAGAAGCGGCAACAACCATCCATCCTGCTTCCGGATTCTTCCCCACCCGCACAGGGCGACGACTCCCCAACCGACGGCGAGCAGCATCCACGGGACGAGGGAGGGCGGCAGCACCGAACCCCAGCCGGTCGAGCCCCACTCGTCACCGTACGCCGTGCCGTACGGAGCATAGGCGAGCGAGGGCACGAGCCAGAACGCGGTGAGCCCGAGCCCGAGAACGACGGTGCCCGCAGCCCGTACCGCGCCTCGCGGCACCACCAGCAGGAAGGCGGGGGCCACCGCCATCGCCACCACGAAGGGGTAACCGTGAGAGAGGGCCAGTCCGGCGAGCGCCGACGCCGGCCAGACGACGGACTCCCGTTCACGGAGACAGCGGCCGAGGAGCCCGAGGAAGAGCAGAAACCAGACGACTCCGTGGGAGTAGGCGAACTCGCCGGCCAGCACACTGAGGAGATTGCCGCCCCACACCACGTGACTCTCGTGCAGCAGAAAGGCGACCGCTCCGACCGCGCCGCACAGCGCCACGATCCGGGACTGCCCGAGCCACCTGAGGCAGCACCAGGCAGCTGGTGGGAGAGCGAAAACACCGACGAGCGAACCCAGGTTGAACGCCGTCTCCGGCCCCAGGACCGGCGCCGCCGCCGCCATGAGCAGGAACGGCAGCGGGAAGTACGGCTGGAAGAGCGGGAAGCCTGCCAACGCTTCCGGCATCCAATCGAGCAGCCGCCCCTCCGGCAGCGACTCCAGAAGATGCAGCAGCGTCTGGTAGTGAGAGGCGAGGTCCCCTCCGGTCGCCGCACGGCCGCTGAAGATGGCACCGCCCACGACCGCCAGCAGCAGCAGCTCGAGCGCTGCCAGCAGGGCGAGGTGGGGCGTCATCCCTTGGGCGAGCCTCTGCCCCGGGACCGGCTTTCCGGGCGTGGGCTTGCCCAGACTAGGCTTGCCCGGCATTGGCGTCGAAGGGGTGACTCCCTGGCTCAAGGCGACCCCGTGCCGCCGCTCAGCGCCGACGGAACTGAAGGAGGGCGAAGGCCGCGACACTCCCCGCCAGCGCCGCCAGCAGTGCCCAGGTGAGCCACGGCCGTTGCGGTGGAGCGACAATCGTCAACGTCGTCCCGACGACCCGGGTGATCGAGCGGCCCTCTGCCTTCGTCTCGACGAGCGCAAAGATCGGATAGCTGCTGCCGGCAAGACCGCTGCGATTGCGAATCGAAACCGCTATGTCGGCCGATCGAAGGGGGCCCAGCTCCACCCGCGAAGGCTCGCCGAACTCGAGCTCGTCGGGAGCCCACCACGAGATCGTCGCCGAACGCGCCTCGTCGACCCGGCTCACGAGGTTGGCGACCGCGCGCCCCCGAGTCGCGAGAGGTGAGGCCTCGAACGTGCCGGCGACCGGCGGCTCGACGCTCCCGTCGATCACTGCCTCCAGCGCCGACACCGCGCTGAGGGCATAGTCGTTGGCGTCGCGATATCGCACCCTCAAGAGCACGGCGACCCGAGCCGCCGCAGGGAGCGCCTCCTCGAAGGAGCGCACCTCCTCCGCACCGGGAGAGAGGTCGGTCGCCTCCCAGGAGTGAGTCGCGTCGCCGATGCGAAGCTCGAGGCGCGGCGCGACCGCAGCCTCCTCACCGCTGTTGCGAACGCTGGCGAGGCACTCGAACATCGCCTCCGACGGCGTACAGCTCAGCGCGAGATCGAGGGAGATCCGCCCGGCGCTCGCGGTGGCGGGCAACGTCGCCGCGACGGCGACGAGCCATCCCGCCACTCGCCCGGCGCGACGGGCGTCCATTGAACGGCGTCCCTCCACCCGGCCGTCAGGGGCAGACGGCGCCGTCGTTGCACCAGTCGAGCACGGTCTGACAGTCCGAACCGCTACAGCCGGTTCCGGAAATGTCGAACTGGTTGTGCTCCAGGCCGCCGTGCGCACAGCCATTCGTCGCGGGCTTGCAGACGATCTCGCTGACCATCATGTTGCACGAACCGGTGTCGAGACGGCTCAGGATGTTGTTGCAGGCCGCCGAGGGCGTGGTGTCGAGCAGCAGATTGCCCGACGGACTCCCACCGGTGTGGCAATCGATGCACTGATTCTCACCGGTCGGGAGCGGAGGCCGGCCTTCCGACCACAGTGGATGCACGTCCAGGGTGTAGTCCGTTCCCATGGTCGTGGTCGTAGTGGTCGTGGTGGTGGTCGTCGTTGTGGTCGTCGTCGTGGTGGTCGTAGTGGTTGTGGTCGTGCTCGTCGTGCTCGTCGAAGACGTCGAGCTGGTGCTCGATGAGGTGGTCGACGAGGTGCTCGAGGTCGTGCCGGTGGTGGACGTCGTCGCTGTGGTCGACGTGGTCCCGGTCGTGGAAGTCGTCGCCGTCGTGGTGGTCGTCGTGGACGTGGTCGACGTAGTGCTCGTCGAGGTCGACGAAGTCGACGTGGAGGTCGAGGCCGTCGTCGTCGTGGTCGTGGTGGTCGTCGTCGTGGTGGTGGTCGTCGTCGTGGTCGTGCTGGTCACGTTCGGATCACCGGCCGGGGTCGGGTCCGTCGGCGATCGACGCTTGCTGTTGCAGCCCGGCCCCGCAAGGGCGACGACGAGGACGCACAAGACGAGCGTCCAGAGTGGGAGATGCGATCTTTCCAAGAGTTCGATCTTTCGTTGACGGACTTCCGGGGCCTCGACTATTGTAACAACCAAGCCGTTGCCAGCAACTATCCTGCACGTAGGCCCCGATCGCCGGAGCCTCGACGAAGAATCGACATGAGTAGGGGGCTCCCGTGAGACGAACCATCCAAGTTGCCGTGATTCTGGGCCTGCTGGGCACGGCGGGCATCGCGCACGGCCAGCAGTCCGAGCTGGCCTTCGTCATCCAGAACCTGTTCGGCACCATCGAACTCGACAACGACTTTCACGAGGCCCACTTCTCGGGCGAACAGCAGCTCGAGCTGATCAACGACACCTTCGTCGCCGCCTTCGCACCGGCGCTGACAACGCTCCCGGTCGGTTCGCCCGGCGGCGGCTTCGCCTACAACTACGACCCGGACACCGGCGTCTTCACGCGGGCCAGTGAGTCCTTCGGCTCGCTCTTCTCGGAGCGTGCTCTGACGATCGGCCGCGGCAAGTGGAACATCGGTCTCTCGGCCCAGTCGGTCGAGTTCGACGACTACGGCTCGATCGAGCTGTCGCGGCGCGGCGTCAACTTCCAGCTCCTCCATCTCGACACCGGCGAGAACGGCCGGCTCAATCCGTTCTTCGAGGGCGATGTCATCTCGACTCAGATGCAGGTCGATCTCGCGACCGACTCGACGGTGCTGGTCGTGACCTACGGCGTCACCGACAAGTTCGACGTCTCGTTCGCCGTGCCGCAGGTCGAGACGCAGCTCGACGTCGAAGCTCGCCTCGACATCCTGCGGCTCTCCAGTGACGAGCTCGGGTCGGCGATCCACGGCTTCAATCTCAACGACCCGAACCTTCAGGTACTCAACGAAGACTCGGCCATCGCACGCAGCTCCGCCAGCGCATCCGGAATCGGAGACGTCCTCGTGCGTGGCAAGTACCGCTTCCGCGACGCCCCCGGCGGCGGCATGGCCGCAGGAGTCGATCTGCGGCTGGCGACCGGCGACGAGCGCAAGCTCCTCGGCACCGGCGGCACCCAGGTCAAGATGTTCCTGATCGGCAGCCGCGAGTTCGGCAGGTTCGCCCCCTTGTTCAACCTCGGCTACACCTTCTCCGGCGTCGGCGGCCAGGTGCTCGACACCCTGCCGGACGAGATCAACTACTCGGTCGGTTTCGCGATCGCCGCCGGCCAGCGCTTCACCATCAACGGCGACCTCGTCGGCCGCCGCCTGCTCGACGCCCCCGGCCTTCGGCAGTCGAGCGACGACTTCTTCTTCGCCATGAGCAACGGCGGCGAGGTGTTCGACACCCGGCTGCCGACCGTCGATCGCACCATCGACGACCAGGACATCTCCTTCGGCTCCATCGGCTTCCGCCTCAACCCGAAGGGCTCGCTGCTGATCTCCGCCAACGCGATCTTCTCGCTCTCCGACGACGGCCTGATCGACCAGGACGTCATCCCGGTCTTCTCGATCGACTACAGCTTCTAGGAGGGCGTCAGCCCCGAAGAACCCAGGCGGCCCCGCGGGGCCGCCTTTTTCCTGTAGCCGAGGCCGGGTGCCGCGAGAGCAGAACCGGCGACTAAGCCAGCGTCGAACCTCCGCCTCACGAGCGAAGCGAGTGAGCCACCGAGGGAATCGCTCCTGAGCACGCACCTGCGCGTGCGACGACCGATCCCCGTCTCCCGCTCCATGAGCGGCAGCGGCTCGTTGAACTCCGTCTCACGAGCGAAGCGAGTGAACCACCAAGGGAATCGCTCCTGAGCACGCGCCTGCGCGTGCGACGACCGATTCCCGTCTCTCGCTCCATGAGCGGCAGCGAATGGAGCGGGAGACGGGAATCGAACCCGCGACCAACGGCTTGGAAGGCCGAGACTCTACCACTGAGTTACTCCCGCGATCGGCGACCGCCATGGTGGGCGGCGACCGCCGCCGAGCGGACTTTACCACCCCGCGAAGGAACCGAGCGGCGACCGCCCGGCAAGGACGGGGCCCTTGCTAGGTTAAGCCTCCGATGCCTCGAAGCCTTACCAGCACGGCCGCCATCCTCGGCGCCCTCGCCCTGTCGACGAGCTTGTCGAACGCAACCGATGAGGCAGGCTCCTCGGTGTCGGACGACCTGCGCTGCCACGTCCTCGCGCCCCTCGTGGCCGGCGATGGCCTACCCGAAGTCGAAGCTTCGAAGCCCACCGCTGAACCGGGCCCCGAAGACCTGCTGCGCACCGTACGCAGCCGGCTCGTCGACTACGAGCTCGCCGAGGAAGCCAGGCGATCGGGCTTCGACGCGACGCCGGAGGTGGCCGAACTCCTTTCCCGTGTGAGAAGACGACACCTCGTAGAATCAGCGGAAGCCTCCTTCGTCTCCGAGCGGACGATCGGCGACGACGAGATCCAGACCTACTTCGCCGCCCATCCGCAACGCTTCTCGATCGACGAGCGCATCGCCACGCGCTTCCTGATGCTCAAGCTGCCGCCCGAGGCGTCGGCCGAGGCCGTCGACGCGACGCGGCGTCGTCTGGAGGACCTGAGGGAGAGAATCGTCGCCGGAGAGAGATTCACCGACCTCGCCCGGGAGCACAGCGAGGCCGAGAACGCACGGCGCGGCGGGGCGGTTCAGGCGAGCCCTCGCGGCACCCTGCTCGAAGAGTACGAGGCGGCCGCCTGGGAGCTCCAGCCGGGTGAGGTGAGCGACATCGTCGAGCTTCCCGGAGGGCTGGCGTTGATCCTGCTCGACGCTCGATTCCCGGCGCGCACCCTCGAGCTCGACGCGGCTCGGCCGCGGATCGAAGCGGAGCTGCGCGATCTGGAGCGGGAGCGACGCCGAAGCGAAGCGCTCGCGGAGGCCGAACGTCGCTGGCCCCTCCGACGGGACGACGAGGCGAAGACGGTCACCCTCGGAGAGCGCACGCTGACCTTCGAGGAGCTCGGCGTCGGCGGCCGGCCGCCGCGCTTCGAGGAACGGCTTCAGGCGGCGATCGACGAGCAGCGCCTCGCCCGCTGGGCGCTCGAGTCGGGGGTTGCGGACACGCCGGAGACCAAAGCACGCTGGAGCAGCGTCGCCGACCGCCTGCTGGCGGGCGAGCTCCTGCGCGCCTCCGCGCGACGCTCGGAGCTCGCTGCAGAGCCGGCCGACGAGGCGCGGCTGCGGGCGATGTACGAGCGCCGCGGCGCGAGCCTCGCCGGTCCCGAGCTGCGGGAGTTCGAGGTCGCCTTCGTCGCGGCCGCGAGCGGTCGGCTGCGCCCCGCTCATGCCGAGGCGACGCGAATCGCCACCGCCTGGCGGGAAGGCTTCCCTCCTCCGCCAGAGACCCTCGAGCGCTGGGGTCCGCTGCCGAGGAAGCTCCTCGGCAACCGCGTCTCACCCGCCGTCGCCGCTGCCGCCTTCGGGCTGTCAGAGGGCGAAATCAGCCCCGTGCTCCGCATGGAGCGCTACGTCCCCGAGCGGGCCCGCTTCGAGCCCGAGGGGTTCATCGTCCTGCGGCTCGTGGCGAAGACGAGTCCCCACCCCCCGACCTACGAGGAGGCGCGACCGGGGCTCGAGGACGAGCTGCTCGCCGGGCGGATCGACGACAGGGTGCGGCGGCTGCGCGACGAGCGCGGGGCCGCGATCGCGGTGGAAGCGATCCTCGCCGGTTGCGGGATCACCCTTCCGGCCGGGTTGCGGTAGACGACGCCTCGAGCTCGGCGAGCAGACGCTTCGCCTCGGCGATCGCCGACTCCCGCCGCGCCTCGCCCGCCAGTCGGGTGAGCAGTTCCTTCGCCCTCGCCGTCTCGCCGAGTTCAATCCACGCGGAGGCGAGCCCGAGCGTGGCCGCCGGATACGGCTGCTGGTAGCGCAGGGCGCGCTCGAAAGCGTCGGCCGCCGGCGACGGCCTGCCGGAGCGCATCTCGAGCAGGCCGAGGTTGTAGTGCGCCCGAGCCGAGAAGGGGGCCACCTCGAGAGAACGCACGAGGGCCTCGCGAGCCTCGTCGAGTCGATCGAGACGGCCGAGAGCGATGCCGAGGCCGATCCAGCTGTCGCGGTGGCTCGGGTCGATCTCCAGCGTCCGGCGGTAGGCCTCGACGGCGGTCTCCTGGCGCCCCTCCCGGGACTCGAGATCGGCGGTGAGGAACGCCGCCGTCAGGTGAGAGGGGGCCACCTGCCGCGCCGCGGAGAGCAGGTCGCGTGCCGAGTCGGCCTCACCGCGGTCATACTCGAGCTGGGCGAGCGCCACGAGAGTCTCGGGATCTTCCGGATCCGCAGCCTGGGCCTGCCGGAAGAGCGAAAACGCGGCTTCGGAGCGGCCCAGCTTGCGCTCGAGATTGGCGAGGCTGCCGAGGAAGGTCGGGTTGGAGGGATCGAGCGGCACAAGGACGTTCGAGTAGATCTCGGCCGCCTCCCGCAGTTGCCCCCGGCCGGCGAGCGCGTTGGCGAGGTAGTAGTCAGCGAGGAAGGTGATCCCCTCGTTGGGGCTCCTGAGTCCGGTCGGTTCGCGGGGAGTGAGCTCGGCGTCGCTCGCCGAGCCGCCCGTCAGGTAGCCGAGCGCCTCGAGCCGGCGGCGCACGTCGTCGGACATCTCTCCCGCGGCCTCGGAGCTGTCGGTCGCCTCCTCCTCGACCCAGCGGAAGAGCAGCCCCTCCATCGCCGCGGCCCGTTCCGGCTCGCGATCGACGAGGTTGTACAGCTCGTCAGGATCCGACTGGAGGTCGTAGAGCTCCGGTCTCGGCGCGCGGATGTACTTCCAGCCGTCGGCCCGCACTCCGAAGAGCGACTCCCAGCCGAACGAGAATCTCGGCAGCGCGCACTCGAAGTAGGCGGGACGGCTGCCGAAGCGCCCGCTCGCGGCCTGGAGGAGGTCGCGTCCGCGAAGGTCGGACCCGCTGTCGAGGCCGCCGAGGGCGGCGAAGGTCGTGAAGATGTCGAGATGGGAGACCGGCTCCTCGATTCTCGCGGGCGCCGGTCTGCCGCCCGGTGGCTTCACCATCATCGGCACCCGCAGCGTCGCGTCGTAGGCGAGCACCCCGTGCGTGGCCTCGCCGTGCTGACCGAAGCCCTCGCCGTGATCGGCCGTCACGAGGATCGCGGTGCGCTCCCACTCGCCCCGCTCCCGGATTCGCTCGAAGAGCCGGGCGATCTGCGAGTCCATGAAGGCGATCTCACCGTCGTAGGGGCTCTGCGGAAAGCGTTGATCGAAGGGTCGCGGTGGGGCGTAGCGCTGGTGCGGATCGTAGTAGTGCACCCAGAGGAAGTAGGGCTCGCGGCGATCCCCGTCGAGCCACTCGAGCGCCCGATCGGTCGTCTGGTCGGCCGGACGGTCGGTCACCATCTGGTTGTAGATCCTCGCGTCCCGAAGCTTGCTCTCGCTCCACCGGTCGGTGAAGGCGTCGTCGTAGAGGTCGAATCCGCGATCGAGGCCGAATCGGGAGTCGAGAACGAAGCCGCTGACGAACGCCGCGGTCTCGAAGCCGCGCTCGCTCAGGAGAACCGGAAGCGTCTCCAGATCGTCCGGCACGACGAATCTGCCGTTGTCCCTCACCCCATGAGCGAGCGGCGCGAGACCCGAGAGCATCGAAGTGTGCGCCGGGAGCGTGACGGGCACCATCGAGAAGGCGTTGTCGAAGACGAGGCTCTCGGCGCCCAGAGCATCGAGGGTCGGCGACGTGCCTTCGGGGTAGCCGTAAAGACCGAGGCGATCCGCGCGGGTCGTGTCGAGCGTGACGAGGACGAGGTTGGGCGGCGCTTCCGAGCCGCAGCCGACGAGCGCAGAGACGCCCAGCGCAACGAGCGCCGCCCGGCGAGTGAGAGCGCTCATCGCGCGTCGAGCTCGCGGACGTAGGAGTCGATGGCGCCGGTGTGAAGTTCGAACTCCTCCTCCTCCAGCAGCCGCGCAGCGACTTCCCGATCGAGGCGTCGCACCTCTTCCGCGGCCAGCGTCGAGATGACGTCGTCCCGCGCGTCGATCCAGGAGCGGGCCTGCGGCTCTGTCCGGCCGAAGAGCTTCACCAGGGCGTAGCGAGGGTGGGGCCCATCCTGGAAGAGCATCGGCTCGGAAACCTCGTCGAGTTCCAGCCCGAGGGCGGCCGTCGTCGCTCGCGTGCCGACGAGCGTCCGGACCCTCGGCAGTGGAAGCATGCCGAGCCTGCCGCCGTCGTCGGCGCTGCGGTGGTCCGACAACGTCTGCGCCAGCGTCTCGAACGACTCGCCCGACAACAGGCGAGCACGGGCCTGTCTCGCCCGCTCGAGAGCGGCCCGGCGCCCAGGCCGGCCTTCGCCGTCGACGAGCAGCAGGCCGAGATCGAGTTCGAGCTCGGACCGGAAGCGGTCGCGATGCTCCTCGAAGTAGGCCTTCAGCTCCCCTTCGGGCCGGGTCTCGACCGACCGTCTCCGCTCCGCACGCCACTGCCGGTCGATGAGGAGGCGTTCGAGCGCTGCCTGCTGCAACTTCCCGAACGGCTCGGCCAGGGTCGGGTCGGCGTCGAGCGCCTCGCGGGTGAGGAGCACCGCCTCGCCGAACTGCCGCAGCAGCTCACCGGGCTGCGGCAGCCAGAGCAGCGGCTCGCCGTCCGGAGACAGCCCCTCGAGTTCCGGTGCCGTGAAGCTCTCCTCGCCGACGATGAGAGAGGGCCGACCGGCTGCGGTGGGGTCGAGAAGCGCCTCACGATCGACGAGGATGGGCGAGACCTCTGCCAGTCCGGCCAGCACCTCTCGGCCGCACTGCTCGAAGGCGGCGAGCCGAAGCGCCTGCTCGAGCTCCTGGCGTACCTCCTCGAGGGCCGGCCGCACGGTGGTGCCCGACGCCTCTCGCAGAAGCAGGTGCATTCCGTTGCCGGTCTCGACGACGCCGCTCACTTCTCCGTCGCCGAGCGCCCACGCCGCTTCGAGGACCGTCTCGTCCACCGGTGCGGACCTCGACAGACGCCCGATCAGTCCGCCCTCCTTCGCCGTTTCCGACTCGGAATGAAGGCGAGCCAGCTCGAGGAAGCTCGCACCGGCTTCGATCTCCCGGTCGAGATCTTCGAGCCGCTCGCGAGCCGCGGCTCGCTCTTGCGGATCGGCACCGGCGCGCCTGTAGATATGCCGCAGGAGGATCCACTCCTGTCGGGGCTCGGGATGGCGCTTGCGCCACGCCGCCTCGATCTGCTCCTCGGGCACCTCGACGTCGCCGCACCTCCGCGCCATGTACCCTCTGCCGATCTCGCGACTGGCCCCGAAGCGGGTTCTCAGGCGATCCGCCGCGGTCACGCTCTGGGACTGTTCCGCCCGGCGGCTGACGATCTCCTCCACCGCGAGCTCGCGCACCCGCTCGGAGACCCAGTCCGTCAGCGAGGAGGCCTCGGCAGCTTGACGCTCTGGGGCGCTCGCCGCACGCACGCCGGCGTCGAGAGCCTCGACGGTGATCCGGCCTCCCCGCCACGAAGCGAGGGCGCCGGTCTCGTCAGGCGGCTCGCAGCCGCTCGCCGCCACACCGACCAGCAGCACGACCGTCCGAACTGCGCTCCACCGTGTCATCCCTCGTTCCCCCGACGCAGCAAGGCCGCGATCCCCTTCTTCCGACCGAAAACCCGACGGAAGGGGCACCGCGGCCACGCAGTGCTGCGACGCTCGGCAGCGGCCTCAGTCGATCGAGACGCGCTCCAGCTCGACCGGCACGTTGCCGTCGACGACCAGCCGGACGAAGTAGTTGCCCGAGAAACCGAAGTTGCCGAGCGTGCCCGGGCCGAGGCTCAGCACCAGCGTGTTGTTCGAGGACTCGCCCGCGAACTCACGGTCGTTGTTCGGACCGTTGGTGTCGCGATCGATGAACCAGCTCGTCGTCCCCAACCCGCCGAGACCGACGAGCACGCTGCCGTTGGGGGTGTTGACGACGGGGCCGCCGCTGATCGACACCTGCTGAGTCACGCCGGTGCTCGCTCCGGCCGGCTCCTGCACCAACGGAGAGCCTCCGGTCGGGAACCCGCTGGCAGTGAGTGGATGCCAGAAGTTGACGTTGGCCGCCGTGATTCCTGGCGCGCCGGACCGCACCCGGACGTAGGCTCCCCGCAGCACGAAGGGCACCAGCCCCGTCGTCGCGGCCGCACCGCCAAAACGCATCGCGAACTGTCCGTCGTAGTGGCCGCCCGTCGGGCCGAGGCCGTTCTCGAAGGAACCGTCGTCCCACATCAGAGTCGTCTGTCCCAACGTACCCGCCGGCGGCGGAGCAGGCCTCGCAGTACCGGCATCGGCAGGCTCGGCCAGATTCGGCTGCGCCTGAACCCCGGCCGCCACCAGAAGCCCGACCAACCCGGCGATCAAGAAAACGCTTCGATTCCCTCTCGTCATGCCTGCTTTCCTCCCTGTGCTGGTGGATTCTGCACCACCACCGCACCGCCTACCGGTGCAGCCAATCCTTGCACCCTAGCACGCCGGAATTGCGGTCTCTACCCCCATCGTCCTCGCGGACGGCGACGAGAAGCGGCTTCTTCGCCAGGGGGCGGACCCCCTCACTCCCCGGGCGAGAGACCGACCAGCCGCCTTCCGATCCGAGGACCGTCGGCGGCGGAGCCGGCGAACGCATCCGCACCGATCCGCTCGCACAACTGCGGGCGCTGCTCCAGGCTTCGGCCGCCGAGCAGGATCCCGAGGCCGGGAGTCCGGGCCCGTATCCTCTCGACCAGATCGATGGTCTCACTCAGTTGCGTCGACAGCGACATCGAAAGTGCCAGCAGATCCGGCTCGAACGCAGCCAGGCCGAGCACCAGGTCGTCGCTCGACATCGGCTCGGCGAGATGGACGGTGCGCCACCCATCCATCTCGAAGTGCGCAGCGACCATCCTCGTGCCGATGTCGTGAAAGTTGCCGGGCGCGAGGGCGACGACGACGGACTTGCCGTTGGGCTCGTCTCCACCGGTGGAGAGCTCGGCCGCCCGCTGTCGGAGGAGGGTCAGGACGAAACGGGTGGTGTCGGTTACGAAGTGCTCCTGCGCCACTCCGACCTCGTGGGCATGCCACATCTCACCCACTCGCCGCTGGGCGACGCCCAACACCTCGAACCCCTCCACCACCGCCAGGCCATCCTCGACCGCTCCCATCACCGCATCGACAGCCCGCTGATGGTCGCCTTCGAGAGCCGCCTCCAGGTAGCCGAGGGCGACCCTCTCCGTCTCACGATCCGCGGGCGCGACCGGCTGCGGAGCGACTGCCTCGGCATCGGGCGCCTCGGTATCGGACACCTCGGCATCGAGAGCCCCCAGGGCCTCGTCGATGCAGGTCAGCGGCAACTCGCCTGCGCTCTCCGGAAGCTCGTCGACAAGCACCTCCCGCAAGCACTCGAGGCTCGCCCGAAGATCCGACTGAGGAACCTCTCGCGCCCGAAACGCCTCCGCCGACCAAGCCACCTCGGCGGCGAACATCTCCGGCTCCTCCGCGAGGAGTGCCGCAGCCAGCTCCTCGATCCGCTGCCCGAGGTGAGCCTGCCAATCGGCGAACGCACCCGCCCCGAAGCGCCCGGCCGTATCCGGATGCTTCTCCAGCAGAAGGCGGGCGGCCTCCGCCGCATACCCCCTCGCACTGGCCGTCAACACCCGTGCCGCAAACTCGGAAGAAGTCGTCACGTCACCCAAGAGTAGCGCTCTTCACGCTCCCCGCGTGTGCGCGGCCCGGACGAGAAGGCCGGAATCGACCTGAAGCCCGATCACTCTTCAACGTTCGCTCGACCTGCACGATCGGATGCCCAAAGCCGCCCAATCCGGCCGCTAGTGAGCTAAGTGATGCCGAAGAGCCCGGAGCGAGTCGCGACGAGTCGCCCAAGGGCCGCAGGACTGCTGGTGCGTTTTCCGAGTTCTCTGCTCGCACCGTTGGCGGGGAAGGGCTACTCATGGCGAAGGCAGATAGAACCGAACCCTCGACGTGCGCAAGCACATCGACAACTTGCTCCTACGGGAGAGACTGAGTTGAGCCCGGCGTCATAGGCGCCCCGAAGCGCCATCCAACTCCGGACGCGTCCGGCGCAACTACCTCCGACCGACCCGGATCCTAATCGAAGAGGGTCCTCTCCGCTGGCCTGCGAAGGGGAGCCTTGCGCAAGACGCCGGGCACGGGCGACAGGTCTTCTGCCACGAAGCAGTCCCCGTTCACAATGACCTCCATGAGCGCAGCCTGCTCCTCGTAGCCCTCGACGGTGGCCTCCAGAACCCAGAGCAACTCAAGCAACTCACTGGTGAACCGACTCGTCCATCGAATCGGACGAATGTCGTCAAGAGGCGAAGACCTCTTGCCGGCCCCCGTCTTCATCCGGTACTTCAACCAGGACTGGACTACCTTGAGGCCCGAGACCTCGAACTCGAATACCTCGCTCAAGACCGGCCCGAACTCTCCTTCACCAACTCGCAGGGTCTGTGATCCCGCGAGGTAGCGGAAAGTCTCCGGGTAGCCCTCCAAATCGTCGGGCACGGCCTTCGAGCACCTAGCTCTGCCACGGGGAAGCCTGCCACGCTGTTCACCCTTGGGGACGAAGCGCTCCCCGAACGTGTGTAGCCAGATCAGTCGTGCCCCGACGGCACGCATCTTGTCGAAGAGTTCAACATCCTTGGTGATGGGTACTCGAACCTCGCGGCTCTCCATCTCCTTTGCGTAGAGGGCGGTGAAGGCGGGCTGGGCCATCAGCCCATAGACGTACGCTGTCAAGTCCTCAGCGCCCATTGACCGACCAAAACACTCGGAGAGAACATCAAGCAGGCCGGGATGCACGTTCGCATCGCTCCGGTCGGGAGACCGAAACAGCGGCATAACCGCCTTGGCCCCGTAGGAGCCGCGGAAGTGATCAAGATCCGGTATGTGGGCTGTACAGGTAAGGCCTGGCCCCTTGGCTAGCGGTTGTGAGAAGAGACTCACGAAGTAGATCTGATGACCGACAACGGGTTCACGCTGGCCTACGTGGAAGTCCTTCGCGACGAGCGCAAGGAGTCTGCGGTGGACTTCCACGAAGTAGATCTGGTGCGCACCATGAATGCGCCAAAGTGCAGGGCGAAGATAGTCACCTACCCTGCTGTCAGCCAGAATCCATTGACGGTCGAGCGTCCTATAGCCATAGGGAACCCTGTCTGGTGGCGGGCTCTCCCTCACAAGACCTGCAAGCGGTTCCTCCCGCTCGCTGGCGTTCGCGAGTGACGGGTAGCTGTGGTCGATCTTCCGGTCGCGAGTTTCCTTGAACGCAGTCGAACGATTCGGAGCATGCAACAGAGCTCGCCATCTCGCTTCGAGAGTCTCCGGGTCAGGCCCGATAGGCCAAGTGCGCTTAACCTGAGCACCCGAGTGCTGCCAAGGGAGTACGTCGGTCAACAACGGCCACGAGAAGTAGTCACCCATGCCTGATGGGCGGAACGGAGACTGCCAGTCGTCGGGACAGACCTCCCAATTGATCGAACCAACGCCAGCTAAGCTATCCAGCGTGGCGAGCTTCTCCTTCTTCGTACCGCGAATACGAGCGTAGTGCACCACGGCGGGATCGTTGGAATCGCCCGTCCTCTCGCGAACTGCGAGAGCGATGGCAACCGGGGTCTGGATAGAGAAGACGTTGTCACTCCTGCGTGTTCCTCTGCCTTCACCTCCAAGATCGAGTATCCAAATCTGATCGCATTGCCTTCGCAGGTGTTCGCGCATGCCGCAAAAAGCGTCACCATCGATGTAGCTCGAGGCGCTGATGAAACTGACGACACCCGGACCAAGCGAACTCGTGTGCTCTAGCACCTTCCATAGTGCCCATCGCCAGAAGTAAACGTAGAGGTTGTAGAGGTTCTTGGCGTGTACACCGTGGCCGGCATCGATGGCCGGATCCAAGAACGACCGAAGGATCGAATCCGAACCATCAGCGCTATCCCCCCACCGGACCCATCCGCCTGTGCGCCCCTTGTTCGAGCTGGTTGCGGCCTCGTGACGGTCATACGGGGGATTGCCCAAGCAGACGATAACCGGCACGTCGCTCTTGACCCTTAGGGCTTTCGCGTGCTGTTCAGCGATCGGTTTCAAGAAGAGCGGCAATTGCGGCGGCTTCGCGTGCGGGCTCTCAAGTGTGTCCGTCAAGTAGACGTGGGGCCCGTCGTCGGGAAGGGATCCGCCCCGATCCCGAAAGGCCCGGCTCACTCTGAGCTCGGCAACAGCGTAAGGACCTACCAAGAGCTCGAACCCGTAGAGGTTCCTAGCTAGCGCGGTCGCTTGCCCAGCGACGGCTCCTGCGCCCTCTTCCTTCTCAACACGGCGCAGCGCATGCTCTATTACGCCCAGAAGATACGTCCCAGTGCCTACTGCCGGATCGAGCGTGACAACGCCAGACTCAGCAAAGCCAAGAGGCCTGCCCAGTCGATTGACCAGCAAGTCGTCAATTAGGCGAACTTGGCAGTGCACGATCTCTACCGGGGTGTAGTAGGCACCGACCTCCTTCCGCAGCTTCGGGTCGTAGTCGGCCAAGAAGTCCTCGTAGAAGTACAGCCAAGGATCCTGGGCTGCGACGAAGGTAGAAGCCGGTACCTCCGCGATCACACGCAGCAGGAGGTCAAGTGACGAAGCCATCTCGGCCCGAGCGCCAGGATCCGTCAAGACCTGTAGGGCTCGAGAAAGAAGGTTGTGCTGTGTTGCGAGTGCTGCCTGAGCGCTGTGCAGAGTTAGCGGGTCCGCGCCCTCACTTCGTCCAAGGAGCAGGGCGAACGCTACCGTCTGCGCGTAGGCGTCTGCGAATTGCCTGTCCGTGGCTTCTGGAAACAAGAGCTGGCGCCAGTCCTTGGCCAACTCGTTTATTGGGGAGCTCTGATCCTGAAGGGCATCGCCAACATCCTCCCGGAGCAAACGACACAAGGGCGCGAGAATAGCTGCGAAAGCCCCAAGGTCGATCTTGCCTTCCCTGTTGGTAGGCAGAATCGGCTTCCACGAGAGGAAATCGCGCAGCAGCTTCTCTAGGGTCTTGGCGGTTTCACCGTCAGCTGCGTCAGCGCCGGCGACGGCCACGTCGCCTGGCAGACGAGCAACTGTGCCTACGAGCGTTCCACTTCGATACAGGGCCCACTCATTTCCATCCGTGTAGAGAATGTTCGGGATGGCTGAGAAACGCTTGAACTGCCTCTTGTTGTGCCCCTTGAAGCGCCTCCCCAAAGCACCCACACCAGGAGCCTTGAGTTCCACGTAGCCTGCCAGCGTCTTTCCGACGTGCACCGCGTAGTCGGGTCGTCCCAGGCGCCCTGGTAGGGGAGTTTCTCCGGTACACACTACGCTCGACGCGAGCGCCTCGGCCGCGGCGTGCATGAAGTTCTCAAACGGACCGCGGAGCTGGTCCTCCGGCTCGCCGCTCGTGAGTTGGTTCGACTTGGCGGTGACAGCCGCCGCAAACTCTCGTAGGGGCTCGAGGACTGAACTAACTTGGAACATCTGGAACCGATCGCAGGGCGACTTAGGCCCTAGACACGAGACCGCTCCGGCTCACTGACTGCAGAGCGCCCGCAACTGTCCACGTTCGAACCGCATAGTCCTGATCAGCCGCAAGTCTAGATCATCATGGCCAGAGAATTGCGTTGGCCCAGACTAGGCCCAAGCGAACCACAGAGTCGGGCTATTGTTGCACCAGACCGGAGAAGAGGCATCTGGCGATGCTATGCGTCGCGAGCGGTGCCGCCGCGGAATCACCTCGGAGGGGTCCGTCTCGGGAACCGACTCCGGGCACATTCCATCTCAGGCCCGAGGGCCTCTGGCACGCCCTACTAGTCCATCCACCTGCACCAACCACAAGCGAAGCGAACGATCGTGCCCGGATGGATTCGCTACGAGTCACCTGGGGCCGCAAGGCCCCTGGTGCGAACTCCGAATCCATCCGCCTGCACCAGCAGTGAGCAAAGCGAACGGATGGTGGAGGCGGATGGATTCGAACCACCGTAGGCTTACGCCGGCAGATTTACAGTCTGCTGCCTTTGTCCACTCGGCCACACCTCCGTACCCGCTACTTCTCAACTGAACCTCGCCCCTCGCGGTGCGCCCAACTGCGTCGGAACTGTGGAGCCGGCACTCGGATTCGAACCGAGGACCTGCTGATTACAAGTCAGCTGCTCTAGCCCCTGAGCTATGCCGGCCTTCCCGGCGGAGCGGACGCGAAGTGTAGCCGAGGCGAGCCGGCGACTTCAACCGGGCCGTAGGGCCCCGACGCCGTGCTCGATCGCGGCACTCAGTCGCGGCGCTGGCGAAGGCACTCGAAGAGCAGCGCCGAGGCCGCGGCAGCGACGTTGAGGGAGTCGACTCGCCCTTGCATCGGCAGGGCGACGAGGCGGTCGCATTCCCTGCGGGTACGGGCTCTGAGGCCCCTCTCTTCGCCGCCGAGGCACAGCATCACCTTGCCGGTCAGATCGACGTCCCACACCGGATCGCCCTCGGCGTCGGCGCCGTAGACCCAGAAGCCGTTCCGGCGATGCGCGTCGATGGCTGCGGCGCTGTTGGGCACCCGATCGAGAGTCACCCACTCCGCTGCCCCTGCGGAGGTCTTGACGACCGTCGAGTTGACCGGGGCCGTGCCGCGATCCCGCACGATCACCCTGCCGACGCCCGCCCCTTCGCAGACCCGCAACAACGCGCCGAGATTGCGGGGGTCCTGGACGTCTTCGAGGAGCACGACGAGTTCGGAGTCGCCGCCGCCCGTGGCCGCGGCGGAGCCTGCGAGCTCCGCGGCAAAGCCGTTATGGACCCCGGAGACCCGCTTCGACAGCTCGGCCGCCGTGAGCCGCTCGACCAGGACGTTGCCCCGCTGGCACAGCCGCTCCACCTCCTCGACCCGGCGCCCGCCCTTCCTTTCCGCCAGCAGCACCCTGCGGATCTCATGCGGGCGATGGCGCAGCGCCTCGCGAACCGGGTGGAAGCCGTAGACGATCACGAGGCGGCCGACTCGAGGAGCGCGACCGCGAGGGCGGCCATCCCCTCGTCGCGGCCGACGAAACCGAGTCGCTCGTTGGTGGTCGCCTTGAGCGCCACTGCGGAGCGATCGACGCCGAGAATCTCCGCCACCCGGCCGCAGATAGACTCGCGGTACGGGGCGATCTTCGGGCCTTCGGCGATGAGGGTCATGTCGCAGTTGACGACCCGGAAGCCCGCCGCCGCCACCTCCCCGACGATGCGCCGCAGCAGATCGGTACTGGCGGCGCCGCGCCACTGTTCGACGCCGGGGGGGAAGTACGTGCCGAGGTCCCCCAGACCGGCCGCACCCAGGAGGGCGTCTCCCAGTGCATGGAGCAGTACGTCGGCGTCGCTGAAGCCGTCGAGCCCTCGCGGCGACGGGATCGTCTCTCCCCCGAGGACGAGGGGCCTCCCCTCGACCAGCGGGTGGACGTCGTAGCCCTGACCGATGCGGTAGCTCATGGCGGCCAGATGCTATCGCTCGAGCAGCGCTTCGACGATTCGAAGGTCCGCCGGCGTCGTCAGCTTCGGGTTGGGGTGCGCGGCGGCGACGGCGGTGAGATCGGTGCCGGCGATGCGTTCGACGAGACTCGCTTCATCCGTACCGACAAAGCCGTCCGCCCGAGCCTCGGCGAGGGCGCGCTCGAGAAGCTCCCGCTGGAACACCTGAGGGGTCTCCGCGCGGAAGAGGAAACTGCGATCGACGGTCGATTCGATCCGCCCGGAGGCGACCAGCTTGAGGGTGTCCGACACCGGCCGCCCCAGCACCGCCCCGTCGCCGGCGGCGGCTGCTTCGAGGCACGCTCGCAGATCGTCACGATGAAGCGCCGGACGGGCGCCGTCGTGCACCAGCACCCACTCTTCCGGGTCGGCCGGACAGCCGGCGAGGCACAACTCCACCGAGTCCTGACGGTTGCCGCCGCCCGCAATCACGAGGACGCGGTCGTCACTCGACAGTTGGCGAGCTCGCTCGATGTCAGCGACGGGCACGGCGACCGTGACCGACGCCGCTCCCGCCCGGAGCAGCCGATCGAGGGTCCATTCGAGGAGCGCCCGGCCCGCCACCTCGACGAACTGCTTCGGCACCTCGGCACCGAAGCGCTCGCCGCTGCCGGCCGCCGGCACGAGGGCATGGAACACCATCGCCGGGGTGCGGAGAAGATCCCTCAGGAAGACGCCACGATGCGTCTCAGACCGTCAGGATGTCCTTCTCTTTGTTCTCGAGCGTCTTGTTGGTTTCGCCGATGTAGTGGTCGTGGAGCTTCTGGATCTCGTCCATGCCACGGTGCTCGTCGTCCTGGCCGATTTCCTTGTCGCGCTCCATACGCTTGAGCTCTTCGTTGCCGTCGCGACGGGCGCCGCGGACCGAGTTGCGGGTCGCCTCGGCGATGTCGTGCGCCTTCTTCACCATCTCCTTGCGCCGCTCCTCGGTGAGAGGCGGGATGGGGATGCGCACCAGCTTGCCGTCGTTCGACGGATTGAGCCCGAGGTCGGCGGTCTGGATCGCGCGCTCGAGATCGGCGATCACCGACGGGTCATACGGCTGAGCGACGATCAGCGTCGGGTCGGGTACCGAGAGGTTGGCGACCTGATTGATCGGCGTCGGCGTGCCGTAGTAGTCGACGTGGACGTGCTCGAGGATCGCGAGCGAAGCCCTGCCGGTGCGGAGCTGCTTGAGCTCTTCGTGCAGGTGATCGACCGCCTGCTTCATCTTCTGTTCGACTTCGAGAAACAACTCCTGCATGGGGCCTCCTCAGCTCACGATGGAGCCGATCTTCTCACCACAGACGGCTCGACGCACGTTGCCGCTTTTCATCAGGTCGAAGACGACGATCGGAATGTGATTGTCCCGGCAGAGGCTGATCGCCGCCGCGTCCATCACCTTGAGGTTCTGCTCGAGGACCTGCTGGTAGCTCACATCCTCCATCTTCTCGGCCGCTTCGTCGGTCCGCGGGTCGGCGGTATAGACCCCATCGACGTTGGTCGCCTTGAAGAGCACCTCGGCGTGGATCTCGTTGGCGCGCAGGGCGGCGGCGCTGTCGGTCGTGAAGAACGGATTGCCGGTGCCCGCGGCGAAGATCACCGTGCGACCCTTCTCGAGATGGCGAATCGCCCGACGCCGGATAAACGGCTCCGCCACCTCGCGAATGTCGATCGCCGTCTGCACCCTCGTCGGCACGTCGCGCTTCTCGAGAGCATCCTGCAGAGCGAGGGCATTGATGACCGTCGAGAGCATCCCCATGTAGTCGCCCGTCACCCGCTCGATGCCCCGGTGGCTCGCCGCCAGACCACGGATGATGTTGCCGCCCCCGATGACGATCGCCAGTTCGACGTCGAGCTCGTTGACGACCTCGATCTCGTCGGCGATCCGTGCCACGACCTGCTCGTCGATGCCGAACGGCTTCTCGCCCATCAGGGCTTCGCCCGAGAGCTTGAGCAGGATCCGCTCGGTAGGCGGCTTCGGACGATCGGTCTGATTCCATCCCGAGCTGCGCCGCTACCTCGGCGGCGAAGTCGTCCTGCGGGCCTATCTTACGAGACGACTCGCCCAGGACGAACCGTGACGATGCGGCGAACCTGGATGTTCTCGCCGATGCTTCGTCGACGGCCTCGTTGACCAGCTGGCCGACGGTGTGGTCGGTGATCCTTGACGTAGGGTTGGTCGAGCAGACACCTTCTGGGCGTAGAACTTCTCCAGCTTGCCCGTCGACGATCCTGTCGACGATCTCCGCCGGCTTGCCGGAATCGAGCGCCTGCCCCTTGTAGACCTCGCGCTCGGCTGCCAGCATCTCCTCGGTCACCTCCTCGCGCTTGACGAACCGCGGATCCGCGGCAGCGACGTGCATCGCGATGTCCTTCACCAGCTCCTGAAAGTCGTCGGTGCGGGCGACGAAATCGGTCTCGCAGTTGACCTCGAGCAGCACGCCGATCTTGCCGCCGGCATGGATGTACGAGGTGACGAGACCTTCGGCTGCGGCGCGGCCCGCCTTCTTGGCCGCCGCCGCCAGCCCCTTCTTGCGCAGGTAGTCGATCGCCTTCTCGACGTCGCCCGCCGTCTCCTTGAGGGCGTTCTTGCAATCCATCATGCCGGCGCCGGTGCGCTCGCGCAGTTCCTTGACCATGCTTGCCGTAATGTCCATCTTCCAGCTCTCCTCTTCCGCCGCGCCGAGCGCGCGAAAGTCAGTTGTTCAAATCAGAACCTCGTGCCCGATTCGTAGGTGGGTGAAACGAAGCGATGTGGTGCTAAAGAAACGGCCAGCGATCGAGGCTGGCCGTGGGTACTCGTCCTGGGGACCGCAGTCACGGCCCTGAAACCGGCCCGTCAGTTGGGCACTTCCTCCCCGTCCTCGGCCGCTGACTCTTCCGCCGGCGACTCTTCGACAGCCGCTTCCTCCGCGGCCGGCTCCTCGGCCGCCGCTTCGGCCTGGGAAGACTCGTCGCCGTCCGCCGCCGCCTCTGCAGCCGGCTCGGCGTCGTCCGAGTCGGACTCCTCCGCTGGCTCCTGCGCCGAAGCTTCCTCGCTCGCGGCCTCGGCCGGCTCGTCGGCAGCGGCGTCTTCCGAAGCCACCTCGACCTCCTCGCCCGCCTCGGCAGCGGCCTCGGCGATCGCGGCCACCGCGGCGGCGCCGGCCTCGCCGGCGTCCTTCTCGGTCTGTGCGATCGCATCCTGCAGGTTCTTGCTGCCCGCCTGATAGGCATCCGACACCGCCGCCGTGAAGAGACGGATCGTGCGAATCGCGTCGTCGTTGCCGGGGATGACGAAATCGACCTCTTCGGGGTCGCAGTTGGTGTCGACGATCGCGATCACCGGGATGCCGAGACTGTTCGCCTCGGCAATCGCGATGTGCTCGCGCTTCGGATCGACGACGAAGATGGCGTCGGGAAGATCGCCCATCTTGCGGATGCCGACGAGGTTGCGATTGATCTTCGCGTGCTCGCGCTCGAGGCGAATCTTCTCCTTCTTCGTCAGCGGGCTGTCGACGTCGGCCAGACGCTCCTCGATGTCCTCGAGCCGGTCGATCGAATTCCGGATGGTGACGAAGTTGGTGAGCATGCCGCCCAGCCACCGATGGGTGACGTAGAACTGACCGCAACGGGTCGCCTCCTGAGAGACGACCTCCTGAGCCTGTCTCTTGGTGCCGACGAAGAGGAGCTTCTGCCCCGCCGCCCCCATCGCCTCAACGTAGGCGAGCGCCTCGTCGAGCATCTCGGCGGTCTTCTGGAGATCGATGATGTAGATGCCGTTGCGCTTGCCGAAGATGTAGCGCTTCATCTTCGGGTTCCAGCGCCGCGTCTGGTGCCCGAAGTGGACTCCCGCTTCGAGCATTTCGCGCATGGTGACCTGAGCCAAGATCGTTCTCCTTACCGCTTGCTGAACTGGAAGCGCGCGCGTGCGCCCTTCTGACCGTACTTCTTGCGCTCCTTGACGCGGGAGTCCCGTGTCAGGAGACCTGCCGTCTTGAGCGGCTCGCGCAGCTCCTCGTCGTAATCGAGCAGGGCGCGGGAGATCCCGTGGCGAACAGCGCCGGCCTGGCCGGTCGCACCGCCACCCTTGACCGTCACCGCGACGTCGAACCTACCGGTCGTCTCCGTGATCTCGAGCGGACGGCTCACCACCATCCGGAGCACGTTGTTGGGAAAATAGTCTTCGAGAGTGCGGCCGTTGACCGTCACCTCACCGCTGCCGGGGCGAAGGTAGACGCGCGCGGTCGCCGCCTTCCTTCTCCCCGTTCCGTAGTGCTGTACTTCGCTCAACTCGTTCTCCTCGCTCAGCCGACCGCCAGCTGCCGGGGCTGCTGTGCCTGATGCGGATGCTCGGGGCCGGCGTACACCTTGAGCTTGCGGATCTGCCGCCGCCCGAGCTTGTTCTTGGGAAGCATGCCCCAGACAGCCTTCTCGACCATGCGAGTCGGCTTCTTCTTCCGCATCTCCGCGGCCGTCTCCTGCTTGAGGCCGCCGGGATGGGTGCTGTGCCGGTAGTAGACCTTCCGGGTCTCCTTGCCGCCGGTCAGTACCGCCTGTTCGGCGTTGACGACGATCACGAAATCACCGGTGTCGATATGCGGCGCGTACTGCGGCTTGTGCTTGCCGGTCAGCACTCGCGCCACCTCGGTCGACAGGCGCCCGAGCGTCTTGCCGGCCGCGTCGACGACGTACCAGCTACGCTCGATCTCACCCGCCTTGGGGCTGTAAGTCCTGCTCATCTTGTCGTTCCTGAATTCCGATGAAGGGCCGTCTGCAGCGCGCACTTCTCAGGCGCACGCCTCGCGGCGCAAAGGACGGCGATCTTACGAACGCCCGTCGGGCGGTGTCAAGACACCTGATGGAATCGTGAACGTCCCCTCCTCGCCCTCGCGGCACGACCTGCCGGTACACTACGCGCCCGATGGGAGAGGCGACCGGAGAGCTCGACAAGCGAGGAGCGACCATCCGCGACATGTTCGCCGGCGTCGCGCCGCGCTACGACCTGCTGAATCGGCTGATGTCGGGCCGGCTCGATGTCCGCTGGCGGCGGACCTCGGCACGGGCGCTGGCCCTTCCCGAGGGGAGCCGTGTCCTCGACCTGTGCTGCGGCACCGGCGACCAGGCACTCGCGGTCGCCGCCGAGGGGTATCGCGTCGTCGCCGCCGATTTCTGCGTTCCCATGCTGGCGCTGGCGCAGCCGAAGTACGGGCGCCGCAACGGCGACGCGCCTGCCGGCCTGGCGGGCGACACCCTGCGGCTGCCGTTCCCCGATGCGAGCTTCGACGGCGCTACCGCCTCGTTCGGGCTGCGCAACCTCGAGCAGCTCGACGCCGGGCTGCGCGAGATCGCGCGGGTCCTGAGGCCCGGCGGGCGCGTCTCCTTCCTCGAGACCGCGATCCCGGACAACCTGCTGCGTCGACCCCATCGCTTCTACTACGGCCACGTCCTGCCGCGCCTCGGGCGGCTGCTCTCGCCGCGCGGCTCGGCCTACGACTACCTTCGCGACTCGGTGCTGGTGTTCCCCGACCGGGAGGAGTTCGTCGACCACCTCGACCGGGCCGGTCTCGCCCACGGCCGTTGGAAGAACCTCGGCGGCGGGGCCGTGTGCCTCTACACCGCGCACAAGCGACTCCCGAGCGCGCCACCGGACGCCGATCCGCAAGGAGCCTTCACGACATGACGACGATTCTCGACGGACGCCGGATCGGAGCTGAGATCCGGGCCGAACTGGCGGAGCAGGTCGCAGAGTGGGCTGCCGCTCAGCGCCGACCGCCCGGCCTCGCGGTCGTGCTGGTGGGCGACGACCCCGCCTCCCAGGTGTACGTCGCCAGCAAGGGGAAGGCGGCGCGCGAGGCCGGCCTCTCGGAGCAGACGATCCGTCTACCGGGGGACGCGTCCGAGCAGCAGATACGCGAAACCCTCGAAGAGCTCAACGCGGACCCGAACGTCGACGGCATCCTGGTGCAGCTCCCCCTGCCGGACGGCCTGCCCGAACGGGATCTGCTGCTGGTGATCGACCCCGACAAGGACGTCGACGGTCTCCATCCGATGAACGCCGGGCGACTGTGGTCCGGGGAAGAGGGATTCGTCCCCTGCACCCCGTTCGGCATCGTCGAGATGCTCGAGCGCAGCGCCATCGAGCTCTCGGGGCGCCACGCGGTGATCGTCGGCCGCAGCCGCCTCGTCGGCAAGCCGATGGCGGGCCTGCTGCTCGATCGCAACTGCACCGTGACGATCTGTCATTCGCGCACCGCCGACCTTGCCGCCGAATGCCGACGCGCGGACATCCTGGTGGCCGCCATCGGCCGCCCCGCCTTCTTCGGGCGCGACCACGTTCGCGAGGGAGCGGTGGTGATCGACGTCGGCATCAACCGGGTCGAGGATCGCGCGACCGTCGAACGGCTCTTCCCGGGCTCGCCGCGCAAGCTGGCCGCGTTCGACAAACGCGGTTCCGTCCTCGTGGGCGACGTCGACTACGAGCAGGTGGCGCCGGTGGCCTCCGCGATCACTCCCGTGCCGGGCGGTGTCGGGCCGCTCACGGTCACCATGCTCCTCGCCAACACCGTCCTCGCCTACCGGCGGCGTGAAGGGCTAGCCCGTCCTTCTCGCGCCGCTTCACCCTGGTAGGCCGTATGTCACTGAATCTACTTCGTTATCCGGTCGCTCCGCTCCTCGACGTAGCTACGGCTATGCCTGCGGTGCTCGCGACCGGAAGCCTTGAATCTCCAGCAACCTACGACCTACCAGGCCGAAACGGCGCGAGAGGGACGGGCTAGGGTGACGCCGCCCCTGATCGTCGGCCTGACCGGCGGCATCGCCAGCGGAAAGTCGACGGTCGGCCGCATGCTCGCCGAGCGCGGCTGCGAGGTGGTCGATGCCGACGAGTTGGTGGCCGCGCTCTACGCCCCCGGCGGCGAAGGGACGCGAGCCATCGCAGCGATTGCCGGTGAGGAGGCTCTCGACGCCGACGGCGGCGTCGATCACGCCGCACTCGCCTCCCGCTTCTTCGCCGACACGGCGCTACGGCGGGAGATCGAAGCCGCGGTGCACCCGCTCGTGCGCAAAGCGTTCGAACGCATCGTCGCTGCAAGCGAGGCAGAGATCGTCGTGCTCGAGGCGACGCTCCTCGTCGAGGCGGGCTACGACGAAGTGCTCGACTCGATCGTCACCGTGGAGGCCGACGAAGAACTGCGACTGCGCCGGGCGGTGGCGCGCGGGCTCAGCGAGGAGCAGGCGCGAGCGCGTCTCGAAGCGCAGGGCGACGGCAAGGTTAGGCGCGCCGGCGCCGACCACCGGATCGACAACGACAGCACGCTCGACGACCTGGAAGCGGCGGTCGATGCGCTGCTCCTCGAATGGCGCGAGCTGCTCCCTCCGACCCCGATGGGAGACCCGAGCCAGGGATGAGCGTCTCCGGGCCATCCAGGCTCGCCTTCGTGACCGGCAATCCCGGCAAGCTTCGGGAGGCCGAGCGGCTGGCCGAGCGGCCGCTCGAGGCGGTCGCAGTCGATCTCCCGGAAATCCAGTCGCTCGACATCGCAGAGGTGCTGGCCGCCAAGGCCGACGAAGCCTCGCGGCACGTCGACACCGCGTTCGTCGTCGAGGAGACCGGTCTCGAGCTCGAGGCGCTCAACGGCTTCCCGGGCGCGCTCGTCAAGTGGATGCTCGACGCCATCGGGCCCGAGGGCATCGCCCAGGTCGCCATCGATCGCGGCAACGCATCCGTCCGTGCCCGCTGCCGACTGCTCTACCGCGACGAGCACGGCGAGATCGAGGCCGAGGGAGTCAACGAGGGCACCCTGGTACTGCCGGCGCGGGGTGAGCGGGGCTTCGGATGGGACCCTGTCTTCCAGCCGGACGGAAAGAACGAGACCTACGGCGAACTCTCCGACGACGACAAGGACCGCATCGGCCATCGCGGCCGCGCGTGGCGCTCGCTACTGGCGCAGCTGGCCTCCCGCTAGCTTCGGGGGCCAGGTCCCTCAGTCGAAGAGCCGGGCCAGCAGGTCGGCCGGCTCGGCGGCGATCGCCAGACGTCGGCCGGTTCCGGCCTTCACGAAGCCGTCGCTCACCGCACGATCGACGAACGCGGCCATCGTGTCGTAGTAGCCGTCGACGTTGAGGAGGCCGCAGGGGCGGTCGTGAAGGCCGAGCCCCTGCCAGGTGATCGCCTCGAACAGCTCGTCGAGCGTCCCGACGCCGCCCGGGAGGGCGACGAAGGCATGCGAGAGGTCGATCATCTTCGCCTTGCGCTCGTGCATGTCGGCGACGACGTGGAGTTCGCTCAGCTCCTGATGGGCCAGCTCGCGATCGACCATGAATCCCGGGATCACCCCGATCGCCTCGCCGCCGGCGGCCAGGATCTCGTCCGCCATCACCCCCATCAGCCCGACGCTGCCGCCGCCGTTCACCAACGCCAGTCCGCGCGCCGCCATCTCGCGGGCGAGCAGACGCGCCGCATCGGCGTAGATCGGACGGGCGCCGACGTGGCTGCCGCAGTAGACGCAGACTCGCTTCAAGAGTCGCCCTTCACAGAGTCGGCTTCCACTTATCGGCTCGAGGCGGAGAGATCCAGGCCCCCCATCAGCCACAACATGATCGCCTTCTGGGCGTGGAGCCGGTTCTCCGCCTCGTCGAAGATGCGGCTCTGCGCTCCGTCGGCGACCTCGGCCGAGACTTCTTCACCGCGGTGGGCGGGCAGGCAGTGGAGGAAGATCGCATCGTCCGCAGCGCGCTCCATCAGCGCTCGATCCACCTGGAACCCGGCGAAGGCACGCAGCCGCTGGGCCGACTCGTCCTCCTGCCCCATCGACGCCCAGACGTCGGTGTAGACGCAGCTCGCACCCTCCGCAGCTTGGGCGGGATCGTGCGTCAGTGTGACCGTCGCTCCCGTCGCGGCGGCGTCTTCACGTGCGAGCGCGGCGTAGCGCTCGTCGACCTGATACCCCTCCGGTGCCGCGATCGCGACGTCCATCCCCGCCTTGGCGGCGCCGAAGAGCAGGGAGTGCGCCATGTTGTTGCCGTCGCCGACGTAGGCGAGCTTGCGGCCCGCCAGGTCGTCGCCGAATTCCTCCACCAGAGTGAGGAAGTCGGCCATCACCTGGCAGGGATGCAGGTCGTCGGTGAGGCCGTTGATCACCGGGATCGAGCCGTAGCGGGCGAGATCGAGCACGTCCTGATGGGCGAAGGTGCGCGCCATGATGCCGTCGAGATAGCGCGACAGCACCTGTGCCGTGTCGGAGATGGTCTCTCCCCGACCGAGCTGAATGTCGCGGCTCGACAGGAAGAGCGCATGACCGCCGAGCTGCAGCGTGCCGACCTCGAAGCTCACCCGGGTGCGGGTCGAGGACTTCTGGAAGATCATCCCGAGCGTCCGGCCGGCGAGTGCCGTGGACCAGGCACCGGGGTCGGCTTTCACCCGCCGCCCGAGGTCGAGCAGGCCGCGGAACTCGTCGCCGGTCAGGTCGTGAATCGAGAGAAAGTCGCGCTTCGACATCGAGAGGGCTCCTGGGGAATCGGATCAGGCGAAACGAGCACTCAAGCTCGAGGAGGGGCTAGAGCGGCTCGCGCTCGAGAGGCATCGTCATGCAACGCGGCCCGCCGCGGGCACGCGACAACTCGTGACCGAGAAACGTGACGACCGTCCGGCCCTGGTCGACGATCGGCTCGCCGGCGAGCACGTCGTGCTCGGTGAGCACCCGCCAACCGCGTCGCCTGAGCTCGGCGACCGTCTGCCGATTCCTCTGATAGAGGATCACCACCCCCGGCTCGAGCGCGAAAGCGTTGGCGCCATCGGTCCACTGCTCGCGCTCCTGGTCGATCCGGTCGTCGCCGCCACACGGGATGATCTCGACCTCGATGCCGACCTCGGCCAGCGCCGCCACCACCGACTCACAGATCCGGAACGACAGCTTCTCGGCGTTGAGATCGATGATCGAGGCATGAGCCGACTGCGCCCGGCCCGGCTGGGTCACCGGCAGATGCGCCAGGCAGGTGCCGTGGTCGGCGAAGGTGAAGACGGTGTCGAGATGCATGTACGAGCGCTTGCTCGGCAGCTCGACGACGATCAGGTTCTCGAAGGTGCTCTGCTCTCCCGACAGCTTCGCCGCCAACGCCTCGATGCCGCGCCGGTTGGTGCGCTCGGAGAGCCCTACCATCAGCACCCGTTCGCTCGGCACCAGCACATCTCCCCCCTCGACCGTCGGCAGCATCGCCTCCGGGTCGTGGTCGGGGCCGCCGAACACCGGGCGCTCGAGCATCGCCGGCGGGCGGGCGCCGGCGAGTGCCGGATGGTTGTGGAAGATCAGCCGCGCGAGCATCGGCTCGCGTTCGCGCGCCTCGGTCGCCATCGACGAGATCACCACGCGGTCTCCCAGCACGAACTGCGGGTCACGCTGGAAGAAGTAGTTCGGCAGCGGCTGCATGAAGAAGAAGTGCCGCTGCTTCTCCTCCGTCGTGCTGGCGGTGCGCAGGCCGACGATGAGATGGGCCGCGAGTTCGGCCGGAGAGGCATCCGAGAGCTTGCGGACCATGTCCGCCGGCAGCCGATAGCGGCGTTCGAGCCGGTCGATCGAATCGCGAGCGAGATCCCGGTCCTCCAGCACCTCGACGAGGAGATCCTCAGCCTCCAGCACCTCCACGCCGGCGCGTTCGATGACATTGCGGAACATGTCGTGCTCCGAGCGCGCTCCGCGCCCGTAGAGGATGTCGTCGAAGAGCAGCGTCTCCATCAGGTCCGGGATCATCGAATCGATCTCTGGACCGGGGTGATGCAGGAGCACCCGTTTGAGGCGGCCGATCTCGGAGTTCACCTGGAGGGTCATCGAGGCAGGACACTATCCGATCCAAAGGGGGTACTGCGACCGTACCGCCGGGTTCCACCGAGGCGTCGGCCGGGGGCCATCCCGGAAACAGGCAACGAGGCCTCGAGGCAGCCCGTGGCGGAGTTCGTGCGTCCACGACGACCAGACCGGGGCCGAGCCGCCCATCGTCGAAGCGAACGGCTTCCGGTACGGCAACCACAGCCGTGAGCGAACTTCCCGGGCACGAACCACCTCCGCTTCCTGCGAAAGCACGATGGCCCGCCCTCGGAGCGAAGATGGGCCTTCCCCGTCCCACCTGGAAGAGCGATGGTCCGGTCTTCCGCACCGACTCGCCCTTCGCTCGGTAGGCGTCCTCGCCTGCGTCCGCGGAACCCCCGTCCGTATACTCCACACCATGGCGACCGCGCGACCCGAGCCTTACAACGCTCTCTACGACCGCTATGCCTCGGCCGAGATGGCCGGGGTGTTTTCGCAGCAGCATCGTTACCGCCTCTGGAGGACGGTGTGGATTCATCTCGCCGCGGCGCAGCAGGAGCTGGGGCTGCCGATCAGCGACGACCAGATCGCGGCGCTCGAAGGGGCGGCGGACACGATCGACTTCGAGCGGGTGGCGGCGATCGAGGCACAGACGCGGCACGACGTCGTCGCCCATCTGCGCCACTTCGCCGAGCTCGCGGGAGACGCCGGCAGCATTCTCCACCTCGGGGCGACGAGTTCGTTCGTTACCGACAACACCGACGCGCTGCTGCTCAAGGAGGGCTTGGAGCTGCTGGAACGGCGGCTCGGCGCGGCGGTGCGGGCGCTGGCCGACTTCGCCGTCGAGCACCGCGCGCTGCCGGCGCTCGCCTACACCCACTTTCAGCCCGCTCAGCTGACGACGGTCGGCAAGCGCGCCTGTCTGTGGGCGCAGGACTTCCTCGAAGACCTGTCGGCGCTGCGACACCGGTTGGACGTGCTGCGCTGCCGCGGCGCCAAGGGGACGACCGGCACGCAGGCGAGCTACCTGACACTGTTCGACGGCGACCACGCGAAGGTCCGCGAGCTGGATCGTCGGATCGCGACGCGCCTCGGCTTTACCGCCAGCTACCCGATCACCGGTCAGACCTACCCGCGCAAGCAGGACTCCCAGGTGCTGGCGCTCCTCTCCGACATCGCCGCGTCGTGCCACAAGTTCGGCACCGACCTGCGCCTGCTGCAGGGGGTCGGCGAGCTGTCCGAGCCGTTCGGCTCGAAGCAGGTCGGTTCGTCGGCGATGGCCTACAAGCGCAATCCGATCCGCGCCGAGCGGATGTGCGCGCTGGCGCGCCGGCTGATGACCGACGCCGTCAACGGGCCGCTGACCGCCTCCGTGCAGTGGCTCGAGCGTTCGCTCGACGACTCGGCGAACCGGCGATTGGTAGTCGGCGACGCCTTCCTGGTGGCCGACGCCATCCTCGGACTGGCGGCAGGCATCGGCGACGGCCTCGTGGTGCGCCCCGAGGCGATCGCCGCGCGGGTCGATCGCGAACTGCCGTTCATGGCGACCGAAACGCTGCTGATGGAGGGGACGGTGCGCGGCGGCGACCGCCAGGAGCTGCACGAGCGGATCCGCGAATACTCGATGGACGCCTACGCCGCGGTCTCGCGCGGCGAGGCGAACCCGTTGCTCGACGCGATCGTCGGCGACGAAGCGTTCCGTCTGGGCCGCGACGAGGTCGAGGCGCTGGTCTCTCCGCAGGCGTTCGTCGGCCGCTCGGCGGAGCAGGTCGACGAGTTCGTCGCTGAGGAGGTCGAGCCGGCGCTCGCCGGCCTCGAACTCGCCGGCGTCGAGGAGCCTCGGGTCTGAGAGCGGGCGGCCGCTGATGCGACTGGGCACCCTTGCCGCCCCCGGCCTCGTTGTGTTGCTGATCGTCACCGCGTCGGCCTGCGGCCCGCGACCGCCGCGCTCGGGCGGCGCATGGTCCGAGCGCGGCGTCGCCTCGTGGTACGGCCCCGGCTTTCACGGCCGCCAGACCGCCAACGGCGAGCGCTACGACATGGAAGCGATGACGGCGGCGCACAAGACGCTGCCATTCGGCACGATGGTCGAGGTTCGCAACCTCGACAACGGCCGCACGGCGCGGGTTCGGATCAACGACCGGGGTCCGTTCGTGCGCGGACGGATCATCGACCTCTCGCGTGCCGCCGCGCGCGCGATCGAGATGCTCGGTCCAGGTACCGCCCGCGTCGAGATTCGCGCCGAGCTGCCGGCCCGCACCGACCCGAGCGTCGCCTACACGGTGCAGGTCGGCGCCTTTCGCGATCGCTCGCGCGCCGTCGAGCTGGCGGCACGACTGCAACGCCACTACGACGCGCGGATCGTCACCGAGGGTCGCCTCCACCGGGTGCGGGTCGGCGGCGACCTCAGTGCTCGCAAGGCGCGCGAGTTGGCGGCGCGGCTCCGACGCGACGGCTACGAAGCGGTCGTCGTCGGACGCTAGGATCTCTGCAGCCGCCGCATCCAGGCGCGGATGCCGTCGTTGAGGCGGCGCCGATCGTTGTGGCGCCGGCGGGCGATCTCGACCAGCCGGTCGACGAGCCGGTCGATCGGAACGCCGCCGAGCTCCCACAGTCGCGGGTACATCGAGATCGACGTGAATCCGGGGAGGGTGTTGATCTCGTTGACGTAGATGTCTCCTTCCCCACCCAGGAGGAAGTCCACTCTCGCCATGCCGTTGCCGCCGATGGCGGCGAACGCCCGAAGCGCGATACCGCGCAGGGTGTCCGAAGTCGCCTCGTCCAGTGCCGCGGGCGCCTCGAGCTTCGCCGAGTCGCTCAGGTACTTGTCCTCGTAGTCGTAGAAGTCCTTCCCCGGAACGATCTCGCCGACCGGGGAGGCCTCGAGCTTGCGGTAGCCGAGCACCGCCACCTCGAGTTCGCGGCCGACGATGCCGCGCTCGACGAGGATCCGATCGCAGAAGCCGAACGCGAACTCGATCGCCTCCGAAAGCTCGCCCGGCTGAACGACCTTGCGCACGCCGACGCTCGAACCGCCGATCGCCGGTTTGACGAACAGAGGCCGACCCATCTGGACGATGTCGACGATGCACGCCTCGGAATCGGCGTCCCAGCGCCGTCGGTCGAGCGCCACCGATTCGACCGTCCGCACGCCGACCGCCTCGAGGAGCCGCTTGCACTGGATCTTGTCCATCGCGATCGCGCTCGCCGCGACGTCGGCGCCGACATACGGCAGGTCGACCATCTCGAACAGCCCCTGCATCGTGCCGTCCTCTCCCCAGGTGCCGTGCACCAGCGGGAAGACGGCGTCTAGCCTCGCCTCGAGCAGATGACGCAGCGTCGGCTGGATCGGGCTGTCGACGGCGGCGATCGTCTCGGTGTTCGACGTCAGCACGCCAGTCGACGTCGATTCGTCGATCCAGCAACCGTCGACCGAAATGCCGAGCGGCACGACGATGTGGCCTGCGCGCGCGAGCGCCGCCGCGACGGTGCGCGCCGACCGGATCGACACCTGGTGCTCGGTGCTGCGGCCGCCGAAGACGAGCCCTACCCTCAGCGGCAGCGTCACGATCGACTCCGGTCTCGCATCACGGTCACCCTTCCCCGAGATCGACCAGCCGCACCTCGCTCACCTCGTCGAAGGCGCGAATCGCCTCGAGCACGTCGGGAGGCGGTTCCTGGTCGAGCCGCACCACTGCGACCGCCTCTTCTCCGCCCCCCTCGCGCGCGAGGTGGATCTCGGCGATGTTGACGTCGGCGCCGCCCAGGGTCGCGCCGAGCCGGCCGACCACTCCGGGGACGTCGCGGTTGTGCATCACCAGCAGCTTCCCGGCCGGGCGAAACTCGAGCCGGTAGCCCTCGAAGCCGACCACGCGGGCATCTTCGTCGCCAAAGAGAGTCCCGTCGAGGCGCACCTCGCCGCCGCCGCTCTTCACCGTCACGCCGACGAGATGGGAGTAGGTATTGGGCCGCTGGTGAGAGGTGCGCACGATGTCGATTCCTCGCCCCTCCGCCAGCCGTGCCGCGTTGACGAAGTTGACCGCCGGACCGAGGGCCGGCGTGAGCGCCCCCTTGACCGCCGCGACCGCGATCGGGGTGTGGAGCTCGTCGGGAACGCCCCACAGATCGACCTTCACTTCCGTCAGGCCGCCGCCGAGGAGCGAGCTCGCGAGCCGGCCGAGCTGCTGACCGAGCTGGAGGAAGCGCTCGCCGGCCCTGCCGGTGGAACCGAACGGCAGGTTGACGGCGGTGACCGCCAACGAGCCGTCGAGAGCGCCGAGCACCATCTTCACCGTGTCGGTGGCGACCCGCTCCTGCGCCTCGCGCGTCTGGGCGCCGATGTGAGGCGTGACGACCGCCCCCGGATGCTGCGCCAACGCCCAGTCGGTCGGCGGTTCCTGGCCGAAAACGTCGAGCGCGACTCCGGCCAACCGGCCGTCCTCGAGCGCCGCCAGCAGCGCAGCCTCGTCCACGACTCCGCCGCGCCCACAGTTGACGAGCCGCGCTCCCGGTTTCATCTGCGCCACCCGATCGGCGTCGATCAGGTTGCGCGTCTCGTCGGTGAGCGGGGTGTGGAGGGTGACGAAATCGGCTCGCGGCAGCAACTCGTCCAGCTCGAGGAGCTCGACATCGAGGCTGCGGGCGACCGCCGAATCGAGAAACGGGTCGTAGGCGAGGATCTGCATGTCGAAGGCGCGAGCGCGCGCCGCCACCGCCTGGCCGATACGACCAAAGCCGACGACGCCGAGCGTCTTGCCCTGGAGCTCCGTGCCGAGGAAGTCCTTGCGCCGCCACTCCTCGTTCTTGACCGAGCTGTTGGCGGCGGCGACGTTGCGCGCCATGGCCAGCATCAGGGCGAAGGTGTGCTCGGTCGCCGAGATCATGTTGGCGGTCGGAGCGTTGACGACCAGGATTCCCGCCTCGGTCGCGGCACGGATGTCGACGTTGTCGACGCCGATGCCGGCGCGACCGACGACCCGCAACCTGCCCCCCGCCTGCAGCAGGTCGGCGGTGACCTTGGTCCGACTCCGGACCACGAGGGCGTCGAAGTCGGCGAGCATGTCGCCTAGGCGCTCGCGCTCCTCGTCGGTGAGCTGATGCACCTCGGCACCGGCCTCCTCGAACATCCGCCAACCGCTCTCCTCGATCGGATCGGCAAGCAGTACCCGGTACATCGGCCCGCCCCTAGCTCGTCAGAACCGGCGCCGCGGCGAGGTCCGTCACGACTGTGGCGATGTCGTCGAAGAGGGCATCGAGATCATCGACCCGTACTTCGCCCATGTGCCCGATGCGAAAGGTCTCCGGCTTCCACTTCCCGTAGCCACCCCCGACCGTCACCCCGCGCGCCGCGAGGCCGGCGACCAGCTCCGGAGCGGCCACACCCTCGGGCGGCCGCAGACAGCTGACGGTGGGCGAGCTGTGCTCGGGCGTCGAGGCGTAGCGATAGCCGTTGGCCTCGGCCCAGGCGGCGGTATGCGCCCGCAGGTCGTGATGGCGCTGCCAGCGAGCCTCGATCCCTTCGGCATCGATCACTTCGAGCTGCTTCTCCAGCGCCCACAGAATCGGGATCGGCGGCGTCGTGATGGTGCCGTCCTTCTCGTGGTTCGCCACATAGCGCAGCAGATCGGTATAGAAGCCGCGCAACGGCTTGGCGGCGGCCTTCTCCCGCGCCCGCTCGGAGAGCGTGAAGGCGACGATGCCGGGCGGCACCGCCATCGCCTTCTGGGTGCCGGCGAGAGCGAGGTCGATCCCCCAGGCGTCGTTCTCCATCCGGGCGCCGCCGAGGCCGGAGACGCAGTCGACGAAGACCAGGGCGTCGCTCTCTTCCCTCACCGCCGCAGCGAGCTGCTCGAGAGGATTCAGCACTCCGGTCGACGTCTCGTTGTGGGTGATGGTGACGGCGTCGTAGCGCTTGCGGCGCAGCGCCTCCCGCAACAGGTCGGGGTCGATCGCCTCACCCCACGGCGCCGTCAGCTCATCCGCGTCGAACCCGTGGCTGCGCGAGATCGCCAGCCAGCGCTCGGCGAACGAGCCACAGGTGCAGTGGAGCACCGACCCGGTGACGGTCGAGACCACCGCGCTCTCCATCACCAGCGTCGCGCTCGACGAGGCGAGCAACACGTCTCCCTCGGTGCGCAGCAGGCGCTGAAGCGGGGGCTGCAGGCGTCGGTAGAGCTCCTTGAAGGGAGCCCCGCGGTGGCCGATCGCCTCGGCGGTCATGGCCTCACGGACCGGTTCGGAGACGTAGGTCGGGCCGGGCAGAAAGAAGCGGATGCGCTCGCTCATCGTCGCTCGGATTGTCGCACCGCCTCCGGCGGGTTTCAATCGTAGAGCAGGATCGCGGCCGTCTCCTCGCGAAACGCCGTCTCGTCCGCTTCCCAGCTCGCGATCCAGTCGCCGACATCGGCGCCGGATTCGACGGCGACACGAAACTCGTCGTTCCCGGTCAGCAGGTCGATCGCCGGCTTCTCGGTCACGAACTCGTACGGCTCGTGACGCCACTCGAACGCATCCCCACCCTGTGCAGCGAGCAGAGCGATGAGCTCGACGCCGAGCTCGTACGCCGGAACCGCCCGCGGATCGACGACCTCGAGAGTCAGGCCAACGCAGGCGGCGCCCGCGTGCTTCTGGAACTGGGGTCGGAAGGAGTGCGGCGCGACGGCGACACCCGGATGCTGCTGCTCCGCCAGCGCGGAGGCGAGCCGGGGGCCGTCGAGGCCGGGAGCGCCGATCCACTGGAACGGCCTCGTCGTCCCACGCCCCTCGGAGATCGTCGTCGCCTCGACCAGGCAGAGCCCTGGGTAGAGGACGGCACCGGCGAACGTCGGCAGGTTGGGCGACGGCGGCACCCAGGGGCGTCCGGTGTCCGGCCACAGCATGTCGCGGTGCCACCCCTCCATCGTCACGACCCGCCATTCGCCGGACCAGCGGCGGCGGCCGGCCTCGAGCGAGAGCAGCTCGCCGAGCGTCAAACTGTGGCGGGCCGGCAGGGCGAAGGCGCTGACGAACGACTCGAAGCCGGGGCGACGAAGGTTGCCCTCCACCGTCAGCCCTCCGAGGGGATTCGGTCGATCGAGCAGCCATACTTCGCACCCGGCGCCGAGCGCCACCTCCGCTGCCCAGATCGCCGTTGCCGCATAGGTGTAGTAGCGGGCCCCGACGTCCTGGAGGTCGATCAGCAGCAGGTCGAGGTCGGAGAAGACGGCGGCCGACGGCACGAGGGAGCCCTCGTCGTCGCCGTAGAGCGACACGATCGGCAGACCGGTCCACGGGTCGGTCTCGTCGCCCGAAGCCACCATGTCCTGTTCGATGCCGTAGAAGCCGTGCTCCGGGCCGAGGAGGCGAGCGGGCCGCTCGGCGTCGCGCTCGTGGAGAGCGAGGTGCGCCGGCTGGAGGTCGGCATCGACCGCGGCGGTGTGCGAGAGGAGGGCGTAGCGGCGCCCCCGGAGTTCCGTCGGATCGGCGAGCAGACGATCGAGCCCGGTCCGGATCACGGCCGCTCCTCCGGAGCGCGCCGGAAGTCGCCGTGCACCCCTCCACTCTTCGACTCGAGTCGGAGGTCGGTGACCTGCGCCCCCTTCTCCACCGCCTTGACCATGTCGTACAGCGTCAGGGCGGCGGCGGCACACGCGGTCAGCGCCTCCATCTCCGCTCCGGTGCGCGCGTGACAGGAGACGCGGCTGTCGATCCGCACACCGTCGTCGAGGAGCGAGAAGTCCACCGCGATCTCGTCCAGCGGAAGCGGATGCGCCAGAGGGATCCACTCGGGCGTCCGCTTGGCTGCCTGGATGCCCGCCACCCGGGCTACGGCGAGGGCGTCGCCCTTGGGAAGCTCCGACAGACGGGCGACGGTCTCACCGCTCATCAGGATGCGGCACGAGGCATGCGCCTCCCGCCGGCTCGTCGGCTTGCCGCCGACGTCGACCATACGCGCGCGCCCGCTCTCGTCGAGGTGAGAGAAACCACCGTCGTCGGCGGCGGCGTCCGGGTGGTCGGTGGAATCGGAGCGAGAGCTGTCGGAAGTCATCGGCGGGCCGGTATGCTAGCAGCGGCCTCGCCGTGTCTCGCGCACCCTGCGAGGTCCCTTCTGCACTGGTCCCCCAGGAACGGACTCCTCTCCTGACTACCGAAGCCCACTCCACCGAGCGTCCGTCGAGCCGCCGCCTCAGTATCGTCGTGCCGACGCTCGACGAGGCCGAAGCGCTACGACCATGCCTGGAGAGCGCAATGCGCCTCGCCGACCAGGTGGTCGTTTCGGACGGTGGTTCGAAAGACGGCACGCCCGAGCTCGCCCGCAGTCTCGGTGCCGAGGTCGTCAACGGGGCTTCCGGTCGCGGCGCCCAGCTCAACCGGGGCGCCCGAGCCACAGATGGCGACGTGATCCTGTTCCTTCACGGCGACACGATCCTTCCGACGGACCTCCGCGGGCAGATCGAAGCGGCGCTCGACCGCGGCTGTATCGGCGGAGGAAGCCTCATCCGGTTCGACGTCGCAGGGCCTCTGCTGCGCTTCGGTGAGCGCTGGATCAACGGCCGGACCCGGCTGTTTCGCGTGCCGCTCGGCGACCAGGCGCAGTTCGTCACCCGCGAGGGCTTCGAGGCGGTCGGCGGCTTCCAGGAGTGGCCGATCCTCGAGGATCTCGATCTGATCCGCCGGCTGGGGCGCCACGGCAGGGTGGTCGTCCTGCCGGGGCCGGTCGTCACGTCGTCGCGCCGCTTCCGCAGCGGCGGGGTCCTCGCGACCCTGGCGAGAAACTGGACAATCTGGACACTCTTCCTGTTCGGCGTCTCTCCGCAGCGACTCGTCCGCCTCTATGCACCCCGCACACACCGACCCGACCTGCCCGAGCGAGAGCGATGAAACTGATCTCCGACACCGATACCCTCCAGCGCCTCACCGGGAGGCTCGCCGCGGCACCCTACGTGGCGGTCGACACCGAGTTCCTGCGGGAACGCACCTACTGGGCTCAACTGTGCCTGGTGCAGGTCGCACACGGTGACGAGGCCGCCGCAATCGATCCGCTCGCCCGCGGCATCGACCTGTCTCCGCTGTGGGAGCTCCTCGCCGACCCGAGGGTGGTGAAGGTGTTCCACTCAGCCTCTCAGGACATGGAAGTTCTGCTGCGAGAGACGGGAGCTGTGCCGACGCCGGTCTTCGACACCCAGATCGCCGCCATGGTCGCCGGCTACGGCGACCAGGTCGGCTACGCGGCGCTCGCTTCCGAGATCGCCGGAGCGACCCTCGACAAGGCCTCGCAGCGCACCGACTGGTCGCGCCGGCCGCTGACCGACCGCCAGATCGCCTATGCGATTTCCGACGTCACCCACCTGTGCACGATCTACGAGACCCTCGAGCGTCAATTGACGACCAGCGGCCGCTCCGAGTGGGTGAGAACGGAGATGGACCGACTCGCGGAGCCGTCGCTCTATCGGACCGAACCGGATGAGGCCTACCGCCGGCTCAAGGTCCGCCGTCCCAGCCGGCGCACGCTGCAGGTGCTGCGTGCGGTCGCCGCGTGGCGGGAGCGAACGGCGCAGCAGCGCGACAAACCGCGACCCTGGATCCTCAAGGACGACGCGGTGATCGAGATCGCTACGCACGCTCCCGGTTCGGCCGGTGAGCTCGAGAGGGTTCGCGGCCTGCGACGTGAGACGGCCCACGGTCGCGACGGCCGCGCCCTGCTGGAGGCGGTCAGGGAGGCGCTGGCGGTGCCGGAGAGCGAGTGGCCCGAGGTGCCGCCTCGCAAGCGGCCTTTGCGAGCCAACGACGACCTCGTCGCCCTCCTTCAGGCGCTCCTCAAGCTGCGATGCAAGGAACACGACGTCGCCCCGAAGCTCGTGGCCACTCGCGCCGAGCTCGATCGGATCTCCGCGACCGACGAGCCCGATCTGCGCCCGCTGACCGGCTGGCGCCGGGAGATCTTCGGCGCCGACGCTCTCGCTCTGAAAGCGGGCAGGCTGGCACTCACGGTCGATGGCGACCAGGTGCGCGTCGTGCGACTCGAGGACTCGGCGCCCCCCGCCGCCCCTCGAGAAGCCGGCCTGTGAGGGCCAGCGTACTCGGATTGCAGGCGTGGAGCGCCCTCGGGGCTCTGCTTCCGACGCTCCTCGGTTGCTCTTCGGACCAAGGCGAGCGGCGGACCCGATGGCGGCTGATCGACGCCGCCCGGACGCAGACGGTCGAGTCGCCCCTGCTCGCGCGAGAGCCGGTCTCCGAGCCTCGAGTGGTCGATCATCTGGTCCTCGACCGTGCGGCACTGGGCTCGATCCTCGACCGCAGCTCGAGCCAACCGAGGGGCTGCGAGGTTCCGCCCACAGGCGACAGTCTCCTGTCCTGTCGAGGCTCCTTCCTCGCTCAGCTCGATTTCCCCGTCGAACCGAGTTCCCGCTACCGCTTCGCCGCGCTGGTCGCTCCGGAAGGCGGCGGTGGGAGCGGCTGCGCCGACTTCGTCCTGCAGGAGTTTCGGCAGGCGGGAGTGCCTCTCGCCCGAGGAAGCACCGACGGCGGCGTCGCCCTCGCCGCCGACTTCCTGACCGGATACTCCAGCCGCACCCTGCGCTTCGTCACCCGCTCCTCGAGAAGCGACTGCCAGATCCGCCTCGACCGTCTGGCGCTCGAACGGCTCGAAGTAGAGCGCTCCGACCTCGTGGCGCGGCTCCTCGCCGAGCCCGTAGAGCTCGACCCGGCGATGCCGGCGGCCAGGCGGGGTTTCTTCCTTCCGGTGGGCGAGGTGACGAAGGCGCGTCCTCCCTTCGAGGACAACTTCTCCGCGCGCGAGGTGCTCGTCGCGATGCCGCCGACGAGATTCTCGGCCCGGCTGGTCGTCCCCGACGCAGGGAGGTTCGAGACGGCCTGGGGCTTCCACCGCTTCTCCACCCCCGGTGCGGCGGCCGACGTGCGCGTCGAGATCGCCGATTCGGAAGAGCGGATCACGCTCTTCGAGCGCACGCTCGAGGTGGCGCCGGCGACCTGGCACTGGCACGAGCTCACCCTCGACCTCACGCCATGGGCGGGACGATCGGTCACGCTCGATCTCGTGACCGAGGCGAGCGATCGCGGCGGCGCCGGTGAAGCGATCGTGCTCTGGTCCCAGCCAGCCGTGTCGGGCGCGGCCGAGGGTGACCGGCGACCCAACGTGGTGCTGGTCGCGATCGACACGCTGCGCGCCGACCGCCTCTCCCACACAGGGACCGACCACGCGAAGACCGTCGCGATCGACGACCTCGCCGAACGGGCGATGACTTTCCGGCGCGCCTATTCGACGAGCAACTGGACGCTGCCGGCGTTCGCCTCGATCTTCACCGGCACCGTCGTCCAGAACCACGGAGTGCTCGAGTTCGGCGACCGTATCCCGCCGCGGCTGCCGACCCTCGCCGAGCGCTTCCGTGACGCCGGCTGGCGCACGGCCGCCGTGGTCATCAAGCCGACTCTCTACATGGGCAGCGGTATGGAGCGTGGCTTCGAGGACTACTTCAACCTGCCGCTCGGCTCGGTGGTCGGGACTCGCAACCTCTCGAAGGCGTCCGGATGGCTCGAGCGCCACCACGACGAGCGCTTCTTCCTGTTCGTGCACTTCAACGATCCGCACCAGCCGTTCACCCATCCGGACGACGCGGTCTCGGCCGACAGCCGCCGGCAGCTCGAGCACCTGGGGATCGAGCTGCCCGTCAACTTCGAACGCGCCTGGGAGGCCTGCCGCGAGTGCCGGGAGGACCCCGAGCTCGACCGGGCGTGGAAGCGACTCGGGCGCCAGCTCTACGACGAGGAGGTGGAGTTCGTCGACCGGCAGATCGGGCGCTTGCTGGCGGAGATCGAGGCGCTCGGACTGGCGGACGACACCGTGATCGCGCTGGTGTCCGACCATGGGGAGACGCTGTGGGAGAACTACGACACCTACGGGCACGGCGGCCGGGGGCACCACGACAATCTCGTGAAGGTGCCGATGATGGTCTATCGACCCGGGGCCACCCCGCTGGCGGTCGAGCAGCCGGTGTCGGTGCTCGAACTCGCACCCACCCTGCTCGAGCTGGCGGGAATCGAGGGCGACCGCGATCGGTTCGACGGCACCTCCCTCACCCGCTTCGCGCGGGGCTCGACCGACGAAGAGACGACCGTCTTCACCTACGGCAGTGAGGGCGAATCGGCGCGCCGGGGCGAGTGGGTCTATCGGCGAGAGATCGTGCCGGGGCGCGACGCGCCGGAGGGGCTCTTCGCACTCGACGCCGCCGAGCCCGACCCCGAGGACAGACGAGCCGAACACCCGGAGATCTTCGAGTCTCTGCGCGCCGAGGCGGTCACGCGCAGCCTGACTTCCGGCGACTCCGGGATCGTCGTGCTGGCGACCACCGAGAAGGACTCAGACTGCGCCATCTCGCTCACGAGCGCGGGAGAGACCCGGTGGAACCTCATCGCGCCGTATGGGGTCCCTCTCCGGAGGGGTGACTCAGGAGCCCCTTCGACCTGGGAGTTCGCAGGTCGCACCGCGGGGCGGCTCGCGCTGGCGGTCAAGGGACGGATCGAAGGGGGGACCGTGCTCGACGTGGACGCCACCGGGTGTGGTCTCGGCGCCGAGAGCCTGGCCGTGAAACAGATCGAGCGCGCGGATCCTCGCGCCGTGGTGGCGCGGCTTCTCGGAGACTCCAGAAACAGGCTGGCGGTGTTCCGGCACGAGACCGCCAGGGGCGACGACGCAGGCCTCAGGGGCGAACTCGACCCTCAGCAACTCGAAGCGCTGCGCGCCCTCGGCTATCTCGACTGACGAGCGGGGGGACGGGAGAGATTCGCGTCACTCCTCGGAGTCGTCCGTCGACTCCGAGGGCCTGGCGGCCTCCACGGAGCGAGCGAACTCGGCGCCGGAGACCGGGCGACGGCCCGGCCGCTGCACCGTGCGGACGGCGAGGACGGTCCCCCCACCGCAGGCCATCAGCAGCGACTTGCCCTCGATTCCGAGGACCGAGCCGGCCTCGCTGCTGCGCCCGCCCGACCCGGCCGGCGCCGGCACGACCTCGATCAGCTTCAACCTCTCCCCCTCCCACTCGACCGTCACACCGGGCCAAGGGGTATAGGCGCGCCAGCGGTCGTACAGCTCGTCGGCGGTGAGGGACCAGGCGACGACGCCGTCTTCACGACTCAGCCGGGGTGCGTAGCTCGCCGCCTCGTGGTCCTGTGGCTCCGGCGTGATGAGGTCGAACTCGAGACGATCGACGGTCTCGACGAGAAGGTCCGCCCCGAGCTCGGCGAGGCGGAAGGACAGCTCCTCCGCCGTCTCCCTGCGACCGATCCTCGTCTCCTTGCGCAGCAACATCGGCCCGGTGTCGAGGCCGGGCTCCAGCTGCATCGTCGTCACGCCGGTCACACGATCACCGTTGGCGATCGCCGCCTGAATCGGCGCGGCGCCGCGGTAGCGCGGGAGGAGCGAAGCGTGAACGTTGACGAAGCCAAGCCGCGGCACCTCGAGCATCCGGCGGGTCAGGAGCTCACCGTAGGCGACCACCACGCACAGATCCGGCTCGAGCTCCTCGATCGCCTTGCGGAACGACGGCGTTCTCGTCTTCTCGGGCTGCACGACGTCGAGGCCTGCGCGGCGGGCCCAGGCCGCAACCGGTGGATCCACCACCTCCTGGCGCCGACCGACGGGCCGGGCCGGCTGGCTGACGACGAGACGCGGCCGGCGCCCCACGTCGCACAGCGCCTGAAGGCTCGGCACGGCAAAGGCCGGGGTGCCGAAGAACACTAGAGACTCGATGGCCTCGAACGGGGGGCGCTCGCTCAACGTCGCTCCGAACCGATCTCAGACGCCCTCGCGGGCTCGATCGATCTCCTCGAAGTAGTCGGGACCGACGAGAACCTCGCGTGGTTTCGAACCCTGCGGCGGTCCGAGGAGACCGTCCTGCTCCATCAGGTCGATCAGCCGGGCGGCCCGGGAGAAACCGACTCTGAGGCGTCGCTGAAGGAAGCTGGCCGAGGCCTTGCGCTCGGCGATCACCAGGCGCGCCGCCTCTTCGAACATCTCGTCGTCGCCATCGCCGTCGCCACCGCCGCCGCGCTTCTCCTGCGGCGCCTCGAGCACCGACGGGTCGAGTTCCGGAGGCCCCTGCTTCTTGAGCCAGCGCACCAGTGCCGCCGTCTCCTGCTCACTGACGTAGGCGCCGTGAAGCCGGATCGGGCGTGACGTGCCCGGCGGCATGAAGAGCATGTCGCCCCTGCCCAGCAGACGCTCGGCGCCGACCGCATCGAGGATCGTCCGCGAGTCGTGACGGGTCGCGGTCGCGTAGGCGACACGGCACGGGAAGTTCGCCTTGATCGTGCCGGTCAGCACGTCGACCGACGGACGCTGAGTGGCGATGATCAGGTGGATGCCGACGGCGCGTGCCATCTGCGCGAGCCTGGCGATCGACGCCTCGACGTCGGAGGCGGCGACCATCATCAGGTCGGCGAGCTCGTCGATGATGATGACGTAGTACGGCAGCGGCTGCAGATCGCCGGCGTCGAACTCGCCCTCGTCTTCGTTGAGCGACAGGCGCTTCTGTACCTCGGGATCGCCGATCGCCCGGTTGTAGAAGTCGATCGACCGCACGTGGACCTCCGCCAGCAGGCGGTAACGACGCTCCATCTCCGCCACCGCCCACCGCAGCGCGTTCGAGGCCTTCTTCGGCTCGACGACCACCTCCGTCTTGAGGTGTGGGATGTCTTTGTACGCGCCGAGCTCGATCCGCTTCGGATCGATGAAGATGAACTGAACGTCCTCGCGGCGGGACTTGTAGAGGATCGAGGTGATCATGCTCTGCAGCCCGACGCTCTTGCCCGCGCCGGTGGCGCCGGCGACGAGCAGATGGGGCGCCGTGGCGAGGTCGGCGTAGTAGGGCTCGCCGTGGATCGTCGTGCCCAGCGCCATCGTCAGAGGCGAAGGCGCCTTGGAGAACTTCCGGTCCGCCAGCAGCCAACCCAGTCGGATCACGGAGCGTTCGTCGTTCGGCACCTCGATGCCGAGCGTCGAGCGGCCGGCGAGCCGGTCGATGCGCACCGACTCCGCCTTGAGCGCCAACGCCAGGTCGTCCTGCAGGTTGACGATCTGGCTCACCTTCACGCCGGGGGCGGGCTGGAACTCGTAGACGGTGATCACCGGCCCGGGGCTGATTCCCTCGACGGTCCCCTCGACACCGAACTCGAGGCAGCGCTGGCGAATCGCCTCGCCCAACCGGATGAGCTCGTCCTCGTCGATCGCCGGCTGGACCGCCTCCGAGCGCAGGAGATCGAGCGGCGGCAGCGCACCCTTGGGCGCTTTGCCGCCAGACGGGAAGTCGATCCTGCTTTGAGAAGCGGGCTTCTTTCTCGTCGGCGCCGGCTTCGATGCGGTCTCTGCCGCGACGGGAGCGGGGATCGCCGGCACCTCGTCCTCGACCGCCTCCGTCACCTTGCGCACGGCGAAACGGCCCTTGCCGCTCATCTCCTCGACGCGAAGCGGCAGGTCCGGCTCCACCCTCTCGACCGGCTGAGGGTCTCCCTCCAGCTCGGCTTCGGCCGGCTTGCGATGCTTCGCCACGACCCGCTCGCGCATCTTCTCTTTCTCGCGCTTCTCACGGCTGCGGGCTCGCCGCAGCACCATCGCCTGCCAGGCGCCCTGCAGCCGGTCGCGCCAGGCGGCGAGCAGTTCGCCGAGCGTCGACTGGACGAGCAAAGCGCCGCCCACCACGACCGCGGCGAGGAGGAGGAACAGGGCGCCGGTGAACCCGAGGAACCTCTGGACCCCGCCACCGAGCAGATCGCCGACCAGACCGCCCACCCGCAGCACCTCGCCGCGCCAACTCACCGACTCGAGGATGATCGCCAGCAGCGCCGGCAGACTCGTCAGCAGGATCGCCGCTCCCAGTCCGCGACCGACGACCTTCTCGTCACCCTGGCGGCGCACGAAGCGCCAGGCGTTCCACAGCAGCAAAGCCGGGAGCAGCAGGATCGTCAGGCCGAGGAAGCCGTAGCCGGCAGCGGCGATCTCCGCGCCGAACGGACCGATCAGGTTGCGCACCGGTACCGACTCGGTCGACTGGTAGAGGAAGCTCGGGTCGTCGGGCCGGTACGACAGCAGAGCGCACGCCAGCAGGATCGCCGCCAGCAGCAGCACCAGCCCGATCAGCTCGCGCGTCTTGTCGGGCGACATGCGCGGCTTGCCGCCGCTCCCTTTCCTCTTCGATGCGGTCAGTGCTAAATCCCCTTCAATACAGGGTTTTCGAACCTCTCACTCTATACGTTCGCAGACGCCGACAAAAGCGCCTGAAACGCCTCGAGAGAAAGCTCTTCGGCCCTCGTGGTGGCAGGCAGGCCGACCTCTTCGAGCACGGCCTCCACGACCTTCCTCGGTCGCCACCCGTCGAGAGAGTTTCGCAGGGTCTTGCGGCGGCGACCGAAAGCGGCGTGCACCAGTTCGCGCAGCGCAGCGTAGTCTGCGGCCGGAGTCGCGAGCGGCTCCAGACCGACGAAGGCGCTCTCGACCTTCGGCGGCGGATGGAAGCTGCCCGGACGCACCCGTCCCAGCAGGACGCATCGCGCCCGTGCCCGCGTGAGAATCGACAGAGCTCCGTAGTCGGCATCACCGACGTCGGCCGCCAGTCGGCGCGCGACCTCGAGTTGCACGAGGAAGCCGGAGCGCGGGAACCGCTTCCCCTGATCGAGCACCGCGTCGAGGATCGGCGTGGCGACGTTGTAGGGCAGGTTCCCGGTCACGAGATGTCCCCTCGGAACCCTTCCCCAGGGCAGCTCGAGAGCGTCTCCGACGACGATGTCGAGGGCGGCGGCGCCGAGGCGGCGCCTCAACTCGAGCGCCCAGCGGAGATCGAGCTCCCAGCCGAGGATCGTCGCACCGGCTGCGACCAGTGCGCGGGTCAGCACTCCGCCTCCAGGACCGACCTCCAGAGCCGTGCGGCCGGCCGGCGACAGAAAGTCCACCAGCGGCCGGCACAGCGCCGGGTCGCGCAGGTGGTGCTGACCCAGGGCCTTTCTGAGAGCAGGGGCTTTCCTGAGAGCTCGGCCTTTCCTCCCGGCCTGGCCCCTGGCGGGATTCGAGCGGCCCAGCGGCGAGGAGTCGCCGCTCGTCGATCGACGGTCGCGAGATCGCTTCACTCGCCGACCCTACTCTGTCCGGCCAGGGCCGTTCGTCTCCCTGCAAAGCCGGCCTCGAGGCCCGAAGCCGCAGCCCATGGACGGGCACGGCGCGAGAAGCGCCAATTTGGCCGCTTTTCCGGGGCCTGACGGCACGCCACGCGGCTCCACGCCTGCCCTGGCGCTGGCACTGCCCTTGCAGCCTTCAAACCGGATCGACGAGGCGAGCCGATCGCCAGAAGGAGGATCGTCACCATGACTACCGACACCACCACGGCGCCGGACACAGGGCAACTGACCGAACGGGTCGAGCGCGACAGCCTCGTTCTGCGCGAGGTCGAAGACGAACTGCGCAAGGTCATCGTCGGCCAGGACTACCTGGTCGAGCGTCTCCTGGTCGGCCTGCTCGTGCGCGGCCATCTGCTGATCGAGGGCGTCCCCGGGCTGGCGAAGACCCTCGCCGTCAAGACCCTCGCGCGCACCCTGCAGGTCGACTTCCAGCGGGTGCAGTTCACCCCCGATCTCCTCCCCGCCGACCTCCTCGGCACCCTGATCTACGATCAGCGACACGGCGACTTCACCCCGCGCAAGGGGCCGCTCTTCACCAACCTGCTGCTCGCCGACGAAATCAACCGCGCACCGGCGAAGGTGCAGTCGGCGCTGCTCGAGTCGATGGAGGAACGCCAGATCACCCTCGGCGACACGACCTACTCGCTCGACGACCCGTTCATGGTGATGGCGACCCAGAACCCTCTCGAGCAGGAGGGGACCTATCCGCTCGCCGAGGCGCAGGTCGATCGCTTCACCCTCAAGCTCAAGCTCGACTATCCGAGCCGCAGCGACGAGGAGGCGATCCTCGATCGGATGCTGGTCGAGCGGGAGTTCGACGTGAGGGCAATCCTCGATCCGCTTCGCCTCGCCGAGTTGCGCAACCTCGCCGACGCGATCTACCTCGACCAGAAAATGAAGGGCTACATCCTCGACCTCATCGAGGCGACGCGGAATCCGAGGAGCTCCGGCTGCGCCGATCTCGCCGACCTCATCTCATTCGGCGCCTCACCGCGAGCGACCCTTTTCCTCGCCCGAAGCGCCAAGGCGATCGCGCTGCTGCGGGGAAGGGGCTTCGTCATCCCGGAGGACGTCAAGGAGATCGCCGCGGACGTCCTGCGGCACCGGATCGTCCCGACCTACGAGGCCGAGGCGGAGGAGGTGTCGAGCGACGAGCTGGTCGAGCGCATCCTCGATCGCATCGAGATCCCCTGAACCGGGGTTCCCCGAGCCCGACCCGAGAGTTGCCATGAGACCGGCTGCCGCCCCCCGCTCCCGGCCCGCTCTGCCCGCCGACCTGATGAGGAAGGTGCGACGGATCGAGATCTCGACCCGCAGGCTGGTCGACGAGGGAGTCGCCGGCGAGTATCACTCCGTCTTCAAGGGGCGCGGCCTCGAGTTCGCCGAGGTGCGGCCCTACCAGCCCGGAGACGACGTGCGGACGATCGACTGGAACGTCACCGCGCGGATGGACGCTCCCTACGTCAAGCAGTACGTCGAATCGCGAGATCTCACGGTCTTCGTCGTCGTCGACGTCTCGGGCTCTCAGAACTTCGGCTCACGCGCCATCCTCAAGCGCGAACAGGCGGCCGAGATCGCCGCGCTCCTGAGCTTTGCGGCTTTGCGCAACCAGGACCGGGTGGGAGCCGCCCTCGTCACCGACCGGCTCGAGATGTTCCTCCCTCCGAGGCGCAGCCGTACCCACGTGCTGCGAGCGGTGAGGGAGATCCTCGCCAGGCAGGGCGACGGCCTGACCGATCTCGACGCTGCGATACCCGCCGTGCTGCGCAATCTCAAGCAGCGCGCGGTCCTCTTTTTGATCTCCGATTTCGTCCAGACGCCGTTCTCCGAAGCGCTCAAGGCGGCCGCCGCACGCCACGACCTGGTGACGGTGCGGGTGGTCGATCCACGTGACCTGACTCTCCCCGCCGTCGGACCGGTGCCGGTGCGTGACGAGGAGACCGGCAAGCTCGCCGTCCTGTCGGGCCGCCGCTGGCAACGCCGTTGGGCGAAGCAACGCCGTGCCGAAGGCGAAGAGCTGCAACGGTGGACCCGCCGGCTCGGCATCGACCACCTCGAACTTCGAACCGACCGCCCGTATCTCGCGCCGCTCGTAGCGTTCTTCGATCGTCGCCGCAGGAGGCTGGCGCGATGAGACGCCCGCTCCTGGTGGCCTCGGCCGCCCTGGCGATGGTCTGCGCACCGTCCCTGTCCGCACAGACCGCCGAGGCGATCGGCACGCTGAGCTTCGAGGTTCTGCCTGGTGAGGTGACGCCCGGCGATCGACTCGAGGCGACGCTCGTCTTCGTGCCGGCGTCGGCACTCGATGCCCCGCCGAACTTCCCCGTCTGGGAGGAGCACTGGGGCGATGCCGAGATCCTCGAAGCCGGCCCTGTAGAGCAGGGCGAGGACGGCGGCTACCGTCAGCGCCTGTCGATGGTGCTCTTCGAGCCGGGGCTCGCCACACTGCCGGCACCGACCGTCGAGATCGCGCAGGACGGAGCGCTCGTCTCGGTCGCCGCCCGGCCGGCGATCATCGACGTGCGGTCGGTGCTGCCGCTCGAAGAGGAGAACCCTCAACCGCAACCGCCCGCCCCACCTCGCGCCCTGCCGGTGGGCGAGCGCTTCTGGTGGACCGCAGGGCTCCTCGCGGCGGCCTGCCTGCTGCTGGGCACTCTCGCCTGGCGTGCGGCGAAGCGGATCGGCGACACGCTCGCGGCGTTGCGACGGACGCCGATCGAGGCCTTCGAGTTCGCTCTCGAGCGCCTTCGTGGGGAGTCGGACGCGGCACGCGCCGCGACCGGTCTCAGCCTGGAGTTCCGGCGCTATCTGGGCCGTTCGCTCGGCTTCCCCGCGGCCGAAGGAACGACCAGCGAGATTCGCCGGGAGTTGCGCTCGCGGGGGCTGCCGGACGCGGTCGTCCGCCCCTCGCTCGATCTGCTGCAGGAGGCCGATCGGGTGAAGTTCGCGCGCGCGGCCATCACCTCTCAGCACGCCCGCACCCGCCTCGACGAGGCGGGCCGCCTGGCGCGCGACATCGAAGCGTGGCAGCAGCCGGTTGAGGTCGCGGCCGGCGAGGACGCGGAAGCCGCCTGATGGGCCGCCTGATGGCAGGGGTCGACTGATGGAGCTGCCGCGCTTCGCCGATCCGGTGTGGCTGTGGGCGTTGTTCGTGTTGCCGCTCCTCGCCTGGTGGCGGTGGCGGCGCGGTACGGCGGCGCTCGGCATCAGCCGCGTTCCCGCCGGCGCGGGCGGCGGCTGGCGACTGCACCTTCCCTTCGCGTTGCGTTTCACCGGTCTGGCGCTGGTCGTCCTCGCCCTCGCCCGCCCGCAGCTCGGCTACTCGTGGGAAGAGAACCTCACCGAGGGAATCGACATCCAGATCGCGCTCGACATCTCGGGCTCCATGGGGGCCGAAGACTTCCAGCCGCGCAACAGGCTCGAGGTGGCCAAGCGGGTCGTCAACGACTTCATCGCACAGCGCACCGCCGATCGTGTCGGTCTGACGGTCTTCTCGGGCACTGCGATGACCCGCTCACCGCTCACCACCGACCGTCAGATGCTCCACTTCCTCGTCGACGCGGTGGAGCTCAACTCGCTGCCGGACGGCACGGCGATCGGACTCGCACTGGCGAACGCCACCGCGCGGCTCAGGGACAGCGCGGCGGAGTCGAAGGTGATCGTCCTCGTCACCGACGGCGTCAACAACGCCGGTGCCGTCGACCCAGCATCCGCCTCGGCGATCGCCGAAGGGCTGGGGGTGAAGGTCTACACCGTGGGCGTCGGCACCGCCGGCCGCGTGCCGGTTCCGCTCCCGGTCCAGAACCCGCGCACCGGTCGGCGTGAGGTGCAGCGGGTGCTGATGAACGTCGAGGTGGACGAGAAGCTCCTGCAGCAGATCGCCGAGCGCACCGGCGGCAAGTTCTTCAAGGCGACCGACGAGAGCGCGCTGCGGCGGATCTTCGAAGAGATCGACGCGCTCGAACGCACTCCCATCGCCACCAAGACGTTCGTTCGCTACGAGGAGACGTTCCAGCCGCTCGCCTGGGCCGCCCTGGCCCTTCTCCTCCTGCCCTTCGTCGCAGGAGTTCTGGACTGGACGGTCGAGCCGTGACCTTCGGACGCTCCGAATGGCTCTGGCTGCTCGCCGCGGTGCCGGTGTCGGCGGCGCTCGCGGCGTGGCTGTGGCGCCGCCGGTTCGACGCGCTGGCGGCGTGGGCTTCCCGCGCACTGTGGCCGCGGCTGGAGCTCGAAGCCCGACGCGGACAGCTGTGGCTGTCGGTGGCCGCCCTCTCCCTCGCGATCTTCGGGGTGATCGGTGCGCTCGCCGAGCCGCGCTGGGGCACGATCGAGGAGACGGTCGAACGCGAGGGGGTGGACGTGGTGTTCGTGCTCGACTCGTCGCTCTCGATGGCCGCCGACGACGTCGCGCCCGATCGCCTGACCGTCGCGGCCAGCCTCGTTCGCGAGCTGGCTCGGAGACTGCCGGGGCATCGCGTCGCCCTGGTCCAGGCGGAGGGCGACGGTGTCGTGCTGGCCCCGCTGACGATCGACGCCGCGGTGCTCGACCTGCTGCTCGACACCATCCTGCCCGCCAGCCTGCCGACCCCCGGGACACTGCTCGAGCGCTCGCTCGGACAGGCGGTGCGGCTCTTCCCCGAGGAAGGGCCCCAGCATCGGGTCATCGTGCTGTTGTCGGACGGCGAGGATCACAGCGATGCCGACGACCGGATCGCGGCGACCCTAGAGGAGTCCGGAGCCGTTCTCTTCGCCCTCGGCGTCGGCTCCCCGCAGGGAGCGCCGATTCGCCTCCCCGGCAGCGACGCCTACAAGGAGGACGAGGAGGGCAACGTCGTCGTCAGCAAGCTCAACGAAGATCTGATGGCACGACTCGCCCACGAGACGGGAGGGCTCTACCTGCGCGCCGCCGGCCTCGGCGTCGATCTCGACCCCGTGGTCGGTGCGATCAACGACATGGAGCGACGCTCCATCGACGGACAGGTGACGAGCACCCTGGCGCAGCGCTTCCAGTGGCCGCTCGCCGCCGGGCTCGTGGCGTTGCTGATGCACCTCGTGGCCATGCCGCTCGCCCCGTCACGAGCGGAGTCGGAAAGGCTGAGCTCATGAAGGCACTCCTCGCCTCCGGACTCGCCTGGAGCGCCCTCGGAATCGGCTCTCTGCTCGAGCTGCCCGAGAAGGTCGAAGCATGGCTCTTCAACCCCCGGGAGCGAACCGAGCGCGGCCTCGAAGCGGCCGATGCCGGAGATCTCGAAGGGGCGAGCGACGCCTACGACGCGGCTGCCCGGCTCGCACCCGACGATCCGGTAACGCGGTTCAACGCCGGCACGGGACGCCTGCTCGCGGAACGAGGCGACGCCGCCGAGGAGCTGTCGCGCGCCGTGGAGCTGGCGGCGCCGGAGATGCTGCCGCGGGCGCTCTACAACCTCGGCAACGCCCAACTGCGGGAAGAGGACGCCGCCGCGGCGGTCGAGTCCTTCAAGAGCTCGCTGAGAGCCGACCCCGATCAGCTCGACGCCAAGCACAACCTGGAGCTGGCACTGCGAATGCTCGAGGAGCAGAACTCCGGTCGCGGTGAGGATCAGGAGACCCCGGATGCCGAGAACGAGGGCGAACAGGAGCAGTCGCCCTCGGAGGGCAGTGAGGATCCCCGGGACGAACCGCAGCAGGACGAGGGGCAGGAGCCTCGATCCCAGGACGGCGACGGCCAGCAGACCCCTCAGCCCGACCAGAGAGATCGGCCGCTCCCCAACTTCGAAGATCAGGAGGACATGACCGCCGAGCAGGCGGCCGCGATCCTCGAAGCGGTCGAGAACCTGGAGCGGGAGCAGCGGCGCGAGCAGGCGGCCGAGCGCCTGAAGGCACGCAAGACCGGAGAGCGAGACTGGTGAGGCGGCTGCTCGCCCTCTCGGCCGTCCTGCTCCTCGCCGCCCTGGGCCGGGCCTCGGCCGAGGACGAGCCGCGCGTCAGCGCGCGTCTGGCGCCCGAGCGGATCGGCACCGAGCAACTCACCCGGCTGATCATCGAGGTCAGCGGCAGCGGGATCGGCAGCCGACAGTTCACGCCCGACTTCGAGCTCGAGAACCTGGTCATCGATTCCGGTCCCAGCCAGTCGCAGAGCTTCAGCTTCACCAACGGCGTCGCCTCGCGCAGCCAGAGCCTGAGCTGGATTCTGCGACCGGTCGGGCCGGGAGCGGCGCGGGTCCACTCGATCCGGGTGCAGTACGGCGACACCCTCTACGAGCCGCCCGATCTCCAACTCGTCGTCGAGAACGAAGCGGTCGTCGGCAGCTCTCAGGGGCAGCGCCAGGCCGATCCGTTCGAGGACTTCTTCCCGTCGCTCCGCGGCCGGCTGAGGCGCGGTTCCACGCCGCAGCCGGAGGTGTTCCTCCGTGCCGAGCTTTCCCCGCGCTCGCCATGGGTCGGACAGCAGGTGGTCTACACCCTCTACCTCTACACCCAGGCTCACGTCGCCTCGATCAACCCGGAGCAGCTGCCGGACTTCGCCGGCTTCTGGGTCCGCGACATCGACCTCGGAGAGACTCCCGAGGTCGAGATGGTCGACGTCGACGGCCGGCGGTTCGGCCGCGTACCGATCCTGCGCCGGGCGCTCTTCCCCCTGCGCTCCGGCGAGCTCTCCCTCGAGTCGGCGAAGGTACAGCTCTCGGTCCGGATGCCCGACCGGACTTTCGGCTCCATGTTCTCCGACATCGAGTCGATCCGGCGAGACAGCAATCCGCTGTCTCTGACCGCTCGCGAGCTGCCTCCGGACGCCCCGGAGGGCTTCGCCGGAGCCGTCGGCTCGCTCGAGATCGAGGCGCACCTCGAACCGACCAGCGTCACGGTCGGCGAGGCGGCGACCTTCAAAGTCACGCTCGCAGGCGCCGGACACCTCCAGGGGCTCCCCGCCCCGGAGCTGCCCGAGATGGAGGGAGTCCGCCTGTTCCCGCCTCAACAGGAGAGCGGCGAGCGGGTCGTCGGCGATCAGGTGCGCGGCGAGAGAAGCTGGAACTTCATCCTCGTCCCCGAAGTCGCGGCGCCGCTGGAGCTGCCGCCGATCGAGATCTCCTACTTCGACCCGGTCGCCTCCGCCTACCGGACCACCCGCTCTGAGCCGCTCACGCTGGCGGTCGCGCCGGCGCCGGTGACGGAGGCAGCGCTCGAACCGGCGGCCGCAGCGCCGATCGACGACGCGGACGCCGGGACGGATCAGCAGGCCGCGGCGGCCGGTCTCCGCTGGACCGCGATCCTGCCGTGGGCCCTGGTCGCGCTCCTGTCGCTCGCACTGATCGTCGCCCTCACCCGTCGCCGGCCGGGGTCCGGCGCCGCTCGGCCAGGGAGCGCCGGCCAACGGAGTCGATCGCCGGGCCCTTCGCCCAGCCCCGGGCAGGGACCCACCGTCCGCGCGAAGGAGCGACGCACTCTCAATCGCGACTTCGACAGCGCGGTCGAGGCCGCGGCGATGGAAGCGAAACCGCGGGCGACCGCTCACGCCATCGAGGAGGCATGGCGGAGCTGGCTGGCCGAGCGCTGGGAGATCGAACCGAGCGCGCCTACCAAGCAGTGGGGCGAGCGCCTGGAGGGCGCCGGCGCCGACGTCGACGAGGTCCGGCGGCTGATGGGGCTGGTCGACGATCTCCACTACCTGCGTTACGCACCGCAACTGGCCGACACCGAGTCGCTCGCTCGGGAGTTGATCCTCCGCTCGCAAAAGATCCAGCGCTCTCTACAATAGGGGGGTCATGCCCGACTTCCGGTGCATCGAACCGGACGAGCTGGAGCGATTCGTCCATCGCCGGCCGCTCAATCTGAGCGACCCGGGGACCCTCAACCTCGCCGACAACCTCACCGAGGTTCTGCGCAAGGCCAACGAGTTCGTCCCCTCGGAGGGTGGGTCGATCCTGCTCGACCGTCCGACCGAGACCGGCAAGGCACGGAGCCCCTCCCTGGCGTTCATCGCAGCCTTCGGAGACCGGGCCGACGACCTCCTGGGCACCACCGTCGATCATCCGGATGCCGTGGCGACCGGCGTCTACAGCACCGGACGCTCCGACCGGCGAGACCGCAACGGCAACGGCCCTCCGCCGGCCAACGGCGTCCGCTCCCTCGTGGCGATTCCCATCCGCATCGGAGACGAGGTGTGCGGAGTTCTCGAGCTGATCGATCGGCGAGGCAGCGACGGGTTCTCGCAGGATGACGTCAACCTCCTCGAGATCTTCGCCGACTACATCTCGATCGCCATCCGCAACGTCCTCGAAGGCCGCCTCGCCCAGGAGATCGCTCAACGCGACAACCTGACGGGGCTGCTCAACGACCGGTCTCTGCACCTCGTCGTCTCGCGTGTGGTCGACGAGTGCCGTGAGGACGGCGAGGATCTGGCTCTGCTGTTCCTCGACCTCGACTACTTCAAGCACGTGAACGACACTCACGGGCACCTCGCCGGAAGCCAGGTGTTGCGGGAGATCGGCCGCCTGTTGCGCACCCGGGCCGAGGCCGAGGGCGTGATCGCCGCCCGCTACGGCGGCGACGAGTTCGTGCTCGCCGCGCCCGCCAAGTCGCTCGACGAGGCGATCGACCTGGCCGAGCGTCTGCGTGACGCGATCAGCGCCGGGGTCTACTGCACCGAGCCCAGCGACATTCAGCCCGATGTGTTGAACCTGAGCGGGATTACCTGCTCGGTCGGGGTGGCGTCGCTGCATCGCCACACGACCCCGGACCTCTCTGCGGAGCGGTGCAAGAGCTCGCTGCTGCGGCTCGCCGACGCCGCGATGTACGTCGCCAAGGAGACCGGCCGCAACCGCACCGCCGTGGCCGGAGAGCTCGTGCGCCGGCGTCGATTCGAGGCTCCGACTCCACCACCGGACTAGCCTGAATCTCTCACGCCGGTGTGCTCTGGAAGGCCGTAGGTCGCTGAAAATACAAGGCTTCCGGTCGCGAGCACCACAGACATAGCCGTAGCTGCGTCGAGGAGCACAGTGACCGGAAAACGCAGTAGATTCAGTGACCTGCGGCCTTCCAGGGTGCAGCGGCGTGAGACGTTCAGGCTACGCGACCGGGCTGTGCACCGCCTCCCGTTGACCGCCCTTTCGGGCCGGTGCTAGCCTGCCCCGCGACGGCCCTGGAAGCCTCGGCCGCCCCGATCCCCCTCCAGAAGCACCACTCCGAGGTATCCGCATGACGACGACGGTGTCGCACTCCGCCTCCATGGCTCCTGCAGACGTGCGGGAGCGACTCTCGCAGCACATCCTGGCCGACGGCCTGCCGATCGTCATCGATCTCGAGAAGAGTGCCGGCTCCTACCTGTGGGACAGCGTGAGGGGGCGCCGACTGCTCGACCTCTTCGGCTGTTTCTCCACCAGCACCCTCGGGTACAACCACCCCGGGCTGCAGACGCCCGAGGCGGAGGCGGCACTGCTGCCGGCGGCGATCAACAAACCGTCCAACTCCGATATCTATTCGCTCGAGATGGGCCACTTCGTCGAGGCGCTCGCGCGGACGGTTCCGGCACCGCTCGACGAGCGGATGTTCTTCATCGAGGGCGGGGCCCTCGCCGTGGAGAACGCCCTCAAAACGGCGATGGACTGGAAGGTACGCAAGAACCTCGCGGCCGGGCGTGGCGAGATCGGCGGTGAGATTCTGCACTTCGAGAGCGCGTTCCACGGACGCAGCGGCTACACCCTCTCGCTCACCAACACCGACCCGGTCAAGACGGACTACTTCCCCAAGTTCGACTGGCCTCGCATCCCGGTACCGCGCCAGCGCTTTCCACTCGATGACGCGGGGCGCGCCGACCTCGAGCGCGAGGAAGACGCCGCGGTCGCGGCGATCGAGGCCGCCGTCGCCGAGCGGCCGCACCGGATCGCGGCGCTGATCGTCGAGCCGATTCAGGGCGAGGGAGGGGACAACCACTTCCGGCCCGAGTTCCTGGCCCGGCTGCGGACGCTCGCCGACGAGCACGAGTTCCTGCTCGTTTTCGACGAGGTGCAGACCGGGTTCGCCACCACGGGAAGCTGGTGGTGCTTCGAGCAGCTCGGGGTCACGCCCGACGTCTTCGCCTTCGGAAAGAAGACGCAGGTGTGCGGCATCTGCGCCGGGCCCCGTGTGGACGAGGTCGATTCCGTCTTCAAGGTCTCGAGCCGCATCAACTCGACCTGGGGCGGCAATCTGGTCGACATGGTGCGCTGCCGCCTGTACGTCGAGATCATCGAGGCGGAGAACCTGCTCGACAACGCCCGCTCGATCGGAGCCTCGCTGCTCGCCGGTCTGCGCGAGCTCGAAGGGCGCTTCCCCGACCTCGTTTCCAACTCGCGCGGCCGCGGGCTCTTCATCGCCTTCGACCTGCCCGACGCCGACGTGCGCCGACGGGTCCTCGAGACGATGCTCGCCGCCGACGTCCTCGGCCTCGCCTCCGGAGAGCGCTCGATCCGCTTCCGCCCCGCCCTGACGCTCTCCGCAGCCGAAGCCGCCGAGGGCCTGGGCCGCCTGACGGAAGCGCTCGCCGGCAGCCGCGACTGAATCCCCCCTCAACACCCACACCATGGCGTCGGCGGGCCCCGGGCCCGCTGCGCACCCGGAGAACCGACATGACGACCAACGCCCAGGAGATTCTCTCCGCCCTCGGCATCGAGCCCGACAACCCCGGAGCATGGGACGGAGAGTGGATCGACACGACCGGTCCCGCGATCGTCTCCGTCAACCCGGCGACAGGCGAAGAGATCGCCCGCGTCCGCTCGGCCGAGGCGCACGACTACGAGCGCTGCGCGGCCGCCTCGCAGAAGGCGTTCGAGGAGTGGCGGGAGTGGACCGCACCGGCCCGGGGCGAGGTGGTCCGGCAGCTCGCCGAGGCGCTGCGGGAGAAGAAGGAGCCGCTCGGCGCCCTCGTGAGCCTCGAGATGGGCAAGGTATTGTCCGAAGGGCTCGGCGAGGTGCAGGAGATGATCGACATGTGCGACCTCGCCGTCGGCATGTCGCGCCAGCTCTACGGCCTGTCGATGCATTCCGAGCGCCCGCGGCACCGGATGTACGAGCAGTGGCACCCGCTGGGCCCGATCGGCATCATCACCGCCTTCAACTTCCCGGTGGCGGTGTGGGCGTGGAACTCGGCCGTGGCGGCCGTCTGCGGCGACTCGATGGTGTGGAAGCCGTCGGAGAAGACGCCGCTGTGCGCCCTTGCCGTGACACGCATCGCCGCCGAAGTGCTGGCGGCCAACGACGCACCGCCGATCTTCGGCCTCGCCATCGGCGACCGCCACCAGGTCGGTGAGCCGATGACCGCCGACCCGCGCATGCGCCTGATCTCGGCGACCGGCTCGGTCGCCATGGGCCGTGCCGTCGGCCAGGCGGTCGCCGACCGGCTCGGCCGCAGCCTGCTCGAGCTCGGCGGCAACAACGGCATCATCGTGATGGACGACGCCGACCTCGATCTGGCGCTGAGGGCGGTCCTCTTCGCGGCGGTCGGCACTGCCGGTCAGCGCTGCACCACCACCCGCCGGTTGTTCCTCCAGAAGGGAATCGCCGCCGAGATGAAGCAACGCCTCGTCGACGCCTACCGCTCGGTCACGATCGGCGACCCGCTCGAAGAGTCGACCCTCATGGGGCCGCTGGTCGACGAGCGGGCGATCGACGACATGATGAAGGCGATCACCGTCGCCACGGAACAGGGCGGCACGGTGCTGGCCGGCGGCGGACGGATCGACCGGCCGGGCTTCTTCGTCGAGCCGACGCTGATCGAAGCGAACCATCAGATGCCGATCACCTGCGACGAGACCTTCGCGCCGATCCTCTACCTGTTCGAGTTCGACACGCTCGAGGAGGCGATCGAGCAGCACAACGCGGTGCCCCAGGGCCTCTCTTCGGCGATCTTCACCCTCAACATGCGCTCGGCGGAACGGTTCCTGACGGCGGCCGGAAGCGACTGCGGCATCGCCAACGTCAACATCGGCACCTCGGGCGCCGAGATCGGCGGCGCCTTCGGCGGGGAGAAGGAGACCGGCGGCGGTCGCGAGGCGGGCTCGGATTCCTGGAAGGCGTACATGCGCCGCCAGACCTGCACCCTCAACTACGGCACCGAGTTGCCGCTGGCCCAGGGGGTCTCGTTCGACCTCGATTCCTGACCGGAATTTCCTGCCGGCTCAGCTGCGGTGCGCCTTCGGGCGTGAAGAGCCGCATTGGTATGCTCCCATCATGGACGTGACCCCTTCCCGGCGCAGTGTCGACACGATCCTCGACGATGCCGTGTCCGGCCGCCGGATCACCGCCGGTGACGCCCACACGCTGCTGCTCGAAGGGGATCTCGTCGAGCTCGGGCTCGCGGCCCACGAGGTGCGATGCCGCCACAACGACCCGGCGGTCGCGAGCTACAACATCGACCGCAACATCAACTACACCAACATCTGCGTCTACAAGTGCCGCTTCTGCGCCTTCTACCGTGAACCGGGAGACGACGAGGGCTACCTCGTGCCGCACGAGGAGATCGGCCGCAAGATCGAGGAGACCCTCGCGCTCAACGGCACCGGGATCCTCATGCAGGGAGGCGTCCACCCGGACCTGAGGATCGACTACTACGTCGATCTGCTGAACTACATCCGCGACCACTACCCGGAGATTCACGTTCACGCGTTCTCGCCTCCGGAGGTCAAGTTCATCGCCCGGCTCGAGCGGATGAGCTTCTACGACGTGATCGCCAGGCTGAAAGAGGCCGGGCTGATGTCGATTCCGGGGGGCGGCGCCGAGATCCTGCGCGACGACGTCCGCAAGGACGTCCTCGCCTACGGCAAGACGTCGTCCGACGAGTGGCTCGACATCATGCGCCAGACGCACCGCAACGAGCTGCGCTCGTCGTCGACGATGATGTACGGCATGGGCGAGCCGGTCGCCGCCCGCGTCGAGCACATGCAGCGGATCCGCGATCTGCAGGACGAGACCGGCGGCTTCACGGCGTTCATCTCGTGGACCTTCCAGCACGACCACACCGACATGGAAGACGTGCCGGAGACGTTCGCCCACGAGTATCTGAAGACGCTCGCCGTGTCGCGCCTCTTCATCGACAACATCCGCCATTTCCAGACCAGCTGGGTGACCCAGGGCAAGAAGATCGGTCAGCTCGCGCTGGCGTTCGGCGCCGACGACATGGGCTCGATCATGATCGAGGAGAACGTCGTCTCCGCCGCCGGCACCGCCTACCGGATGAGCCAGGAGGAGATGGAGCACCTGATCGTCTCCGCCGGCTACGAGCCCAGACAGCGCACCAACCTCTACGAGCGCTACGTCACCCGCGAAGACACCGCCGAGCTGGCCGCGAAGTACGTCGGCTCGCTCACGGCGGCCAACCGCGACCTCGCCGGCTCGCCCCTCCCGGTCGTCTCCTGACCGCGCTCCCGACGACCCCGGCAGGCGACCGTCGCGTCGGTTGAGGACGCGATAGCGGCGACCGCGCCGGCCGCATATCCTCGGCGCATGTCGTCGAGGGTCCTGCTCAACCCCACCGCGGGACGCGGCGCCGCGGCTGCCGCGCGAGAGATGGTCGAGCCGCGCGTCGGCCGCGAGAACGTGATCGTCACCTCGAGCGGCGACCACCTCGAGCACGAGGCGCGCCAGGCGGTCAAAGACGGTCTCGAGCGCCTCGTCGTCGCCGGCGGTGACGGCTCCGCCCACCTCGCCCTGCAGGAGCTCGCCGGTTCGCGCACCGCTCTCGCGGTGCTCCCGCTGGGGAGCGGCAACGACATGGCGGCAACGTTCGGTGTGCCGAAGGGGCGTCGCGCCGCACTCGAGCACGCTCTGTCGGCACCGTCCCGACCGACCGACCTCGGCAGGGTCGGCGAACGCCGCTTCGCCCTCTACTGCGGTTTCGGGATCGACGGCGAGATCTCGCGGATCTACAACGAGAAGGTCCGCTGGCCGAAGGGAACCGCAGGCTACGTGCGCGCGGCCCTCGAGGCGATCACGAGCTTCGAGGCTCCCACCGTGACGATCGACACGGGCGACGGACCGCGTTCCGGGCGGAGAGTCCTGACACTCGCCGCCAACGCTCCGCGCGCCGGCGGCGGCATGCAGGTGGCTCCCATGGCCAAGGTCGACGACGGCCGTCTCGAGCTCATCGAAGCCGAAGCGCTCGGACGGATCTCGATGCTGGCGCTGCTGGCGAAGATCTTCCGTGGCGGACACCTCTCCCACCCGAAGGTGCACCACCACTCGGTCGAGCGGCTGGAGGTGTCCTCGGACAAGCCGATCCCCGTGTACGCCGACGGCGAAAGGCTCTTCGAGGTCGGCCCGGAACCGGTCACAGTCGAGGTTTCGCCGCTGGCCCTGCGAGTGGTTCGGGGAGCCTAGCGGACCTTCGTGGTGGGGCCCCGAACGCGGCGCCCCGAGGCGCAGCGCCACCTCAGACGGCGGACGATCCGGCCAGGGCCTCGGCCACGGTGCGGCTTCGGGAGCGGCTGATGGGCAGCTCCGTCCCGTCGTCGAGGACGACCGTTCGCCGCGACCGGATCTCTCTCACCCGGTCGGCGTTGACGATCGCCGAGCGGTGGACGCGGACGAAGCCGCGCCCGGACAGCAGTCGCTCGAGGGACTTCATCGAGCGGCGGATCAGGTACCGGGTGCCGGCCGCGTGGAGCCTCACGCAGTAGTCGGCCGCCTCGATCCAGTCGATCGACTCGGTCGGCACGTAGCGCATCCGACCGGCAGTTCGCACGGCCAACCTCGAGGGCCCTGCCCCTTCCCCTCGATCCTCGATCGATTCCGCGGCGGCGCTCGTCGCGAGCCGTTCGTGAGCGCGATCGAGAGCCACCGCCAGCCGCTTCCGCGAGACCGGCTTCATCAGGTAGTCGATCGCGTCGACGTCGAAGGCCCTGAGGGCATGATCTCCGTGAGCGGTGACGAAGATCGTATGGGGAGGGGCCTCGTCTCCGAGCCGCCTCAGGACCTCGAACCCATCCATGTCCGGAAGACTGACGTCGAGCAGCAGCAACTGGGGCCTTGCGCGCCGCACCGCTTCCACGGCCGCATCACCACAGTCGGCCTCGCCCACCAGTTCGAGGCGCTCTTCCGAGGCGAGCAGCGTCTGCAACGCCACGCGCGCCAGCGGTTCGTCATCGACGATCAACGTGCGGATCGGCGTCACGGTCTCAGCCGGCCTCCACGACCGTGACGACCGGAGGAGCTGCGGCCGCTTCCCGGGCGGTCGCCATCTTCGATCCCGGCAGACTGTCGAGCGTGCTCGTCGCGGGAGGGGCGACCGGCAGTTCGAGGCCGGCGATCGTCTCGGCTCCGTCCCGGGAAAGGTCGAAGCTCCAGTCGCCGCCGTAGATCGCTTCCAGCCTCGAGGTGACGTTGGCGAGGCCGTATCCCTCCTGAGCCGAGTCGTTGCCGACGGCTGTGTCGCCAGGATCGGTCGAACGCGGCTCGGGCGCGGTGTTGCGGACCTCGAGCCTCAGCCGATCCTCCCAGCGGTGCGCATGGACCCGGATGGTGCCCGCCCCGGTCGACCTCGCAAGGCCGTGCTTCACCGCGTTCTCGACCACCGGCTGCAGCACGAGGTTGGGGACCATCAGGCCGCGCACCGCGTCCTCGACCTCGGTCGCGACCACCAGGCGATCGCCGAAGCGGACCTGCTCGATCTCGAGATAGAGCTCGGCAAGGCGAACCTCCTCGGCGACGGTCACCAGCTGCCGCCCTGTCGCCTCCTGGGTGCGCCGCAGCAGCTCCGAGAGACGGATCAGCATGTCCTCGGCCTCGGCGGCTGACCCCTGCCTCACCAGACCGACGACGGCGTTGAGGGCGTTGAAGATGAAGTGCGGCTGCAGCTCCAGCCTCAGCGCCCGGAGCTCCGCCTGTGCCAGGTCGGCCCGCAGCCGCGCTTCGCGCAGGAGACGGCGTTTCGCCTCGATTCCGGTCCCGAGTGCGACGATGCCGAAGTACAGCAGCACGTCGAGCAGCAGCCAATTGTCGAGTTGGAACCGGTACTCGGCGAGGAAGGGCTGCGCCGCGGCGACCGGCTCGTAGGGATCGATCGGCATCGCGAAGAGCGTCGTCGGGATCGCCTCGAGCGCCGCAACGGCGAGCGCTCCTCCAAGGTGGCCCACGATCGGCAGCAACCTCGGCTGCAACGGATGGCGCATCCCGAGCCAAAGGACGGCGGGGGTGAGCGCCACCCACCCGCTCGCCGCGGCGACCTGCCACAGCACCATCCGCCACCACGAGTGTTCGTGGGTCGGCATGCTGAGGACGATCTGGTTGCCGGCGACGATGCCGAACACCACCCAGAAAGCAAGGACGAGCCACCACGGCACACCGAACAACCGTCGCCAAGTCGAGCGAGAGCGGTCGGGAGAGCGTGGCTCTGAATTCGGGAGGTGCATCGCGACTGCCGCAGGCAGAAGGCGTGCGAGCGATGGAGGATGCTAGCAGTCGAATCAGGGTAGCCGGCCCCTCCGTCGCCCCGTTGCCGACCGCCCTCCTTCGAGGCCGGCGGCAGCGACGACGCCTTCGACCAGAACCTACCGCGTCGACCCCGCTCTGGATTCCTCACGCCTCGGCGCTGCAGGGAACGGTCTCCCGGATGCAGCGAACGAAGGGCTGCAAGCTCGCGCCAAGGCACCGGCCGCCGGCCCCTTCCACCGCCGCGACCACCCGAGACTGCACCGTACGAGCCGTTGGCTGCACTGCTGCGGGTCATGGGGAACACCCGCTCGCAGGATGAGGTCTGTCCCTCGTGAAGACGCTCGACCGACAGGCCGACCTCCGGCCGCTACCCGAGGAGACCGAGACCTTGCGATCCACGACCCCGAAGCGTGCCACCGTCATAGCGCTCCTGCTCGCGACCTGCATCGCGACCGCCCTGCCCCTCACAGCAGCCCGCAGCGAGATTCCGCCCGAGACCGACGAACGCAAGTCGGTGCGAAGCCTGATGACCACCACGCCGCCGGAGATCGACGGCCGCCTCGACGACGCCCTGTGGCGGCAGGCGCCTCTCGTCGACGACTTCCACCAGATCCAGCCCGAGCCCTACGGCGAGCCGACCCAGCGCACCGAGGTCCGCGTCGCGCACGACGCCGACTATCTCTATGTCGGCGTCCATCTGCACGACGTCGAGCCGCAGCGCATCTCGGCAAAGCAACTCATCCAGGGGGGCGGGATCTGGAGCGACGACCGCTTCTTCGTGATCCTCGACACCTTCGACGACCGGCGCAACGCCTTCTTCTTCTCTCTGAACGGCAACGGCGTGCGCCGCGAGGCGCTGATCTCCGGGCAGAGCTTCAACGACAACTGGGACGCGATCTGGCAGGGGGACTCCAGAGTCGGTGAGACCGGGATCACGATGGAGATGGCGATCCCCTTCAAGTCGCTCGCCTTCGATCCCGGCAGCGAGATCTGGGGGATCAACTTCGGGCGCATCATCCCGCGCACCAACGAGCAGATCTACTGGTCTTCACGCGGCCAGCAGGACTTTCCCGACTCCCCCGCCTTCGGGGGGCGGATCGAGGGCCTCACCGGCCTGCGCCAGGGACTCGGCCTCGACATGGTGCCGACCCTCGTCGGCTCGGCGATCGATCTCGAGGGCGGAAGCTCTTCCGAGACGGAACCGGCGCTCGACATCTTCTATCGACCGACGCCCGGGCTGACCGCAGCGGTGACGCTCAACACCGACTTCTCCGCTACCGAGGTCGACGCCCGACAGATCAACACCGACCGCTTCTCGCTCTTCTTCCCCGAGAAGCGCGACTTCTTTCTTCAGGACGCGGGGATCTTCAACTTCGGAGGGATCGGCGGCAACGGTCAGCCGTTCTTCTCCCGCCGGATGGGCCTCGACGGAGACGGGCGTCCGGTGCCGATCCGCTGGGGAGCCAAGGTCACCGGCCGGCAGGGCCGCTTCAACTACGGGCTGCTCGACGTCGAACAGGACTCGGAAACGGGAAGCGAGAACCTGTTCGTCGGCCGCGCCTCCGTCAACCTGCTGGAGGAAAGCTCGGTGGGTGCGATCGTCACCCATGGTGACCCGGTGGCCGGGCGCGACAACACACTCTTCGGGGCGGATTTCCGCTATCGCGACAGCAGCGTCTTCGAAGACAAGGTCGTCGAAGCGGACGTCTGGTTTCAGCGCAGCTCGTCCGACGGCGTCGAGGGTCGCGATGGCGCTTACGGCGCTTCGCTCACCTACCCCAACGACCGCTGGTTCGTCGGCCTCGAGGTCTCGGAGATCGAGGAGAATTTTCGGCCGGCGCTCGGCTTCGTCAACCGAACCGGGATCCGCGAGCTCATGCCGCGCGTCCGCTATCGCATCCGCCCACAGAGCGGACCGATACGGGCGGTCAACACATGGCTTTACTACGAGCGACTCACGGACACCGACGACCGCCTGCTGACGTCGCGGATGTTCTACTTCGGCTCCCTCGAAGGGCAGAAGGGCGACTGGCTGACCTACCAGTGGCTGCAGCGCCGCGAAGTGCTCCAGGGCCCCTTCCAACTGCTCGGCCGGCTCGATGTCCCGGCGGGCGACTTCTCCTGGGACGAGTACCGGCTCTTCTTCGACAGCTCCACCCACCGCCGCACCTCGCTCCACGTCGACGTCTTCGACGGCGGCTTCTTCGACGGTGAGCGTACCCAGGTCGCGATCGAAGTACAGCTGCGCCCCTCGAAGCACCTCTTTCTCTCCGGAAAGTACGACCAGGCGGACTTTCAGATGCCGTCGGGGCGCTTCATCACCCGGCAGGCGACCCTGCGCACCAACGTCGCCTTCACCTCGACCCTGTCGTGGAGCAACCTCGTCCAGTTCGACAACCTCTCCGACACCGTCGGCCTCAATTCGCGCTTCCGGTGGATTCCTCAGGCAGGCCGCGAGCTCTTCCTTGTCGTCAATCAGGGTTGGGACGTCGAGTTCGACAACGCGCTGCGCTCGGCGGACTCTCAGGTCACTACGAAGGTCGGCTACACGCTGCGCTTCTGAGCTCGCCGCGGCGTCGGCGCTGCCCCACGTCAGCGGAAAGGCGAGCTACCGAAAACCGAGCCGGAACCGTCCGACGAGGATCGCCACGACTGCGGCAAGCACCGCGCAGAGGACGAAGTGGCCGGAGTAGCCCAGAGACTCGGCGCTGAAACCGCTCAGAGCGCTCCCGACGAGCGGCCCGACGGCGGCCAGCGACTGCTGCAGGGTGAAGTCGGTGGCGGCGCTCTCGGTCCGGGAGCGGTCCATCATCGAGGTGTAGAGGGCCGCCGTCGCCATGCCTCCCGCCAGCGAAGCGATCAGAGAGATGATCCAGAGCAGCGGCACTGAAGCGACGCCTCCTGCAGGCAGCAGGAAAGCTGCCAGAGCGAACGCCTGAAAGGCGGAGAATCCCGCCATCGCTCGCCGGCGACCGAGACGCTCGACGGCGATACCGCCGGCGATCGCTCCGAGCAGAGCGCCGATCGAGTTGCCCAGGCCGACGATCAGGCCGATCCGGGCAAGGCCGAGGCCGAGGTCGACGAAGAGCGGCTTCGCCATGGTCAGAGCCATCGCTTCGGCGGCGCGGAACAGGACGAGAACCGCGATCCAGCCACCGTTCCCGGAGCGGCGGAAGAAGCGGCCCAAAGCCGCCCAGTCGACTCCCGAAGGCTCGCCCGCTTCCTCGCGCGGTCGTGGCGGCTCCCGGAAGCGCGCCAGCGGCAGCATCGGCAGCGCCATCAGGAGCGCCAGGCACAGTACCGCCGGCCGCCACCCCCACAGCGCGTAGAGCAGGAGTGTCAGGCCACCGCCGAGGATCTGACCGAGGTAGTACCCGCCCACCTGGACGCCATTACCGATGCCACGCTCGGACCTGGCGAGCAGTCTCACCGCGAGGCCGTCCGAAGCGACATCCTGGGTCGCCGCACACAAAAGGAAGAGCGCCGCCAGAGGCAGCAGCCAGCCGAACTGCGCCGCCGGGTCGAGCAGCGCGATCCCGGCGACCGACACCACCGCCAGCGCCTGCAACGGCACGAGCCACGAGCGGTAGTGGCCGTGACGCTGCGAGCCCCACCGATCGACCAGCGGCGCCCAGAGGAACTTCAACAGGAACGGCAGCGCCAGCGCCTGGATCAGGCCGATGTCGCGCCGCTCCAGGCCGAAGTCGCGCCCGATCGCCGGCACCGCTTCGACGAAAAAGCCGAGCGGAATCGCCTGCGAGACGTAGAGAGCCGCCAGCAGCGCCAGCCGGTGGCGGCTCTTCGCCGCGGGAACGTTGACGCCGGCGTCACTCCCGTCAGACATGTCGACTAGCGCGGCTCGAGCAGACGCAGCCCGGCAGATCCTTCGAGCAAGCTGTGCACGCGCGCCCTCCTGAAGAACTCCTCGAGCCCGGCGAGGGCATCCTCGTCCAACCGGTAGCTGAGACTCTGTGTCAGATAGTCGCGCAGCACCTGCCGACCCAGACCGAGCTCCTCGCGTGCCAGCTCGACGATTGCCGTGGTCGAGGCGAGCCCCGCCTCGAGGCTCGCTTCGAGGGCGGCGGTGAGGCTCGCCACGCCATCGAGCGCCTCTTCGCGCACGGCCCAGACAGCGAAGACGAACGGCAACCCGGTCAGGGCTCGCCACTCGGCCGCCAGATCCCAGATGCGGTAGGGGTCGCGCGGCACCGACAGCGCCGGATCGCCGATGATGAGCGCTGCGTCGGCGCGCTCGAGCATCTCCTCGGCATCGGGTGACGCCTCCATCACCTCGGGCTCGCGGCTGTAGCGGTCGCGCATCAGGATCTCGACGAGACACGCCGAGGTGCGGCTGTTGCGGTCGAGAGCGACGGTCGACACCTGCTCCAGCGGCCCCTTCGACAGCAGCAGGACGCTCCTGACCTCGTGCGTCGCCGCGACACAGAGCCCGGGGACCACCGACAGGCCGGGGATCCTGGCCGCCTCGATCGACGGGACGAGACCCACGTCGAGGGTACCGGCCGCCAGCCGTGAGGCCACCTGGGCCGGAGGCAGGTAGGTGACCTCGAACCCTTCTTCCTGCCGTCCCGTGAGGAATCCCCAGGCGAGCGGCCAGGCGTTGAGGTAGTCGACGATGCCGACCCGGATCGCCGTCATGGCCGGGACTCCCGGTGAAACTCAGCGAGCAGGTTCAGCTCGAGCCGCCTCTCGTCCGCCGGTAGCCGGCCGATCTCGCCCGCGGCCTCGTAGAAGCGCCGCCAGTCGCCTCTCGAGCGCTCCAGCAGCGCTTCGAAGGCGGGCACGTACTCGTGGTAGCTGCCGATCGAGACCAGGTGCGCGTTGTTGAGCTCGCCTTCCATCCACGCATCGTACCGGTCGTCGCCATCCCAGGTGGCGGCGAGGCGCCGGTAGCGATCGCGCCACTCCTCGAACAGCCGACGCTTTCGCGCTCGCTTCTCCTCCGCCGCCAGCTCCGAGCCGTAGAGCTGCTCGAATTCGGTGCGCACCTCGAGCGCCAGATCGAAGAATTCCGCGTCGTGGCGCCTCCTCAGCCGCAACGCCTCCAGCTCGTCGTCGTCGATCTCTCCGAGTCGCGCCCAGCGGTCGAGCCCGCTCTCCTCCACAGTAGTCGCGAACGACTCGTTGAAGGCGGTGTCGTCCTGAACATAGACGACCTGGTGCGCCAACTCGTGAAAGATCAGCCCGGCGAGTTCCGCAGGGGGCAGCGCGACGAAGCTCGACAGCAGTGGATCGGCGAACCAGCCGAGGGTCGAGTAGGCGCGCACCCCGTAGACCGAGACGTCGTGCCCCCGCCGGGCGAGCCTGGCGCCGAAGCGACGCGCCCGCTCTTCGTCGAAGTAGCCGCGGTAGGAGACACACCCGGCGATCGGGAAGCACCAGGTGACCGGAGACATCGACAGCTCCGGAGCGGCAACGACGTTCCACACCGCGTAGGGCCGTCCGAGTTCGACGTAACGCCGGTAGCTGGCGTTCTCCGGGAGCGCGAGCTCCCGGCTGGCGAACTCTCGCGCCCTGGTCGCGAAGTCGAGCGACCCCTCGAGCTCCGGCCGCTTTTCCACCGCCCGTTCGATCGACTGCCGGGCGACGAGGAGCCGGACCTGGCCGACTACTGCCTGCGAGTAGTAGGAACGGCAGGCGCCGAGCGCCACGAGCGCCAGCGCCAGTGGGATCAGCCAGCGCCGCGACTTCACCCGAAGGGACCCCGCGCGCTACTTGCCCATCGCGTTGAGGAACTCCGCGTTGCTCTTGGTCTTCTTGAGCTTGTCGAGAAGCAGCTCCATCGACTCCACGGTCGACAACGGGTTGAGGACCTTGCGCAACACCCAGACGCGGCGCAGCTCGTCGCTCGCCATGAGGAGTTCCTCCTTGCGGGTGCCCGACCGGTTGATGTCGATCGCCGGGAACACCCGCTTGTCCATCAGCTTGCGGTCGAGGTGGATCTCGCAGTTGCCGGTCCCCTTGAACTCCTCGAAGATGACGTCGTCCATCCGGCTCCCGGTATCGACGAGCGCCGTGGCGATGATCGTCAGCGAACCGCCCTCCTCGACGTTGCGGGCGGCACCGAAGAAGCGCTTCGGCCGGTGGAGCGCGTTGGCGTCGAGGCCGCCCGAGAGCACCTTGCCCGAAGGAGGCTGCACCGTGTTGTAGGCGCGCGCCAGCCGGGTGATCGAGTCGAGCAGGATGATGACGTCCTTCTTGTGCTCGACGAGCCGCTTCGCCTTCTCGATCACCATGTCGGCGACCTGCACGTGGCGCGTCGCCGGCTCGTCGAACGTCGACGAGACGACTTCGCCCTGGACCGAGCGCTGCATGTCGGTCACTTCCTCGGGGCGCTCGTCGATCAAGAGCACGATGAGCACCGCCTCGGGGTTGTTCTTGGCGATCGAGTTCGCGATCGACTGCAGGAGCATCGTCTTGCCGGTGCGCGGCGCGGCGACGATGAGGGCGCGCTGCCCCTTCCCCATCGGCGTCGCCAGATCGAGGACGCGCGACGACAGGTCGTCCTCGCTCTCCATCACCAGACGCTCCATCGGGTAGAGCGGCGTGAGGTTGTCGAAGAAGATCTTCGTTCGCGCCACCTCCGGATGCTCGAAATTGACCGCCTCGACCTTGATGAGGGCGAAGTAGCGCTCCCCGTCTTTCGGCTGGCGGACCTGGCCGGAGACCGTGTCGCCGGTGCGCAGATCGAAGCGCCGGATCTGGGACGGCGAGACATAGATGTCGTCCGGGCCCGGCAGGTAGTTGTACTCGGGGGCGCGCAGGAAGCCGAAGCCGTCCGGCAGGCACTCGAGCACACCTTCGGCGAAGATCAGGCCGCTCTTCTCGGTCTGCGCCTGCAGCACCTTGAAGATCAGCTCCTGCTTGCGGACGCTCGACGCCCCCTCGACGCCCAGCTCCTGAGCGATCTCGATCAGCTCCGCGATCTTCATCTCCTTCAAGGTGCGGATGTCGAGCGTTGCCTGCTCCTCGATCTCGGCCGTGGCTTCGGCGTTCTTGCTCTCGGTGGCTTCGGTCATCTCTTACCCCGTGCCTGTGCGGCGGTAGGTGGGTGCCAGCCCGGACTTCTCACGCCGCTGTGGCCTGGTAGGCCGTAGGTTGCTGAAGATACAAGGCGTCCGTTCGCGAGCACCGCAGGCATAGCCGAGCTACGTCGAGGAGCGCAGAGAACGGAGAACGCAGTAGATTCAGTGACATACGGTCTACCAGGGTGCAGTGGCGTGAGAAGTGCGGGCTAGAGGAAGTTGTGGAGGCTCTTCCACAGCTCGCGACACCGATGCCGCGAGTGGCGGAGAACCCGATCAGGTCGGCCTCGGGAGCGAGACCGAGCGTCTGGCGAATGGACTTGAGCTGGCGAGCCTGCCGGCTTCGCGGCACTTTGTCGATCTTGGTTGCCACGACGGTCGTCGGCATCCCGATGTCGGCGAAATAGGTCGCCGAATCGACATCGAGCGGCGTCGCGCCGACCTTGGCGTCGACGAGCTGAACGACCGTCGTCGCAGCCGGAGCCGTGTCGAAATAGGCCTCCATCAGAAGGGCCCACTCACGGCGCATCTTTTTTCCGACCTTGGCGTAGCCATATCCCGGGAGATCGACAAAGTAGAAAGACTCGTTGATGAGGAAGTAGTTGATCGCCCGTGTCCTCCCGGGCGTGGAACTCGTGCGCGCCAGGGAACGGCGACCGAGCAGACGGTTCAGAAGACTGGATTTGCCGACGTTGCTGCGCCCGACGAAAGCGATCTGGGGCAGAGCGTCCTCGACGAGGTCCGACTTCCTGACAGCCGATCGAAGGAACCGACCCGACTCGATTCTCAAGATTCCGTCTCTCTCGAAGAGTTGCAGACGTCCCGGACGGGACAGCGGCGGCGAGCCGCGGGGTCAAACTGGAAGGAAGGTTGCCGACAATCGGCGGGAACCGAGGCGGGAAGACGCAAGTGTAGTCGAAACGACTACTGAACGGTACCCAGCGGAGGCTCCGGAGCCGACTCCTTGCGGGCCGCTTCCGATGCCGGCAGCACCGCCAGCTCGCCGTCGAGGGCGATGCTCAGCACCTCGTCCATCGACTCCACGAGGTGGAACTCGAGCGCCTCGCGTGCCTCCTCGGGGAGCTCTTCGAGATCCTTCTCGTTGTCCCTGGGCAGGATGATGTCGCTCATCTCCGCGCGATAGGCGGCGAGGATCTTGTGCTTGAGGCCGCCCACCGGGAGCACCTTGCCCCGCAGCGTCACCTCGCCGGTCATCGCGACGTCCTTGCGCACCGGGATCTTGGTGACGGCCGAGACGAGCGCCGTCGCCATCGTGATGCCCGCCGATGGCCCATCCTTCGGGATCGCCCCCTCCGGCACGTGGATGTGAAGGTCGTGCTGGTCGGCGAAGTCGGGATCGACGCCGAGGTACTCGGAGCGGCTGCGCAGATAGGAGACCGCAGCGCGGGCCGACTCCTGCATCACCTCGCCGAGCTTTCCGGTGATGCTGAGCTTGCCCTTGCCCTTCATCAGGCCGACCTCGGTCTCGAGCAGCTCGCCGCCGACCTGCGTCCAGGCGAGACCGGTCGCGACGCCGACCTCGCTCTCCTCGCCTTTGCGGCGCGGACGGAACTTGATCTGCCCGAGGTACTCGTTGAGGCTCTCGGCCGTGACCGCCACCTTCTTCGACTTCTTGCCCTCCTCGACGATCTTGCGGGCGACCTTGCGGCACACCTTGGCGATCTGCCGCTCGAGGTTGCGCACTCCCGCTTCGCGGGTATACCCCTCGATCAGGCCCTTCAGAGCGTCATCCTCGAAGGTGACCGACTTCTTCTTGAGGCCGTGCTTGTCGAGCTGCTTCGGCAGCAGGAACTCGCGAGCGATCGCGAGCTTCTCCGAGAGCGTGTAGCCGGTGAGCTGGATCGTCTCCATCCGGTCCTGAAGCGGCGCCGGGATGGTGTGACTGACGTTCGCCGTGGCGATGAACATCACCTTCGAGAGGTCGTACTCGACGTCGAGGTAGTGGTCGACGAAGGCGTCGTTCTGCTCCGGATCGAGCACCTCGAGCAGCGCCGCAGACGGGTCACCGCGGAAGTCCATCGCCATCTTGTCGATCTCGTCGAGCAGGAAGACCGGGTTGACGGTTTCGGCCTTCTTCATCATCTGCACGATCTGTCCGGGGAAGGCACCGATGTAGGTCCTGCGATGACCTCGGATCTCCGCCTCGTCCCGAACGCCGCCCAGTGACAGGCGGACGAACTTGCGCCCCATCGCGCGGCCGATCGACTTGGCGAGCGACGACTTGCCCACTCCCGGCGGGCCGACGAAGCAGAGGATCGACGACTGCGTCTGCTCGGTGAGCTGGCGAACGGCGAGGAACTCGAGGATGCGCTCCTTGATCTCGTCGAGCCCGTAGTGGTCCTCGTCGAGGATCTTCTGGGCCTTCCCCAGGTCCTTGTTCTCGCGGCTCTTCTTCTTCCACGGCACGCCGACCAGCCAGTCGATGTAGTTGCGCGACACGGTCGCCTCGGCCGACACCGGCGGCATCGCCTCGAGCCTCTTGAGCTCCTGCTCCGCCTTCTCCTTGACGTTCTCGGGCAGGCCCGCCTTCTCGATCTTCTCCTTGAGTTCCTCGACCTCGTCGCTGCGGTCGTCCTTGCGGCCGAGCTCCTGATGGATCGCCTTGATCTTCTCGTTGAGGTAGTACTCCTTCTGCGCCTTCTCCATCTGCTTCTTGACCTGCACGTTGATGCGCTTGTCGATGTTGACTTTCTCGACTTCGACATCGAGCAGATCGTGGAGCCGGCGCAGCCGCTCGTAGGGGTTCACGAGCTCCAGCAGCGACTGCTTCTCGAGGGTCGAGACCATCAGATGGGAGGCGAGCTGATCGGCGAAGCGATCGACTTCGTCGGTCTTGATCGTCGACACCAGCCCCTCGAAGGCGAGGTGGTGCGAGAGCTTCGCGTACTGCTCGAAGACCGCGAGCACCTTGGCGATGTACTCCTCGACCTGATCGTCCATCGGGTAGTCGACGGCCAGCACGTCGACATCCGCCATGAGGGTTCCGTCTTCCTCCCGCAGCTCGACCGTCTCGGCGCGGCTCAACCCCTCGACGAGGACCCTGACGTTGCCGTTCGGGAGCTGGAGGTTCTGCACGACCTTGGCGACGACGCCGAGTTCGTGCATGTCGTCTCCCTGAGGCTCGTCGACCTTCGGGTCGGTCTGGGTGACGAGAAAGAGCCGCTTGCCCGGTTCGGCGAGCGCCCTCTCGAGCGCCACCACGGAGCTCTTCCGGCCCACCAGGAACGGGGCCATCATGTGCGGGAACACCACCATGTCCCGGAGCGGGACGACGGGAAGAGTCTCCCGGGTCTTGTCGATAAAGGAATCCTGGACGGGCATGCGCCCCCTCCGATCAGACGGCGCGCTTGAGCGGCTGCGACCGACTGCGGTTGACCACCATGTCTTTGGTGATGACGAGATCACCGACGTCCGTCTGCGACGGCACGTCGTACATCAGATCGAGCATCAGCTCTTCGAGAATGATGCGCAGACCGCGCGCGCCGACGTTGCGCTTCGAGGCTTCCTCGGCGACCGCCGTGAGCGCTCCGTCCGTGAAGCGCAGCTCGACGTCTTCGAGCTCGAACATCGTCTGATACTGCTTGACGAGGCTGTTCTTCGGCTCCTGGAGGATTCGCACCAGCGACTGGACGTCGAGCTCCTCTAGCGTCGCCACGACCGGCAGGCGTCCGACGAACTCGGGAATCAGGCCGAACTTGATGAGGTCCTCGGGGCTGCACTGCGCCAGCGTCTCAGAGCTGCGCTCACCCTTGCGCTCCTTGATCTCGGCACCGAAGCCGAGCGTCTTCTCGTTGAGCCGGCGCTCGATCGCGTCTTCGAGCCCAACGAAGGCGCCGCCGCAGATGAACAGAATGTTCGTGGTGTCGATCTGCAGGAACTCCTGGTGCGGGTGCTTGCGCCCACCCTGCGGCGGCACGTTGCACATCGTCCCCTCGAGGATCTTGAGCAGCGCCTGCTGCACACCCTCGCCGGAGACGTCGCGCGTGATCGACGGGTTGTCGCTCTTGCGGGCGATCTTGTCGATCTCGTCGATGTAGACGATGCCGCGCTGGGTCTTGTCCTTGTCGTTGCCCGACGCCTGGTAGAGCTTGAGGATGATGTTCTCGACGTCCTCGCCGACGTAGCCGGCCTCGGTCAGCGTCGTCGCGTCGGCGATCGTGAACGGCACGTGCAACAGGCGGGCGAGCGTCTGTGCGAGCAGCGTCTTGCCGGTGCCGGTCGGCCCGATCAGCAGGATGTTCGACTTTTGGAGCTCGACATCGCTGCGGGTCTTCTCGGCGTACTCGATGCGGCGGTAATGGTTGTAGACCGCCACCGACAGCTTCTTCTTCGCCTGCCCCTGGCCGATGACGTACTGGGCGAGGAACTCGTCGATCTCCTTCGGCTTCGGCAGCGTCGTCTCCTGCTGCTGCTCGAGCAGCTTGTCCTCGGCGATGATGTCGAGGCAGATGTCGACGCACTCGTCACAGATGAAGACCGTCGGGCCGGCGATCAACTTCTTGACCTCGCGCTGGCTCTTGTTGCAGAACGAGCACCTCAGGGCGTCGTCGCCGGTCTCTTTCTTTGCCATTCGATTTCCTCGGGGCTGTGGGGCTCAGGACGTTGCGGTAGGGATCCGGGCAGCCTGCTCTTGCTTGCGGTGCTTCTGCGAGGGAACCTGCGACCGCAGCCGGCCTCGGTCCTCTGTCTACCCGTGAAAACGGAACGACCTCGGGAGACATTTCCCCCGAAGCCGGTCGTGAACCGCAGTATAGCAAAGCCTGCTAGTAGCAAGCTTCTCGCCTGGCTCGAGCGGTCGGTCGCTCCCCGCCGGCGCCGTGCCACCGTTGGAGCGGCATCGGCGCCGGCGTCAGGCTGGGTCCGAGCTCAGAATGCGTATTGCACTCCGAGGACCCACTGGACGTCGGTCTCGAGTTGCGGCCCGTCGAGATCCTGCACGACCGGCACCAGGTACTCGAGCGCCACCCTGAGACCGTCCGCCACACCCGACTGGGCCTCGAAGTTGAGCCCGACGCCGAAGTCGAGCCTCGAGCCACCGCGCAGGTCGGGGAAAACGGTCGGCACCAGCCGTGAGGCGACTGCGCCCGCCAGCCGAGGGTCCGCTCCGTCGATGTCGCTCCAGTCGGCGAGCGCCAGCCGCCCTGACCAGCTCCACGACGTCCCCGCGCGTCGGGCGATCCACGCCGTCGCATCGAAGCGGTCGCCCAACGTGTAGTCGCGGTCGTTCTCGCCGGTTCGGACCGTGGCTATCCCCTGGCCGCCCCAGGACCAGCGATCGCTCTGCCCGAGCCAGGTCCCGCCGACGATGGCGTCCCAGGTACCGGAGCCGAGCTGCATCGGGTACGGCAGTTGAGCCGCGGCCGGGGCGCTCGCCGGCGTCACGTCGGCCTCGTCGATCGACCCGGTCGGCGCGCTGACGCCGAGGTTGAGGTGAAACCGGGTGCCTTCGGAGTCGAAAAGCTTCCACAGCGCGGTCAGTCGAAGGTCGCCGATGCCTGAGGAGCTGGTGGTGAAGCGGCCGCCCGCCCGGGTCAGGTGGTCCATCTCGAGATTGACCGAGGGCACCATCGCCATCAGGGTCAGGGTGTCGCTCGGCGCGTACATCGCGCCCAGCATGTGCATCCCCATCGTCATCCGCGTCGGCGTGACGATGAAGCCCTGGCCGGCCGGCGAGACGACCTCCAGGTCAGAGATTGCGGAGGATCCGAGCAGGCTGCCCTCCATGTCCATCCACATGTAGCGGTACGACACCATCCACTCGCCGCGGGAGTGCGTGTGCTCACCCATGACGCCGATCGGCGCGTGCCCGTCCGGGCGCGCCGAGGTCCAGTGGGCTCGGGCCGACGTTGCGGTCCACAGCAGCAACGACAGTGCGATCCAGATCATCTTCTTCAACGGTAGCTCCTTCTCTCTTCGCTGCTCGTTTCCGGCAGCTCTCTAATTCAGCCACTTCATTCGCCACTCACATCTGGCGTGCGGAGCGTCGACGCGCCGCCACGCCCGGCGCTCGCCGGCTCGCTGACGCGCTCCGGGGGCCGGCCTGCCGGACTCGGTCGTCCTGCAGGATCAGGAGAGAAGGACTGGGGGGCCGCGGGGCGAGGGGCCGGAGACGGCTTGCCAGGCCCGCACGAGCGCACTCGAGCCTCGGAGCCGCTCTTCGGCTTCGAGGAGCTGGTTCGCGACCAGCTCTGCAAGCGCGATCGATTCGCCGGAAACCTGTCCCAGCGGGCAAGGTTCGCCGCTCGGAGCCCTGTCGTCGTCAGCGGGCTCTTCGCTCGCCGACGTGCTGGCGACTCCCTGATGCTCGTGGTGGCCCTCGGTCTCCAGAGAGACGGAAAGCTCCATCGCCCAACTGGGACAAGCCGTGACCGGCCAGCCGTGCGCGATCGGCGCCGGCATGAAGCCGACCGGAACGAGCGCCCGGAAGCCAAAACCGACTGCCAGCAGAACCGCCGATCCGAGCCGAGGGCTGAGGGCGGAAGCGATCATCGCCCCGCGATTCTAGCGCCCTCGAATACCGGCGCCACCTCGACTTCGGACTGCTGGGCGGCTACTCGGCGGTCGGCAGCGGTCTGCGATCCATCACCCGATCGACGATGCCGTACTCGACGGCGGCGTCGGCGGTGAGGATCTTGTCGCGCTCGGTGTCGGCGTGGATCTCTTCCTTCGACTTGCCCGTGTGGGCGGCGAGGATCTCGTCCATGCGGTCGCGCATCCGCGTCAGGTCCTTGGCGTGGATGTCGATGTCGGTCTGCTGTCCCTGGAGGCCATAGAGCAGCGGCTGATGAATCAGGACCCGGCTGTTCGGCAGGACCGCCCGCTTCCCCTTCGTTCCGCCGGCGAGGAGCACCGCCGCCATCGACGCCGCCTGGCCGACGCACAGTGTGGCGACGTCGGGCTTGATGTACTGCATCGTGTCGTAGATCGCCATCCCCGCGGTGATCGATCCGCCCGGAGAGTTGAGGTAGAGGGAGATGTCGCGCTCGGGGTTCTCGGCCTCGAGGAAGAGCATCTGCGCGATGATCAGATTGGAAACGTCGTCGTCGATCGGCCGTCCGAGAAAGACGATGTTGTCCTTCAGCAACCGGCTGTAGATGTCGTACGCCCGCTCGCCGCGGTTGGTCTGTTCGACGACCATCGGGATCAGCATCTCTATTCCTCCTCGCCTGCGCTCTCGGCCCCGGCACCGGCCGCGGCCATCACCGGCGACGCTATCGGATTCGTCTCTTCTTCGCCCAGCAGCCGTCTGAGCGCGCGCTCCCTTTGCAACTGCGCGCGGAGTTCCTGCAGACGGCCGTCGCGGTCGAGCGCCTGGCGGAGCTGGCCGGCCGAGACTCCCTGCGCCCTGGCGAGCCCGGCGAGGGTCGCTTCGAACTCGTCCTCGGGAATCCGGATCTCGAGCTTCCCCGCCACCCCGTCGAGCAGCAGCCGCGAGTGCACTCGCGCTTCCGCCTGCGGCCGGACTTCCGTGGCCAGCGCCTCCCAGTCGATCTCGGCCTGGGAGGGATCGACGCCGCGCTGGCTCAGCCCCTCGGCGTAGTCGGTCAGCATGCTCCTGACCTCCCGCTCTACGACGCCCTCGGGAAGCTCGGTCGGATTGCGCTGGCGAAGCTGGTCGAGCAGCGCGCTCTCCCGCATCCTGCGCCCTTCCTGCTGCTTCGAGTAGTCGAGCCGGCGGCGCACGTCGTCGATCAGCTCCTGGGCATCGTCGAATTTGCCGAGCCGCGCGGCCAGCTCGTCGTCGAGCTCCGGCAGCTCGCGCTCTTTGACCGCCGTCAGTTCGAGGCGGTACTCGCGCCGCACCGGTGCAGCCGCTTCTTCTCCCTCGCCCGGCTCGGCGGGAGTCTCCTCGCGACTGAAGCTCGCTTTCTGGCCGGCCTTCTTGCCGGTCACCTCGATCGACAGCTCCTCCCAGACGTTGGGGTCGCCGACCTCGAAAGCGACCTCGTGTTCCTCCTCGTCGCTGCCGTCGACCTCGCGCAGCCTGGCCTCCACCAGCAGACCGTTCGACGCTTCCTTCTCGACCTCCACCCACGGCGCCACGTCGCGTCGCAGGTCCTCGAGCGCCCGATCGAGTTCCTCGTCGCTCGCCGCCTCCGCACGCGGCGGCAGGTCGAAGTCCTCGAGGTTCTTCAGCTCGAACTCCGGCCGCACCTCGACGAGTGCGGTGAAGGTGAGCGGCGCCCCCGCCAGATGGGAGACGTCCTCGACCGTGGGCGGCAGGATCGGGTCGAGTTCCGCCTCCGCCTCGGCCTGGCGCCAGTAGCGAGGCAGCAAACGGTCCACCACCTCCTGCTGGATCTCCTCGCCGAAACGCTGAAGGACGATCTCGGACGGCACCTTCCCCTTGCGGAAGCCTGGCAGCCGTGCCTGCCCCCGGTACTCGGCGGTGATGCGAGCGGTCTCGGCCTCGACCGTCGCGGCGGGCACCTCGACCTTCAGGCGCTTGCGACAGGGGCCCGCTTCTTCGACGGACAGAACAACACTCATGACGGGTTTCTCTCGGGGAACTGGTTGGGGACCGGGGGTGTTCGCGGAGACTGCCCCGGAGCGAGACCCTCGGAGCCGGCTGGCGCCGGGAGGGTGTGCGGCTCTGCGTGAACGGGCGGCTGCGAAAGGACTGAGTGCGAAAGAGGCTGGTGCGAAAGGGGGGACTCGAACCCCCACCCCTCGAAGGGACTAGATCCTAAGTCTAGCGCGTCTACCAATTCCGCCACTTTCGCTCGGAAACGCTCCGAGGCGACGCAGATCGAACCGGCACACATCGCCGGGTCGGAGAAGAAAAGCAGTGGTGAGCCGCCAGGGACTCGAACCCCGAACCCGCAGATTAAGAGTCTGCTGCTCTACCAGTTGAGCTAGCGGCCCACGCACGGGGCGACGCCCCGGACGCGGAATTGTACTCACGCACCGTCGACGCCTCAACCCCGATTCGCGACCCGACCGACTGGCGGCCCCACAGCCGGTGCGGGAGGCGCGATGTCAACCTCCCTGGACGAAACGGACGAGTTCGATCCGATCGCCGGAAGCGAGCCCGGTCGACTCGTACTCGCCGCGCGGGACGATCGAACCGTTGTGCTCCACCGCGACCAACCGCGGATCGAGACCGAGAGAAGCGACCAGCTGCGCCACGCTCGCGACTCCGGTGAGCGACGTGACGTCGCCGTTGAGAGTCACCTCGAGGGCAGCCGGGCGCTCCTGCCGAGAGCCGTTCACAACAGGTGCTTGATCTCGGCGCTTCCGATCGAGCTCGACGCCGTGATGATGAGGGCCGCCGAGTTCTCCGGCACCTCCGGGACATCGACGACGAGCTGCAGGGTGCCGTCCTCGTCGGTGCTCCCCTCGGCGAGAGTCAGCGGGGCTCCGGTCTTCGAGATCATCCTCACGGCGATCCTCGCAGCGGCGATCGGCTTGCCCGAGCGACTGGCGTGCGTCCCGAGGTCCATCCTCGTCGTCGAGCCGCTCGCGAGCGCCGGGCTCTCGTCCATCAGGAGCACGAGACTCTCTTCGGCGGCGACGCTCGACAGGTAGTCGAAGATCACCTGGTCGAGACTCGGCGCGCCGTCGGCCGGCGGTGACAGCGTGACAGGGGTCGGTGTCGGCATCGACGCCGGCGTCGGCGTCGGCATCAGGATCGGCTCCGGAGCCTCCTCTTCGGACGCCGCCGCCTCTTCGTCCTCGTCACCGAACAGCGCCCTCGCCTGCTGCATCATTCGAGCGGTCGCGATCGAAGGCTCGTCATCGACCTCTACGGCCCCGTCCGCACCTTCGGGAGTCTGTTCGTCGAACCGACCCTCGCGGATCTGCTGGATCATCACCCGGTGCTGGCGTTCCATCAGCTTGGCGATCTCCTTGCGCCCGCCTCCCTCCTCCAGCACCTGCCGATAGGTCGCCCGCTTGCGAGCGAGGATCCGCCCGCCGACGTAGATCAGGCTCTCGATCCAGGCGCTGTCTTCCCCCTTGTCCTCGGTCTGGACGTGGAAGACGCTGCCCCGATGCTTGATGTCGTTGTTGAACCCGGTGATCATGACGGAACGGGGCTTCGTTGCTCGAAGAGCTATCGAAGGCCCGCGAATTCTACGTCCGGCGTTCGCGCCGATACAATGCTCGCGCGATGGAGCGTCTGTATTCGATCGGCATCGGAGCCCCGGTGCGGGACATCCCGGCACCCGAGGGTGACCCCTCCTCGAGACTCGTCGACGCGTTCGGCCGCCGCCTGACCTACCTGCGCGTTTCGGTCACCGATCGCTGCAACTTCAGGTGTCTGTACTGCCTTCCGGAGGACGCCGACTTCCCCTTCGGCGACCGCGACTTCCTCGACGCCGCCCAGTTCGAACGCCTCGTCGGCACCCTCGTCGATCTGGGCATCCGGCGGGTTCGCCTGACCGGCGGCGAGCCGCTGGTACGGCGCGACATCGTCGAGATCGTCCGCCGGCTGGCGGCGCTGCCCGGCCTCGATGACCTGGCGCTGTCGACCAACGGCACCGAACTGCCCCGGCTCGCTCGCCCGCTTCGCGACGCCGGGCTCGAGCGGGTCAACGTCAGTATCGACACGCTCGACGGTGAGCGCTTCCATCAGATCACCCGCCGCGACGACCTCGAGAAGGTCTGGAGCGGCGTCGAGGCGGCGCTCGAGGCCGGGCTCGACCCGGTCAAGCTCAACTGCGTCCTGATGGCGGACCACGAGCCCGAGGATCTCGATCGACTCGTCGACCTCAGCCTCGAACGTCCGCTGTCGGTGCGCTTCATCGAGATGATGCCGACCGCTTCGAACGAGCACCTGCAGCCGGACCGCTTTCGATCCTGTGACTGGCTGCGCGAGCGCATCGAGCGCCGCCACGGCGCCCTCGAGCCGGCGGACCCTGCCCGACGCACCGGGCCGGCGAAGGCGTTCCGCATCGCCGGTGCAACGGGGAGCGTCGGCTTCATCACCCCGCTCTCGCACACCTTCTGCAAGGACTGCAACCGCCTGCGCCTGACCGCCCGCGGCGAGTTGCGTCTGTGCCTCTTCGCCGACCACGTTCACCCGCTGCGACACCTCCTCGAAGATCGCACCGCGCTCGAGGACGAGATCCTGCGAGTGCTGGCCGACAAGCCCGAGGAGCACATGTTGACCGCCGGCGACTACGGCAACCTGGCGAGCTTCATGGAGATCGGCGGCTGACCCGCACCGGCCGGCCGCATCGGCTGCCCGCATCGGCTGTCGGCATCGGCTGACCAGGCTGGTTGAAGCCCGCTCCACGCCGTGAGAAACTGAGGACGGCAGAGGCCCTCGCCACGAGGCTCCTCCGCCCCACCCCACAAGTCGAGTCTCACCATCCCAACCGGAGGTTTTCCATGTCCGATCGAAGACTGGTCGAATACGAGGTCCGTGAAGGTGTCGCGTATCTGACGCTCACCGACCCGCCTGCCAACACCTACACCCACGAGATGATGCGGGATCTCGACGAAGCGATCCTCAAGGCGCGTTTCGATCCGGACGTCCACGTCCTGGTGCTGACCGGCGAGGGCGAGAAGTTCTTCTGCGCCGGCGCCAACATCAAGATGCTCCAGGAGTCGGACCCGACCTTCAAGTACTTCTTCTGCCTCCACGCCAACGAGACGCTGAGCCGCCTCGAGCAGACGCCGAAGCTGGTGATCGCCGCGCTCAACGGCCACACCGTCGGCGGCGGCCTCGAGATCGCCATGGCGGCGGATCTCAGGATCGCCCGCAAGGACGCCGGCAAGCTCGGCCTGCCGGAGATCAATCTCGGCGTGCTGCCCGGCACCGGCGGCACCCAGCGCCTGGCGCGCATGATCGGCAAGTCGAAGGCGATCGAGCTGATGGTCACCGGCGAGCTGTTCAGTTTCGAGCGCGGTGAAGAGCTCGGGCTCGTCAACAAGATCTTCGAGGGCGACGACTTCATGGAGCAGGTGCACGCCTACGCCGCTCAGTTCACCCTCCCCGGCACCGCCGCCAAGGCCGCCGGTCGCATCAAGCGATCGGTGCAGTCGGGAACCGAGGTGCCGTTCGAGAGCGGGCTCGCCATCGAGCGAGAGCTCCAGCAGCTGCTCTTCTCGAGCCAGGATGCCAAGGAGGGGCTGGCCGCCTACGTCGAGAAGCGCAAGCCGTCGTTTTCGGGTAACTGACGTTGAGCGACGGTCCCAGGCTCCCCCCGGCGAAGCTCTACATCGGTGGCGAGTGGGTCGAGCCGGAAGCCGGCAAGACCTTCGTCACCGAGAATCCCGCCACCGAGGAGGCGATCTGCGAGGTCGCCTCCGCCTCGGCGGCCGATGTGGATCGCGCCGTCGAGGCCGCCGCGGCCGCGCAGCGCGGTGAGTGGGCGAAGCTCTCGGCGCGCGAACGCGGCAAGCTGATCTGGCGGCTGGCGGACGCTCTCGAGGCGTCGATCGACGACTTCGCGCTCGTCGAGACGCTCGACAACGGCAAGCCGATCTTCGAGTCGCGCTACGTCGACATGCCGTCGGTCATCGACTGTCTGCGCTACTACGCCGGCTGGGCGGACAAGGTCGTCGGGGAGACGCTGCCGCTGTCGGGCCCGATGGTGCTCAACTACACCCTGCGCGAACCGGTCGGCGTGGTCGGCGCCATCACACCCTGGAACTTCCCTCTGCTGCTGGCGTCGTGGAAGATCGCTCCGGCGCTCGCCTGCGGCAACACCGTGGTCCACAAGCCGGCGTCGCTGACGCCGCTGACGGCGCTCAAGCTCGCCGAGCTGGCGACCGAGGTCGGCATTCCGGCCGGAGTGCTCAACGTCGTCCCGGGCGGCGGTTCGGAGGTCGGCGGCACCATGGTCGCCCATCCGGGGATTCAGAAGATCGCCTTCACCGGCTCGACCCAGGTCGGCGTCGGAATCGCCAAGCAGGCGGCCGAGAGCGTCAAGAGGCTGTCGCTCGAGCTCGGCGGCAAGTCGCCCAACGTCGTCTTCGCCGACGCCGACATCGACGCCGCGGTGAAGGGCGCCTTCAACGGCATCTTCTACGGCAAGGGCGAGGTGTGCGCGGCGGGTTCGCGACTGTTCGTCGAGCGCTCGGCGCACGACGAGCTGATCGAAAAGCTAGTCGCCCGCACCGAGAGCCTGCAGCCCGCCGACCCGCAGCACCCCAAGACGCGTCTCGGGCCGCTGGTGTCCGAGGGACAGCGCGAGAGCGTGCTCGGCTATGTCGACAAGGGCAAGTCGGAGGGTGCCGAGGTCGCGACCGGCGGCGAGGCGGCCGACGTCGACGGCAAGGGGTGGTTCATGCGCCCCACCGTACTGACCGGGGTCGACAACTCGATGACGGTGGCGCAGGAGGAGATCTTCGGGCCGGTTCTGGTCGCCATCCCGTTCGACGACGTCGAGGAGGCGGTGGCGCTCGCCAACGCCTCGATCTACGGTCTCGCGGCCGGGGTGTGGACGCGCGACGTCGCCAAGGCCCACCAGGTCGCTTCGCGTCTGGAGGCCGGCACGGTGTGGATCAACCAGTACAACTGGTACGACGCCGGAGCGCCCTTCGGCGGCTACAAGCAGAGCGGCTACGGCCGCGAGCTCGGCCGCCAGGCGCTCGACCTCTACACCGAGACCAAGACCGTCTTCGTCGGCCGATGACGCCGGGCGCGGAGCCGCTCGTCCTGGCGGCGCCGGTTCGCACGCCGATCGGCAAGTTCGGCGGTGTGCTGGCGCCGCTGTCGGCGGCCGATCTGGGGACCGCGGCGGCCTCCTCGTGCCTCGAGCGGGCCGGGCTCGACCCGGCGGCGATCGATCAGGTGATCTTCGGTCACGCACGGCAGGCGGGAGGAGGGCCCAACACTGCCCGCCAGATCGCCTACCGGGCGGGCGTACCGGTGACGTCGACCGCCTACACCGTCAATCAGGCGTGCGCCTCGGGGATGCAGGCGGTGATCTCGGCGGCGCGAGCGCTGCGCCTCGGCGAAGCCGACATCGTCCTCGCCGGCGGCACCGAGAGCATGTCGAACACCCCCTACCTGCTGCCTCGCGCCCGCTGGGGCTACCGGCTCGGCCACGCCGAGCTCACCGACGGCATGTACCGCGACGGCTTCGACTGCCCGCTGGCGAAGATGGTGATGGGAGAGACCGCCGAGGAGCTGGCCGCCGAGCGTGGCGTGTCGCGTGAGGAGGCCGACGCCTGGGCGGCCGGCAGTCAGCAGCGCAGCGAGAGCGCCCGCCGCAGTGGCCGCTTCGAAGCCGAGATCGCGCCAATCACCGTACCGGGGCGGAAGGGCGAGACCGTCGTCTCGGAAGACGAACACCCGCGCGACGGTGTCACCGTCGACGGCCTCGCCAGGCTCCAGCCGGTGTTCCGGGACGGCGGGACGGTCACCGCCGGCAACGCGTCCGGCATCACTGACGGCGGCGCCGCGCTGCTGGTCGCCACCGAGGCGGCGGCCGAGCGCCACGGCCTCGTTCCGATCGCCCGTCTGATCGACTGGCAGGTTTCGGGAGTCGAGCCGCGCATCATGGGAATCGGACCGGTGCCGGCGGTGAGGACGCTCGTCGAGCGTCACCCGTTCGAGCTCGACGCCGTCGACGAGATCGAGCTCAACGAAGCGTTCGCCAGCCAGGTGGTCGCCTGCGTCGACGAGCTCGAGCTCGCTCCCGAGCGCGTCAACCCCGACGGCGGAGCGATCTCGCTCGGCCATCCGATCGGCTGCACCGGCGCCCGCATCCTCGTCACCCTGCTCCACGGCCTGGAGGCGCGCGGCGGACGGCGGGGGCTCGCCACGCTGTGTGTGTCGGGGGGTCTCGGCGCCGCTGTGCTGATCGAGCGGGAGGCGGCATGAGCGACCGAGCCAGGGGAAAGGTGCTGCTCTCCGGTGAAAGCCGCGAGAAGGCGGGGCACTATGTCGAGGCGCTCAAGGTCGGTGGTCTCGATCCCGACAGGGTCCTGCCGCTGGCACCCGAGGATGGACCGTTCGACGCCGAAGAGCTCCGTTCGCTGGCAGCCGAGGCCGACGGGGTGCTCGTCTGTGGTGGCCCGGACGTCGCCCCCGAGCGCTATGGCGAAGAACGCCGCGCCGACGCCAACCTGAGGATCGTCGAATCGCTCGACGCCCTCGAGCTCGAGCTGCTGGCGGGAGCCGACGAGGGCGCCACCCCGGTTCTCGGCGTCTGCCGCGGCCAGCAGCTGCTCAACGTCTATCTGGGAGGCTCGCTCCATCAGGACCTGCCCAGCGAGCTCGAGGAACCGTTGACGCATCGGCTGAGCGAGCCGCTCCATGCACTCGCCCATGAGGTGCGGGTGACGAACCACTCCACCGAGATCGGGCGGCTCTACGGATCCGATCCGATCCCGGTGAATTCCCGCCACCATCAGGCAGTCAAGCGGCTGGGCCGCGACCTCGTCGCGGTCGGGCACTCGGACGACGGCGTGCTCGAGATCGTGCAGGCCGACGACGACCGGTGGTGGCGGTGGGCGGTGCAGTGGCACCCCGAGAACCTGATCTCGCACGAGGTGCATCGCCGCCTGTGGCGGGCGTTCGTCGGCCGCGTGACGGTGGAACGGGTCGGCGGCGAGCGAGTCAGCGTCGAGCGGGTGTCGGTGCCCGGCGTCTCCGTGGATGTGGGCACGAGCGCACAACCCGGGACCGAGGAGCGTCCGGCGGAACGAGAATCCGCTGAGGCCGAGCGCGTGCCCGTGGCGTCGAGATGAGTCCAGCGGTGCGGCACGAGGTGAGCGGGGGCGTCGCGCGTCTGACGATCGACCGCCCACCGCTCAACATCCTCGATCTCGACACCCTGGCGGCCCTCGACTCCGCGCTCGCCACGCTGAGCGACGACTCCTCTGCACGTCTGCTGGTGGTGTCCGGCGCGGGCGACCGTGCCTTTTCGGCCGGTGTCGCGGTCGAGGATCACACTCCGGACCGCATCGAGTCGATGCTCGATCTCTTCCATCGCTGCCTTCGGCGGCTGACGGAGCTGCCGGTCCCCAGCGTGGCCGCCGTCCGCGGCCACTGCCTCGGAGGCGGTATGGAGCTGGCGGCGGCCTGCGACCTGAGATTCGGCAGCGACGACTCCCGCTACGGCCAGCCGGAGATCGAGCTCGGCTGCTACCCGCCGTGGGCCGCCGCCCACTACCCCGCCCTGCTGGGGGTCGGCACCACCATCGACCTGCTGCTCACCGGGAGGATCGTCGACGGTGAGGAGGCGGCCCGAATGGGCTTCCTCCACCGACTCGTCGAAGCCGCTCGGCTGGAGGAAGAGGTCGAGAAGTTTGCCGCGGCGGTCACCCGCCAGAGTGCCGCGGTGGCCCGCCTCGCGATGCGGTCGATCCGTGCCCGGCGCGAAAGCGAGTTCGGAGCGGCGCTCGCCGAGAGCGAGCGTCTCTACGTCGACGAGCTCACCGGCACGCGCGACATGATCGAAGGCCTCGAAGCCTTCCTCCAGAAACGAACCCCCGAGTGGCAGCACCGCTAACCCTCTACAGGAGATCTCCGATGTCCGATGTCCTCTTGCAAGAACGCGACGGCCGCGTCGCCATCCTCACCATCAACCGCCCGGACAAGCTCAACGCGCTCAACCAGGAGGTGCGCGACGCGATGGTCGCGGTCCTGCCCCAGCTCGCCGAGGACGACTCGGTAGGGGTCGTCGTCATCACCGGCGCCGGCGAGAAGTCGTTCGTCGCCGGAGCCGACATCGGCGAGTTCGAGGGGCGCAGCCCCTTCGACCAGCGTGAGGCGATGGCGAGCCCGCGGATCTTCGATGTGATGTCGGGCTTCCCCAAGCCGGTCATCGCGATGATCAACGGCTTCTGTCTCGGCGGCGGCTGCGAGCTGGCGATGTCGTGCGACCTGAGAACGGCGGCGGACAGCGCCCGCTTCGGCCAGCCGGAGATCAACCTCGGCCTCATCCCCGGCGGCGGCGGTACGCAGCGGATGCCGCGTCTGGTCGGTACCGGCCAGGCGATGCGCCTCATCCTCTCCGGCGACATGATCCCGGCGGCCGAGGCGAAGGAGCTGGGCCTCGTGGAACAGGTGTTCGCCGCCGACGAGCTGCGGGAGAAGACTCTCGAGCTCGCGCAGCGGATCGCCTCGAAGAGCCCGCTCACCCTGCGGATCGCCAAGGAAGCGGTGCGCGCGGCGGAGAGGCTGTCGATCGAGGACGGCATCACCTACGAGCGCGACCTCTTCTGCCTCGCCTTCTCGACCGAGGACAAGGCCGAGGGCGTCGCCGCCTTCCTCGCAAAGCGTCAGGCCGAGTGGAAAGGACGGTGAACTCGCTCGGCGAGCGACTGGCGCGGCGGCTGGCGGCGTCGGAGACCTACTTCCGGCGCTCCACCTCCTGCCTGCAGGAGGAGCACTCCGGATTCCGACCGACGGAGTCCGGCTACACCGTCGCCGCTCACGTCGCGCACGTCGCGTTGACCGTCGACTGGTTCCTCGAAGGTGCCTTCGGCGACGGGTTCGACTTCGATGTCGAGAGCCACGACGCACAGGCGCGCGCCGTCACCTCGCTCGCCGAGGCACGGCTTCAGCTCGAAGCGGCTTTCCAGCGCGCGACCGTCAGGCTCACGACAGCCGCCGACGACGAGCTGCAGGCCGCGCTCCCCGACGGTCCGGTCATGGGAGGCGAACCGATCGCCGCGATCGTCGGCGGCATCGAGGAGCACACGGCGCACCACCGCGGTGCGCTCGCCGTCTACTCGCGGCTCCTCGGCCTCGAGCCGCCGATGCCGTACATGTAGAGGCGGCTCAGCCCCCGGTCGCGCTGCACTCGATGCGGGCGAGACCCTCGAGCCAGGTTTCGCCGCCGTCCCACGAGCGGTCCTTGCGCCAGAGAAAACTCTCGCCGGTGATGTCGTGGAAGGTGTTGCGATCGATGAACTCGCCGCGCGGATCGCTCCCCTCGCCGCCGAGCATGACCATCGTCTCCCCCTCCCGACGGGCGCTGAAGTACTTCCACTGCCGGGCGATGGGGGCGAGCCATCGGTTGTCCCACTCTCCGCGCTCGCTGTCGAACGAGCGCAGGTTGACGCCCCGGAACTCGCGACCGTCGGGGAGGGTCGAGATCCACTCGTCGGCGATCGCCCAGCCGCCCAGCACCCAACGTCCGTGCCATTCCGCAGCTCGCTCTTCGGTCAGCGAGCCGTCCGGCTGCATCTGGCGCGTCAGACAGTGCCAGTCTCCCACCAGGAAAGCGAACTGCTCGATCTCGTCGGGAGCGTCCGGATGCCGACCTTCCGCCTGCGAGAGGGCCACCACCGGCCCGTTGAGGAGCGCGGCCGCCAACGCGAGGGGGGCGACGATTCGAAAAGCGGTCCGCCCGTCGGCACGGCGAGCCGCTTCGGATGGCGCTGAGGCGGAGAGGGACGGTACGGACGGAGGCGGTGTCGGCATCAGGGCGAGTTCTCCTCAGGTGGTGTTCTCTACCTTCAACGTATCGCCGCCGCCATTGTTCCTGCCTCCCATCAGGGGCATGGCGCAGAGAACCAGCGCCCCCGCCACGAGGAGCGTCGGTACCAGCTGGAGATCCGGCCGCCCACCGGCGCCGAGGGCGGCAACCCAGCGGACCAGGTAGCAGCCTGTCGGGAGCAGTCCGAGGGCGACGATCGGGCGACGCACCGTCCAGCCACTGACGAGGAGCGGCAGAGGCAGCAGCACCGTCGAGGGCACCGGCGCCACCGCCCAGGCGAGTGCCGCGGCCCAGCGGACTCCCCTGCGGTCCGCGGCAGCCGAGCCGCGTCGGGCGCGCCAGCGGAACAACACGAACTGACCCAGCCAGCAGGCGAGCCCGATCCAGTAGAGGCTCCTGCGGGTGAGCACCCGCCCGTCCACCACCAGGTAGGCGCTGTCCCAGACCGGCGCCCCGGCCAGCGCGTCGAGGCGCCGGACGGCGGCGGCGAGCCAGGAGGCGACCGCCTCGTCATCGAGCGTCACCGGGGTCTGCGCAACCACCAGCGGCCCGCCCCAAGCCGGTTCCTGCGGGCCTCGACGCGATCCGAGAGGTCGGAGGGAGCGCTCGACGAGCTGCCCGATCCAGGAGCTCCGGGTGTCGGCGACCTCGACCCGCACCGGCGTCACCTCGCCGGCCTTGAGCAGTGCGTGGATCCACCAGCCGGGAGTCCGCTCCAGGCCGGTCGTCGCCGAGCGCAGGACGATCGGAGCTCGATCCAAGGCTTCCCGATCTCCAGCAGCACGGTGCCGCAGCTCGACGGCAGCAAAGGACGGACCGGGCGTCCGACCCTCTTCGCCGGGGACCTCTGCTCCTTCGCCCGGAACCGACCCGACGACGGTGACCGCGATTCCGAGCGGCGTGCGGGCAAGGTCGGCGGCAAGGGCGGTAGCCACCGCCTCACCCCGCTCCAGGCGCGACAGGTCGATCGACACCGTCCGCCGCGCCTCGACCGCCGCCGAGGCACCGGCGGCGATCAGGGACATCACCAGCCCGGCACGCAGAGTCCTCAGGGCTGGTCCCCCTTCCAAACGGGTCCCCTCACGGAATGTCGTAGCGCTTGCGCTTGTCCCACAGCGTCTTCCGGCTGATGCCGAGGATGCGCGCCGCCTCGCCCTGATGGCCGCGGGTGAAGCGCAGGACGGCGAGGATCTGGCGGCGCTCGACCTCGGCGAGCGAGGCCGGCCGTTCGGAGGCGTCGAACGGCGGCTCGGGATCGAGCACCGTCGCGCGCGGCCTCGCCACCAGTTCGCGCTCGAGGACGTTGCGCAGCTGGCGCAGGTTGCCGGGCCACGAGTACTGCGCCATCCAACGCAGCGCACGGTCGCTCAGCCGCAGTCGCGGCCTGCCGGAGCGCCGGGCGAGGTCGTCGAGGAAGTACTCGAAGAGGCTCGGCAGATCGGTGGCACTGTCCGCCAGCGCGGGAACCACGAAGGTCACGACGTCGAGCCGGTAGTAGAGGTCGGCCCGAAAGAGCCCCTGCGCCACTCGATCGGCCAGGTCGGCAGCGCCGATCGCGACGAAGCGCACATCGGCCCGGCGCTCGCGGCCACCGACCGGGTCGTACTGACGCTCCGCGAGCAACCTCAGCAGCTTCGGCTGGCTGGCGAGCGGAAGCTCCTCGACGTGATCGAGAAGCAGCGTGCCGCCGTTCGCCCGGGCGACACGCCCGGCCGCCGAGCGGGTCGCACCGGTGAAGGCGCCCTTGCGAAAGCCGAAGAACTCGCTCTCGAAGAGCGTCGAAGGGAGCGCCGCCACATCGACCTCGACCAGCGGGCCGTCGGCGCGACGCGAGATGGCGTGGATCGCCCGGCCGAGACTGCTGCGACCGGTCCCCGGCTCGCCGAGGAGCAGGACCGGAGCTTCCGACTCGGCGGCACGCTCGATCTGTCGCAGGAGCGGCTCGAGACTCGGTCGTGCCGTGGCGAACGCTTCGAGCGCCGCGGCGCCGCTCACCTCAGCTCTTGTGTCACGTCGGGGGCGTCGCCCCAGAGCCGCTCCAGCCCGTAGTAGGCGCGGGTCTCGGGATCGAAGACGTGAACGACGATGTCGCCGTAGTCGAGCAACACCCATCGCCCCTGACGACCGCCCTCGACGTGCAGCGGTCGCGCGCCGGCGTCGCGAAGCCGTCGCTGGATCCCCTCGGCGATCGCCTGCACCTGACGGTCGCTCCTGCCGGAGCAGACGACGAAGAAGTCGGTGAAGTCGCTGATGTCACCGAGGGCGAGCACCCGCAGGTCGAGCGCCTTGCGATCTTCGGCGGCGGCGACGACGTCCCGGAGTTCCGAGGGCAGGTCTGCGGTCTGGGGAGCCGTCGCACTCATGAATAGAGGCCGTACTTCGTCACGTACTGTAGCACCCGGGGGTCGAGCTCGCCGACCGGCGGTGCCCCGGAAGCGAAAGCCGCCCGGATTCGTGTCGCCGAGATCGACAGCGGCGTGTTGTCCACCCACCGGACCCTCTCGAGCAACCGGCGCAATGCCGGGCCCGCCGCGTCCTCCACCCGCCGTGCTTCCCAGTCGGGACGGCGAAGCACCACGACGGTCGCAAGCTCGAAGATCTCCTCCCACCGTCGCCAGGTGTCGAGGGCGGCCAGCGAGTCGGACCCGACCAGAAGGTGAAGGTCGGCATCCGGCCGAGTCTCGCGCAGCCTCTCCAGGGTCTCGATCGTGTACACCGGACCTTCCCTCATCTCGAGGTCCGAGGCGGCGAGAGCTGGATGATCGAGCAGCGCAAGCTCGACCATCGCAAAACGCCGGACGGCCGGAGCGAAACGCCTCCCGGGCTTGTGAGGTGGGCTCGCCGTCGGCAGGTAGAGGACCTGGTCGAGGTCGAGCTGCTCGGCCGCACACAGCACCGGTTCCACGTGGCCGCGATGAATCGGATCGAAGCTGCCGCCGTAGACACCGACCCTCGCAGCGGCAACCGACGGGGCGGACGGGTCGGACTCGCTCACGCCTGCTCCTTCCCCAGCAGCTTCCTGACCTCGTGGAGGAGCTGCTGCACCCCTTCACCGGTCACGGCGCTGATCTCGTGGTGCCCGAGCCCGCGGGCCTCCGCGGCGCGCGCGACCGCCTCCCGCCGCTCGTCGAGCGCCGCGTCGAGCTTGGTCCCCACCAGAAACCTCGGTCGCTCGAGCAACGTCGCATCGAACGCTCCCAGCTCGCTCTCGATCGCCTCGATCTCCGCGAGCGCGCTCCCCTCGGCGGCGAGATCGACGAGATGCAGGAGCACCCTGCAGCGCTGAACGTGCCGGAGAAACTGATGGCCCAGGCCCGCGCCGTCGGCGGCGCCGGCGATCAGTCCCGGCAGATCGGCGACGACGAAGGGATCGGCGTACACACCACCCGCGACCACTCCGAGCTGCGGCACCAACGTGGTGAAGGGGTAGTCCGCCACCTTCGGCCTCGCGGCCGAGACCGCGCTGATGAAGGTCGACTTCCCGGCGTTGGGAAGCCCGACCGTCCCGACATCGGCCAGCAGCTTCAACTCGAGGCGCAGCGACCGCACCTCTCCGGCCTCGCCGGGATCGGCCCGCCGCGGCGCCTGATTGGTCGACGACACGAAGCGCGCGTTGCCACGCCCGCCGCGTCCGCCCTGCGCCACCAGAAGGCGCTCGCCTGCTGCGACGAGCTCGCCGACGGTCTCGCCGCCCGGCTCCTCGTACACAACGGTGCCCAGTGGTACCCGAACGACCAGATCGGCACCGCTGCGCCCGGTGCGATTCGACCCTTCGCCGTGGCGCCCGCGTTCGGCGCGATGGTGGGGATTGAACCGCTGCTGTTGAAGGGTGTTGAGTTGGCCGTCCCCTTCGAGCACGACCGAACCGCCGGCACCGCCGTCTCCTCCGGCCGGGCCGCCTCGGGGCACGAACTTCTCGCGGCGGAAGGCGACACAACCGTCGCCGCCCTTGCCCGCCTCGACGTGGATCACCGCCTCATCGACGAAGTTCACGTCGAGAAGCCTCGAAGGAGCCCGGAATCGCCGTCGTTTCCGGCCCGGCCCGGGTGATCGGGCGGGAACGGGTGCCGGCCGTCAGTCGGCGGCGAGGACGTTGACGTAGGTGCCCATCCGCCCACGGTCGCGGAACTCGACCACCCCGTCCGCGGTTGCGAAGAGGGTGTCGTCCTTCGCCCTGCGCACATTGGCGCCGGGAAAGAACTTGGTGCCGCGCTGCCGCACGATAATCGTTCCGCCGGTGACCTTCTGGCCGCCGAAGCGCTTGACGCCGAGATGCTGCGGATTGGAGTCCCTGCCGTTGCGACTCGAACCCTGTCCCTTCTTATGAGCCATCTGCTGAGTCTCCGCTCGTTACGCCTGGATGGAGTCGATGCGCACGCGCATCAGATCCTGCCGGTGTCCATTCAGCCGCTTGTAGCCCTTGCGGCGCTTCTTCTTGAAGACCCTGACCTTCGAGCCACGGACCTCTCCCACCAGCTCGGCGGTGACCGAGGCACCATCGACCGTCGGCGTTCCGACGCGCGAGTCCGCGCCCGAACCGACCATGAGAACGCGGTCGAAAGTCACCGTGTCGTCGTTCTTGCCCGAAGTCTCGGTAAGCTCGACGTCGAGGACGTCACCTTGCTCCACGCGGTATTGCTTACCGCCAGTCTCGATCACTGCATACATGGGTGTGAACCTTTCCTGAGCGCCGGACGGCGCAAGAACGCGGAAGTTAGCAAAACGGCCTCTCCCGGTCAACGCCGCCCCCTGGGGGCACACTCCGAACCACTTTCCGAACCATGTTGAAGCTCTTCAGCCGCTGGACCCGCCTGCGACTGCGCCTTCGAGGGGTGGAGGTCGAGAACCGGGAGTTCGCCGGTTTCGACGTCCGCTACTACAGCTCGGAGGGAAACCCCCATGAGCCCTGGCTGCTTCTCCACGGTCTCGGCTCCACTGCGCTGACCTGGCATACGACTCTCGCTACCCTCGCCGGCTGCCGGGTGTGGGTGCCCGAACTGTCGGAACTCGGCGGCACGCGAGGCCCCGACCCCGCCCTCAACGTCCGCCAGGGAGCCGACGCGATGGCCCGGTTGCTCGAGACGCTCTCGCCGGGGCAACCGGCCACCGTGTGCGGCATCAGTCTCGGCGGCTGGATGGCTGTCCGTCTCGCCCTTGCACGGCCCGACCTCGTGTCGAGAGTGGTCCTGATCAACTGCGCCGGCTTCCTCGACCAGGACTGGGAAGCCATCGAGCGGCTGATCAGGGTGCGCGACCGCGACGACGTCTCCCGCCTCTACGGGGCGCTCTTCGTCCGCACCCCATGGATCCTTCGGCTGTCGCGAGGGACGTTCCTCGAGGCGTTCACCTCGAACGCCGTCGAGCACATTCTCTCGACCCTCTCAGAGAACGACGCCTTCGACGAACGGGAACTGGCCGGCCTCGGTCAGCCGACGCAGCTGATCTGGGGGCGCTGGGACGGGCTCTTTCCACTCGAGACCGGCGAGCGCATGGCGGCTGCGATTCCGGACAGCCGACTCGCCGTGCTCGACGCCGCCCATGGCGTGCACTGGGAGTTTCCGCGTAGGATGAACGCCGTCATCGAAGACTTCCGTCACTCCACCTGAGGCACCGGCCGTTGGCCAAGCTCAACCTCGTCTCACCCGACTACCTGATCTGTTGCGACTGCGAGTCGCCGATCTACACCTTCGAGTGGAAGGACGGCGCCCCGAAGGACGTCCTCTGCGAGGTGTGCGGCAACGAGGAGGACGAGATGTTCCTGACCGAGGAGCAGTTCGAGGCGTACGCCCACAGCGACAAATGGCACTACAGCGGCCGCTGAGTCGCTCCCGTCGCACCGACCGGCTCGGACGCCCGGCGAGCCGTCACCGCAGCCGCCCGGGTCGACGGTAACCGGACCCGCACCGTCGTCCCCACTCCCGGAGCGCTCTCGACCTCGATCTCGCCGCCGTGCTCGCGGACGATCCGCTGGACCACCGCCAGTCCGAGACCGGTACCTCCGCGACGCGTCGAGAAGAACGCCTCGAAGATCCGCTCCACCCGCTCTCGTTCCATCCCGACTCCGCGATCCCGCACCTGAAGGGCGAGACCGTCACCGGCCGCTTCCGAGGCGACCTCGATAACCGGGCTCTCGTCGTCCTGTCGGCTTGCCGCCAGTGCGTTCTGGATCAGATTGATCAGCAGTTGCTGAATCTGCTCGCGGTCGACGACCAGCCGTCGCCCCCGAGAGCGATCGATCCACTCCAGACGGGCGCCGCGCTTCGCCAGCTCCGGCGCCAACAGCTCGTGGCACGCCTCGAAGAGCTCGCGCGGATCAACTTCCGCCGTCTCGAGACGGCGCGGCCGGGCGTAGCGCAAAAAGTCGGTCACGAGGCGCTCGAGCCGCTGGATCTCGTCGCGGGTGATTCCGAGCATCCGACGCTGCGCGCTCCCCTCCGGCAGCTCCTCGTCGAGCAACTGCATGTTGAGGTTGAGTGCGTTGAGCGGGTTCCTGATCTCGTGCGCCAATCCGGAAGCGAGGGTGCCCACCATCGCCATTCCCTCGGCCTCCGCCGCCTGCTCTTCCAGCCGGCGACCGCGCCGCCACAACCACCAGGCGAACGCCGTACCCGCCATCAGCAGCAGGATGGTCACGATCGCGACCGTGGAAGCCTGCGTCACGAGCTCGCGTCTCAGCGTCTGCGCCCGACTCTGGAGCTCTCCGCGACTGATACCGATCCTCAGCATCCCGATCTCGCCGATCGGCACGTCGACGTCGAACGTCGCCTGACGCTCGGTCGTCTCCTGACGGACCGATTCGGGCAGTTCCCTCACTCCCGGCGTCGCTCCCGGCGACGGCGCCGCCGCCGGCGCCAGCGGAAACGACCCCTCCGCCCTCCCCTTGAAGACGAGGGTCCCTTCGGCATCGAAGACTTCGACGTCCTGCACGACATCGCGTTGCGACAGGACCGAATCGATGTAGGTCTGCGTCTCGCGCTCCATCGCCACGGCGCTGAAGAGATCCTGCCCCTGGCTCTCGGCGAGGCCGGCGAGGCGGTCGGCCACGGTCTCCGCTTCGAGACGCGTCTCGAGCAGAACCCGGTCGATCTCCCGTTGCGACAGCGAGCGGAAGATCAGCCAGCCGAAGAGACCGAGGTCGAGCAGGATGAAGGCGCCGAGGGCGATCGCTCCCCACAGCCAGCGGCGCGCTCCCAGCCGGTCGGGCCTCTTCATCCGGAGGAGCGTAGCAGCTTGTCGGAGCACCGTTGTGGACCCGGCGATCGAGACTTGCCATACAATCTCCTCTATCGACATTTCTCCCTTACCATCCTCGCCACTGCGCTTCAGCGTGCGAGGTTCGTCGCGTCGACCGACCCCCGTCGTTCACGCCCTGCTGGCGAGCTCTCTCCTCGTGTGGGGGTGCGCCGACGCTGCGTCGAGGGCGCCCGAGCCCGAGACCGCTGCCGGTCGCCGGTCCGAGGCGATCGTCCTCGTCGCGGCCGAGCCGGCCGGCATCCATCCACTCGTCTCCGGCGGGCCGAAGACGACGCAGGATCTGATCGACCGCCTCTTCCTCCATCTGTTCGAGGAGCAGCCCGACTTCGATCGAGGACCGCCGACCTTCCTCCCTCAGCTCGCCTCGAGTTGGGACTGGTCGGAGGACGGCCGCACGCTCCGGCTCGACCTGCGAGACGACGTCTACTGGAGCGACGGCACCCCGGTGACGGCCGCCGATGTCGAGTTCACCTGGCGCGCTCAGACCTCACCCGAGGTCGGCTGGCGCTACGCGCAGCTCAAGGCCTCCATCTCCGGCGTCGAGGTGCTCTCGCCGTCGAGTCTGCGGGTCGACTTCACCCACGCCTACCCGGGCCGGCTCTCGGATCTCAACGCCGGTGCCGTGCTGCCCGCCCACGCCTGGCGCGAACTGCCCTTGGACCGGTGGCCGACCGAGGCGGACTGGTTCCAGGAGCGGCTCGTCACCAACGGCCCGTTCGTCCTCGAGTCGTGGGATCCGCAGGAGCGGATCGTGCTCGCCGCCAACCCCGACTACTTCGAACCGGGCCTGCCGCGGCTCGAACGGTTGGTCCTGAGGGTTGTGCCGCTGCGCGAGAACAGGGTGGCGATGCTCGAAGCGGGGCGCGCCGACTTCGTCGAGGGGCTGACGGTGGAGGAGGCGGCGCGAATCGATCGCGCCCCGCACGCCGAGACGCTCAGTACCTGGCACCGCCGCTACGACTACATCGGCTGGAATCTGAGACGTGCCGCCTTCGCCGATCGCGACACCCGGGTGGCGCTGACGCTCTCGCTCGATCGGGAGGAGCTGGTCGAGACCCTCTGGGACGGCCAGGCGAGGGTCGGTGTCTCGCCGATCCTCAGATCGGTCTGGGCGTTCGATCCGGGCCTCGAACCATGGCCGTACGACGTCCGGCAGGCTACGGCGACGTTGCGGCGAGCCGGCTGGCGTCGCGAGGACGACCGGATCCCCTGGAAGCGCAAGGGCGAGACGCTGACGTTCGAGCTTCTCGTCAACTCCGGCAATCCGACGCATCTCGAGGCGGCCCAGCTCGCCCGAGCTCACTGGGGGCGCATCGGGATCGAAGTCGAGGTTCGGCCGCTCGAGTTCCGTGCTCTCCTCGAACGACTCGACTCCGGCGACTTCGACGCGGCGGTCGGCTCATGGGGCATCGACACCTCGCTCGACCTCGGCTACGCCTTCCACACCGATGCGATCGCGGAGGGCTACAACTCCGGCGGTTACTCCAGCCGCGAGGTGGACCTTGCGATCGACGCCCTCAAGGAGGCGGAGTCGGTCGAGCGCCGTCGCGTCCTGCTGGAAGAGCTTCAGCACCAGCTTCACGACGACCAGCCGTACACCTTTCTCTGGGAGCCGCCGCGGCTCGACGGCAGAAGCCGCCGCCTTCGCGACGCCAGACCCAACGCCCTGAGCGCCCTCTTCCGGGCGAGACAGTGGCACCTGGTCGATCCGTGATCGATGAGCGTGCGACTCCCCGGCGCTGTCGCACGGCTCGGTAGAGCCACGGCGCTCCTGTGGCTGCTGGCCACGGTCGCGTTCTTCTCCGTCCGCATCGCTCCGGGAAACGCCCTCGACCCGCCTTCCCCTTCCGTCCCAGTCGCATTCGAGGAGTCTCAGGCTCGCCTCTACGGGCTCGACCGACCGCTCGCTCGCCAGTACTTCGACTGGATGTCGGGCCTCACCCGCGGAGACCTCGGCTGGTCGTTCGAGTACCGGGCCCCGGTCGTTTCCGTACTCGCGAGGGTGGCCCCCGACACCGCTCGTCTGGTAGCGCTGGCGCTGGCAATACAGTTCCTCGTCGGCCTTGCAGCGGCTGCGGCGGCCGCACGGTCGGCGCCGGGCCGGAGCCTCCTCGACCCGGCGGCCGCGATCGTCCACTCACTGCCGCCGTTCTGGCTCGCCCTCCTGCTGCTCACGGTGCCGGGCGTCCTGGCCCTCGTCCCGACGCGGGGTGACGCCTCAGCCGCCCTGGTACTGCCGGCACTCGTCCTTGGATTGAGCGGAGCCGCAGGCGTCTACAAGCTCAGCCTCCCCGATCTCGAGGAACATCTACGAGACACCGTCGCCCTCGGGGACGAGGCTCGCGGCGGCGGCTCGCTGGGAGTGTTGTGGCGAGCGGGCCTCCGGCGCTCGCTCACCCCCGCTGTCGAGAGGCTTCCGTTCGATCTCCCGGCTTTCGCCGCCGGAGCGCTCGCCATCGAGGTGGTCTTCTCCCGCCCGGGTCTCGGACGGGCGGTCCATCGCGCCTTCCTCGTGCGGGATCTGCCGCTGCTGGCCGCCGGGACGCTGGCGGCGGGATGTGCCGTCCTCCTGGGCAGCCTGCTCGCCGACCTGCTCGGAACATGGATCGACCCGCGGCGCGGTCTCGAGCCCGGAGCCCGATGACGCACTCGAGGTGGTGGCTGGCAGCAGTGGTCGTGTTGATGGCGCTCGCGCTCCCCGTCGCCGAAGAGCCGCCGATCGTCGATCCGGCGGCCACCAGGCATCTGCCTCCCGGCTCGAGACGCACCGAGCTCACTTTCAGCGACGGCAGGGTGTTCGCCGTCGAGGAGCTCGAAGAACGCGGCGGTGCCCTCTGCTACACGCGGCTGGGCGAGAAGGCCTCGATCGACGCCACACAGATCACCGGACGACAGCGGCGTCGCTTCTGGCTCGGCACCGACCGCCTTGGGCGTGATCTCCTGCTCCGGGTCGGGGCAGCGACCCGCCGATCCATCGTCTTCGCCGGCTCGGGAGCCCTGCTGTGTGCCCTGCTGGGCGTCGCGATCGGCAGCGCGATCGGCCGACTCCCGCGTTCAGGGCGCACACTCGCCAGTCGCAGCATCGATCTGTGGGCTTCGATACCGGCACTCTTCGTCGTCCTGGCAGTCGGTGCGCGCGACCCTCTCTCCCCTGGCTCCCTCGCCGTCCTCCTCGCGCTGCTGCGCTGGCCCGCCGTGGCACGCCTCGCCCGAGCGCGGGTGCTGGAACTGGCCGCGGCCCCGTTCGTCGAAGCGGCGGTAGCGACGGGCATTCCGCGCTCCCGCCTCCTGGTGACGCAACTGGCTCCCCACCTGCTGCCGGTGGCGATCGCGGCCGCCGCACTGATCTTCGGCGAACTGCTGCTGGCGGAGGCAACCCTGTCGTTCCTCGGCGCCGGCCTGCCACCTCACGCTCCGGGCCTGGGAGGGCTTCTCGAATGGCGGCATCCCTCGGGGGCGCAAGCGTGGCCGCTCGGCCTGCCCGCGGCGGTTCTCGCGCTGCTCGTCTCGGTCGCCTTCGCGGGCGCGAGGACACCGACCGGGGCGGGCGCGAGGGTACCGGCCGGGCAGCCCCGATCCTCGCGGCCCTGGACCTCGCCTCACAACGTCGAGGACCAGCCCACCACGGACCTCGGCCCGCCCTTGAATCTTCGTTGACCGCTGTGCTAACTTCCCGCAGATTCAAGGAATCAGTCCGGTTCCGGCAAGCAGTCCTCGAACTGCTTTCGATACCGGTTCAGAGGAACGTCACGCAATCGCCCTCGGAGGGAATCTCATGAAGTCGTTCAAACTCGTCGTTATCGCTCTCGCGGTCGTCGCGCTTTGCGCCGGTACGGCCCAGGCACAGGGGCTCTCGAAGTCCCAGGAGCAGGCACAGAATCCGGGCGCCTCGCAGCCGCCGGCCTTCCGTGTCGCCTCCGTCCCGCCGCGCCCGGCGCCGGGCCCGAACGGCGGCACCGTCACCGCCACCGTCCAGTACGACAACGGCACGCTGACCGCGCTGCCCGTCGGCTTCGACTTCATCGTCGGCAACGTCTTCGACCGCCCGACCACCGCACCGTCGTGGACCGGCAACGTGACGCTCAACAGCTTTTCCTTCTACTTCATGGAAGACTCGATCGCCGACACCGGCCTCTTCTTCAACGTCGCCGACCCGGTGAACTCGTCGACGATCTCGTCCAGGGTCAGCGTCAACATCGGCGGCCTGGCCAACTCGGGGCAGTCGTTCTCCAGTCCGACGCTCAACGTCATCCCGCAGAGCGCCCTCGGCACCACGGGCGTGTTCTCGAACACGATGTACATGGGTGTGTGGACGCTCAACTCGGCGACCACCTTCCCGGTGGACAACGAGACGATCGGCCTCAACGACACCGCGCCGCTGCTGGGCGGGTTCCAGGGCTACACCGCAGGGACCGACGCCACCGGGCCGATCCTGTGGGCTCCGGGCAGCTTTCACGCGATCATCCGCGCCAACCTCACCTACGATCCGATTCCGGTCGAGGTGATGGCGTTCGAAGTCGACTGATTGCTCCCAAGCTGAACGATCGAACGGCCTCGCTTCGGCGAGGCCGTTTTTTCTGCGCCACCCTTGCCGAGGCTCGAGCCGGCCGCCCGCCCCTTGGAGCGGTGGGCGCCTCCTGCTAGCCTGACGCGTCCTGCCGCCCAAGGTCGCCCCGCGCCGACCGAGGAGGGCATCTCGCGCAACCCTCGTATCTGATGCTGGCCTCCTTGCTCCTCCTGCTCGCCCTTGCACCCGCGGCGGCGGACTCCTCGACCACCGGCGGCGAGATCGTCCTGGCGACGTTCTCGGGAGGGGCCGTCACAACCGCGGACATCTCGCGCATCGACAGCTTCCTCAGCCGCGGAGAGGAGCAGTTCCGCGAACGCGCAGACCTCGCCGGCACCCTCTCCGTTCGCGACTGGGGGCAGCGAGTCGCGTTGAGAGAAATCGTCGCCGGCAAGATCCCTCCCGGAGAAGAACTCCACGAGGCGCAGGTGTCGTTCGCGATCGATCGCTGGCGTAGCCGCTGCTTCGGCTACCCCGAGGAGCTCGAGAAGTTGCCCCCCCTGGATCCGGAACCCGCGAGGGCTCTGCCGGACCGGATGGGCCTGTGGTACGTCTTTCGCCGCACCGCTTCGCCGGCTGACGAGCCGAGAATCCGGCAGGAACTGGAAGCGGCGGCTTCCCAGGTCTCGGACCTCGACGCCTTCCGCAAGCTCGCCCGCGAGACCTCGGAGGGGGGCAACGCCCACCTCGGTGGGAGGATGGGCCTGGTGGTCGAGGGGCAGCTTCCCGCGAAGCTCTTCGAGCGCCTGGTCACCGTCCCGGTAGGGGCGGTCAGCCCGGTGCTCGAGAACAAGGCGGGGCTCTTCCTCTTCTTCGTCGAGAGTCGCGAGTCGGGCCGGCTCAGTGATCCGGCCCAGGATCTGCGACGCAGGGAGCGCCGACGGGAACTGGAAGTGGTCGCCCGGTGCCGAGCCCGCCGCCTCGAGGAGGTCCCGCCCGTGCCGACCGAACTCACCGGAGAGGAGCGGGCAGCGGCCGAGAACCTGGCGCTCGCTCGACTGTGGAGTCTCGGCGGCCATAGCCAGCCGGAGGAGGCGCTGCGGTTTCACGAGATCGGACTCGAGGCTCGGATGGTCGAGGAGGTCTCGGCCCGGGCGAGTCGACGGATCGACGAGCCGACCGAGGACGAGCTGCGACGCGAGTTCGAGCTCACCGTCCCCCCTCTGAAGCGCCCGAAGCACCTCGGACTCACCCTGCTGACGCTCTCGGTGACACCCGACGCGGACGCCTTCGAGGAGCTCAACCGGCTTGCGGAGGCGCGCACCCGGCTCGTGCTCGGTGAGGATGAAGCGACGGTCGCCGCCTCCCTCGACGGGGCCGAGCTGAGGAGGCTGCCTCCGACAGCGCTGCGCAACCTGGCAGGCCTCCTCGGCCCTCCGATCTTCGAGGGAGTACGCGTCCTCGAACCGGGAGAGTGGAGCGCACCGCTGGCCGACCGGGCGCTCTACGTCCTGGCACGGATCGACACCGTCGAGCCGCCAAGGCCGCAGACGTTCGAGGAAGCACGGCCGATCCTCGAGAAGAAGCTGGCGCGCCGAGGCGAGGACGCTGCCCGTCTCGCGGTCATCGATGAACTGCTTCGCGGCCACGACTTCCGATGGACCGACGCGGCGGTGGCGCTCTTCCAGCAAGGGTCTGCCGGCCCGCCCGAAGCCACGACCGTAGAGGAGGGCTCTGAGCCGTGAGTGCTGCGTGTTTCACGACCGGATGGAGACCGGTCTCCCTGTCGGCGTTGCTGCTGGCGTCGTTCTGGGGAACCGGCTGTACGAGCGAGCCGCCGATCAATCTGATCGTCCTCTCTCTAGACACGACCCGCGCAGACCACCTCGGCAGCTACGGCTACGACCGTGCCGCAACCCCCAACATCGACAGCCTCGCCGCGAGAGGTTTCCAGTTCGATCGCCACCTGACACCGGTGCCGATCACCCTCCCCGCGCACACGACTCTGTTCACCGGCCTCACGCCGCCACAGCACTCCGTCCGCGACAACGGCACCTTCGTCGTCCCGGACCGCGTCACCACTCTCGCGGAGGTGCTCTCCGAGGCGGGGTACCACACGTCCGCCTTCGTCGGCGCCTACCCTCTGCACTCGCAGTTCAACCTCGATCAGGGCTTCGACCTCTACGACGACGAGTTCGAGGGGGTTCCCGGGCCGGAGATCGGCGAGAACGTCTTCTTCGACGAGCGGCCGGCGCGGCGCGTAATGGACGTGGCGCTCGACGAGCTGCGCACGCTCGAACGGCGGCCGTTCTTCTCCTTCCTCCACTTCTTCGACGCCCATCAGCCGCTCGTCCCGCCGCACCCCTACGACATCGATTTCCGGGATCGGCCGTACGACGGCGAGATCGCCTACATCGACGCCCAGATCGGCCGCCTGCTGCGATGGTTGGACGAGGCGGAGCTCACCGATTCGACCCTCGTGGTCGTCACCGCCGACCACGGCGAAGGGCTGGGAGACCACGGGGAGCTGACGCACGCCATGCTTCTCCATCAGCCGACTCTCCACATCCCTCTGATCCTCGCCGGGCCCGGTGTGCCGGTCGGCCGCACCTCGCTGTGGACCGCAGCGCCGCAGGTCTTCACGACCCTGCTCGACCTGCTCGACGTTGCACTGCCCGAATCCGGCGATCCGGCACCCGCTCCGGGTCTGGGCCCGGTTCTCTCCTCGGCCGGTGAGCGCCCGCAGGGGTGGCCGAGGTTCGAGGCCTACTTCGAGACGATCGCGCCACGCGCGTCCCACGGCTGGTCGCAGTTGACCGGCTGGATGAGAGGAGACTGGCGGCTCGTCCACGCGCCGCGCCCGGAGCTCTATCAACTCGACGACGACCCCGAAGAGCGGCGCAACCTGGCGTCGGAGCGACCGAGCGAGGCGAGTGAGCTGTTCTCCGATCTCGCCGGCTATCTCAGCCGCTGGGAGACCGAGAGCGTCGGTGAGAGCGCCCAGGAGATCGACGAGGAAACCCGCCAGAAGCTCGCGGCTCTCGGCTACCTTCAGCTCGATCACGACGCTCTCGGAGAGCTCGACGACATGCTCGACGTCTCGAGTCTCGTCGATCCGAAGGACAAGGTCGTCGACATCTCGCTGATCTCCGAGGCGCGAGCCTCGATCGACTCGAACGACTGGAACCGCTCCTACGAGCTCCACCGACAGCTCGTGGAGCGCTATCCGCAGTCCCTGCCGGGGCTCAAGGGGCTCGCGGTGCTCTATGGGCGGCGGCGCGACTGGACGCCGACGTTCGAGTACCTCGACCGGGCTCTCGCCGTCAGTCCGGAGTCGATGGAGTTGCAGATGCTCAAGGGGCAGTTGCTGATCGACAAGGGCGACGCCCAGTCAGGACTCGACATCCTGGTCCCACTCGCCGACAAGGTGGTCTCCTGGCGAGCGGACGCCTTCCACATGTGGGTCGGCGTCGGACACTCGAAACTCGGCCGTCCCGACGAAGCGATCGCCTCGTTCGAACGAGTCCTCGAGGCAAGTCCGGACAATCGCTGGGTCGGCCTCTACCTCGCCAACGAGCTGGCAGCCGCCGGGCGCCACGACGAGGCCCGGGGGCGTTTCGAGAGGCTGATCGAGCTCGCCCCCTACTTCCCGCTCGCTTACTACAACTTCGCGCTCCTCCTCCACGAGACCGGAGAGAGCGCAGCGGCGCTGAGACTGGCGGAGCGTTCGGTCCGGCTCGACACCCGCCATGCGCCGTCACGGCAGCTCGTCGAAACCCTGCGGCGCGCTCTCGGAGGCTCGTCGTGAGAGACCGCCGTCAACGGGCCCTCATGAACGCACCCTCCGCCGTCCTTCTCCTTGTGCTGTTGGCGGGCTGCCAGGGCGACACCGAGGCTCCGGCGGCAGCGGCGCCCGCCTCGTTCGACGACCCGCAGGTGCTGGCCGCCTGGCTCGGAGGGACGATCCGCATCGACGACCTCGATCGTCACCTTTTGGCGAAGCGGCCGTTGGCACGCCTGGCACCGCCGGATCGTTCGCAGAAGGAGTGGCTCGAGGAGCAGTTGATGCAGCTCTTCGAGCTCGAGCTGGCGCAGGAAGACGAGGCGCTCTTCGTCGAGGAGAGCTGGGAGGTCGCCCGGCGACCGCTGCTGGTCGATGCCCTGCTGCGGCTGGAGACGGCCGGCGATCGGACGACCCGCGAAGAAGCGCGTGCGATCTTCGACCGCTACCGTGACCGGGCGAAAACGCCGGAGCGCCGCATTCTCAGCAACATTCTCATCGCCTATCCCGAGGGAGCGGACGCCGGCGGCAGAGAGCAGGCGTGTGCGAGGGCTGAAGCGCTGCGAGGGGACATCGCGGCCGGGCTCAGCTTCGAGACCGCCGCACGCGAGCACTCGGACTCCCGCACCGCCGCCGCAGGAGGCGAGATCGGAGTGGTCCAGCGCGCCAGCCTGCGGGGCGAAGTTCGCGAAGAGGTTTTCTCGCTCGAGCCGGGCCGGGTCAGTCGCGTCATCCCGACTCCGGCCGGATGCCAGCTCTTCTTCGTCCGCGCAATTCTGCCGGCGACGGAGATCGACTTCGAGGAGGCGCTGCCGCAGATCCTCGAGCAACTTCGGCAGCAGAAGACGCAGGCGCTGATCGCCCGGCTGCTCGACGAGGAGTCGGAGCGCACGTCGACTCCCCTCCCCGACTTCGACGATCCTGCAGCTGCGCCGGAGTTCCCGGGGCTCACGCCACAGGCCCTCGCGTCGGCGCGAACGAGGAGCACCACGCCACGCCAGGCCTTCGGCCAGGCGGTGGCGGAGCTCATGCTCAGCCGCCGGATGCTCGACCTTCACCCCGACGAGGCGGAGCGGGCGCTCGCGACCCCGAAGCGGGACGCCCTCCTCGACTGGCATCGCCGTCGCCAGCGGCTCGAGTGGGTCGAGCGGATCCCAGAGGCCGAGCTGCTCGAGTTCTTCGAGCAGCGTCGCAGCCAGTTCGTCTCGCAGCCCGGGATCGAGCTGACCGTGCTCACCTGGAGGCTCGAGCCGGGTGACCCGGTCGCGCAGATGCAGGAGCCGCGTCGCGTCGCCGGCGCGCTCAGGGCGGGTGGCGACCTCGAGGCCGTCTGGAGCGAAATCGAAGAGGTCGCTTCCAGGGAGCGGCTTCCGCTGACCGACTTCAGGAGCCTCCCCTCACTCCATCCGAGGCTGTCGGTCCTCATCGGTCAGAGCTTCGAGCAGGGAGACGTTCTCGGACCGGCACGCTCCGGCGACACGATCGTGCTCGCCAGAGTCGAGAACTGGGTTCCTTCGAGACCGCTCGCCTTCGCCGAAGCGCTGGATCTGGTGCGCTCCGAGTACGCCCGCCTGCACCGCTCGGTGATCGAAGAGGAGCGGCTCGCCGCTCTGCGGGAGGAGCACCAGCTCGTTCTCAACGAGGAGGGGCTCGAGCAGTTCGGCGGGCGGCTGCTCGAGCGGCTGCTCACGGCGTCGCCGGGAGAGGCCGGTTGAGGGCGGCCGCCTTCTCCGTCTTCACCGCCGTCCTCACAGGCACGCTCGCGGCCGGCTGCGGGCAGACCGAAGAGCTGGCGCTGATCCGCGCCGAGAACGCCACCGAGCTCGGGCGCCACGACTGGGCCCGCCTCTACTACGCCGAGGCGCGCGCCGCAGGCACGACCGGCCCCGACCTCGAGCGGCTCGAGGCGACCTCGTGGCTCCTCGGCTATCAGCGAAGTCTCAGCGAAGGGGTCTCGCGGCTCGAGGCCTACCTCGCGAGCCAACCTGACGACAGCGAGACAGCGCTGCTGCTGGCGTCGAACCTCCACATCCTCGGCCGGCTCGACATGTCCAATCCAGTGCTCGAGCTCCTCGACGAATCCGCGCGCGCCGACCGTTGGAGAGCCGAAGCCCTGCTCGACCAGCAGCCCGAGAGGGCTCTGGACATCGCCATCGAGGCGGCCTCGAAGATCGAACCGCACGGCTGGGAAGGAGTGATCCGGGCGCGCCTTCTGCTGCTGGCAGCTCAGGCCGCCGAGCGGCTCGACGATGCTTCGTCGGCACTGCGACACGCCGAGGCCTCGCTGGTGGAAGACCCGCTCGCCCAGGAGAGCCACTACCTGGCCTCGCGGCTCGCGCGCAGACTCGATCTCGAAGAGCGCGCCGCCACAGCTCTCGAGGAATTCGAGGCGGCAGGCATTCTGCGGCCGTCCGGAACGTCCGGTCCGCCGTCTCTCGACGACCAGCGCCGGGCGTTCGCCACCCTCGACCACCCTCCCTTCTCGGCAGCTCCGGTTTTCCAGCTTCGAGCACTGGAGCTGGCGCTCGACAGCGGTGACCTCGCGGCCGCAACGAGCCGCCTGTCAGAGCTGCGGGCGGTCGCCAGCGACGCTCCCGAGCAGTGGCTCCGGCTGGCCGCGGCTTTCGACGAGGCCGGCTCGCCATCGGTCGCGCGCGACCTGCTCGAGCTGGCGCTCGAACAGCGTCCGGGCGACCTCCAGACGATCGTTGGTCTCGTGCGCCTCGATCTCGACGAGGGAGCCTTCGACCTCGCCGCGAAGCGGCTCGAGCCCGCGATCGGGAGTCATCCGCGCTCCGCGCGCCTGCGGCGTCAGGCCGCCCGTCTCGCCATGGGTCGCGACGACGCCGACACCGCCCTCGACCAACTCCAGACCGCCGTCGACTGGGCGCCGTGGGAGGAGGGCTGGCGCCGCGATCTCGCGACGATGCTCCGGTCCCGGGGTCGCTACGAGGAGGCGGCGGAGATAGAGAGCGCGGCGCCCCGCCTCGAGGATCACCCCGCCCCATGAAGCGCCCGGGGCCGCTAGCTCTCGATCGTCTTCTCCCGGCGATCTTCGTCGCGGTGGCGACCGCACCCACATCCGCTGCCGACTGGTTCGTCGACGTGGCAGCCGATCGCGGCATCGAGTTCCGCCACGAGGACGGACGGACGGGAGCCAAGTACTACATCGAGACCGGCGGCAGCGGTGGTGGGTGGATCGACATCGAAGGGGACGGTGATCCCGACCTCTACCTAGTCAACGCAGCCCCCGGCCCCGGCGCGACCTTGAAGACGGAACCCCGCAACGCGCTCTACGAGAATCGCGACGGCCGATTCGTCGACGTCACAGAGGCGGCCGGCGTCGGCGACCCTTCCTTCGGCACCGGCTTCTGCGTCGGCGACGTCGATCGGGACGGCCGAAGCGACTTCCTTCTGACCAACTACGGCGAAGACCGCCTCTTCCTCAACGCCGGGGACGGTCGGTTCGAGGAGATCGGCGCCAGGGCCGGCGTCGCCGACGGCCGCTGGGGCGCCTCCTGCAGCTTCGGCGACCTCGACGGCGACGGCGATCTCGATCTCTACGTCACCCGCTACGTCAGGTTCTCCTACGACGAGAACCCCTACTGCGGCGATCGCGCCCGAGAACTGCGGGCCTACTGCCGACCCGATGTCTTCCGGGGAGAGCCCGACTCCCTCTACATCAACCAGGGAGACGGCACCTTCCGCGAGGAGGGAGAGGCTCGGGGTATCCATCAGGGAGCGGACGAGAAGGGCTTCGGCGTGGTCCTCTCGGACCTCGACGACGACGCGGACCTCGACATCTACGTCGCCAACGACGGCACCCCGAACAGGCTGTACGTCAACGACGGGAACGGCCGCTTCACCGAGTTCGGCCTCCTTTCGGGCACCGCGCTGAGCCGGCGCGGCGCCCCCGAGTCGGGCATGGGTGTGGCGCTCGGCGACTACGACGGGGACCTCGACCTCGACCTCGTCGTCACCAACTACTCGATGGAATCGAACGCCTTCTATCGCAACGAGGGAGGTCTGGACTTTTCCGAGGTCTCGGCGCCGGCCGGTCTCAAGGAGGCCTCCTACCCTTTCGTCGGCTGGGGCGCGGCGCTCTTCGACTACGACAACGACGGCGATCTCGACCTGGCGGTGGCGAACGGCCATGCGATCGACAACATCGAGCAGTTCGAATCGATCCTGACCTACGAACAGAAGAACCAGCTGTTCGAGAACCGCGACGGCGTGTTCGTCGAAGTGACCTCGCAGGCGGGCGCCGCCTGGCAGGTCGAACGTGCCAGCCGCGGTCTCGCCGTGGCCGATTGGAACAGCGACGGGCGGCTCGACCTGCTGGTGACCAACACCAACGCTCCTGCCGAACTGCTCGAGAACCGCGTCGGGAACGCGCACCACTGGGTCGGCATCGAGCTCGTCGGCGGTCCCGCGAACCGGCCGGCGCTGGGCGCCCGGGTCGTCCTCACCGCAGACTCCAGGCGCCAGATACGGGAAGTCGCGAGCGGCGGCAGCTTCCTCGTCCAGGGGGACCTGAGACTCCACTTCGGTCTGGCGGGCTACTCGGGCGCGGTCGAAGCCGAGGTCCGATGGCCGGACGGCAGCGTCCAGAAGGAGACTCTCGCCAGGGTCGATCGCTACTGGCGCATCGAGCGCCGCGGGAACGAGTAGTTCCTGTTGGCCGGCAGGCGCTCCACCCGGAGCGTCCTTCCCTCCGCCTCGATCGTGACCGAGAACCCTTCGGCTTCGCCGAGACCGAAGAGCGCTGTCGGCTGACTCGATGACTGGTAGCTCTCTCCCCGGCGGATGAAGCGGCGCCGGGTCAAGCCACCGGTCGTCACCGCCACCTCGACCCCGACGCCCGGCACTTCGATCGCCACCCATGAGGCGTCAGCGGGCGTGGTTTCGAAGATCCGCGCGTCGTCGTCGTTGAACGACACCGCCACCGCTGGCGAGCCGTCCCGGTCGTGGTCGAGGAGCGCCAGTCCGCGACCGACCCGCGGCGTCGCGAGGACCTCAGGAGAGCGAAGGGTGAAGCGGCCCGCACCGTCGTTGACGTACCAGTGCATCGGTTGGCGCCAGGTCAGGCCGTCGTTGAGCTGCTCGACGTTGTCGATCACGTGGCCGTTGGCGACCAGCAGGTCGAGGTCTCCATCGAGATCGCCGTCCAGGAAGTGAGTGCCGAAGCCGAGCACCGGCAGCGAGGTGGCAGCCAGCCCGGCGCCGGCCGTCGCATCCAGGAAGCCGAACGGCCGTCGCAGGTAGAGAGTGTTCGTCTCGAGCGTCAGGTTCGTGACGAAGAGATCGTCCCGGCCATCGGCGTCGACGTCGCCGATCGTCACACCCATCCCCGCTTCGGTGGCGCCGAGGTCGTTGACCGCCACTCCGCGCACGATGCCGACCTCGCGGAACCCACCGTCTCCCAGGTTCTCGTAGAGGAAGTTGGGGGTCGAATCGTTGGCGACGTAGAGATCGGGTAGACCGTCGTCGTTGAAGTCGAGTTCCGCGGCGCCGAGCCCCTTGCCAGAGGGATCGACCAGCCCGGACGACTCGGTCGCGTCGACGAACCTGCCGCCCCCGACATTCATGAAGTACCGATCGGGCGACATCGGGTAGGTGTCGGGGTGGCAGTACACCGTGATGCCGACGAGTTCGGCGTTGCACTCGACATGCTCCTCGACGCGGTAGTCGAGGTAGTTGACGACGTAGAGGTCGAGGTCGCCATCGAGATCGGGATCGAAGAAGACGGCGCTGCTGCTCCAGGAGGGGTCCGCCACGCCCGACTCGGAGGCGACCTCCTCGAAGGTCCCGTCGCCGCGGTTGCGGAGCAGCTCGTTGGGGCCATACTGCGGCAGGTAGAGGTCGATCCAGCCGTCGCCGTCGTAGTCGCCCGCCACGACCCCCTGACCGTAGCCGCCGACACCGGCTGCTCCCGCCTCGAGCGTCACATCGACGAATCGTCGCCCTTCGACGTTGCGATACAGCCGATTGCCGCCGCTCGCCGACTCCTCGACCAGTGAGCCGGACTGCACGAAGTAGAGGTCGGGCCAGCCGTCGCCGTCGTAGTCGAGGACCGCCACCCCGGCGCCCATCGTCTCGGGCAGGTAGCGCGTCTCGGTGGCGCCGCGGCGGTGGGTGAAGGAAAGCCCGAGCTCGGAAGTGAGGTCGCGCCACTCACTTTGCGCGGAAGCCGAGCACACTGCCACTACGAGGGCGGCTGCCACCCGCGGCACAGGCCGGTGAGCGTGCTTGCCGGTCCTCACGTGCCGGTCAGGGAGTCCCAGAGCTCGACTGCATCCGGCGGAGGGCTCCCCCGCTGAAACAGGACTCGCAGGAGCTCGCGCGCCTCGTCGGTCCGCCCACTGCCGGCAAGCTCCCGAGCGAGATCGATGCGCACTGCCGAGTCCTCCGGGTGGGTAGCGAGGTAGCTCCTCGCATTGTCGAGGCGATCCTCCTCGGTGCTCAGGGTGGTGAACCTCTCGAAAGCGGCTGCCGCCTCCGACTCCCTGCCGAGCCGCTGAAGCACGACCGCGCGGTTGTAGACCGCCCCCGCATGCCACGGATGGAGAGCGACGAGGGCGTCGAGGGCTGCCAGCGCCTCGTCGTATCGTTCGAGACGGGTGAGAGCAGCCCCGAGCCCGAGGCGAGCGTCCGCCGAGCCGGGCTCGAGCGCCGTCGCCTTCTCGAACATCGGCAGTGCCCGCTCCGGGTTCCCGCTCTCCTGGTAGACCTGTCCCAGGGCGAGCGCGCCCGAGGCCGTCAGCTCGCCGCTCGCAGCCACACGCTCGAGCTCGGTTCGAGCACGCTCGAGATCTCCCACCGCTCTCGCGGCATGGGCGAGGTTGATCCGCCACGCCGGCCGATCATCGATCGCCAGCGCCCCCTCGAGCTCTGCGATCGCCTCGCGGTAGCGGAAGAGCGAAGCGAGCGCCTCCGCGAGGTCACGTCGCCACATGGCGCGGCCCGGCCTCTGCTCGACTGCCCGGCGCAGTTCGCGTTCGGCCTCCCCGAAACGCCCCTGCCTCAGGAGTGACAGACCGAGGAGATAGCGGCCCGCAGGGGTCTCGCGCTGCCCGAGCGCCGCCCGCGCCCACTCTTCCGCCTGCCAGGAACGACCCTGTTCGATCTTCGCGAGGACGTCCTGCGCCGTCACCCGCCTTCCCTCGGCGGCAGCGCCGAGCAGCGGCCGAACCGGAGGCCCGAGGAGCACGGCTGCGAGGAGCGAACCAGCGGCAAAGAGACGAGAGCGGAGCATCGTCGGGACGATAGCAGTCCCCCACTGACGACCCGGATAAGGGGACTGCTAGTCTGCCGCGCGATGAACACACAGGCGCACGTCGTCGCGGGATTGTGGTGCTTCGGGCGCCGGCGGCAGCCGGAGCTGGCGTGGCCGCTCGCGATCGGAGGCCTGCTTCCCGACGCGCCGATGTTCGTCTTCTACGCCGTGCAGAAGATCCGCGGCGTTGCCGAGGCGACGATCTGGACCCAGCGCTACTTCGACTCCGGCTGGCAGACGTTCTTCGATCTCTTCAACTCCCTCCCGCTCATGGCGCTGGCCGCCCTCGTCGCCTGGCGATGCAGACTTCCGGCGCTCATGGCGGTCGTCGCGGCGATGGCGCTCCACGCGCTCCTCGATCTGCCGCTCCATCACGAGGACGCTCATCGCCACCTCTTTCCATTCTCGGACTGGCGCTTCGCCTCCCCCATCTCCTACTGGGATCCTGCACGCCACGGCGCGATAGCGTCCCTGGTCGAGATCATCGGCGTGGCCGCGGGGATCGCCGTCGTCTGGCGTCGTTTCCCGCAACGCTCCGTCCGCGTCCTGCTCGGTCTGATCGCCGCCAGCTACATCGCCTACTTCGGCTACGTCTTCACGGTCTGGGTGTGACGTGCTGACTTCCGATTTCGACTTCGATCTTCCCGAAGATCGGATCGCTCAGGAGGCGGCTCCCAGGGGAGAGAGCCGGCTCTTCGTCACCTCGGAGCAGGGAACGGCACGGCACCAGGTCATCGGTGACCTCGCCGACCTGCTGAAGCCGGGCGACCTCATGATCGTCAACGACACGCGGGTCATCCCGGCCCGTCTTTTCGGCCGGCGCTCGACAGGCGGTCGTATCGAGATCCTCCTCGTCGAGAAGTCGGCAACGACCGAATGGACGGCCCTGGTACGGCCCGGCAAGAGAGCCCGGCCGGGCTCCGTTCTCCTGTTCGCCGACGGCCTCGAGGCCGAGGTCCTGGAGAAACTCGACGACGGCCGCCACCGACTCTCCTTCTCCGTCCCGGTCGAGCCGCACCTTCCGACCCAGGGGCAGGTCCCGCTCCCGCCCTACATCCGGCGACCGGCGAGCGAAGCGGACGAGGAGCGCTACCAGACGGTCTATGCGGCCGCCGACGGCGCCATCGCCGCGCCGACGGCCGGCCTCCACTTCACACCTGAACTGCTCGACCGGTTGCGCGATATGGGCGTGATGATCGAACCCATCACGCTCCACGTCGGCATCGGCACGTTCAAGCCGGTGACCGCCCGACTGGTCCACGAACACGCGATGGAAGAGGAGCGCTACACCATCCCCGAGACGGTCTCCCACGCCGTCGAGGCGACTCGGACAAGAGGCGGCGCGATCGTGGCCGTCGGCACGACGGTCGTCCGGGCGCTCGAGAGCGCCGCCCTCCCCGACGGCAGCCTGCGCTCGGGCGACGGGCGCACGTCGCTCTTCATCACCCCCGGCTATCGCTTCCGAATCGTCGACCGTCTTCTGACCAACTTCCACCTCCCCCGCTCGACGCTGTTGATGCTGGTGAGCGCGTTCGCAGGAAGGAAGCGAGTGCTCGCCGCCTACCGGGAGGCGGTCGCCGAGGGCTACCGCTTCTACTCCTACGGTGATGCCATGCTGCTCGATCGCGACCGTCGCTCCCCGAGCGGCCGCTACTGATCTAGCGGCCGCGGGCGAACGAGACGGGAACACAGAAGAAGATGCCGAAGATCGCGCTGGCCCATATCGGCGCGAGCGGCACGCTCTGCTGCTGGGCGAGGGGTGCCGTCGCCCAGACAAGGGCGAGCACGCTGGGTGGCGCCAGCAGATAGACCGGCAGGAGCCGACGACGCACCGGCTTGCCGAACGGACGCCGCCGAACCACGTAGAGATTGCCGAGAGCCCAGCCGAGGAGACCGGCGAAGCCGTAGAGCGGGTAGAGCCCCACCCTTCCGTATCCCGCCAGGCCGCGACCGGCCAGGAGCGAGATCGCGGCGATCGCCCAGAGGACGACTCCGGTGACCGCCAGCCAGGCCTCGAGTCGCAGCTTCGGGGGGCGGCTAGCCGTGGTTCGTGAACTCCTCGTACTGCTCGGCCGACATGAGCTCCTCGGCATCGGCGCCCTCGGCGAGGCGCAGACGCACCAGCCAACCCTCGCCGTGCGGATCCTCGTTGACCTTCTCCGGTGCCTGCTCGAGCTCCTCGTTGACGGCGATCACTTCGCCGGCCAGCGCCGTGTAGATCTCGGAGACCGCCTTGACCGACTCGATCGTCCCGATCTCGTCGCCGGCCTCGAAGGTCGATCCGACCTCCGGCAGCTCGACGAACACCACCTCGCCCAGCTCGTCCTGGGCGAACGACGTGATGCCGAGCGTGCACTCGTCACCGTCGACGTCGAACCACTCGTGCTCGTTGGAGTAGCGAAAGTTCTCCGGATACATTCTGTTCCCCTCCCTTGGAGCCGACAGTCTAACCTGCTCGTCGCGAACCGCTCCCTGGCCTGCGGACTCTGCGAGGTCTCGTCGCGAGAGGCGAAGCGCCCGTCGGATCGGGCCACTGGCGGCGACGAGCCACGCGGGCGCACCTTCGGCACGTCGAGGAGCCTGGACGGACCGAGAGGGCGGGCGATCCGACCGGTCAGCAACGGGACTCGCGAACTGTGCAGGCTCGTCCCGAGCGCCGTCAGGCGCGGCGATAGAACGGCAGCTCGACCACCCGTGCCGGGATCCGCCGGCCTCGGACTTCGAGCTCGACTTCGGTGCCGGCCGCAGCGCTTGCCGCCTCGACCCTGGCGATCCCGAGCGCCTTCTCGAAGGTCGGGCTGAAGGTCCCTGACGTCACCTTGCCGACCCTCGCGTCACCGGAGAAGACCGGGCTGCCTTCCCGAGCGATCCCCCGACCCGTCACCTCGAAGCCCGCCAGCAGGTGGTCGACTCCCGCCTCCCGCTGCTCGACCAGCGCCTCCATGCCGAGGAAGTCTCCCTTGTCGAGCTTGACGGTCCAGTCGAGGCGAGCCTCCCAGGGAGTCGTCGTGGCATCGAGCTCGTGGCCGTAGAGCGCCATGCCCGCCTCGAGGCGGAGGGTGTCGCGCGCCCCCAGTCCGGCCGGTACGAGCCCCGACTCCGCCCCCTCGTCGATCAGGGCATCCCACACCTCGGGAGCGTCCTCCGGAGCGAGATAGAGCTCGAAACCGTCCTCGCCGGTGTACCCCGTCCGCGAAAGCAGTGCTTTGCGGCCTGCCACCTCCCCCTGCTCGAAGCCGTAGTAGCGAATGCCGGCGAGGTCCGACCCGGTGAGCCGCCCGAGGAGCTCGACGGAGCGCGGGCCCTGCAGTGCGAGGAGAGCCGTGTCGTCCGAAATGTCCTCGACCGTGGCATCCGGCGGGCAGTGACTCTCGACCCAGGCCAGGTCGCTCTCCCGGTTCGCTGCGTTCACCACGAGCATGAACTCGCTGCCGCCGAGCCTGTAGACCAGCAGGTCGTCCAGATAGCGGCCGCGCTCGTCGAGCAGGGCGCTGTAGTGCGCGCGACCCACCTTGAGCTTTGCGACGTTGTTCGGTGTCAATCGCTGGAGGAACGCTTCGGCACCCTCGCCGGAGACACGGAACTCCCCCATGTGCGACACGTCGAACAGGCCGGCCGCGGAACGCACCGCCCGATGCTCGTCCATCACGCCGGCGTACTGGACGGGCATCTCCCAGCCGGCGAACGGCACCATCCGCGCGCCGTGAGCGAGGTGCCGTTCGTAGAGTGCGGTGCGGCGCAGGAGGTTGTCGTCGGTTGGGGTCGTCGTCATGGCGCGGACCCTATCAGGCGCCCTCACCGTCGTTGGTAAGTGCCAGCATCGCAGACACTTATGGGAGCCGCCGAATCGGACGAGCGGGAATGTCTGCGGAAAACCGGCGCACCGGCAGGAAACGCGCTGTTTCGTTTCGTAACGAATTCACGTAAACTATTGATCTGAAACAACTAACAGCGATTCTACCTGTCGATGGCTGACGGGGCAGTCGATCCGAGCCTTGACACCCTTCGTTCGAAGGACGTCCCTTTTGCACAGTGTTTTCCACAAGCCCGAACGGCTCTCCAAAGGAGGCCAAACCAGCATGGACAAAGAGAATTCCGAGCGCTTCCAGCTCCATGACTGATGGACCGCAGCGAGGCCCGCTCTTCCGGTAAGACCGGCGGCGGCTCTCTCGCTGGTGGACCGCAGGTGGAGGAAGACGCCGAGCGATCAGGCCGCCGCAGGAAGGCGCGTGCGACCGGCGACGACGTCGAGCTCGCGAGCGAAGTCGCTCGCCACCCGGCTCCACGACAACGGCTCGACAGCGCCGCGCGCTCTCTCCCCCCACGTACGCCAGAGCGCCCGTGGCAGCGAGCCGACACGGCGTGTCGCCCGGATGAACGCCTCCCGATCGCCCGAATCGACCGTCACACCGTTCTCGCCATCGACGACCAGCTCCCCGGCCGCCGCCTCGGCGAAGGCGACCACCGGCACTCCACTGGCCATCGCCTCCGGGACGACGTTGCCGTAGGTCTCGGTCAGGCTCGGGAAGAGCAACAGGTCGGCGGAGGCGTAGGCCTCGGCCAGCGCGGTTCCCCTCAGGACACCGGTGAAGGTGACATCGCGGTGGCACTCCCGCAGCCGAGACGTCTCGGGCCCGCCTCCGACCAGAACGAGACGGGCTTCGGGGAGCCGGTCCTGCAGCGCGCGGAACGCCTCGACGGCCAGGTCGATGTTCTTTTCCGGCGCCATCCGTCCCACGTGCAGCACGATCGGGGCGTGCTCTGCGCCGCTCCATTCGCGCCGCAACGTCTCCGATCGCCGGTCGGGCCGGAACAGCTCCCCATCGATCCCCCGTCCGGAGCAGACGACGCGCTCGAAGCCGCGCTCCTCGAGCTGCCCCCGGAGCTCCCGCGTCGGGACAAAGGTCCGATCGGCGCGATTGTGGAACCAGCGCAAGTACCGGGACACCAGTGTCTCGGCGATGCGGGCTCCGTAGTGACCGGTGTAGCTGTCGAAGCGGGTGTGGAAAGTGGTCGTCCACGGCAGACCGAGCCTTCCCGCAGCGATCGAAGCGGCGAGACCGAGCGGCCCGGGGGTCGAGACGTGGACGACGTCGGGGCGGTTCGTCCGCCAGAGGCCGGAGAGCTTGCGAGGGCAGAACTCCCCGAAGGAGAGCTCGGGGTAGCGGGGAATCGGGCGTCCCCGCACCAGCCTGACCTCGAACCGCCGATCGAAGTAGTGCACCTCGCGCCTCTGTCGCGGACGGACGATCTCGACATCGACGCCGAGGTCGGCGAGGCAGGTCGCCAGCGAGTGAACCGTTCGGGCGACGCCGTTCACTTCGGGCGGGAAGGTTTCGGTCACGAGAGAAAGTCGCATCACAGAGAGACTCCGAGCCAGGCGACGCAGGCGCCGAACAGGGCACCGCTCAGGACATCGCTGGGATAGTGCAGGCCGAGGGCGACTCGCGACAGGGCGATCGCCGCCGCCAGCGGAAGAAGGAGGATCGCGAGCCAGGGAAGCTGCGCGGTCAGGACAAACGTGAAGGCCACTGCGTGCATCGTGTGGCCCGAGGGAAAGGCGTACGGGTCGAGCGGCGCCACCGTACAGACGATCCGCTGCTCGACGACGAACGGTCGGGGCCGTGCCGTCGCCGACTTGATGAGGCGATAGCTCAGATGGTTCACGACACCGACGGCGGCGAGCCGAACTGCGAGGTCCCATGAGCCGTAGAGTGGTGAGAGGAGAGTCGCCGCAACCCAGAGCGGCCCGTCTCCGACCCGGCTCGCCAGGCCGAAAAGACGGCGCCCCCTTCCCGACACCGACTCGTGAAACCGGGTGCACAGAGAGGAATCGAAGCTCTGAAGTCGAGCCCAGGCGGTCACGGCGTCGTCTCCACGCGAGAAAGATAGGAGCGACCGGTGACGTCGCCGCGAAGACGCTGCGACGGTCCCGCTTCGAGACTACGGCGATGTGGCGTCAGGAACCGGGAAGCTGCCGCCAGGCGCCGCCGGTCTGGAGCAAAAGCTTCTGTGCGTCGACCTTCGAGCCCTCTCGCGGCACCGGCTCGTAGCTGCCGTCAGGCAGCAGCCGCCTCGCCTTGCGATTGTCGGCGACGTGGCGGAGTAGGACGTCGTCGCGCAGGGCTGCCCTGAGGGCCTCGTTCTCGATCGGGAACAGCACCTCGACCCGGCCGTCGAGATTGCGCGGCATCAGGTCGGCACTGCCGAGCAGCAACTCCTCCTCGCCGCCGTTCCTGAAGTAGTACATCCGCGCGTGCTCGAGGAAGCGCCCGACGATCGACGTCACCCGGATGTTCTCGGAGACGCCGTCGACGCCCGGGCGCAGGCAGCAGATGCCTCGTACCTGCAGCTCGATCTCCACTCCGGCCTGCGATGCCTTGTAGAGCGCCTTGATGCACTTCTGATCGACCAGCGAGTTCATCTTGAACACCAGCCGGCCGCCGCCCTGCTGCTTGTGTACCGCCACCTCACGCTCGATCCGCGCCAGCAGGGCGTTGCGCATCTCCTGCGGCGCGACGATCAACTTGCGGTAGTCGTGCTTCTGCGAGTAGCCGGTGATCGCGTTGAAGAGGTCCGAGACATCTTCACCGACTTCCGGGTCGTCGGTGAACAGTCCGAGGTCGGTGTAGATGCGGGCCGTGATCGGGTTGTAGTTGCCGGTTCCGAGGTGGACGTAGCGCCGGATCCCGTCCTCCTCCCGGCGCACCACCAGACAGATCTTTGCGTGGGTCTTGAGCCCCATCAGTCCGTAGACCACGTGAACGCCCGCCTCTTCGAGGGCGCGAGCCCAGACGATGTTGCGCTCCTCGTCGAAGCGAGCCTTGAGCTCCACCATCGCCGAGACCTGCTTGCCGTTCTGCCGCGCGTGCATCAGCGCTCGCACGATCGGCGAGTTGGCGCCGACCCTGTAGAGCGTCTGCTTGATCGCCACGACGTCCGGGTCGGAGGCGGCCTCCTCGAGGAACCGCACGACCGGCTGGAAACTGTCGTACGGATGGAAGACGACGATGTCCGAGCTGCGGATGGCTTCGAACATCGACTCCTCAGGGGCCAGCGCCGGGTGGAGGGTCGGCTGAAACGGCGCTTCCTTGAGCTCCGGAAAGTCGAGATCGTAGAGCTCCATCAGGCCCGAGAGCCCCACCGGCCCGGTGGTATCGAACACCTGATACTCCTGGAGTCCCAGGTTGTGAACGAGCAGGTCGCGCACCCGCTGGGGAGCATCCGCCTCGATCTCCAGCCGGATCGCCGAGCCGAAGTGACGCCGTTCGACGACGTCGGCCATCGCGGTCAGGAGGTCTCCCGCCTCGTCCTCTTCGATGTCGAGGTCGGCGTCGCGGGTGACGCGAAACGTGTAGGCGTCCCGGATCTCGATCCCCGGGAAGAGCAGATCGAGGTTCGCGGCGATCAGGTCCTCCAGAAACACCAGCCGGACCCGCGGAACGCCGTCCCCCGGAAGCAGCGGCGCCCGCTCGTCCGTGACCTCGAGGAACCTAGGCAGACTCAGTGGCACCTTGACGCGCGCGAAGCGCTCGATCTCGTCGTCCTCGAGGACGACGGCGAGGTTGAGCGAGAGACTCGAGATGTGCGGAAACGGATGGGCGGTATCCACCGCCAACGGCGTCAGGATCGGCGAGATCTCGGTGCGGAAGCGCTCCCGCAGACGCTCCTGCTCCCCCGGTTCGAGAGCGGCGAAGGTCGCGAACGAGACGCCCGCCTCCGACAGCTTCGCTCTCACCTCTTCCCAGCACCGGCGACAGCGCTTCAGGAGCGGCTCGAGCCGCTCGCGGATCGCCGACATCTGCGCGATCGGCGTCATCCCGTCCGGCGGCGCAGTGACGACGCCGGTCTGCATCTGCCGCCGCAGTCCCGAGACCCTGACCATGAAGAACTCGTCGAGGTTGGAGCCGAAGATCGACAGGAACTTCGCCCGATCGAGCAGCGGCGTCTTGCCCGACTCCGCCTCCTCCAGTACCCGCTCGTTGAACGCCAGCCAGGAGAGCTCGCGGTTCAGGTAGTAGGTCGAGTGTCCGAGCTTGCGCTTGGGCTTGGGCTTGGGTTGCGGCTCGGGCCTGGCTTGGGACGCGGCCCTGGCCTCTTTCTTCGGCCCGTCGGACTCCTCGGTCGAAGCGGCCATCTCGGGCGAGAGCTCGCTCGAGGACGCATTCGCAGGCTCCTCCCGGGCGGCGATGGCCGCCGGGATCGGCTCGGGAGCGGACTCGGGTCTCGTCTTGGACATGGCGAAGCCACGTATTGTCTCGCACTTCGGCCGGAGGGCGTGTTACAACCACGGGACGATGGCCCCTCGACGCCTCCTGCTGCTTCGGCACGGCAAATCCGACTGGCATGCAGACTACGGCAGCGATCACGATCGTCCGCTGGCTCCGCGAGGGGAGCGTGCCGCCGATCTCGTCGGCCGATGGCTGCGGCGGGCCGGGAGGATTCCCGATCTCGCGCTCACCTCGAGCGCCCGCCGTGCCCGCGACACCGTCTATCGGGCGGCGACGAGCGGCGAATGGCCGTGCGAGATTCGAGAGCTCGACGAGCTCTACATGACTTCGGCGGCCGGCGCACTCGCCGTGGCGGCCGGAACGCCCGCGGAGATCGACACGCTCCTCCTCGCCGGTCACCAGCCGACCCTTTCGTCTCTCGCAGCCCTCGCGATCGGCGGCGGCGAGGTACGCATGCCGACGGCGGGCCTCGCCTGTCTGCGACTCGAGTCGGGCGGCATCGGGCACGGCGACTGGGCCGCGGCTCGGCCGGGCGCCTTCGTCCTCGAGTGGCACGTGATTCCGAGGTTGCTCGAAGCGGTCGAGTCGAGCGCCGAGAACGAACCGAAGGACTGAGGCAGCGAGAGCCCCGGCGACGAAGGCCGGAGTCGCGAAGAAGGGGACGGCGAAGGAGGCTCGCTGAGCCTCCGGCGACGTCAGTCGGCTCGCGTCGCGGTCGAGACGGCCTCGACGACGAGCGGTCGACCGAACGCGGCGTCGAACAGCTCGGCGTGCTGGCCCGCCTCCCACAGCTCGACGGTCGGAGTCTCGGCAGCGGTGAGCAACAGGCGAACCGCGTCCTCTTCCACCCTCACCTCGACATTCGAGACCCTTCCGGCGCGGCTGCGTTCGAGGCTCTCCGCCATCCGCAGGCAGGCGGTCATCTGCTGCAGGCTGAGGAGGTCCTCTTCCTCGAGAATCTCCTCGTAGCCGAGGATCTTCGGCGTCCCCTTGCGGTGGTAGCGCACCAGCAACGCCAGCAGTACCTGCTCACGATGCGAGAAGCCGGGGAGGCCTGCCGAGGTGATCACGTAGGCGCCGTGCTTGTGGTGCCGGTAGTAGTCGAGTTGCGTGCCGATGTCGTGGAGTGCCGAAGCCGCCGCCAGCAGCTCGAGATCGCGGTCGCCGAGCTCGTGGAGCGGCGACAGTCCGTGGAACAGGGCACGGCTCAGCGTCGCCACACGATCGGTGTGCTCGAGCGGCTGCCGGTGCCGCGCGGCGAGGTTGGAGACGGTGAAGCGCCGAACGTCGTCGACAAGGTGCGGAGGCGGCAGGAAGTGCCGATACATCGCCCCCTCCCGCACCCCGTGCCCCGAAATCTCGATCGCCTCGAGCCCCGCGTTGCGAACGATCCAGCGGTAGACGAGAGCGCCCGCCACGAAGATGTCGGCCCGGTACGGCCGGATACCCGCGGTCTGGATCCGCTCCTCGAGCGTCATCGCCAACAGCTCCTCGGTGATCGTCTCGAGCCCCTCACGGGTGAAGCGGTAGCCATGGAGCACCGCCAGCGGATAGTTGCGCCGCTTCATCTCGAGGCGGGCCAGGTTGCGAACCGTGCCGCCCATGCCGATGAGGGGCAGCTCCGAGGCCTTCATGCGCGCCATCAGCGGCCCGAGGTGATCGGCGACGAAGCCCTCGAGTGCCGCGACCTCGACGGCCGACGGCGGGTCGCTCGCGAGGAAGCTCTCGGTCAGACGCACCGCTCCCAGCGGGTACGAGGCGCCGTTCTTGTAACGCCGATCCTCCATGCGCGCTATCTGCGCGCTGCCGCCGCCAAGATCCATCACCCAGCCGTCGTCGACGTCGAAGCCGTTGGCCGCCGCCAGGACTCCCAGCTCGGCCTCCTCGGTGCCCTCGAGCACCCTGACCGCGAAGCCCTGCCGCTCGATCGGACCGAGCACCTCTTCGCGGTTCGAAGCGTCGCGCACCGCGCTCGTAGCAAGGATCTCGAGGTCGTCGAGATGGGTCGCACGGGCGAAGTCCTCGAACAGCTCGACCGCCGCGAGCGCTCGACCGACCGCCGCCGCCGTCAGGCGGCCGTCGCGGGCCAGTCCCTCTCCGAGGCGTACCGGCTCACGGATCGCCTCGACCATCCGCACGCTCGATTCCTCCTCGAACTCGAACACGACGAGACGTGCGGTGTTCGAGCCGAGGTCGGCGATACCGACCCTTCGCACGCGCCAGTTATACACCACCCCGGCGGTCCTTCCGGCGCCGCTTCTCTGCTAGCCTCGGAAGCGTCCTTCGACGCCCGCCGCGCGCCCTCGGCGCGCCCCCGGTCGGCAGGACCGACCGCCTCCCCGGGGCGCCATTCGGCAGCGTCTTCTTCACGACGGGAATCCCCATGACCGACTCCGCGAACGAGAGCTACAAGCCCCGCCATCCGATTCGAATCGTCACGGCCGCGTCGCTCTTCGACGGCCACGACGCCGCCATCAACATCATGCGGCGGATCCTCCAGGCGTCGGGGGCGGAGGTGATTCACCTCGGCCACAACCGGTCGGTCGCGGAGATCGTCAACTGCGCGATCCAGGAGGACGTGCAGGCGGTCGCCATCACCTCCTATCAGGGCGGCCACATCGAGTACTTCCGGTACATGCACGATCTGCTGCGCGAGGCGGGTACCGACATCAAGATCTTCGGCGGCGGCGGCGGCACCATCCTCCCCTCGGAGATCGAAGAGCTTCACGACTACGGCATCGCCCGGATCTACTCGCCCGACGACGGCCGCAAGCTCGGGCTTCAGGGGATGATCGACGACCTGCTCGAGCAGTGCGACTTCCCCACCATCACGCCGCCGCTCGACGGCCATGTGTCGACGCTGCCGAAGGGCGACGCGCGATCGATCGGCCAGCTCATCTCGCTGGCCGAGAACTACCCCGAGGAATCGCGGGCACTGACCGCAGCCCTCCAGCCGATGCTCGAAGAGAAGAGCGTCCCGGTGCTCGGCATCACCGGCACGGGCGGTGCCGGCAAGTCGTCGCTCGTCGACGAACTGGTGCGGCGCTTCCTCGTCGACTTCGACGACAAGCGGATCGCCGTCATCTCGGTCGATCCGTCCAAGCGGCGCAGCGGCGGCGCGCTCCTGGGCGATCGCATCCGGATGAACTCGATCGACCACCCGCGCGCCTACATGCGCTCTCTGGCGACGCGCCAGTCGAATCTGGCCCTGTCGAAGCACGTTCAGGCGGCGATCGACATCGTCAAGGCGGCCAACTTCGACCTCGTCATCGTCGAGACGTCAGGCATCGGCCAGTCCGACACCGAGATCGTCGAGCACTCCGACGTCTCTCTCTACGTGATGACCGCCGAGTACGGCGCCGCGACCCAGCTCGAGAAGATCGACATGCTCGACTTCGCCGACGTCATCGCGATCAACAAGTTCGACAAGCGCGGCTCGCTCGACGCTCTGCGCGACGTCCGCAAGCAGGTGCAGCGCAACCGCAACAGCTTCGACACCGCGCCAGAGGATCTGCCGATCTACGGCACCATCGCCTCGCAGTTCTCTGATCCCGGCACCAACCGTCTCTACCGCGTGCTGATGGACGCTCTGGTCGAGAAGACCGGGGCACCGCTCGAGTCGAGCTTCGAGATCACCGAGGCGATGAGCGAGAAGCGCGCCCTGATTCCTCCGGAGCGGGTGCGCTATCTGGCGGAGATCTGCGAGGAGAGCGAGCGCTACGACGCCTTCGTGCGCGAACAGTCGAACCTCGCCCGGCGGATGTACCAGCTTTCGGGCACGATCGAAGTGCTGCGCGCCAACCTCGGCAGGAAGACGCTCGAGGTGGTCGAGCCGTCGGAGGGGACCGAAGACTCGACCGTCCACGTCATCCAGCGTGAGGAGAGCGAGCCGGAGTATCTGGGCGACCTGATCGAGCGCTACAACGAGCTCGAAGCGCGGCTCGACCCCGACTGCCGCCGCCTGCTCGCGGAGTGGCCGGCGACGGTCGAGCGCTACAAGGCGGACCAGTACCGGTTCGAGGTTCGCGGCAAGGTGATCGAGCAGAGCCTCTATCGCGAATCGCTGTCGCACCTCAGGATCCCGCGCGTCTCCCTCCCCCGCTACAGGGACTGGGGCGACATCCTCCGCTGGCTCCTGACCGAGAACGCGCCGGGGATGTTCCCATACGCCGCCGGGGTCTTCCCGCTCAAACGGCAGGGGGAGGACCCGGCTCGGATGTTCGCCGGCGAGGGCGGCCCGGAGCGGACCAACAAGCGCTTCCACTACCTCTCGCGCGGCATGCCGGCGAAGCGGCTCTCGACCGCCTTCGACTCGGTCACCCTCTACGGCGAGAACCCGGATCCGCGCCCGGACATCTACGGCAAGGTCGGCAACTCCGGCGTCTCGATCGCCACGGTCGACGACGCCAAGAAGCTCTACTCCGGCTTCGATCTCGCCGACCCCACGACCTCGGTGTCGATGACGATCAACGGCCCGGCGCCGATGATCCTCGCCTTCTTCATGAACGCCGCCATCGACCAGCAGTGCGAGCGCTACGTCCGCGAGCAGGGGCTCGAGCGGGAGATCGACGACAAGATCGACCGGCTCTATGCCGCCCGCGACGCCGGGCGTCCGCGCTACCAGGGGGAGCTGCCGGAGGGCAACGACGGGCTCGGCCTGCTGCTGCTCGGTGTCTCCGGCGACGAGGTGCTCCCGCGCGAGACCTACGAGCAACTGAAGGCCGAGGCGCTCACCCGGGTACGCGGCACCGTGCAGGCGGACATCCTCAAGGAGGACCAGGCCCAGAACACCTGCATCTTCTCGACCGAGTTCGCGCTACGAATGATGGGCGACATCCAGGAGTCGTTCACCCGCAACCGGGTGCGCAACTTCTACTCGGTGTCGATCTCCGGTTACCACATCGCCGAGGCGGGGGCGAACCCGATCAGCCAGGTGGCGTTCACGCTGGCGAACGGCTTCACCTTCGTCGAGTACTACCTGGCGCGTGGGCTCGACATCGACGACTTCGCGCCGAACCTGTCGTTCTTCTTCTCCAACGGGCTCGATCCGGAGTACGCGGTCATCGGGCGGGTGGCGAGGAGGATCTGGGCGAAGGCGATCCGGCACCGCTATGGCGGCAACTCGAGGTCGCAGAAGCTCAAGTACCACATCCAGACCTCGGGCCGGTCGCTCCACGCCCAGGAGATCGCCTTCAACGACATCCGCACCACGCTGCAGGCGCTCTACGCTCTCTACGACAACTGCAACTCGCTTCACACCAACGCCTACGACGAGGCGATCACGACGCCCACTGAGGAGAGTGTCCGCCGGGCGCTGGCGATCCAGTTGATCATCAACAAGGAGCTCGGGCTCTCCTTCAACGAGAACCCGCTCCAGGGCTCGTTCATCATCGAGGAGCTGACCGAACTCGTCGAGGAGGCGGTGCTCGCCGAGTTCCGGCGCATCTCCGAGCGCGGCGGCGTCCTCGGAGCGATGGAGCGGATGTACCAGCGCACCCGGATCCAGGAGGAGTCGCTCTACTACGAGTCGCTCAAGCACTCCGGCGAGCTGCCGATCGTCGGCGTCAACACCTTCCTCGATCCGCAGGGCTCGCCGACCGTGCTGCCGGCGGAGGTGATCCGCGCCACCACCGAGGAGAAGCGGTACGCGATCGAGTCGCTCGAGGCGTTCCACGAGCGCAACGCCGAGACGGCCCCGGAAGCACTCGACAGCCTGCGGCGCGCGGCGATCGAGAACGGCAACCTCTTCGACACTCTCCTCGAGGTCACCAGGGTCTGCAGTCTCGGCCAGATCTCGGGCGCGCTCTACGAAGTCGGCGGCCGCTACCGCCGCAACATGTAGCTCCTCTTTTCGCCGAGGCGCTTCGCAGCCGACCTCGCGGCGCGTCGGCGATCGACGACGGGCACCCGGCGCGCCGAGCGCTCGGGCCGCTCCGGCTGCGGGTCGATCGGTTCAAGCTGGAGAGCCGGACTGAGGTAGGCCCAGGGATAGTCCTGCCAACCGGCGCATCTCCCGGTGGCGAGTACGTTGGCGAGCAGGTAGCGGGCAACCGGGCGCGAATCACTCGCGCGATCGAGCCGGCCCTCGAAGTAGGACGGCTGCCACAGCGGCCCGTCCCAACCACGGCTCCAGGCGATGCGGGTCGAGGCCGCCTTGAACGCCTCTACGAAGCGGTCGAGATCGGCGCCGTCGGTCAGCAGCCAATGCAGGTGATCGGGCAGCAGGAGCGCCGCCAGCGTCCGCCGCGAACGTCTCACGGCCTCGAAGACCGGCAGCGCGATCCCCGTCCGCTCGAAGACCTGTGCCCCGCGATCGGTTCGAAGGGTCAGGTGCACCGGCAATGACCCGGCCCTGCCATCCCGGCTGCCGCCTCCCCCGGAGCCGTCCACCCGCCCGTCCTCCCGAGTTCGACAGAGCGGCTTTCCGCTGCGTTCGACTCCGTGATTCGTCTGACTCGAAGCGCTCACATCAGGACAGACGCGAACCGTTCGCGGAACCTTGCACGTCGGACGAGCAGGCACCGGGAAAGACCAGGCGAGTGATAGAAAACACCTCTCCAACGACCGATCGGCCCGGTCCGCCTTCGCGACCGACCCGAGACACCACCGAGGCCGCCCGGCACCAGGCGGCGGTCACCATTCCCGATGAAACCGCCCTCCGACTCGCCCCGACACGCCGACTGGCGGCAGCGCGTCGAACAGGAACTGCGCGGCGCCGACTTCGACGCCACCCTCGTGAGCCGCCCCTACACCGGCATCGAGGTCCAACCGCTCTATTCGCCTGGCACCTCGACGGCGGGCACCTCGACGGCGGAACATTCGCCTGGCACCTGGACGGGGCCTGTGGTGGCGGGGGCGCTCGGGTGGCACTCTTGTTCGCTGCTGGAGGCTCCTTCGATCGCACAGGTGCGGCGGCAGTGGGAGGACGACGCCGCCGGAGGGAGCACTGCGGCCTGGCTGCGGTTCGATCTCGCCACGCGTCTCGGCCTGACGACCACCGACGGCACCACGGACGGCATTCCGCTGCGCAACGTCGAGGATCTGGAGGAGTGGTTCGGCGACGGCCTGTCGATCGACACGCCGTGGATCCTCGACGCCGGGGCCAACGCCCTGCCGGCTGCGCTGACTTTCCTCGCCTTCGCCGACTCGCGCGGAGCACAGCGCGCCTCGCTCGAGCTGCACTGCGGTCTCGATCCGCTGACCGCACTCGCCACCGACGGCGAGCTTCCCGGGCCGCTCGACGCGCTCAAGGCGGAGATGCGACAGCTCACGACCTTCTGCGACGCCGTGCTCCCGCGCTCGACCGCGCTCACACTCTCCACGGTGCCGATCCACGAAGCCGGCGGCGACCCGGTCGACGAGCTCGGCTGGCTGGCGGCCGCCCTGGTCGAAACCCTGCGCTGGATGGACAGCGAGGGGGTCGAGCCCGCCACGGTCGCGCCGCGCGTGCTCCTGCGGCTCACCGCGGACACCGACCTCTTCGGCACGATCGCGAAACTGAGAGCGGCGCGGACGCTCTGGCAACGCGTGCTGACGGCGTGCGGGGTCGACGAACCGCCGGCTCCGCTCCTTCACGTCGTCGGCGGCGATCGGACGCTGACCCGCCGCGATCCGTGGGTCAACATGCTGCGGGCGACCTCGCAGGGCGTCGGCGCGGTGCTCGGCGGGGCCGGCTTCGTGACCGTGCCGAGCTGGGATCGGCCGCTGGGATCCGCCTCGACGAACGGACGGCGCCTTGCCCGCAACACCCAGTCGATCCTCGGCCTCGAATCCGCCCTCGGCCGGGTCGCCGATCCCGGTGCCGGGTCCTACTACCTCGAGGCACTGACGGATCAGTTCGCCCGCGCGGGCTGGCAGCGCATGCGGGAGATCGAGGCGCGCGGCGGAGCCTGCGCCGAACTCACCTCGGGGCGGCTCGCCACGACGCTCGCCGAGCAATGGAGCGCGCGTGCCGACCAGCTGGCGCGACGGGAGATCGCGATCACCGGAGTGAGCGAGTTCGCCAACCTCGACGAGCGGGTACCGCAGCCCGCGTCGCCCGCGGCCTCCGAACGCACCGTGCCCGCGCACGGCTGCGACGAGGAGGATCTCGAACTCGCCTCCGCCCTCGACCGCCTGTCCGTATGGTGCCGCTGCGCCGCCTCCGGAGCCTCGATCGCGGAGCTGTCGCAGGCTCTCGACCGTGCGCCGAACGAGGACTCCCCGGCGCCGCGGGTCGAGCCGTTGCCGCGCCAGCGGGACGCAGCGGCCTTCGAGGCGCTCCGGGCGCGCGCCGAGTCCGCTCCGCAACCGCCGCTCGTCCACCTCGAACGCCTCGGCCCGCTGCGCGAGCACAAGGCGCGCGCCGACTTCGCCCGCCGCTTCTTCGCCGCCGGCGGCATTGCGGTGGCCGAGACGGACGCCTACGACCCCGCCGTCACCCCGATCGCCTGCCTGTGCGGCACCGACGACGCCTACGCGACCTCGGGCGCCGACGACGCCGCCCGGCTGCGCGCCGCCGGCGCCTCGACCGTGCTCGTCGCCGGTCGCGCGACGGCGCTCGGCGACCCCTCGGCGGTCGACGGCGAGCTCCATCTCGGCGCCGACCTCCCGGCACTGCTGACGAGGCTCCTCGGATGACGAGCTTCCCGGACTTCCGCCGTCTCGACTACGACGACGTCGCGACCACCCTGCCCACGCAATGCGACCGCACCGCCTCCCCGACGCCGGAGGGCATCGACCGCTGGTCGCACTACCAGCCGGGAGACCTCGCCGCCGTCGATCACCTCGGCTCGATGCCGGGCGAGGCGCCGTTCGTCCGCGGCCCGTACTCGACGATGTACGTCCGCCGCCCGTGGACGGTGCGCCAGTACGCCGGCTTCTCCACCGCCGAGGCGTCGAACGCCTTCTACCGCCGCAACCTCGCCGCCGGCCAGAAGGGGCTGTCGATCGCCTTCGACCTGGCGACTCACCGCGGCTACGACTCCGACCATCCGCGGGTGCGCGGCGACGTCGGCATGGCCGGCGTGGCGATCGACTCGATCCTCGACATGCGGATCCTCTTCGACCAGATCCCGCTCGACCGGATGAGCGTCTCGATGACGATGAACGGCGCGGTGCTGCCGATCCTCGCCCTCTACGTCGTCGCCGCCGAGGAGCAGGGGGTCTCCCCCGACCAGCTCGCGGGCACGATCCAGAACGACGTGCTCAAGGAGTTCATGGTCCGCAACACCTACATCTACCCGCCGGCGCCGTCGATGCGGATCGTCTCCGACATCTTCGCCTTCACCTCGCGGGAGATGCCGCGCTTCAACTCGATCTCGGTCTCCGGCTACCACATGCAGGAGGCGGGAGCGACGCCCGACCTCGAACTCGGCTACACGCTCGCCGACGGCATCGAGTACGTGCGCGCCGGGGTCGCCGCCGGGCTCGACGTCGACGCCTTCGCGCCGCGGATCTCGTTCTTCTTCTGCATCGGCATGAACTTCTTCGTCGAGATCGCCAAGCTGCGCGCCGCCCGGCTGCTGTGGGCCGAGCTGATGCGGGAGTTCGAGCCTGAGAACCCCAAGAGCTCGATGCTCCGCACCCACTGCCAGACCTCCGGCTGGTCGCTCACCGCCCAGGACGTCCACAACAACGTCGTCCGCACAGCTATCGAGGCGATGGCGGCGACTCAGGGGGGCACTCAGTCGCTCCACACCAACGCCTTCGACGAGGCTCTCGCGTTGCCGACCGACTTCTCGGCCCGCATCGCCCGCAACACCCAGATCCAGCTGCAGCAGGAGTCGGGCACCTGCCGGGTAGTCGATCCGTGGGGCGGCAGCTACTACGTCGAACGGCTGACCCACGATCTCGCCGAGCGCGCCCGCGCCCACATCGCCGAGATCGAGGAGCTGGGCGGCATGGTGAAGGCGATCGAGCAGGGGCTGCCGAAGCTCAGAATCGAGGAGTCGGCCACCCGCGCCCAGGCGCGCATCGACTCCGGCCGCCAGACGATCGTCGGCGTCAACCGCTACCGCCCCCAGTCGGAGGACGAGGTCGACGTGCTGGTGGTCGACAACGACGAGGTGCGCCGCGCCCAGATCGCACGCCTCGAGCGGCTGCGCGCCGAGCGCGACGACGCCCCGGTGCAGGCGGCTCTCGACGCCCTGACGGCAGCCGCCGAAGCGGGCGACGGCAACCTGCTCGAACTGGCGATCGGCGCCGCCCGTGCGCAGGCGACCGTCGGCGAGATCTCGGCCGCGCTCGAGAAGCCGTGGGGGCGGCACCAGGCGGTCGTGCGCTCGATCTCCGGCGTATACAGTGGCGCCATGGGCGAGTCCGACGACCAGGTGCTCGCGGCGCGCAGGAGGGTCGAGGCGTTCCACGACGCCCACGGCCGCCGGCCGCGCATCCTGATCGCCAAGATGGGCCAGGACGGCCACGACCGCGGCCAGAAGGTGATCGCCACCGCCTTTGCCGACCTCGGCTTCGACGTCGACATCGGCTCGCTCTTCCAGACCCCCGAGGAGACCGCCCGCCAGGCGGTCGAGAACGACGTCCACATCGTCGGCGTCAGCTCGCTGGCCGCCGGTCATCTGACGCTGGTGCCCGAGCTGCGCGAAGAGCTCGACCGGCAGGGTCGCGACGACATCCAGGTGGTCGTCGGCGGGGTCATCCCGCCCAAGGACTACGAGGCGCTGCGCGAAGCAGGAGCGGCGGCGATCTTCGGCCCCGGGACCGTGCTCGCCGAGGCGGCGCTCGAGCTGCTCGAAGGGCTCTGAGGTGTCCGCTTCCGGGGAGCGCGCAGCCGGCCGGCCGATCGATCTGCCAGCCCTCGCGCAGGCGATCGCGGCCGGCGACCGCACCGCTCTGGCGCGCGGCATCACGCTCGTCGAGTCGAGCCGCGAAGCCGATCAGGAGCGCGCCTGGGAGCTGCTGCAATCGCTGCAGCGGGCGCGAGCCGGCACCGAGACGACCCATCGCATCGGCATCTCCGGCCCCCCGGGGGTCGGCAAGTCGACCCTCATCGACGCGCTCGGCCTCGAACTGATCGAACGCGGCCACCGCATAGCCGTGCTGGCGATCGACCCGTCGAGCAGCCGCTCGGGCGGCAGCATCCTCGGCGACAAGAGCCGCATGGACCGGCTCGCCCAGGCCGAGGCGGCCTACATCCGCCCCTCCCCCAGCGACCTGGCGCTCGGCGGCGTTACCCGCCGCACCCGCGAGGCGATGTTCCTGTGCGAGGCGGCCGGCTTCGACCGCGTGCTCGTCGAGACGGTCGGCGTCGGCCAGTCGGAGACCGAGGTCGCCGGCATGGTCGACACCTTCCTCGTGCTGGTGCAGCCGGGCTCGGGCGACGAGCTCCAGGGGATCAAGAAGGGGATCGTCGAGCTGGCCGACGTGCTGGCGGTCAACAAGGCCGACGGCGACCAGGCCGGCGCCGCCCGCGAGACCGAGGCCGAGTACTCGTCGGCGCTGCGTTACCTGAGGCCGGAGGACCCGCACTGGCAGCCGCGCACGCTCAGGGTGAGCGCCCGCACCGGCGACGGCGTCGCCGAGCTCGTCGCGGCGCTCGCCGACCACCGGAGCGCGGCCCTCGAGTCGGGCGCCTTCGAGCTGCGCCGCCGCAGTGACGTCGAACGCTGGATCCGCCACCTCGCCGAAGAGCGGGTGCTCGCCCGCTTCCGCGCCGACTCGGAGGCCAGAGCGCGCCTCCAAGCCGCAGCCGACCGGGTAAGCGACGGCCTCCAGCAGGCGGGCGACGCGGCACGCGACGTCGCCGGCTGAGTCGGCTCGACGGGTCGGCTGCTGGTTCGTCGACCTCCCTTGCGAGACTGGGCCGTGAAGTGGGCGTGCGATCGGGCCCCGGCCCACGGAAGCAGTCCCGTGCACCCATACTGACAAGAGGCGTAGTGTCTATGGTAGCCAGGTGCTCCAGCACGCTCGGTTCGATGCCTCGTGCCGGAGCTGCCCTCGAAGGAGGACCACCGATGAAGAAGTCAACGTGGCTGTCTTGGACCGCGATCTCCCTGACGACCCTCGCCGGCGTACCGCTGGCAGCCAGCGAGGGCACCCCGTGGGACGAGCAGCAGGACTGAGTACTCCCTCCCGGCACGCCAGCACCGACGACGCCAAGCAGGCTGACGGCAGCCGACCTGAAGATCGTCCATGAAGACGCGCTGATTCCCGTGGCCGGAGGCTACGAACTTCGCGTGAGGGAGTGGGACGAGAGCAACTTCATGCAGGGTCTCGACTTCTGCGATGCGAACGCTCCCTTCCGCGATCAACCGAGAGTCAAAGGACCGTCTTCTAGGTGCAGCGCGTTCCTGGTAGGCCCGAGTCTCGCCATCACCGCGGGCCACTGCATCTCACCCGAAAGCGGCTCCCCGAGACAGGTGAGCTACAGCTGCTCGGAACGCTTCGTGGTCGCCGGCTTCGCAGATCTGTTCAGCACGCCCCTGGACGAATTGATCTTCGTTCCTTCCGCCAACGTGAGGCAGTGCTCCATGGTGCGTATCGACGCCCTCCAGGGACCCGCCAGCGACGAACTCTTGGCGCCGTCTGGAACTGTGGTAGACGACTACGCGGTGCTCGAACTGATGACTCCTTTCGACGACATCCTCCCGTTGGTGCCCGAGACGTTCATCGAGTCTGCCGAGGGCGCCTCGGTCGCCCTCATCGGCCACCCGCAGAGAATCCCAATGAAGATCGAGACCTCAGTGCTCAATGCCGATCGAGACTTCCTTGCCCATGTGCTCCACGGGCATTCGGGCAGCGCGGTAGTCAGTCTCGAGACGGGGAAGGTCTTTGGCAACGCGGTGGGAGCAACGCCCGGTCTTTGGACCGATTTCAACGGGCCGGATGGAATACCCGGAACGAGCGACGACTGCGTGTCGCTGGACTTTGCCGGCCCCGGGGTCACGACGACTTCCAACCTCGCCCCGGCTCTTGCTCCCTTCATCGACCCCCTCGGGCTGCAACTCACGATGCCGAGCAGTGGCCAGGTCGTGGAGTACTACGGGCCGCCGACCAACGGCGCCGACTTCAATCTGTGGAACACCACCCTCAGCGTTCCTGACGACAGCCTACCGGACGGTGTAACCGAGCTTGCCTGGGCCATCGACAACAGCGCCGGACTGTTCGACATCAGCGAGACTGCAGGAACCCTGCCTGAAGGCTCCTCGGTGAATCTGCTCTTCCAGCCGGCCAACGCCCTGATCGGTGGCCAGGGAGTCCACGAGGTTGTGCTACCGATCTTCGATTACACCTACGAGACGCGCGAGCCGCTCGTCCACCGCGTCCACGTCGGTGTCGACGGGTTCACGGTATGGCCGGAAGACAGCTTCGACGGCGAGGGCCTGGGGGTCGAGGACGGGGAGACCATGACCTACACTGCCTCGAACCGCTGGTGGGTGGACCAGGACATGCAAGTCGAAGCCACCGCTCCGTGGATGGAGTTCCTGGGTCCGGGTGGAGGCAGCCCGGTGCCAGGCGACACGCCCCTTCCGTTCACGCTCACGCCGGCGCATGGCATCGTCGCTCCCACGTTTCCACTCGAGGTTTCGATGAACTGAGCCGGAATGGCCCCTGACGTCTACGTCGGACAGGTGACGTTCACGTCACTGGATGCCGGATCTCCGGCGATCACGACAACGCTCGACACGCGATTCGACTACTGCCGCCAGAAGACCGTCGACGCCACGGCACCCCAGCAGTTCTCACTGGCGCCCTCGGGAGGAGAAGCTACTCACACGCTGACCGTCGCGCCCGGCCCTGGTCTCACGATCGGGGACGTCGATGTTGTGGTCACGGCAACAGGCCAGCTGCCGGGACCGAACCCTTCGAAGCCACCTTTCGGGTTCTTCTTGCGCACGCCGGGAGGAGTCGAGATCGAGCTCAACGACCACAACACGAACTTGCAATCGAGCCAGTTCCTTTATGACGATGACACCAATCCAGGCTTTGAAGGCCTGTTCAATCTCAACGGCCAAACGTCCGCCGGGACCTGGACCCTAAGTTTCAAGAACGCTGACACAGCCGTCGAGACCGTCACGGTCAAGCTCTCCCGCTTCGAAATCCGCATCCACCATCAAGGCGTAACGACCTGCACGCAGTAGAGTCTGAGAGTGAGACCCTCGATTGCACTCGTTCCGTTGTCGTGGGTGCTGGCGAGCCTGTGTATCGTCTCTCTCCTTGCGGCTGGTAAACCCGAACCCCCACCGTGGCTCAACGAGGGGGTCCTCGTCGGCGTGGACGTCCAGCCGCACTACACCTTCGGGCAAAGCGTCGCCATCGGTGGCGGCGATACCGTGGCGGTGGGGGCTCCCGACATGGTCGTCGAGGACGTCATCACTGGCGGTGCCTACATCTTCGCCAAAGAGAACGGCGCCTGGGTCGAGCAGTTCAAGTTCGAACCCGACGATGGCAACGAGAACGACGAGATCGGCTGGTCGGTGGCCGCTGACGGAGACCTCGCGCTCGTCGGCACTCGCCGCGGACTCGTGGGAAGCCAGACCGGGCAGGGAGCCGTCTACGCCTTTGCGCGCAGCGGTGGGGTCTGGCAGCAGACTCAGAAGCTGACCGCCTCCGACGGCGACGAGCAAGACTGGTTCGGCACCGCCATCGCACTCGACGGAAACACAGTGCTGGTCGGGGCACCCCGCAAGGACATCGATAAGCAAGAGCAAGGTGCTGTCTACGTTTTTGCGAGAGCCGGGAACTCGTGGGTCGAGGAGGCAAAGCTCTTCGATCCCAATGGCGACTTCTCCGATGCTTTCGGCCTGCAAGTCGCCCTCGACGGCGACCGAGCGCTGATCGGCGCCGAGGCCGCCAACATCAACGGCAACACCAACCAGGGCGCCGCCTACGTCTTCGACCGAGTCGGCACCACGTGGACCCTGACCCAGCGGCTGCTCGCCTCCGAGCCGGTCACGCACCTCGACCAGTTCGGCTCCTCGGTCGCGGTCGACGGCGACCGGATCCTCGTCGGCGCCGAACGAGCGCCGATCGGTGGGCTCAACCGCCATGGGGCGGCGTTCTTCTTCGAGCGCCAGCCGAACGGCACCTGGAAGGAGACGCAGCGGGTGCTCGCCTCGAACGCGCAGGCGGAGGGCAACTTCGGTCGTGCGGCGGCACTCGAAGGGGATCTGGCGCTGATCGGCGGCAATTCGATGGGTAGTGCTGAGCAGGGGACGGTCTACGTCTTCCGCCACGTCGCCGGGGAGTGGGTCGAGGAGCAGCAGATCCTCGCGCCGCAGGACCCGAGCGCCTTCGACGGCTTCGGCCAGTACATTGCGCTCGACGGCGAGCGCGCCGTCATTGCCCATCGTGGATACCTCGCAACCGGCGGCGTCTGGGTGCTGCGTGACGGGCACGTCTTCGCCGACGGCTTCGAATCCGGCGACACCGCCGGCTGGAGCGAGACAGTGGGGGCGAGCGGTTCCCGAGTGCCGGGCCGGCGCCGCCCTTGAGAGCTTTGAGACCTGGCTAGAGCCGGGCTGCTCTACTCCACCGCCTCGACGCTGAGCGTCGAGATGTGGAGATTGAGGTGGTGGTTGACCCGGAAGCCGACGAGGCCGTCGGTCAGGGTCTCGGCACGGGCCCGACGCGCCACCTCGGTGCCGTTGACGGAGAACACCACCTCCGGCCCGCGCGCCTCGATCGCCAGCACGTTGGTCGCCGTCCCCTCGGTCTCGGGGCCGAAGGTGACGATCGCCTCCGAGGCGGTCCAGTCCTGGAGCACTTCGGTCGCCTCACCCGAGCGCCGCTTGAGCAGGAACTCGCCCGAGTTGCGGAGCACGAAGTAGTCGTAGTTCGGCTCGTCGCCGTCGAGGCCCGAGCCGCCGAAGAAGAGGCCGAACGCCTCGGTGCGCTCGCCGGGATCGAAGAGATGGATCTGCGACTCGATCCGGAAGTCCCCCGCCGCCCGGCTGCCGGGGTGGTGGAAGATCGCCCGCGGCCCGGTAGTGATGTGCCAGCCGGGGACCATGGCGACGAAGAAGATGTCGGCGGCATCGGCATCGGCGCCCACGACCACTGCGTCGTCGGGCCGATCGAGGCGGACGGTCCAGTCGGGTGGCACCTGGAGGTTCTCGCCGACCGGCTGGTCGGGATCGGGGGCGGCAATCTCCTGCGCGGCGACCCCGGCTGCAAGGGCGGTCAGGACGACCCCCGCGAGGGCCAGAACGGACACGAGGAGCCGGCGGGCTCGAACGTCGGAACGGGTGCCGGATAGGGCGTCGGGTCGGGCGGTTGTGGACATGGAGGCCTCCTTGCAGCGGCGGCCTCGGATCGGCCGCCTTCTCGGGCTGGGCGCCGACAGGCTAGGTTCGGCAACGGCGTTCGGTCAAGCCCGGACCGGCTCGGCGCGGCGTGGTGCCTGGGGTCACCCGGTTCGGGGGGCTGCCCGAAGAACGTACCGAGTGAACGGCGTCATTGAACCCTACGACTCACTCCTTCGTAGAATGGGCGCCGACTCACCCGGCACCGCAAAGACTCCACAACGAAGCCGGCTCAACCGATCCATCCATCCACTCAGGAGATTCACCGTATGCATCGTTCCACCCTCCGTGTCCTCGGCGCGCTCGCCGCCTTCGCCGTGCTCGCCTTCGCCGGCCAGAGCGCCACCGCCGCCTCGTGGACCGTCGACAACGCCCATTCCGAGGTCAACTTCTCGATCAACCACTTCTTCACCCCGGTCACCGGCGGCTTCGGCGAGTTCGAGATCGACCTCGACTACAACGAGGACGACCCTGCCGCCTCTTCGGTCAGCGCCACCATCCAGGTGGCGAGCGTCGATACAGGCAACGAGCGCCGCGACGGCCATCTGAAGACCGGCGACTTCTTCGACGCCGAGACCTACCCGACGATCACCTTCGAGAGCACCTCGGTGCGCGCCGAGGGCGACGGCCTGGTGGCGACCGGCAACCTCACCATCCGCGACCAGACGAGTGAGGTCGAGCTACCGATCCAGATCCTCGGCGTTCAGGAGATCCCCGAGGAGATGCGCGAGCGGATGGGCGGCAGCGAGAAGGTCGCCGGCTTCAAGGCCGACCTCGCGATCGACCGCGGCGACTACGGTGTCGGCAGCGGCAACTTCGCGGCTACGCTGGTCGTCGGCGGCGAAGTGAGGATCGAGCTGCTGGTCGAGGCGCACCTGCGTCCCTGACGCCGGCCCAGTCCGAAAGAACTAGAGCGGTCGCACCGGCTTCGGTGCGGCCGTTTCGTGTCTGCGCCCAGAGCACAGGGCTCTCGAGCCAAAGACGGCTCCTTGCTACCCGGGCACAGTCAGGACTCTTTGGTGAGTTGGTGATAATGTGAGTCCATGGCACGGCTCACCATCACTCTCCCCGACGACCTCCACCAGGCGCTGAAGCAGGCCTCCGCGAGGCGGCGAAAGACGATCGGCGACCTCGTGTGCGAGAGCCTGACGGCCTACGGCATCAAGCCGGAGGAGGAGGTCCGGGCGCTGATCGAGGCCGCCCGACGACGGTCCGGGCTTTCCGGGGAGGAAGCGGTGGAGCTGGCGCTGGCCGAGACGCGGGCTCACCGCGGTTGAGCAGCTCCCGGCCGGCGGTCGTCGATACCAACGTCGTCGTCTCCGGCCTCCTGTCGCCGGAGGGTGGAGCGCCAGCAACGGTTCTCGACGCTATGGTCTCGGGTGAGCTGAGATTCGCGGTGTCGGTGGAGCTGCTGGCCGAGTACCGCGCGGTGCTGCTGAGGCCCCGAATCCGGAGCCGTCATCAACTCGGCGCGCCGGCGGTCGACGTACTCCTCGCGGAGCTGGCGCGTAACGCCGTCGTCGTCGATCCCGTTCGCTCCACGCTCGAAGCGCCGGACACAGGCGACCAGTTCCTTCTCGACCTCGTCGCCACGCTCGAGGGCACCGTGCTCGTCACCGGCGATCTCGCGCTGCTCGAGGCCGGGCTGCCCATCCAGGCTTTCTCCCCGAAGGCATTCCTGGAGTCAGCTCGGTGGATCGACTGAAGCGCCAGATCTTCACCCTCACGAGCAGCGCGGCGTCGTCTACCGGACTCACTTGACCACTCTCGACGCCTTCTGTCACCCTCCTCCCGGCGACGGTCCTCGCCCAACCTCTTCGACCCTCCCCCGGCGGGGGTCCCTGCGAGGCAAAGGGGGGCATACTCCCGGATCGGCAACCTGAGTCCTTCGACCCGGGTCGCACCGCGCCGCCGGGGGCGAGGCGGCGACCCTGTGTCTGAAGGAGATTCGGATGCCGAAGAACAAGGACTTGAAGCGCCGTGTGCGCGAGCGCATGGAGAAGACGGGCGAGTCGTACGCCGCCGCCCGCGCGCAGTTGATCGACCGCAAGGCGAAGCTCGAACAGGAGCGCTACGCCGAGCTGGCGGAGATGAGCGAATCGTCGGTGGTGCGCGCCACCGGCCGGGATTGGAGCTGGTGGGTCGATACCCTCGACGCCGCCGGCGCGACCGAGCTCGCGCACCGCGAGGTGGCGTTGTGGGTGCACGAGGAGCACGGCGTCTCTCCCTGGTGGAGCCAGCAGGTCGTCGTCGGCTACGAGCGGATTCGCGGGCTCCGCACCGTCGGGCAGCGGCGCGACGGCGGCTTCGACGCCAACAAGAGCCGCACCTTCCCGGTCGCCGTGGAAGTGCTCTTCGAAGCCTTCGTCGATGAGGGAACACGGAGCCGCTGGCTGGGCGACCTACCGTGGAGCGAGCGCGCCTCGCAGGAGAACCGGTCGCTGCGCCTCGACGTCGAGGAGGGGCGGATCGCCGCTCTCTGGTTCACCGACAAGGGGGCCGGGAAGTCGAGCGTGCAGGTGCAAGAGGGCGGCCATCCGACCAAGGTCTCGGCCGAGGCCGCGAAGAGCCGGTGGCAGGAGCGCTTCGACGCGCTCGCCCAGCAGTTCGTGACCTGACCGCGACTCAGCCGGCCGAAGCCGGGATCGAAGCGCTCGGCTCGCGAAGCTGCGGGGCTCGCTGGCGGCGCTCCGATAGGCTCGGGGCCGTTCCGAGTTCAACGTCTTCCGAAGCCGCCGCCCTCCCCAGGGGGCGGCGGAAAGGAGTCCGCCGATGTCGCCCAAGCTCCCGCTCACGACGCCCTCTCCTGCCCTACCGGTTGCCGCGCTTCTGTGCGCGGCCCTCCTGACGGCAACCCTGCTCTCGACCGCGCCGGTCGCCGCCGACGACCACGCCCTGACGATCGACGACATCGTCTCCCAGCTGCGCCTGCGCAGCATCGGCCCGGCGATGATGGGCGGCCGCATCGCCGACATCGCGATCCACCCCGACCGTCCCCACACCTGGTACCTCGGCGTCGGCTCCGGGGGCGTGTGGAAGACGACCAACTCCGGCACCACCTGGGCGCCGATCTTCGACGACCAGCCGTCGTACTCGATCGGCTGCGTGACGATCGACCCCGCCAACCCGGACGTCGTCTGGGTCGGCACCGGCGAGAACGTCAGCGGGCGCCATGTCGGCTGGGGCAGCGGCGTCTACAGGAGCGACGACGGCGGCGCCTCCTGGCGAGCGATGGGCCTCGAGTCGAGCGAGCACATCGGCCGCATCCTCGTGGATCCGCGCGACTCCGACGTCGTGCTGGTCGCCGCCGAAGGTCCGCTGTGGTCTTCGGGCGGCGAGCGCGGCGTCTACCGCTCGGCTGATGGCGGTTCCACCTGGGAGCGGGTGCTCCACGTCGACGACGACACCGGCGCCACGAGCCTCGAGCGCGACCCCAGCGACCCGGACGTGCTCTATGCCGCCACCTACCAGCGCCGGCGCTCGGTGTGGTCGCACCTCGCCGGCGGACCGGGGTCCGGGATCCACAAGTCGACCGACGGCGGGCTCACCTGGACCCAGCTCGAGAGCGGCCTCCCCTCGGGTGACATGGGGAAGATCGGCCTCACCGTTTCGCCCGTCGACCCGGCGGTCATCTACGCCACCATCGAGGCGCACGAGGACGAGCGCGGCTTCTACCGTTCGGTCGACCGCGGCGCCACCTGGACGAAGCGCTCGAGCTATCTCTCGAACGGCACCGGCCCGCACTACTACCAGGAGATCTACGCCTCGCCTCACGACGTCGATCACGTCTACCAGATGGACGTCTTCCTCCACCAGACGCTCGACGGCGGCGCCAACTTCGAGATCGTCGGCAACGGCCGCGAGAAGCACAGCGACAACCACGCGCTGTGGATCGACCCGGGAGATGCCAATCACCTGCTGATCGGTACCGACGCCGGCCTCTACGAGAGCTTCGACCGCGGTACCACGTGGCGCCATACGCCGAACCTGCCGATCTCGCAGCTCTACAAGCTCGCCGTCGAGCAGACGACGCCGTTCTACGACCTGCTCGGCGGCGCACAGGACCTCGGCACTCTCCACGGCCCGGCGCGCAGCCGCAGCCGCGAGGGGATCCGCAGCTCCGAGTGGTACGTGCCGCTCGGCGCCGACGGCTACTCGTCGGCGTTCGACCGCGAGGACTCCGATCTGCTCTACATCGAGTGGCAGGTAGGGCGCCTGGTGCGCTACGACCGCAAGAGCGAAGAGATGATCGACATCCAGCCGCTACCGGCGGCCGGCGAGCCTGCCGAGCGCTTCAACTGGGACGCCCCGGTACGCACCAGCCCGCACTCGCCGACGCGGCTCTACTTCGCCTCGCAGCGGCTGTGGCGGAGCGACAACCGCGGCGACTCGTGGACGGCGATCAGCGGCGACCTGACCCGCGGCGAGAACCGCTACACCCTGCCGATGGCGGGGCGCGTCCAGAGCGTCGACGCGCTCTACGACAACACCGCGATGTCGTGGTACGCCACCGTGACGTCGATCGCCGAGTCGCCGCTCGACGAAGCGCTCGTCTACACCGGCAGCGACGACGGCCTTGTCCAGGTGACCGAGGACGGCGGCGACAACTGGCGGCGGTGCTCGCTGCCGCGGGAGATTCCCGAGCGCTCGTTCGTCAACGACCTGCGCGCCTCGCAACACGATGCCGACACCGTCTTCGCGGTGCTCGACAACCATAAGGAGGGAGACTTCCGGCCGCTCCTGATCGAGAGCCGCGACCGCTGCCGCAGCTGGCGGTCGATCGCCGGCGACCTGCCGGAGGCGTCGATCCTGTGGGCGGTCGACGAGGACCACGTGTTGCCGGAGCTTCTGTTCGTCGGCGCCGAGCACGGTCTGTGGGCGACCCTCGACGGCGGCGAGCGGTGGATCGAGCTCTCGGCCGGCGTGCCGACGATCTCGTTCCGCGACATCGAGATCCATCGCGAGCGCAGCGACCTCGTCGCCGCGACGTTCGGCCGCGGCATGTACGTGCTCGACGACTACTCGCCGCTGCGCGAACTGGCGAAGGGCGGCGTCCCCGACGAGGGCTCGCTGTTCCCGGTCAGGGACACCTGGGCCTACGTGCCGACGGTGCCGATGCAGGCTCCGGGCAAGCCGACCCTCGGGAGCACCGACTACGCCGGCGAGAATCCGCCGCAAGGGGCGCTTCTGCGCTACCTCGTGACCAGCGACACGCCGACCGCCGCCGAGCGGCGGCGCGAGGGCGAGTCGGACGGGGACGGCGACGTCTCCTTCCCCGGTTGGGAGACGTTGCGCGAAGAGGCGCTCGAGTCGGCTCCCGAGGTCCTGGTGACGATTCGCGACGCCGAGGGGGATCCGGTGCGCCGCCTGGCCGGTCCGGCTACCCGCGGCCTTCACACTCTCTCCTGGGACCTGCGCCGCCAGGCGGCCGACCCGGTCGAGCTCTCCCCGCCCTCCTTCCGCCCGCCGTGGGCGGGCGAGCGGCAGGGGCCGCTCGTCGCACCGGGCTCCTACTCCGCCACCCTCGAACTGTTGACCGCGGACGGCAGCGTGCCACTGGGCGGTCCGCAGGCGTTCGAGGTCCATGCTCTCGCCGGCCGCTCTCTGCCGAGCGACTTCGCCGCCGCGGCGGCGTTCCAGGAGCGCACGGCGGCGCTCCTGCGCGACGTCGTCTCCGAGGCGCGGGAGCTGGGCCGTCACGAAGAGGCGGTCGCCGCCTGGCGGGCGACGCTCGAGGAGACCCCCGCGGCGACGGCGGAGATGTTCGGCCGGCTCGAGACGATCCGTCGCGAGCTCGCCGCCCTCCGGCTGGACCTGCTCGGGGACTCGCTGCTCGGTGAGTACCGCGAGCCGTCGGCGCCTTCGATCGCCCGGAGGGTCCGCCAGGTGGAGGGCGGTCATTGGGAGACGCGAGAGCGTCCGACCGCTACCCAGCGCTCGAGCCTCGCGATCGCTGAGGCGGCTTTCGCCGCCCTTCTCGAGCGCCGCGCTGCCCTCGTGAGGGAGGTGATCGAGCCCTTCAGAAAGGACCTCGAGGCGGCCGGAGCTCCCTGGATCCCCTGAGAGTCCAGCTCCTCCCGGAATCCCGGCTCTGGAATCGTCACTTGCGAGACGATGACTTCCGTGGGCAAGTCAGGATAGGATCCGCTTGGCCTCGGGGCCTCCCGCCCCTTATCCGGAACGGTATCGTCCTCAGGCCGGAAAGCAGTCCAGTACAACGAGGGCCGATCTTTGCGTCGAGCACTCACAATCAGGAGTTATCAGCAATGAGCAGCACAGGTACAGTCAAGTGGTTCAACGACGCCAAGGGCTTCGGCTTCATCACGGTCGACGAGAGCAACGAAGAGTGCTTCGTCCACTACAGCGCGGTCCAGGGGAACGGCTTCAAGTCGCTCGCCGAGGGTGATCGCGTCCAGTTCGACCGGGTCCAGGGCCAGAAGGGTCCGGCGGCGGAGAACGTCGTCAAGATCTGACCGCCGGTCAGAGGACTTCAAGACGGGCCGTCCCGAGCGATCGGGGCGGCCCGTTTTCTTTGGGCCGCCCGAAGCAGCCGACAGCGGTGCTACGATCCTTCCAGCTCCTACACGAGTCACCGAAATCATGACTTCGCCCAGCCCGCATGATCCGCGAGATCCTGTCGCGAAAGGTCGAAGTGCCCGTCAGATCGGGCTACTCGCAGCGACGAGACCCAACGGGCGTACCGGCAGTACGTCGAGGAGCGAGGAGTGAGGACGGCCCGAGACGGCGGGCAACGTCGCCCTTGCAGCAGGGACCTCGTGAATCGTGCGGGCTAGCCTTCAGCTCCTGGTGGTCGACGACGACGAGGCGATGCGCACAGTGCTGCGCAAGCGGCTGAGCGCCGCCGGCCACTCCGTCGTCACCGCCGCAGACGGGGGCGAAGCGGTTCGTCTCGCTCAGGAGACGACGCCGGACGCCATCGTCAGCGACGTCATGCTTCCGGACACGTCGGGAGTCGAGCTGCTGGCGGCCTTTCGCAAGGTGGTGCCGGACGCGCCGGTCGTCCTCATCACCGCCCACGCCACGGTCGATCTCGCCGTCGAGGCGATGAAGGAAGGGGCGCACGACTTCCTCGCCAAGCCGATCGACTTCGAGCGGTTGGAGGATCTCCTCGCGGCACTGTCCCGCGAAGCGGGGGAGCCGTCATTGCACGGAGCGCCCGAGAAGCGGGCTTCCCGAAGCGGCGACGCGGGACTCGGGCCGATCCTCGGCCACAGCGCCGAGATGCAGGCGGTCTTCGGCATGATCCGCGACTTCGCGGCGGTCGACGCCGCCGTTCTCGTGACCGGCGAGAGCGGAACCGGCAAGGAGCTGGTCGCCAGGACCCTGCACGACCTCGGGCCGCGCAGCTCGGGCCCGTTCGTGCCGATCAACTCCGCCGCCATTCCGCGAGAGCTGATGGAGAGCGAGATCTTCGGCCACGAGAAGGGGGCCTTCACCGGAGCCACCGGGGTGCGGCAGGGATGCTTCGAGCTCGCTCACGAAGGAACGCTGTTCCTCGACGAGGTGGCCGAGATGCCGGTCGAGCTCCAACCGAAGCTGTTGCGGGTGCTCGAGGACGGCGTGGTTCGACGGCTCGGCGGCAAGAAAGAGTTCCGCTTCGACGTCCGTCTCGTGGCGGCAACCAACCGCGAACCGGCGGCGGCGATCCAGGACGGCCTGCTGCGCAAGGATCTCTATTACCGGCTCAACGTCTTCTCGATCGAGATGCCGCCGCTGCGCAAGCGAGGCGAAGATCTCGAGCTGCTCGTCGCTCACTTCGTCGACCAGTTCTCCGACCGGCACCGGGTGACGATCGACGGTGTGTCGGCCGAGGCCATGCAGCTGCTCTCCGACTACCGCTGGCCCGGCAACGTGCGCGAGCTGCGCAACGCCTGCGAGCGTGCCACCGTCCTCGCCGCTGGCAGCGAGATCGAGCCCCATCATCTCCCGCCGCAGATCCTCGATCCGGCCGGAGACGGCGAGCCGATCGTGCTCGAAGCCGGACTCAAGATCGCCGACGCCGAGCGCGAGCTGATCCTCCGCACCCTGGAAGAGACCGGTGGCAACAAGGCCGAGGCGGCGCGGCGGCTCGGCATCGACGTCAAGACAGTCCGCAACAAGCTCAAGTCCTACGACGTCGACGTTCCGTGACCCTGGCGGCGCGCATCGCCCTCGGGATGCTGCTGCTGGTAGGCCTGCTGGTCGCCCTCGCCACCTGGCAGCTCCGGGCGATGGACCGGCTCGCCGAGAGCACCGGCCACCTCGCCGGCGACGGCCTCGAACTGCGACGCCAGCTGCAGGAGCTGCGCTCGGAAGTCGTGGGGCTCTCCGAGTTCACCGCGCGCTTCAGCGTGTTGCGGGACCCAGCCTACTCGGCGGAGCTCGCCGAGCGCCGCGTCGCGACCGGCGAACGGCTCGAGACGATCGCCTCTCTGTCCCTGTCAGGGCTCTCGCAAGCCGCCTCGGCACTCGAAGAACGTTGGAAGGAGTACGCGGTACCGGCCGGGCGCCGGGAGGAGGCGCTCCTGCGCGGCCGCGGCTCGGCGAGAGACGAGCTCCTCCGCTCCCTCGACGACATCGTCGATGCGATCGAGGCGCTCGACTCGATCGTCGATCGCGAGCAGGCGACCCTTGCGCTCTCGGCCGCCGACCAGGCCGCTCGGGCACGTGGTCTGGCTGCCGGCGTCGTCGCCCTGGCGCTGCTGGGAGGGCTCTTCGCCACCCTGATGGTGGTGCGCTCTGTCGCCGTCCCGATCGGGCGACTCCGGGAGGGCGCCCTGACGCTCGGCGGCGGCGACCTGACCCATCGCGTACCCGGCGACGGTCCTCCGGAGATCGCCGCGCTCGCCTCCGACTTCAACGCCATGGCGGATCGCCTCGAAGAGCTCGAGGAGCTCAAGCGCGGCTTCGTCGCGACGGTGTCGCACGACCTCAAGTCGCCTCTCGCCTCGATCCGCGAGACCCTGACGTTGCTTCTGGACGGCTCGCTGGGAGCCGTGAGCGAGGAGCAAAAGGAGATTCTCGAACTCCAGCGCGGCTCGGTCGACCGCCTGACCCGAATGATCCACGACCTGCTCGACCTGGCGAGCCTCGACGCCGGAGGGCTCGAGATCAGAAGGTCGCCCGAGGACCTCGTCGCCGTCGTCCGTCGGGTGCTGCTGGAGATGCAGCCTCTCCTGAAACCGAGCGGACTGTCGGTCGCCACCCGGTTTCCCCCGGAGCCGGTCACCGCCCTCGTCGATGCCGAACGCCTCCACCAGGTCGTACAGAACCTGCTGACGAACGCGATCGACCACTCGCCTGAGGACGGCGCGATCGAAGTGACCGTCGATCGATCGGTGTCCGAGGGCAGAGGTCGGGAGGAGCCCGGCGTCTCCAATCCACGCCCGAGCCCGGGCGGCGTGCTCGTGGCGATCGGCGACCGGGGCCCCGGCGTTCCCGAGGCTCACAAGGAGCGGATCTTCGACCGGTTTCACCGCCTCGATCGATCGATGGGGGCGAGCAAGGGGACCGGGCTCGGCCTGCCGATCGCCCGCGCGATCGTCGCGGCGCACGACGGCCGGATCCGGATCGAGGACCGCCCGGGCGGCGGGAGCGTTTTCGTCGTCGAGCTGCCGGCGGCACCGGATCCCGCCGACTCCCGAAGCGACTGATTCTCGGGCACAATGGCGGGAATGGACCACCCTCGACATCCGAGTCGCCGCCTCGTGCCGCTGGCGCTGCCGATCCTGCTCCTGGTCGCCGGCTGCGCGGGAGTTCTGCGAAAGAACAGCTCGGCGCCCGAGGGGGTCGCGCCCGAATCGGAGCAGACGGCGGCGCAGCGACCTGCGGACCCGAGGGCTCGAGCCGCGTCGCTGCTCGGGGAGCGCCGCTACGCAGAGGCCGCGAACGTCTGGATCAACTGGGTCGATGCCAACCCGCAACACGACGAAGCCGACATGGGCCTCCTCGATGCAGCCGTCGCGGCACTCGCGATGCCGAGGGGAACCGGAGTCGCGACGGCCCGCGCCACCCTCGCCCGGCTGGTGCGTGACTATCCGTCGAGCCCGGTAAGGCAGGCGGCCGAGACGCTCCTGCGTTCGTGGAGCGATCTCGACCGCCTGCAACGCCAGCTCGCCGAGATCAAGAAGATCGACCTCGGCGAGCCGGACGGGTGAGGTTGGACTCAGAGGGCGGAGGTCAGCGGACCTTCGCCTTCAGCAGCACGTCGACCCTGCGGTTGAGGCGGCGGCCGCTGTCGCTGTCGTTCGAAGCTACCGGGTAGCCCTCACCGTAGCCGAGAGCGGTGACGCGACCGTCATCGACGCCTCCGCCGACGAGCAGCGTGCGAACCGCTCCTGCGCGCCGTTCGGAGAGCTGCAGGTTGTGTTCCTCGCTGCCGGTCGAATCTGTGTGCCCCTGGACGATGACCGCGGTCTTGGGGTACTCGGCGAGCACGCCGGCGACGTTGTCGACGCTCGCGCGGCCGCCGGCATCGACGATCGCCGAGTCGACGGCGAAGAGCACGTTCGAATCGAACCTCACCATCAGCAGGTTCTCTCCGAGGCGCTCGACCGTAGTCCCCGGAATCCTCGCCAGGGCCTCTTCCTGCCGGTCCATGTAGACACCGACCCCGGTCCCGATGGCGGCACCGATCGCGGCACCGGCCAGGATCTCGTCGGCCTCCCGCTCACCCTTGAGGATCGCGGCGGCCGCACCGGAGGCGGCGCCGATCGCGGCGCCCTTCTTCGTCTTGTCCCGCTCGGTCGTGTACGGGCCCCGTACGCCGGCGCACGCCTGGGTCAGGAGACCGAGCGTGCAGGCGGCGGCGACCGCCCCGAGAAGACGTCTTCGAAAGTGCTGAGTGGAACTGCTGCTGCTGTTGAACATGATTCTGTCCTCCTTGCCCCCTTGAAGAGCAAGCTGCATGCCGAGCACGAGATGTCAGGCAGCCATTGGCGTCCCGCCGATCCGGGCTCCGGGTGTCGAGCGCAGACCGGGAAGGATCTTCCTGCAGACCGGGCGAACTTCCCTGCCCGAAGGCCCGGGGAGTCCGCAACCGGGGGAGACCCGGGCCGGAAGAGGCCAGCGGCCTTCAGGGAGGTCGGCGAGCGGGCACGCTTTGGCACGTCTCCTGCTCTCTTCCTTGTTCGACGCCGCTCGACGGCGAACGGAAATGTGACCACGAGGAGGTAGTTCATGACATCCCAACCCCATCCGAACCGAAGCACACTCAGCAACAGCCTCAGGGCCTTCACCGTTCTCTCTCTTGTCGGTGTCGTCCTCACCGGCTGCGCCAGCCACAAGTTCGTCCGCAAGCACGACGAGACCGTCCGCGCCGACATGAGCGAGGAGATCGGCAACGTCGCCTCCGGCCTCGAGCAGACGCAGGGTGATCTCGCCGCACTCGATGACACCGTCACCGAGCAGGGCGAGCAGATCGACGAGCTCTCACAGACCAGCCGCGAAGCGCTCGAGCGGGCGCTCGCCGCCGGCAAGCTGGCCGAGGGCAAGTTCCTCTACGAGACGCTCCTGACCGACGACGCCGTCAAGTTCGGTTTCGAGAAGGCGTCGCTCTCCGACGAGGCGAAGCAGGCCCTCGACGGGTTCGCCGCCGAGCTCCGGGAGCGGGACGAGAACGTCTACGTCGAGATTCAGGGGCACACCGACTCGACCGGCAACGACAGCTTCAACCTCGAACTCGGCGAACGGCGCGCGGAGAGCGTACGGCGCTACCTGAGCCTCGAGCACGGAGTGCCGCTCCACCGCATGGGCGTCATCTCCTACGGTGAGACGGCGCCGATGGCGGACAACCAGAGTCGAGAGGGTCGGGCCAGCAACCGACGCGTCGCCCTCGTGGTCCTCCGATGACGCAGCTCAGTTTCCCGGCCCAATAGACCGGGATCCGTTGCTGTCCATCCTCTCCGGGGATCCGGCCTTCAGGCCGGGTCCCCATTTTTCCGTCCGGCGGTGGCGTGCCGCCTCGGGCGTCAGCTTTCGCCGTCGCCCTTGCGTCCGCGAATCGAGTCGGAGAGGTCCTCGAGCGTCTCCTTCGCCGCATCCCTGGCACCGGAGGCGACATCGGCCGCCGAGCGACCGACCTCACGCGCCTTGTCGAACACTCCACCCTCCTCGGTGAAGGTGTCGCGGACCTGGCCGCTCCGTTCGCGTGCCGCCCGCCCCATCTCCTGCGCCTTGTCGACCACCGCATCCTTGACGCCGGAGACGGTGTCGGCGGCGGCTTCTCCGACCTCGCGTGCGCGATCGACCGGGCCACCCTCTTCGGTGAGTGATGCCTTCACCTCGGAGCCGCGCTCGAGGGCAGCACGTCCGAGGTCCTTCGCCTTGCCGACTGCCGACTCCATCACCTCGGCCGCGTCCTCCTTGAGGTCGCCCGCCTTCTCGGCGGCCGCGTCGGCCAGCTCCCCCGCGGTTTCACCGGCGTCGGCGGCCGCATCCTTCATCTTGTCCCAGAGTCCCTTGTCGCTCATCTTGTTCTCCTCGGGTGGTTGTCGGCAGACAGTTTATCGGCGACCGCGATCTCGCCATGCCTCGGGCGCCACAACGAGTGGCGCGTCAGACGATCGCTGCCGCCGCGGGTTCGTCGCGGCGAAGCGGCAGCGTCACCGTGAAGATCGAGCCCTCGCCCAGCAGACTCGAGACTTCGATCTCCCCTCCATGGAGGTTGACCGAGTGCTTGACGATCGCGAGCCCGAGGCCGGTCCCGCCCTCGTTGCGGGCCCGACCACGATCGACCCGGTAGAAGCGCTCGAAGAGCCGCGGCTGCGCGTCGATCGGAATTCCGCGCCCGGTGTCCTTGATCTCGAGCTCCAGAGCGTCGCCCGCCCGCTTCGCCACCACCTCGACTCTGCCACCGACCCGGTTGTACTTGATCGCGTTCTCGACCAGGTTGAGGCACAGCTCGTCGAGCGCCACACGATTCCCTTCGACGACGAGCCCCTCCTCGACCGCCAGCGAGACCAGCACGTCCTTCTCGCGCGCCACGGCGCCGAGGACTTCGATGGTGTCGCGCAGAACCGTCTCGATCTCGACCGGTTCGAGTTCGAGAGTCTGGTGAGCCGACTCGAGTCGCGACAGCGTCAGAAGATCGTCGAGCAACGCCTGCAGGCGGCGACACTGCTGGAGGATGCGATCGAGGAAACGCTCCCGCACTTCCGGCTCGACCCCGGCTCCCTCCTGGAGGGTCTCCGCGTAGCCGCGAATCGCCGCCAGCGGCGTCTTGAGCTCGTGAGAGACGTTGGCCACCAGGTCGCGGCGCACGCGACCCATCTGCACCAGCGCCGAGATGTCTCGCGCCGCAACGACGGCGCCGCTGGCGTCGCGCAGCATCGAGCTGGTGACGGCGACCCAGCGTTGCGCCGGCTCGCGGACTTCCAGCTCGGCGGAACGGGTCTCTCCCGACTCGAGGGTGCCGGCGATCATGTCTTCGATCTCGGGCCTGTGGGTCAATTCGAGGGCCGACATCCCCGCCACCTCTCCCTTGACCCGGAACAGTTTGCGGAATGACGGATTGGCTGTCACGGCGCGACCCGCCTGATCGGTGACGAGCACCCCCTCCGACATGCTGGCGCCGACCACCTGAAGGTGGCTTCGCTCCGCCTCGGCGACCGCGATCTGCTCGTCGATCCTGCGTGCCAGCCGGTTGAGAGCGGATCCGACCCGCTCGAGCGATTCCTCGCCATCGACCTCGAGGCGATGATCGAGCTCCCCACGGGCGATTCGGTCGGCACCGGTCACCAGCTGCTCGAGCGGTCCGAAGAAGCGAAGGTTCAGCCACGCGGCGACCAGAGCGAGCGTGGCAAGGCTGACGAGAACGACCGTCCACAGGAGGCCGGCCATCCGCTGGCGCAGGTTCCTCAGCGTAGAAAGAGACTTGCCGAGGCGAACGACGACCACGTCGCCATCACCGCGGCTCAGCGCCTGGGCGACGAAGACGTAGGTCGCGTCGAGCGTCGCCGACCTGCGCACGCCGACACCGCGTCCCGAGCTTCTCGCCTCGACGACCTCGGGGGCCGCTGCAACACTGTCCACCTGGTCGCCGTCACGTCCCCAGCTGTCCGCCAGCACAGACCCATCGCCGCCGATGACCGTCAGTCGCAACGAGCGATCGCGAATCAGCCCCTGAGCCCACTCATCGATCTCGATCCCAGCGTCGAGCTGCTCTCGCACCAGCGGGACGATGACCGACAATGTCGCATCGAGGTCGTCCGCCGCCGTGCGCTCGACGATATCGATCATCGAGCGCCACAGAAGCGGCAGTCCCACGGCAAGGGCGACGATCGCTGGAGCGAGGACTGCTACGAGGACGCGCGGAGAGACTCTCATTCGGGATCAGGCCCGGAAACGATATCCGACCCCGATCACCGTTTCGATCCTCCTCGCCTCGTCGCCGAGCTTGCTGCGCAAACGACGCACGTGGGTATCCACCGTGCGGCTGTCGACGTCGCTTGCGTACCCCCACACCTCGCTGAGCAGCCCGTCGCGGGTCTGCACCCTGCCGGCGCGCTCCATCAGCAGGCGCAGCAGCCGGAACTCGGTGGCCGTCAGACGGACTTCCTCCCCCTCGATCGTCACCCTGTGCCCCGGCACGTCGAGAGCGATGCCGCCGGAGCTCAACTCCTCCGAATCACGCTCCTCGCCGCCGCCCCGCCGCAACACCGCCCTCACCCTCAGCAGCACCTCGCGCGGGCTGAACGGCTTCGCCACGTAGTCGTCGGCACCGAGTTCGAGTCCGACGATGCGATCGATCTCTTCGCTCTTGGCGGTCAGGACGATCACGGGGATGGTCGAGAGCAACTCGTCGCGCTTGAGCACCCGCAGCACCTCGAGACCATCCATGCCGGGCAGCATCAGGTCGAGGAGGATGAGCGCGGGCCGGCTCGCCTCGATCGCAGCGAGCGCCCGATCGCCGCGATCGACCCTCGTCGTCTCGTAGCCGTCCCGCTCGAGGTTGTATTCGAGGATCTCGGCGATCGACGCCTCGTCCTCGACGATCAGAATCCGCTCAGCGTCCGCCATGGCTCGCGACTAGCCGAAGCGCCCGGTGATGTAGTCCTCGGTCTGACGCTTGATCGGGTTGATGAAAAGGTCGTTGGTGACCCCGTATTCGATCAGCTCACCGAGATAGAGGAACGCCGTGAAGTCCGATACCCGCGACGCCTGCTGCATGTTGTGGGTCACGATCACCTGCGTGAAGTCGTCCTTGAGCGTCAGCATCAGCTCTTCGATCTTGGCCGTGGCGATGGGATCGAGAGCCGAGCAGGGCTCGTCGTAGAGGATGATCTCGGGCTCGACCGCGATCGTGCGGGCAATGCACAGCCGCTGCTGCTGGCCCCCCGAGAGTCCGGTGCCCACGTCGTCCAGCCGATCCTTGACCTCGTCCCACAGTGCCGCGTCGCGCAGGCTCTTCTCGACAATGCCGTCGAGATCGGACTTGTTCGAGACCCCCTGGATTCGCGGACCGTAGGCGACGTTCTCGTAGATCGACTTGGGGAACGGGTTCGACTTCTGGAACACCATGCCGATGCGCTTGCGCAGCAGGTTGACGTCGACGTCGGGGCCGAAGAGATCCTCTCCCTCGAAGAACACCTTGCCCTCGATGCGGGCGATCTCGATCAGGTCGTTGAGCCGGTTGAGACACCGCAGCAACGTCGACTTGCCGCAACCCGACGGGCCGATGAAGGCGGTGATCTGCTTCTCCGGGATCCGCATCGAAATGTCGTGGAGCGCCTGCTTGTCGCCGTACCAGAGGCTCAGCCCCTGGACGTCCATGCTGACCTCCTCGATCGGCGGGCGCAGCGGATCGACGTTCTCGCGACCCGGAGGCGGGGTCGGATCGCCGGCCGCTACGGGCGCATCCGATGCCTCGTTTCTCTCCGTCGGCTCAGTCGTCATCTCGTCTCTTCCGGGGGCGTCAGTATACGGCCGGATCAACCGAACCGACCGGTGATGTAGTCCTCGGTCTGCTGCTTGCGAGGCTTGACGAACAGCCGCTCGGTCGGGCCGAACTCGATCAGATCGCCCAGGTAGAGGAAGGCGGTGTAGTCCGAGACCCGCGACGCCTGCTGCATGTTGTGGGTCACGACGACCTGGGTGAACTCCCCTTTGAGCTCGGCCATCAGCTCCTCGATCTTGGCGGTCGCCAGCGGGTCGAGCGCCGAGCACGGCTCGTCGTACAGGATGATGCGCGGTCGGGTCGCGATCGTTCTGGCGATGCACAAGCGCTGCTGCTGGCCGCCAGAGAGCCCCCCGGCGTTTCCGTCGAGTCGATCCTTCACCTCGTCCCACAGCGCCGCCTTGCGCAGACTGTCCTCGACCACCTCGTCGAGCTCGGCGCGCTTCGAAAGGCCCTGCAACCGGCAGCCGTACGCGACGTTGTCGTAGATCGAGCGCGGGAACGGGTTCGACTTCTGGAACACCATGCCGACGAGTTTGCGCAGCTCGTGGACGTCGCAGTCCGGGCGATAGATGCTTTCGCCGTCGACCCTGACGTCACCTTCGACCCGTGCCACCGGAATGAGGTCGTTGAGCCGGTTGAGACAGCGCAGCAGCGTCGACTTGCCGCACCCCGAGGGCCCGATGAAGGCGGTGATCTCGCCGTCGGGGATCAGCATCGAGATGTCGTCGAGCGCCCGGCTCGCACCGTAGTAGAGCGACAGCTTGTCGATCTCGATCGCGCCGTGCTCGAGGCCGGCGTCGGTCGCCGCGAGCGACTCGGTCGCCGCCGAGGTCGCGGACCCGGTCGTGGTGGCGGTCGTCGAGCTGAGGTTCGTCTCTTCCATGGCTACCACTTCTTCTCCGCGCGGTTGCGGATCGCCACCGCGGTCGCATTCATCAGCACCAGAAAGCCGAGCAGGACGAGGATCGCAGCGGACGTCTTCGCAACGAACGCCCGCTCCGGGCTGTCCGCCCAGAGGTACACCTGCACCGGCAGTACCGTGGACGGGTCGGTCACCCCCTGCGGGATGTCGACGATGAAGGCGACCATGCCGATCATCAGCAGCGGCGCCGTCTCGCCGAGAGCGCGGGCCATGCCGAGAATCGTGCCGGTGAGAACCCCCGGCAGCGCCAGCGGCAGGACGTGGTGCGCGATCACCTGCATCGGCGACGCCCCGAGCCCGTACGCCGCCTCGCGAATCGACGGCGGGACGGTCTGGAGCGCCACCCGGCTGGCGATGATGATCGTCGGTAGCGTCATCAGGCTCAGCACCAGGCCGCCGACGAGCGGCGCCGAGCGCGGTAGATGAAAGAAATTCAGGAACACCGCCAGGCCGAGCAGCCCGAAGACGATCGACGGCACCGCCGCCAGGTTGTTGATGTTGATCTCGATCAGGTCGGTCCAGCGGTTCTTGGGGGCGAACTCCTCGAGATAGACCGCCGCGGCGACACCGAGGGGGAACGAAAGCAGGAGGGTCACCACCATGGTGTAGAACGATCCCTTGAGCGCCGCCCAGATGCCGGCGAGCTCGGGTTCGCGTGAGTCGCCCGAGGTGAAGAACGTGGTGTTGAAAGAGCTGCGCACCATGCCCCGCTCCTCGAGGGCGTCGAACCAGCCGATCTGGGCATCGCTGACGCGGCGCTCGGTCTCCGGCACGTCGCGCGGGATGTCACCCTTGGCCAGCAGGTCGAGGTCGTCGGATGCCGGCACCCAGAAGGTGCGCTCGAGACCGATCGAGCCCGGGTTGGCGACCACCTCGTCCTGGATCTGGTAGGCGGCGCCGTTGCTGACCAGCCCGGCGAGCTCGCGGCGCTCCCCGCGCATCATGACGTCGGGGAACTGCTCGCGAAGCGCTTCTCTTACAAGGGCTGCGTAGTTCGCCGTCGCCAGAACCCGAGGATCACGGTTCCCCTCGGGGTCGATCACCGCCGGGTCGAGCGTTACGTCGAGCCGTACCTCGGTCTGGGTGAAGGCGCCGGAGGCGCGACTGACGATCGTGAAACCGAGGAAGACGAGGAACGACACGGCGAGCCAGAGCGCGCTTGCGCAGAGGAAGCGGAATCGCCGCTCGCGCGCATAGCGCTTCGACAGCCGGGCGCGCACCGCCTCCGTCGTCAGGGCGCCACCGGCTGTGGCGGTCACTGCGTTACTCATATTGCTCCCGGTAGCGCCGCACGACGTAGAGCGCGACGACGTTGAGGGCGAGGGTGACGATGAAGAGCACCAGCCCGAGGGCGAACGCGGCGAGCGTCTTGGCGCTGTCGAACTCCTGGTCGCCGACCAGCAGAGTCACGATCTGCACCGTGACGGTGGTGACGGCGGCCAGCGGGTTGGCGGTCAGGTTGGCGCCGAGGCCGGCGGCCATGACGACGATCATCGTCTCACCGATCGCCCGCGAAACCGCCAGCAGCACGCCGCCGACGATGCCGGGCAGCGCCGCCGGCACGACGACCCTGCGGATCGTCTCCGACTGCGTGGCGCCGAGCCCGTAGGAGGCCTCTCTGAGCCCCTGCGGCACGGCGCTGATGACGTCGTCCGAGAGCGACGACACGAAGGGGATGATCATCACCCCCATTACCGCTCCGGCGGCCAGAGCGCTCTCGGAGGCGACATCGAGCCCGAGCGACTCCCCCCAGCCGCGAATCACCGGAGCGACGGTCAGGGCGGCGAAGAAGCCGTAGACCACAGTCGGGATGCCGGCGAGGATCTCGAGCAGCGGCTTCGCCGCCTTGCGAAAGCGCGCCGAGGCGTACTCAGACATGTAGATCGCCGCGAGCAGGCCGATCGGCACCGCCACCACCATGGCGATGAAGCTGATGAGGAAGGTGCCGGCAAAGAGCGGCACCGCGCCGAAAGCGCCGGAGCTGCCGACCTGGTCGGCTCGCAGCGCCGTCTGCGGGCTCCACTCGAGCCCGAACAAGAACTCCTTCCACGACACGAGCTGGAAGAAGCGCAAGGACTCGAACAGCAGGGAGAGGACGATGCCGACAGTCGTCAGGATCGCGATCAGCGAGCCGATCATGAGGATGGTCCGCGCCACCCGCTCCACACGTTGCATCGCCGCCATCTCGCGCTTGACGCCTCGCAGCGCAAAGGCGAGACCGAGGAGGGCAAACGCTCCAATCAGTGCCGCCCGGGCGATCGAGCCGAGGCGGTCGAAACGCCGGAAGTTCTCGGCCGCCTGCGTCAGCGCCGCATCCGCCTCACGGCTCGCGGCGTCGCCGCGGGCGAGATTGCGGGCGTCGTTGAGGTAGAGGCCGAGGCGATCGTCGGGCAGTTGCTGAACCTCGGCCGGCAGTCCGGCGACGACCGCATTCCGAACGATCTGCGGCTGCAGCGCCGTCCACAGCGCGAGGATGATCACGCAGGGGAGCAGGACCCACAGCGCCACGTAGGAGCCGTAGTAGCCCGGCAGCGACGTCAGTTCCTTCGGATGGCCGACCAGGCCCAGCGCCTTGCGGCGCCCGAACTGATAGCCGAGTGCCGTCAGAACGAGCAGCCCGGCCAGTAGCCAAAGTGTTCCCATCGAGATCTCCGAGACTACAAGAAAGAAATGGGCCGCCGGGTCCGAGTTACCCGGCGGCCCGATGCCTTACTTGACGTTGCCGGCCAGAGAGCGGGCGTCGGTCGTGACCGTGCTGCGCTCATCGGTGGGCAAAGGGATCAAGCCGGCATCGGCGAGATAACCGTCCTCGCCCCAAGCTCTGTCCGAAGTGAACTCGTTGATGTACTCGGCGATGCCGGGAATCACGCCGACATGGGCTCCCTTCACGTAGAAGAAGAGCGGGCGGGAGACCGGGTAGTCGCCGGAGGCGATGTTGTCGAAGGTCGGCTCGACGCCGTCGACCAAGGAGCCCTGGACCTTGTCCGAGTTCTGGTCGAGGAAGCTGAAGCCGAAGACGCCGAAGGCGCTCGGGTTGGCCTCGAGCTTCTGCACGATGAGGTTGTCGTTCTCACCCGCCTCGACGTAGGCGCCGTCTTCGCGGATCGAGTGGCAGATCGCCTTGTAGCGGTCCTTGTCCGAGTTCTTGAGCTCGGCGACCCACTCGATCTTCTTGCAGCCGCCCTCGAGGGCGAGCTCGGCGAACGCGTCGCGGGTTCCGGAGGTCGGCGGCGGGCCGAGCACCTCGATCTTGACCGCGGGAAGCGAAGCATCGACGTCCTTCCAGGTCTTGTAGGGGTTCGGCCTCAGCTTGCCGTCCTCGCCCGGGACGTCCTTGGCGAGCGCGAGGAAGATCTGCTTGCGGGTCAGGGTCGCCTGGTCGGCGGAGCGTGAGTTGGCGAGCACGATGCCGTCGTAGCCGATCTTCACCTCGGTGATGTTCGTGACGCCGTTGCCCTGGCACAGCTCGACCTCGGAGTCCTTGATCGCGCGCGAGGCGTTTGTGATGTCCGGATGCTCGACGCCGACACCGGCGCAGAAGAGCTTCAGGCCCCCGCCGGAGCCGGTCGACTCGATGACGGGAGTCTTGAACGAGGTCGAGCGACCGAACTGCTCTGCGACCTTGGTCGCGAACGGGTAGACCGTCGATGAGCCGACGATGCGAATCTGATCGCGCTGCGCCTGGGCGGCGCCGGCGATCGCGACGAGAGCGGTCAGGGTGAGAAGAGTGATCTTCTTCATGGTGGGAAATTCCTTCTCCTGTGAACCGATGGACTGTGGGGGATTGGGGTGGACGTCGAGCGTCCATCGGTAAGCTACAAATCGGCTGAGTCGCAACCGCTACGGCGGTGTTACGGCAGGGTGACAAGCCCCTCCGGGAAAGCCGGCAGGCCGGGGTCGCAGATCGGCGCTGAGACGGTACCCGCCAGCCGTCGGGCTGTCGGACAGGTCAGTGGACGGAGGTGTCCTGCGCCTCTTCCTGTTCCTGGGCCGCCGCCTCGGCCTTCGGATGACGAATGTCGCGCCCCTCGACGTAGTAGATGACGTCCTCGGCGACGTTGGTCGCGTGATCGCCGATCCGCTCGACGTTCTTGGCGACCAGCAGCAGGTGAAGCGCCCGGCCGACCGTGTCCGGGGACTCGATCATGAAGGTCAGCAGCTCGCGGAAGAGCTGCTTGTAGAGCGAATCGATCCGGTCGTCCCGGTCGCAGACGTCGAGCGCGAGGTTGACGTCGCGGCGCACCAGCGAGTCGAGGCTGTCACGTACCATCTCGGCCGCGATACGTGCCATTGCCGGAAGGTCGATGTAGGGCTTGAGCGGCGGTTCGGCGTTGATCTGCGCCGCGGACTTGGCGATGTTCACCGCCGAATCACCCATCCGTTCGAGATCGTTGGTGATCTTCATCACGGCGACGAGGAATCGCAGATCGATCGCCGTCGGCTGCTGGGTCGCCAGCATCTGGTGACACTCCTCGTCGACCGTCTTCTCGAGTCGATCGACCTCGAGGTCCTGCTGGATGACCGCTTCGGCCAGCTCATCGTCGCGCTCGACGAGCGAGCGCATGCTGTCGTCGATCATCTTCTCGACTTCGGCGCCCATCCGCAGCAGGTCCTGGCGGATCTTGTCGAGCCCCTGGTGTAGCGCGCGTTCCATGGTGGGAGGCCTCCTACCTCGATTGTGACATGTCGTGACGGAGCGCGAAGAAAGAGGGCGGCCGTCGCGGCCGCCCTCTGTGAAAGCTCTCGCGGCCCGAGGGCCGCCGGGGCAGGGCGGGTCAGAAATCGACCTGCCAGCGCACCAGCACGAACTCCATGCTGCCGACACCCTTGACGTCGGCGTCGACGAAGTTGAGCATGAACCGGGTCGCCGGGTTGAGATACCAGTTGAAACCGACCGTCGTGTTGTCTTGCTCGCCACCGCTCACGAGACCATCGTTGAGATTGATGCTCGAGACGCGGAAGACGATCTCCATCGCGCCCTTGCCGTCCTTGCCGAAGGTGGTGCTCGGCTTCTGACGGTCGAAGGCGCCCGAGCTGGTCTTGAACCGGCGGTAGTCGTCGGTCAGATAGAAGCCCGCCTGGGCGTAGTAGCCGTCGAAGGAAGGATCGCCGAAGTCTCGGGAGTCGACATCCATCTCCATCGTCTCGGCGGCGAACCAGAAACGATTGAAGACACCGGCGACCTCGAGGCCCAAGAGCGTGGCGCTGTCGGCGGCGAAGTTGTCGGTGTTGACGAAGCGGGTCGTCAGGTGAGCCTCTGGACGGGTGCGGAAGCGAAAGGTCTCGCCGTTGCCCCGGTCCTTGGAGGAGAAGCCGATCCCGACGTGAATCAGGTTCTTGCCGTCGTCCTTGTAGATCGGGCGGAAAGCGACCCGACCGGTCAGGTTCGTGTTGTCGCCGTTGCCGCTGACACCGAAATCGTCGGCGTCGTAGAAGTAGCCGACGCCCCAGTTGACCCGGTCGCCGTTGTTTCCGTGGAAGCCGACGCCCGAGTTGCGACTGGGAGAGAAGGCACCGACCGGCAGCGAGCGCTCGAGGAAGGCGAGGTACTTGGAACTCGTCAGCTCCTCGAGTGAAAAGTACTCCTTGTAGTGGCCGAAGCGCAGCTCACCGGCACTGTTCTTGATGCCGATCCAGACGTCCTTGAAGTCGGCGTCGCCGCCGGCGAAGTCGTACTGAGCCTTGAACTTGATCTTGTCGTAGATCGTGCCCTCGAAGAAAAGGCGGGCGCGGCGAAACTCGAAGCCGTCCTGCAGATCCTCTTCGTCGAAGACCGCGTCACCGCTGGCAAACTGGTAGTCGGCCATGATCCGGCCGCCGAACTTGAGGCTGTAGCCCTTTTCTTCGTCCTCGAGCTTGAAGCCGTTGCTCCACTTGAAGGTCGGCTCCGCGGACGCGGCCGGGGCGATCAGGGCCGCGACCGCGAGAAACGCGAGTGCCGCCGTGAAGACGCGAGATCGATGCAACATGGTGAACTCTCCTTGGAACTGGGGGTCTGCCGGGACTGCTTCTTCCTGATGGGGCCTTCTGGTGTGGCCTTGCGGAGTCAGCCTTCGAGGACAGGACCGATTGGAGTCAAGGGTGTGCGGCGACGAGCCGCGAGGTGAGGGCCCAGAGTAGGGACGCCCCTTCGCAGCGATGCGGCGGAGTTGTTACAGCCGTGCTACAGCCGGCCGAGCGAGGTCAGGGCCGATCGCCGAGATCGAGCACGACGCCGTCGATCGTCTCGCCGGCGACGGCGCCGACCTTCCACGCGAGCGTCGGCGCGAGATCGACCGTCCTCACCGAGTCGCCGCGCGGCCCTGCCGCGACGCCGGGAGCGAGCAGCATCAGCGGCACGTGGGTGTCGTATCGCCACGCCGTTCCGTGGCTGGTCGCGACCCAGAGGCTGGAGAGGAAGTACTCGTCGCGCTCGACCATCAGGTCGGGGCTGCGCTCCGGGTGGAACGAGTTGCGATAGAGCCGCCCCTTCGGATCGCTGTCGACTGCGTCACCCTGAGCCTCGCTCCCCATGAGCTCGGATCGGGTCCACACCTGGCGGACCCCGGGACAGGCAGTGATGAGAGCGTCGGCTGCCGCCTCGACCTCGGCCGCCCTACCCGCCTCGTGTGCCTCGGCCGACACGAACGGTCCCGGGGAGAGCCAGCGGCCGACTCCGAAGCGCCCCTCCAGCCGGGCGTGGACCCCCTGCATACACAGGACGTCGGCGTCATCGGCTCGCTTGCCCGGCTCGCCGCGCTGCGCCCGCAACTCGGGAAGCGGCGCGGCACCGTGATCGGCGCTCAGAGCGAGGACGACGTGCTCGAGGCCGATACGGCGGTCGAGCGTCTCGAGGAAGGCTCCGAAGGTGCGATCGAGCCTTCTCAGAGCGTCGAGATACTGCGGTGAGTCGGGCCCGAAGCGGTGGCCGACGTAGTCGGGCCCCGAGAAGCTGATCGCCAGCAGGTCGGGCACCGGGTCGCCTCCCAGCGCCTCGGCTCCGAGGACGGTCAGGGCGAGTCGCGCCGTCTGCTCGTCGACGAACGGCGAGTAGCGGATTTCGCTGTAGAAGCTCTCTCCGGGCACCGGCGTCAGGGCGCCGAAGGTGATCGGAAAATCGGGCTCGAACGGCCCCAGCTCGAACGGCTCGACGCCGAGCTCCGCCAGCGCACCGTCCGGCACCGGCAACGGTTCCCAGGCGGTGCCGAAATGGGTGTCGAGCGCCCGTTCGTCGTTGAAGGCCTCGAGCCACTCCGGGTCTTCGTCGAGGTAGTAGCTCGAGCTCTCGAACTCCCCGTCGTCGTCGTCGTAGAAGAGCGCCGCGTCGGCGCCGAAGCCGCCGAGCGCCACCGCGCTGCGATCCTTGGTCGAGACCGAGTAGACCTTCGACGTCGGGTAGCGCCGCTTCATCCAGTCACCGAGCGACTCGCACAGGAGCCGCTCGGGAGACTCGATGTCGTCGTCGTTCTCGGCCGAATAGACCTCGTCTCCCGATTCTCGATCGATCCAGGTGTTGGCGACCATCCCGTGATTGCGGGGCAGGCAACCGGTGGCGAGAGAGGCATGCCCCGGCGCGGTGTGGGTGATCGCGTGATCGTGCCGCGCATCGACCCAGTAGGCGCCATGGTCGAAGAGGTGACGGAAGCCGCCCTCCCAGAAGCGGTCGAAGCGCTGCAGGGTCTCTCCGCCGACCTGATCGAGCACCACGAGCACGACCAGGCGGGGCGTACCGGGCTCCGGCGGCGCGGCCGGCTCGTCGGCGCAGCCGACCAGGGCCAGCAACGTCACCGGCAGGAGAAGGAGGCGCGACAGTCTCTCGGGAAGCATGAGCGGTGAGTATAGGGCGATCCACACCGAGGCGGCCTTACAATGCCGGAACCCGACCGAAGGAGATCCCGTGACGTTGCGACGCGCCGCTTCCCTGCCGCTGGCCCTGCTGTACCTGCTGCCTTTCCCAGGCTCGCTGTCCGCCGATGAGGAAGCGCCTCCCGAGCTGAAGCTCGAGTGGCGCTCGATCGGCCCCTACCGGGGCGGGCGCGTCACTACCGTGGCCGGAGTGATCCAGCAACGCGAGACGTTCTACATGGGGGCCACCGGGGGCGGCGTGTGGAAGACCGAGGACGCCGGAGTCACCTGGACCAACGTCTCCGATGGCCACTTCGGTACCGGCTCGGTCGGCGCGGTCGCCGTCGCCCCCTCCGACCCCAACGTCGTCTACGTCGGCATGGGCGAGGCCCAGGTACGAGGTGTCGCCACCTCCCACGGCGACGGCGTCTACCGGTCGCGCGACGGCGGCGGTAGCTGGGAGCATCTCGGTCTCGAGGAGACCCGCCAGATCTCGGCGGTGCGAGTGCACCCGAGCGATCCGGAGACGGTCTACGTTGCCGCCCAGGGGTACACGGGGCGCGACAGCGCTGAACGCGGCATCTACCGCTCCCGAGACGGCGGCGACACCTGGGAGCAGGTGCACTTCGTGTCCGAGCGGGCCGGAGCGAGTTCGCTCTCCATCGACCCCACCAACCCCCGGGTGCTCTACGCCGGCTACTGGGAGCACCGGCGCCATCCGTGGAAGGTCGAAAGCGGTGGCCCGGGATCGGGGATCTTCAAGTCGAGCGACGGCGGCGACACCTGGCGCGAGCTCACCACCGGGCTGCCCGAGCTGATGGGAAAGGTCGGGGTCGACGTCTCCCCCGCCGACCCGCGCCGGGTCTGGGCGATCGTCGAGGCGGAGGAAGGGGGCCTCTTCCGCTCCGACGACGGCGGCGAGAGCTGGAAGCGGGTCAACTCGGAGCGGGTGCTGCGTGCCCGTGCCTGGTACTACACCCGCGTCTTCGCCGATCCCATCGACGCCGACACCGTCTACGTTCTCAACGCCCCGGTGATGAAGTCGGTCGACGGCGGGCGCACCTTCGAGCGCATCCGCGTCCCCCACGGCGACAACCACGCGCTGTGGATCCACCCCCACGACAACACGCTGATGATCAACGGTAACGACGGCGGCGCCAACGTCTCGACCAACGGCGGGCGCACCTGGTCGACCCAGACCAACCAGCCGACGGCTCAGTTCTACCGGGTCAACACCGACCGGCAGTTCCCCTACCGCGTGTACGGCGGACAGCAGGACAATTCGAGCGTCTCGATCGCCAGCCGCACCTTCCACGAGAGCGGTATCGGTCGCGACGACTGGTATCCGGCCGGCGGCTGCGAAACCGCCTACTCCGCCTTCGACCCGGACGATCCTCGCTACGTCTATTCAGGCTGTTATCAGGGGTTAATCGGCGAGCTCGACGTCGAGACGGGCCATGAGCGCAGCGTCATGGCCCACGAATTCCTCGGCCTCGGCACCGACCCGGGCGAGCAGCCGTACCGCTTCAACTGGAACGCCCCGATCGTCGCTTCTCCCCACGATCCGACGACGATCTACCACGCCGCGAACAAGGTCCTCGTGACGCGCGATCGGGGCGTCACCTGGGAGGAGATCAGTCCCGACCTCACGCGCAACGACCCCGACCTCCACGGCCCCGGCGGCGGTCCGATCACCAACGAGGCGGCGGGCGGCGAGAACTACAACACCATCCTCTACCTCGCGGAATCGTCGCAGGAAGCGGGGACGATCTGGGTCGGCAGCGACGATGGGCGGGTGCACCTGACCCGCAACGGCGGTGCCGACTGGAGCGACGTCACGCCGCCCGGGCTCCCCGAGTCGATGATCAACGCCATCGACGTATCGCCACACGACCCCGGAGGAGCCTGGCTGGCGGTCACCCGTTACAAGTTCGGCGACTACGAGCCACGCATCTACCGCACCGATGACTACGGAGCGAGTTGGGTACGGCTCGACGAGGGCATCGAAGACGACGCCTGGGTGCGAGTCGTCCGTCAGGACCCCGAGCGGCGCGACCTGGTCTACGCCGGCACCGAGACCGGCTTCTACGTCTCCTTCGACCGGGGGGAGAGCTGGCGCCACCTTCAGGGCAACCTCCCGGTCGTGCCGATCACCGACCTCGATGTCGTCGGCAACGATCTCGTCGCCGCGACCCAGGGGCGGGCTTTCTGGATCCTCGACGACCTCGCCCCGCTGCGAGAGTGGCGCGAGTCGCTCCGGGACTCGCCGCTCCACCTCTTCCCGATCGAGACTGCGCTTCGGGTCGGCGGCGGCGAAGGAGGGGACGGGGTCGGCAAGAACCCGCCGCGGGGCGCTGCGATCCACTACTGGCTCGGCACCGACCTCGCGGAGGAGGAAGAGCTGCGCCTCGACGTCCTCGACAGCGCGGAGAGGGTCGTGCGCTCCTACTCGAGCCGGCCCGCGGAGTCGGGAGAAGGCGCGGATGAGGACGACTCCACGTCGAAGCCGTTGCCGTCGAAAGCCGGCCTGCAGCGCTTCGTCTGGAATCTCAGGGGCGAGCCGCTGCCGAAGATCGACAAGCTCCTCGCCTTCGGTGGCCTCGACTCCTACCGCCTCGGACCCGGCAGCTACACCGTCCGGCTGACCCGCGGGGAGACCTCGGCGACCGCCGAGCTGACGGTCGTACACGATCCGAGGACACCTCTCGAAGCCACCGACTTCGAGCCCCAACAGGCGCTCCTCGCCGAGATCGAAGGGGCGGCGCGCGAGCTTCTCGACTCGGTGCGGCGGGTTCGAAGCGTGAGAGAACAGGTCGAGACGCTGCTCGAGCGCATCGAGCCGTACGACGCCGACGGCACCCTGAAGGAGGCAGCGGACACCTACCTCGAGGCTCTCGACCAATGGGAAGACCGGGCGGTGCAGAAGCGCCAGGAGACCTTCCAGGACGTCATCAACTTCCACAACCGGCTCAACGCACGGCTCGCCAGCCTGATGGGCACGGTGGACGAGTCCGGCCCTCCGGTGACGGCAGGCGCCCGGCGTGCCTGGAGCGAGCTCTCCGCTCAGGCCGAGGAGCTGTCCGTCGAGGTCGCCGAGCTGCTCGGTCCCCGCCTCGAGTCGTGGCTCGCCCTGCTCGAGGAGCGCGAGGTCCCGCTGCTGATCGTGCCGCGTTAGGCCGGCCTAGCCTCCCTCGCCTCCGACCAGCTCGGTGAAGATCCCGCACCGGGTCGTCTCGACGTAGAGATCGACCGCTCCGGCCTTCGACAGCGCCTCCCAGCGGAAGATGTCCTCCAGGACGGCCAGCGGCTCTCCGGCACAGGGCCCCGCCTCGAGGCTCGCCCCTTCCAGCACTCGGCCGGCCCCGACCTCGAAGACGACGTCTCCCCCCGCGCAAAGTGCCTCGGAGGACGGAACCTGCGAGGAGCGCCCCCGGAGCTCGGAGCGGAGAAAGGGGCCGAGCTCCGTGTCGGCGGGAAGCCATCCGTCCGCATTGAGGTCCGCTCCCGGCAGTCGCCTCTCCAGCGCATCGGCCACGACCGCCGCAAACTGACTGTCGTCGCTCACCCGCTCACGGGCGCTGCCGGCAGACATCCACACTCTGGCGGGTTGCCGGCCGAGCCATTCGGCGGAACCCGGCTCGGGCCCCTCACTCGAGAGGAACGGGAAGTCCCTCGCACGCCTCAGAGCCTCTCTCCCGGGCGGGCATTCCCGATCGCTGTCGGCCGGCAGGAACACCTGGCCGGAGAAACAACTGTCTAAGACGAGAAGCTGCTGGCGCGCCCGATCGAGCCTGACGAGCGACCACTGGCGCACCTCGTCCATGCTGACGGCGGCCTGGCGAAAGTCGACCGCCTCTCGGGAGGGGGCATCCACGGGGACGATCCAGCCAACCTCGATGCCCAGCTCCCGGCTGCGGGTGAGATGTCCGTGCCCCGCGTAGTAGACGACCAGCCGCTCGTCCGGATGGATCGATCTCTCGAGTCGTTCGACGAGTGTCTCCAAATCCTGCCGGGTCGGGTTGGCCAGAAACTCGACGTCGAAGCTCTGCGCCTCCAGAGCGGAGCGCAGGCGGAGTGCGTCTCGTCGGGCTCCCGGAAGGTCGGGCCAGTCGCGATACTGCCAGGCGCCGATCACCACGGCGCGGCTGGGACCCGGATAGCCGCGAGACTCCTCCTCCAGCCACGCTTCCACCTCCTCGCGAAGCGAATCGCCCGAGACCTCGGGCGCTTCGGCCGCCATGGAGAGGTACCGTCGCGCCGCCTCACGTTCGCCACAGCGAGCGGCGGAAAGCGCGAGCGATACCGCAGGCGACCCCTTCGCGGCGCCCGGCTCGACCGCTCCCCATGCCGCGAGTGCGCACTCGAGGCGCGGGACTCCCACCAGTCCCACCTCCTCGCAGGACTGGCTCCGGGCGATCGCCGTTCCGGCGAGGTAGTCGGACGTCGCGAATCGGGCCGCGTCCGGATGGGTGGCATCGTAGCCGCACGAAGGACGGTCCGATGCGCGTACGAACGACGCCAGGCGAGGCTCCCAGGCTCCCCCGCCGCCGGGCTCCCGGCCGCGCTGCCGAAGGGACCGCTCGAGCTCTTCCACAAGGCTTCGGGAGAGGTCCGAGAGCGCTGCCATCAGGTCGACCTCGAGAGCTGCGACCTCCGCTTCCAGGTCGGCGATGTCCCTCGCGATCGGCGTGATCGACGCCAAAGTCTCCCAGATGTCGCGGTCACCGGGTGGCACCCCTTCGGAGGCGAGCGAAGCAAGCAGCCGGCGGCGGCGGGCGTCGAGCGCCTCGATCGTCGCCGACCAGCGCTGTGCTCGCCGGAGCCACTCCTCACGCCGTTGCGGCAGGGCGAGCGTCACGGACTCGAGATCGCCGACCCCCGCCTGCGCTCGCGCAATCGTCGCCTCAATCCGACGGAGGGTACGCGGGAGAACCACGGCGGCGATCGTGCGATCCGGCGCCAGCTTCTTGAGCCGCCTCGCCTCGTACCGCAGGAGGGTGCCGGACCGGCTTGAGCTCGCGCCCGCATCGAGCTGCTGCCGGGAGATCTCCCAATGCTCGCTCGCCCGTGCGAAGTCGCCGATCTCGAACAGCGACCAGCCGAGGAAGAAGTGCGGCAGGAACGGCACCCAGCGCTGACCGTAGACCTGAACGTCTCCCCGGCTGCCGTCGCCGGCCGAGCCTTCGATGGTCTCCTCGAAAAGGAGCGCCGACTCTCGCCAGCGCCCGAAGTCGAACGCCTCCACTGCCTGGAGGAAGCTTCCGGCCGCGCTTCGCGTGGCTGCGCTGCCCCGATCCGCCGTGCCTGCCGCGCTCGCCGACAGGACTGCGACCGCCACGATCGGCCAGATCCCGGCCCTCACCATCGGTAGACGGCCGCGACGCTGACGATCTCGACCCGCTCCGACACGTCGGCGGCGAGATCGATCTGAAAGCGCTGGCGCGACGGCACGATGCCGACGCCGCCGGTAACGTGCCATTCGTCCTCGCCCGGCAGGAACCGCGCCGCCAGCCGATCCAGCGGGGGTGGGAGGTTGCCGATGGAAGATCCGGGAACGTCACCGTCCGGCTCCAGTTCGAACCTCAATTGATGATCGGGATCACGCCACGCCCCCGCCCGAAGCGCCACCTTGTGGCGCTGACCGAGCACGACCTCGAAGCCGAGGCGCCATTCGTCGCCGTCGTCCACAGCGAATCTGTCGAAGCGCGGCTGACGCGTCGTACACGGTATCGGCGGTTCGTTCAGCCGACCCGATCTGGAGTAGATCCCGCAGTCGGCCGGCGCCAGCACGTTCAGCAGGACGTTGCTTCGCGGCCGGAGCTGCGAGTACTCGACCCGGGTCCAGTCGACCGATGCCCGCAGGCGCTTGCCAAACCTCTTCGAGGCGCCCAGCGACCACGAGTCGGGGACCCGGAAGTCGCCGACTCCGGACAGCGCGACCTCCACCGCCGGATCGGCGGCGTCGGGATTGCCCGTCTCTAGGGCGCGGTCGAGGGCGCCCTGCCCCCACTCGAACCGGTACTCGGTGCGGAAGGCGGGAGCCCGCCGGTAAACGGCGCCCACGCTCCAGCTGGCATCCGAGGCCCGCAGCATCACTCCTGCGGACCAGGAGACCGCACCGTCGTCGGCCGTCTGGAGCTGCCGGTTTGTCTCGTTCCCGGGCACGGTCTCCACAGGTCCTGGGAGCGCTGCGTTGCCACTGCCGGGATCGATCGTCAGGTAGCGCTGCATCCGCGAGTCGAGGCGAAGCTCGCTGTAGCCGAGGGTCACTCCGCCCGAGAGCCGTCCCGCACCGATCGTGGCGATCTCCCGGGCGAGACTCACGCCGGTCGTCGCGATCCGTAGAGAGTAGGTCCCCTCGATCGCCGCCAGCCGGCTTCGCGTCGGACGGTTGGTCCCTGGGCCTCCCAGAAAGGGACCCTCGCTGCTGATCTCCGAAAGATAGTCCGCCAATGCGTGCCGGAAAAGCGCGAGTCTCCAGCGCTCCCGGTACACGGGTGAGCCGCCGGCCGAAGAGCCTGGCCGCCGGAAGAGATGGACATACGACGCGAACGCGACGCCCTCTGTAGTGGCGGTGTGGTCGTCGAGGACCGGCGAGTCGCTCGTGTCGAGACAGGGCGCCGACGGCATCCCCGGACAGAACTGCGCCGCGCCGCTGGCGCTCCCGCGATCGGGGAAGCGGGTGATGTGGCCGTTGCTGCGGAGCTCGACGGAGACCTCGGGCCTTCTCAACCAGAGCAGCCCCGCCGGGTTGGCGTAGGCAGCGGTCGCGTCGTCGGCCAGCCCTGAGAAGGCCCCTCCCATAGCGAGGCTGCGAGCTCCGGGAGGTGCCATGCTGAACTGCTGTCCCGCATGCACCTCGTCGTTCGTCTGCGCTCCGAGTGCAGCCACGCCGAGGACCAGCGACACCAGGAACGCAGGAACCGGGGCCGACCGCAGGGAGGAGCGTGGACATCCAGGCATGTCCGGCGACTCCGACAGGGTGTTGCTACAGTACGTCGATCTCTGGCAGCTCACGTGAACCACTCCTATCTATCACGCGGGATCGGCTCTTCTTTTCCACCATGAGAGCGACCGGACGGGAGGATCCCTCCCCCACCTCGCGAAGCGACTTCACCCGCTATCTCAGGGAAGCCGTCGGTGAACCGGGGCCCGACGACGAGTCGGTCGAGCGCTGCTGGGAGGCACTCTCGCGTGCCCTGCAGACGGAACTCGTCCGCAGGGGGTTGTGGTCCCAGCCGCCGCGCTACGTCGGGATCGAAGGTACCTCCTGGCTCGAAGGCAGGAAAGAAGGGCTCGCAACACCCTTCGACGAGCTCCTCGCCGACTGCTTCTCCTACATCTTCGTCGATCGAGCCCAGAGCCTGGCGGCGCACCTCGCCACGAAAGTCGGGATCGAAGGACTGGTGTTCCGCAACATTCGCAACTTTCTCTTCGAGCGCCAGCGCTATCACGATCCGGTCGGATTCCGTGCTTTCGACCTCCTGCGTCGAGGTCTCTCCGAGCTGACCGCCGACGGCCGTCTGCACGCTTCCACCCGCAAACTGGGCAATCGAACGCGCATCTCCGTCGCCTCGTCCGATTCCGCCGCCGACGCGGCGCCCGATCTCGACACGGGAGAGTTGGAATCGCTCGCTCGAGTCGTTTTCGACTCGCTCTTCAGGTCAGGCGACCGATCGGCGGTCCTGTCGGAGCTGGTCCGCCACGCACGGAAGCTCCAGCAGTCGGGCGTCGACGGGTACCGCCTGGGAGACCTCGCCGCGGCCGTGAAGGCCCTGGTGCGGGCCAGGTGGTCGGCCGTCGCTCAGTCGGAGATCGGCGAGAACGACGGCACCGATACTCCCGGCCGAGCGCCGGCTGCGACCGCACCGTCCTCGGGATTCGTCGTGGCGCAGCTCGTGCGCTGCGTCGAGGGGCTTGCCGACGACCTCGGCTGGGACTCGCAGCAGCTCGACCGCCTCTATTCCGTGTGGCGACACTTCGTCGCCACCGCGGTCGAGTCGGGGGACACCAGGATCCCCTCCGCCCGCGCCGCCTCGAGGGCCACCGGAGTGCCTCGCGACCGGATCCCCGAGCTTCGAAGGGCCTTGGGGGGCCTCGTTCGGCGCTGTCTCGGAACAGACGCGGCGCCTTCCGGAGCCAGTTCGTCGGCCGCGCCCGTTAGTGAGGGATGAGAGAGCGATGAATCCGCAACCCGATCGACGAGAGCTCGCGGCGAGAGCGCGCCGACAACTGCGCGCAGCGGCGGGAGGGCACCACGTCGGGCGGGCTCCCGAGCCCGGCTCGCTCGTGGTGTTCACGGAGTCGCGTCATCCGGTGCAATGGGTCGTGGTGGCAGCGAGCGAGGTACCGCAGGCCACTCTCGAGCTCGTACCCGCCGATCCAGTGGCACTGCTGGGGACCGGTGATCTCTCGTCCCGACCCGAGGGGACGGAGTCGAGCCTCACCGTTCGATGCCGATGGGCACGAACGGTGCCGCTCCCCTCTCCCGAGAGCGTCGTCGTCATCGATCGGCTCCCGCATCAGGACCTGCACAGGATCGTGGCCGAGGCTCGAAGCCCCCGAACTCGCTTCGCCGCGCGAGGCGTCGACGACAGCCACGACTACCAGGACTGGATCGACGACGTCGTCCAACCGGCAATGGACGAGTTGGAACAGCTCTCGGAAGAACCTCTGCGGCTCGAGCGGCCTCGGCGAGCCGCACGGGAGGGGGCACGAAGCGGAGCCTGGACCCGGGCATGGACTCGTGCCGCAGCCGCTGCGCTCCTCGTCGGTCTCGGCTTCGCCTGGGGTACCCTCCAGACTCGCGAGAATCGGCGGGAGGGCGCCTTCGAGAGCACCTTCGTGCCGCTCTCGGCGGTGTCGCCGACGCGGGCCGGTAAGCCCATCGATCCGGCGCCGACCCTCCCGGCGCCGACCCTCCCGGTGAGCGGCTCGTACAGCCTCCTCTTCGCGATGACCCCGGACTGGAATTCCGATGGCCGGCCGCTGCGGCTCGACTTCACATCGACCGGGGAGGCGGATTCGTTCGAGATCCTCGAGGTGTCCGAAGTCGCGATCGACGGCCGCGGCTATGTCTCCGTCGTCGTCCCCGCGGAGATGCTGGCTCCCGGCGAGTGGCAGGTGCACCTTTCGGGCGCGGGCGAGGCGCTCGTCTATCGGTTCCGCGTCGACTGAGCCGGCAGCAGCACTTCAGGTGGCAGCGGAGAGGAAGCGGCGGGTCGGCCCAACGGACGCTCGCCGGCCAATCCGGCGAGCGCTGCCGTTAGGTAGTGGACGGAGGTCGAGACTATGCACGCTACCGCCGTCACCGGAGTCACCTCGCCTATCGGCGATCTGCCTTCGTCGCAAGGAGTCGAGTCGCCTGCCGGCTGCGGCGACTCACTCGTCGAACAGCTCTACCCTCAGCTCGTTGCCATGGCGACCCGGCTCATCTCGAGCGAGCCGTTCCACGGAAATCTCGAGGGCGAAGCCCTGGCCCACGAGGCCTATCTGCGCCTGCGACTCCAGACGACGCGCTGGAGAGGTGCCGGGCACTTCCTCGCCATCGCCGGGAGGATCATGCGTCGCTTGCTGATCGATCGGGCTCGAGCACGCTCCGCCCGCAAGCGCGGCGGCGACATGATCGTGGTGCGCCTCGACGAACACGCCGAGTCGTCTCCCGCTGCGACGAGCACGACGACGAACCGCTTCGCCATCGGTGAGCTGGCACGGAGCTCGCCGGAGCTCGCCAGCGTCGCCCTGCTGCGCGCCATCCACGGCTTCACGCTCGCCGAGACAGCGACGCACCTCGGCCTCTCGGAAAGCACCGTCGTGCGACGATGGGCTGAGGCCCGCGCGCGCCTCCGGCCCCGGATGGAGCGCTGACGAGCACCATCGCGACTCCGCCGTCTCGGCACGCCTCCACGGGGAGACGCACCACGACCGCAGCGCCGGCCGCCTGACACTGCAGGCCGTTGGTTGCCCGCGAGGCGACTGCGATACCCTCCCCGGCGATGAACGCTCGTCACCTCAAGGACGCCGCCAGCGGCCGCATCGAAGTCATCGCCGGCGGCATGTTCTCCGGCAAGAGCGAGGAGCTCGTCCGGCGTCTCAAGCGCGCCGTCATCGCCCGCCAGCGGGTCCAGGCGTTCAAGCCGGCGATCGACACGAGACACGACCCGGAAGTGCTCGTCACCCGTGACGATCGGCGCCTCGCCGCCGTCAGTGCCGAAACCTCTGCCGCCGTCGAAGCCGCGCTCGAAGACGACGTGCAGGTCGTCGGCATCGACGAGGCCCAGTTCTTCGACCTGGAGCTGGTCGAGGTCGCCATGCGGCTCGCCGATCGGGGCGTCCGGGTGATCCTCGCCGGGCTCGATCAGGACTACCTGCGCCGCCCGTTCGGCCCGATGCCGGCGCTACTGTCGTTGGCCGAGCACGTCGACAAGATGCACGCGATCTGCGTGCAGTGCGGCGGCACCGCTCACTACAGCCAGAGGATCGGCGGCGGCAACGAGCAGGTGCAGGTCGGCGACACCGAGCAGTACGAGGCGCGCTGCCGCGACTGCTTCGTCCCCTACCGCTCGGCGGCGGTCGTCGAGGGCGGCTCAGGCGCGTGAGAAGAACGGGCTGATGGAGTTCGTCGAGATCGCCGTCTTCGACTCGCGCCTCGAGGCCGAGGCGATCGGTCACGCGCTCGACCCACACGGCATCCCGTTCCTCGTCCAGAGCCACGACGTCGGCATGTTCGGACCCGGGATGGTCGGATCCTCGCCTGCCGGCGCCCGGCTGCTCGTCCCGGAGAATCGGGTCGAAGAAGTCCGTCAACTGCTCGACTGCGTCGTCCGGCCTGCCGAGGGAGACTTCGCCCTGGACGACGGAGGGGAGGAAGAGTGAGTCCTCATCGCCGGCTGTTCGAGATCCTTCGCGAGCGCAGCTATCAGCGCCGCCGCGTCGTCCTCGCCAGCGGCCGCGAGTCGGACTTCTACTTCGACAGCAAACAGACAGTGCTCGACGGCGAGGGGGCTCACCTCACCGGCCTGCTGTTCTTCGAGGCGCTGCAGCGACTGCCCGAGGCGCCACGAGTGCGGGCGGTCGGCGGCCTCGAGCTCGGCTCGGTGCCGATCGGCGCGGCCGTCAGCGTGGTCGCGCATCAGAAGGGACATGACCTCGCCCACCTCGTCCTGCGCAAGCAGGCCAAGGCGCACGGCACGCAGGCGACCATCGAGGGTGCGGCCCTCGTGCCGGCCGGTGGCACCGTCGTCGTCGTCGAAGACGTCGTCACGACCGGCGGGTCGTCGCTCCAGGCGGCACGGCGGCTCGTCGACGCAGGCTACGAGGTAGCGACCCTCATCACGTTGATCGATCGCGAAGAGGGCGGCAGAGAGGCGATCGAGGAGGAGGGCTTCCGGCTCGTGAGCCTCTTCACCCGGTCCGACTTCGAGACCGACGCCTGAGCCGGGAACTCCGCCTGCTCAGGAAGTGATCCAGGTGCCGGCCGAGCCGTCGATCGCCTCGATCACGGTGAAGACGTCGGTGATCAGCGCCCGCTTGCCGCCGTTCTCGACGAACCTGCAGGCGGCCTCGATCTTCGGCCCCATCGAGCCGGTCGGGAACTGCCCCGCCCTCAGGTAGCCCCGCGCCTCGGCGACGGTGAGGAACCGTGCCCGGCGTTGTGAGGGCCGGCCGTAGTCGAGGTAGACCGCGTCGACGCTCGTCAGCAGGAAGAGGTGGCTCGCTCCGACCGATCTGGCGAGCTTGGCGGCGGCGTAGTCCTTGTCGATCACCGCTTCGACGCCGCTGAGTTCGCCGTCGGCGTCACGTGCGACCGGGATCCCTCCCCCGCCGGTGACGATGACGAGGGCTCCCGCCTCGACGAGGGTCGTGATCAGCCCGCTCTCGAGGATGCCGAGCGGCTCGGGAGAGGGCACGACCCGCCGCCAGCCCCGCCCCTTGTCCTCCTTGACCACCCACCCGCGCTCGGCGACCCGTCGTTCGATCTCCTCGCGGCTGAAGGCGGGACCGACGAACTTCGTCGGGTCGTCGAAAGCGGGATCGGCGCGATCGACTTCGACCTGCGTCAGCAGCGCACACACCGGCACTTCGAGTCCGGCCCGCAGCATCTTGTTGCGCAGCACCATCTCGATCATGTAGCCGAGGCCTCCCTGAAGGTCGGCGACCATGACATCGAGCGGCAGGTCGGGGGCCTGCCCGCGAGCGAGCTCGACGCGGATCATCTGGTTGCCGACCTGCGGACCGTTGCCGTGGGTCAGCACCACCTCGTAGCCGCGCCGCAGCATCTCGACCACGCCGTCGAGGCTCCGTCGCAGGTTGGCGTAGTCCGACTCGACCGAGCCGTCGTCGCCGTCGCGAGTGATCGCGTTGCCGCCCAGCGCGACGATGATGCGCGGGGTCGGCTCTCGGTTGTCGTCAGGCATGGTGAGTGAACGGCCGCTCAGCGGAGTACGAGAGTCTAGCTCTCCACGACCCGGATCCGCGGCCGGCCCTCCGCCGCCTCGACCTCGCCCACGACCGCGGCCACCGTCGCCGCCTCCCCTGCCGCCTCGAGCTTCTCGAGGAGCAACTGCAGGCGCTCCGGCGGCACCACCAGCAGCAGGCCTCCCGAAGTCTGAGGATCGAACAGGAGCTCGAGGTGGGCGGGCCAGCGCTCGGCCGCCTCCGGGGCGATCTCGAGAACGCCGATACCCCTGCGATTCCCCTCGTGAAAAGTGCTGCGCCTGCCCGCCGCCAGCAGCTCGAGAGCTCCCGGCAGAGCGGGCAGAGCCTCGAGGTCGATCCGGGCCGATGCGGAGGAGGCACGCAGCAGATCGGCCAGATGGCCGGCGAGGCCGAAGCCGGTGACGTCGGTCGCCGCCTCCAGTGCCGCCTCGCGCGCCGCCCGCGACGCGGCACGATTGGTCGCCACCATCGATGCGTGGGCCGCAGCGAGCCAGCGTCCGGTCGCGAGCCCCCTCATGTCCGCCCACAGCACCACTCCCGTCCCCAGCGGCTTGGTCAGGACGAGCAGATCGCCCGGCCGCGCCGCACGCTTCTCGAGGAGCGGTCGCCGGGTCGTGCCTTCGACCTGAAAGCCGACCAGCGGCACGGGAGCGGTCGTGGTGTGCCCGCCGAGGAGGCGGACGCCAAGGTCTTCGAAGGTCGCCTGTGCCCCGCACAGAAGCTGATAGAGGTACTCCTCGCGATCGAGGCTTCGCGCGCTCTCCGCCACGGCGACGAACGCCTGCGCGTAGCGCGGCTCCACACCCTTGGCGAGCAGGTCGGAGATCGCGTTGGCCGCCGCCACGCGCCCCACGAGATAGGCGTCGTCGCTGAACGGTCGGAAGCCGTCGAGGTTGCTCACCGTCACCGAACCGCCGCCCGTCTCCCAGGCGACGACGTCCTCAGCCGCCTCCATGCCGAGGACGATCGGTGGTTCGTCGGCAGGCAGGTCGAGTCGCTCCAGGACCCGACTCAACGCCTGCTGACCGAGCTTTGCGGCGCACCCTCCGCACAGCATGCCGTCGTCGCCTTCACCCATGCCACCACCCTCGGTGGCGAAGTGCTCCGTCTCCTCGCCTTCGGCGTCGAGCACCTGGAACCGCTCCATGAAGCGGCGATCGATCCGATCCTTGAGGCGCATCACCCAACGACCGCCGAACGACAGTCCCCACTTCGCTCCCAGCGCGGTCCCGTCGCCGAGGTTGAGCAGCGTCAGGAAGTCGCGTTGCGGCCGGTAGCTCCGGAGCGGCTCGTCGGCGACGAACGCCAGGAGGTTGTCGGTCAGGTAGGGCCCCTGTCGCACTGCATAGACCCCCGCCTTCGGGGTGCGCGGCGCCTCGATGAGGGTCGCGCAGTCACCGACTGCAAAGAGGGTGTCGAAGCCCTCCACCTGGAGAGTGCTGCGGGTGCGAACGAAGCCTCTCCCGTCGACCGGCAGGCCGCTCGAGGCGAGCACCTCGTGGCTGGTGGCTCCCGCGACCCAGACGAGGGCGTCGCTTTCCACCCGGCCTCCTCCCTCGAGTTCGACCGCGCCGTCGACGGCTGCACTCACGCGCACGCCGGTCGAGACCTGGATGCCGCACGCCGCCGCTTCGCGGGCCGCCCGGCGCCCGAGGCTTGCGGGAAACCCCTCGAGCAGGGACGGGCCCGCATGCAGCAGGGTGACTTCGACCTCGCGCCCTTCGTCGAGCAGACGGCGGCGAAGCGTGAACGCCAGCTCCACACCCCCGGCACCCCCACCGACCACCGTCACCCTGAATACGCCGTCGTGCCGCGCAGCCGCCGCCGAGATCTCGTCGATCCGCTCGACGAAGCGCCCGATCGGCCGCGTCGGAATCGCCCGTTTCCCGACACCCGGCAGGTCGAGGCCGATGACCGTCGAGCCGATGTCGAGCGAGGCGAGGTCGTAGCGAATCGGCGGCCTCCCCGCCACCGCGACCGAACGCTCCTCCGGGTCGATCGCGATCATCGCAGAGAGCACCACCTCGGCGCCGGCTCGCCGCGCCAGCGGGAGGACGTCGATCTCGAGCTCGGCCGGCTCGTACTGACCGGCCACGCACCCCGGCACCATCCCGGAATAGACCGCGATCGGCGTATCGACGACCACCGTGACCCTCAGCCGCTCGGGAGGCTCCATCAGAAATCGCCGGAGGACCTGGACGTGAGCGTGCCCTCCGCCCACGAGCACGAGGTGCCTTCGGTCATCCGGCGGGACGGGGGCTTGCGATCCCGGAGCTCTCATGCGCAGGACTGATTCTCGAGGAGATGGCGTCGACGAGCGGGAAACAGCGCGACCTGTGTTCAACTAGCCCACCGATGCAACCCGGCGATCATACTCACAGCAACTCGATGCCGGCGTTCCGACTGGCCGTCGCCGCGCTGGTGGGATCGGCCCTCTGGGTCGCGGCCTGCGGCTCGGCGGGCGACGACAACGCAGCACCGCTCTCCAGGAAAGCGAGCCTGCCGATGGATTCGAGACTCGAGTCCCTCGAAGAGAAGGTGGAATCGACGCGGGAAGCGTTCCCCGATGTGCCGACCGTGGACGCAGGCGAGGTGGCCCGAAGGATCGACGACGGTAGCGCCGTCCTCGTCGACGTCCGGGAGCCCCACGAGCGGGCGGTTTCAACCCTGCCCGGCGCCATCTCGAGCGACGAGTTCGAGAAACGCTCAGCGGAGTTCACGGGCAGACAGGTCGTCACCTACTGCACGGTCGGCTACCGGAGTTCGAAGTACGCGCGCGCTCTGATGAGGAAGGGCTGGGACGTGTCGAATTTCGAGGGCAGCATTCTCGCCTGGACCCACGCCGGCGGGACACTGGTCGATTCCGAGGGCGAGGAGACGCGTCGTGTGCACGTTTTCGGCCCCGACTGGAACCTCGCCGCCGACGGCTACGAACCGGTCTGGTAGCAGCTCGGTCCGAGCGTTCTCGCCAGGCTCACTCGTCGGAGTGCTCGGCGATCTTCAGCGCACCGCTCGGGCAGCGGGCGACGGCGGAGCGCACCTCGTCCGCAGTGGCCTCGTCGGGCAAGATCCATGGGCGCCGACCGAGCTCGAACACGGGTGGGAGTCCACGGACGCAGTTGCCCGAGTGGGTGCACACTTCGAGATCGAAAGTGACGTCGAGCGCCTTGCCACGGTAGGTCTTTCTGGCCATCGGAGGTCTCCTCGAGGTTGTTCGAGCGATCGGCTCCACCGGGAGCGAGCCGACGCCTCACTCTAGCCCGAAGGCCTCGTCGAGCCCCAATACGCGTACGCGAGGCCAGCGCTCGGTCCAGCGCTTCGTCGCCATCCGCTCCTCGAACACCCGTGCCGCCCCGGGGAAGATCAGGTTGGGTCGCGCCACCAGGTCGAGCAGGTCGTCGACCCCGTGCGGGCTCAGAACCTCGATCTCGCCGTCGTCGCCGAGACGCGCCGCCACGGAGGTGCAGGTCTCCGTCCAGCGCGACAGTGCGTCCTCGGTCGATGTGTAGGGCGGTTCGTCGTTGTACTCGTGGATCCAGGCCTGGTTGACGACCTCCCACGGCAGCTCCGGGAGCGTGTCCCCGAGCCGTCGCTCGATCCGGGCATCGACCTCCGGGCTCGCGTTGTCCCGGTCGAAGTAGACGACGTCGACGTCGCCGGGAGGATGCCGTTCGCGGTAGCCATGGAGACGATCCCAGACGACATTGCGCAGGGCACCGGCAGCCACCCAGGCGTCAGGCAGACGGAGATCGCGCACAGCGGAGAGGAGCGCCACGAACGGCGTCTCCGCGGCCAGAATCGAGACCAGGCGCTGCCGTCCCTCCGCCGACGAGCTGCTCATCGGGCGATTGTAAGCTCGCCGACGCGATGAGTTCTCCGGCAGCCTGTGTCGACTTCCTCCAGCGCCTCATTCAGACGCCGAGCCTGCCCGGTGAGGAGGGGCCGATCGCCGAGCTCGTCGCCGACGAGATGCGAAGCCTCGGCTACGACGACGTCGACCTCGACGACGCCGGCAACGTCATCGGTCGCATCGCCGGCGGCGACGCCTCACCGGTGCAGTTCAACACCCACCTCGACCACGTCGCCGTCGGCGACCCCGCCCGTTGGCCCTACCCGCCGCACGGCGGGGAAATCCACGACGACCGGATCTGGGGGCGGGGCGCGGTCGACATCAAGGGGCCGCTGGCCGCGCAGATCCACGGCGTCGCGCCACGACACGGCGAACGGCCGCCGGGAGACGTCTACGTCACCTGCGTCGTCCAGGAGGAGATCGGCGGCGTCGGCGCCCGCCACCTCGCCGAGACGCTCTTCACACCGATCGTCGTCGTCGGCGAGCCGAGCTCCAACACCATCCGGCGCGGACATCGCGGGCGAGCCGAGCTCGTCGTCCACGTCCTCGGCAGGAGCGTCCATGCCAGCGTCCCGCAAAAGGGGGTGAACCCGCTGATCTCGATCGGCCGCTTCCTCGCCGCCCTCGACGCGGCCACCGTCGGCGACCATCCCGAGCTGGGACCGAGCACCGTCGTGCCGACGCTGATCGAAACCGACCAATCGAGCGCCAACGTCGTGCCGGCGGAGGTATGGCTGACCTGTGATTGGCGTCTGGTGCCGGGCGAGTCCGACGCCGACGCCCGGGCAAGCCTTCAGGCGCTGCTCGCAGAGTCGCTCACCGAGGGGGCGACCGGCACCGTCACCGTGCCCGAGTTCGATCGGCGCGCCTACACCGGCCTCGCGATGACGATCCCCGCCAGCAACCCGGCCTACCTGCTCCCCGCCAACCACCCCGCCGTGACCTGTGCCGAGCGGGTTTTGGCGGAGGCGGGCGGTGCGACCGGACCGGCCGGCGTCTGGCAGTTCGCCACCGACGGGGGGCACTACGCCGCGGTCGGCATGTCTCCGATCGGCTTCGGACCGGGCGATCCGCTACTGGCTCACACCGTCGACGAGCACATCGAGCTGTCCGAGCTCGAGACGGCTCTGGCCGTCAACCGGTCGCTCTCGCTGGCCCTGGCGCACGCCGCCGAGCCGGGTTAGCGAACGACGAACCGGGCGACCCGTTCCTCGTCCGGCCGTTCGGTCGCGAGGCTGACGCCGATCAGCAGCGGAAGCTGCACCACGAGCCCCCACAGCCCGGGGTGGATCCCTCCCCACTGGAGCGCCGGCCACAGGTTGCAGGCGATCACCGTAGCGAAGGCGCCGGCGAGGCCGGCGAGCACCCCGGCGCGCGTCGCCCGGCGCCAGAAGAAGGTCACCAGCAGCACCGGGAAGAGCTGCGCCAGGAAGCCGTAGGAAAGCAGCAGCAGCAGGACGAGGTCGAGGTCCGAGATGACGGCGAAGTAGTAGGCCACCAGCCCCACGGCGACGACGAGCCGGCGGATCCAGCGGGTCTGCGTCTCGTCGTCGAGCTCGGAGCCCAACCACGGCCGCACGAGGTCCTTCACCAGCACCGAGCCGGCGGCATGGAGGATCGCGTCGCCGGTCGACATCGACGCCGCGAGCGCCCCGGCACAGAAGAGCCCGATCACCAGCGGTGACAGATCGAGGGAGGTCAGGAGCGTCGGCAGGATCGCGTCCGCCGGCTCGACTCCCGGCAGATAGAGGATGCCGGCAAAGCCGATGAAGAGGATCGGAATCAGGAAGACCTGGAAGGTCGGGTAGAAGACGACGGTCTTCTTGAGCGTCGGCACGTCACGAGCCGTGTAGATCTTCATGAAGTAGTGCGGCCACAACGAGAAACCGAGCGCCGAGACGAGGATCGCGCTCGAGTACCCTCCCCAGTTCCACGGCTCACCGTTGCCGGTGAGCCCGGGCGGCTCGAGCATCTGCGGCACCCTCTCGGCGAGCTGCCCGAACATCTCGCCGACGCCGCCGTAGAGGGCGTGCGGCAGGTAGAGGCCGAGGCTCCAGGCGAGCACCATCATGAAGATGCCCTGCAGGGTGTTGGTCCAGGCGACGCCGAGGACGCCGCTCTTGAGGACGTAGACCAGCACGACGCCGTAGGCGACCGCCGCGCCCGCCCAGACCGGCACCCGCCCCTCGGTGACGACGTTGAAGACGTAGCCCGCACCCTTGATCTGCAGGGTCAGATAGGGCACGAAGGCGATCAGCGAGAGGATCGCCAGCAATCCGGAGAGAGCCCGCGAATCGAATCGGTCGGCGAAGAGCTCCGCCTGTGTGACATAGCCGTAGCGGCGACCGAGGCGCGCGATCCGCGGCCCGAAGAAGTACCAGGGAACGAGGCCGAGCGTGCCGTAGGAGAGGATGTAGAACGCCGCGGCGCCCCTCGAGTAGGCCCAGCCGGGGCCGCCGAGGAAGGCGAAGGCGCTGAAGATCGAGGCGCCCATGATGAAGTACAGAACGAGGAAGCCCAGCGAGCGATCGCCCGCCACGTAGCCCTCGGTGCCGCCGGAGGTACCGCGCCCCGACAGCACCCCAACCGCGAGCGACAGCACGAGGTAGCCGAGCGTCACCGCGAGGACGACGATCCAGTCCGCCATGACTCAGTAGACCGCCATTGGCTCAGTCTCCGTCCACCGGGTCGGTCTCCTCGTCCAGCCAGCCGTTGCGTCGCTCCCAGCGGTAGACAGCCCACAGCACGCCGAAGCAGGTCACCAGCAGGGCCGCCAGGAAGGCGAGCGAGAACGGCATGCCGAAGACCAGCGGGCGCGCCCGAGACCAGATGGGAGCGAGAGGCCAGATCGAGAGCGCGAACGCCGCGAGGAAGAAGACGACCACCCCGCGGTAGACCGCTCGCCGACGGCCGGACAGCCGGCTCGGGAACGCCCGGAACTCGCCCACTTCAGTCGCTCGCCAGGGCGGCTGCGACGGTGGAGGCCAGCTCCGCCGCCTCGTCGTCCTCGATTCCACCCGGCTTCCAGCCGATGCCGAGACCGCGTCCCCCGACCCGCGGGATGATGTGGAAGTGGACGTGGAACACCGCCTGGTGGGCCTCGATGCCGTTGTTCTGGAGCACGTTGTAGGCCGTCGCCCCGGTCGCCTCGAGGATCGCCTTCGAGATCCGCGGCAGCACCCGCCCGAGCGCGGCGGCGGCATCGGCGGACAGCTCGTGGAGGTGGGCGACCCGTTCCTTCGGAATCACCAGGGTGTGCCCCGGTGCGAGCGGCGCGATGTCGAGGAAGGCGAGGACGTGCGGGTCCTCGTAAACGCGGTGGCAGGGAATCTCGCCGTCTAGGATGTGGTCGAAGATGGTCGGCATGGCAGCATTCTAGACCTCCCGGCCAACGGCTCCGAGGGCGGAAGCGACCCCGGCGGCACCGACCGCGGAGGCGGCCAGCCACAACGGCAGGAACGGCAGGACGTGACGGGCGTAGACCGGCCCCGCCGCCAGCACGGGCAGCAGCAGGAGCGGCAGCCATGCGAAGCTCGCGCTCCTTCCCTGCCGCAGGGTCGCTCCGACCCCCATCCCTGCCAACAGGAACAGCAACGGACCGGCGGCACGCGCGGACTCGCGAGCGATCCGGACGAGCCCGGCCGGCCAGTCACGCCACAAGGAGCCGTCCGTCTCCTCCGAGACGCGCCGGACGCTCTCGACATCGCCCCCGGTGAGCCCTTCGCGCTGCGCAACGGACTGAGCGCGCACCCAGTCGAGCTTGCCGGACAGGGCCCACTCGCCGGTCGCCGCCCGCAGGTGGAGCAGCTGAGGCGACGCCAGCAGGACGACGACCGCCAGGGACGTGAGGGAGCGACGCAGCCTCTCTCCGGGGGCGACGAGGAGCCAGCAGACGGGGGCCAGCAGCAGTCCCTCGGGACGTGCCAGGAAGGCCCACCCCGTTCCCACTGCCGCCAACGTCGGATCGCGCCGCAGGGCGGCGCCGGCGACGAGGAGCAACCCCATGGCCGCAAGGGTCTCGGGCTGCGCCCGATCCGCCGTCGTCAGCAGGCGGGGGTGGAGCGCAATCAGCGAGCCGGCGAGCCAGGCGACGCGGCGCCAGCGGGGCCACAACGCCCAGACCACGAGCGGCGCAGCAGCGGCCGAGGCGAGCAACGAGACGACTTGTGAGGCGAAGGCGGGCGAAAGGCCCAGGGAGGCGAGCGCCGCGGCCAAAGCCGGCAGCAGAGGGGAAACCTGGATCTCGGCGCCCCCGGCTCGCGTGAAGCTGTCGCCCGCCGCGAGGTTCCCGGCAGCCTCGACATAGGCTCGCTCGTCACCGTTGAGGGCGTCGCTCCCCAGCAGGAGGGTCGCCACCCGCGCCACCACTGCCACGGCGGCCAGAGCCAGGGCCGCGAACCGCGGGTCGAGGCGGTGCCTCAGTGCCGGATCCCGGTTCCGCCGGCGAGCCCTGGAACTCGCCCTCCGGCAAGCTCAACGGCATGCGGGATCGCGGGGAGTACCGCCTCCAGGCAGTCACGAAGGGCGCCCGGGCTCCCCGGCAGGTTGACGATCAGGGTGGACCCTCGCAGCCCCGCCACCTGGCGCGACAGGATCGCCGTCGGTACCCGCTCGACGGAGACCGCTCTCATGCGCTCCCCGAAGCCCGGCAGGAGCCGATCGCAAACCGCCTCCGTCGCCTCGGGGGTGATGTCCCTGGGCGCCGGACCGGTGCCTCCGGTCGTCACGACGAAGGAGCAACCGACCTCGTCGCAAAGCCGCTCGAGGACTCTCCTGAGCTGCTCGACGTCGTCCTCGACGAGCCGGCGCTCGGCACTCCACCCGGGCTCGAGCCGCTCGACGAGGAGCGTCTCCACGATAGGGCCGCTCTCGTCCTCGTACTCCCCCCGCGCCGCGCGATCCGAGACCGTCACGATACCGATCCGCATGGCGGGCATCATAGCCTGAACCTCTCGCACCGCTGCTCCCTGGAAGGCCGTATGTTACTGAATCTACTGCGCTTCCCTGTCGCTGCGCTCCCTGAAGCAGCTACGGCTATGTCTCCGATGCTCGCGACCGGTAGCCCTTTATCTTCAGCAACCCGCGGCCTTCCAGGATGCGGCGGTGCGAGCAGTTCAGGCCGGCGACTCAACACTCGATGACGTTGAGTGCCAGGCCGCCGCGAGAGGTCTCCTTGTACTTGGTCTTCATGTCGGCCCCGGTGTCGCGCATCGTTCGGATCACCTTGTCGAGCGACACCTTGTGGTCGCCCTCGCCCCGCAGCGCCAGCCGCGCGGCGTTGATTGCCTTCACCGCGCCGACGGCGTTGCGCTCGATGCACGGGATCTGCACGAGGCCGTTGACCGGGTCGCAGGTCAGGCCGAGGTTGTGCTCCATGCCGATCTCGGCGGCGTTCTCGACCTGGTAGGGAGCGCCACCGAGGACTTCCGCCAGCCCGGCCGCTGCCATCGAGCAGGCGACTCCGACCTCTCCCTGGCAGCCGACCTCGGCACCGGAGATCGATGCGTTCTCCTTGAACAGGATGCCGACCGCGGCAGCCGTCAGCAGATAGCGCACGACGCCGTCTTCGTCGGCGCCGGCGACGAACCTCAGGTAGTACTCCATCACCGCGGGGACGATGCCGGCGGCGCCGTTGGTCGGAGCGGTCACCACGCGGCCGCCGGCGGCGTTCTCTTCGTTGACCGCGATCGCAAACAGACTCACCCAATCGAGAATCGCGAGCGGATCGGGATCCGAGCTCCTCGCCTCGAGCTCGGCCAGGAGCCTGGGAGCGCGTCGCCTCACCTCCAGCCCGCCCGGCAGCACGCCCTTGTTGCTGCAGCCGGCGCCGATCGAAGCGCGCATCGCCATCGCGATCTCGAGCAGACCCATGCGTACCTCTTCCTCCGTCCTCCAGGCGCACTCGTTCGCCAGCATGAGCTCCCAGACGGAGTCCTGCCGGTCGCGACACAGCGCGAGCAGTTCGTCACCGGTCGAGAACGGATGAGGCAACTCCGTCCGGTCGGGCACGATGCGATCCTCCGACGCCTCTCCTTCGTTGACGACGAAACCGCCGCCGATCGAATAGAAGGTCCGCTCCAGAAGTCTCTCCCCGGCGCCGTCGAAGGCCCGGAACTGCATCCCGTTCGGGTGATAGGGCAGAGTCCGCCGCCTGCGGAAGAGAAGGTCGCCTGGTAGGTCGAAGGGCACCTCTCCCCTGCCGGGAATCTCGATCTTCCCGCTCGCCTCGACCGCCTCGACGAGGCCCGCCAACCAGTCGGTGTCCACCGTTTCGGGTTCGGCACCCTCGAGCCCCGCCAGCACCGCCTTGTCGGTCCCGTGGCCGCGGCCGGTGAGCGCCAGCGAGCCGAAGAGCTCGACCTCGACCCGCGCCACCGCTTCGAGGTGGCCGAGCTCATCGAGCCGCTCGACGAACCGCTTCGCCGCCCTCATCGGGCCGACGGTGTGAGAGCTCGACGGTCCGACACCGATCTTCAGCAGGTCGAAGACACTGATCGCCATGCCTCGGATGTTGGCTCAAGGTGCCTCTGTCGACAAGCCCCGACTTCTTCGAACCTGGCAGCAGACGTCGCCTCCCGCCGAACTCGACGCGACGGTACCCGGGTGCCGCTGCCCTTACGGCCCGTCAATCCGGTCGAGAGCCTCCAGTGCCGTCAGCAGGGAGTCGACGGCGGTGGAGCGGCGATCGAGTACGAGATCGGCTCCAGCGTCTTCATCGCCCTGAAGGGCGTCAGCGGCCACCTCGACCTGCTCGGCGACGGCCCCCAGGATCGGCAGCCAACCCGACTCCACAGCCGCGGGGAGCGCGACCAGCCACTGCAGGAGGATCTTCGCCCCCTCGAGCTCCGATCGGCAGGACGAGAGGGCACGGCAGTCCTCGACATCGGCGACCGCCTCCCGAACTTCGAGCCGCAGTCTCTCGACGACCTCCCCGGGCGCCTGCTCGGGTACCGAGAACACGTAGACCTCCTGCGAGGCAGTCGATGTGTTGCCGTGCGCGTCGTCAGCAGTCCAGACCACGGTCGAAAGTCCAGCCGGGAAGCGAGAGTCGGCCGGCCCGTCGTGACGCACGAACACCCGGTCGCTGCAGGTATCGGACGCCGCGGCCTCGCCGAGGTCGACTCGAAACGGCGCTCCGGTCGTCGCCAACGCGTACACGGTGGGAGGTGGGGCATGAAAGGGGGTTCGGAGTCGAGCACCTGCACGATCAGGGAATCCGTACTGACGACTCCGGCACTGTCTTCGACCGCGAGCGTCATGTGGTGGAGGCCGAAGTCGAGATGGCGCGGCCACAGAGTCACCCTGGATCCAGCGCCCAGGAAGCGTTCGCCGAGTTGAGCGTAGTCCTCCCACCACTCGTAGGCGGTCGGGGGAAGCGAGGCGTAAATGTCGAACGAGCCTGCGGCGTCGAGGACAATCGGGTCCCTGTTCCTACCCTCGACGCACTCGGAGTGCGCCTTCGACTCGCGCGTATCCGCCACCGGAGCGAAGTTCTCGAACCTGCCGGTCAGGTCGACCAGAAGCTCGACCGTAGCCGGGTCTCCATCGACTTCCACGGCTGCCCGAACCGGCCCGCCGCGAAGGCGGAACGAGCGCTGGGTGTGATCGACCAGAATCGACATCGCCAGATTGGTCCCCGACGCGACCGTCCACTGCCCGTCCTGGCGAGCGCCCAGTTCGGCCTCCATCGCTCCGGGAGCGATTCGATAGCGATCGCATGGACTCGCAACCAGTGGCGGACTGTCGGCGCAGGCTGCGTCGAAGGGAGAGCCGAGCACCAGCGACAGATCCTCGAACCCTCCGATCGAGCCGATGCTCAGGGCGATGCTCCGAACCGAGAGCTTCTGCAGCAGCTGCCCTGCATCGAACTCAGGCTCGAAGTGAAGTCGTCCGGAGACCGCTCGAACATAGTGCCGACCCTGCACCTGCACTCTCGCCAGAGAAGTTGCCGGCTCGAAGACGACCTCCGAATGCCTGAGAAAGCGGTTCGCCGGGACGGAGAGCGGCGAGGTCTTCGCCTGGTCGGCCGGGCAGCTGCCGATTCGCAGGCACTCAGCCTGCGGCACTGCGCATTGAAACGCCGGCAGTTGCGAGAACACCTCGTTGCAGCTCGCTACCGCCTTGGTCTGCATCTGAGAGATGAAGGCCAGGTCGAAGGCGCCGCCGACCCTGGGCACCGCGTAGCAGTCCTCCGCCACGTGCAGGGAATGGGCATTGACGCCGCAGGGCCCGGGCCGGGTTCGGGGCTTGAGCAGCACCACGTACATCGCGCGATCGGCGACCGTCAGCCCCGCAGGGAACTGGGGATTGCCGGCGGAGTTCCCAGGAATCGCGAGCTCGGCGGCCGTCGCGACCCGTCGCTTGTAGAGATCGAGATCGACGGTCTGCCCCGCCGGAGCTCCGGCCGTGCGGTCGGGGAAGGTGGTCCTCAGAGTGTGATTGGACCCGTCGAGAGGATTCACTACCGGCACGAAGTCCGCACTCAGCCAGGCGGGGGCGACCGTGGCCCTCGAGTCGTAGGCGACGAAGAGCTCACCCAGGGGAGATGTGCCGCTGACCGGCGTCGGCCTGAAGACGAAATGCTGGGCTGCAGTGGAGCCGGAGTCCGCCTGCCGGGTCTGGACGAGACTCGCACCCGCGAGACCCGGATCGCTCGAACCGAGTACCGTGAAGTTTCCGGGGTCGCAATAGAGCTGGGCTCCGCTGATCGAACCAGCCTGCTGCTGGTAGCAGGAGCTACCCGGAGCCGGCGTCGGCTGGAGGGTCGAGATCGTCAGCGGGCTCGGAACGGGCGGGCACTTCAGCACCGGAACCCGACACTGCATCTTGTCGGCCGACTGCTCTCCGACGATCCCGACCGCGCAGCCGGAGGCTACGAGGGCGACGACAGCGCAGAAGGCACGCACGAGGCCTCTGGCGTCACTTTCAGCGAATCGGTCCGGCGTGGTCACTTCCATCACACTTCCCTCCAGAGTCCTTCGAGGAGGAGTCTCAGTCGGACTCCCTGTGTCCGGATTCGGGGCCACGCGAACCAGCCTCATTCCTCTTGGGCGCGTGCCCGCAGCGGAGCGTTACAGCGCGCCCGGACACCCCGCACTCCGACGACGACCTGTTATCCTCGGAACATGCTGGATTCCACAGCGAACCCCGCAATCTCGATTCCTCAGCGCAACTGAGCGAGGCGAAGCACCACCGATACCAACGGCCTCGCTTCCCGCGAGGCCGTTTTGCATGGGCTTGATACGATGACCGAAGAGACCTCCACCGTCGACGCAGCCAAGGAGCGCAAGAAGCGCTACAAGAAGAGCCTCAATCTGCCGAAGACCGCCTTCCCCATGAAGGCGAACCTCGGTCAGAACGAGCCGCAGTCGCAGAAGCGCTGGGACGCCCTCGACCTCTACTCCGCCGCGCTCGAGGCGCGCGCCGGTGCCGAGCCGTTCGTCTTCCACGACGGCCCGCCCTACGCCAACGGCTCCATCCACGTCGGCCACCTGCTCAACCGGGTGCTCAAGGACTTCGTCGTCCGCACCCGGCTGCTCGCCGGAAGGCACTGCCCCTTCATTCCCGGCTGGGACTGCCACGGCCTGCCGATCGAGCACAAGGTGATGACCGAGCTGCAGGAGAAGGGCAAGCTCGACAGGCTCAACGCTCTCGACGACGACTCCCGCCGGATGGCGATCCGGCGGGAGTGCCGTCGCGACGCCGAGAAGTACCAGAAGCTCCAGACGCAGCAGATGCGTCGCTTGTCGACGCTCGCAGACTACGAGCACCCCTACCTGACGATGAGCCCGGAGTTCGAGCGCGCGGCGCTCGAGGTGTTCGCCGCGATGGTCGAACAGGGGCTCGTCTACCGCGACCTCAAGCCGGTGCACTGGTCGATCGCCAACGAGACCGCGCTCGCCGAGGCGGAGCTCGAGTACTTCGATCGCACCGACCCTTCCGTCTTCGTCGCCTTCGAGGCCGAGGACGCCGCTGAGCTCGGGCACCTGTTCGACGTCGAGATCGACGAGCCGGTGTCGTTCCTCATCTGGACGACCACACCGTGGACGCTCCCTGCCAACCTGCTGATCGCCGCCCACAAGGACTTCAAGTACGCCCTCGGTCGGCTCGACGGGCGGCTGCTGGTGGTCGCCGACGAGCTCTCCTCCAGGGTTGCCGACCTCGCCGGTGCGAGCTTCGACAAGCTCGGTGAGGCGACCGGCTTCGAGCTCGCCGGCCAGAGCTACCGTCACCCGTTCATCGACCGCCGCGGACGGATCGTCAACGCCGCCTACGTCACTCTCGAGGACGGTACCGGCCTCGTCCACACCGCCCCCGGCCACGGTCACGACGACTACCAGACCGGTCTCGCCGAAGGGACCGAGATCTACTCGCCGGTGCAGGGCGACGGTACGTTCGACGACTCGGTGCCCGAGTGGCTCCGCGGCCGCTCGGTGTGGGAAGCCAACGAGCTCATTCCCGAGCGACTCGCCGAGTCGGGCCACCTCGTCGCCGCCGAGGACTACCATCACTCCTACCCCCACGACTGGCGCTCCAAGACCCCGGTGATCTTCCGTGCCACGGAGCAGTGGTTCGCGGCCGTCGACAAGCCGGCCGAGCGCGACGGCCGATCGCTCCGGGAGGCGGCCCTCGCCGCCACCGCGGAGACGATCGACTTCATCCCCGCGTGGGGCTCCAAGAGGATGAACGGCATGCTCGAGTCGCGCCCGGACTGGTGCCTGTCGCGCCAGCGCTCGTGGGGACTGCCGATCCCCGCCTTCCGGACTGCCGATGGCGCCATCTTCCTGACGACCGCCTCCACCCGCGCGGTTGCCGCCGCGATCGGCCGCGAAGGGAGCGACGCCTGGTTCCTGCGCTCACCGGCGGAGCTGCTGGCGGACTACGACCCTGCTTCGGACCCCGACGCCCCGGACGGCCTCGACCCCTCCTCGCTCACCAAAATGTACGACATCTTCGACGTCTGGTTCGAGTCGGGGTCGTCGTGGAGTGAGCCGATGGTCGGCCGCGGATCGAGCTACCCGGTCGATCTCTACCTCGAAGGCTCCGATCAGCATCGCGGCTGGTTTCAGTCGTCGCTCCTGTGCGGCCTCGGCGCACGGGGTGAGGCGCCCTACAAGGCCCTCCTGACCCACGGCTTCATGGTCGACAAGGAGGGGAAGAAAATGTCGAAGTCGGGCGGCAACGCGCTGGAGGTCGAGGAACTCCTGCGCGACTTCGGCACCGACGTCTGCCGCTGGTGGGTGAGCTCGCTCGCCTACGAGAACGACATCAAGGTCGACATGGAGTTCTTCCAGCTCGCCGGCGAGAGCTATCGCAAGGTGAGAAACACTCTGCGCTTCCTGCTCTCCAACCTCTCCGACTTCGACCCGCAGTCGAGCGCCGATCTCGAAACGCTCGACCCGACTACCCTCGACGCCTGGGCGCTCGAGCAGGCGACCGAGCTGCGGGCGAAGGTGATGGGGGCCTACGAGCGCTACGAGTTCCGGCGGGCTCACCTCCTGCTGTTCGACTTCTGCAACGACACTCTGTCGTCGTTCTACCTCGACGCGCTCAAGGACCGCCTCTACTGCGACCGCCCCGACTCCGAGCGCCGGCTCCGGGCGCAGAGCGTGATGTGGAAGCTCACCGAGCTCCTGTCGACGCTTCTTGCGCCGCTGCTCCCCCACACTGCCGACGAAGCGTGGCGCGAGCTTCACGGCGAGGACGCCTGCGTCCATCTCGAGACCGCCACACGGCTGTTCGGCAGCGCCGATCCCGACTGGGCGGAGGTCGTCGCCGCGCGCGAGGCGGCGCTCAAGGCGCTCGAGAACTCCGACATCGAGAACAAGCTCGACGCCGGCCTGCGGCTCGCCGATCCCGACGGCACGCTCGCCCGCTTCGCCCCCGACCTGCCGAGCGCCTTCGGTGTCTCCCGCGTTCAGCTCGACGGCGAAGGGCCCCCCGAGGTGCTCGACCTGCGCGGCGAGCCGCGCTGCGAGCGCTCGTGGTTGCGCGACGGCACGGTGAGCGAACGCGAGGACGGCGGCTGGCTGAGCGACCGCGACGCCGAAGCAGCCGGCGTCAGCTAGCGCTCAGGCTCTACCTCGGAGGCGACCTCGAACTCGATCAGCTCCACCGGGATCACCATGTTGCCGGAGATCCGCACCATCAGGTTGACCCCGGTCACCGGATTGCCGTTGGTGTTGTACCAGGCCCTCTGCCTGCCGTGGAACCCCTGACCGTTGGTGGTCGCCGAGCGTCCTCCCACGCTGCCGAAGGCGTCGAAGCCGAGCGCCAGGCCGACGAACTTCGGAATCTCGAAAGGCACCGAGACCGAAACCGCGTTGAAGGCGTAAGGCTGCGGGTCCAGCACCGTGATCCCGGTGCTCATCGTCCCGTAGGCCCTTCCGAAAACGACCAGCGCGTCGTCGTAGAGGCCGAGCGCGCCCTGGTACCAGGAGACGCCGGTGATCGTCCCGCTGCTCAGGTTCTGCCCGTTCTGCGTGGCGAAGACGTTGCCGTAGTACCCCGCGTCGTAGCTGGGGCCGTTGCGGTAGAAGTCGTCGGCGGGAGCGCCCGGGTCGTAGCGCACCACGCCGGTCCCTTCGAGCGGGCCCCGCCGGAGAGTCGGGTTCAGCGAGCGGTCGAGGTTCCGCGGGCGCTCGTCGGCAGCGCCAACCGTGAGGCTGCAGCAGACGGCGAAGAGGAGCGCGATGAGTGGGCGACTCTTCATCTCGAAGTTTCGGTGACAGGTTACCTTTCCCGGGGGCGTCGGTGGGAGTTCGAGATAAGTAACCTGTCACCGAAACTCCCCCGGTGGGAGTTCGAGATAAGTAACCTGTCACCGAAACTCCACACCGAAACTCCTGTCACCGAAACTCTCCGTGTTGCACCCTCCCCCGGCTGCCGCTAACCTCGCCCGGCGCTTTCCAAGGGGTACCCATGGCGAAAACGACGTACGACCCTCACACACTCGAGCCGCGCTGGCAGAAGGCCTGGGCGGATCGCAACGCCTTCCGCACGCCCTCCGATCCGGAGCAGCTGGCCTCGCGGCCGAAGTTCTACGCCCTCGACATGTTCCCCTACCCGTCGGGGGCTGGCCTCCACGTCGGGCACCCCGAGGGGTACACCGCCACCGACGTCGTCTCACGGATGAAGCGGATGCAGGGGTACAACGTGCTCCATCCGATGGGTTGGGACGCCTTCGGGCTTCCGGCGGAGCGCGCTGCGGTTCGTGAGGGGGAGCACCCGGCCGACATCACGAAGCGCAACGTCGACAACTTCCGGCGTCAGATCCAGCGCCTCGGCTTCTCCTACGACTGGGAGCGCGAGGTCAACACCTCGGCGCCCGACTACTACCGCTGGACGCAGTGGATCTTCCTCAAGCTTCACGAGCAGGGGCTCGCCTACATGGCGGAGGTCCCGGTCAACTGGTGCCCGGCGCTCGGCACGGTGCTCGCGAACGAGGAGGTCAAGGACGGCAAGTACGTCGAGACCGGCGACCCGGTCGAGCGTCGTTCGATGAACCAGTGGATGCTCAGGATCACCGCCTACGCGGAGCGACTGCTAGAGGACCTCGAGCTGGTCGATTGGCCGGAGCACGTCAAGGAGATGCAGCGCCACTGGATCGGCAAGTCCGAAGGCGCCGAGATCGTCTTCGCCATCCAGGGTTCGGACCACGCTTTCGACGTATTCACGACCCGGCCCGACACGCTGTTTGGTTGCACCTACTGCGTCCTCGCCCCCGAGCATCCGCTCGTCGGTACGATTACGACCGATTCACGTCGCGAGGCTGTCGCCGCCTACGTGGAAACCGCGGTCAACAAGACCGACCTCCAGCGCACCGACCTCGCCAAGGAGAAGACAGGCGTCGACACCGGCGCCAGGGCGATCCATCCGGTGACCGGCGAGGCGTTGCCGATCTGGGTGGCCGACTATGTCCTGATGTCCTACGGCTCCGGCGCCATCATGGCTGTCCCCGGCCAGGACGAGCGCGACTGGGAGTTCGCCGAGGTCTACGACCTGCCGATCGTTCGCACCGTCCAGCCGCCGGAGGGCTTCGACGGCAAGGCGTACCTCGGCGACGGTCCGGCCATCAACTCCGATTTCCTCGACGGTCTTGAGATCGCCGAAGCGAAGGCGACGATGATCCGGTGGCTCGAAGAGAACGGCCGCGGCAAGGGGCGGGTGGAGTACCGCCTCCGAGACTGGCTCTTCTCGCGCCAGCGCTACTGGGGCGAGCCGTTCCCGATCGTCCACGCCGAGGACGGCGAGATCCTGCCGGTCGGGGTCGACGAGCTTCCCGTCGAGCTGCCGCCGATCGACGAGTACCGGCCGACCGAGGACGGCCGTCCGCCACTGGCCCGCGCCGGTGAGGAGTGGCTCGAGGTGACGCTCCACGACGGCCGCAAGGCGACGCGCGAAACCAACACCATGCCGCAGTGGGCGGGCTCGTGCTGGTACTACCTGCGCTACCTCGACGCGCACAACGAGGAGCTCCCCTTCTCCCCCGACGCCGAGAAGTACTGGATGCCGGTCGATCTCTACATCGGCGGCGTCGAGCATGCGGTGCTCCACCTGCTCTACGCCCGCTTCTGGCACAAGGTGCTCTACGACTGCGGCCTGGTGTCGACGAAGGAGCCGTTCCAGAAGCTCTTCAACCAGGGGATGATCCTCGCCTACTCCTACCAGGACGCGAACGGTAAGTACTACCACCCGGACGAGGTCGAGGAGCGGGGGGAGCGCTTCTTCGTCGGCGAGGTCGAGGTCTCGACCCAGGTCGAGAAGATGTCGAAGTCGAAGCTCAACGTCGTCAACCCCGACGACGTGATCGCCGACTACGGCGCCGACTCGATGCGGCTCTACGAGCTCTTCATGGGCCCCCTCGAGCAGCAGAAGCCTTGGCAGACCAACGGCGTCGAAGGGGTCTACCGCTTCCTCCAGCGCGCCTGGCGACTGGTGGTCGACGAGAACACGGGCGAGCTCGTGGCGAGACTCACCGATGCCCCGTCGTCGAGCGAGCCCGAGCTCGAACGCGAGCTCCACAGGACGATCGAGAAGGTCACCAGCGACACCGATGCGCTGGCGATGAACACTGCGATCTCGCAGATGATGATCTTCGTCAACGAGGCGACCCAGGCGGAGACCCTGCCACGCGAGACCGTCGAGGCTTTTGTTCGTGTGCTGGCGCCCTACGCACCGCACCTCGCAGAAGAGCTGTGGTCGAGACTCGGCCACGACGACCTGGTGTCGCTCGCCGACTGGCCCGAGCACGACCCGGCGCTCCTCGTCGAGGAGACGATCACCATGGTGATCCAGGTCAACGGCAAGAAGCGCGACGAGATCGCCGTGCCCGCCGATGCCGGGCGCGAGCAGATCGAAGAGCTCGCGCTCGCCTCGGAGAACGCCCGACGCTTCCTGGACGGACGGGAGCCGAAGAAGGTGATCGTCGTGCCGGGCCGCCTCGTCAACCTCGTCGGCTGAGGGGGGCGGCCGGAGGAGGTTCGAGCCGGCCTCCGACCGGCGCCGCGGCTGATAGCGTCTCACAATGACCTCGCGACGCCTCGCCACCCCCCTCTCCCTCGTTGCACTGACGGCCTGGCTCCTCGTCGGGAGCCTCGCGACCGGCGACCGGCAGCGAGACCCCGTACTCGACGCGGCCGCAGGGCATCTGGAGCTGCCGGACGACCCCTTCGAGGCGGTCGACCGCACCCTGCAGGCCCGCACGCCGAGGCGGGTCGTCGAGCGCGGCGGCGTCGTCAGCGTCCAGGTGAACGTCGATGAGAACGGCGACAACATCGTCGGTGACGCCGCCAACGAGCCGTCGATCGCCGTCGACCCGAACGATCCGTCCCGCATGGTCATCGGCTGGCGCCAGTTCGACACCGTCTCGAGCAATTTCCGTCAGGCGGGCGTCGCCTACTCCCACGACGGCGGTGAGACCTGGACCTTCCCGTTCTCGATCGACGCAGGAATCTTCCGCTCCGACCCGGTACTCGCCGTCGACAATCAGGGGGTCTTCTACTACTACGCGCTCGGCGTGCCGGGCGGCAGTAACTTCGTCAACGACATGTTCCTGTCGACCGACGGCGGCATGACGTGGGGGCCCCCTCTCTTCACCTGCGGCGGCGACAAGGCGTGGTTCACCCTCGATCGCACGGGCGGCCAGGGGGAGGGACACCTCTACGCCTTCTGGACGAGCTTCTTCACCTGCCAGGGAGGAGTCGGTCACTTCAACCGCTCGACCGACGGCGCCTTCAACTGGGACCCGGAGATCAACGTCCCGCAGGACCTGCGGTGGGGCACGCTCGATATCGACACAGCCGGCAACCTCTACCTCGTCGGCACCGGCACCGCAGGAATCGCCGTCGTGCGCTCCAGCAACGCGCAGGACGACACGCAGACGGTGATCTTCGACCAGGTGAACACGGTCGATCTCGGTGGATTCCTCGACGACCGCGTCGGCCCCAACCCGGGAGGGCTACTCGGCCAGGCGTGGATCGCCGTCGATCAGGGGGACGACGCGCTCTATGTCGCCGCCTCCGTCAACCCGCCGGGCGCCGACCCCCTCGATGCCAGCTTCTCCCGCTCGACCGACGGCGGAGTGACCTGGAGCCCGCCGGTCCGAGTCAACGACGACACCTCGAGCTCCGCCTACCAGTGGTTCGGCACCATGTCCGCGGCTCCCAACGGCCGCATCGACTATGTCTGGAACGACACCCGCAACGATCCCGGCGGCGTCGACTCCGAGCTCTTCTACTCCTACTCGCTCGACGGCGGCCTGACCTGGGCGCCGAACCAGGCGATCTCTCCCGCCTTCGATCCACTCATCGGCCACCCGCAGCAGAACAAGATCGGCGACTACTACCACATGGTCTCGTTCGACGACGCCGCCCACCTCGCCTGGTCGGCGACCTTCAACGGCGAGCAGGACGTCTACTACACGAGGATTCCGGCGCCGGCTTCGGGACCGGAGATCTTCGAAGACGGGTTCGAGTCGGGCGACACATCCGCCTGGACGAAGACCACGCCGTAGACGCGGCGCTTCTCAGCGGCCGGGAGAATCACTCTTCTCCTGTCTCAGTTCAGATAGCCGAGTGAGCGCAGCGTCTCGAGCTGCTCCTCCGTCGCTTCCGCCTCCACCTCGCCTCTTGCCGCGGCGCTCTCCCAGTCGTGACCCAGGAGCTTCAGCAGCTCGGTCGTGAGCTCCGCAGTCGTCTCGGACCGCTCTTCGGCCACCTCCACTCCCTCGAACGGCGAGCGAGCTAGATCGAAGAGCGAGATCGTGAGCGAACCCGGTGCACTGCGACTCCGCCAGTCGCCCTCGACCACGAGCTTGAGGCCGTCGCGATAGAGGGCGGCCCGGGGCGATGGCAGCGTGCTCATCGCGCCGGGCTCGGGGTGAGGGTTCCACTCGCTCGAGATTCCCTCCGGGCTGCTCGCCAGCGCCAGTCGGTCGCCGTCGATCATCTCGAGCACCAGTGGGGCGATCGCCGTCTGATCGACAGCCTCCTCGATCCGGCGGCCATCCCCACTACCGGGCGGCTTGACGATCAGCGGGATGCGCACCGCAGCTTCGTACCCGCCGTGGTGGTCGTAGTAGAGCGGCAGTTCCTCGTTGTCGAAGAACGCCTCGCCGTGGTCGGAGGTCACGACGATCAGCGCGCGATCGAAGAGCCCTCGCTCCCGGAGAGCCTCGAAAAGGCGCCCGAGCTCCCGGTCGAGGTTGCCGACCTGCTCGTCGTAAGCCTCCCGATACCAATCCACCGTGCTCCGGTCGAAGTGCTCCGGCGCATCCAGGCCGACGAGCAGCCGCAGCAGGGCCGGCAGGAACGTGCGGCGGACCTCGTCCGGCGTCTCCGCCGCCGCCGGGTACGGCTTGTGGACGTCCATGAAGTTGAGGAACAGGTAGTGAGGGCCGTCACCGGCATCGAGCTCGCGCAGGGCGAAGTCGACCACCTCGTCGCCCGTCGCCTGGCGGCGCAGGCCGGTCCACTGCACGAGGAGCTGCTCCTCCAGGGCCGGGCGCTCACTCGGTGACAGGGCGTACCAGAGTCGCATCGGACCGGTCTGAAGCATCCACGCCCGACCGGGATGGCGGTAGCTCCGGCACCCCCTCACGAGGCCCGACGAGGGCCCGACGATGCCGTTGGCGACGACGCAGGAGGTCTCGTAGCCACGCTCGGCGAAGGTCTCGTGCAGGGTCGGCACCGAGCTGTCGAGGCGGGGACCGTAGCCGGCCGAAGCGGTCAGATCGACTCGGTGTGCGGACGGCCTCAGGCCGGTGAAAAGAGAAGCATGACCCGGCAGGGTCCAGCTGGCGTTGGCCACGACGTTCGTGTAGGCGTCACCGCGGGCGGCCAGCGCGGCGAGATTCGGCGTGCGGCTCGCGGCTCCCGTCCTCAGGTCGATCGCATCGGCGCGCAGGGTGTCGGCGACGATGAAGACGACCGGCGGCCGCTCCGCGGTTGCGGTCCAGTGCGGAGCACCCGCACCTTCCGGTTCGGGAGCGAGTTCGAGAACGCTGTGGGGTCTCGGAGCGGCGAATCTCACCACCAGGACGAAGCCCACGGCCAGCAACGCCAGAGCGACTCGACGCGATCGAGGAGAGAGGCGGCTCGCCCCTGCTGCCAGCACGACAGCACCGAGGACACAGGCCAGCGAGAAGACCGTCGATCGGGGCTCGAGGCCCAGCGGGCGGGCGCGTAGCAGGTAGAACGCGAGGCAGGCAGCCAGAGCGGCCAGGATCGACAACAGCCTGGCCGACCTCGACCGGCAACGGCCTGCCGCCCCGAGGACCCCGGCCGCCGCCACGGCGAAGAGCGCCAGCGCGAGCGGTCTCGGCAACCACCCTTCGAGCAGCGGACGTGCCACCGGCCAGCCGTGCGCGAAGCCGAGCACCAGCGCCCAGACGGCGATCATCCAATCGACAGGCGTCGTACGAGACAGCGACCGCGGCCCGACTCGCCCCGCCAACCCCGCCAGACCTGCGATCGCCAGACCGCCCAAGGCCGCACCTGCCGCGATCGCGAAGTGCAGGAGCGCCGTCGTCCACCAGACCCGCCAGGAAGCGAGGTCGCTCGTGGGTGCCATCATTCCGAGCTCGACCACGGTGAGTGCGAGCGCGGCGGCCGCCGTCCAGCCTGCGCCGGTAAGGCCCTTAGCCCTTTGGCGTCGTTCGAGAGGGGTCATTCCGAACCCGGCATCGCAGTGCCGCGACCGGACGCCGGCGAGCGGATCCGCCCGGTGGCGCCCACGCGCTGGGACCCGTCGCAGCGGCGCGGCCGCCCGTCAGAACTGATCGAGATAGCGCTCGTGCTCCCAGGCATGCACGTGCGCCAGGTAGTCGTGCCACTCCTGACGCTTCGCCAGCATGAAGTGCTCGTGGATGTGCTCTCCCAGCGCCTCCTGCAGAACCTTGTCCTTCGCCAGGAAGTCGAGCGCGGAGGAAAGATCCGCCGGCAGCTCGTCGATCCTGAGGCGCCGCTTCTCCCGATGACTCATCTTGAAGATGTTCTTGTTGACCGGCTCCCCGGGATCGATCTCTTCGGCGATGCCGTCGAGGCCCGCCGCCAGCATCACCGTGAAGGCGAGGTACGGATTGCAGGCCGGGTCGGGCACCCGCACCTCGCAGCGGGTCGACATCCCGCGTTTTGCCGGCACCCGCACCAGCGGTGAGCGGTTCTTCTCCGACCAGGCGATGTTGGTCGGCGCCTCGTAGCCGGGCACCAACCGCTTGTAGGAATTGACCAGCGGATTGGTGATCGCGACGAACGCCTTCGCGTGCTTGAGGATGCCTCCGATGTACTGGAGCGCCGTCGTCGAGAGCTGCCAGGGGGCGTCCTCGTCGTAGAAGGCGTTCTCGTCCCCCTCGAGCAGGCTCTGGTTGACGTGCATCCCCGAGCCGTTCACTCCGAAGATCGGCTTCGGCATGAAGGTCGCGTGGAGCCCGTGGTCCTGCGCCACCCGACGGACGACGAACTTGAACGTCGCCACGTTGTCGGCGCACTCGACCGCTTCGGCGTACTTGAAGTCGACCTCGTGCTGCCCCGGCGCGACTTCGTGGTGCGCCGCCTCGACTTCGAAGCCCATCGACTCGAGCATCACGACGATGTCGCGCCGGCAGTGCTCCCCCTTGTCGACCGGGGTGAGGTCGAAGTAGCCGCCGACGTCGTGGGTCTCGACGATCGTCCGCCCCTCGGCGTCCTTCTGGAAGAGGAAGAACTCCGCCTCCGGACCGGCGACCATCGTGTAGCCGAGCTCCGCCGCCTTCGCCATCTGCCGCTTGAGGCACAGCCGCGGGCACCCCTCGAACTCGGAGCCGTCGGGCCGGTGGATGTCGCAGATCAGGCGCGCCACCCGGGTGCCGTCCGGGTTCGTCCACGGGTTGACGACGAAGGTGTGGTAGTCGGGCACCAGCAGCATGTCCGACTCCTCGATCCGCACGAAGCCGTCGATCGAAGAGCCGTCGAACATGATCTCGCCGTCGAGCGCCTTGCCGAACTGACTCGACGGCACCTCCACGTTCTTGAGCACCCCGGTGATGTCGGTGAACTGGAGGCGGAGAAATCGGACGTTCTCCTGGCGGGCTGTGTCGAGGATCTCCTGGCGGTTCATTCGAGTCTCCCTTCTCGCAACGTCGGTCCCCTCCAACCTACGCCAGTCGCTGGGGGATTGCCATCGAGAGACCGGCCTGCGGCCCCCCGCTCGGCGTCCGGAGCCCGCTTTCAACGCTGTCACCCTCGTGGTGGCCAGACTTACCTTGCACTGTCCTCACCGTACGACGTTCGACCAGCGTGACGCGTCGCCCGTCTCGAAGCCGTCGGCGAAGACGGGCTCGCCGCCCGTTCGGCACAGCAGCTCCCAGAGGAACTCCGTGAACTCGCTCTCAGGCGTCGCCTCGACTCCGACGTCGAGCGTGTCCCCGCCCACGGCCGGAAGCACGAAGTCGGCCTCCGCCCAGGCGCGATCGGGATTGCCGAGGCTGTAGTCACTGCCGCCGAAGGGCACACCGTCGATCTCGAGATCGAAGCTCTGTCCGGGGATCGAGGCGTCGAAGCGGCGGCGCAGGCGAAGTTCCCCGTTGCAGCCGGCGGCGGTCATGGTGAAGGACGAAGATCCGCCGTCGCGGTAGCCGCCGGTGCCGGAGGCCGGTTGAGGGGGTTCGCCCTCGAAGAAGCCGTCGAGGAAGCGGAGATCCTCGCCCGGAACCGTCGCGTAGCCGTGATCGAGGCGAGACGCCGGGTCGCCGACATCGAGCCGGTCGACGACCTCGATCGGCGCCGTGCTCGCGAAGTAGTAGTAGGCGACGGTGCGGCTCCGCACGGCGAGATCCGACTCCGGCCCCCCCTCGAGGCCCGCACGAATCGATTCCGCCCACGGCACGGGGTCTGTCCAGAAGAAGCGGTAGGCGATGGTCTTGTCCTCGCCGCCGACCGGCTCCGACCTGAGGAGACCGTGCAGCGGCTGGGAGAAGAGCCCCTGGTCGAAGTAGAAGCCGGCGTTGAAGATGTCCTCGGTGCCGGTGCCGTAGATCGTCGGGTGCGCCGAGCCGTCGAGGTAGATCCGCTCGTCGCCCTCCAGGTACTCCCTCTCGAGGGTCGCGACGGAGCTCAAAGAAGCGGCAAGCCCGACCCAGCGACCGGGGCGGTCCTCGGTCAGGAGCTCGACGTCGACTCCGGGCGTCGAGGGGTTGGCGACCTGGAGCTGAGCGCCGAAGAGCCCGCTTCCCGCCGGCGGTGGCGAGGCATCGAATCGCACGCGGGCCTCGACGGGCACACCCGTACCGCCCTCCCCGACGATGAGGCCGATGACCGCCGAGTCCTCGAACGGCATCGGGAAGTAGGATGCCCATTCGTTCGCGCCGTCGCTCTCGAGCCACAGGCCGTCGATCGGCGCCCCACCCCAGGCGGCGAAGAAGTCGGCGAGCGGCAGATCTACAGTGGTGCGACCGTCGAAGGTGAGGCGCAGCCTCACTCGCGAGAGGTCGACGGCGGGCAGTGCGAACCGCAGTTCTTCGAGGGTGCCCGGGCCCGCGCGGCTCCACAGCACCGCCGGCACCCCCGGCTGCAGGGTGGCGCTCGTCTTCACCACCGTCCCCCCCGGCGGCCACGGATCGCCGGGCGCCGCGAGGACCGACCTCAGGCCCGAGAGGTCCTCGGAACCGGTGAAGCTCGTCACGTCGGTCCCCGGCGCGACGGTCAGGAAGCCGAACTGGAACCAGATCCGCTGCGTCAGGTCGCCGGCGAAGGTGATCCGCAGCGACTCGGCGAACGGCATGGGGACGTAGCTGAAGTTGCCGCCGCTCGAGACCAGCCGGTCGCCGACGAGCGGCGCGGTGAAGGGGTCGGCGGAGCCGTCGAAGAGGCTGGGCAACGGCAGATCGATCCGCGGCGTCACCTCGCCGTCGAAGTAGAAGCGGACCCGGGTCGCCGGGTCGAGCGGCACGCTGACCGCATTCTGCCCGGCCGTCATCCAGATCCGGACGACCGCCCCCGGGCCGCGCTCCTCGAAGACCACCCCCTCCCCGTCGACGATCCGCAGGAATCGCGGATCGGAGGCGGAATGCCGGTCGAAGCGGCAGCCGTCGAGGCAGTGACTCGAACGCAATGCGAACTGCTCGCCGGGGCGGGAGACGGCCATCGAGCGCAGGTCCTTCCACACCTCCCACGGGAGCGTCTGCGCGGTCGCCGGCAGCGCCGCCGCGAGCAGAAACAGGGCCGCGCCGATCTGCCGGAGTCCGGCGCTCGAAAGGGTTGTCACCACCACCGTTTTTCCGTAAAGTACCGCCTCTTGCGCCTTCGGAGCGCGTCAGGAGAAGTTCGCAATGCCGAGACGATGCCAGATTACCGGTAAGAAGACCGCAAGCGCGCGGAATGTTTCGCACGCCCACAACGTCACTCCGCGTTGGCAGAAGCCCAATCTGCAGCGCAAGCGCATCTACGTCCCCGAGCTGGGTCGTTTCGTGCGCCTCAAGGTTTCGACGCGGGCGCTGCGCACCCTCAACAAGAAGGGTCTGCTGCGCTACCTCAAGGACGAGGGGCTGACCCTCAAGGACGTCACCTGAGGCGGATGACATGAAGAAGGATCTCCATCCCGCCTACCATCCCGTCCTCTACGTCGACGGCGACTTCGAGTTCGTCTCGCGCTCGACCTCGACCAGCGACGAGGTGCGCAACATCGACGGCGTCGATCACTACGTGATCCGCCTCGAGATCTCGTCCGCCACCCACCCGTTCTACACCGGCAAGCAGCGTTTCGTAGACACCGCCGGTCGCATCGACCGTTTCCGTCAGAAGTACGGATCCGGCAGCTAGAAGGAACCGCCATGGCCAGTCAGTGCAAGATCGCCAAGAACCGCAAGCAGGAGCGCCTGATCGAGATGTACCGCGAGAAGCGCGCCGAGCTCAAAGAGATCTGGCTCGACCAGAGCCGCTCCCCCGAAGACCGCGAGCACGCCGTGCGTCAGCTCCGCAAGCTGCCGCGGGACTCGAGCGCCACCCGTCTGGTGCGCCGTTGCAACCTGACCGGCCGGCCGCGCGGCTACTACCGCAAGTTCGGCATCTCGCGCATCGCGCTGCGCGACCTGGCGCTCAAGGGTGAGCTGCCCGGCGTGACCAAGGCGAGCTGGTAGGCCGCGCGCATCGACCTGGACTGAGGCCCGCCGCTACGGCGGGCCTTTTTCGTGGCGACGGGCCGGTCGCCGCGTAGTGTCATCACTCCCGTCGTCTCCAACTGGGAGAAGTTGACATATCGAATCGAGGAAGGCGGGTGCGACGAGCTCGCCACGCCAGTGGCGCTCCCGGCCTCCGCTCGAGCTTTGGTCTGTGGACCCGCCCCCGACGGCCGGCGCAGGCCGCAACCGAGCCGCCAGCCGCATCGCTGGCAGCAGCGGGGAACCGTCTCGAACTAGTGGGACCTCCCCGGAAGCAGCACCGGCCTACTCGACCGTGATTCCCAGGAGCATTACAGGTATGTCAGCGATCACACCGAAGGCTCGCACCATGAAGTAACCACCGGCGATCTGCCCGTTGCCGCCAGCCGGGTTCGGGATCGGCGGCACCGATGGATGATTGCCCCAGTTTGTCACGTACGAGCCGATCGCCGACGGGTTCGGATCGACAGCGACCCACGCGGCCACAATGTCTGGGCCCGTGCTGTATGCGACGAAAATGTTGCCAGGCCCCTCGAACCTCACTGGCGCGAAGGACACTGATGTGAACGTGCCGCCGTCGATGCTGGCGACGGTGGCCGCGATCGTCGCGCGATGAGTCGCCGGCCCATTGAAGAAATCCCCATCCGGATCTTCGTAGAGGAAGATCGTGTAGGGGTCGCCTACTTCGACTGTTCCTGCCGTCCACATGATGTCCACCTGATCGAGTTCCAACGGGAACTCAGGCGGCGAGAATTCGTTCAGCGCAACGAACGCGGACGAACTGCCGAAGTTGTCGGGTCCAGGCGTTCCATCGTCGTAGATGAACTCCACCGGATCTCCGGGCGGAGCCGTCTGTGCCAGTGTCGTTGCGGCCAACAACAGGCCGTAGGCAGCAAGAGCCGAGACTCTTCTGAAGCTAGTCCACATGGAGCCGTACCTCGAATCGACTGAGGGTCACTCGGATGTTTGTGTTCGGAGCTTCTGCGGTGAAGGGTAGCAGCCGCGGCCCAGCCGGATTGTCGCCGTCGAAGTCGCCAAGATCTCCTTCAGGTGATGTTCTCGGTATAGATCCCGGTCGCCGGCCCGGAGTCGTCCGGGAGCACTTCGTACGCGCTCACCTCGTGCGGGGATACGACTCGTAGTCGGCCACTCGCATGGCATTCTTCCGGTTCCAATCGATCCTGGAGGAATCGCCATGCTGAATCGACGCACGCTTCTCAAGGCCGGTGCAACGGGACTCGCGACGACCACCGTCTTGCCCTCGGCGACTTCGGCCTCGGACGCGATCGAAGCCGGACCGCCGCCGTTCCGCTACGAGGACTGGGGCATCGCGGACTTCCACGGTGCCATGGAACGAGGCGAGCTCAGCTCCGCCGAGCTTACGCGCGACTACCTCCAACGGACGGATCGGGCTCGACGCCTGCGCGCCGTCCTCGAAGTCAACCCCGACGCCGAAGAAATAGCGACCCGCAGGGACGCCGAACGCAGAGAGGGCCGGGTGCGTGGCCCCCTCCACGGGATCCCGATCCTCCTCAAGGACAACATCGCCACCGCGGACAGGACTTCGACGACCGCCGGATCGCTCGCACTCGAGGGATCGCGGCCGGCCCGCCACTCCGCCGTTGCCGCTCGCCTCGAGGCGGCCGGGGCCGTGCTCCTCGGCAAGGCGAACCTGAGCGAGTGGGCCAACATCCGCTCGAGCCGCTCGTCGAGCGGATGGAGCGCGCGTGGGGGCCAGACCCGCAACCCCTACGCACTCGACCGCAGCCCGTGCGGCTCGAGCTCGGGCTCCGGAGCGGCCGTCGCCGCCAGTCTGTGCGCCGCAGCGATCGGAACAGAGACCAACGGCTCGATCGTCTGCCCGAGCTCGGCCAACGGCATCGTCGGGCTCAAGCCGACCGTCGGTCTCGTCGGCAGGAGCGGCATCATCCCGATCTCGCACAGCCAGGACACCGCCGGGCCGATGACCCGCACCGTCGCCGATGCCGCCCATCTGCTGGCAGCGCTGGTCGGCGTCGACGAGCGCGACCCGGCCACGGCGGGCGCGGCGCGCCACGATCCGGCAACGTATCTCGAGGCACTCGACCCCTCCGCGCTCGAAGGAGCCCGAGTCGGCGTCGCTCGCAACTTCTTCGGTTTCCACGAGAAGGTCGACGCGCTCATGGAGTCCGCTCTAGACGCCATGCGCGATGCCGGAGCGGTCGTGATCGACGAACTCGAGCTCGATCTGTCCGGTCTACGAGGCAAGAGTCTCGAGGTGCTGCTCTACGAGCTCAAGGCCGGTCTCGACGCCTACCTGGCCGATCCCGACATGCGCGCTCCGGTCTCCTCACTCGAGGAGGTCATCGCCTTCAACGAGGCGAACCGGGCCCGAGAGATGCCGTTCTTCGAGCAGGAGCTGTTCCTCCAGGCACAGGAGAAGGGCGATCTGACCACGCCGGAGTACCTGGAGGCTCTCGAAACCTGCCGGCGAGTGACCCGTGAAGAGGGAATCGACCGTCTCGTTTCGGAACATCGGCTCGACGCTCTCGTCGCACCGACCGGCGGTCCCGCCTGGCCGATCGACCTCGTCAACGGCGACCACTTCGGCGGCGGCAGCTCAACGCCAGCCGCGATCGCCGGATACCCCAACCTGACCGTCCCGGCCGGAGCGGTCTTCGGCCTGCCGGTGGGGATCTCCTTCTTCGGTCCGGCGTTCACCGAGGCGCGTCTGCTTTCGCTCGGGTATGCCTTCGAGCAGGCGACGCTCCATCGCAAGCCGCCGCAGTTCCTGCCCACTCTTCCCTACGACCGGGTAGCGGGCCATTAGCCCACCACCTGCGACCGGAAAGACGCCTGATCCGCGTTAGAATTGCGCCGTCCAGGGCCGGCGCGGCCGCGTCGCCCCCTCACCCCGAGTTCGACCCCTCCACCCTGAGTCGAAAGGTCCAGATATGCGTCGTCTCCTTCTCTCCTACGTTGTCCTGACTCTCGCGGCGTTGACCGCCACCGCGCAGGTCGGCCGAGTGACCGGCAAGGTCCTCGACCTCGACGGCGAACCGCTGCAAGGCGTCGAAGTCAGCCTCGTCGACGTCGAGTCGAGCGCCTCCGTCAGCACCGAGACGAGCAAGCGGGGCCGTTTCGCCCTCGCCGTGCGCGATTACTCCCGCGACTACGAAGTGGTTCTGCGCCTCGACGGCTACCAGCTCATCCGCGAATCGATCCGCCTCATCCCGAACGACCCGGTGATCGGCGAATGGACGATGGAGCCGGGAGACTCGGGCGGCGCCGTGCCCGGGCTCGACCTGTCGCCCGAGGAGCTCGAGGCCAAGCAGGCTGCGGTCGATCAGTACAACGCCGGGGTCAAGGCGTACAACGAGGGAGATCTCGAGGCCGCCGCCGTCGCTTTCGACGCCGCCATCGCCGAGGATCCGGAGTTGCAGGAGGCCTACGACATCGCGTCGGTGCTCCACATCCGCACCGGCAACAACGAACGTGCGCTCGAGCTGGCCAAGCAGATCCTCGTCACCCGACCGGACGAGGCGCGGGCGCTGGGCGTGCGCTACGACGCCCTGTACGCGCTCGGCCGTGAAGCTGAAGCCGACAGCGCGCTCGACGCGCTCGTCACCAAGGTGATCGACGGCGAGACCGCCAAGCGTGCCTACAACCGTGGTCTCGCCCTGGCGCGCGACTCCCGTTTCGACGACGCCGTGCCGCGGGTCGAGCAGGCGCTCGAGATCGACCCGGCGCTGGTACCCGCCTGGGGGCTTCTCGGGGATCTCGAGATCGGGCGCGGCAACTTCGAGCGGGCGATCGAAGCCGGCGACGCTCTCGCCGCCATCGAGGGCTCCGAGGAGCGCGGCCTGTCGCTGCGCCACCGGGCGTGCGAGGGGATGGGCGACAAGGAGTGCGCCATGGCGGCGTTGCGGGGCCTCGCCGAGCTCAACCCCGACGCGGTGATCAACAGCCGCTTCGAGCGCGGCCAGGATCTGTTCGACTCGAACCAACCGGAGGAGGCCGCCAAGCTGTTCCGCGAGGTGGTCGAGTTGCAGCCGGACAACGGCCTGGCGCACTACCGCCTCGGCCTCTGCCTGCTCAGCGCCGGCGACACGGCGACCGCGCGCACCCACCTCGAGCGCTTCCTCGAGCTCGAGCCCGAGCACCCCGAAGCGGCCTCGGCTCGAGACATGCTCGGCTACATCGAGTAACCCGACATGAAGACACGAACTCTGCTGGCGGCAGCCGCCGTCCTGCCGTGGCTCCCGCTCTCCGTGGTGGCGGCCGAGACCGAAGACGAATCCCGTTTCCTCTCGAAGACCCGTCGCCTGACGTTCGAGGGACGCCGCGCCGGCGAGGGCTACTTCTCCCCGGACGGCTCGGTGATGGTCTTCCAGAGCGAGCGGGAGCCGGGCAATCCCTTCTACCAGATCTACCGGCTCGATCTCGAAACCGGAGACACCGAGCGGGTTTCCCCCGGCCACGGCAAGACGACCTGCCCGTTCGTGCGGCCCGGGAGCGACGAAATCCAGTTCGCCTCCACCCATCACGACCCCGCTTCGCTCGACCTCCAGCAGCAGGAGCTGGACTTCCGCGCCTCGGGTGAGGAGCGGCGCTACTCGTGGGACTACGACCCCGAGATGGATCTCTACGTGACGACCGGGGACGGCTACCGCCGCCTCACCGAGGCGCGCGGCTACGATGCCGAGGCGAGCTACTCGCCCGACGGCGAGTGGATCGTCTTTTCTTCGATGCGCGACGCCTACAACCGCGAACTCTCGGCCGAGGAGGCGGCGATCCTCGAGAACGACCCGTCCTACTTCGGCGAGCTCTACCTGATGCGCGCCGACGGTTCCGGCGAGCGGCGGCTCACCGACGCCCCCGGCTACGACGGCGGGCCGTTCTTCTTCCCCGACGGGTCGCGCATCATCTGGCGCCGTTTCGACGAGAGCGGCCTCACCGCCGACGTCTACTCGATGCTGCCGGACGGCAGCGACGTCCTGCGGCTGACCGACTTCGGCGCCATGAGCTGGGCGCCCTACGTGCACCCTTCGGGCGAGTACGTCTTCTTCGCCTCGAACAAGCTGGGATTCTCGAACTTCGAGGTCTACATGGTCGACGTCGCCGGGACGAAGGAGCCGGTGCGCGTCACCACGACCGACGGCTTCGACGGCCTGCCCGTACCGACGCCTGACGGCAAGCGACTCACCTGGACCTCCACGCGGCACGGCGGCGACGGCGGCCAGATCTACATCGCCGACTGGAATCACGACGCGGCGGTCGCGGCCCTGGCCGCGGCACCGCCGCGAACTGCGGAGACCGACGAATGAAGCAGGTCAGATTCACCCTCCCGTCACCGGCAGTTCTCGTGGTGGCACTCTTCGTAGCGGCGGTCGCTGCACCGGCGATCGTCGGCCCCCTGACGGCCGATGAGGGCCGCCTGCGTGAGGACGTCGGCTATCTCGCCTCTCCCGATCTCGAGGGGCGCCTCACCGGCAGCGACGGCGCCCGCGCGGCAGCCGCCTACCTGATAGCGGAACTACAGGAAGCCGGAGCGACTCCGCTACCCGGCCGCGACGGCTTCGAGCTGCCGTTCGAGTTCACGGCGGGCACCAACGACGGCGGCTCCTCGGTCACGACCGGAGAGCAGACCTTCACGGGAACCGACGACGTCGTCGCGCTCTCCTTCTCCGAGTCCGACTCGGTCACCGGCGAGGTCGTCTTCGCCGGCTACGGCCTGGAGATCCCGGAGTCGCAGGGCTACCCCTACGACAGCTACGCGGGCCTCGACGTCGAGGGCAAGGTCGTGCTGATCCTTCGCTACTTCCCCGAAGACGTCGACCAGGAGACGCGCGCGATCCTGTCGCGCTACTCCGGGCTGCGCTACAAGGCACGGGCGGCGCGTGAGCGCGGGGCGACCGGCCTGCTGATCGCCACCGGCCCGCGCTCGCCCAACGCCGGAGCGACGATCCCGATGGCGTTCGACACCGCCGTCGCCGGCTCCGACGTGATCGCCGCGAGCATCAGCGGCACCGTAGCCGCGGCACTGTTCGACCAGGTCGCCGACAAGGACCTCGAGAGTGCACAGGAGGCGCTCGACAGCGGCAATCCGCACGTCACCGGCTTCCCGCTCGAAGGGGTCGAGGTGACGCTCTCGACCGCCGTCGAACGGGAACGCAAGACCGGCTACAACGTCGCCGGCATCGTGCCGGGAGGCCGCGGCGAAGGCGACAAGCCGTGGGTCCTCGTCGGTGCGCACTACGACCACCTCGGTCGTGGAGGCGGCGGCAACTCGCTCGCCGGCAAGGAGGAGCAGGACCAGGTCCACCACGGTGCCGACGACAACGCCTCCGGCACCGCCGCGGTGCTCGAGGTCGCCCGACGGCTGGCCGGCGCCGATCTGCGCCGCTCGGTCGCCGTCGCCTTCTGGTCGGGAGAGGAGCTCGGCCTGCTCGGCGCCAGCGCCTTCGTGAAGGAGATCGACCCGCAGGCGATCGCCGCCTACATCAACCTCGACATGGTCGGCCGGCCGCGCGAGAACCGCATCACCCTCCAGGCGATGGGGACGAGTTCGGTCTGGCCGTCGATCGTCGAGCGAGCCAACGTCCCCGTCGGTTTCGACATCAAGACGATGGACGATCCGTACCTGCCGACCGACAGCTCCGCGTTTCACCAGGCGGAGGTGCCGACGCTCAACTTCTTCACCGGCAGCCACGAGGACTACCACCGCCCCGGCGACACGGCGGACAAGATCGACTACCCGGAACTCGACCGGGTGGCGAAGCTCGCCACCCTCGTCACCCGGAGGGTCGCCGAGATGGAAGCCGCACCCGACTTCATCAACGTCGAGCCGCAGCGGCAGGACGGCGGCGACCGCGACTCGGTGCGTGCCTTCACCGGCACCATTCCCGACTATGCAACCGAGGTCGAGGGGCTCCTCCTGTCCGGCGTGATCGAGGGTGGTCCGGCGGACGAAGCAGGCATCCAGGGGGGCGACGTCATCGTCGAGTTCGGTGGTCAGACGATCGCCAACATCTACGACTACACGTACGCCCTCGATGCGGTGAAGATCGGCGAGCCGATCGACGTGGTGGTGCTGCGCGACGGTGAGCGGGTGACGGTGACGATCACGCCGCGGGCGAGGAACTGACCGCCGGAAGCGCCACCCTGCCGCTCTCGCGGCGGAAACGAGCGGCCATCAGCACTCCGGCAATGGTGAGGCCGCCGATGATCCCGATCCAGAGCCCGCGCGGCCCCATACCGCGGCCGAAGGCGAGCCAGTAGCCGACCGGCATGCCGACGAGCCAGTAGGCGATCACCGTGATGGCGAGCGGGCCGCGGGTGTCCTTGATGCCGCGCAGCGCTCCGTTGGCGGCCGCCTGCAGGCCGTCCGGCAACTGGAAGATCGCCGCGAGCAGCAGCAGTTGAGCAGCCATCGCGATCAGCTCCTCGTCGCTCGAGTAGATGCGCGCGATCCACTCCGGGAAGAGCAGCAACACGAGCGCGGCCAGCACCTGCACCCCCACGGCGAGCTGCATGCCGACCCAGCCGGCGCGCGCCACGCCCAGGCGATCTCGCCTGCCGAGAGCGTTGCCGACCCGCACGGTGGTCGCCATGGTGATGCCCAGCGGCACCATGAACGAGAGTGACGCGACGTTGATCGCCACCTGGTGCCCCGCCACAGCGAGGGTGCTGATCGATCCCATGAGCAGCGCCACCCCGGCGAACATGCTGACTTCGATGAAGAGGGTGAAACCGATCGGCAGGCCGAGGGCGAGCAGCTCGCGAACCTTCGCCCACCGCGGACCGTCGAGGCGGTCGAACACCCCGAGCGGCGCCAGCCTCCGGTGGCGCCTGATGTAGACGACGATGCCGGCCAACGACACCCACCACACCAGCGACGTCGCGACGCCGCAGCCGACGGCGCCGAGCGCCGGCAGGCCCCAGCGGCCGTAGATCAGGCCGTAGTTGGCGACCACGTTGACGCCGAGGCCGAGAAAGCCGAAGTACATCACCGGCCGCGAGATCCCCATCCCCTCGCACAGGAAGCGCAACGACAGGAAGCCGAACATCGCCGGCGCGCCCCACAGCAGAGCCGTCAGGTAGCCCATGACGGTGTCGTGGAGGCTCGGGTCGATGTCGAGCGCCGTCAGGAGCCCGCGCGCCAGCGCCACGACCGCCGCCGCCAGCACCGTCAGCATCAGGACGATCCAGACGGTCTGGCGCATCACCGGGCCGATCCGATCGTGCCTGCCCTCGCCGTCGAGACCGGCCACCGTCGGCGGGACGGCCAGCAGTACACCGAGGCCGAAGAGCGTCACCGAGTGCCACACGGCGGCACCGGCCGCCACGGCGGCGAGAGCCTCTGCCGACAGCCGACCCGACATGACGGTGTCGACGAACGTCATCATGACGCTCGTCAACTGCCCGAGGACGAGAGGTGCGGCGAGACGAAGGGTCCGGGCAGCTTCGGCCCGCCACGAATGGGCTACAGCAACTCCTCCACCGCCGTGCGCTCTTCGCGCAACTCGGCGTCGGTGGCGTCCATCCGGCGGCGGCTGAAGTCACTGATGTCGAGTCCCTGCACGATGTCGTACTGACCGTCGCGGCAGGCACAGGGATAGGAGTAGATCACCCCTTCGGCAATGCCGTAGCTGCCGTCGGAGGGCACCGCCATGCTCACCCAGTCGCCCTCCGGGGTGCCTCGCATCCAAGAGCTCACATGGTCGATCGCGGCCGACGCGGCCGACGCCGCCGAGGAGGCGCCGCGCGCCTCGATGATCGCCGCGCCGCGCTTCTGGACCGTCGGGATGAAGGTCTCCTCGACCCAGGCGTCGTCGACCAGTTCACTCGCTGCCTGCCCACCGACCGTCGCATGGCTGACGTCGGGATACTGGGTCGAGGAGTGGTTGCCCCAGATCGTCATTCGCCGGACGTCTCGGGCATGGCGCCCGGTCTTCTCGGCGAGCTGCGAGATCGCCCGGTTGTGGTCGAGCCGGGTCATGGCACAGAACTGCCGGCGGTCGAGGTCGGGAGCGTTCGCGGCCGCGATGAGGGCGTTGGTGTTGGCCGGATTGCCGACCACCAGCACGCGCACGTCCTTCGACGCCCGGTCGTTGATCGCCTTGCCCTGCGGGCCGAAGATCTTGCCGTTGGCACCCAGCAGATCCGAGCGCTCCATCCCCGGCCCTCGCGGCCGGGCGCCGACGAGAATGCAGACGTCGGCATCGGTGAAGCCCTCGTCGATGTCGGAGGTCGCGACGATGTCGTCGAGCAGTGGGAAGGCGCCGTCGTTGAGCTCCATCACCGTCCCGCCGAGGGCGTCCATCGCCGGCGGGATCTCGATCAGGTTGAGCGCCACGGGCTGCTCGGTGCCGAGCATGTCGCCGGCGGCGATGCGGAAGCAGAGTTGGTAGCCGATGTTGCCGGCTGCGCCGGTGATGGCGACTCGAACGGGCTGACTCATCGAAGTTCCTCCAGGTCGGATCGGTCGGTCCGGGCAGGAGCGGGACCACGGCAGTTATAGCGGGATTCCGCCTCGCCCTCAACCGCGGGCTCGAACACGAGCTCGATCTTGCCGGCTCAGAGCCGCCGCAGATAGCGCTCGGGGTCGTTGAGGAAGCTCCTCGTCAGGGTGACGTGCTCCAGCTCGTCCCAGGGCACCGTTTCCAGCCGCTCGCCGTCACAGCTCCAGATCTCCGCGCCGGGGCAGGCGAGCAGGATCGGCGAGTGAGTGGCGACGACGAACTGACTCCCTTCGTCGATCGCGTCGCACAGCATTCCCAGAAGCGCCAATTGGCGGAGCGGCGAGAGCGGCACCTCCGGCTCGTCCAGAAGGTAGAGGCCTTGCGGCACCAGTCGGCTGCCGAAGAGCTTCAGGAAACTCTCGCCGTGCGACTGGGCGTCCAGACCGTCGCCGTAGAGCGAGCGGATCTCGGCAAGGGATCGCGCATGCGGGCCCCGAGCGAGCTGCCTGGCGTAGTCGGAGCGATCCTCGTACTCGATCTCGATCGCCGCCAACTCCCGCTGCGACTCCGCCGCCAGCTCGGCGATCCGGCGGGCGTAGCCGAAGAAGTCCTCGGCGCGCAGGAAGAAGCCCTTCGCGGTCCTCCGGTTCCAGGTCAGCCTCAGGCAGGCCGCAAGTGCCCGGGCAGCCGTCAGGGTCTCGTCGACCTCGAGAGGATCGCTGCCTACGGCGACCCGCTCGGAGGCCACGGCGAGCGCCTCCAGAAGGGTCGACTTTCCCGATCCGTTCTCGCCGACGAGGAAGGTCACCGGGGCGCTGAACTCGAGGCGATCGAGAGTCGCAACGATCGGCACCGAGAACGGGAAGGCCTCGCGATCCACCGCACCGAGATCGGCCTCGGCGCTCCGCAGTGGAATCACTCTTCCGGCGCCGGGGCGATCGCCCGCACACCGGCCGCCGCGGCCGCCTCGTTGAAGTCGACGATCGACTCGTCGCGCAGCCGCTGCCATTCGAGACGGGCGTCTGCCATCCGCTCCCCGAGGAGCCGGTGCACCCCGTACTGCGCCTCCGTCGGCGCCAGATCCACCTGCTGGATGCCCCGCGCCAGGTAGCCGAGACGGGCATAGAGCAGCCGCGGCCAGCGCAGCGTGTCCTGACGCGCGCCGCTCAGCCGCAGATCGAAGAAGCGCCCCTCGAGCGCCCTCAGATCCTTCTCGAGCCCGGCGGCCCGCGACTCCAGCTCCTCGCTCCAGCGTGCATCCGGGACGCCCTGCCAGCGGTCCCGCAGCTCGCCGAGCTGTTGCCTCGCCGACTCGATCGCGTTGATCATCGAGGCGGCCTCGTCGATCCACTCCCTCAACTCGCGAACGACCTCCTGCTGCTCGGCGAGACTCGCCTCGTCGCCGCTCGAGTGCGGATCCCTGGCGACCCTCAGACGGCTCGTCGACACCACCTCGCCGTCGATCCGCAGCTCGAGCTCGTAGTCTCCCGGGGGCGCCAGCACCCCGAAGCGACCGCCGTCGCTCAGAGGGCGCCAGCCGGTGTCGGGCAGCTGAACATGGCTCGCCTCGTCGGGCGGGGTGCGGAGCCTGACCTCGGTCGTGCGTTCCTCGTAGAGGTTCCACACCTGGCGATGCAGGCCGCCGCCGCCGTCGAGCCCGCTGAGCGTGCGCACCTCGCGCCCTTCAAGGTCGAGAATGCGGATCGCCACCTCACCTCCGATCCCGGTGGGCAACCAGTAGTGCAACGTCGCGCCCGGCGCCGGATTCTCGCCTGCCGCCTCGTTGTGGTACTCCTGCCACTCGGGCGCGCGGCGCCGGAAGCGGAAGGCAGCGCGCGGAGCGAAGAGGCGAGGCTCCCCCGCTTCGATCGCCCGATCCCACTCGCGCAGCGCCGACAGATCGTCGAGCACCCAGATCCCGCGTCCGTAGGTCGCCACCACCAGGTCGTCGAAACGCTGCTGGATCTCCATCCAGTGAACGGGCGCCGGCGGCAGACCAGCTCCGAGCTCCCGCCAGCTTCGACCGTCGTCGAACGAGACCCACAGGGCGTTCTCGGTCCCCAGGTAGAGCATTCCGGGACGCTGCGGATCCTCTCTCACACAATGGGCGTAGGCGAAGACGTTCTGTGGAAGGTCGCCGCGCAGACTCGTCCAGGTGGCGCCGTAGTCGTCGGTGCGGAAGACCCAGGTTGAAGTGTCCCCTTCCTGGTGCCGATCGACGGTCAGATAGGCGCGCCCAGTCTGGTGCCGCGACGGCTCGACGTTGGAGATCGTGCCGAGCGGCGGCACGTCGAGACCGGCGGTGACGTCACTCCAGCTTTCGCCGTCGTCGCGGCTGATATGCACCAGGCCGTCGTTGGTGCCGGCCCAGATCACCCCCGGCTCGAGCGGCGACTCGGCGATCGAGAACACCACCGGCGCGATCGTCGGCCCGGCATCGTCGAGGGTCAGACCGCCGGTGCGGCGCATCAGCTCCGGATCGGCGGTCGTCAGGTCGGGACTCACGATCTCCCAGCTCTGGCCGTGGTCGACCGAGCGGTGGACGTACTGACTGCCGTAGTAGACCGCCGGACCGTGAGGAGAGACGGCCAGCGGCGCCGTCCACTGGATTCGATAGTCGAGGTCGGCCGCCGCCCAGCTCTCGATCGCCAGCGGCCAGACGCTCACCTGACGGGAGTGTCCGTTGTCGAGATCGTGCAGCTCGAGCAGACCGTCGTAGCAGCCCGACCAGACGAGGCTCGGATCGGCCGGATCGGGGCGAGCGAAGCCGACTTCACAGCCGCCGATGGTGCGCCACGCACCTACCGGGATCGGACCGAAGGACAGGGTGTTCGACGGCCCCATGGCACTCGGGCCGTCCTGGCGATTGCCGTAGACGTTGTAGGGGATCCTGTCGTCGGTCGCCACATGGTAGATCTGGGCGATCGGCAACTGCGGCCGGAACCAGCTCTCGCCCCGGTTGATCGTCAGGCTGACCCCGCCGTCGTGGCCGGTGATCCGCCGGTCCGGATCGAGCGGGTCGATCCAGATGTCGTGGTGGTCGTAGCCCGAGTTCTGCGGCTCGATCGAGTGCCCACCGTCGTGCGAAATCGACTGCTCGACCGCCATGAAGGTGACCTCGTCTGCATCGTCGGGCGCCACCGCCATGCGGGTGTAGTAGAGAGGACGTTGCGTCAGCGTGTTGTCCGAGTTGACCAGTTGCCAGCTCCTGCCTCCATTGTCGGAGCGCCACAACACCCCCGCCTCGTCGTCGACCGGGGCAAAGTCGCGGTTGGAGCTCACCTCGATCAGCGCGTAGATCCTCTTCGAGTCGTCGGGCGACATCGCCAGCCCGATCTTGCCGAGCGGCGACGGCGGCAGCCCACGGCCTTCGAGGCGCTTCCAGTTGTCTCCGCCGTCGCGCGACACCCAGATTCCACTGCCGGGACCGCCGCTCGTCCGTCCCGAAGTGCGCATCTCGAACTCCCACATCGCAGCGAAGACGACGCGCGGGTTGTTGGGGTCGATCACGACGTCGATCGCCCCGGTGTCCTCGTCAACGAAGAGCACCTGCTCCCAGTTCCAACCGCCGTCCTGAGTGCGGTAGAGACCGCGCTCACGCTGCGGCCCGTAGCTGTGCCCGAGGGCCGCGGCGAATACGATGTCGGGCTTCCTCGGATGGATCGCGATCCGCCCGATCCGGCCGCTCTCGACGAGACCGGCATGCTCCCAGGTCGAGCCGCCGTCGGTCGAGCGGTAGACACCGTCGCCGATCGACACGTTCGAGCGAATGAAGCTCTCCCCGGTGCCCGCCCACACGACGTTGGGGTCCGACGGTGCCACCGCCAGAGCACCGATGGAGGACGCAGGCGTGTCGTCGAACACCGGTTCCCAGTGGACGCCACCGTCGAGCGTCCGGAAGATACCCCCAGAGGCCGCCCCGGCGAAGTACGTCCCCGGCACTCCGGGCACACCGGCCACCGCCGACACCCGGTTGCCGATCGGCCCCAGGTGGCGAAAACGCAGTGCCGCGAACGGGTCCTCCTCTGCTTCGGGCGCGGCGTCCGCCGCCGGCACGGGAGGGAACACGACCAGGGTGAGGATCAGCACTACGGCGAATCGCGGCATGAGGAACTCCTTGGGTCTCCTAGCCTCTTCACCCTACTCGAAAGCGCCGCAGGAGCGCGGTGCTGGGGCGCGAGTGCAGGAAGACGGCTACCGGAAGGTCAGTGTGCCGGTATCGATGAGCTTGCCGCTCCGGCTGAGCTGGTAGTGCCTGCCGCTGAAGACGCCGTCCTCGAACGCTCCGGCGAAGCGGTACTTCTGCCCCCGGCCGCGATCGACCGTCCCCTCGATCGATCCTTCGAGATCGCCGACCGCTTCCCCCTTCCAGCTGTAGTTCTTTCGCGAGAAAAAGAAACGGAAGGTCACCTCCCAGCCCCCTTCGCCGTCGGGGACGAAGCTGACATCGAGGCGACCACGCTCCCCCTGGTTCCAGTCGTAGCTCCCGCTGAACGACAACGGGTCACCGTCGGCGATCGCCGGCGGCCCAGCCAGGAGGAAGAGGAAGCCTGCGGCCAGCAGGACAGACGAGAGGAGAGGTCGAAGCGGACTCGCGTCGTTCATGCCGGGTGATACGGCCGGACGAGGCGAACGGTTGCTCTCCGTCGGTCGGCTTCAGTCGCCGCCGTGGCGACCCCAGTAACCGACGAGGCCCTTGACATAGTCGAGCGCCGCCTCGAGGTTCTGCACGGTGTTCCACTCGAAGCGGCTGTGGAAGTCATGCCCGCCGGTGAAGACGTTGGGCGTCGGCAGGCCCATCTCGGAGAGTCGGGAGCCGTCGGTTCCTCCCCGAACCAGCTCCTCTTCGAGGTCGATTCCCATCTCCTCCGCCGCGCGGAAGGCGAAGTCGATCACCCGGCGGTCGGTCCGCTCGATGTAGTCGCGCATGTTGCGGTAGTTGTCGCGAATCTCGACTTCGATCTTCGCTCGCGGGTGTTCGAGGCGCGCGACGGCAGCGAGCTGCTCCACGAAGGCCTTGCGGCGCTCCAGCCCGGCGGCGTCGAAATCGCGCAGCAGGATCCTCGCCTGCGCCCGCGTGACGTCTCCCTCGACCTCATGGGGGCAGAAGTACCCCTCCCGCTCCACCGTCGTTTCCGGCGCCTCACCCGCCGGCAGCCCCGCCAGCAGCCTCGAGACGATCGTCACCGCATTGGCCATCACGTCCTTGGCGTAGCCGGGATGAACCCCGACGCCGGCGACCGAGATTCGAGCTTCCGCCGCGTGGAACGTCTCGAACGAGAAGGTGCCGACGCCACCGCCGTCGATCGTGTAAGCGACCTTCGCGTCGAGACGCTCGAGGTCGAGAGCATCGACGCCGCGCCCGACCTCCTCGTCGACGGTGAAGCAGATTCTCAACGGCGGTCGTGTCGCCTCCGGGTCCGCCAGCAGATCGGCGACCGTCTGCACGATGATCGCCACCCCCGCCTTGTCGTCGCTGCCCAGGAGCGTCCTGCCGTCCGAGGTGATGACGTCGTGCCCCAGATGGTCGAGCAGCGCCGGGCTGCGCGCCGGATCGAGCGTCACACCGTCCTCGAGCGCGATCACGCCACCCTGATAGTCCTCATGGATCCGCGGCTCGACCGGGCCGCCGGGGGCGTCGGGCGAGGTATCGACGTGCGCCACGAGCGCCAACGGCGGCGCCGTCGAGTCCGCAGGCACCGGCTCGAGGGCGGCGTAGACATAGCCGTGCTCGTCCATCTCCGCTCCCCCGAGACCGAGCTCGCGCAGCTCCTCGGCGAGCAGCCGCGAGAGATCCTTCTGCTTTTCGGTCGACGGGGTCGAGGTGGACGCGTGATCCGCCTCGGTGTCGATCCGGACGTAGCGCAGGAAGCGCTCGACGACGGCGGGCCGCGGCTCCATGCCGGTCAGGAGTGGTGGCGCCGGAACATCATCAGCGCCTCGTGGAACTGCTCGCGAGCCTTGGTGACGTGCTTGTGAGCCTCGTCGATGTAGCCGTCGGTCGAGGTCGACCACACACGGTTGAGCGCCCGCTCGCCGGCGGCGAATGGGTTCATCACGTCTGCGTAGGCTTGCAGTCCGAAGCGATGCGCCATGCTCTCGCGCGCCTGGACGAACGCGTCGAGATCGTCAGGAAAGTCGCGATCGATCACGTGGCGCAGTTCGTAGACGTCGATCGACGCCTTGCCGTCGTCGAGCGCCTTGGCCTTTGCCACGACGCTCTCGAGACTCGAGGCGATCGCGCCGAGATTGGTGGCGATCTTCCCCTCGGCACGCGACTCGGCGTGCATCGCCCGGCGCGCCAGCACCACGCCGACTACGCCGACGAGGAAGGCGGCGAGATAGGCGGCCGTCGACACTCCCTCCGGTCGCTCCGTAGCGAAGTACGAGCCGGCGAGGAAACCGATCGTGATCAGGAGATAGCCGAGCTTCTTCATCGCTTGCACGTCATCCGGCGAAGACGATCATCAGTGAGTAGACGACGCCGATCAGTGCCTCGCCGACGATCAGCCCGGCGGCCACCGGGATGCCGACATCTTCGGCGAAGCCGCGACCGAGGCGCGAATCGGTGTAGAGGCGGGCCAGCGTGCCGAGGGTATAGGTGAGGATGATGTTGAACGGCAGGTAGAAGCCGAGGCCGACCATCACCCCGACGCCGCCGATGCCGCTGGCCGACAGCAACGCACCGAGGCCGGCACCGGTCAGGTACTTGTCCATCGGCACGTCGCCGCCGAGGATCCCCTGGATGACGCTTGCCAGCGCCTGCCCCTGCGGTGCGGGGAGTCGATCGCTGCCGAGGGTGTAGGCCTGATGGAGGACGACGATCAGCCCCATGATGAGGATCGGCCCGAGCCAGGTGCCGAGAAACTGAGCGATCTGCTGTTTCCGCGGGATCGCGCCGACGAGATAGCCGGTCTTGAGATCGAGCATCAGGTCGGTCGCCTGAGCCATGGCGACACACATCGCCCCGCCGACGACGATCGAAGCGATGACCGTCTGCTCGTCGCCCAGGCCGCTGGCGACGAAGATCAGGATCGTGACGCCGATGAGCGTCATCCCCGACAGCGGCGACCACTGCGTTCGGCCGATGCACTCCGAGAGCACCACGCCGGCGACCCAGATCCACAGAGTCCCCAGGACCGCCATCGCCACCGCCCGCCACAGCTCGATGTCGGGCACCGAGAAGATCGCCGTCACCGTGAGCACGGCGAGGGCACCGCCGATCCCGATGTAGAGCAGCTTGATCGGCAGCTCATCGGTCGTCACCGCGGAGCGGGTCTTCGACGCCCGCTGCATCGAGCGCACCGCGGAAACCACGAGCGGCAGCGCCAGCACGATGCCGGTGAGCGCTCCGCCGATGATCATGCCGATCCCCACCGGCCGGAACATGTTGAGGCGCAGGTAGGTCGCCACGCCCATCCCCGCCTCCGTCAGCGTGTCAGCGGACGGCAACCGCCCCTGCAGATTCAGCAGCGGCGCGAGAATCCAGTAGCAGACGTAGCCGCCGATGACGAAGAAGAACCCGCCCTTGCCGGCCAGATAGGCGACGCCGACCGTCAGCAGCGACAGGTACCAGATGCCGTTCATGTACTCCGGCAGGCCGAGGAGTGCACCGACGTTCCAGTTCTCCACCCCGCTCGACAGGCTGATCCAATGCGCCGCTGCGCTGATCACGGCCGCTCCGATCAGCAGCCACGCCTTGCGAACTCCGGCACCCGGAGCCTTCAGGATCGTCGCCGTCGCGATGCCGCCCGGGTACGCCAGTCGATCGAAATCGATCATCTGCTTGCGCAGCGGAATGATGAAGGCGATGCCCATCACCCCGCCGGCCATGCAGGCAACGACCACCAGCGGGTAGCTGAAGTTCTCGTAGCCGAGGATAAAGAGCGCCGGGATCGAGAACATCATCCCCGCCGACGCGCCGTTGACCGAACTGGCGATCGTCTGGTTGATGTTGTTCTCGATAATCGAGCGCCGCCGCATCAGGCCGCGCAGTACGCCGAAGCCGAGAATCGCCGCCAGCTCCGACCCCTCGATCGAGAAGCCGAGCTTGAGGCTCAGGTAGCCGATCGACAACGTGATGAGCGCACCGATGACGTAACCGACGAGAATCGCCGGCCAGGTGATCTCCGGGTAGGGACCGTGGCGGACTGGTGGGCTCATGGAAGCGGTCCTCGGATCCTAGCAGCCGGCGGCATCAGTCGCCCCGGCGAGCCCGAGGTCGCCACGGAACCGACACCACCGCAATCCCGGCCACCACGATCGACGCGCCGACCGCCTGCACCCACGACAGTCCCTCGCCCAGCAGCACGACCCCCCAGAACAAGGTCAACGCCGGCTGCGCCAGCAGCAGGATCGAGGTCTCGACAGCCGGCATCTTCGGCAGCGAGCGGGTGATCATCAGCCAGCCGAACACCTGCGCCACCAGGGCGAGGGCGATCAACCAGCCGTGTGCCGGCCACGACCACGAGAGGTCGAGATCGCGGTCGAGGCCGCCCAGCACCGCCATCGTGACGAGGGTGCCGAGCGTGGCGTCGAACCACGGGCCGATGGTCGGGCCACGCTCCGAGCCGCTGCGCCGGAAGGTCAGCAGGAAGGCGGCGTAGAAGAGACCGGTGGCGACGCCGTAGATCACTCCTCGCAGCGGGGCGTCGCCGTAGGCGTCCGGCCGCCCCAGGCCGGAGGTCAGCGCGACCCCGGTGAAGAGCAGCGGCAGCATCCACAGCAGCAGTCGTCGCGGCTTCTCGCCGAACAGCCACCAGGCGGCGATCGCCACCCAGAAGACCTGGGAGTTGCCCAGCAACGTCGCGAGGCCGGCACCGATCGACTCGATCGAGCGGTGCCACACGGCGAAGTCTCCGGCGAGCAGAGCACCGGCGGCAAAGGCGAACGCACGATCACGGACAGTCCTTCGATCGAGGTCGCGCACCCGCCACCAGAAGACCGCCAGCAACGGTGCCGCATAAAGGACTCGAAAGAAGCCGGCGGTCGAGGGAGAGGCCGCGGACAGCCGAACGAAGATCGCCGAGAACGAGATCCCAACCACGCCGGCGAGCGCCTGGAGACGCAGTCGCAGTGGAGTGTCGCCGCCCAAGATGACGCGATCCTATGCCGAGAGACGCCTCCGAAGCCCCTGTGACAGCTCCGCTTGCCTGCGCGCCGTCCTGTTCCTGTGATACTCGGAGACGCCCATGCCCGAACGAAACGATGTCGACGGCCTGCGAGGCCGCGCCCTGCTCGCCGATTCGCTGCACAATAAGAGCTCCGCCTTCACCGCCGAAGAGCGAAGCGCCTTCGGTCTCGACGGCCTGCTGCCGCCGGTCGTGAGCACGATGGCCCAGCAGGTCGAGAGGGTCTACGCGAGCCTCCGTCGCAAGGAGAGCGACCTCGAGAAGTACATCGGCCTGATGGCTCTCGAGGATCGCAACGAAACCCTCTTCTACCGGCTGCTGCGCGAGCACCTGGCAGAGTTCCTGCCGATTGTCTACACGCCCACCGTCGGCGAAGCTTCGAAGATGTTCAGCCACATCTTCCAGCGCGGCCGCGGCCTGTGGGTCACTCCGGAGCATCGCGGCAGGATCGCCGAGGTGCTCGCCAATGCCGAGAGGCCGCGGGTGCGGCTCGCGGTGGTCACCGACAATCAGGCGATCCTCGGCATCGGCGACCAGGGAGCGGGTGGGATCGTCATCCCGATCGGCAAGCTGTCGATCTACTGCGCGGCCGCCGGGATCCACCCCGGGGAGGTGCTGCCGATCTCGCTCGACGTCGGAACCGACAACGAGGCGCTGATCGACGACCCGCTCTATCTCGGCTGGCGCCGACCGCGACTGCGTGGAGACGCCTACCTGGGGTTGGTCGACGAGTTCGTCGAAGCGATGAATCAGGTGTTCCCCGGCGCCCTCCTGCAGTGGGAGGACTTCTCGAAGGCCAACGCCTTCGCTCTCCTCGAACGCCATCGCTCGAGGATCCTGTCGTTCAACGACGACATCCAGGGCACGGGGGCGATGGCGCTGGCCGGTATCGTCGCCGCGTGTCGAGCCTCCGGCGAGCCGCTCACCGCTCAACGGACGGTCATCGTCGGCGCCGGAGCGGCCGGAATCGGCATCGCGCGACAGCTTCGCAACGCCCTCGCCGAGGAGGGACTCGGCGGGCAGGAACTGACGGAGGCGATCGCCGTGCTCGACTCGCGAGGCCTCGTCACCGACGACCGCGAGCGGCTCGACGCCTACAAGCGGGCGCTCGCCTGGCCGGCCGCTCTCGCCGCCCGGCACGGGCTCCACGAGGACCGCTCCCTGCCCGCTGTCGTCCGGCAACTCCGACCGACCCTCCTCATCGGCACCTCCGGCCAGGCGGACCTCTTCGACGAACCGCTGATGCGCTCGGTCGCCGCCCACGCCGAGCGACCGATCGTGCTGCCGCTGTCGAATCCCACCGATCACTCCGAGGCTCGACCCGCCGACATCCTCCGGTGGACCGACGGTCGCGCCTTCGTCGGCACCGGCAGCCCGTTCCCGGATGTCGATTGGGAGGGGCGGAGCCTCGAAATCGGCCAGGCCAACAACGCCTTCATCTTCCCCGGCGTCGGCCTCGGCGCCCTGTTGGCGGGAGCGAGCGAGGTCAGCGACGGAATGTTCTCGGCTGCCGCGACCGCACTGGCGGAAGCGGTCACCTCCGAGGACGCCGCTCGCGGCCGGATCTATCCGCCGATCGAGCGCCTGCGCGAGGTCACCCGCTCGGTCGCGGTCGCCGTCATGGTGCGAGCCGGTGAGGAGGGGGTCGCCTCGCCGATCACCGCCGGGGAAGCCGCAGCGAAGATCGAGCAGTTCGCCTGGGAGCCGACCTACCCCGACCTGTTGACCGGCTGAGCCTCCTCGCTGTCGAGGTCGGGAACGGGTCGAAAAGGGCCGACCCTCCGGCTGTGATAATCTTCACAGCCTCAATTCACAGTCGAATCGGTCTCGAGGGCGTGAGCCGCGTAGGCCGCTTCCCCCCAGGGGAATCGCGTGTCTCCGCGCCGACCCATCTGCCGAGCTCAGATGTTCGTCGCTCCGGGGACGCTACCCGGCGGGCGCCTCGTTGCTGGAGAGGACGAATCTCCGGTGTGAGATCCGAAATCGGCGGAAGTAGGAGCATGGCCGTGAGACCAGACAACCGGCGATCGAACCGATCGGTGGGGCGCAACTTCGCACTCTGCCTCGGGCTCCTGAGCCTGACGGCGAGGCCTTCGGCCGGCGTCGATCCGCGCCTCGAGTGGGACGGTGTCCTCAATGAGCAGGTGAAGCTGCTTGCGAGCGACGGTGCCGAGGGGGACGCCTTCGGCGGAGGGATCGCGATGGACGGCGACACCCTGGCGATCGCAGCACCGCTCGAGGACGGAAGCGGTGCCAGCACCGGTGCCGTCTACGTCTTCATCCGGCAGGGTGGGACGTGGTCCGAAGCTGCAAAGCTGGTCGCGACCGCCGTGGTCGACTCGCTAGGCACCGGCCTGGCGGTCGAGGGCGACGTGGTGTTCGCCGCCGACTTCCATGACCAGGGAGCGGTTCACGTGTTCGAGCGGCCTCCCGGAGGCTGGAGCGGGACCGTGAACGAGGTCGCCACGCTGCTACCGGCCGACGCCGACGCGTTCGGTCGTGCGATCGTCGCCGCGGAAGGCGACTCGGTCTTCGTCGGCAGTTGGACGCCGACGGAAGGGATCGGGACGATCTACGTCTACGAGCAGCCGCCCGGAGGCTGGAGCGGAACCGTGAACGAAGTCGCCGAGCTGCGACAGAGCGACACCGTACCCGGGGAACTCTTCCCAACGCTGCTCTCGGCTTCCGGGGACACGGTCGTGGCCGGTTGCGGAGGCTGCGACGACAACGGCCCTCTCTCCGGAGCGGCCTACGTCTTCGAGACCCCCGTAGGCGGCTGGACCGGGATCGTCAACGAGTCGGCCAAGCTCCTGCCGAGCCTGGGGATGAGCGATGACTTCTTCGGCGGTCGCCTGGCCGCCTCTGAAAGCACGGTCATCGTCGGTTCGGGTGGCGACGCCAGCCTGGCGGGCGCCGCCTACGTTTACGAGGAGCCTGCCGGAGGGTGGAGCGGGACGCTGACCGAGGATGCACGACTGGAGCCGTCCGACCTCGCGGCCGACGACCGTTTCGGTCCGGTCGCGATCGACGGCGAGACCGTGCTCGGAGGCTCGTGGGGGGACGCCGACAACGGTGCCTTCTCGGGGTCGGCCTACATCTTCGAACGGCCGGCCGGCGGTTGGTCGGGAACGGTCGGCGAGTCCGCCAAGCTGCTCGCCAGCGACGGCGTGACCGGAGACGTCCTTGGCGAGCGCGGCGTGATCGAGGGGCAGACCGTCGTGTTGACCGCCCGGGGTCACGATCAGAACGGCGACCTGGCCGGCGCGGCCTACGTCTTCGAGGACATCCTGATGTTCAGCGACGGCTTCGAGTCGGGCGACACCTCGGCCTGGTCCGTAACCGTCCCTTGACATGAAACCGGCGAGACAATCACGACCTGGGGAAACGCCCGTCTCCGGGCCGTCCCATCCGTCGAGCTCAGGTGTTCTTGGTCCCGGGGTCCGACCGCCCGGAGGCGGTGCGGCTCGAGAGGACGACTTCCCGGTGAGATCGGATCGTGAGAAGAGGAGTGTGACCATGGGGCAGGAAAGCCAGCCATCGCACCGTTGGACTCTACGGACCCTGGCGCTCTACGTCTGGCTTTCGAGCGGCTGGGCGGGGCCGGCGGCCGGCATCGACCCGCACCTCGAGTGGGAGGGTGTCCTCAACGAGAAGGTGAAGCTGCTGGCGAGCGATGGTGCCGACGGGGACTTCTTCGGTACCGGAATCGCGATGGACGGAAACACCCTGGTGATCGCTGCGCCAGGGGATGACGACGGAGGTGACGCCTCCGGTTCCCTCTACGTCTTCCTCCGACAGGGCGGGACCTGGACGGAGGCCGCGAAGCTGGTCGCGAGCACCCCGGCCGATTTCGACCAGCTCGGTCTCTACGTGGCGGTCGCGGGCGACACGGTCGCTGCCACGGTGTTCGATGCTCGCGGAACCGTCCACGTCTTCGAGCGCCCTCCCGGGGGTTGGAGCGGCACCGTCACCGAGGTGGCCACTCTGCTACCGGCCGACGGCAGTTCCAACAACACCGACCACATCGCTGCCGAAGGGGACACGATCTTCGTCGGCGGCTTCGTGCCCGCGGCGGGCATCGGGACGGTCTTCGTCTACGAGCGCCTGCCGGAGGCTGGGCCGGGGTGGTGAACGAGTCCGCCGAGCTGCGACAGAGCGACGGCATCCTTTCGGACACGTTTCCCGGGCAGCTCGGTCTCCGGCGACACCGTCGTTGCCGTTGCCCGCTGTGCGGACAACGGTGGCAACTCCGGATCGGCGACGTGTTCGAGGCTCCTGCCGGCGGGTGGACCGGGGTCGTAAACGAGTCGGCTCTGGCGAGCCCGACGGATGACGTCTTCGGAGCTCACACTGCGCCGACACGGTGGTCGTCGGCGCCTTTCGCGCCGTCGGCCAGGCGGGCGCAGATCTTCGAGGAGCCAGCGGGAGGGTGGGCTGGAACTCTGACCGAGACTGCCCGCCTGGAGCCCTCGGACCTCGCACCTTCGAGTTCGGTTCGGTCGCCATCGACGGCGAGACCGTGGTCGGCGGTTCGTCCCGGGACGACGAGCCTCGCGGGGTCGATGTCTTCGAGCGCCCGGCCGGCGGATGGACGGGGACGGTTGCCGAATCGGCCAAGCTGCTGGCCAGCGACTGGAGCCGAGCCGATGGCGCACGGTCCTCGAGACAGTGGGCCGACCAGAACGGCGACCAGGCCGGCGCGGACGTCTTCGAGGCTCCATGATCTTCACCGACGGCTTCGAGTCCGGCGACACCTCGAGCTGGTCCAGTACCGTCCCCTGAGCGGGACGCCGAGAGCACCCCGGTTCGAGCCGGCTCTCATCCCCTGCGCCGATTTCAGCCCCCGGCCGCCCGTGAGCGCCGAGGGGGGCCTGAGCCGAGCCCGAAAGCCGCTCAGACACTGACCGGCCCCCCGGGCCACGGCGAAGGAGCGCGCGCCGCCCACCCAACTGCCGAGGACGCGCGACGCCCTCCTCGGGCTCAGCCTTCGGGCTGCCGCGGGCCGGCATCCTCGCGATGTCCGCCGTCCGGAGCTCTGGAGCCCAAGAGCGCCGACCTCAGATCGAGGCACGCCGACTCCAGGGGTGACAGAGGCTCGACTCCAGGGAGACGCCGTCTGCCGAGCCGGCGATCGAGAATCGCGAGCGCTCGAAGTACCGCGTCGTCGGTAGCCAGAGCCCTTTCGACCGTGAGCGACTGGAACGCTTCCACCGACGCCCGGAACTGCTCCGGCTTGTGCCGCCCCTCGCGTTGGAGGAGGCGTCGGACCTCCTGCTGAGATCGCCCCTCGGCCATGAGTGGCCCTTCGAGCTTCCAGTACGAGACATCGTCCATGCCGGCGATCTCGCTACCGTCAATCAGGACCGCCCAGCGCCAGACCTCCACCGTCCGGTAACCGGTGAGGAACAGGTCTACCCGAGGGCGAACCCCCGGCTCCCACCGTTCCCGCGCGACGGTCCTGAGCTTCGACCACCTCACATCCTCAGAGTCTTCCCGGTCACCCGTCCTTCGCCACCAGAAGTGCCAGCAGCGCCAGCAACAGACACAACGGCGAGAACAGAAGGTCATCCCAGAGGGCGAAGCGGGTGCCGCGCCGGCGCTTCGTGAAGCCGACCCAACGCAGATCGCCGAAGGCGCGCACTCCAAACACAACCGCCACCGCGAGCGTTCCGTAGCGGGTCCAGCCGGAGCTTCCGGTGCCGATCAGGCCGGCGTGAAGCGCCACGACACCCGCGAAAGCGACCAGACCGAGCGCCACGGCCATCGTCCCTGCAGGCCCCGGCTGGAAGAGCGGCTCGCCGTCCGACTCCGGAACCGTCACCGACTTCCCCACCGAACCGCCCAGCGCCCAGTAAACGTGCAGAGCGGCGATCACCAGCAGTAGCCCTACCAGCGATCCGACGATCATCGGTCTTCCACCCGAGCCCTCTACTCCAACCTATCGGTCTCGCGCACGAACCGCGCCAGATCTTCCCGGAACTTCACCAGCGACGGCTCGTGGAGGTACATCATGTGTCCCGCTTCGTAGAGTTCGAGGTGAATCCGCTCGCGTACTTCCGGAGCGACGTCGAGGTGCTCGACGTCGTGCTTGGTGGCGAGCGTCGGGGTCGCGAGATCGTAGTAGCCCTGCTGGACGAGGAGGTGCAGCCCGGGGTTCATCGTCAGAGCCATGGCGAGATCGCTGCGCAGGTTCGCCCACGGCTCGACCCAGCCGCCCGAGGTCGGCGGCCGGTGGCCCCAGTCCCAGTCGGAGACGCCGCCCATGATCTGGTAGGTCTCCTCACGCCCGAAGTCGAGCTCGCCGTGCATGTAGTCGAGAAAGGCGGCGGTGAACGCCGGGCCGACCGCGGGGAAGAACGGGTCGTAGTCCATCTCCTCGGAGAGCGGGTTGACCGACGGGCCGATGAAGCGCGAGTCGATGCGACCTGCGATGCGCCGTTCATCCCGCTTGAGCTCCTGAACGAACTGCGTGTGGCTCACCCGGAGGTCGGCCTTCAGCCAGTAGTCCGCCGAGGTCCCCGTGTAGGCGGCGAGCTTCGCCGCCACCGCCTGCTTCTCGTCGTCCGCGATCGTGTACCCCTTGAGGAGCGCCGGTGCGTACTCGTCGTAGGCGAAGCGCTCGACCTCCTCGTGAAACGCCTCGAGGTCGGGCTGATCGGGCACCATGCCGTGGTACCAGGCGGTCGCCGCGAGCGTCGGCAGGTAGAGGACGTGCGGCAGGTCGATGCCGCCACCGTCGATCCCCGATCCCATGTTGAGGAAGGGCGAGACGACGACCACGCCGTTGAAGTTCATCCCGTGGACCGTCTGCAGGTGCCAGACGAGCCCGGCGCTGCGCACACCGCCGTAGCTCTCGCCGAGGATGTACTTGGGCGACGCCCAGCGACCGTTGAGGGTGACGTACTCCTTGACGAACGAGCCGACCGAGCGGATGTCCTGATCGACCCCCCAGAAGTCCTTGCCCGTCGCCTCACCGAGCGGCTTGCTGAAGCCGGTGCCGACCGGATCGACCATCACCAGATCGGTCACGTCGAGGATGCTGTACTCGTTGTCGACCCGCATCGCCGGCGGCGGCGGCGCGTACCCCTCGTCCTCGACCACCACCCGCTGCGGGCCGAGCACCCCCATGTGGAGCCAGATGGAAGACGAGCCCGGCCCGCCGTTGAAGGCGAACATGACCGGCCTCCGGCTGAGGTCGTCGACGCCGTCGCGGGTGTAGGCGGTGTAGCCGAACCTTGCGATCGGCTCGTCCTTTTCGCTCTCGAGGATCAGCCAGCCGGCGGTCGCCGTGTAGTCGATGCGCTGGCCGTCGATGGTGACCCGGTGGCGGGTCTCGGAAGAAGCCGCCTCCGGCTTCTCCGCCGCCATCTCCTTCTCCATCCCGGAGCCCGCCTCTTCGGCGTGGACGGGTGCGAGGGCGAGCAGAGCGACGAAAACGAAGACGAGGGCGATGCGAGAACTCGGAGACGCTGGAGACATCGAGGAACCTCCGGGAGAAGGCGCATGAGCGCGGAACTGGTGAGACGAGCGGGCAGTCTAGCAACCGGTCCCTGTGGCCGGGCCGCGTTCTCAGCCCACCTGACGCCAGCCGCCGGCGACATGCAGCATCGCTCCGGCTCCGAAGGCGTACAGTCCTAGACTGCTCCAGGCGGAACGGCCGAGGCCGCCGATCGGCTCGACGACGAAGGCGGCGATCAGGAGCACGCTCGCCAAGCCGAGAAGCCCGCTTCCCGCTGCCTGCGACCGGCGTCTCCAACCGGCGGCGAACGGGGTCAGATACGTCGCCAGCAGCAGATGGGCGAGGGCGAGCCCCAGCATGTAGATGTGCCGCGAGACGAAGAGCATGTGCTCGCCGCCGGGGAGGGTCTCGAGCCGGGTGAAGAGCCTCATGTAGGCCCCCGAACCGAGGAACGCCACCAAGGTCAGGGCACCGAAGATCGCATGGGTGCGCCTCATCGCCGCTTCATCGTACTCGCTGGCCCGAACTTCTCACGCCGGTGTGCTCTGGAAGGCCGTAGGTTGCTGAAGATACAAGGCTTCCGGTTGCGAGCACCGGAGACATAGCCTTAGCTACGCCGAGGAACGCAGTGACCGGGAAACGCAGTAGATTCAGTGACATACGGTCTTCCTGACTAGTCCGTCGCACAGTGCAGCGGCGGGAGATGCTCAGGCTAGACTTCCCGGGTGACGAAGCCGCTGGTACTGCTGATCGATCGACGGTGGGACGGAGCACCGATCGCCTCGGCGGAACGGGCCGGCGTGACGCTCGCCACCCTTGCCGGCGGATGGGAGATCGTGGTCGAGGCGCCTTTCCACGACGACCCGCCGCCCGAAGGTTCTCCGGGATCGACCGACGGGCTCTGGAACCACGAGGTCGTCGAACTGTTCGTCGCGGTATGCGGGCCGTCGGACCGCGTGCGCTACACCGAGATCGAGCTTTCGCCCCACGGCCACCACCTGGTGCTCGACTTCCGCGGCGTCCGCCGGCGCCAGGCCGTCGTCCAACCGCTGTCGATGACCGCCGGGATCGAGGGTGCGAGATGGCACGCTCGGATGGCGCTGCCGCTCGACGCCCTGCCGCCGCAACCGTGGCGGGTCAACGCCTTCGCCATCCACGGCGTGGGAAGGCATCGACGCTACCTGGCGGCCTTCCCAGTCCCAGGAGAACGGCCCGACTTCCACCAGCCGGCGGCCTTCCCGATGGCCGGAGGTCTCCCCTGACACGAGGTCAGGGCTCGAGAGCGGCCCGGAAGCGCTCACCGAGGCCGGAGAGCCGCTCGATGGGTTCGTTCGAGAACACGAGACGAACATAGCGAGCCACAACGTCGCTCCCCCAGTTCGTCATCGGCGTCGCCGCCACCTTGCCGTGCTCGAGCAGACGCCGCGACGCCTCGGCGCCGGACAGCCCGAGCGGCGCAACATCCACCAGCAGCGACCAGCCTCCCTGCGGGGGGATCGCGACGAAGCCGGCCAGCTCCTCGAGAACCCGATCGCGCCGCCGCTGCCACTCGGCGACGCAGGTCGCGATGCCGTCGTCCGGGTCGTCGATCGCCGCCGCCACCGCGCCCATGGCAATGCCGGTCTGGCAGACGACGTTGGTGAGGCTCACCCTGGCCACATCCGCCAGGATCGGCGCCGGACCGACGACCCAGCCGGTTCGCCAGCCGATCATCCGGTACTCCTTGGAGGCGGAGCCGACCGTAATCACCCGCTCGCGCATCTCCGGAAGCGACGCCGGATGGAGCACCTCGCGACCGTCAAAGAGCAGTCGCTCCATCGCCGCGTCATGGATCCACCAGGCGTCGGCGCGGCGGCAGAAGTCGGCCAGCGCCTCCGTCTCGGCCCGGTCGAACACCGAGCCGGTCGGCATCGACGGGCTCATCAGCAGCGCCGCCGTCACCGGCCCCGGGTCGATCGAGCTCAGCGCGTCGGTGTCGAGCCGCCAGCCATCCACCCCGGGGACCAGCGGCACGAAGCGCGGCACCCCGCCGACCAGCCGCACCCGGTTGATCAGACCGACGTAGGTCGGGTCGGTCAGCAGCACTTCGTCGCCCGGCTCGATCGTCGCCAGGAGCACGTTGAGGATGCCGGCCAGGCCGCCGGCGCTCGCCACGCACTCCGTCGCCCAGTCGTACTCGCGCCTGCTCAGCCGCGATACCAGAGCGGTGGCCGACCGGCGGGTCGAATCGAGGCCGACGAACGGCAGATAGCTGTTGGCGTCGTCGTCGTCGATCGCCTGCTTCGTGAAGTCGAGCGCCGACTGTGGCGGGCGCAGGTCGGTGTCGAGGTTCTCGAGGCGGAGGACGTCCGGATCGTCGAGACGGTCGGCCAGGGCGCCGAGGTCCTCGACGCCGATTCGGGTTACGTGTTGGAGTCGGGAGACCGGCATCGAGTCACACGAGCAGAGGGAAGAGTGGCTGGCTCTAGTCCGCGCCCCGGTAGGCAGCTCGAAGCCATGCTTTCAGCTCGTCGTCCACGTCGTCGGGCTCGCCGAGTCTCACCCGATGACTCACCATCGAGTTGAAGCTCCCCGAAGCTTCCAAGCGCCCATCCGGGTCCGTGTCAGGAAGCTTCAGCCCCAGATCGACCCGGGACTTCGTCGACGGCTGGACGAGCCCGAACTGCTTCTTGCGCCGCAGGCTGACGTAGGCCTTCTTCGGAGCCAACTCGACATCGTCGCCGAACCCCCGGACGATCTCGACGATGCGGTCGTAGATCGGTCGCAACGCCTCCTTGCCCTCGTACTGCGAAGCAACGAGGTCGGCGTCGTCCGCGTGGATCGCCCCCGACTTCTTCGATTCGTGGGCGATCAGGTTAGCGTAGCCGTGGGTGACGCCGTGCTCGGTCTTGAGCAGCTTGACGATCTGGCCGTGCTTTTCGAGGCCGCTGGCGGCAACGACCTTCTTCCAGTGGTCGAGCGGCGCCCCTGTCTTGGCCTCGACGTTGTCGAGCATGGACTGGGCTTGTTCTTCGGGAGTGGGCATGGCTCGTCTCTTCCGGGGCTGCTCCTCTGGGGCTCGGCGCCCGGATCAGGCGGTGCCCGAGTCCCGCTGTGCGAGGAATTCCCGCAGCGCTCTGTCGACCGCCTCAGCATCCTTGAACTGCCGGGCGAGGTCCGGCTCCAACACGAGCACAGCGGCATCGGCGCGGAAGCGATCGGCGTACTTTCCGCGGACACCGCCGCGGAAGTCGTAGTGATCCCTCAAGTCGTCGTCTCGATCGCTCATGCCCGTCCTTCGTAGTCGCGCCGCTCACGCCTGTTGGCCGGTCGCGCGCTGATCAACCGGATTCTACCGTCCACCTCGGTGTGCGAGACCACCAGCAACCGCCGGCGACTCCCCATGCCGATCAAGAGGAAGCGCTCTTCGCCGATCGAATGGTCTGGATCGGGCACAGTGATCGAGAGCGGATCCGAGAAGGCCGCGATCGCTTCACCGAACGACACCCCGTGCCTCCTCAGGTTCCGGTCCCCCTTCGAGGAATCCCATTCGAATACGAGGCTCACGCCCCACACGACGCAGACGGCAGCTCGAATCGCACAGACGCCCGCTGTATCCTTGCCCGCCATGCGCCTCGCCACCTGGAACATCAACGGCCTCCGCGCCCGTCTCGACTTCGTCCTCCACTGGCTGGACGCCCGCTCTCCGGACGTCGTCGGCCTGCAGGAGCTCAAGCTCACCGACGAGCAGTTTCCGTACGACGAGATCGAGGCCGCCGGCTACAAGGCGGCGGTGCACGGGCAGAAGGCGTGGAACGGAGTGGCGATCCTCAGCCGCGAGGAGGGGGAAGTCACCCAGCGAGGCCTGCCCGGCGAGGAGGAGTTCGGCTCGCGGCTCGTCACCGCCCGGTTCGGTGATCTCTCGTTCACCACCGTCTACTGCCCCAACGGTAAGAGCGCCGACCACGACGATTACCCGAAGAAGCTCGCCTGGTACGAGTCGCTGGCGGCTCATTGGCAGGCCGAGCACGCCGACGACGCGTCAGCGATCCTGTGCGGCGACTTCAACATCTGCCCAACCGAGCTCGACAGCCACCACCCGGCGGAGAAGACCGTCGGCCGGATCTTCCACACGCCGGACGAGCGCAGGCGCTACGAGGCGCTGCTGGACCTCGGGCTCACCGACCTCTACCGCGACCGCAACCCGGAGACGCGGATGTACTCGTGGTGGGACTACCGTGCCGGCTCGTTCCACATGAACAAGGGCCTCAGAATCGACTTCGTGCTCGGTACCGAGGCGATCCGCTCGCGTGTGGCGGACGTCGTCATCGACCGCGACTACCGCAAGAAGAAGGACGGCCTCACCGCCTCCGATCACGCCCCGGTATGGGTCGATCTCGAGTAGAACGATGAGCGACTCGCCCCTTCTCCCTTGCGTCGAGTTGCACCCGCCCAACGGCGGCGAGGCGACGAGCGCCGTGATCTGGCTTCACGGCCTCGGCGCCGACGGCAACGACTTCGTGCCGATCGTCCCCGAGCTCGGCCTGCCCGAGGGCCATGGCATCCGCTTCGTCTTCCCCCACGCGCCGAAGATCCCGGTGACGCTCAACGGCGGCTTCGTCATGCCCGCCTGGTACGACATCACCAGCCTCGACGCCCGGGGCCAGGACGAAGCGGGGATCCGAAAGTCGAGCAACGAGCTCGAGCGGCTGATCGACCGTGAAGTCGGGCGCGGCATCCCGACGGAGCGGATCGTCCTCGCCGGTTTCTCGCAGGGTGGCGCGATCGCCCTCTTCTGCGGCCTGCGTCTCGATCTCAAGCTCGCCGGCATCATGGCGCTCTCGACCTACCTGGTCGCTCCAGATGTGCTCGAGACCGAGCGCCACGAGGCCAACGCGAAGACGCCGATCTTCCAGGCCCACGGCACCTTCGACCCGATGGTGCCGCACTCCCTGGCGATCAGGACTCGCGAGTGGCTCGAGGGACACGACTACGAGGTCGAGAGCCTCGACTACCCGATGGCCCACCAGGTCTGTCTCGAGGAGATCGAGGCGATCGGCAACTGGCTGCGGCGGATCCTGGTCTGACCTGTCAGCGCGGCGTGTAGCCGGCGCCGGCGATCGCTTCGCGCAGCCGCGCCTCGTCCGCCGTGCCGGCGACGCGAGCCAGCCCCGGGTCGAGGTCGACGTCGACCCCGGTCACCCCGTCGGTCGCCCGCAGCGCCTTCTCGACGTGATCGACGCAGGCGCCGCAGCTCATACCGTCGATCGCGATCTCGGTCACCGTGCCCTCCCGACTCCGCCACCACCTCCTCGGGGGAGGGACCGAAGAACTCCCGAAGCTCGCTCGAGGCGAACCACGCCAGGAGCGCCAGCAGCAGGACGGCGCTCGCCACCGCCCACCACGCCGCCGCGTGCTCATGCGATAGCGCTGCCCGCGCCGCCTCGTCGCCGATCACCCAGTCGAACACCAGCGACAGCGCCAGGCTGCCGACGACGATCGTCGCCAGGTACACCACCAGCATCCGCCGCCCGAGGGTCTTGGCGATCGCACCGATCGTCGCGACGTTGGTCGCCGGCCCCGCCATCAGGAAGACCAGCGCCGCCCCTGCCGGCATTCCGGCCCCGACGAGCGAAGCGGCGATCGGCACCGAGGCGGTCGCACACACATAGAGCGGCAGGCTCACCGCCAGCGCCGCCAGCCCGGCCCCGAGCGCGCCGATCGAGCCGAGCCCGGCTAGCGCCGAATCCGGCACGAAGACGTCGATCGCAGCCGAGATCAGCACTCCGCCCACCAGCCAGCGCCAGATGCTCCGAAGGATGTCGAGCCCGTGCTCCAGCATCTCCGCGGCCGCGCCGCGACGAGTCCCAGGCCGATCGTCCAACACTGCTTCCGGCTCGGCCTCCTCCTCCCCGCCGATCGCCTCCGCCCACCAACCGCCCACCAACCCCGTCACCGCCGCACTGGCCACCTTGAAGAGCGCGAACGGCCAACCGAGGAACGACGCCGACACCAGGATCGAATCGACCCCGGTCTGAGGCGTCGAGATCAGGAAGCCGACCGAAGCACCGTCACTCGCTCCATCCTTCTTGAGCCCCAATCCCGCCGGAATCACCCCGCAGGAACAAAGCGGCATCGGCACCCCGAAGAGCACCGCCTTGCCGACTCCCCCGTAGCCACGCAGTTGCTTGCGGATCAGGTCGCGCGGCAGCACCACGTGCAACACCGCCGCGATCACCGTCCCCAGCAGCAGCCAGGGCGCCAGCTCCAGCAGAATCTCCCAGTTCGCTTCGAGATACGCCCTCATCGTCCTTACCTGGCCGCGATTCCGCCGAACCGGTCGAAGATCGTCATCAGATCCTCCACCTGCCGCCGCCGCGCCTCCTCACTGCCGTCCTTGAGCGCGTCCGAAACGCAGGTCTCGATATGCGACCCCAGGAGCACCTGAGCCGCCTTGCTCAACGCCCCCCGGATCGCCGAGATCTGCAGCAGCACATCCACACACCCCTCGTCCGAATCCACCATCCGATGCACCGCCGCCAACTGCCCCTCCGCCCGCCGCAACCGCTTCAGAAGCTCGTCTTTCGTCTCTTTCTTCACAATACCCCCTAGGGGTACCTAGCATACCCCACAGGGGTACCAAGTCAACCCCAAGACCCATCGTGATTCAGGAGACTCGAAGTCCCCTGAGTCACGCTTCCTCCCCACCCCCTCCGGGTGCACCCCACCGATAGGCCCCGGCCGCCCGAAGACTGAGCGCCGAGGGGGCTCTGAGCCGAGCCCGAAAGCCACCGAACCATTCTCCGGCGAAGGCGAAGGAGCGCGCCCCACCCACTCAACTACCCCTGTCGCGCAACGCCCCCCCTCGGGCTCAGTCTTCGGATGGCCGAGGGCCGGCATCGTCGCGATCGCATTCGATCGCAGATAGGTAACCTGTCACCGAAACTCCGAAACCGGAACTCCGACGCAACTCCGATTCCTCGCGGAGCACCGCTTCCGAAGCCCGTTTCGTGGTGCCTGCGGCAGGTTCGGCGCCATCCGCCAGCGATGTGGCGCGATCTGCTAGTGACCACCTGTTCGCGGCCGCCTAGTGTGGAGTCGATAGGAACGAGAGCCCACCGGCTCACAGGCCGGAAAGGAGACGAGGAGTGAGCAAGACCGTACTGATCACCGGAGCGTCCTCGGGAATGGGCAAGGCTGCCGCCCTGCTCTTCGCCGAGGGTGGCCACAGGGTGTATGCCGCCGCGCGTCGCATCGACCGCATGCAGGAGGAACTGGCCCCCAGGGGCATCGTGCCCGTCGCACTCGATGTGACGAAGCCGGAGGACAACGAGCGTGTCGTGAAGCAGATAGTCGAGGCTGAAGGCCGCATCGATGTCCTGATCAACAACGCAGGCTTCGGCCTCTACGGCCCGGTCGAGGACGTACCGCTCGACGACGCCCGCTACCAGTTCGAGGTCAACCTCTTCGGAATGGCCGATCTGACGCAGCAGGTACTGCCGCACATGCGGGCGCAGAGGGGAGGCCGCATCATCAACACCTCGTCGATGGGGGGCAGAATCTACACGCCGCTCGGCGCCTGGTACCACGCGACCAAGCACGCCGTCGAGGGTTGGTCGGACTGCCTCCGGATCGAGCTGGCCCCTTTCAATATCCAGGTCGTCGTCGTCCAACCCGGCGGCATCAGGACCGAGTTCGGGGACGTCACCGGAAAGCAGCTCAAGAAGTACTACGACCGGAGCGCTTATCAAGGCCAGATGGAGCCGTTTCTCAGGATGATGGAAGACCCGCGCACCTTCGAGCGCGGTACCGCACCCGAGGTACTCGGGAAGGTCTTCCTAGAAGCCGCTACGAGCCCCAGGCCCAGGCGCCGCTACGTCAAGGGGATGGGCGCCCGACCGCTGATGTTCATCCGGAAGTGGTTCGGCGACGGCGTCTACGAGTTCCTGCTCAGCCGCCTGTTCCGATGAGCCGCGCTACCTCTTCACAGATGCAGGAAGCAGGCATGAGACACCATCGCCAGCCCGGAGGAGACCGATGAAGTCGAGAGCAGCCGTCGACCACCTGGATCCGCAGATGTGGGCGAGGACGCCCGCGGAGCAGAGACTCGAACTGCTCGAGCAGGTCCGCGAGAACCTCAAGACGCATGGAGACGAACTCGCCGCCTCCGACACGAAGATGAAGAACGAGCTGATGGGCGAGCCGCTCTACAACGATGCGCTCTCGAAGGTGGGCACCGTCGTACCGATGGCCAACACCGTCGTCGCGGCGATCGCGCTTTACGAAGGCCTCGTCCGCGGCGAAATGCCCCAGCCGCTGGAGGTTAGAAAGGTCGCGGCGGGGCTCTACGACATCAAGGTCTTCCCATCCTCGGCGAAAGACCGACTCTTGTATGGCGACCGTACGGAAGTCCTGCGGGTCAAGGGTGAACCGAAGCAGATCAACCCGATGGAGAAGCCCGCCGGCGTCATCGCCGTGCTGGGTGCCGGCAACTACTCCTCATCCCTAGAGATGCTCAAGGCCATCTTCTTCGAGAACTGCACCGTCGTGCACAAGCCCCACCACCTCAATGCCGCTACCGATCGGGTTTGGGAGACGATCATGCAGCCGTTGGTCGCACACCGGGTCCTCAGCTTCGCGGACCACGATCAGGGCCGAGAACTGACCACGGAGCCAGGACTCTCGAGGATCTACTTCACCGGAGGGTCCGGCACGGCCCAGGCGATCATGCAGGCCACAGAGACGCCTCTCGTGAGTGAATGCGGCGGCAACAATCCCTGTCTGGTGGTGCCCGGCGACCGACCGTGGACCGCCAAGGAGATGGCTCATCAGGCCCGGCAGATTGCCACCATCTCCAAGTTGAACGGTGGAGCTGTGTGCGGGAGGGTGCAGACGATCGTGACCTCGAAGCGGTGGCCCCAGCGGGAGGAGTTCCTGGCCGTCCTCAGGACGGCGATTGCCGAGGACACGCCGGCTGCGGGCACCTACTATCCCGGCTCTGACAACGTCTTCCGGAGATTCAAGGAAGCCTACCCGGACGCGGAGATCCTCGAACCCGAAGACGGCAGGTACAGGAGTGCGAGCTTCATGGTGATCACCGGCGCGGATGAGGAGGGCTATGCGACCGCCAACGAGGCCTTCTGTCAGATCCTCAGCGAGGTGCCGCTCGACACGGAGGCGAACGCGGAGGACTTCCTGCCAGCGGCAGTGACCTTCTGCAACACACGCCTCCACGGGACCCTGGCCAGCTGTATCCTGATCGATGAAGACACGAAGAAGGCCCACGAGGAGGTCCTGGAGCAGGCGGTGACGGACCTCGAGTACGGTGCGATCGCCATCAACACGATGCCGCCCTTCATCTTTCTCAGTCCCTGGCTGACCTGGGGTGGCAACGAGGAAGGCAGGGAATTCGTCTCCGGTCAGGGCAACTTCGGCAACGGGATGAACTTCGAGAGCGTCGAGAAGTCGATCATGACCGCCGGCTTCATGTCGCCCGGACACATGATCCAGACCAACAAGAGCGCCTTCGACAGCATGGCGCTCAACATGGCGCGCTATGCCGTCGAGCCAGGCTGGCTGAACCTGATGCGACTGATGGGCGGCGCCGTCAGGGACTCTTTCCGTGGCAAGGACTTCTAGGGCGAACGGTCGGCCATGAGAAGCGGCGGTTCGTTCGCGGTCCACCCGGGCTGGGCTGTTCTCCTCAAAGACGTCGGGATCGACGCCACGAGTGTCCTGCGCCGCGCAGCTCTACCCGACGACCTCTTCTCTCGCCCTTCAGCCTCGCTCTCCACACTTGACTACTTCCGCTTCTGGCAGGCGCTCGAAGAAGAGGCCGACGATCCGGCTCTACCCATTCGGCTGGGCAGCGGTATCTCGGTCGAGGCCTTCGACGCGCCGATCTTCGCCGCCCTGTGCAGCCCCAACCTCAACACGGCTCTGCAACGCATCCGCCGCTACAAGCCGCTGATCGGTCCGATGGCGCTCCACATAGACCAGGGGTCGACGGCAACGACGCTCGAGATCGAATTCCTCGAGAAGGCCATCCCACCCCCGCCGGTCCTGATCGCTACCGAGCTGGTGTTCTTCGTCGAGCTCGCTCGCCTCGCAACCCGCGAGGGGATTCGCCCAGCGGCCGTGGAAACCCCGGCCCCCCCTCGGCCGGCCGAGGCGTTCACCAGCTACTTCGGCAACAGGGTCAGGACCGGACCGAAGCATGCCGTGACCTTCTCGGCGCTGGACGCTGCGCGCCCCTTCCTGACCAGAAACGACGCGATGTGGCTCTTCTTCCGGCCCGAGCTGCGCAAGAGGCTCGCTGAACTAGATGAGACGGCCACCGTTTCGGACCGGGTCCGCGGCGCGCTCCTGGAACTGCTGCCGAGCGGAAGGTCGGCGCTCGGTGCGGTGGCGAACAGGCTCGCCGTCAGCACGAGAACCCTTCAACGGCGCCTGAGTGCCGAGGGCAGCAGCTTCCAGGAAGTCCTCGATTCGACGCGGGAAGCCCTCGCGCGACACTACCTGGGGAACTCGACGATGTCCGGAGGCCAGATCGCGTTCCTGCTCGGCTACGAGGACCCGAACTCCTTCTTCCGAGCCTTCCATGCCTGGACTGGTGAGACACCGGAGCAGGTTCGTCTCGTCACTTCCAGGGACTCCTAGGCCTCCAGCCCAGCCTCTCGGGTGGAGCCCGGAGTGGGACCCCACGACTACCGCCAACGCCAGGTCCCAGGACGCTCCCCGCAGCGACAGGCCCCGGCCGCCCGAAGACTGAGCACCGAGGGGGCTCCGAGCCGAGCCCGCTATCCACCCAATCAGCCGCACCGCTCCCCGGCGAAGGCGAAGGAGCGCGCGCCACCCACTCAACTACCCCGGTCGCGCAATGCCCCCCTCGGGCTCAGTCTTCGGACGGCCCGAGGGCCGGCATCGTCGCGATGCCGGTTCGATCAGAGATAAGTAACCTGTCACCGAAACTCCGGATCGATCCAGGCCAATCCGGAAACCAAGACCACACCGAGCCCCAGCACCACCAGCACGATCCCCGCCCAGCCACGCACCCCAAGCCCTAGCCCTTCCGCCACTTGGAATGCTCCTCAGCCATCCGCTTCTTCGTAGCCGCCCAAGAACAGATCGGACAGGCGGAAAGGTCATGCCGAGCCGCCGGGCAATGCTCTCGCCCGAAATAGATGATCTGAAGATGCACCCGATTCCACGTCTCCTCGGGAAACACCGCCTTCAGATCAGCCTCCGTCCTGTCCACGTTCTTGCCCGTCGACAACCCCCAGCGAGCCGCCAACCGATGAATGTGCGTATCCACCGGAAAGGCCGGAATCCCGAAAGCCTGCGCCATCACCACCGAAGCCGTCTTGTGCCCCACCCCCGGCAACGCCTCCAGCTCCGCGAAACTCCGCGGCACCTCCCCGCCGTGCCGCTCCACCAGGATCTCCGCCAGCTTCTTCACGTTCTTCGCCTTCGTCGGCGCCAACCCGCAGGTCTTGATGAACTCGAGGATCTGCTCCACCGAGAGCGCCGCCATCGCCTCCGGCGTCGGCGCCTTGTCGAAGAGTGCCGGCGTCACCATGTTGACGCGGGCGTCGGTCGTCTGGGCCGAGAGCAGAACGGCGATCAGCAGCGTGAACGGATCGCGATGATCGAGCGGAATCGGCGGTCGAGGGTGGAGGTCGTTGAGGATGCCGAGGATCTTCTCGGCCTTTTCGGCGCGGGTCATGCGGGTAGCATACCGACACCTGACCGAACCCGAGGAGGCTCCTCATGCGCCCTGTTTCGCCCCGCCCGCTCGTCCTGGCTCTCGCTGCCGTCACCCTTGCCGTCGCTCCGCTGGGGGCGCAACGTACCGTCAAGCCGGTGCTCCACGGCAAGCACTGGGTGGCGATCACCGGCAAGCCGCTCGGCGCGACCGCCGGGGCGGTGACCTTCGCCAGGGGGGGCAACGCGGTCGACGCGGCGTGCGCCATGCTGGCGGCGACCTCGACCATGTGGGACACCCTCGGCTGGGGCGGCGAAACTCAGGCGCTGATCTACAACCCGGAGACGAAGAAGGTCATCGGCGTCAACGCCCTCGGCGTCGCGCCGACCGGGGCGACCGTCGAGTTCTTCAAGGAGCAGGGGTTCCTCTATCCGCCCGAGTACGGCCCGCTGGCCGCGGTCACGCCGGGTACGCCCGGCGGCCTCCTCGTGATGCTCGAGAAATTCGGTCGCCTGTCGCTCGCCGAAGTGCTGGCACCGGCGATCGAGATGGCGGCCGGCTATCCGATCGAGGCATCGCAGGCCGACAACATGGAGCGCCGCCGGGAGATGCTCGCCTCGTGGCCCTACTCGAAGGAAGTCTTCCTGCCGCACCTCGACGAGGAGAACCCCGGGGAGCGCGCCGCCCCCTACCCGGGCGAGATCTTCCGCCAGACGGACCTTCACGCCACCCTGCTCAAGCTGGTCGAGACCGAGCAGAAGGCGCTCGACGCCGGCAAGAGCCGCGAGGAGGCGATCCGCGCCGCCTACGACCGCTTCTACCGAGGCGACATCGCCGAAGAGCTGGTGCGCTCGACCCGGGAGCAGGGCGGGCTCATCACGATGGAGGATCTCGACCGCTGGCAGGTCTACCTCGAGGAGCCGGTGACCGCCAACTACAAGGGGGTCGAGGTCTACAAGCTGACCCACTGGGTGCAGGGCCCGGTGATGCTCCAGGCGCTCAACATCCTCGAGAACCTGCCGGATCTCGCCGGCATGGGCTACAACTCGGCGTCCTACATCCATGCCCTCTACCAGGCGATGAATCTCGCCTTTGCCGATCGCGACTTCTACTACGGCGACCCGTACACCCCGCCGGTCGAGCCGATCGAAGGGCTACTGTCCGAGGCGTACGCCCGGGCGCGCTTCGAGGAGATCGACTGGGAGCGCAACGACGACGACACCAAACCGGGCGATCCATACCCCTTCCAGGGCGGCGAGCATCCGTTCCGCGACCTGCTCGACGCCTGGACCAACATTCCGCCGGCCGCCGAGGCCGAAGGCGAGGACGGCTTTCAGCAGGCGTTCTCGATGACCGCCGACGAAGCGTTCGTCGCCGGCACCACCTCGATCCAGGCGGCGGACGCCGACGGCTGGGTGGTGTCGATCACCCCCTCGGGCGGCTGGATCCCCGCCGTGATCGCGGGCGAGACCGGCATCGGCCTGTCGCAGCGGATGCAGAGTTTCGTGCTCGACGAGCGGCTCAACCCGTACAACGTCGTCCAGCCGGGTCAACGCCCGCGGGCGACGCTCACACCGGGCATGGCCCTCAAAGGCGGTGAGCCCTACCTCTCCTTCGCCGTCCAGGGGGGCGACACCCAGGACCAGAACCTGCTCCAGTTCTTCCTCAACGTGTTCGAGTTCGGGATGAACGTGCAGCAGGCGGTGGAGGCGGCCAACATCACGAGCTACCAGATGCAGTCGAGCTTCGGTGCCCACAAAGCGGAGCCGGGACGGCTGGTGGTGCGCGACGACGTGCCCGACTGGGTGATCGCGAAGCTCAGGGAGAAGGGCTACCGGGTCGAGACACGCCGCCGCACCTCCGGGCCGATCACCGCCATCTACTTCGATCGCGAGCACGGCACGATGTGGGGCGGCGCCAGCGACTTCGGCGAAGACTACGGCGTCGCCTGGTAGGCGGCTCCCGCCCTACTCGTCACCGTCGTCGTCAGCCTCCCCGCGGACGACGCGGCGGCGCTCGATCTCACGGCGCCGCTCCTCGCGGATCTCGCGCCGCACCTGCTCGAGCTCGTCGTGGACCTCCTCCATCCGCTCGTCGCGGATCCGGTGAATGCGCTCACGGACCGGCTCGAGCTCCTTTCGAAGCTGTTCCATCCGCTCGCGGTGCGGTTCGAGGGAGTGGCGGATCTCCTCCATCCGCACCCGATGCTCCTCCATCCGGGCACGGATCTCCTCGCCGTGCTCCTCCATGTGCTGCTGCATCTCCTGCCGATGGACCTCCATCTCCTGGCGCTGCTCTTCGAGACGCTCGCGAACCTCTTCCATCCGCTGCCGGATCGCCTCGGCCTCCTCGCCCTCGGCTCGCGCCAGCTCCGCACCGAGCCGCGCCTGCTCCATCGCAGCCTCGGCGAGGGCGGCGGACTGCGCCGCCATCGCATCGCCCGCGCCAGAGGCGTGGAAATCACGTAGGCCGATCTCGCTCATCTCCGCGCCCAGCCGGCTCATCTCTTCCTGGAACGGGCGCATCTCGAGCTCGAGCTCCTCCATGCTTTCGAGCAGCGGCTGCATGGCCGACTCCATCTCGCGCTCGATCTCTTCGTGGATGGGGCGCATCACCTCTTCGAGCCGCTCGAGCTTCTCGCGCAGCGCTTCGTCGAGCTCGTAGGTGGATTCCCAGCCTTCGTCGAACCAGTCGTCGTCCATCGACTCGTCGTCGGGACGGGGCGCGCGAGGAGCCGTGGGTGCCACCACCGGGCTCGGCTCTTCTTCCGGCGAGGGGCTCGCCTGCGGAGCGGACACCGCCGCCTGAACCCAGGCCACCTTCGGTGTCGGCGCGACGGCCGGTGTCGGCGCGACAACAGGGGCCGGCGCGATCGACAGATCGACGCTCGGTTCCACAGAGACATCGCCGACGGCGACCATTGGACTACCCGCGAGCGCAGCCGGGACCGATGGGGCGACCGGCCTCACCTGGGGCGACGGGGCAGGTGAAGGAGCGACCGCCGGAGCCGGCAACGGCCCGACGAGATCGACCGGCCCGACGATCCCGTCCGGTCCGACGACTGGCGCTGCCTCGGGGGAAGCTGGAGCCACGGGAGCCTCGGGGACCTCGCCGACGACTGCCGAAGACGCCTGCGGTGCCGGCGCAGGCGCCGACGCCCGGGGTGCCTGAGGAGGCCGGGGCGCCTCGGGAGCTTCGGACCTGACGGTCGCGAGCACCGGCAGAGCCACGACGAGCAACGCGGAGACGAGCAGCCCGCTGCGAAGCGGGCGACGGGAACGGTTCGAGAGAATCGACATCAGTCTTCCTTCCATGGGTGTGCGGCGCGCCATGTCGAGCGCAGCCACGTCGAGAACGGCGGCCCCGCGTCTTGCCGCGGCCGCCTGAGCGATCGCCAGCAGGTGCTGGGCATAGGTGCTCGGCCGGGTGCCGAGATCCAGAACCGCCTGATCGCACGCGAGCTCCTGTTCCGTCCGCAGACGGGTGAGTCCGAGCCAGGCGACCGGATGAAACCAGTAGAGGGCGCAGCCGAGCCGCGCCAGCACGCGCACGATCCAGTCGTGGCGCGCAACGTGAGTGAGTTCGTGGGCGAGCACGAGTTCGAGTCGCTCGCGACTCCAGCTCCGGCAGGCGGGCGGAAGCACGACCGTCGGCTTCCGCCACCCCCAGGTGGCGGGACCCGAGACCTCCTCGGAGACGATCAGCTCGACCGGCCGCCCGATTCCGAGGCGGCGGCGCAACGCCGCGGCCATGAGATCGACATCGGTCGAGGGGGCGGACGAGCGCCGACGAATCGAGCGCAACCGCACGAGCCCGAGGGCCAGCCAGCCGACGACGGCAACGACCCCCAGCAGCCAGCTGGCGAGCAGCAGCTCACCCGCGTGGCGGCGCACGAAGGCGCCGACCGGATCGAACTCGGGTACCGAGACCGCGACCGCGCCGAGCGTCGCGGTCGTGCGGCCCGGCGACCCGAGCCCGGCGGACGGGAGAATCGACTGCACCCCGAAGGAGGTCTCCTCTCCCGAAGGCGGGACGGAAGCTCCCGCAGGCAGGATCGGGAGCGGAGGCAGGGTGAGAGTCAGCAGCGGCAGGGCGAGGACACCGACGATCGTCGCCGTCCACAGCCCCTGACGCACCGCCGGCGCCGCCTTGCGCAGCAGGGCGGCCGCCAGCCCCGCGAGCAGCCACAGGACGCTGCCGCGAAGCGCCACATCGACGAGAAACGAAGAGCCCGGGTCAATCATCGCCCTTCCTCCCGCGCCGTATCGATCAACGACTGCAGGCGGTCGATCTCCTCGCCGCTCAGGTCTGTGTCGCCGATCTCCAGCAACGCCGCCACGGCACTCGCCGCCGATCCGTCGAAGAAGGTCGCGAGCACATGCTCCAGGGCACGCTCACGAGCCTTCTCGCGAGGCACCGTCGGCACGAAGATGTAGCGGTTCTCCTCCACCTCGTGCCGCAGATGCCCCTTCTCCTCGAGGATCCGCAACAACGCCCGCACCGCCGAGTACGACGGCGCATCCGGCAAAGCCTCCCGCACCTCCGCGGCGCCGGCCCGACCGGCAGCGTAAATGACGTCCATGATCTGCCGTTCCCGGCGGCTCAGATGGCGGCTCTTGTCGTCGCTCATAGGGTTCGAGTACCTCGTGATCGAGTGCTATGTTTTTAGCACTGCTAGAAAATTAGCATTCGGCGGCGACGTCTGTCAAGCCCCCGGCTCGCCTGGAGGCGTGTCCCACGGATTCAGGGCGACAAAGCCCCTTCTCTACCAGGCCTCACCCGACCATACCCCTGGCAGAGAAACGTCTTTGTCGCCCTTGACGACCCGCCAAGCTGCAGCTTCTCCCACGCCGCCGACCTCGTACCCCATCGGGAGGATGCCGGAAGGTCAGCCAGTGCGCTGTCCACGACAGCGCACTGACCTTCCGCCCTTCCACCCCCTAGCGAGGGCCTTCCGGTTCGTGCGGTCCGGGGTCGAACGTGCAAGTTCCTCTGTCAGGAGAAGCAGCAGCCCTCCGATCCATCAAGGGCGACGAAGGGGTTTCTCCGCCCGGGGTTTGGTCGGGTGAGGCCGGGCGGAGAAAGGGCTTCGTCGCCCTGAATCCTCAGGACGCGCGAACCCCCCTGAAGAAGCCCTCTAGTCCCGCATGTTCACGAACCGGAACTCCGGCCCGAGATCCGCTTCCTTGACCATCGCGATCACCGCCTGCAGGTCGTCCCGCTTCTTGCCCGAGATCCGCACCTGATCGCCCTGGATCGCCGCCTGGACCTTCCTCTTCATCTGCTTCACCCGCTTGGCGATCTCCTTCGCGGTCTCCGCCTCGATCCCCTTGGCCAGGGTCACCGGCTGGCGGCGCATACTGTCGGCGGCGTCCTCCGCGGTCCCGAGGGTGAGGTTCTTGATCGACACACCGCGCTTGAAGAGCTTCGACTGCAGCACGTCAAGCACCGCCGCGAGCCGGTAGTCGTCCTCGCCGAAGAGAGTGATCTCGTGGGTCCCCTTCTCCCACTCGATGCGGCTCTTCGAGCCTCGGAAGTCGTAGCGCTGGGACAGCTCCTTGCGCGCCTGGTTGACGGCATTGTCGACCTCTGCGAGGTCGGTCTCGACGACGATATCGAACGAAGGCATGGCGACTCCCAGGGTGTTGCGAGGGTTCGTGTTGCGAGGGTTCCGGGAGGTCGGCCCGGAGCTCTTTCGATGCTCAGACGATCTTCTTCAGGAGGCCGATGCAGTCACGCAGATACGAGCCGCCGAAGAGATTCAGGTGGTTCAACAGATGATACAGCTTGTAGATGTCGAGCCGTTCGGCACTGCCGGGCGGAAGCGGCCACTCCTCCTCGTAGGCGCCGTAGAAGTCGGCACCGAAGCCGCCAAAGAGCCTCGTCATCGCCAGATCGGCCTCGCGATGGCCGTGATAGCAGGCGGGGTCGATCAGCACCGGCCTCCCGGCGTCGTCGCACAGCAGGTTGCCGCTCCACAGGTCACCATGGAGCAGGCAGGGCACCTCGCCCGGCACCTCGAGCCGTGACTCGAGAACGGCGAGCAGGCGGTCACCGAGCCGGTCGAGCTCGGGGGTCGAGCGCCCACGCTGGCGCGCCAGCCGGAGCTGGAAGCCGAGGCGGCGGCGGGCGAAGAACTCGGGCCAGCTGTCGAGCCAGCCGTTGGGCTGCGGGGTCGCGCCGATGAAGTTGTCTCGCTCGAAACCGCATCGCTCGCCGACGGTGCCGCGGTGCAGCCGGGCGAAGCGCCTTCCGAGATCGGCGAAGAAGCCCGGCGGCCGTGTCGATTCGGAGATCGCCTCGAGCAGGAGGTACTGCTTCCCGCCCACTTTGCCCACGCCGACGACCTCGGGTGTCCGGATCGCCGCCGCCCGCTCCAGCGCCGCGAGCCCCTCCGACTCGCGCTCGAGCAGCCCCGCCGGCTCAGGATCGTGAAGCTTGAGGAAGACGTCACGGCCGTCGGTGAGGGTGAGGAGCGTGGCGGAACTGATGCAGCCCCCCGATGCGGCGCGTGCGGACACGACACCGACGCTCGCCCCCAGGGCGTGGGAGACAGCCCGCTCGACGAGGCCGCTCATCGGCCGCCACGCCCGGGAATGCGGCTCAGGGGACCGTCGACGTCCAGGCCGATGTGTCGCCGCTCTCGAAGCCGTCGTCGAAGATCTCCGGCGGCAGCGACAGCGACGCCCGCACCGACCCCCAGCCATAGGTGTTGTTGGGAGTCTGCGAATCGGGGATGCCGCCGCAGGTCTGGCCGGTCACCGTGCCGGGGACCGCCGTGGACATCAGATGCTGTTCGATCGCGTCCGGATCGCCCGAGAAGGAAGGGTCGGCGGAGATCAGCAGCCCGACGAGCCCTGAAACGTGCGGCGCCGCCATGCTCGTGCCGCTGGAGAAGCCGTAGCCGCTGGGAGGCACCGAAGAGCGGATCGACACCCCGGGGGCCGAGACGTCCGGCTTGAGGCGCTGGCTGCCGTCGACGGTCACCGGGCCGCGCGAGGAGAAACTCGCGATCGTGTCGCTCAGGCTCACTGCGCCGACGCTGAAGGTCGCTTCGTAGATCGCCGCCGGAGTGTTGACGGTGCTGCAGCCCGGCCCGCTGTTGGCGGCCGCCTGCGAGACGACGATCCCGGCGGCTCGCAGGCTCTCCACCACCGATCTGAGGACGTTCGGATCGGTGCAACCCTCGGAAGGGGGACAGCTCCACGAGCCGTTCACCACGTCGGGAGCGAGGCCCGGATCGGGGTTGTTGCCGGCGAGATCGGTCGGGGCGAGGAAGAACTGGAAACACTCGCTGTAGGTCGTCGGTGTGCCGTTGCCCCGGTCCATGTTGCGGCAGCCGATCCACCTCGCTCCGGGCGCCACGCCGATCTTGTTGCTGCCGCCGTCGTCACCGACCATCGTTCCCATCGTGTGCGTGCCGTGGGAACCGTCGTCGCATGGCTGCGTCGAGTCGAATCCGCAAGACCCGCCGCCCGAGTGGATCGCGTCGTGCCAGTTGTAGTCGTGCACCGCCGCCGAGCCGTCCCAGCCGCGATACTGATCGCGCAACGCCGGGTGGTCCCAGTCGTAGCCGGTATCGGCACCGGCGATCACCGTCCCCTGACCGGTGAACCCCTGAGCCCAGAAGTCGGTCGCGCCGACGTGCGCGAGACTCGGTTCGGCGCCGAGCACAGCCGCCGAGTCAGCCGCAGTCACCTTGGGGGCGACGAACCGCACCGACGGGTTGGCGTGGATCCGCGCGACGTCTCCGCGGCCGGCGAGGCCGACCAGTGCCTCCTCGCCGCCCCGCACCCAGATCATGTTCGCGATCCAGTACGGCCGGTGCTCGAGGCCACGGGACTCGAGCTCCTCCAGCAACGGCCCCTGCGTGGCGCGGGCGATCGAGGTGAGGCGCTCGAAGACGAAGCGCCCCTTCTCCGCCTTGGTCCCGAGGGTGCGCGCGGCCGACAGGTCCGCCTGACGCTCGAGAACGACGAGGAACTCGGTCTCTCCCGAGAGCGCGACCTGATCGAGGACCCAGGGATCGACTTTCGTCTCCCAGTCGCTGGCGGTCAGGGGAGAGACGGTTGCGACGACGACGAGAAAGGCACTGAGGACTCGCATGGCGGGCATTCTAGGCTACGAGCCTTCAGGCGACGAGGCGATCGAGCAGTTCGGGGCACCCCTGCTCGAGAAGGTCGAGGACGTTGTCGAATCCCTCCGGTCCGCCGTAGTAGGGATCGGGCACGTCGGTCGGGTTGCCGGACGGCAGGAAGTCGCTGAAGAGTGCCAATCGGGCTCGTCCGCCGCGACGCATGGACTCGAGATCGCGCAGGTTGTCGCGGTCCATGGCGACGATGAGGTCGAACGACTCGAAGTCCTCCACGACCACCGGGCGCGCCTGCCCGTCGACCTCGACGCCACGGGCGGCGGCGGCCCGGCGCATCCGGGCGTCGGGACCCTCGCCCGAGTGGTAGGCGATGGTGCCGGCCGAATCTGCCTCGACCGCCTCGCCGACGCCGCGCTCGAACGCCTGTCGAACGAAGACCGCCTCGGCCGCCGGAGAGCGGCAGATGTTGCCCATGCAGACGAACAGGACTCGCTTGGTCATCGCCTGACTCACTTCTCGAGTCACTCCGGCTCCTCGAGTCACTCCGGCCGCCACTGCGGAATGCGGCCCGGAGTCCAGGGCGCCCCGGCAAGCTCCATCTCCGCCTCCAGGCTCGAGAGATCGGCCTCGAGTGCGCCCAGCTCACCGAGAGCCTCGGCGAACGCGTCGGAGGCGATCTCGTACTGCCGGCGATGGGTCCCTGTCGGTGGAGCGGTCGTCGCCCACTGGCCGGTGATACGACCCGCGCGGCTGGCGATCGAAGGCGAGGTCGGCTCGCTGCGCCGCGCCACGGTTCGGTCTCCCGTGAGCTCGACCCGAAGGTCGGCGAGGCGCTCGGTCAGCGCGTCGAGACGATCGGCCCAGGCCGGATCGCCGTCGGCGGTGTCGAGCGCGGCGCGGCGCAGATGGCTCAGCCGACCGTCCATCTCGCCGGCCACCGAGACCGCGCCGTCGATCGCCCGGTTCAATTCGGCCGCCTTGCGATGGAAAGCCAGCGTCTCGGCCGGGTCGCCGGGGTCGAGCGTCGAGCGACCCAGCGCTTCGACGTCGAACTCGACCGGGCCCGCCAACTCGGTCCACTCGCCCCGAACCCGCTTCGACAGACTCACCGAGTAGGTGCCGGGCACCACCAGCGGCCCCATCGGATCGCTCGAGAACGCGTGCCTCGGAGGCGGGCTCAGCTCCACCGCGTCCGGTGGCGGGAAGCGCAGATCCCAGGTCACCCGATGGAGACCGGCCGAAGTCGGTCCCGTGAAGCGACGCACCACGCTGCCGTCGCCGTCCCGCACCGTCAGCACGATCGCGGGCTCCTGCTCACGGTCTTCGCGGCGCAGCGCCTCCCAGCTCGGGTAGCGCACCGACTCGCCGGCCTCCTCTACCTCCTCCTCGGCCTTCTGGCGATCCTCCTCGAGGGTCGTGAGCCCCTCATCGAGGTAGTAGCTCACCGTGGCGCCGATCGGCGGATTCGGGGTGGTGTAGAACGCGTCCCCCTGGAACGCCTTATCGTTGTAGCCGAGTTCGAAGCTCTGGACGAAGAGCTTGCTCGTGCGCGGCGCAAAGAGTAGCGACTCGGCAGCGAGAGTCTCCTCGGTCAGGCCGCGCAGCGGTGAGTAGTCGTCGAGCACCCAGAAACCGCGGCCGAAGGTGCCGAGCACGAGATCGTTCTCGCGGCGCTGGAGGTCGAGATCGCGGACCGCAATCGTCGGCACGCCGCCTGTGAGCTGCACCCAGGAGCTCCCCTCGTCGGGCGTGAAGAAGACGCCGAACTCGGTGCCGGCGAAGAGGAGCGACGCCTGCTCGTGGTCCTGATCGACCACGTAGACGCTGCCTCGCTCGGGCAGGTCGGAGCCGATGGACGTCCACGTCCGGCCGCGGTCGTCGCTCTTGTAGAGGTAGGGCCGGAAGTCGCCGTCCTTGTGGGCGTCGAACGCCGCATAGACGGTGTCGGCATCGTGGAGCGACGCCGTTAGGTCCGCGACATAGGTCCAGTCGGGCACACCGCGAACGCCGTCGACGGTGCGCCAGGTCGCGCCGCCGTCCTCGGTGACCTGAATCAACCCGTCGTCGGTCCCGACGTAGATCAGCCCCTCGACCAGCGGCGACTCGTCGATCGAGACGATGTTGCCGAAGTAGGACGTCGAACGGTTCTTCGCAACGGTATCGATCGACCACACCTTCCCCATCACCTCGAGCTCGTTGCGATCGACCTGACGGGTGAGATCCTCGGAGATCGGCGTCCAGTTCTCGCCTCGATCGTCGCTCCGGTAGAGCCGCTGCGAGGCGAAGTAGAGCCGCTCGTTCGAATGCGGACTGATGAGGAGCGCCGAATCCCAGTTCCAGCGCGAAGGATCCTCCCCCGGCTCGGGCTGCGGCTGGATGTCGATCAGCTCACGGGTCCGCCGGTCGTAGCGCACCAGGCCGCCGTGCTGCCACTGCGCGTAGACGAGATCGGGGTTCTCCGGATCGACCTGCGGCTCGAAGCCGTCGCCGCCCACGACGACGAACCAGTCGCGGTTCATGATGCCGTGGGTCGACGTGGTGCGGCTCGGGCCGCCGAGGGTCGAGTTGTCCTGAGTGCCGCCGTAGACGTTGTAGAACGGCGTGTCGTTGTCGACCGTCAGTTTGTAGAACTGCGTGATCGGCAGATTGGCCTTGAAGCTCCAGGTAGCACCGCGGTCGAAGCTCTCGTAGACGCCGCCGTCACAGCCGGCAACGAGATGATCCGCATCCTCGGGATCGATCCACAGGGCGTGGTTGTCGACGTGCTTGGCGGTCTCGGGCACCTGGGAGAAGGAGGCGCCACCATCCTCGGTGACGTGCAGCCAGGTGTCGTTCGAGTAGACCCGATCGACGTCGTGAGGGTCTGGAATGATCTCGTTGTAGTACTGCGGCGAACCGGAGACGTAGTCGCTGCGCCGCTCCCACCTCGCCCCGGCGTTGGTGGTGCGGTAGAAGCCGCCGGCGTCGCCGATCGACTCGATGATCGCGTAGACCACCCTGGAGTCGACCGGCGAGACGGCGAGACCGATCTTGCCCATGTCTTCGGTCGGCAATCCGGCAGTCAGCTTGTTCCACGACTCGCCGGCGTCGGTCGACTTGTAGATCGCCGACTCCGGACCGCCATCGATGAGGGTCCAGGTGCGGCGACGCCGCTGGTAGGAGGAGGCATAGAGCACGTCCGGGTCCGACGGGTCCATCCAGACCTCGTTGACGCCGGTGTGCTCGCTGATCTCGAGCACGTTCTCCCAGGTCTCTCCACGATCGGTCGTCTTGTAGAGGCCGCGGTCCCCTCCAGCGCGCCACAGCGGCCCCTGCGCGGCGACGTAGACAACCCTCGAGTCGCGAGGATCGACGACGATACGACCGATGTGCTCCGATTCGCCGAGCCCCACATTGGTCCACGTCGAGCCGCCGTCCCGCGAAAGGTAGACGCCGTCACCGTAGGAGACGCTGCGCTGGGAGTTGTTCTCGCCGCTGCCGACCCAGATCGTGTCGGGATCGTTGGGATCGAGAGTGATGCAGCCGACCGAGTACGACGCCTCGTTGTCGAAGATCGGCGTCCAGGTCGTGCCTGCATTCACGGTCTTCCACACGCCGCCGGAGGCGATCGCCGCGTACCAGACGTTGTGATTGCGGGGATCGACCGCCAGGTCGCTCACCCGCCCCGATGCGATCGCCGGGCCGAGCTCGCGGAAGGCGAGGCCGGAAAGCGTGCCGCTCGTCAGCTTCGGATCGTCCTCCGCGGCGGCGAGCGGCAGGACTGCAAGGATCGAAAGCGCGAGCCATCGCGCGGGCGTCACCAAAGTTCTGGTCACCATGTCGGGCCTCCTGGAGTTCCGTCCTGCGGAACCGCCACTCTACCTGCCGTCGTGGCCTCGCTCCACTGCCATGGGCCTGCCACACGGTGATAGCTACAATGCGCCACGTGTCGAGACGAATGACGAAGATCATCGCCACCCTCGGGCCGGCGAGCGAAGACCGGGAGACCATCGAAGCGCTGATCGCGGCCGGCATGGACGTCGCGCGACTCAACTTCTCCCACGGTGATCACGACTGGCATCGCAGGACCGCCCGCAGAGTGCGCGAGGCGGCCGACGCGGCGGGCCGCCCGGTAGCTCTGCTGCAGGACATCCAGGGGCCGAAGATCCGCGTCGGCACCTTCGCAGGCGGCAAGGTGAAGCTCGAAGCCGGCTCCCAGGTCGTGCTGCGACCGGGCTCCGGAGAGGCCGGCGAGGGCGAAGTCCTCGTCGACTACGATGCGCTGCTTGATGACCTCGCTCCCGGGCAACAGGTCCTGATCTCGGACGGTCGCGTGCGGTTGCGCATCGACGAAGTCGCACCGAGCGGGCTGACGGCCGTCGTGCTCGAGGGCGGTGTCGTCAAGGACCGCAAGGGCGCCGCCTTCCCCGGCGCGGCTTTGAGGGTGGAGGCGGTGACCGACAAGGACCGCGAGGACCTCGCGTTCGGCCGTGAGCTCGACGTCGACTATGTGGCCGCTTCGTTCGTCCGCTCGGCCCGGGACATTCGCAAGGTGGCCGCCCTGGCCGGCGAGGAGGTCCCGATCATCGCCAAAGTCGAACTCGCCGCCGCCTACGAGAACCTGAGGGACGTCCTCCAGGCCTCCCACGGGGCGATGGTGGCGCGCGGCGACCTCGGGGTGGAGATGGAGCTCGAACGGCTCCCTCGGGTGCAGGAAGAGATCCTGACCAGCACCAACCGCTGCGGGGATATTTCGATCACGGCGACCGAGATGCTCGAGTCGATGACCACCGAATGGCGGCCAACCCGTGCGGAGGTGACGGACGTGGCCAGTGCAGTGCTGGCCGGCACTGATGCCGTGATGCTCTCGGGCGAGACGGCGGTCGGTCGCCACCCGGCGCGGGTCGTCCAGACGATGGATCGCATCTGTCGAGAAGTCGAGAGCGGCCCGCGACACCGGCAGGCGCGCAAGGCCGGCTTCCTGGAAGACGAGGCGCTGGTCCCGTCCGCCACCTCGCGGGCGGCGGTCGAGGCGGCGGTCGATCTCGATCTCGAGACCATCATCGCCTTCACCGAGTCGGGCTCGACGGCGCGGCTACTGTCGAAGTACAGGCCGGGCGCGAGAGTCGTCGCCTTCACCCCGGAGCCGAGCACCTACCGCCGCATGGCCCTCTACTGGGGGGTCGAAGCGCGACTGTTCGAGCGCTTCGACTCGACCGACGACATGCTGCAGATGGCGGAGCGCCAGCTCGTGGCCGAAGGAGTCTGCTCGCCGGGGGAGACGGTCGTCATGGTGGCGGGCATCCCGCCAAACCAGAAGGCGTCGACCAACTTCATGAAGCTGCACGAGATCGCCTCCGACTGAAGCCAGGTCGGCGATACCCTCCTCTACACGGGCAGCTCAGGCGCGCGGGAACGACAGCCGCGAAGTCGCTTCGAAGCCGGCGGCCTCACCGCGCCACTCGATCGTCTCCAGGCGCAGCTCGTCGTCGTCGACCTCGATCCAGAAGCCGGTGTTGCGACGATGCTCACAGCCTCGCCCCCGGCTCGAGGTCGTCGTGCCGGAGTGGGCAAGGATCATTCGCGGGCCGACGCCGGGATAGTAGGCCTCGGCCCGCGTCGCGTAGGCCTGATGAAGATGACCGGAGAGCACCAGCTCCACCCCGGCGGCGGCGAGCGATCTGGCAAGGAGGCCGGCGTTGGCCAGCACTTTCTGTGTGCCGAAGCGCTGAGCCGGCGCCAGCTCGTGGTGAACGACGCAGACCTTGATCCGCCCGGCCGGCGCCGCCTCGAACTGCTGCACTGCGCGGCGTATCCGCTCACCGCCGACCCGACCGTCCTTGATGGTCCAGTTCCATGCGCTGTTGAGTCCGACGACGAACAGCTCGCCGTCGTCGAGGCTCGGCTCGAGCTCGGGTGAGAAGTGCTTGCGGTAGGCACCGAACGGGGCGAGAGCACGCTCCCAGACCCGGTACATCGGCACGTCGTGATTGCCCGGTACCGCGAGCGTCGGCACCGGCATCGAGTCGATCCACGCACGCGCCTCGCGGAACTGCACCGGCTTCGCGCGCTGGGTGAGGTCGCCGGCCACGACGAGGAGATCAGGTCCCCTCTCGGCCGCCAAGCCGACGAGCGCGGAAGAGACTTCGGGTCTGTGAGGAGGCCCGAAATGCACGTCCGAGACGTGAAGGATCTTCCTCAAGGGAGCCGCCTGAGCTGGTCCGAAGCGCTCGCGCTCGCGTCGGGCTCGTCTCGCCTCAGCGCGAGGAACCGAGCAACGAATCGACGTTGTCCGACAGCGCCTCGGCGGCCCGGTCGCCGGCCGAACTCAGGAGCTCGGCGCCGCGGTCCCGACCGAGCAGATAGCCCGCGAAAGCCGCCAGAGCAAGCGATGGAATCGGATACCGCCGCACCCAATCGCGCCAGTCGAGGCCCTCGGGAGCGAGCTCATCGACCAGCGTGTCGGCCGCCCAATCGCCCACGTCGTGCCCGCTCCCCTCAGCGACGGCCGCGCAGCAGGACGCCGACGAAGAAGCCGATCCCGGCTGCGATCAGCACCGACTTGCCCGGGTTGTCGCGCACGTACTCGTTGACGTCCTCGACCAGCTTCTCTGTGTCCTTGTGGACACGGTCGTAGCCGTGCTTCAGGTTGTCGACGGCAACGCCGTACTTCTCCTTGGCGAACTCTCCGGCACGCTCCGCCGATTCGCGCACCTGGGCGCCGCCCTGGCGTGCCTTCTCCGCAACCTCACCGAACTTCTCGCGTGCCTGCTCGAGCTTCGCCTTGCCGGCGCTGACGGCCTCGGCGACCTCTTCCTTGACTTCTGCCTTCTTTGCCATGATTCCTCCAACTCGGCCCTCATCCGGGACCGGTAATCAATGTACAACATCCCCTGAAAGCACGCTACAATCTCCGCTCTCCGTGGGGCAGTAGCTCAGCTGGGAGAGCACCACGTTCGCAACGTGGGGGTCGGGGGTTCAAGTCCCCTCTGCTCCACCATTCTCGTTTTGGTACCCCTCGAAGATCCCTGGCTGCCGATCGCGGCGCTCCTCGTCGGAGGAGTGGTCGGATGGGCTCTCACGGCCCTGGCACTCTCGAGGCGCAGTCATCGCAGGACGCTCGACACCGCCGAGCGCCTGGCCAGCGCGGAGACCCTGGCGCACACCGAGAAGGACCGCCGCCTGCAGGCCGAAGCGGAGCTGCTGGCGACCGAGGAGCGCCTCGCGACGGTCGATCGCGACCTCGCCGTCGCCCGCGAGCGCGCCGAGGGTGCGGGGCGACTGTTCGAAGAGCAACGCAGCTTCGTCGAAGGCTCCCGCAAACAGCTCGAGGACGCCTTCGGGTCGCTGGCGGCAGCCGCACTCCAGGGGAGCTCGGAGCAGTTCCTGGCGCTGGCCGAACAGCGTCTCGACAAGGAACGCTCGGCGGCGCGCGCCGAACTCGACGAGCGCAAACAGGCGGTCGAGGGGCTCGTGACACCGCTGCGCGAATCGCTCGAGCGGCTCGATCGGCGCACCGGTGAGCTCGAGAAGAACCGCGCCGCCGATCATTCGCGCCTCGGTGAGCAGGTCGAGCAGCTCGCCCGCACGACCGCCAACCTGAGGGACGAGACGCTCTCGCTGACCACAGCGCTGAGGGGCACCGAAGTCGGCGGCCGCTGGGGCGAGCTCGCCCTGCGCCGGGTCGCCGAGATCGCCGGGATGACCGCGCACTGCGATTTCCAGGAACAGTTGACCCTCGCCGACGGGGCGCGCCCGGACATGGTCGTCCACCTGCCGGAGGGGCGACGCATCGCGGTCGATGCCAAAGCACCGCTCAACGCCTTTCTCGACGCCTCGCGAGCCCGCAAGCGCCCGGAGCGCCGGGAGGCGCTGGAGCGCTACTCGAAGGCGCTGCGCGGTCACGTCCGTCAGCTCGCGTCACGTGACTACGCGGCGGCGCTCGGCGCCGACACCGACTTCGTCGTCCTCTTCCTGCCGGCGGACGCGTTCCTCGGCGCCGCTTTCCGCAGCGATCCCGACCTCCAGGTCGATGCGCTGCGCTCCAAGGTGCTGCTGGCGACGCCGACCACCCTGGTGGCGCTGCTGCGAACGGTCGCCATCTACTGGCAGCAGCGATCGATGGCGGACAACGCGGAGGCGATCGCCGAGGTGGCGAGGGAGCTCTACGCGCGGGCGGCCAAGTTCAGCGAGGATCTCGGCTCGATCGGCCGCGGCCTGACGGCGGCGCTCGACGCCTACGACCGGGCGGTCGGCTCCTTCGACCGTCGCCTGATGCCGATGGGCCAGAGGCTCGACGAGCTCAAGGTGTCGGACGGGACTCGTCGCGACCTGGACGCGCCCGAGATCGTCGGTCGCAAGCCACGGCGGATCGAGAGCGAGTAGCTCTCGCTCGACGGCCCTCTCGGAACCGGCCTACTGGTCGTCCGCCGTCGCGCCGATCATCGGGACGAAGCGCACCGGCACGATGTCGCGACGCACCAGCTCGCCCTCCTGCGTCTTGACCAGCAGCTCGAGCTTCTGAATCGAGCCGGATCCTACCGGGACCACCATTCGCCCTCCCGGAGCGAGCTGGGTGACGAGAGTGACGGGAACCGAGCGCGGCGCCGCGGTGACGATCACGGCGTCGAACGGCGCCTCCTCCGGCCACCCGGCATAGCCGTTGCCGATCCGGACATGGACGTTGGTGTAGCCGAGATCTTCGAGCAGACGGCCCGCCTCGCTGCCGAGCTCTTCGCGGATCTCGATCGTGTAGACCTCCCCCGCCAGCTCGGCCAGCACCGCAGCCTGGTAGCCGGAACCGGTGCCGATCTCGAGCACCCTCTCGTCACCGGCGAGATCGAGCAGCTCCGTCATCAGAGCGACGATGTAGGGCTGCGAGATCGTCTGGCCGTCTCCGATCGGCAGCGGCGAATCAACGTAGGCGTCAGCAGCGAGTCGATCGGGGACGAAGCGGTGCCTCGGCACCGACTCCATCGCCGCCAGCACCCGAGAGTCTTCGACCCCGCGCGCCGCGATCTGCCGATCGACCATCTCCTGGCGCCGCTCCAGGAAGGGGTCGTCGGAAGAAAGGGATTGACTCATCACGGCTCCGGGCTCGACCCAGAGGGCGACGGCGGCAGCAACGGCGCCGAGCCGCCACCGATCGCGCCGTCCGGCGTCCTCCAACGCGGACGCCTGCGAGGCGCTTCGGGGCGCGACTCGCCTGCGGCTACCGCGGCGCCCGCTGACGTTGCACTTCATCACTGGGACTCGGCCTCCATTGTGACAACCGGGAGAAGCAAATGCCAAGCCAGAGCCGCCTGCCGGCCCCGGGCGATGCCGCCGATACCGTCAGGGAGTAGACTCCTTCCTTCGCCCTCACGACCCTACCCCTCATCGACATGACAGATCACGAGACTCCACCCGGGAGCGGCCTCTGGGCCGACATCCGCGCCGCCATCCTGGGCTCCCGGCAGGACTTCACGACGGGACCGATCGGCCGTGCCGTGCTCGTGTTGTCGATCCCGATGATGCTCGAGATGGTCGGTCAGTCGATCTTCGGCATCGTCGACGCGTACTTCGTCGGCCGGCTGGGCGAGGCGCCGCTAGCCGGCGTGGCCTTGACGGAATCGCTGCTCTACCTCGTTTTCGCCGTCGCCCTCGGACTCGCGATGGCGACGACCGCCTTCGTGGCGCGGCGGATCGGCGAGCAGGACGCCGAACGCGCCTCTCGCGGCGCGTTCCAGGCGCTCGTGCTCGGGCTGCTGTGCTCCCTGCCGTTCGCACTGATCGGCATCTTCTTCGCACCCCAGCTACTCTCGCTTCTCGGCGCGGAGCCAGAGACGATCGAGGCCGGCACCGGCTATGCGCAGATCGTGCTCGGCGGCAGCTCCACGGTCTTCTTCCTGTTCCTGATCAACGCGATCTTCCGTGGGGCGGGCGACGCCACCCTGGCGATGAAGGCGCTGTGGATCGCCAACCTGCTCAACATCGCCCTCGACCCGATCCTGATCTTCGGCTGGGGGCCGATACCCGCTCTCGGAGTCACCGGCGCCGGAGTCGCCACCACGGTGGCTCGGGCGGTCGGTGTCGCCTATCAGCTGCGGCTGCTGTCGAAGGGTGTCGGGCGCCTGCACATCGCCCGCGACGCCGTCGGCCTCGACCGCGAGATTCAGCGCCGGCTCCTCAGGGTCGCCGGCCCCGGCATGCTGCAGTTCCTCGTCGGCACCTGCAGCTGGCTCGCGATCGTCCGCATCATCGCCGTCTACGGCACCGCAGCGCTCGCCGGCTATGTCGTCGCAGTGCGGATCCTCGTCTTCGCCCTGATGCCCTCCTGGGGCATGGCCAACGCCGCCGCCACCCTGGTCGGGCAGAACCTGGGCGCGTCAAAGCCCGAGCGAGCCGAGCGATCGGTGTGGCTGACCGCCGCCGCGAACTCGATCTTCCTCGGCGCCGTAGCGGTGATCCTCGTCGCCTTCGCTCAGCACCTGGTCGCACCCTTCTCGAACTCCGAAGAGGTGCTGCGCTTCGGCGCCGACTGCCTCCGTATCGTCAGCTACAGCTACGTCTTCTTCGGCGTCGGCATGGTGGCGATTCAGGCCTTCAACGGCGCCGGAGACACGACGACGCCGACCTGGATCAACTTCCTCTGCTACTGGGTCCTGCAACTGCCGCTCGCCTGGTACCTCGCCGAGCCCCTCGAGTGGGGCGCGCACGGCGTCTTCTGGGCGATCACCGCCACCCAGGGGGCGATCGCCGTCGTCGGAGCGCTCTGGTTCCGACGCGGGAGCTGGAAGGAACGGACGGTCTAGCCCGTCTGCCTCACGCCTCGGCGCTCAGTCGACCGTGAAGGTTTGCAGCTCGACCGGCACCGGAGCGCCGTCGAGCGCGAACAGCAGGTCGGGGGCCGCGGCGCCGCAGCCGGAGCCCGCCTGCCACGAGAGGCAACCGGTACCGAAGCCGTCACCGGGGTTCTCCCACAGGAACTCGGCTCCCGTCTGCGTCGAACGCTCGCTCCACAGCCACTGGCCGCCGACCGCCCTGTCCATCTGCACCCTGACCGACAGCCAGTAGTCACCCGGGGCGAGCTGGCACAGCGTCGGCAGGAAGATCTCGAAGCTCCCGGCGCCGTCGTCCGTGAAGTCGACCCCGGACTCGAGGCCGAGGTAACTGCAGGCCGCCGGCTCCGCCGGGAGCCCGCCGAGATCGCTGAAGAACTCCACATCGACGAGCGGTGCCGGACCGGGGCCGTTGAGATAGCTGCCGAGGACGCGCACTCCCCCGACATTCCAACCCTCGTCGGCCGCCGGAACGGAGAAATCGTCCGCCGCGCGGCAGTCGAAGGCTGCATCGACCGGCTCGAAGATCTGGCTGGAAAAGCCGACCCCCGCCGGGTCGTCGGTCTGGTCGTAGAGGGTGCCGCCGAGGCTGGAACTCGCAGCGACCTCGGCCTCGAGTTCGGGCTCCGCCCTCAGGTCCGCCGTCGGCTGAGCCTCGGCGGCCGTGACCGCCACGAGGAAGGGCACCGCGGCTATCGCGATTCGTACCTTGGTCATCTGCGCTTTCTCCCGTCGAACTACGGAATCGTGTTGCTCCAGGCCGAGGTGTCTCCCGATTCGAAGCCGTCCTCGAAGATCGTCGACGGTTCGAGCTCGAGCAGCGAGACGTCGTCGACGAACGCGTCGACCGCGAGGCCGGCCGGCGACCGCAGCGTCACCGAACACAAGGCCGAGGAGGTCGTCGGCGGCGTCGTGAGCTCACCTGCGAACGGCGTCCACACTCCCGACGTCGAGATGGTGTCGAAGAACGCCTGCGTCGGCAGGCTCGTGCCCGTGCAGTCGTCGGAGGAGAAGAAGTCGCACGCCCTCAGCACCTCGACCGTGCCGCCGGTGGTGTCGAGATTGACCGAACCGCTGAACTCGTACACGCCGTTCGAGCCGATCGGCACGCACTGGCCGATCGACAGATCGCCCGCGCCCGAGTCGATCTCGAACGCCGCCGATCCCGAGACGAGCGCGTCGTCGATGTCGGTCAGCGGGTCGTGGGTGATCGACGAGCCGAACTCGACGACCGGCACCCACGGCCCCAGATCGCAGTCGAAGTGGCCGCGGGCCAGGCGATCGTTGGCATCGACGCGGAACTGACGCACGAAGTCGTCGCCGCCGATGAAGTCGCCGTCGCCGTCGAGCTCGTTGCCGGCCTCGTCGAGAAGGCCGCCGGGACCGCTGCAGGCGAGGACGCGGTACGGCCCGTCGATCAGCCCGTCCGGCTCGTCGAACAGGACGGTGGCCAGCAGGTCGGCCGCCTCGTAGTCGACCGTGTCGATCGGGATCAGCACGTCGTCGCCGACCGCCGGTCCGCAGGCGGTGGTCGACAGGTCGAGATCGGGCCCCGCGCCGACGATCTGCCACGAGGCAGGATCGAGCACCGAGGCGACGTCCATCTCCTCGGAGAAGACGAAGCGGGCTCCGACCGTCTTGCGGAAGACGTTCTCGCATTCCTCCAGCGTGCCGTCACCGCTGAGCTTGATGCTGTCGATGTTGGCGATCGTCGGCGACAGCAGGTCGTTGATCGGGGTCGTGTCGCTGGCCATCGCCTCGACCGGCACGCCTCCGGTGCCGGCCCCGTCGTCCGCCATCGCCGCGTCGTTCGTGACGAGGTCCGGCGCATCCTGCGGCGGCACGACCTCGACCGCGAAGATCACGGTGTCGATCGTCTGTGCGGCGAGCAGGCCGTAGGTGAACTGACAGGGGGTCCCCTCGGGATCGCCGTCAGCACAGCTCCAACCGGCGGTCGAAGCTCCCGCATCGAACGTCGTGCCGGCCGGCACCGTCTCGTCGATCACCACCCCACTGGCATCCTGCAGTCCGGTGTTTTCGAGCGTCAGGGTGTACGGGATCGTCGTGCCCGGATCGAAGGCTCCGCCGCCGTCGTCCTTCGTCAGGGTGAAGGCGGGATCGGCGTCGATCGGGATGTCGGCCTGGGTCGTGTCGAAGAGCGGCGTCTTCGGCGACGAGATCTGCGCGGTGTTCGTGAACACCTCGAGGCCGGCGGCGACGGTCGCATCGACCACCGCCTCGTACAGCACCGTGACGGATCCCCCACCGCCCGGGACGGTGGTGACGGTGATGTCCACAGTGTTGCCGCCGCTGTTGTCGACTGCGCCTGAAGCGCCCCCTCCGAGGATCACCGAGATCGACCCGAGGTCGAGTGTCATCCCGGCGGGCAGCGCGTCGTTCACGTTGACGCTTACGTCGTCGCCGTTGCCGGTGTTGGAGAGGCTCACGGCATAGCTCAGCCGCTCGCCCGGATCGGCATCGCCGTCGTTGTTGCCGGCGCTGTCATCGACCGTCATCGTGGCACCGGCGAGATTCGGTGCGGCCAGCACGCTCGTCACGGTCGGATCCTCGTCGCCACCGACATCGGGGTCGTCGCTGAGCAGTCCTCCCGCGAGATCGGGACTCGCCAGCGTCGCCTGCGAGGCCACCTCGGTGACGCTGTTGGGGAACGGGTTGTTGACGGTGGCGGAGAAGAAGACCCGCAGAGTCTTGCCTTGCGGCAGAACCGGGATGGTGAAGGCGTTCGTCACCGGCCCTTCCGGAGCGTCGCCGCCCTTGCCGAGGCTCGGCCGATCGAATGCGCTGCCGGAGAGCTCTGCAGTTCCGGACGAAGACTCGCTCCGGACCTTCTGCCCAGCTTCCCGAGCCGCCGCCGCACTCGAGCCGACGGCCACGAGCAGGACGAGCCAGCTCGCCGGGTTCTTCCACCAGTCTCTTGCTCTGGATCCCATCATCGCCCGCCTATGTGAAGACTGCCTCGTACTTCATCCCGTGCTCGTCGGGGCCGATCGGCACCAGGAACAGCTCCATCGTGCCGGTCGCCTCCCCTTCCACGCGGTAGGTCTGCTGGAGCGGCTCCGCAGTCTGCGGCCCACGCAGCACGACCGAGAACGGCATGCGTCCGTTCGGGCCCCGCGTCTCTCCCATCGGCGCCACCTCGACCACCTCGGCGTCGAAGCTCGTCTCGTCACCCTCGACACGCACCCTGCGGCCGACCAGCGGCTTCAGAGCTTCCATCTCGACCGTACCGACGTCGATCATGCGCCAGCCTCCGCCACCACAGCGGGCGCCCACTCCATCAGCCAGTAGACTCCCTGATCCTCGACCCGGCTGAAGCCGAGGCGTTCGTAGAGTCGCATCGCCGGGTTGTTCTGCTCGACGTGAATCCGCACCTTCTTGCCGTTCCCGGCCGCCTCGTCGAGCACGTCCCGCATCAGCCGCCGGCCCAGACCCGCTCCGCGCTTCTCGGGTACCAGGGCGATATCGATCACCCGGTGCTCGTCGTCGCGACGATCGAGATAGAGCCTGCCGATCGGTGTGCCGTCTTCGAGCACGAGGTCGAAGCTCGCGTCGGGGAATTGCTCCTGGTAGAAGCGATGCTGCGCTTCGAACTGCTGCAGGAGGAAAGCCTGCTTCTCCTCGTCCGACCACGGCACGACCGCCACCTCTTCCGCGCGAGTCGAAGCATAGAGCTCGCGCAGGAAGGGTCGGTCTGCCTCAGTGATCGGGCGGAACGTCAGCATGGAGCGGTCGCAGTCCTCAGCTTCGTGACGGATAGAGCCCGACGAGGGCGATGATGAAGGTCAGCACCAGGAACGGCTGCAGGTTGTTGTGAGCCTGGCCTCCCCCCTGGGCGACGAGAGAATTGCCCTTCATCGCCTGGAGGTTGTTCGCCGCGGCGTAGATGCCGTTGTCGCCGCCCGTGTAGTTGTTCTGAGGGTCGTTGTCTTCGCCCTCGTTCTCGTTGTTGCCGACCAGGGTGTGAGTGTGGTTCGGCATCTGCGCTTCGGTGAGGGTCACCGTCTCGACACCGCCCCTCTGACCGAGCCGGCGCGAGGTCAAACCGGGACCGCGGCCGGGATGCATCGGCGCTCGCCCCTGGAGGTTCGGTAGCGCCGTGGTCGTCCGGCCGTCACCACCGTAGGTGGTGCCGATCAGCGAGAAGAGCGCCGTGTTCTGGGAGATCGGCAGCAGCTGTCCGTCACAGAACGCCCAGCCCCTGGGAGCGAAGTTGCCGGCGAAGATCCTGATCTCTGCAATGAAGGGTTCCGACATGGCTGTCTCCTAGTGGCGCGACGGGTAGATCCCGAAGAGCGCGATGATGAAGTTGATGCAGAGAAAGGGCATCAGGTTGGTATGGGACTGGCTGCCGCCGACATTCGTCACCGCCGAGGATGCGTAGTTGACGGTGCCGTCGTCCACGTTGTCGATGTAGATGTCGGGCTGCGACTGTGCGAGCAGCGCACCGGAAGGGCTGGCGGCGTTGGCCGTCGCCGTGGTCCCCTGCCACTGGTGGCGGTGAGACGGCAGCTGGTTGACGGTGACCGTCTCCTTCTCGCTGCCGAGCTTGGCGCCGAGACGCCGCGCGCTCAGACCTGGCCCTGTACCGGCATGGATCGGGAGGCGACCCCGCAAATCGGGCAGGCCGAAGGTCGTCCGTCCGTCGCCACCGTAGATCGTGCCGAGCAGGCTGAAGAGAGCATCGTTCTGGGAAACCGCCAGCAACTGGCCGTCGCAGAAGGCCCAGCCCCGCGGCGCGAAGTTGCCGGCGAACATTCTGATTTCACCAACGAAGGGTTCTGACATCGGTCTCTCCTAGTTGCGCGACGGGAACAGGCCTTGAAGGGCGATGCAGAAGTTCAAGGCCAGGCACGGTTGCATGTTGTTGTGAGCCTGCCCTCCACCGACGGCGGAGGAATTGGCGTTGGTCATCGCCACGGCCGGCGACGACGCAACGTTGTTGTAGACGTTCGCAGCCACCGTCCCGAGGACGCGGCCGTCGGCGTTGGTCTGAGTCGCCGAGGCCGTACTCCCCTGCACCGTGTGGTTGTGCTGGGGCATCTCGCCGGCCGACAGCGTGTGGTTCTCCTCGCCGCTCTTCTGGCCCAGAGTATGAGAGGTGCCGTTGCTCGAGCCGACGTGGATCGGCGTGCGGCCGCGCAGATCGGGCAGCGCGAAGCTCGTCCGGCCGTCGCCACCGTAGGTGGTGCCCAGGAGGGAGTACAGGCTCTGGTTCTGGTTGATCGGCAGGATCTGGCCGTCACACAAGGCCCACCCGCGAGGAGCGAAGTTGAAGCCGACGATACGTACCTCGGCTAGGAAGGGCTCTGACATGGCTCTGTTCTCCTCTCTGCTTTCTGGTTGACGCTGAGCTTCTGGTTCCCGGTAGCGGCTCTATTGGTCCTCACGGCAGGGTTCCGTCGTGAGTCGGCTGGGTGCAGGACGCCACCGCGCCGAAGTTGGGGCTGCCGGCCGTCGTCACGTTGCCGGCCGGAATTCCGTTGGCGCTCGCCAGGTTGGCGGCGCTCGTCTGAACGATGTTGAGATCGGCTCCGCTGTCCTCGTCGACCACCAGCGTGCCGCCGCCCGACGCCAGGGTGTTGCCCGACATGTTGAGGCAGAGCACCGACCGGCCGTTGGCGCCGACCGGGCCGTCCTCCGAATCAGCCTCGAGTTCGTCGCCGGTCCCCTGGTTCGTCAGGGTGTTACCCGTGACGGTCGCGTTGAGTGTTGCGCCCGGATTGAGAGTCGTGCCATCCGGGTTGTCCACTTCCGACTCGAGATCGATCGACTCCGACGAACTGTCGTTGTTTACGATGTTGTTGCCCGAGATCAGCGTGTTGACGTTGATCGCGTTGTTCGGGTTCGGCGGAATGTTTCGCGACTGAACCCGGAACTCGATGCCGTGCTCGGCAATCGGGTCCGTCGCCGAACCGATGTTGTTGCCCTGAATGGTGATGTTCCCGAGCACCGTCGAGTCCCGCAGGTAGAGGAAGATCGCGTCCTCGTCGAGCACATCACGGATGGTGTTGTTGGAGATGACGGCATCGACCTCGGTGGCGTTGTCGTCGCCGATGATCCGCAACGCCTGCTCGATCTCGACGTCCTCGATGAGGTTGTTGCGGAATCGCAGCCGCAGCGTCGAGTCGTCGTTGGCAACGAAGTCGGCGACGCCCACCTGCGAACTCACCGGCAGCACACCCGCCTGGGTACCGGTGTCCTGGAAGACGTTGTTCTCGATCGTCGCCCGCAGGGTCCCCGTGCCGGCCAGGAGCGACGTGAGACGCGAGACGCCCCCTTCGCAGTTGGGCAGGTTGACGCAACCGCCCGTTCCGTTGGGGTTCGAGAAGTTCTGCGTCGAGGTGAAGCAGGAGTTGCGCAGGTTGAGAGTGATCGTCGAGGAACCCTCGGGGTTCACCTGAACGCCGTCGCCGAACATCGAGTCGAACTGATTGAAGCCGGCCCCGGTGGTGCCGGTGCAGGTGGTCGAATCCGGCGTCGACGAGCCGACGACGTCGATCCGCATCACCGAGTTGCCGAGGCCATTGACGAACACCCCGTCGTTGCCGCCGAGGTTCTGGCCGATGAACAGGCTGTCCCTCACCTCGAAGAGCGTGAGGTTCGTGTTGGTGTTGACGATTCGGATGCCGTCGCCGCTTGTCTGCGAGATTCCGGTAACGATCCCGGCGCGGAAGCCGCCGCTGCCGGTGAGGTTGACCGCGTTGATGCCGTGCTCGATGTTCCCGTCGCCGGGGCTCGTGAGATTGAGCGAAGTAGCGCTGAAGCTGTCGGTGCCGCTCAGCGAGATGCCGTGGCTGGTGGTGTTCTGGATCGTGCCGCCGGAGCCGTTTCGGGTGTTCGAGCCGTCGCCGGTGATCGTCAGGCCGCCCCCGGTGCCGGTGTTGAAGAGCACGATGCCGCTAGTGGAGCCGTTGGACGAAACCGAGCGGAAGGTCAGGCCACTCGAACCGATCGTCGTGTTGAGGATGTGGATCCCGATGCCGGTCCCCGAGTTGACCGTGTGGGTGTCCGTCGAGTCGTTCTGGACGGTGCCACCACTGGTCGCGGAGAAGCCGTAACCGGTGGTTGTGTCGAGGTCGAGCGCGCCGTTGAAACTGAACGTCACGCCGGTGTTGTTCGTAAGATCGATCGCGTTCGCAAGCGAAGTGTCCGCGTCGATCGCGACACCGATCGTCTGGGAGCCGCCGGTGTTGTTCGACGCCTGGTAGGCGGCGGAGGCGTTGGCCTGAGTGATTCCGCCACCCTCGTAGTTCACCGTCGGCGCGCTGTTGGAGACATTCACGGCAGGACCGGTCGGGCTGGTGATCGTCGTGTTGGCGAACGTGAACGTGCCGCTGCTCGAAGTCAGGATGTCGATACCGGCGTCGCCGCCGTTGAGCGTCACCGCGCCGTCGAACCTGACCGTCCCGTCGGCGTTGCTCAGCCGAATGCCCGTGCCGTTGGTCGCGCTGACGGAGCCGTTGAAGTCGACGATCGCACCCAACGGGGTGTGATTCAGGATCTCGACAACGGGGGCATTGTTCGCCTGGGTGAGGGAACCATCGAAATTGACGAAGCACTGGGCGAGGTCAATTCGGAAGGCGGCACCGGTCGGACTGGTGACGGAGACTCCGCTCCCGAAGTTGAACGTCCCACCCGAGTTGTTGATGATGTCGATCCCGGCGTCACCGCCATTCAGCGTCACCGTGCCGTTGAAGGTGTAGACCCGATCCGCGTCGCTGAACTGCAGACCGTTCCCGTTCGTCGCGTTGATCGTGCTCGAAGCGTCGAAGACGATCGGCGCGCCGGTCGTGGTGTGGTTCGAGATCGAAACCGTCGTCGCGTTGTTGGCCTGGACGATCGACCCGCTGTAGGTGAGCCCGAGGATGTCGCCCGTCAGCCCATCGACGTTGAAAGCGGTCCCGGACGGGCTTGTAATCGAGGTGCCGGTGCCGAAGGTGAAGGAGCCGGACGAACCGCCGAGGATGTCGATCCCGGCGTCGCCACCGTTGAGTGTCGTCGTGCCGTTGAAGTTGTAGGCGGCGCCGTCGGCGTCGTTGAACTGCAGGCCGGTGCCATTGGTGGCACTGATCGTTCCCGTCTGGAAAGTGACCGTGCCTGTCGTGTGGCTAGAGATGTCCACGGCAGGCGCGTTGTTCGCCTGCGAGATGTTGCCGCTGTAGGTGACGCTCGCGGTCCCGCCAGTCAACCGGAAGGCGGCGCCGGTCGTGTTCGTGATCGAGGAGGCCGCGTCGAAGTTGTAGCTGGCCGAACCTCCCGAGATGCTGACACCGAACGAGCTGCCGGTCGAAGCGTCCAGATTGTCGACGTCGATCGTCCCGGTGGCGTTGGTGAACTCGATACCACTGCTGCCGCCGTTGAGACCGGTGTCCGAGACCGTCACGCCGTTGCTGCCGTTGGCGACAATGGAGGTGCCGAGAGGATTGGTGACGTCCAACCCTCGCACGGTGTTGCCGCTGGCAAGCAGGATCACGTTGCCCGAGTTCGTCAGTTCGGGACGTCCTGCGACTCCGGGGAGGGTGGCCGAGAAGGTGGGCGGCGTGAGCCCGGCGCCCGTCGCCAGATCCACGCCCTGACCGATCAGGAGCTGGTTGTCCTTGAGCGTGATGCCCTGAGAGTAGTTGGTCGTAGTGCCGTCACCCTCGTAGAGGAAGATGACGTCGCCCGGGTCGTCCGACGCCGGGACCATGTCGCCGATGTTGTCGAAGGGCGCGGCCAGGGTGCCGGTCCCGCCGGCCGCCGCCGTGTTGTCGATGAACCAGATCGTGTTCGCCACCGTGACGTTCACCGTGCAGGCGGCCGAATCGCCGAAGCCGTTGCCGACCGTGTAGGTGAAGGCGTCCACCCCGGTGAAGCCGGGGCCGCTGGTGTAGTCGAAGCCGCCGTCGGTCGCCACCACCGCTGTGCCGCCGCTGGTCGGCGCGGTGTTGCCGGTGACGGTGATCTGGTCGCCGGTGTCGCCGATCAGCACGCCGCTCGTGTTCGGCACCGAGATGCCGACGTTGCCGAGCGCATCGTAGTCGTCGTCGGGCGTCAGCTCGTCGTCGCACTGCGGGCGCGTGCCGACGGCGATCGTCACCGTTGCGTCGGAGAAGCCCGCGGCGTTCTGAATCCGGTAGCCGAACATGTCGGGCCCGGTGAAGGTCGCGCTCGGCGGGGTGTAGACGAAGTTGCCGTCCGCCGACACGACGACGGTGCCGCCGTTGTCGGTCGCGGTCGCAGCGCCCGGCACGGTCTGGTCGGTCGGGCTCGCCGAGGTGCCGTAGGAGACGACGTCGGCGAGCGGGAAGCCGCGATCGTCGTTGTCCATCACCGACGGCGTGGCGTGCGCGGTGCTGTCGAGCGTCGTGTTGATCGCCGTGTGGAAAGCATCGCCGGGGCTCGAGAGCATGTCGGGCAGGTCGGCCACCGCGGTCGGCGGCGCCTGGACCTCGACGGTAACGACCGCCGTGTCGCTGCCGACCGAGTTGGTGACCTGGTACTCGAAGGTGTCGACCCCCGAGAACGTCGGCGCGCCGGTCGCGTCGTACGTGAAGGTACCGTCGCCGCTGACGTCGAAGGTCACCATGTTGCCGTTCGCGGTGGTGAGGGCGGCGCCGGGTGCGGTCGTGAGCGGCCCCCCTACCGGACCGTAGAGGTCGACGACCCCGGCGGGGATGCCGAAGTCGTCGGCGCCGCTGCCGTTGTCGGCCGCTGCGTCGAACATCGCCGATGTGTTCTGCGTGATCGTGATCGCGTCGTCCTGGAGCGCCGGCGGCAGCCCGAGAATGATCGAGGCGGTCGCACTGTCGGTCGCCGGGCTCGACGGCGGGATGCCGTTCTGGACGTCGTAGGTGAAGGTGTCGATCTCGCCCCCGGTCGCACCGGGAGGCGGCGTGTAGGTGAACGAGCCGTCGGCATTGATATCGACGCTGCCGCCGAGCGTAGTCGGCTCTGCGACCACAGGGAGCACCGCCAGGGTCGGCGTGCCGGGGATGCCGAAGTCGTTGTCGAGCAGCACCGGCTGGAGGGTCCCGTCGACCGTCACCGGGTTGACCGGATGCCCCTCGTAGAGGCCGTCGTCCACCGCAAGCGGCGTCGTAGTCGCTGCGTCGGCCGCCGTCACGTTGGGATCGAGATTGACGTCGAAATCGGCCTGATCGATGTCGAAGGCGCCGGTGTTCGAAAGCTCGACCTCGTAGGAGATCGTGTCGCCAGGCACCGCGGTCGTACCGGGGGCATCGACCATCGTCATCGTCGCCTGCGCGCAACTGCCGACGCCGATCCTGACGTTCGACACCCACTCGTTGAACGGCGTCGAAGACGCGAGCTCCACGGAGAGGATCGGATCTCCGGCTCCGGACACACCGAAGAACTCGCCGGTCGCCGAGGCGGGCACGATGAACGCCTGCGTGCCGGAGAGGGTGAACTCGACGGTGACCGTCCAGGTGTCGCTCGCCTGCGCGTAGGCGTCGAAGCCAAGGGCACAGATCTCGTCGGCGTCGGGACCGGCGAAGTCGATCCGCAACGCTTCCGGGGCGGTGATCGTCCCCACCAGAACGTCGGTCTGGCCCAGCGTCCCGGTGTCCACCGCGAGCGGGCAGTCCCCTGGGCAGCCGGCATAGCCTCCGCCCACCGTCTCGACCACGAGCCTCGGGTCGATCGTCCCCGGCGCGAAGCAGGCGTCGTTCGAAGCTGCATCGATCGGCTCGTCGCAGCCGCCCTGGGCGTTCGGCGCTACCAACGTCGCCGAGAAGTCCTCGACCGGCAACCCCGGAAACGCGGCGTCGAACGTAGCTGCGTCCGAGTACGTCTGGAACAACCCCTCCGGGCCCTGCGCCGCGGGAGCTTCCCGAACCGGCCCCCCCGCCTCGTCTGCCCAGATCATCGGAGCGATCGCGGCGACACCGACGGCAAAGGCCACCGTCACGGCCAGGGTGCGTAGGCGCATCAATGTTCCTCGAGAGGTGGTCACGGTCGGCTGGCTTCCGGCAGGCCTTCAGGCCCTAGCGGCGGCTCGACTTCTTGGCGGCTTTCTTCTTGGCGGCCTTCTTCGCCGTTTTCTTCACCGCCTTCTTCGCGGCCTTCTTGGCCGGCTTCTTGCCGTCACCCTTCTTGGCCGGCTCGTGGACTGCCACGAAGCTCGCCTCGGCCGTGTGGCCCCAGTGGGTGTGCCGGACGATGTAGCGCTTGCCGTCGGCCAGCTTGGAAACGTCGATCGAGATCGTCTCGACCTCCCGCAGGCCGTGACCGCCGGGCACAGTGGCGGTGGCGAAGGTCTGCGTCGCAGCCTTCACCGAGCTGCCGCAGGCCAGGTCGGAGCGGGCGATCTCCTGGGCGTTCTCGTCGAGCACCTGGAGAAGGTGGGCACTGTGCGGCTCGTGGGTCCCGACCACGTAGTGCTCCTCGCCGTCGTTGTGGAGCGTCGCCAGCACTTCGATGGGCAGCGTCTTGCGCCGGCTCGAGATCACAACCAGAGGCTCGACCTCGATCTCGGCCCGGATGCGGTTGGTTTCCATGCCTCAATCTCCTGTTGGGGCGGCGCCGACCAGGGCACCGCACGATTGTCGAAGTGCCGGCATCGACCGGCTGTCGTACCAGGACACTTCGCGGATGCGAAGCGCCCACGTGTCCCTGAACGCAAACCCGAAACGAAAAGTGACAAAGAAACAGTTGTCGAAGGGTAGCACAGCCGTTGGATCGGTCCGCCGGCGTCGGGCGCGTCGCCTGCCGATAGACTCCGCCGGTCATGCGGGTCGCCTTCCGACAACTCGGCTGCAAGCTCAACCAGGCGGAGCTCGAGGCGATGGCCAGGGAGTTCACGGCCGCCGGGCACCGCGTCGTGGCGGAAACCGAGGAGCCGGATCTCTTCGTCGTCAACACCTGCACCGTGACGCAGGCCGCGGCCAGGGACTCGCGCAAGGCCGCGAGAAAGGGTTCCCGGCTCGGCGCGACCCGCACGGTGATCACCGGCTGCTATGTCGAGTCGGACCGGGAAGAGGCGGCGGCGTTGGCCGGCGTCGATCTGGTGGTCGCCAACGCCGACAAGGAACGGCTGCTCGAGATCGTGGAGCGCCGCTTTCCCGAGCTGGCCACGAACGGACAGGAAGACCTCCCCTACCTGCCGATCGGGTTCGGTCACTCGCGGGCGCTCGTCAAGATCGAAGACGGCTGTGACATGCAGTGCTCGTTCTGCATCATCCCCTCGACCCGCGGCCGCCAGCGCAGCCGCGCCCCCGAGGAGGTGGTGACCGAGGTGCGAGGCCTGATCGAGCGCGGCTTCGAGGAGGTGGTCGTCACCGGGGTGCAGATCTCCTCGTATCGTTACGGCGAGGCGCGGCTGTACGACCTCACCCGCCGAATGCTGGCCGAGACCTCCGGGGCGCGCTTCCGGCTGTCGTCGATCGCCCCGTGGGAGTTCGACGAGCGGCTGCTCGATCTGTTCGTCGACGATCGGATCTGCAGGCACTTCCACCTGTCGCTCCAGAGCGGCGACGGCGCCACCCTGCGGCGCATGCGGCGGCCGTACGACACCGATGGCTTCGCGACGCTGACCCGGCGGATTCGCCGGCGGGTACCCGGCATCGCGCTCACCACCGACGTCATCGTCGGCTTCCCGGGTGAGACGGACGAGGCGTTCGAGCGCTCCCTCGCCTTCGTCGAGGGCGAGCGCTTCGCCCGCATCCACGCCTTCCCCTTCTCGAGCCGTCCGGGTACCCCGGCGGCCGCGCTTCCCGACCCGGTTCCCCACGAAACGATTCGGGCCCGGATGCGGCGCATGCTCGCCGTCGCCGAGAACGCCGAGCGCGACTTCGCCCGTCGGCAGCTCGGCAGCACCGGTTCGGTGCTGTGGGAGGCTCGCGAAGGCGACCTGTGGCGCGGGACGACCGACAACTACGTGCGCGTGAGGGCGCTGAGCTCGCGGGATCTGGGCCGGCAGGTCGTGCCTGCCGAGCTGCTGTCGATCGAAGGCGGCTGGATCGACGCTCGGGTGAGCGCGTGAAGCGGCTGGCGACACCGAAGCTGCGATCGCTCGAGGAGATCTCCGGACGCCTCGACGAGGCTCTCGGACGCTCGGTCGCGGACGAGACGGAGCTCGTCTGGATCGAGGCGCTGCGCGGCGAGGCGACGCTGGGCGGGTCGCGTTTCGACGGACGACGCGCCCGCCACCGGACGCTGATGTGCAGGGTCCTCGACCACGGCCGGGTCGGCAGCCACCGCACCGGCTTCGTGGAACCGGGAGAGATCGACGACGCGATGCGGCAGGCTCTCGCCCAATCGCGGGTGCACGAACCACTGCCGGGCCTGCCGCACATCCCGGCGGACGACACCCCGCTCCCCGACCTAGACGAGCTCGTGTGCGAGCGCACCGCCGGGCTGTCGCGCGAGGAGGCGGAGGAGTGGCTGCGCGCGGGCCTGCGCGGGCGCGAGCGCCTGAGACTCGAATGGACCACGGCGCGGGTCGCGGTGTTCAACAGCCGCGGCGTCCGTCGCACGACGGCGGTCACCTCCTCCGCGGTCGAGATCCGGCACGGGAGACGGCCGGGAAGCGGCCATGCCGCCGCTGCGGCCCGCAGCCTCGATGCACTCGATCTCGAGGCGTTGCAGGATCTCGCCGCGGGCCGTCACGCTTCCGGCGACACCGTCGAGCCGCCGGTCGGCAGGATCCCGGTGCTGCTGTCGACCGACGCGGCGATCGCCCTGGTGGCGTTGCTCAACCGCACCTCGCTGACGGCCGCCTCCTACTCGGACGGCACGTCCTTCCTGCGGGAACACCTCGGGGTCCAGGTCTTCGACCGATCGATCACGCTGCGCGACAACGCGACCAGCCCGCTCGGCCTGCCGTTCCCGTTCGATCTCGAAGGCACCGCCAAGCGGCCGGTCGATCTGATCCGCGACGGGACGCCGAAGACTCCGGCGCTCGACCAGCGACAGGCGGCGCAACTCGGCCTCCCCCCTACCGCGCACTCGATCTCCGGCAACGACGCGCGCGCCGAGAACCTCTTCCTGCTGCCGGGCGAGACCCCTTACGACGAGCTGCTCGCAAGAGCGGACGGAGGTCTGTGGATCGGTCGGCTCGACGGCGTCGGTCCGGTCGAGCCGCGCCGAGTCCGCTTCCTCGCCCACGCCCGCGGCGTGCGCCGCATCCGTGATGGCGCCCTGGCGGAGCCGGTTGCCGACTTCATCTGGGACGACAGTCTGCTGCGTTGCCTCTCGGAATCGCCGGTGCCCGGCGACACGCTCGGCCGGCGGCTCAGCCGCGACGGAATCCTGGGGGGCGTCTGCGCGCCATACCTGATGTTCCCGAACGCCGAGATCGGCTAGCCATCGGCGAGGCCGCTCACCCGGTCTTCCTGAGCAACACCACCGTCTGGTCGTCGCCCTGGGGCCCGCCGGCGGCCCAGCGGGTGGCCGCCCCCTCGATCTCCGCCATCACGGCGGCGACCGGCTCGGCGGCATGCTCCTGCAGCAGCGAGACGAGCCGCTCGGGGCCGAACTCCTCCCCATCCGGGTCCTCGCACTCCGTGATGCCGTCGCTGAAGATGCAGACGAGGTCACCGGTCGCCAGATCGATCGACTCCGCCGTGTAGGTCGCGCCGGCGAAGAGGCCCAGCGGCATCCCTCCGGAGGGGAGTTCCTCCACGGTCCCGCCGGCCCTCACCACCAGCGGCGGGTTGTGGCCGGCGTTGACGTAGTCGAGCCGGGCACTCTCCGGATCGAGCCGGGCGGCGAACATGGTGATGAACTTGTTCGAGGCGCTCGAATCGACGACGTGGCGGTTGAGCCGCTCGACGACGCCGGCGTCGAACTCTCTGGCGTCGAGCAACAGCCGCAGCGCCGAGTGAAGGGTCGAGACGAGCAGCGCGGCCGGCATCCCCTTCCCCGAGACGTCGGCCAGCACGAGTTGCAGCGCGCCGTCGTCGGCCCTGGCGAGGTCGTAGAAGTCGCCCCCCACGTGTCTCGCCGGCAGGCTCCAGCCCGCCAGCTCGAAGCCGCCGACGCTCGGGAGCTGCTTCGGCAGCAGCCCGCGCTGAATGTCGGCCGCCAGGTCGAGCTCGCGCTCCAGACGCTCCTTCTCCAGCGCCGCGCGATGAAGGCGCGCGTTCTCGATCGCGATCGCAGCCTGGTTGGCAAACAGCCTCAGCGTCTGGGCGTCGGAGCCGGCGAACGGGCCGACTCCGGTGCGGCTCTCCTTGTCGGCCACCGCCAGCAGGCCGAGCGGCCGGCCGTCGGCCTCGATCGGCGCCCCGAGGGCGTGGACCGCACCGGGAAGGATCGGCGCACCCTTCTCTTCCTCCTCGTCGGCGAGGAGCGATTCGAGGGCGGCATCGTCCGCCGGCACGCGCCCACGCGCCTCGCCGCCGAAGGTGCGCTGCAGCCGGTACTCGCCTTCGTCGAAGAGGTAGAACGCTCCTACCCGGGCGTCGAGCAGCGAAATCGCGCGCAGCAGGATCTCGTCCCCCAGCACGTCGAGGTCGAGCGTCCCGGCGATCGCCAGGCCGACGTCGTAGAGCGACTGCAGCTCCACCCTGCCGAGATTGACGTTGAAGCTCTCGCGCTTGAGCGCGCCCGACAGCTCCGCCGCTTCAGCGGCGCACAGGAGCGCGAGGAGCGCCTGTGGATCGAGATCCGCGCCGTCCAGCTTCTGCGTCGAGACGAGCATCGACTCTCGTGATTCGAAGGCGACCTCGAGCTGCGGTTCGGACGGCGCGCCGGGATCGAGCCTCGGCGGGAACCCCTCACCGAGGGCGACGACCCGACGCCACCCACCCTCCCGCTCACGGTAGAGGGCGATCGACTCGAAACCCGCCCCCGATGCGACCTCGGCGAGCAGCTTCTCCAGAAGGCGGTGAGGGTCGCGGCCGCGCGCGGCGAGATCGACGAGGTCGCGCCAGACCTCGGATCGCTGCGCCGGCTGCACGCTCACGCCCCCAGGGCGGCGACGGCGGCGTCTTCGTCGGCGTAGATCTTGGCGTACTGCGCGAGACCCATGATGTGGAAGGTCTTCTCGATCGTCGCCGTCAGCGAGCAGAAGGCGAGCTCACCTTCGACCTCGATCATCTTCTCGATGATCTCGATGAGGATCGAGATGCCGATCGAGTTCACGATCTTGGTCCCGGCGAGATTCAGCAGCACCCGCTTCTGCCCCTCGTCGATGAGCCGATAAGCAACCTTCGCGATCTCTTCTCCCCCCTGGTTGTTGATGTACCCCTCGGTGTACACCACCGCCAGTTCGCCTCGGTTGTCCAGCGTCACTTTCAGCATGTCGGCCATCTTCAGTCCCCGCGTTCTCCGCGATACTTGCTCATCGTCACGATCGTTCCGTTGTCGCTCGACTCGATCTCGACCTCGTCCATCAGGCTGTGGATGATCTTGAGCCCCCAGCCCCGCTTGTTGGCGGCACCGAGCTTGTCTTCGATCCTCGGCTCTTCCACCTCGGCGGGCACGAAACCGACCCCTCGATCCTCGATCCGGATCTGGAGCTTCTCCGGCTCCTCTGCCCCGAGTACGGAGAAGGTGAGCAGCACCTTCCCTTCCCTGGCCCGGCTGTGCTCGAAGGCGTTGATGCAAGCCTCCACCACCGCCATCCGGACCTCGTCGATCGAGTCGGAGCTCATCTCCATGAACTCCGCCAGTGCGGTCACGGTCTTACTGGCCGCGATCTCCATGTCCGGCAACATGGGAAGCGACAACGTCACCTCCCGGAGGGGGGTAGTGGCTACCATCACCCGTCAGGCCTCTCTACGACGCGGCACTCTACACGACGGATCAGAACGAAAGAAAGAGCTGCAGGCAATAGACGGCCAGCGGCGCGATGGCATCCTCGAGCAGCAGCCAGGTGAAGGCGGCAAAGGTCGAGGCGGGAACCACCCAGCGATGTGTGGCGACGGGAACTGCGGTAGCTCGGCGAATCGCGGTCAGCATGAGATCTCCTCCAGCCTCCGATAGGAGCAAGGAGGCTGCCAGCCTCGCCCTACGGACAGCTCGAAGAGCGTAAAGCCCTTTCGTCAAGGAACTTACGCGACCCATCCATCGCGCCGCAGGACAGTCCGAGGCTCGACGAACGCGGCAATCTGTCGCACCCCGCGAACTACCGAGCCGAGCCTGCACACCGGCGATGCCCAAGGCGCCGCGGCCCCGGCGGCTTTCGCGACATTCTGCCGCACGCGCGGCAAAAAGTCGCCAACCCTCAGAATCCTCGGCGCTGCAGGGTCCGGCGGTCGATCCCCAGGAGCTCGGCCGCTCGCGTCTTGTTGCCGCCGGTCAGCCGCAGGACCTTCGCGATGTGCCGCCGCTCGGTCGCCTCCAGGTCGAGCGCCTCGGGGCCACCGCGGGAGTCGTCTTCCGACGTGCCGAGGAGGGATCGCAGCAGCTCGCCGTCGACCTCGTTCTCTGCCAGGGAGAGGGCGGCATCGACGACGTTCTGCAGTTCGCGCACGTTGCCGGGGAAGTCGTGCGACATCAGCATAGCCAGTGCGGAACTCGAGAACCTCCGCGGGGGCACCGCCTCGCGGGCGGCGAAGTCGTCGGCGAAGCGCCGCACCAGATGCGGGATGTCCTCGCGCCTCTCCCTCAAAGGCGGCAGCTCGATCTCGACCCCCTTCAGCCGGTAGTAGAGGTCCTCACGGAAGCCGCCTTCGGTGACCAGCGAATCGAGGTCGCGATGGGTAGCGGCGACGAGTCGGACGTCGATCGAGACGGTGCGCTGACCGCCGACGCGCACGATCTCGCGCTCCTGCAACGCTCGCAACAGCTTGACCTGAACCGCAGCGTCGAGGTCGCCGATCTCGTCGAGGAAGAGAGTGCCGCCGTTGGCGAGCTCGAACTTGCCGCGCCGCGCCTCGACCCCCGTCGCCACTCCCTTCTCGATGCCGAAAAGCTCACTCTCGAGCAGGCTTTCCGGCAGGGCGGCGCAGTTGACCGCCACCAGCGGCCCCTCGCGCCCGGAAAGCAGATGCAGCAGCTTCGCGACCAACTCCTTGCCGGTCCCGCTCTCGCCGCGCACCACGACGCTGACGCCACGCGGTGCCACCCGCTCGACCCGCTCGAGGACGCGCTGCATCGCTTCGGTGTTGGCGACGATGCCGTGGTCGCCGAGGCGGCGCGAATAGTGATCCTTGAGCGCCCGGTTCTCCTCCTGCAGCTGCTGGCGCTCGACCTCGAGGTCCTGCACCTGGCGCGCGCTGTCGACCGCCACGCCGGCGAGCGCCGCGACCGAGTCGAGGAACCTCCGATCGCCGTCGGTGAACCCGGCGACGTCGTCTCCGCGCACCTCCTTGTCGAACACAGCAAGGTAGCCGAGGAACATCCCGCGGCCCGAGAACGGCGCCGCCACCAGCTCGCGGTATTCACGGCCGGAGAACTCGCCGTCGCGCCGCGCCAGCGCCTCACCGGCGGCGAGGAGCTCGCGCCACAAAGGCTCCTTGAGCAGTCCGTCGCCGTCGGGTCCGACACCACCCGGGTCGGAAGCGGGCCAACCGACGGTCGCCATCGCCCGGGCGCCGCCGAAGGCGTCGCGCGTCACCGCGATCGCCGCCGCCGGATCGAGTACGGCACACACCCGCTGCAGGAGCTCGTCGACCAGTTCCTGTTCGGGCCGATGGGCGTGCAGTGAGACGGCGAGGTCGTAGAGCGTCTCGAGCTGCAGCAACCGGCGCTTTTCGCCGAAGCTGCGGGGCGAACTCATCCGCCGATTCTACGCCGTCGCCGCCAGGACCCTGCGCAGAAACTGCCCGGTGTAGCTCCCCTCGGTGTCGGCGACCGTCTCCGGAGGCCCCGCGGCGACGAGCCTGCCCCCCTCCGCCCCACCTTCCGGGCCGAGGTCGAGAATCCAGTCGGCGGTCTTGATCACCTCGAGGTTGTGCTCGATGACGACGACCGTGTTGCCCTTGTCGACGAGACCATGAAGAATGTTGAGCAGCTTGCCGACATCCTCGAAGTGGAGCCCCGTTGTCGGCTCGTCGAGCAGATAGAGCGTCTGCCCCGTCGAGCGCTTGCACAGCTCTCGCGCCAGCTTCACCCGCTGCGCCTCACCACCCGAAAGGGTCGTCGCCGGCTGGCCCAGTTCGATGTAGCCGAGCCCGACGTCGAGCAGCGTCTGGAGGATCCTCCGGATCGGCGGGATGTTGGCGAACACCTCGCACGCCTCCTCGACCGACAGGCCGAGGATCTGTGAGATGTCGAGGCCGCGGTACTTCACCGCCAGTGTCTCGCGCTCGTAGCGCTTGCCGCCGCACACCTCGCACGTCACGTAGATGTCGGGCAGGAAGTGCATCTCGATCTTGATCTGCCCGTCGCCCTTGCACGCCTCGCAGCGGCCGCCGGCGACGTTGAAACTGAAGCGCCCCGGCTTGTAGCCGCGCGCACGTGCCTCCGGGGTCTTCGACATCAGCTCGCGGATGTGGTTGAAGACGTTCGTGTAGGTCGCCGGGTTGGAGCGCGGCGTGCGACCGATCGGGCTCTGGTCGATCGCGATCACCTTGTCGAGATGCTCGAGGCCGTCGATCGAGGCATGGGCACCGGGATTGTCGGCAGCGCGGTAGAAGTGGCGCGCCAGCGCCTTGTAGAGGATGTCGTTGACGAGGCTGCTCTTGCCGGAGCCGGAAACGCCGGTGACGACGACCATCAGCCCCAGCGGCAGCTCGACGTCGACCTCCTTGAGGTTGTTGTGGCGTGCCCCCTGGATGCGCAGGCGCTCCTCGCCCGCAGGTCGCCTCTCGTCGGGCCCGGTGACTTCCTTGTCGCCGCGCAGGTAGCGCCCCGTCAGCGAGTCGGGATCGGCGACCAGGTCGTCCGGCGTCCCCTCCGACACCACCTCGCCGCCATGCACCCCGGCACCCGGACCGAGATCGAGCACCCAGTCGGCGGCGCGGATCGTGTCCTCGTCGTGCTCGACCACCAGAACGGAGTTGCCGAGGTCGCGCATCCCCTTCAAAGTCCCCAGCAGCCGCTCGTTGTCGCGCTGGTGGAGGCCGATCGACGGCTCGTCGAGGACGTAGAGCACTCCCATCAGCTTCGAGCCAACCTGAGTGGCGAGGCGAATGCGCTGACTCTCGCCCCCCGAAAGGGTGGCCGACGAACGGCCGAGATTGAGGTAGCCGACGCCGACCGCATCGAGGAATCCGAGCCGGTCGCGGATCTCCTGCACCACCTTGCCGGCGATCGCCTTCTGCCGGCCGTCGAGGTCGATCGCCTCGAAGAAGCTGCGCAGCTCGGAGATCGTCGTCGTCGACAGCTCGTCGATCGTCGAGCCGGCCACGGTCACCGCCAGCGCCTCGGGCCGCAGCCGGCGCCCTCCACACGCATCGCACGGGCGAATCGCCATGTACTTCTCGATCTCGGTGCGGACGCGACTCGAGTCGGTCTCCTTGTAGCGGCGCTCCATCCGCGGAATCACGCCCTCGTATTCACCCCGCCACTTGTAGCTCGACTTCTTCCCCTTGAGCTCGAAGTCGAGCTCCTTGTCGGTGCCGTGGAGCAGCAGCTCGCGCACGCTCGGCGGCAGCTCCTGCCAGGGGGTCTCGAGCGAGAAGCCGAACTCCTCGCCGAGCGTCTCGACCATCTGCCGGGTCCAGGATCTGGGGCCGTTCTTCCATGGCGCCACCGCGCCCGCCTCGATCGAGCGCTCCGGGTCGACGACGATCCGCTCCGGATCGAGCGCCCGCAGGGTGCCGAGGCCCGAACACTCCGGGCAGGCGCCGTACGGAGAGTTGAAGGAGAAGAGGCGCGGCGTCACCTCGGCGAGATTGGCGCCGCAGTTGACACAGGCGTAGTGGCTCGAAAGCGTCTCCTCCGACATCTTCGCCGGCGCCAGCACCACGAGCCCGTCGCCCACCTTGAGCGCCGTCTCGATCGAGTCTGTGAGGCGCTGGTCGATGCCGGGTTTGACGACCAGTCGATCGACGACGATGTCGATGTCGTGCTTCTTCTGCTTGTCGAGCTCCGGGATCCCCTCCGAGAGGTTCACCGTCTCGCCGTCGATGCGAGCGCGGATGAACCCCTCGCGCGTCATCTGCCCGAGTTGGGTCTTGTACTCCCCCTTCTTGCCGCGCACGTAGGGGGCGTAGAGCACCAGCCGGGTGCCCTCCGGCAGGGTCAGCACCCGATCGACCATCTGCTGCACCGTCTGCGGCCGCACCTCGCTGCCGCAGTTGGGGCAGTGCGGCTCTCCGACCGACGAGAAGAGGAGCCGCAGGTAGTCGTGAATCTCCGTCACCGTGCCGACGGTAGAACGGGGGTTCTTCGACACCGACTTCTGCTCGATCGAGATCGCCGGCGACAGCCCCTCGATCGAATCGACGTCCGGCTTCTCCATCTGCTCGAGGAACTGTCGCGCGTACGCCGACAACGACTCGACGTAGCGCCGCTGCCCCTCGGCATAGAGCGTGTCGAAGGCGAGGGACGATTTCCCCGAGCCGGAGACCCCCGTCACCACCACCAGGCGGTTGCGGGGGATCTCGACCGTGACGTTCTTGAGGTTGTGTTCGCGCGCTCCGCGAACGACGATCGAATCCATAGACCGGTCAGTGTACGTGAGCTGTCAAGAGACGGATCGGCGGTCGCGAGGAGCGCCGACCCAGGTCGCGCGCAAGGCTCACGGTCGACCCACCACCGGCCCGTCGAGCCTCCGGAAAACCCGGCTGTTGAGGGGCGTCAGGGAACGACCGACGTCCAGGCCGTCGTGTCGCCCGACTCGAAACCGTCGGAGAAGAACGGCGCATAGGGCAGGGTGAAGTCGATCCCTTCGATCACCGCCGGCTCCGTCACCACGATCGGCGTCCCCGACAGCGGGTCGCAAGTCGCATCAGGGCAGGGGATCTCCTCGAAGAGCTCCGTCTTGTAGGAGCTGTAGGGCTGCCAGGCGTAGGCCCACGCGAAGTAGGTTCCCGGAATCAGCCCCGTCCGCGGTCTCGTACGTGCCGTCGAGCGCCAGGTACCCAGATCGAGTACTCGCGCTCCTGCCCAGTCGATAGACATACACCGTTCACACGATCGTCCGCGGGAAGCGGTGTCGCCTCTTCCTCGAGGACCGTGCCCGCCAGACCGTCGCACCTGGATCGAGAGTGAAGTCGATACCGGTCGTCGTCGAACTCGAGAAGGACGTGGACCGGGAACCCGCCGAGGGGGTCGCAGAGCATGCCCGGGCAGGGGCGTTCGGCGTAGAGCTCCTCTACCCAGGCACCACTACCGGTCGGTGCGAACGTAGTAGTCGCCGTTCACCAGCCCCTGAGGCGTCACGTACTCGCCCTCATCGTCGGTCCAGGTACCGCCAACGAGGGTACCGTCGTCGGAGTAGACATAGACCCGCGTGGCGATCGATGTCCCGCTGCCGGCCGCCGTCACCCTACCGCCCACCTTGCCGCCCGGCGTGACTCCGAAGTCGATGCCGCCGGTCGTTGCCCCTTTCTCGACCGTGACGGGCGTGCCTGCCGTCGGGTCGCAGATACCTGACATGCAGCTGCGGTTCTCGAAGAGCTCACCCACGTATGCCGGAGCGACGAACGTCACGAAGTAGTCGCCGTCCATGAGTCCGGTTCCCGTGACGTAGTCGCCGTCATCGACGAACGCCCAGGTCCGAGGGTTGCCGGCAAGGTCGAACACCTCGACGAACCCGCTCTTCAGCCCCGCCAGGGTCGACTCATCGAACGCGGCGCCGCTGATCCTACCGCCCGACCGGAGCGAGAAATCGACGTGGTAGGCCTCTTCCGCCGTCACAACCAGAGGAACGCCTTCGTCCACATCTCTGCAGAAGCCGTTGCACTCCCTTCCGTCGTGAACCTGATTGATGAGGCCGTCGACGTTGGTGGTGTAAATGTAGTAACGGCCCGGATAGATACCGTCGACCTCGAACTCTCCGAACTCGTCGGTACTGGAAGGAGCGGCCGCTGTATTCGTTCGAAGTAGCTGACCTGGATCATCGGGAATCGGGCTCCCCGGTGTCGGCACGCGTTCGTCACCGTGCCAGTGAGAAGCTCCCACCCTTCGACAAGCGCAGAAGTCGATTCCCGGAAACAGTCCCGCTGCCCGGACGAAGTGATCGCGCTCCCTCTCAGCGGATTGCACTCGGAGTTCGAACAGGCGACCGAGTCGAACCCCTGCTTCAAGTAGCGCCCGTAAGCGTATCGAAGAGCCTCTGCATAGTAGTCGCCAGGCTACCAGGCCGGTCCTCGACAGCCACGCTCCCGAACGGGTCCGAGCGAGTCGAGTCGTAGCGCCTGCCCCAGCTGTCATAGAGGACCACCACTCCCGAATCGACCGGCAATCCGGTACCGCGCTCGAGGACCACCCCTGCCAGCCGCCCACCTTCGGACATCAGAAAATCGACTCCGGTCGTGACCTTGCCCGGCGTCACAGGAACCGGAGTCCCCCCTGTGACGTCGCATACCCCTGCTCCGCACTCGATCTGCGAGTACAAGAGCTCCACATAGCCGAGTTCGTTCCGGGTAACGACGTAGTGATCCCCGGGAGGAAGCGACTCGAAGACATATTCGCCGGCCGAATCGGTGTAGCGGGAGCCGACGAGCCGTGCGTCCTGATCGTAGACCCGCACTATCACGCGATCGAGCGGAGTGCCGCCTAGGTTGGTGACACGACCGCTGATCGATCCACTGCCGGCGACGACGGGTTCCTCCGCATCGACACCTCCCCCGGAAGACGACCGCCAGCGATCCTCGATCGCCGCCAGCCTCTGCTCGAAACGCAGCCTCTCCGACGAGGGCGCTCGGGCGGCGAGCAGGTGCGCCCGCGCGAGCATCTGTTCGAGAAGATCGGCCGACGGCCCAACGTTCGGTGAAGTCGCCCGACCGTCGGTGGATTCGTCGAGGAGGCGTTCGAGCATGTCGAGTTCCGCCTCGAGACGCCTCTGCATCTGCCCTTGCGAAGAAGGGCCGGGCTCGGCATGCGCCGATCCTGATGAGCCGACGATTGCCAGCACCAGAAACGCCCACCCGAGGATCGGCCGCGCCCAGCGGAGGCTCCCGGCCCTCGAACGGGAAACGGCAGCGCGTACCACGCCCGCCGGCGGAGACATCAGAGTGGACCTCTGAAAGCCAGTCTTCCCGACGTTGCGATCATGTCCTCACACGTCGATTCCCGTAGGTCGATTCCTCCGGCACCTGGCGGCCGGCGAGTCGTCAGAGTCCCCGCAGCGTCCGCACAAGCCGAAGCGGTCAGGCCGCCTCATTCGACCTCGAAGGCGAGGATCTCGACCGGGAAGGTTTTGGGCGTCACGTTCGCCCGCAGCAGGGCGTTGAACGGCTGCGGGTTGAGCTGGATCGGGCCGAGGCCGCTGGAAGCAGTGAATCCCTTGAAGCCGGCCCCGAGGGACGAGGTGTCGTTGAGTCCGAGAGTCTCGTTGTTCACAGGGAAGGTGCTCGCCGTGTTGAGGCTCCAGGCCCCGATGTAGACGTACTCGACGGACTCCATCAATGTGCCGAGTACGGTCGCCGGCACCACATTGACCACCGGACTGGAGAAGCTCGGACCCGAGTTCAGGAGCCCATCCACCTCCACGCTCGTCCAGGGACTTGGGGGCGCCCCGAAGAAAGAGGCCCCTCCGACGTTGAAGATCAGATTCGAGTCCGCGGAGCCGTCCTCCATGAAGTAGAACGAGAAGCTGTTGAGATTGATGGGCCAGAAGTAGGTATCGCCGTCCGAGTACACATCGAAGACGTTGCCGTAGATCCGGCCGAAGGCGGTCGGCAGCGCGGTCAGGGTGCCGTTGTCGTACTGCACCCAGGTCGGTTGCCCACCCTCCAGCTCGCCGTCCTCTCGTGTTCGCCCTGGTACGAAGCGAGGCGGCACCGAAGCGAAGACTGGGCCTCCGACGGCTGTCGGGAGTGCCGCCTCGCGGGCCGCCAGCTCCTCGGCTCGCGTCGGGCTCTGCGCCGTCAGCGAGGTGCTCGACGGAAGCACCGCAAGTGAAGCCAGGGACACAAGCAGCATCCTTCGCATAGCCACCCTCCTTACGACATCTTGAGCCCATGCTCTCATGCTGCCGCCTGGCGTGCGCCAACAACGGAAGGCACCCCGGCTCCGGCAGCTTGAGCTTTCCTCAGCCGGGAGCCGTCGACTCGAACTTCCCATGGGCTCCGTCGGCCCCTGGCTTCCGCTACCCGGGAGAGCGGCGACCGCCGCGCCGCGGGCCGGAGACCGAGCCATGAATCTGCTCGGAGAGAAGCTCCGTTCGCGCGCCGGCCGCTAGTCCTGCTGCGCCTGCCACCGCCGCTTGAGCCGCGCGAGCCTTCTCGGGCTCGGTTGGTCGAGGACCCGCCGCAGGTTGCGCTGGGCACGCCGGGTGAGGACGGTGCGGGAGGTGTCGAACAGTCCGTCGACACTGCCGATGCCGCCGCCGCCCTCGACGAACGGGACGTAGCTCACCAGCGGGATGCCGCCGCCGAAGTTGCGGTTGATGCCGCGGATGAACTCGTTGGCGATGATCGCGTAGCCGAACGGGCTCGGATGGACGCCGTCGAACGAGAACAGGCCGCCGAAGAGCTCCGCCGTGTAGCGGAACCCGCCGACGTTGAAGCCGCGGCGCGCCACGCGGTCGAAGGTGGCGTTCATGTCGATCAGCGCCGCGCCCTTCTCGCCGGCGACGGTACGGATGACGCGGTTGAAGGCGTCCACCCGCTCCTGGATCATCTCGAGCTCCTCGGCGTCGAGCACCAGCGTGTCGTCGAGCGGACGGCCGGTGCCGCCGAGCTCCACCGGAATGCCGTCTCCGGCGGCGATCGCCGCTCCGGCCGGCAGCAGCACGCGATCACCGAAGCCGAGCGGGCCGTTCGGACCGAGCAGCGGAATCGGGAAGCCCTCGAAGAGCACCGGCTCCTGGGTCACGGGATCTACCAGGACCGGCGGGATCGTCGAGACGTAGGGGATCGTCGTCACGTTGGGGATGTTGGCGAAGGCGAGCTCGGCGCCGGTCACCTCGAGGGTATCGGCGATCGCGCGGTAGTCGGCCTCGAACTCTTCGAGCGGAGTGAGCGTCACCCCTTCGAGCACGATGCCGCCGATGGCGGCCCGCAGCACGTCGTTGTTCCCGATCCACAAGGTGACGAAGGTCGGGCTCTGCGCCACCGCCTGCTGGAGCGCCGTCCCCCCTCCGCGCAGCACGAGCTGGTGCGAGGTGTTCGACCCTCCGTTGCGCAGCGTGTCGCTCACTCGCGCGCCGGAGACTCCGAGGTTCTGGTAGGCGGGCGCGGTGAGGTTGATCGGGCTCCCCTGCCCCGGCTCGGGCGAAATGAGGAGCGGCGACAGGCTCTTCAGGGTCAGTCGCGCCGGAATCCCCGGGTCGGAGACGAGCGGCTGCTCGAACTCACCCGAGCCGGCCCGCAGATGAAGTTGCCGGGGAAAGCTTGCGAGCTGGCCGACCTCGCCGATGCTGGCCGAGATGACGCCCGCGGTCAGGCTGTCTCCGAGTGAAACGTAGCGGGTGAAGTCGGCCGCGGAGAGCGGACTGAGAACCACGGCCGAAAGAACCGTGGCGGCGAGAAACGTGCGGAATGTGGCGGTGCGTGACATGGCGATCCTTCCCTGACTCGGTGGCCTCAGCGGCTCCAGGTGATCCCGGCGAGCCAGATCGTGGTGTTGTAGGTGCCGTTGAAGTTGCTCTCGTTGATGGACGTGGTGCGCTCATCGAATGGCAGGTACATGAGAGCGAAGTCGAACCCGCCGTTTCCGGGCTTCTGCCCCCAGCCGACGGTGAAGCCGTTGCGATCGGAGTCGGGCAGGAGCGGTCCGACCGTCTCATCCGGAATCGGGTTCTCGTCGAACACGTAGCCGAAGCGCCACTCGCGCTCCCCCCGCGTCCAACGAATGCCGAGTCGGTAGTTGTTGACCTCTTCCCAAAGCTGGGTCAGCACGAGGTCGTCGAGGTTGTCGTCCTCGAAGGTGACGACGATCTCGTCGAACGAGTTCCACCCCGCCCAGTTGGCGTCGACCTCGACGAGCACGTTCTTCGACACTTCGTAGGCGAAGCCGAGGCTCGCCGTGTCTGGGAACTTGATGTCGGTATCGATCACCGATCCGGTGTCGAACGGCACCCGGTCGGCGATGAGGGCGTCGAACGCCGCCGAGCCGGTCGGCACCTGCACGAAGTTGGCGGTGCCGTTGTAGTGGGTGTCGAGCCGGCTGCGGTAGGTGAAGCCCCAGGAGAAGCGATCGGTCGGCTTGTGGAGCAGGCCGACCTGCCAGCCGAAGCCGTTCTCGACGTCGCTCTCGAGGCTGGCGCGGGCGATCTCGACCGCCGCGAGCGTGAACGGATTGATCGTCGACTGAGCGCGATCGAGCTCGACCGTGGACACCCGGGTCACCAGGCTGGCGCCGACGCTCAGCCGGTCCGTCAGCTTGAGCCCGAAACTCGGCACGATGTCGAGCGCGACGAGCGACGCCCGGGTGGTGAGAAAACGCCCTGAGAAGGTGTCGGCGTCCCACTCGGTCGTCAGGCCGTACGGAGTGTTCACGGCGAGCCCGAAGACGAACTGCTCGTTGATCGGCTTGACCCAGTAGGCGTGCACCGGGGTCTCGAGCAGATCCTCCATCTCGTCGCTGACGCCGGGGCCGGGGAACGGCTCGTCACCGACGAAGTCGGCCTCCGTCGCCGTGATCACCGTCAGACCTGCCGACCAACCCTCCTCGGTGAAGAAGCCGAGGCCGCCGACGTTGTGGAAGAGCGCCGAGGGGTCGTCCGCCTGAGCGGTGAACGCCCCGGCCATCCCCATGGCGCGCGAGCCCTGCTCGAAGATGTTGAAGCCCGCGGCCGAAGCGCCGGTGGCGGTCAGCACCGCCAATGCCAGGATCGGCGCCAGGCGCCGGGCTCGAGTTGCCGTCGTCGTCATGTCCATTCTCCCTATCGGCGGACTCGCCGCCGCCTGTCGGCGCAGGCTATCGGAGCGAACCCCCCGATGCTGCCCCTGTTTCCACATCTTCGCTCTCACTCGGCTTTCGGATGTACTGCTAGAGTTTGGCCATGAGCGAGGAGAGCCAGTCAGAAAGGCAAGCCGAAACCCTGCAACGGGTCGGCGAGTACCTGTCCGAGCTGTTCGACGATCCATTCCTCGATCCGGAAACCGGGCATTACTACGTCGGTTACGGCTCGACGGTGCTCGAGGTTTCGGTCGAGCCCTACGGGCCGGAGGAGACGATCGTCCGCATCACCGCCTACTGCGTGCAGGACGTCGAGATGCAACCGGAGCTGGCGATCGGCCTGCTCGAGCTCAACCACGAGCTTCCGGTCGGCTGCTTCGAGCTCGTCGGCAACGACATCTTCTTCTCTCACACCCTCTACGGCCGCGCCCTCAACCACCACGCGCTGATGGGGGCCGTGGCGGCGGTGGCCACGATCTCCGACGACTACGACGACCGGATCGTCAAGCGCTACGGCGGCGCGACGGCGCGGGAGCTGATTCGCAACACCGGGGGTCGGCAGGGGCGTCAGTCGAAGATCGGGTAGACCGTCTCAGGGAGCAGTTCGCTCGTTGGGTCCGACCGGTTCGCTGAACGCAGGAGAGCCGTTGCCCTTCCAGATGCGAAGGGCGAGTGCCTCGTCCATCGCCAGGAGCCACGAACGGGGCCGGGCCACCGGCCGGGCTTGCGTGCAGGCTTCTCCGCAGGGCCAGCCTCCTCAGCTCGAGTAGGACGGCTCCCGACCGCAGAGCGGCGCGCGCAACCGCCACCACCTGCCCGCACCGGGAAGCGGAGTCCGATCTGCGCTGAAACGGCTCCGAGAACCTCCGCCCTACCCGGAGCCCTTCGGGCCAGTCGGCCCGCCGTGCTTCTTCCGTCCTCGAGCGCTCGACCTGGGATCAAGCCTCGCACCAGCCCAACCCGACAACCGTCAGCGCAAGGCGGCTTCGGCTTCGCGATCGAGGATCTTCTGCTTGAGGTCCTGCCGTTTGTCGTGGAGCTTCTTGCCCCGGGCGAGTGCGATCTCGACCTTGACGTAGTTGCCCTTGAGATAGACCGCCAGCGGCACGCAGGTCTGGCCCTGGATGGTCGTCCGGCCGAAGATCTTGTCGATCTCGCGCCGGTTCAGCAGCAGCTTGCGCCGCCGCTCTGGCTCGTGGTTGGTGCGGTTGCCGTGGCTGTAGGGGCTGACGTGGGCGCCCACGAGGAACGCCTCCCCGCCGGCGACCTCGACGTAGCTGTCCTTGAGCTGAATCCTCGCCTGGCGGATCGACTTGACCTCGGTTCCCTGGAGGACGATCCCGGCCTCGAAAGTCTCGAGGATCTCGTAGTCGTGTCGCGCACGACGGTTCTTGGCGAGGATCTTGCGCTCGGACCTGGAAGGCTTGCTCATGACGGTCTCCCGGCCGGTTCGCTGACGGCGTTGCCCGGGAAGCCCGCTATTGTCTCCCATCCTTCGATGCGGCGTCACCGGCCGCAGGAAAGCGGCTCGCTGCTAGAGTTCACTTCCATGAGCGGTTCCCGCCACTGCTCGCCGGCTGGAGTGCGCCTCGTTTCGTGCGTTCTTCTCGCCGGCTTCCTGCTGGCGCCTGTCGTCGCCCGAGCCGACCCCCGGGCTGACCCCGAGGTGACCAACGTGCGGGTCGCCATCGACGACGGCTACGCGCGGCTGAGCTTCCAGCTCGATGGCGCCTTCGACGAGCCGGTGCTCGAGCGGATCTCGACCGGCCTGCCGACCGGCTTTCGCTACCAGTTTCGCCTCGATCGCGACCGTAAGCGCTGGTTCGACGCCAGCCTCGCCCGCTCGATGCTCGAAGTCAGTGCGATGTACAACGCGGTGACCGAGGAGTACCTCGTCAATTTCAAGCTCGACGGCAAGCTGATCGAGAGTCGCGTCGTGCGCGACCTGGAGGCACTCGAGCGGGCGATGACCCGCATCGCCTCGGTCCCGGTCTTCGAGCTCGCGGGTCTCGACGGCAGCGACCGGATGCTCGTGCGGGTACGGGCCGATCTCGGCTCGAAGACAGGCTTCCTGTTCCTCCCGACCAGGGAGGAGACCGGGTGGACCCGGTCGCGCAAGTTCCGACCCGACGACGAGGCGGGTTAGCCGCCCGATGGCACGCTTCCAGCGGATCTTCCGCCACCGCAAGGACAATCGCTGGATCGCCGGCGGCCTGGTGGCGCTGCTGGCGCTGATGACCGGGCTTTTCTACGCCGTCCAGCGCGCGCGTGAACTGCCACCGGAGTTGATGACCAACCGGGTGCTGCTGTTCGCCGTCTGGAGCATCAACCTGGTGCTCATCGTGGCGATCAGTTTCGTGCTGGCGCGCAACCTCTTCAAGCTGGCGGTCGAGCGCCGCCACCGGGTGCTCGGGTCGAAGTTCAAGACCAAGCTCGTCCTCACCTACATCGCCCTGTCGCTGATCCCGGTTGTGCTGCTGTTCCTCTACGGCACCCGCCTGCTCCAGGGGTGGCTCGACCGCTGGTTCGACGAGCCGGCGATCGAGCAGCTCGTCGACCAGGGTTTCGTCGTCGCACAGGCGTTCCATCAGGAGCTGCGCGAGAACCGGCTGCGCGACGCGAGGTCGGTGCTGCTCGAGGTGGAACGCACCGACTTCGCCAACCCCCGGCGGGTGCGCTCGGTCAACACGCTGCTCGGTCGCGAGCTCGAGAGGCGCGAGCTCGACGCGCTCGCGGTCTACAACGGCACCGACTTCGTGCACGGCATCGTCAACTCGAGCTCGGCGATCGTGGATCTGCCGGACCCGGACGTCGACTTCCTGGTGTCGGTGCTCGAAGACGGCTCCGGCTCGCGCTTTCAGACCTCGGCCAACGGCGCCCACCGCCTCGTGCTCGGCGCCGCGGCGAGCGACGCTCCGGTCGGCGAACCGCGCGCCGTCGTCGTTGCGATCAGCGACCTCGACGCCGAGATTGCCCGCCAGGCGGACGCGGTGATCCAGGCGCACCAGGGGTACGACCAGCTCAAGTTCCAGCAGAAGGAGATCTCGGCGAGCTTCTTCCTGTCGTTCCTGATGGTGACGCTCTTCCTGTTGCTGGCGGTCACCTGGGTCGGGCTCTATCTCGCCCGGCGGGTCACCGAGCCGATCGAGGCGCTCGCCGAGGGGACTCGCCGGGTGTCGGAAGGAGAGCTCGATTTCCGCGTCGACGTCGACGCCGGCGACGAACTGGGTGTGCTGGTCGACTCCTTCAACCGGATGACCGCAGAGCTGGAGACCTCGACCCGCAGCCTGACGAACGCCAACCGCCAGCTCGCCGAGGAGCGCGCGGTGATCGCGGCCGTGCTGCAGAGCACGGCCGCCGGTGTGATCGCGGTCGACGAGCACGGCCGGGTGCTCGCGTTCAACGGTGCCGCGCGCAACATGTTGCGCCAGAGGAAGGTCGAGGTGTTGGATCGGCCGATCCGCGAGGTCTGGAGCGATCCGGAGCGCTCGACTCTGGCGCGCCTCTTCGACGAAGCGGCCGAGCGGCAGGGGCGGCTCGAGAGCAACGTCCGGCTGATGCTCTCCGGTGACTGGAAGACGTTCGAGGCCAAGGTGACGGCGTTGCGCCACTCGGAGGGGGAGCTGCAGGGGCACGTCATGGTGCTCGAGGACCTGAGTGAGCTGATCCACGCCCAGCAGCGGGCGGCCTGGAACGACGCGGCCCGGCGGATCGCCCACGAGATCAAGAATCCCCTGACCCCGATCAAGCTGGCGGCGGAGCGCCTCCTGCGGCGCTACCGCAACGACGACCCCGACCTGGGCGCTTCGCTCGAAGACGCCGTCGACATCATCGTTCGCGAAGTCAGTCACCTCCAGGGAATGGTCGACGAGTTCTCACGCTTCGCCCGCATGAAGCGCCCCCAGCCGGCGCAGGTCGACCTCGACCAGCTGGTCACCGACACGGTGCACCTCTACGAAGGGCTCAAGGAGGGGGTCGACGTCGGTGCCGAGGTTCAGAGCGCCGCCTCCGAGGCGTGGCTCGATGGCGAGCAACTCAAGCAGGTCCTGATCAATCTGCTCGACAACGCAGTCGAGTCGATCGAGCCGCCCGGCGAAGTGCGGGTCCGGGTCGCACGCGACAACGGCGCGCTGCGGATTCAGGTCGCCGACACCGGGCGCGGCATCCCGCCGGAGGCGCGCGAGAAGCTGTTCCTCCCCCACTTCTCGACCAAGGGGCGCGGCACCGGGCTGGGGCTCTCGATCGTGCGTCGCATCATCGCCGAGCACCACGGCACGATCCGCGTCTCGGACAACCACCCGCACGGCACCGTCTTCACGGTCGAGATCCCTCAGGGCTGACCCCTCTGAACTGCCCCAGGAGCTGCCCCTCAGAGCTGGGAGCGCTACTTCGGCGGCAGCGAGCCGGCGAACGCCACTCCGGCGCCGACCCAGTCCTCTAGCGCCTCTGCGGTCTCGAACCCCTGGATGCCGACGTAGACCATGTTCTTCGAGATGCGGCCGGTGAAGTCCATCACTCGCGCGTGCGGGCGCGCGAGTCGATCCTCGTAGGCTTCGGGCCCCACCCTCACCATCAGCTCGTCACCGACGATGCCGCACGCCATATGGCCGCCGACGAGGAAGCAGAGGCCGCCGAACATCCTGCGTTCCGCCACGTCGGAGCGGCGGGTCAGGAGATCGCGGATCCGCTCCGCGAGCGCTTCGTCATAGGCCATCTTGGGGTCTCGGGATCGGCCACCGCCGACCTATCGAAGCCGTTAGCATAGCCTCGGATGCCGCAGCCGATGGACTTGACATGAGAGCTCGACCGTTCGGACTCAGGGTGGTCCTGCTGCTCGCCGCGATCGCCCTTTCAGCGTGCGAGCCGGCGGCACGAGGCCCGTCGTCGGGGATGCAGGGCACCCGGAACGCCGCCTCGGCCTCGAACGAGGTGCTCCTCGCCACGGCGACGAGCGTCGAGGACTCCGGTCTGCTCGACACGCTGCTGCCGGCCTTCGAGGCCTCCACGGGATACCGCGTGAAGGCGCTGGCGGTCGGCACCGGTGAGGCACTCGCCATGGCCGACCGCGGCGACGTCGATGTGGTACTCACCCACGCTCCCGAGCTGGAGCTGCAGTCGATCGAGCGCGGCTCGACGGTCCGCCGCCGGCCGATTCTGCGCAACGCTTTCATCGTCGTCGGCGCCGCCGGCGACCCGGCCGGGGTGCGCGGCAGCCCCGACCTCGCCTCCGGCCTGGCAAGGATCGCTGCGGCCTCCTCACTCTTCGTCTCGCGCGGCGACAACTCCGGCACCCACCTCCGCGAGCGGGAACTGTGGCGGAGATCCGGCATCGAACCCGGAGGCGGCTGGTACCTCGAGACGGGCCTCGCGATGGGCGCGACACTCCTGATCGCCAGCGAGCGTCAGGCGTACGCCCTGACCGACAGCAGCACGTACGCAGCTCTCGAAGAGCGTCTCCATCTCGAGCCGCTGCTGCCGGCAACGGCCGACTCCAGTTCCGGTGCCGCTACCGACCCGGCCACGGTCAATCTCTACTCGGTCCTCGAGGTCGACCCGCAGCGGTTCACCCACGTCAATCACGAGGGCGCTGCGGCGCTCAGCGACTTCCTCGTCGGGAGAGCGGGCCGGGAGCTGATCGGAACGCACGGGATCGATCGATTCGGCAAGCCTCTGTTCCTTCCCGTCGACGACGGACCCGCGGAACGCGGGTCCCACTCCTGATGGACCTCGTCTGGCAGGGCTTCAAAGAGGCGTTGCGGCTCCTCGTCACCGGCGACGCGGAAGTGCTCGCCGTCACCTGGCTGTCGCTCAAGCTCTCCGGCCTCGCGACCCTTTGCGCCCTCGCCGCAGGCGTGCCGCTCGGCACCATGCTTGCCCTCGAGCGCTTCCCCGGTCGGAGCCTCCTGATGAGCCTCGTCAACACCGGCATGGGCCTGCCGCCGGTGGTCGTCGGTCTGTTCGTGAGCGTGACGCTGTGGCGCAGCGGCCCGCTGGGATTCCTCGAGCTTCTCTACTCGCCGACGGCGATCGTCATCGCTCAGTTCGTCATCGCGGTGCCGATCCTCATCGGGCTGACGGCGACCGCACTGCAGGAGATCGACCCGCGCCTCCACCAGCAGCTCCTCGGTATCGGCGCCTCGAGGGTGCAGCTGGTCCGCACCCTGCTGCTCGAGGCGCGAATCCCGATGCTCGCCGCCGTCATCGCCGGCTTCGGCGCCGTCATTTCCGAGGTCGGAGCGGTGATGATGGTGGGCGGCAACATCCTCGGCCACACGCGAGTGCTCACCACCGCCACCGTCCTCGAGACCCGCAAGGGGGCGTTCGAGGTCGCTATCGCACTCAGCCTGATCCTGCTGGCGATCACCTTCCTCGTGACCTGGCTTCTGACAGCGCTTCAACAGCGCGGGAGGGGCCGGCGTTGAGTTCCTCGCCGCCGCTTCTCGAGCTGCGCAACGTCGAGGTCCACTACGACGGGAAGCGCGCCCTCGACCTCGACCGCTTCGCAATCGAGAGGGGACGTTCGCTCGTGCTGCTCGGCCACAACGGCGCCGGCAAGTCGACGCTGCTACGTATCCTGGGCCTCCTCGAGCGGCCGACGCACGGGGTGGTGGTGTTCGATGGGGAACCGGCTCCACGGCGGGGGCGAGCGCTCCTTGCGGCCCGACGGCGCATCGCCAACGTGCTGCAACAACCGCTCCTGTGCCGCACCTCGGTCACCGGCAATGTCGCGATGGGGTTGCGCTTTCGAGGCGTGCCGGCGCCCGAGAGAAGGCGCCGCGCCGACGTATGGATGAAGAAACTGCGCCTCGCCGACTTCGCCGAGCGCCGGGCGGAGACGCTCTCCGGCGGTGAGGCGCAGCGCACCTCGCTGGCACGTGCCCTCGTCCTCGAGCCCGACCTGCTCCTGCTCGACGAGCCGTTCGCAGCGCTCGATGCGCCGACCCGCAGCGAACTCCTGGCAGACCTCCGAATGGCGTTGGCCGGAACCGGAACGACCGTCGTCTTCGCCACCCACGACCGCAACGACGCCCTGGCGCTCGCCGACGACGTCGCGGTCCTCTCCGCCGGGGGACTCCTCCAGATCGGTCCGCCCGCGGAGGTCTTCGGTCGTCCCGCCAGTGAGGAGGTCGCTCGCTTCGTCGGCGCAGAAACTCTGATCGCCGGTACGACCGGCGAGTTCGTAGCTGGGGTGCAGCAGGTCGAGACCGATGCCGGCTCACTTCACGTCGCCACCGAAGGAGTCTCCGGGGACGTCTTCGTCTGCATCCGGCCCGAGAACGTGCACCTCTTCAGTTCCCCGCAGCGTCCGAGCCACAGCGCCAGGAACGCACTCGAGGGCAGCGTCACGGAGATCCGCGAACTCGATAGCCACCTCCAGGTGATGGTCGACTGTGGAGCGCCGGTCAGCGCCCTCATCACCCGCGCCGCCCGCGCCGAGCTCGGCATCGAGGTCGGGACCCGGGTCTGGGCCGCCTTCAAGGCGACCGCCGCTCATCTGGTGCCGCGCTGACTCCTTCCTATAATCCCGCTATGAACGCGCAAGGCCCCACGTCCCCGCAGGAGAAGATTCAGTCCGAGCTCGCGGCCGCGATGAAGGCGAGCGACAAGGAGCGCACCTCGACCCTGCGCATGCTGCTGACGGCGCTCAAGAACGAGCGCATCGCGCAGGGCGAGGAGATCGACGAGGCGGGCTTCCTCAAGATCGTGCAGAAGTCGATCAAGCAGCGCCGCGAATCGGCGGAGCTCTACGACAAGGGAGGCCGCGACGAGTTGGCGGCGAAGGAACGCGGCGAGATCGAGATCCTCGAGGCCTACCTCCCGGAGCAGGCGGGCCAGGACGAGATTCGTTCAGCGATCGAGGCGTTCGTCGCCGACAACGATCTCGCCGGGCCGCAAGCGATCGGCCAGGTGATGAAGGCGATGATGGCGCGCTTCGCCGGCAGCGCGGACGGCTCGGTGGTCAGCCGCATCGCTCGCGAAGTCCTCACCGGGTGAGTACGGCCTCTCTGCGGCGGGTCGTCGTCGGCACGGCCGGCCACGTCGACCACGGCAAGACCCGCCTCGTCGAGGCGCTCACCGGGGTCGATTGCGACCGCTGGGAGGAGGAGAAACGCCGCGGCATCACGATCGACCTCGGCTTCGCCCACTTCGTCGAGGGGGATCTGCAGGTCGGCTTCGTCGACGTCCCCGGTCATCAGAAGTTTCTTCACAACGCCCTGGCAGGGCTCGGTGGGATCCGCCTGGTGCTCCTCGTGGTGGCGGCGGACGAGGGGATCCAGCCACAGACGAGGGAACACCTCGCGGTTTGCGAGCTGCTCGGCATTCCCAAGGCCCTCGTCGCGTTGACCAAGAGCGATCGGGTGGGTGAAGAGGTCCTGACGAAGCGCAGGCAGGAGGTTCGCGCGCTGCTGGCCGGAACGCCATTCGCGGGAGCGAGCCTCGTACCGGTCTCGACGGTGAGCGGCGACGGCCTGGAGGAGCTCCGCCGAGAGCTCGTCGAACTCGGCGGCCGGCACGCTCACGAACCGGACCCTCGACCGGCCCGCCTGCCGGTCGATCGCGCCTTCAAGCTCAAGGGACACGGCGCCATCGTCACCGGCACTCTGGCCGCCGGATCGGTCGTGCGCGATCAACGGCTCGCGGCGCTCCCGGGCGATGGCGAAGTCCGGGTGCGCAACCTCCAGGTGCACGGCGAAGATCGCGAGACGGCAGAGGCGGGAGAGCGGGTCGCCGTCCAGCTGAGCGGCGCCGACTCCGGCGCGCTCGCTCGTGGCAACCAGCTCGTCGCCGCAGGAGCCTACGGGGAGAGTCGCCGCTGGCTGACCCGCTTCGAGCTTCTCGACGTGGCCCCAAAGCCCCTCGCGGGCGCGGTCGGCGTCAAGGTCTTCCTCCTGTCGAGCGAAGTGAACGGCCGCATCCGATCGCTCGACGGGCGGCTTGCGCCCGGTTCGACCGGTATCGCCGAGATTCGTCTCGCGGAGCCGGTCGCCGCCGTACGCGGAGACCGTTTCGTCGTCCGCCGACCCTCGCCGCCGCTGACGATCGGCGGCGGCATGCTCCTCGACCCGGAGTGGCGCTCTCCCGGGGGCCCAGCTCGCAGCAAGGCCGTGGACGCTCTCTCTGGTGATACCGCGGACGCGGTCGGCGGCTGGCTCGAGCTCGCGGGCGAACGCGGGCTCGATCGGACAACCCTCAGTCGACGACTGGGGATCGCGGCAGCCGGGGCCGAGGCACTCCTCACCGCAGCCGTTGAGGGGCAGCAGGCGGTGAAGATCTCCGCACCGAGCGGGGACGGAGATCGCTGGTTCGCGCCCCGGGCTCTGCAGCGAATCGAGGAGAGGGCGCGTGACGTCCTGGAGGGCTACTTCGCCGCGCACAGGATGAAGGAGGCGATGCCGAGGGCGGAGGCGGTGGCCGCGATCCTCCCGGGCCGGCTCGCCGAGCAGGCAACCGCCCATCTCGAGTGGCTCGCGGCCCGAAAGGCCCTCGTCGTCGACGGTGACCGCGTCCTCGCACCGGGACGCGGGCCACGGCTGAGCGACACCGAATCGAAGCTGGCGACGGCGATCCTCGGCGCCTTCGAGAGCGCCGGCCTGACTCCGCCGTCACCCGGAGAGATCCGCACGGCGCTCGGCGCCAAGGCGCAGATCCTCGAAGGGGTCACCTCTCACCTGCTGGAAAAGGGGAGGCTCACCCGTCTGCCCGGTGGGCTGCTGGTCGCTACCTCGGCGATCGAGAAACTGCGAACCGCCCTCCTCGAGGGTCCCGACGAGTTCGGCGTCGGCGACTTCAAGAGCCGCTTCGGCCTCACCCGGAAGTGGGCGATCCCGTTGCTCGAGCACCTCGACGGCGTCGGCGCCACCAGGCGCGTCGGTGACCGCCGTCAGGTCGTGCGCTGAGGGGGCCGCCGGGAGTCAGGCCTTGGCGTCGTACCAGGTGGTCCCCGTCGCGGCATCGACGACGAGCGGCACCTTCAGCGATTCGACCCTCTCCATCTCTTCGCGGACCAACTCGCTGGCAGCCTCCGCCTGGTCTGCAGGCACTTCGAGCACCAGCTCGTCGTGCACCGTCAGCAGGAGATCGACTTCGGGCATCTCGTCGGAGAGCCGGCGATCGACCGCGATCATGGCCTTCTTGAGCAGATCGGCGGCGGTCCCCTGAATGCGGGCGTTGATCGCCATCCGCTTGGCGTTCTCGCGCACCGCATGGACCTTCGCCTTGAGCTCCGGCAGCCAGCGAACGCGGCCGTAGAGGGTCTCCACCCTCCCCGTCTCTTCGGCGGACGCCAGAGTGTCGTCCATGTAGCGCTTCACCCCGGCGTACCGCTCGAAGTAGGCGTCGATGAAGGCCTGCGCCTCGGCCCGGCCGATCTGGAGGTTCTGTGCCAGCCCGAAAGCGCTCATGCCGTAGATGATGCCGAAGTTGATCGTCTTCGCCGCCCGCCGCTGCCGCGCCGTCACGAGCTCCGGGGCGACGTCCATCACCGCCGCCGCCGTGGCTCGGTGGATGTCCTCCCCCGCTTCGAAGGCGGCGATGAGCGCCGGCTCCTCGGCGATGTGCGCGAGCACCCGAAGCTCGATCTGACTGTAGTCGGCGACCAGCAGCCGGCACCCCTCCGGAGCGACGAACGCCTTGCGGATCTCACGGCCGAGGCGGGTCCGCACCGGGATGTTCTGAAGATTCGGATGCGACGACGACAGCCTGCCGGTCGCCGCCACCGCCTGGTCGTAGCGGGTGTGCACCCGGCCGTCCTCTGCGACGAGCGTCGGCAGCGCATCGACGTAGGTCGACTTGAGCTTCGAGATCTCGCGGTAGTCGAGCAGCTTCTCCGCCATCGGGAAGCCCTTCGCCGCGAGCTGCGTCAGCGTGTCGGCGTCGGTCGAGTAGCTCTTGGTCTTGCGGGTGCGCTTCACCACCGGGTAGGCGAGGCGCTCGAACATCACCTCGCCGAGCTGCGCCGGCGAGTTGATGTTGAACGGCTCGCCGGCGATGTCGTAGATCTCCCCCTCGAGCTTCTCGAGGCGACCTTCGAGGTCGTCGGACATCTCGGCGAGAAACCCCGAGTCGAGGGCGATCCCCCGCTCTTCCATCCGCATCAGCACCGGCACGAGCGGCAGTTCGATGTCGCGGTAGACCTCTTCGAGGCGTCCCTCCAGCTCGTCGGCCATCGCATCGGCGAAGCGTTGCGGCAGCTCGACCTGTTCGGCCGCGAGGACGAGCAGCCCCTCGGAACCGGGCTGCGGCTGCGAGCCGCGCTGCCAACCGGCCTCCTTGGCCGTCACAGCCTTGTACTGCAGGCGGTCGAGCGCCACCTCCGGCAGGGAGTGACCGCGCAGCGCCGGTCGCAGCACGTAGGAGGCGAGCATCGTGTCGTCGAGAGTCGCCCTCACCCGGGCTTCGCGTCCGGCGAGCCGGAGCACTTCCTTGAGGTCGTGACCGCGCAGGGTCCGTTCCCGGGCGCCGCACCACTCCTCCAGCGAGGCTCGTACCGCCTCCTCGAGCCCTTCGGTGCGGAAATCGGCGAACCGCGGCTCGCCGCCCTCTGCCGCGACCGCGAGGCCGACCGCCACCCCCGGCCCGACCGCTCCGACCACCAGTTCCCTCGGCGCCTTCGCCGCCCACTTCTTCCACGCCTCGGCCGACTCGAACTCGGCGGCCCGCTCGACCGGATCGACCGCTGGTGCAGCGTTACCGAGCTCCTCCAGCAACGAAGTGAACTCGAAGCGGCCGAAGAGCTCGGCGAGCGCCTCGGTGTCCGGAGACTCGATCCGCAGCGCTTCCGGGTCGAAGTCAATGTCCAGATCGGTGTGGATCGTCACCAACTCGCGTGACAACTCGGCGTCGGCGCGGTGTTCCTCGAGGCTCGCGCGATAACGCTTGCGCAGCCGGTAGCCCCTCTCCTCGATCTCCGCCGTGCGCTCGAGCAGCTCGTCGAGCGAGCCGAAGTCGCGGATCAGCTCGATCGCTCCCTTGGCGCCGATCCCCTGCACACCGGGGACGTTGTCGGAGCTGTCCCCCTGGATGGCGAGCACGTCGATCACCTGAGCCGGCGGTACGCCGAAGTCCTCCTCCACCAGCGCCGGGTCGTAGAGCTTGTCGCGCCCGGTGTGCATCAACGCGACATGGTCGTCGACGAGCTGCATCAGGTCCTTGTCGGCGCTCACCAGGACGACGTCGTAGCCGGCCGCCGAGGCCTTCTTCGACAGCGTCCCGAGAACGTCGTCCGCCTCGTACTTCTCCATCTCGAGGATCGGGATGCGGTAGGCCTCGATCGCCTCCCGCACCCACGGAATCTGCGGCCGCAGCTCCTCGGGCATCGGTTTGCGGTTGGCTTTGTAGTCGGCGTACTGCTCCTTTCGCACGGTGTCGCGTCCCGAGACGTCGAGGGCGACGCCGATCAGTTCCGGCTCCTCCTCCTTGAGGAGCTTGCGCAACATGTTGATGAAGCCGTAGACCGCGTTCGTCGGCTCGCCCTTCGAGTTCGACAGCTCCCGGATCGCGTGGAAGGCGCGGAAGATGTTGGAGTAGCCGTCGATCAGGAAGAGGCGGGGACGCTCGTTCGTTCCGCTTGGTTTGGCCGCCATGGGGCGGTCATTCTATGCTCCGCTCATGGAGTCGATCGGCGAGATGTTGCGGATGATGGGGCTCGGATCGTGGATCCTGATGGGGCTGCTCTCGGGAGCGGTCGCCAAGTACCTGCTGCCGGGCAAGGATCCCGGCGGCTGTGTCGTGACGACGTTGATCGGCGTTGCCGGGGCACTGCTCGGAGGCTTCGTCGCCACCTATCTCGGCTTCGGCGGGCTCTCCGGCTTCGATATCCGGAGCTTCGTCATCGCCACGCTCGGCGCCTTTCTGCTGCTGCTCCTGCTGCGGGTGCTCAGCGGCGGCCGCAAGGACGACGACTGAGATGTCGTCCCTCCGCCGTCTCCTCCCAGCCGCTCTCCTCCCGATCGGGCTCGTCGCGATCGCCGGCTGTCTTCATGCCGCCACACTCCCGCCGCGGCTGCTCGAGCTGCGCAACCTCGGCTATGCCGAACTCGAGAACGAGCAGCCGGCCGCGGCGGAAGCGCACTATCGCGCCCTGATCGAGCTGGCCCCCGACGATCCGCTCGGGCATGCCAACCTCGCGATCGCGGCACTGCGTCAGCAGAACTTCGAGCAGGGGCTCGAAGCGGTCGACCGTGCTCTCGAGCTCTCGCCGGGCGACGGGAGGCTGCTGAGCATCCGTGGCGACCTCCTCCAGTGGAGCGGCGAGAGCGAGGCGGCCCTTGCCGAATACGTCGCCGCGGCGGATGCCGCCCCTTCCGACGTCGAGACGCAGTACGCGCTCTACCGGCACCTGACGACCGTGTTGCGCGAGCCGGACGAGTCGCTGATCGACCGCGTCCTGGAACGACTGGTCGATCTGCGACCGGAGAATCTGGTGGTGATGCTGCAGCAGGGACGCCGCTCACTCGAGGCGGGCGACCGGGCGACGGCCTCGACGGCCTTCCTTCGTATCGGCGAGCTGCTGTGGCAGGCGCCCCAGGGTTCCGACCGGCTGTGGGACGCGGTGATCGCCGCCCTCGAAGGCGACGACCTCGACTCCGCACGCCTCCCGGCCCAGCGCCTGGAGAACGTCCTCAAGATCACGCCGATGTACCGCGAGAGCCTGCGGGAGCTCAACACCGGCATCCAGGGGATCCCGCTGACACGGCTGGCGGGAGAGCCCGAGCCGACCGTCTTCGGCGAACCGATCGAAGTGTCGTTCCGCGGGCGGCAGCTCGAGGGTGAAGCGGGAGTCGGGGCGCCGGTGGCCGGCGACTTCGACAGCGACGGTGTCCCCGATCTGGCGCGCCTCGCCGGCGGTGAAGACACGACCAGCCTGAAGATCCGTCTCTCGACCGCCGGGCGCGCTTCTACCTTCCCGGCCGCCGGAGCGAACCATCTTTCGGCCCTCGACCTCGACAACGACGGCCACCTCGACCTGCTGGCGGTCGGCGGCGGCTCCGGAAGATTCTGGAAGGGGGACGGTGCCGGCAGCTTCGCGGACGCCACCGAGGCGATGGGGCTCGGCGGGCTTTCCGCCTCGTCGACCGCTGCGATCGATTTCGACATCGAGGGCGATCTCGATCTCGTCGTCACCGGCGACCAGCTCGGGCTGCTGGTGAACAGCCTCCAGGGCCCGCTCGAGGCGCGCGGCTCCGACATCTTTCCCGCGTCGCAGCCCTCCTCGACCTCCGCTGCCATCGGCGATTTCGATCGTGACGGCGATCTCGACGTCGCTCTCGCCGGTGCCGGCGGCGTCTGGTGGCTCGACAACCTCCGCCAGGGAGCTTTCACACACGGTTCTACCGTGGCCGATACCGACGCGTATGTCGATCTGGAGTCCGCCGACCTCGACAACGACGGCTTCGCCGACCTCGTCGCCACCGGTCGAGGCGCCGCCCTCTATCGCAACACCGGAGGCGCCTTCGCAAGCTGGTCACTGGGGGCGAAGCTCGCGACCAGCGCGGCGCTGACCGATGTCGAGTCGCTCGACGCCGACAACGACGGACGGCTCGACCTGGCGTTCGCGGGTGCCGGTGGCGTCGTGGTGGCGGCGCAGCGAGGCGGCGGGCTGGAGTTTCTCGATGTCGAGGACGGCCCGCAGTCCGCCTTCGGCCTGGCAGCTGCCGACTTCGACGGCGACGGCGATCTCGACCTCGCCGTCAACGGCGATTCGGGTCTGTGGCTCCTCGACAACGCCGGCGGCAACACCAACCACTGGATGACCGTGCAGCTTCGCGGCCTCACCAAGGGCAACAGCAAGAACAATGTCTATGGACTCGGCTCGGTCGTCGAGGTTCGAGCGGGTGCCGCCTACCAGTTCCGCGAGGCGGCGAGCGACGCGGTGCACTTCGGTCTCGGCAGTCGCGAACGCGCCGACCTGTTGCGGGTGGTGTGGACCAACGGTGTGCCGCAGAACCGGATCGACCCGGCGGTCGACCAGCGGATCGTCGAGGAGCAACTGCTCAAGGGGAGCTGCCCGTTCCTCTACGTCCTGGCGGACGGGGAGGTGCGGTTCGTCACCGACCTGCTGTGGAACGCCCCCGTCGGCCTGCCCCTGGCGCCGGGAGTCTTCGCTCCGGCCGACCCGCAGGAGCTGGTCAAGATCGGCCCGGTTGCCCCTGTCGGGGGGCGATGGGATCTGAGGATCACCGAGGAGCTGTGGGAAGCCGCCTTTTTCGACTACGTGCGGCTGTGGGTGGTCGATCACCCGGCCGACGTCGAGGTCGCCAGCAGCCTCAAGGTCGCCCCCGGCGAGGCGGGCCCCGACAGGGTGCTCGGCAGCCGAGACGTCCGGGCGCTGGCCGGCGCGTGGGACGCACGAGGAGAGGACGTGACCGGACGGGTCGCTATGCGCGACGAGGTCTACGCCGACGGCTGGCGACGGAGCCCCTATCAGGGGGTCGCCGAGGAGCGCTGGACGTTCACCTTCGATCTCGGCGAGGCGCCGGCGGCGCCGGTGCGGCTGCTGCTCGACGGCTGGATCTTCCCGGCCGATGCGAGTCTCAACCTCGCCGTCGCCCAGCGCAGCGACTTCGACACCCGGATGCCGTCGCTCGAGGTCGAGGTCGACGGCTCATGGCAGCCGTTGATCGAGACGATCGGCCACCCGGCCGGCAAGACGAAGACGATGGTCGTCGACACTCCGCCGCTGCCGGCCGGTGCCCGACGCCTGCGGATCGTCGCCGGCCAGTGGCTCTCCTGGGATCGCATCGCCTGGACGGCCCGGCCCGACGACCGGAGCGCCCGCGTCGTGGCGCGACTCGAACCGGCGACCGCCGACCTCGCCTTCCGCGGCTTCTCCAGGGTCGTCCGGCGAGCGCCCAACGCACCTCACGAGTTCGACTATTCGGTGGTCTCCCGCGAGTCCCCGTGGCTGCCGTTCCCGGGCCGCTACACACGGTTCGGCGACGTCCGCGAGCTGCTCGTGGAGAGCGACGACCGCTCCGTCATCATGGCCGCCGGCGACGAGATGCGTCTCACGTTCGACGCCGCGTCTCTGCCGGCGCCTCCGGCCGGCTGGAAGAGGACGCTCTTCCTCGAAAGCCACGGTTGGGACAAGGACGCCGACCGCAACACCTTCGAGGGGCGCCGGATCGAGCCGTTGCCCTTCCAGGCGATGGAGACCTACGGCGAAGCGTTCCCCGACACCGAGTGGGCACGTCTCTACCGCGAGCGCTGGCTCACCCGCGAAGTGGTCGCTTCACCCGAGCCCCGCTAGCCTGGATGTCTCCCCAGGTCGGCCCGCCGCTCAATCGTCGAGCCTGACGACCGCCTCACCGACGCCGACGTCCACCCGGACCCGCGACTCACCCGGGCCGTCCCGCCAGTGGCTCTCGCTGCCGACGAGGAACGAGCGATCGCCCTCGATCCAGCCGTCCGGGACCAGCAGCTCGGTCTCGCCGATGCCGGCATCGAGCTGCACGGACGCGAAGTCGGCGAGCTCGAGATCGATCCGCACCTCTCCGACTCCGAGGTCGACCCGAAGATCACCCCTCACTCCCTCGATTTCGAGTTCTCCGACTCCCATGTCGATCTCGAGATCGGTGTCGGCCGGATGTCGAACCGAGGCCTCCAACTGCAGAGAGTTCCACCAGCGCCACTTGGAATGCGGGGCGACCTCGACGTAGAAGTTGCCGCGCTTCTCGACGATCTCGATCGCGACGTCGTCGAGCCGCTCCTCGCAGCGATCGCGATCGCGCTTGCAACGCGCCGAGACCTCGATCAGGAAGGGCCCGGCGGACGCCCCCTCGACGTGCAGCTCCCCGACCGGGAAGTCGAGCACGATGCGGCCGTCGCCGCTGACGTTGGCGGTCCCCTGAAGCACGCGATCCTCGGCGAGCAGGCCCGAGGGCAGGGCTAGAAGAGCGAGCAGAGCGACGGATGTCTTGCGCATCGGATGATTCCTCCTGGGCATCCCTACGGACTTCGCCCTCAGAGGTTTCGGCGCCGGGGTTCCCGGCGCGGGCCTCAGGAGGCGGCCAGCAGCTCGACGAAGGCCGCTTCGTCGAGTGTTTCGACGCCGAGTTCGCGCGCCTTCGTCGCCTTCGAGCCGGGGCTCTCACCGACGACCACGTAGTCGGTCTTGCCGCTCACCGAGCCGACGACCCGGCCGCCGAGACCTTCGATCGCCCGCTTGGCCTCGTCACGGGTGAAGCCGTCTAGGGCACCCGTCAGGACGAAGCGCTTGCCGTCGAGCGCTCCCGACACCGCTGCGGCGGGCTCCCCCTCCTCGAGGTGCAACCGCCCGTCGAGCAGCCGATCCAGAAGCTCGACGTTGTGCGGTTCGCCGAAAAAGCCACGAATCGCCTCCGCCATGATCGGCCCGACCCCTTCGACCGCCGTGAGTGCCTCGGCGTCCGCGGTTCGCAGCGCCGCGAGATTGCCGAAGTGCCGGGCCAGCTGCCTGGCGACCGTCGCTCCCACCTCGGGGATCCCGAGGCCGAAGAGGAAGCGATGAAGCGGTGACCGGGCTCCCCTGGCGATCCCGGCCACCAGGGCGTTCGCCGACTTCTCCGCGAAGCCCTCGAACGGCAGCAGCTGCTCGCTCTCGAGATCGAACAGGTCCGGCAGCTGCCGCACCAGTCCCTCCGAAACCAGCAGTCGCGCCGTTTCCTCGCCCAGCCCCTCGATGTCGAGGGCGTTGCGCGAACCGAGATGCTGCAGCCGGCCGATGAGCTGCGCGGGGCAGTCGAGCCCGTTCGGGCAGACGGTGAAGGGCCCGCGCTCGACCAGCGGGGTGTCGCACGACGGGCAGCGCTCGGGCATGCGGAACCTGGGCGCCCTGCGGCGACCCTTCTCGGGGATCCGTTCAACCACCTGCGGGATCACGTCGCCCGCACGCTGGACGCGGATCCGGTCGCCCTTGCGGACGTCCTTGCGCTCGACCTCCTCCCGGTTGTGGAGGGTCGCCCGGCTGACCGTCACCCCGGCGAGTTCCACCGGCCGCATCAGTGCCACCGGCGTGACGACGCCGGTGCGACCGACGCTCGGCACGATGTCGAGCAGGCGGGTCACCTCCCGGCGCGGCGGGAACTTCATGGCGAACGCCCAGCGCGGGTGGTGGGAGGTCGTCCCCAGCACCTCGCGGTCGGGGAGTGAGTCGAGCTTGACGACCATGCCGTCGATCTCGAACTCGATCTCGTCTCTCACTGCCGAGAGCTCCTCGAAGTAGGCGATCACCTCCTCGACACTCTCGACCCGGCGCTTCCTGTCGGTGACCCGGAACCCCCACTCTTCGAGCGCCGTCAGCACGTCCCAGTGCGATTCGGCGTCGAACCGCTCCGCCACCAGGATGTCGTAGACGAAGATGTCCAAAGGGCGCTGGGCCGTGAGCGACGGATCGAGCTGCCGCAGCGCCCCGGCGGCCGCGTTGCGGGGATTGGCGAACGGGGCCTTCCCTTGCGCCAGCAGACTCGCGTTGTGCGCTTCGAACGGGCCGATCTCCATGATCACCTCGGCCCTGACGCTGACGAACCGCGGCACCTCGCGCCGCGAGCCGTCGAGGGTCAGCGGCACCGTGGCGATCGTCCGAGCGTTGGCGGTGATCCCCTCCCCCTCGCGCCCGTTACCTCGGGTCGCGGCGCGGACCAGCAGGCCGTCCTCGTAGACCAGCTCGAGCGAGGCGCCGTCGAACTTCGGCTCCAGCACGTAGGCGACCTCGGCGCCCTCGCCGAGCGCCTTGCGTACCCGCTCGTCGAAACGCACCACCGCCGCCTCGTCGGCGGCCGAGTCGAGGCTCAGCATCGGAGCCGCATGAGCCACCGTCTCGAACCCGTCCAGCAGCCCGCCACCGACCTTCTGCGTCGGCGAGTCGGAGCGCAGCAGCTCCGGAAAGCGCTCCTCGAGGTCGCTCAGCTCACGGAACAGGCGGTCGTACTCGGCGTCCGACACCTCCGGCGCGTCGCGCAGGTGGTAGAGGACGTTGTGGCGCTCGATGTCGGCCGCCAGGCGGGCGATCCGTCGGGCGGCCTCGTCACGCTCCATGCGGTTCAGCTCGAGATGGTTTCCCAGTCGGTGTCGGGGGCGTCGGTGGCGATTGCCAAACCACCGTCGGCGCCGACGAACGCCGGCTCCTTGACGACCCGCACCTTGCCGCCGCCGATCTCCTGCAGCGCATCCTGGAGGGCGGCGCCGAGCCCCTTGAGCTGCGACGAGCCACCAGTGAGGATGACGTTGCCGCGAACCTTCGGCTGGTACTCCGGCTCGACCCTCGAGATGAGATCGAACATCGCCTCGATCACCGGCGCGACGAGGCTGGCGCAGGCGGTCCGCATCTCGTCGGTGATGTCGAACTTGGTCGGCTTGCCCTGCACCGGAGCGGTGACCATGATCTTGCCGCTCAGCTCGCCGACAAAGCCGCCCGACTCCTTCCAGCTCGTCGCCATGTGGCGCGAGAAATTCGCCTCCGGATAGCGCGCTTCGATCAGCTGCTCGAGCTGGTCGTCGACCGAGTCGCCGGCCACGGTGAGAGTCTTCTGGTCCTCGTCGCGCGGATAGCGCCCGTTCATGACGCACAGGTCGGTAGTGCCGGCGCCGATGTCGATGATGAGGGCATGGAGGAGAGCGTCCAGCCCGTAGGCGACGGCGAACGGCTCGGAGACGATCATCAGCGAGTCGACGAGCCCTTCCATCGCAGAGCGGAGCTGCTGCTTGTTGACGCGCATCGCTTCCGCGGGCACGCCGACCACGGCGCGTACGTCGAGCCCTTCCTTCCGCGCTTCCTCGACACCGGCGAGGTCGAGGAGGTGCTTCAAGAGCTCCCGAACCGCCTGCGCTTCGCGCTTCGACCCCTCCTTGATGAGGCCCCGTTCGAGCGGCCGGTGGAGGTCGAGCATGAGCCGATGCTCGAGCGCCGACTCACCGACGAGCACGTCTTCCTTGACGACCCGTCGCGCCACCATGTCGAGCGGCCAGCCGACGTAACTGAGAACGAGATGTCTCGCTCCATTCGATGCCGAAACCGCGCTGCGCGAGGTTCCGAGGTCCACTCCGATGTTCAGCACTCCGTCACTCATTCGACTGTTCTCAACTCCCCAGGGTGAGGTTGGGATTCAGGTTCAGGGCGTAGCTGCGCACACCTTCCATCAGCGCTTCGGCGAGAAACTGGCGGTAGTCGGAACGCTCCAGCAGCTTCGCTTCCTCCGCGTTGGACAGACACCCTATCTCAGCCAGCACCGCCGGCATCTCGGTACGAATCAGGACTCCGAACGGCGCCGATTTCACCCCCCGATTCTCCACCCAGGGGTTGATCGTCCGCAGCGACTTGAGCAACTCCCGCTGGATCGCCTGGGCCAGCTCCCGCGACTCCGAGCGCCGCACGCCGACATACACCCTCTCGAGCGCTTCGCGGAAGTCGCGCAGGGCGAGCTCGGTCCCGAGGTTTTCGCGCGCGGCGTGCCGCTGGAGATCCTCGTCGTCCGTCGGCCCGAGATAGAACGTCTCCACCGCCCGCACGTCGTTCTCGACGAACCAATTGATGTGGATCGAGACGAAGATGTCCGCTCCCACCTCGTTCGCACGATCTCCGCGCGCTTCGAGCGAAAGCTCGCGATCCTCTTCGCGCGTCAGGAACACCTCGAACCCCTGTTTCTCGAGCAACTCGCGAAGGCGGAGCGCAATGTCGAGGGTGATCTCCTTCTCCTGCAGGCCGGTGGCGCTCGCCGTGCCGCGATGGATCCCACCATGGCCCGGATCGAGCACTACACGGCGCACGGAGAACGGCAGCACACCACGGCCGAGCGCCGCCGAATCTCCATCGCCTACAGCGCTCTCCCGCGGCGGGGAGTTCGGCCTCGCCGCCGGGGGCGGCACCAGCAGGACGGTGCGCTCGCCGGCGGGGGCCGGATCCTGGGGTCGCAGGTAAGCGGTTGCCAGCACGTAGGAAGCCCCGGCCAGCACCATCAGGCCGATGCTCAGAGCGAAGGCACGGACGATGCGCTGGCGGCGCCGGCGGCGGGACTCGGAGGGCGCCGGTATCCCGTGCATGGTGCGGTAGTTCTCCTCCACTGCCTGACGCAGCAGGCGGCGGCGCAACGCACGTTCCCTGGCCAGCGATTTCATCGATGTCGCTCTCCGCACAGAAGGCTCTCACGGCGGAAGTGCCCGCTGCTACCCTGTGCCATCACCATGGCGCAGCTCCCTCCAGGGCCGAGGCCCGTCGATCGGGTTCGAGACCAGCCGCCCGAGGACCCTCAGTGGCGCGCCGACGCGCTCGCGCAAAGCGGGCACTCCCGCCTCGAGGACGAACTTCGGGAGCCCCTCGACGACCACGACCCCGAGAAAGCGGCCGAGATCTGCGCGCAGGTCTCCCGCGACCTGCTGGGCGATCTCGCCCCCGCGCTGTTGCTTCTTCCCGAGCGCGAAAGGGTGCGGGTTCAGGCGCTGTGCGCCTTCGCGCGTACGCTCTTCGACTTCGCCCGGCAGTCGGGCCTCGAAGGAGAGAAGCTGGCGCAGATCAATCGCTGGTGTTTCGACCTCGAGGCGGCGCTCGACGGCGAGCCGCCCGGCCAGCCGGTGTTCGTTCAGATGGCGGCCTGCGAGCGGGGCCGGCCGTGGCCGCGCGAAGCGCTCGACGGGATCGCGGCCGCGGCGCGCAACCGGGCGATGAAGCCGCGGGTGCGCTCCGCCGAAGAGGCCGCCGACCGCGCGGAGCGGCTCGGGCGGTCGCTGGCAGAAGCGCTGGTACCCGACGGTGGCGCCGGGTTCGGGCCGCTCGGCGGAGCTCTCCTGCGCGTCCGCGCGCTCGAGATGCTCCACGACGACCAGCGCCGTCACCTTTCGTCGCTGCCGATCGAGGACCTGCCCGATGCCGTCACCTCGGGACGCGAGGCCGACGAAGCTCTGACGGCCGCCGCGATCGATCGCGAGATCGTGCGCCTGCGTCCCCTGCTCGTACGGATCGATCTGGCGACGCTGCGGCCGCCCTGGCGCCGGGCGGCGAGCTATGCGGTGCGGGTCGCACGGCGAGCGCTCGAGCGGCCCCGCGAGTTCGGGCGCGAGCCGAGGCCACTCGGACTGGGGCCTCGACTGGCGATCCTGCTGCTCAGCCGGCTCCGCCCTCTCTAGCCGAAGAGTCCACTCGGGCCGCGGCCGCCGACACCGGTCGGCGGCATGATCCCCCGGCGAGCGTTCTCGTCTACCAGGTGAACGCGATGCCGAGGTGCAGCGCTCCGCCGGTCAGGTCGATCGGGCCGTCGCGCTCCAGGCCGAGGTCGTCCTCCTCGAACTCGGCCTCGAGGATGCGGTAGACCCCCTGCACGTAGATCGCCGTGGAGTCGTTGAGATCGAAGTCGAGACCGACCTGTACGTAGTAGCCCCACTCCGGATCGATGTCGGTCGTGCGCTGCGGATTGGTGATCGTCGAATCGACGCCGAAATCGAGCACCGCGAACGTGCCGCCGCCGCCGACGTACGGATGAACCCGATCCCCGGAGCCGAAGTTGTAGTTGAAGCCGAAATCCACCGGCGTCGCCTCGAGAATCAGCCTCGGCGAGGTACCTTCGACCTCCAGCTCTTCGTAGATCGTGACGCGGAACTCGAAGTCCCACGGGCCGGAGCCGAAACGGGCGTCAAAGCCGAAGCCCGGACTCTCGTCCGTCCCGTCCGGGGAGAAGGTCGATGCGTGCACTCCGATGGTGCTGGCAGCCGCGGGTGCGGCGCACAGTGTCACTACGAGCAGTCCTAGGATCCATCTGTTCATCCAACACCTCCGGTGTTCGGTGTTTCGGCTGTCCAACGATCGCGGCGATTCTCAAGGAATCGTTGAGGGATTGCAAGCCAAGGGTGCACGATGATGGGGTTTTCTGGCTGCGGAACCTTCCGCAGGGGCGGCGAAACGGGGATCGCGGCTATGATCCGTCCGATGCGCGCTTTCCAGGTCCGTGAGCATGGAGGTCCCGAGGCGCTGGAGCCGCGGGAGCTGCCGACGCCGGAGCCGGGACCGGGCGAAGTCAGGGTGAAGGTCCGGGCCTGCGCCCTGAACCGGCTCGATCTGTGGGTGCGCGAGGGCGTTCCCGGACACACCTTCCCCCTGCCGCTCATTCCGGGAAGTGAGATCGCAGGCGAGGTGGATCGGGCGGGACCCGACACCGACTCACTGCCACCGGGCAGCGAAGTCCTGCTCGCTCCGGGTGTCTCGTGCGGTGAGTGCGAGCGCTGCTCGACCGGCGAGGACATGCTCTGCCGGCACTACGGCATTCTCGGCGAGCATCGCGACGGCGGCTACGCCGAGTTCGTCGTCGTCCCCGCCCGCAACGTGCTGCCGAAGCCGGAGCGCCTGAGCTTCGCGGAGGCGGCGGCGATTCCGCTCGTCTTCCTCACCGCCTGGCACATGCTCGTCGCACGCGCCGCGCTCGCCCCCGGCGAGGACGTGCTGCTCCATGCTGCAGGCTCGGGCGTGTCGAGCGCCGGCATCCAGATCGCCCGCCTGCGGGGCGCGCGGCACATCCTCGTCACGGCGGGCAGCGACGCCAAACTGGAGCGCGCCCTCGAGCTCGGAGCGACCCACGCGGTCAACTACCGTCAACAGGACTTCCTCGACACCGTCCGGTCGGTCGTCGGTAGAAAGGGAGTCGAAGTGGTCTTCGACCACGTCGGCGGCGCCACGTTCGAGAGGAGCCTGCGGGCGCTCGGCTGGGGCGGCCGCCTCGTGCTGTGCGGCGCCACCTCGGCTCCCACCGCCGAGGTCAACCTGCGCGCCCTGTTCTTCAAGAACCAGTCGATCCTCGGCTCGACGATGGGCGGCATGCCCGAGCTGATCGAGCTGCTGAAGTTCGTCACAGCCGGGCGACTCGACCCCGTCATCGACCGCGTCCTGCCGTTCGAGCAGGCGCCGGCCGCCCAGGCGGCACTCGAGCAACGTGAACAGTTCGGCAAGATCGTGCTGTCGATGGACCCGTCCACCTGACCTACCGCGACCGACCAGGAGCTGAACCTTGACCTCATCCCCCGAAGCCATTCGAGAAGTGGCCGTCCTCGGCGGCGGCACCATGGGACTGGGCATCGCCCACGTTGCCGCGCTGGCCGGCTACGGTACGCGGCTGTTCGACATCTCCGAGGAGGCGCTCGAGAGGGCGACCGGTCGGATTCACGCCAACCTCGAGAAGGGAGTGGCGCGCGGGAAGGTGGAGGCGGACGCCGCCGACGCCGCCAGGAGTCGCCTCTCCACGACCACCCGGCTCGAGGAGGCGGTCACCGATTGCGATCTGGTCATCGAGGCGGTGCCGGAGTCGATGTCGCTCAAGATCGAGACCTTCGAGAAGGTGGTTGCCGCCTGTCCCGAACACGCGCTGCTCACCTCCAATACCTCGGCCCTGTCGATCACCGAAATGGCCGCCGCCACCGACCGGCCCGAGCGCTTCGCCGGGATGCACTTCTTCAACCCGGTGCACCTGATGAAGCTGATCGAGCTGGTGCGCGGCCTCGAGACCGACGCAGCGACGCTCACGACGCTCACCGAGGTCGGTCGTCGCATGGGAAAAGAGGTGGTGACGGTGAGCGAGTCGCCCGGTTTCGTCACCAGCCGTATCAACGCCCTCATCGGCAACGAGGCGTTCCGCATGCTCGAGAGCGGGGTTGCCAGCGCCCGGGACATCGACAAGGCCCTCAAGCTCGGGCTGAACCACCCGATGGGGCCGTTCGAGATGGTCGATCTCGTCGGGCTCGACGTCCGGCTGTCGATCCTCGAGTTCCTGCAGGCGTCGCTCGGCGACACCTACCGGCCGACCAGCCTGATGAAGCAGTACGTCAAAGCAGGCCGACTGGGGCGGAAAGTCGGGCGCGGGGTCTACGACTACGACGCCGACGGCAGGAGGGTCGACTGATGCCCGGCCAGGACCTCACCGACCGGGTCGCTCTCATCACCGGTTCGAGCGCCGGGCTCGGCTATGCCGCCGCCGAGGCGCTGGCCGCCCGCGGCGCTCGTATCGCGCTGTCGAGCCGCGGCGGCGAGAAACTCGAAGAGGCAGCCGCCCGCCTCGTCGCCGCCGGGGTCGACGTAATCGCCGTGCCGGCTGACGTCACTCAGCTGAGCGATCTCGAGGATCTCGTCAATGAGGTCGAGGACAGCTTCGGGCCGGTCGACATCCTCGTCCCGAACGGCGGCGGGCCGGTGGCGAAGCCGGCGCTCGAGCTCGACGACGCCGACTGGCAGGCGGCGCTGCCACTGGCACTGCTGTTCGTGCCGCGGCTGTGCCGGCTCGTGCTGCCGGGGATGGTCCGCCGCGGCTGGGGACGGATCGTCGCGATCAACTCGGTGTCGTCGCGCCAGCCGATCGCCAATCTCGCCCTCTCGAACGCCCTGCGACCGGCGGTGCTGGGCTATCTCAAGACGCTCGCGCTCGAGGTCGCCGCCGACGGCGTCACCGTGAACGCGGTGCTCCCCGGCTACACCCGCACCAGCCGCCAGATCGAGCTCGCCGAAATGCGCTCCGAGCGCACCGGCGAGGACTTCCAGTCGCTCCTCGACGCACCGGCAGCCGACGCCGCCATCGGCCGTCTCGCCGAGCCGGAGGAGATCGGCGAAGTGATCGCCTTCCTCAGCTCACCGGCGGCAAGCTACGTCACCGGCCAGGCGATCTCGGTCGAGGGGGGCTGGGTGAAAGGGCTGTTCTAGGGATTCCCGTCAGTTGAGACCTGTTCCGGACAAGATCTCAAGGTACACCTTGAAGAGGAGAACCAGCGAGACCACCATCGTAAGCGAACCCGTTACCCACAGCTTCTCTCGCAACTTCCTCGGGGCCTCTTCGACGTACCACCGCTCGAAGAGCGACTTCGAGAGTCCCACCGCGAAGTTCATCGCTCCTGCCAGGAACAAGTAGACGCCGAAGGCGAGAAATCCCCAGGCCTCCGACCGGAGCCACGCCAATACGAGGACGGGGAGAACAAGCCAAGACCAGCGCATCCTGCGTCTGATCGCCGGCCGCAAGTGTCTCCACTCGCTCCTAGCTCTCCACCGACTCAGCCACAGGAGCATCACTGTGAATAGCCCTTCTTCGGTACTCGCGGCAGGACCTGGCCAGGAGGCATTGAGAACCGACCGGTCGGGGTAGGAGCCACATAGCGGAACGAGATGACCGAGGACCGGATCAGGGTAACGCCGCCAGCGAGGCGTACTTCGAGTAGAGCACCCAGCCGGTCAGCGCGGCCAGGACGGCGAACCAGCCGATCAGGCTCCTGCGGGCCGCTTGGCCGGCCCGCACCGCCTGCCACCACTCCCGCGGCCGGATTCCCTGCATCAGGAAGGTGGCGATCGCGGCGACGTTGATGCACACCACGTTGGTCGCCAGGAGCAGCGCCGCGTTGCCGGCGGCGGCGAGTTCGCGCGCGCCCACCAGCATGCCGAAGGCGACCAGCGGCGGCATCAGCGCCACGGCCACCATGACGCCGATAAGGGTCGCTGAGGCACCGGTGGTGAAGGCGAGCGCACCCGCAACACCTGAGGCGAGAGCGAGCGCGACGTCGCTGGGAAAGACCTGAGTCCGCTCGGCGATCGCCGGAATCTCGAGCAGGCTCTCGACGTCGACGCCCGCCACGCCGGGCACCAGCCCGATCGCGACCGAGAGCGAGAGACCGATCAGCAGGCCGAAGCCCGCACGACGCAGCGCCACCACCGCGAGCTTCCCCTCCCCCAGCGTCGTAGCGAGCGCCAGCGCGATGTTGGGGCCGAGCAGCGGCGCGATCACCATCGCGGCAATGATCATGGCGAGCGAGTCTCGAAGCAGGCCGATGGCGGCGACGAAGACCGACAGAGCCGTCATGGTCGCGTGAACGTTCCAGGCCCCCAGACTCTCGGTCACGTTGTGGAACAGCTCCTCACTGCTGACGCGGGCAAACTTGCGCGGCCGCTCCGGCTCCTCCGCCTCGCCGACCGGAGCCGCCGCCTCCTCTTCAGGCCGCGGCAGCACCGCCTCGAGCGGGTAGAGCAGGACCCGGAAACCCTTCACCCGACTGAACCGCTTCTCCACCCGGTCGAGAATCGGCTCCGCCTCGCCCGCCTCGAGAACCAGGTTGATGGCGATCCGATCGCCCGATCGCGCCTGCTGCCAGCAGCTCACCGGTTCGTGCCCTTCGAGCAGGCTCTCGAGGTCGAGCCGGTCGACCTCCGGAACGACGATCTGCATCAACCTCAGGGCCATCGTCGGCCTCCCTCCTTCATGACTCTCTCCCCCCGTCGCCGGACGACGGTCCAGGGCGCGATCGGCGGACGTAGAGGGTCTTCTGTGCCCGGGCGACGACCTTGCCGCCACGATCGACGATCTCCACCGGCCAGGTCGGGGTGTACTTCTCGCCCTGTGCCGTCGCGCGGCGCACCTCCTCGAGCCGCTCGTCGCCGACCTCGAAACGGGCCGTCACGGTCCCGCTGCCCGGACGCAGGAAGTCGATGCTCGCCGCCTGGTCCCATACCCGGTAGCCGCGGCCCAGCCGGTTGACCAGCATCAGGGTATAAACCGGGTCGATCATCGCGTAGAGACTGCCGCCGAAGTGCGTTCCGAAGTAGTTGCGGTTGTAGAACCTCAGCGCCATGCGAGCCTCGGCCCAGCGGTAGTCGGGAGCCATCCGGACCGAGATCCCCGTCCCCCAGTAGGGCGGGTACCAGGACAGCAGCCGGCCGAACCAGGTGCCCTTCAACCGGCCGCCCCGACCCGGCGATGCGGTTCGACCGGTGCCAGCGAGTAGGCCTCGCGCTCGAAGCGGTTGTCGCGATAGGGGTCGCGCCCCCGGGCCCACTGCCACAGACTCGAGAGGCCGTACGCCGGCAGAAACAGCGGTCCCCAGCGCGCGTACTGCCGCACATGCACCTGCTCGTGAGCGCGGCAGCGATCGAGGCAGTCGGGATCGCGCCCCAGCACTACGTGGCCCAGAGTGATCGCCTCGATGCCGAACCCGGTCGCGCTTCTCAGGAGCAGGAGCTTCGCGATCCACGGACCGCTCGCCTCGAGCACTCCGTCGACCACCTGCCAGCGCCCCCGACCGGCTGCCGCCATCGGCGCCAGCAACAGGCCGAGGAGTGTGTTGGGGAGCGCCCACAGATAGCCGAGGAGCTTCAACCAGGCTCCGCGTCAGCCACCGTCGGCGGCCATCTCGTGAACGCCGCGCACCAGCGTGTCCACCAGCCGCGGCAGGTCGTCGCCACGGACCGAGCAGAAGGCGATCCGCAGATAGCTCGGCTGGATCGAAATCAGCCCGGTCGAGTGATGCTCGAGCAGGTGGCGCCGCACCCGGTCCGGATCCAGCCCGCCGGCGAGCTCGACGAGGGCGAAGCAGCCGGCGTTGAACGGCAGCGGTCGCAGATGCGGCGAATCGATCGTCGCCAGCGCTCGCGACAGTTCCCGGTAGCGCCCCTCGAGCTCGCGACGCACTCGCTCGACCTGATCGGCGATGTCGGTCGCCGCCAACCCCTGCTCGAGCACGACCTGCGCTGTCGCCACAGGCGAGCCGAGAACCGCCCGGGTCAGGCACTTCACCTTGCTCTCGAGCGCGAGTGCCGCTTCACTCTCAGGTTCGAAGGGGAAGGTCAGGAAGCCGACGCGGCCGCCGAAGTACGAGAACTCCTTGGTCGCGCCGTCGATCTTGACCGGTACCAGATTCTCCTCCAGACCGACGAGGTCCCAGAAGAGGGAACGCCCCGGCACCTCCTCGTAGACAAGGCCGGCGTAGGCGTCGTCGCACAGCACCACCAGCGGGCGGCGTCTGGCGATCTCGCGCAGTGACGTGACCAGCTCGCCGCGCTCCTGGGCGGTCGGCATGTAGCCGCCCGGGTTCGACGGCAGGTTGACGATCGCCATCACAGGGTGATCGCCCGGCTCGCCGGCCAGCGCCTCGGCATAGGCATGCGGGTGGTAGTGACCGTCGCGGTAGGCGTCGGCGGTAACGACCCGAGCCCCCGTGCGGGTCGTGAAGGTCTGCCGGTAGTTGCCCCAGAAGGGAGCGGCGACGGCGACGGCCCGCTCCGGGGAACCGAAGAGGTCCGCGGCCAGCGACAGGCCGTGGGTGAGTCCCGCGGTGACGATGGGCAGCGACGAAGGGACATCGTCCGCCACGCCGCGTCGCTGCCAGCTGCGCCACGCCTGCCGCACGCTCTCGATCCCCTGCACCGGTGAGTAGAGGAACGCACGGTCGCGCTGCTCGTCGTCGAGGGCGAACGCCGCGGTCATCGCCGGAATCGCGAGCGGTCTTCCCGCGCCGTCTGTGACCTGCCCGATCGTGCCGTTGAGACGCGCGGTTCGAGCCTGTGCCGCCTGGAACGGTATGTCCGGCGGGAACGCGACGCGCCGGCCCAGCGGCGAGAGGGCCGACCACAGCGCGGGAGCGGCGGAGTGGATCGCTTCGCGCAGCGCTTCGTCACCCGGCATGGCCGGTAGAGACTAGCAGTCTGTGGCGGTAGCCCGGGGCTCGCCTCGGGAGGCCGCAAGTCCGGTTCGGGAGAGCGGCGAGGGCGTAGGATGGCTCGATGCAGCGACGCCGGACGCCCGGGACGAAAACCCCAATCTACGCGGTCGCGGCGCTCACGGCACTCTTCCTGGCGCCCGGCTGTGCTTCGGATCGAAGCGGTTTCACTTCGCCCCGCAATCTACTGCTGGTGACGCTCGACACCCTGCGGGCCGATCACCTCGGTGCGTACGGCTATCCGCGAGCGACCTCGCCCCGCCTCGACGCCTTCGCAGCGCGGGCCCATCTGTTCGAGGACGTCACCTGCTCCGTTCCCACGACGCTGCCGTCCCACGTCTCAATCTTCACCGGCCTGCGACCGGGCGACCACGGCGTACGGCGTAACGGTGTCGAACCCGAGCGCGACCTGACGACGATCTTCGATCTGCTCGCCGATCAGCGGGGAGCGACGACCGCGGCGGTCGTAGCCGCCGGCGTGCTCGCCGAACCCTACCTGACAGGCCTGGGGTTGGGCGAAGTCTCTTTGCCGGCCCGTCGCGACGAGTTCCAGATCCCCGGTTCCCGGGTGACCGGCAGCGCTCTGGCATGGCTCGATCGGCACCTCGCCGCCGAAGCGCCGGCGCCGTTCGCCCTGTGGGTCCACTACTACGACACCCACGAGCCGTACACGCCGCCGGCGAGCGTGTTCGAGCGCTTCGACCACGGCTACGGCGGCCCGCTGCCGCGACTGCTGACGACCGAGGACCTGGTGGCGCTCAACCGGGGGGAGCGTTTCGGCCCGCTCGAGGCCGCCGATCTTCGTCACGTCGAGGATCTGTACGACGCCGAGATCGCCGCCCTCGACGCCCACCTGGGCCGCCTGCTCGATGCAATCGCCGTCCGCGGACTCGAGGATGACACGGTCGTCGCCATCGTGGCGGACCACGGGCAGTCGCTCGGCGAGAGCGGCTACTTCGGCCACGGCAAGCGACTCTTCGAGCCGATCGTCAAGATCCCGATGCTGATCCGCCTCCCCGGGCAGACGGAGGGCCGCCGGATCACCGCGCCGGTCGAGTCGATCGATCTCATGCCCACTCTGGCGGAGCTCTTCTCCCTCGACGCGCCGGCGCAGCTCGCCGGCGTCTCGCTGGCCCCCGCGCTCGCCGGAGAGCAGCTACCGGGCCGGCGCCTGAGAGCGATCGAGCGTCGCCGATTCCCCGAGGACCCGGCGAACGTCGGCGCCGCCCTCCATGGCGGCGACTGGAAGGCGGTCTTCTACCGCGACGAGGACGGCTCCGAGTGGCACACCTTCGGCGATCGCGAGCGGGGCCTCGACGCTGCGGAGCAGCTCGACGGCGCCGATCCCCGCTGGCAACAGCTCACCGCACTCGTCGCCCGAGTCCGCGGCGGCTTCGACACCGACCGCGACCTCGAGCCCGAGGAGGTGGAGATGCTGAGGACACTCGGCTACCTGCAGTAGGCCTCCGTCCGCGGCGATCCCGAGTTGCCGGTGGGCCGTCGGATCACGACCCCCGTTCTTCGCCCTCCGGAACACAGGGATCGTCCGTCCCCCCCGGGACCAACCATCTCGTGCCGTTGCCGAGCCAGGTGCCGTAAGGGTTGATGAACTCCGGCCAGGTGAGACGAAGCTTGCACTGAAGGGTCGACTCCGCCGAGTTGAGCGCTCCCTGCACCCACCCCTGCACGTCGGAGAACGCCTCACCCACGATGAAGACACTCGCCTCCGGAATCGGCTGGCGGACGGCGGGAATCAACCTTTGCTGATCGCTCCCCGAGCCCCATGCGTGCCAGCCGGCGCCGAACGGGTCCTTCGTCCAGTTCTGGAAGTGGGCGTAATACGGCAGCGGAATGTCGGGCCGATCCTTCTCGGGAACGTTGCTGACCTCCATCAGCTGACGGTGCGCCTCGAGCGCCATCGTCTTGCTGCAGTGGCGCGGCCCACCTTTCTGCGCGGCGGCCGCCTGACCGGCGGTCGCCTTCGAGTAGCCCTCCTTCCCAAGCTTCGCCGGAGGGATCGTCGTCAGTGCCGAAGGGTCGGCGCCGCCCGCCTCGTGATCGTAGGGATCGCCGTCCTGAATCTCCTTCCAGTAGAAGGTCGCCTGCCCGCTCACGTAGCTCGCGAGGGTCAGGCCGTTCTGGTTGGCGTTGCCGCTCGCCGGCGTCCACCAGTTGTAGTACTGACGCAGGCCGAGATCGGTGGTGTTGCGGCCCATGGCGGGACCGGGTGCGGGAGGATCGATGCCGTACCTGAGCCACCACGGCTCCGAATAGGCGATGAACATCCGCAGCGCGGGTATGTTGTTGACCGTCCCACGGGTCAGCGCCTGCACCCGGGAGTCCTGAAAGAAGAAGTTGTCCTGGTCGATCAGCTCGAGCGAGCGGCCGGGAAGAGCGAGGAAGAGGAGCTTCGCCCGGATGCGGCGACACTGCTCGGGGCTCTCCCTGCAGATGTTCTCGGCCGCGACCGAGCCCTTGATGAGCTTGATGCCCGGCTGCCGTCGATAGAAGAGCAGGTCGTAGGGACCGGCGTCCTTCTTTCCTCCCGGCAGATCCACGTTCTCGAAGCTGACGAGCTGGTGGTTGAAGTACGAACGGCCCAGCGCATCGAACCGCTTCCACAGGTTGCCGGGGATCGCCGAATACCCCTCCCGGATGTGCCGCCAGTAGTAGACGTCGGTCTGCGAGCAGCCCGGCTCGTCACCGAACGGCCCGACGACGAAGTAGAAGTCCTCGTTGGTGTTGGCCGAGAAGTTGCCGGCGAACCCTTCGGAGTTGTAGCCGCCGGCGTCCTCCAGCAGATCGACCGCCTCCTGACTCAGGACGTGCCGATTGAGCGCCCAGCCGGACCAGTCGGACAGCGGCCGACCGAAGACGTACGGCCGCTCGGCGGTCGCCGACGCCTTGGCAGCCTCGTAGGCGTCGCCGTACTGCTTCACCTGCTTCCACAACGCGTCTGCGCTGCCGCCTCCCGCCTCGGCCTTCTCGGCGGCGAGAAAGGCCGCGTGGAACTGGCTCCTCAGGAGCGTGTAGCCGTTGGGGGCGTCTCCGAGGCCGTACTGCTTCTTCTCGGACGGCGTGGCGTTCGGCAGCACGTGCTGGAACGCCTGATCGCTGACGTAGTCGCTGATCGCGCCGGTGCCCCCCTGCTTCAGCAGGCCGGCCTCGAACTCGGTCAGGTTGTAGAGCTCGAGGAGCGTCGCGGCACCCGAGGGACCGTTGACCTCCTCCCGCGTCAGGTGCTGCCCCCGCACGTAGACGAGGTTGTCGTCGCAGTCGAAGTTGAACGGCTCGTCGGTCAGGCCGAGATGCTGCGCCGTGTTCCAGACGATGTGCATCGTGCGGGCGAAGCGGAACCCGCCGAACTCGGCGAGCGACTCACCGACCCCTTCCGCCCCCGGCTCGTCGGCGTTGATGCCGGGCACCTTGACCGACAGGAGGCGGCCACCGACGCGGCCCGAGTACTCGAAGAGGGCGACGTCGAGCTTCGACTTGTTCGCGAACAGCGGTCGAAGCGGTGAGTCGGGCCGCAGGTCGTCGAGCGTCGCGTTGGCCAGCCTGTAGGCGAGGTAGCAGCCCGCGACTCCGGCGCCGACGATGGCGACGTCGCAATCCTCGAGGGACGGCACTTCCGCGCTAACGTCGGCAGCGTCCGCCGCCCTCGCCAGGCCGAGGCCGGCTCCTGCGGCACCGACGGCAGCCGACTTGATGAGGTCGCGGCGGGACGAACTGCGCGGTCGCTCCCGTCGATCCGGGTTGGGCTCTGTGCTCATCGCGCTCTCCTCGAGATGGGTCTTGGATCGGGAGCTCATGTCACTCCTCCTGGTGGCTCGCGCCGGCGACGTCGAAGTGGGACTGCGTGTCGGTCGTGGCACCGGCGTACCCCCCCTTCAGGACGAAGCTGAAGGAGTAACCGAGGGTCTGAGCGACTCCGTGGCAGCCCATGCACCCACCCATGTTGTAGCCGCTGCGGGCGAACGACAGGTTGTTGCCCGACCGGTCGTAGTTGAGCGTTTCGTTGGGTGCCACACCGACACCGCTGTACTTGTCGATCGTCGGCACCCCCGGAGGGATGCCCTGAAACAGTTGCAGGTCGGCGTTGGTCTCGATGACGAGGTTCGCCAGGTAGGCGGGCTGCCCGATTCCGGTCGGGTCGTACTCGGTGACCGGATACCTCGTTTCAGGGTACGGCGTCTGCGGTGGCTGGCCCGGCCGCTCCTGCGCCGCGACGGCCGTGACGTCGACCGCCTGGAACTGGGTTCCGATCAGCTGGTAGTTGAGCCATACCGAGCCCGGATTGCGGGCCTTGATGGCGGCCCAGACCGCCTCGTTGACTTCCTTCGTGCCGAGAGGCCTGGGCGCCTGCTGTGAGATCGGCTGAAACCTGCGGACCACCGGATAGGCGTCGGTGAGTGCCGGGTAGAAGTCGGCCGGATAGGGCTTGCCGTCTTCCAGAGGCAACTCCGGCGGGTAGGGACCGTCGGGAGTCGCGGCCGGGAAGGCGGGATCGTTGAGCGGGTCGTAGTAGTTCGAGTAGGTGTACCCGGCAGTGTCGTTGTCGACGTGCTCGAAGGTCGCGAAAACGAAGGTCCCACCGCGGGCGTCGGCCGACGTCTCCCCGCTTGCCGTGTGAATCCGCTGGATGATGTGAATGCCGACCAGCCCGAAAGTCGCCTGCTGCGCTCGAGGCTCGCCGTCGACGGTCGTGAAGTAGGTCGCCTCCGCCGTGTGGTAGCGACCGGACGCAGCCTCGTCCGCCGACAGGATCACCCAGGCCGCCTTGATCTGAATCGAACCGACCGCCGGTGGTGTGAGATCGGTCGACGGCGAAGCCTCGGCGTAGGCGGCGTTCGTGTCGGCCGCGGAATAGCCGATGACGATCTGGTGGTCGGCCTGCGGCTGCTGCCGCTTCGGCCCTGCCGGAGCCGACGTGCGATACGGGAAGGCGATCAACCCCTGGAGAGCATCGTCGTTGGTGTTGTCGTTGACCGGCGTGCCCGGCGGCAGAGGGGCCGCCACGTTGTAGTCGTGCTCCGCGACATAGCGGTAGTAGTCGTAGTTGACCTTGACCTCGTAGAACACCGCATTCTCTGGACTCGGCTCCCCCCTCCAGACCCTCGGGCCGACCGGGCGCCCGCTGCGCACTCCGGGGACCGGCCCGAGAGGGTTGTCCGAGCCGTCCGGATAGGTCGTCTCGAGGTTCTCGGAGACCACTTCGATCGTCTCGTCGAAGCTGTCGTAGTGGTGCTGCTTCGAAGTCGTGGCGAGGACCCTCAGGGACGAGTCGTACGGCCCCTCGAACATCTCGTCTCCGGCGGGGCGGATCGGGCCGTAGTCGAGGGGGTGATTCCAGGGAGGGAGTGCTGCGGGATCGCCCGGGAAGGCGGAACCGCTGACCGGGAAGTTGAAGACCTCGCGCTTCTCCTTGAACGTCTCCCAGACGGTCAGCGTGCCGGGACCGGCGTCGACGAAGCTCTGCTCCAGGTCGGGGAAGCCTCGCTGGTCGTTGTGACTCTCCGGGTCGAGCGCCGGCCAGAACATCGCCACGAAGCTGTTCCAGGCGAAGAAGTCGAAGTCCGGCTGGTGCAGGAGGTCGGTCTCCGGCGGCGCCGGGCTGTCCAGTTGCAGCGACGCGCCCGAGGAGTCGGCGACCCTCTCGGCACCCGACTCTGCGAGGCGCACCGACAGCAGAGTCGGCAGGAGCGCACCGAGAGTGAGACCGACGGCGAGTGGAAGGGAGTGGCTGCGAGATCGGAGCATCTTCGACGCCTCCTCTGGAGAACGCCCCACGACGGGTCTTCTCCTTTCGCTTCCACGACCCTGGGGCGGCGGAAGACTGAGTTGCAACTTCGGACTGGTGTTTGGATGGAGCCTAGCACTAATATGCATACTCAAGAACCCGCAGTCCGAGTCTTCCCTACCCTGCCGCCCGGTCGCCGACGGCCGAAAGGAGCGCCATGTCCGCACAGAGTCGATCCATCGCCTCGCCAGAACGCCCTCTCCTTGTGCTGGCCCTCCTGCTCGGCGGGTGTTCGCCACAGGAGGCGCCACAGCCCGATATCGGGGCCGAACCCAGAGCCGTCTGGATGACCGAGATGGAAGAGCTCAACGACGGCCCGTGTGCACCGGGGCAGAAGTACGTTCAGGAGCCGCTCCGCGAGCCGGTGACGATCGCCGGCGTCGACGCCGAGATCGAGACCGAGCTCGTCGTTCGGATCCGCGAACGGTGCGTGCCGGTTTGGGTCAGCGAGCCCGAGCCGCATTGGGAGATGCAGACGCTCAGTCTTCGGACCTACGGCTTTCCCCGCGATCCCGACGAGCCGATCACCGAGGCCGACGCCGACGACCCGCTGAGCTCGAAGATCGCCTGGAGTGCCCCCGGGCCCACCTTCCTGATGGCACCGGCAAATTCGCCGGGCTCGGGTGACGGGACTCGATTCAGGATGAGGCTCTACAACCGGATGCCCCACGACGGCGACCCCCACGCGTGCAACCCGAGCTACAAGTGCAACACCAAGGGGCCGAATGCCGGCGTCGATCCTGCGACCGGGGAGTGCAGGGTACCTCCCGATCCGGCCCAGGGCGGCGTACCCGAATTCGTTCCGAGCCAGGTGGTCGACGGCAAGGTGATCGAGCCGCCCAACTGCTTTCATGGCGACAACTCCACCAACTTCCACTTCCACGGCTTCCACGTGTCGGCCCAGCTGGGGCAGGACTTCGTCGGCCTCGAGTTGAGACCGCCCCTGTCACCCGGCACCACCGAAGCCGACATGCCGGCTCACGGAACTCATGGCGAGATGGGTGCCGTCGCCTACGGCCACTTCGACTTCGACGTCGACCCGCTCCGCTACACCCAGCCGCCGGGTACCCACTGGTACCACGCGCACAAGCACGGCTCGACCGCGCTTCAGGTTCTCAACGGACTGGTCGGAACCTTCGAGGTCAGAGGCGAGTTCGATGCAGCTCTCGACGACTTCTACGACCCGCAGGGAGGCCTCGAGGACCGGTTGATGGTCGTTCAGCAGCTCCAGGAGCGACAGCCCGGCCTCGGAGGCGCGGACCAGAACGGCTCCGTGCTGGTGAACGGTCAGGCGAACCCGATCGTTCGCATGGCCAGAGGCGAGGTCCAGCGCTGGCGCTTTGTCGGCGCGACGATGCAGGCCTCGGCGGCACTCAGAGTCGGGTTCCCCGAAGTCGAAGGACGCGAGAGCCCGCAGGTGCGTCAGGTGGCGATGGACGGCGTCCAGTTCTCCCCTCAGAACTACGGCTGCCAGCCCTTCCTCAACAACCCCGACTGCTCCCCCGAGCCGGACAACAGTGAGTTCGACGAGCTCACTTCGTTCCAACTCTCACCCGGCAACCGGATCGACGTGCTCGTCCAGGCACCGATGGAAGCAGGGACCCACTGCATGGTTCACGACATCACCACCGAGCTGCACGAGAACGCCCGGCTCAAGATCGGCGCCGCCATGCTGGAGCGGGCCGAGGCCGCCTCCGGCACCTGCGGCGTCGACGGTCTCGGGCCGATCTTCACACTCGTCGTCGAAGACCGCGAGAAGCCGATGACCTTCCCGACCGAGGACCAGTTTCCACCCCTTGCGAGCTACCTCGTGGACATCCCACCCGTGACCGACCCGACGCTCGAGAAAGACGTCTACTACGAGATGGTCAATCAGGGCGACCTCGCGGGCACCCAGTTCTGGATCAGCCAGCAGAAGTACGACCCCGAGTGCGCCAACGAAACGCTCGTACTCGACCGGCCCGAGCAGTGGACCCTGTGGAACAACAACGGCGCGATCGCCCACCCCTTCCACATCCATCAGAACCCGTTCCAGCTGCTCTCCGCTTCGGATCGGGTTCCGAGCCGGTTCCGCTACCCGGTGTGGCGGGACACCCTGGCGATCCCGCGAGCGAAGGCGACCGTGGCGCCCAACTCCGACCCCCGCGATCCGGAGAACCCGTGGGGCAACGCGGAGATCCTCTACGTGGCCAGGGAGTTCACCGGTCTGTTCGTGAATCACTGCCACATTCTCGGCCACGAGGACCGCGGGATGATGCACAACACCCAGGCCAGCTGTGCCGACGGCACCTGGGGCATCACAGGACCGGTACCGCCCGGGGCGGAGTGCGACGAGGAGGGTTTCTGCCCGGGCGACTGCGAGCTCGGGAAAAGGATTCCCGCAGCCGCCGCCTGTGCCGCGCCGCCCGACCAGCAGTCCGACTGGCCGGAGGCCTACGGCGTGTCGGCGGCGAACCAGCCTTGACGGTCCTGCAGCGGGAAACTGGCGAGAGGTTCAGGCTAGCGACTGCGAACCTCGAGCCCGAGAGTCACGGTCCGACCCGGCGAGGGAAAGCCGATCGACTGCACGAAATCCTCGTCGAGGGCGTTCGCCACCCGGCAGTGGATTCGCAGCCGATCGTCGCGGAGCGACTGCCTCAGCACCAGGTCGAGCGTCAGGTAGTCGTCGAGCCGTGCGGCTCGAACCGGCTCGTTTCGGGTGAGGGCGTAGTTTCCCGCTACGTAGGTCGTGCCCACACGCAGCCCGAGGCCCCGAGCCGTCTCGTGGTCGAAGGCCGCATCGAGCTTGTGCTCCGGCTGATTCTGAAGGAGGGTCGTGGTGGCCCCGGGTGAGCGGTTCTCGGCATCAAGGTAGGCATAGCTCCAGCGCCAGGCGGTTCCCGGTCCCGGCCCCAGGCGGTGACTCCCCTCCACCTCGATCCCGCGCAGGAGCGTCTGAGCGAAGTTCCTCAGGATGTCGCCGGGCGTGCGTTGGATGAAGTCGTCGGCCTCGGTGCTGAAGAGCGACAGACTCATCCGGGAGCGGCCGCTGCGACTGGTGAAACGCCATCCGACTTCGAAGCTCGTCGTCTCCTCCGCGGTGAGATCGGGATTGCCGCGGTCGGTGGCGTAGAGATCCCGCAACGTCGGGAAGCGAACCCGCCGTCCTGCCATCGCACGAAGCGTCTGCCGCTCGCCGACCACGCGAGTGACGGCGGCGAGCAGGTTCCACCCTTCGTCACTCTCCGTCTCCCGACGATCCTGGATCGCGTAGCCGCCCCCCACGGCCCACGAGAAGCGAGCGGACGATGCCGTCTCGTGCTCCGCCGCGATCGATGAGACCCGAACCGATCGATCCTCGTCGAGCCTCTGCACCTGAGGCGCACCGCCTGCACCTCCACCTCCGCCGCCTCCACCTCCGCCGCCACCGCCGGCCACGAGCTCGAAGCCGGAGGCGACCCAACGCTCCTCGCGCAGGTCGAAGGCCCAGGTCAGGAGCCGTTCGCGCCGCAGATCGAGCTCCGTCTGCACACCGACACCGAGGATGTCGACCTCGGCGTCCTCATGGAAGGCGCCGGCCGCATCCTGAGTCGAGAAGGTGGCGTCGTCCCAGGCGTCGGTCCGCTCCTTCGCACGGTTGAGGAAGAGCGAGGGGCGCCACGTGACCCGTCCCCTCTGCCAGGAGGAGGCGGCGTGGAGCGAGAGCGCCTCGTGGTCGACGCGCTCGAAGCGGGCACGCGGGGCGAAGTCGGAGAACCTGAAGTCTTCGGTGACCGGAGGCTTTCCCCGGTCACCCGCGCGCAGGCTCAGGTTGATGCCGAAGCTGCTGCGGTCGTCCGTCTCGCCGGTCCAGCTCAGGAACGCCGAGCGATCCGTCCGGTCACTGTTGAGCCTCTCACCGCCGTCCTCGAGGCTCGTCGGCTGGAAATCCGCGGAGAGCTCGAAGGCGTCCTGGTCGAACAGACGTCCGCTGGCGAGCCAGCCGCCCCGTGAGGATCGACGCGAGCCGCGAAAACGACCGTCCACCGCAGAATCGCTCCCCACCTCGAAGCGGACCATGCCGGTCGTACCGTCCGGCGCAGCGCGGGTGATGACATTGAGGACCCCCCCGTTGCCGCCGGGGCCGTAGAGCACCGAGCTCGCACCGCGCGTCAACTTGATCTGCGCGACGTTGTCGACAGCGACGGTGGCGGGGTCGAACAGACCGTTGAACGAGGAGTTGAGCGGAACGCCGTCGAGGAGCAGGAGCACGTTGCGCGTTCGCAGGCCGCGAATGTCGACGAGCGGAACACCCTCCGCACCGGTGCGAACGAAGACGCCGGGGAGGTGATCGATCGCCTGGTCCAGGCTGGCCGCGGCGGCGCGCGTCATCTCGTCCGCCGTGACCAGCGAGACCTGAGCGCTGGACTCGACCACGCGCGACGTCTTTCCGGTCACTACGATCTCGCCGAACTCGTAGAGAGGCGGCTCCTCGACGGCCACCGGCGGCGTGCCTCCCGACTGTGCTCCGAGCGCCGACGCACAGAGGGCGGCCGCCCCCAGAGCCGTCAGGCGACTGCTCCCGAACCTCCGAATGAGTGGCATGAGCGCATAATACTCGCCCGCTGCCCGGTTCCCTCGTCCCGCTGCGCCTCGCCCACCCGCGGAGCCAAGTCGAACGTTCCGCCCGCTGCAGTCGCACTGCAGTCTCCACATGGCGGTAACCTACCGATATGTTCGATCCTCACTGGCGCGAACGCAGTCTCTCCGCTCTCGACCGCACCTTCGACGTCGTCGTCATCGGCGGCGGGATCACCGGTTGCGGCGTCTTCTTCGATGCCGCCCAGCGCGGACTCTCGACGCTGCTGCTCGAACGCGCCGATATCGCCTCCGGTACGTCGTCGCGCTCCTCCAAGCTGGTGCACGGCGGCCTTCGCTATCTCAAGCAGATGCACTTCCGCATCACCGCGACAGCGGCGCGCGAGCGCGACCGCATGGCGGTGCTCAACCCGCTGCTCGTCGAGCCGCTGCGCTTCGTCTACCCGGCGAACAAGGGCGACAAGATGCCGAGCTGGCAGGTCGATCTCGGCCTGTGGATGTACGACCGGTTGACTCGCAAGCGGCATCGCCATCGCCATCTCGAGGCCGAGGATCTCGAGCGCCTGGTCCCGGGGATGGCGACCGAGGATCTCGATCAGGCGTTCTCGTACGGCGACGCCCGGACCGACGACGCGCGGCTCACCCTCGCGGTCGCCGCCACCGGGTACGCCTACGGCGGCTACCTGCTCACCCGTGCCGCGGTGCGCGACCTGACCCGTCGTGCCGGCGGCCGCATTGACGGTGTCGTCGTCGAAGACCTCGAGACCGGCCGCTCCCACGAGGTCAAGGCCAGGGTGGTGGTCAATGCCGCAGGGGTCTGGGCCGACGATCTACGCCAGAGGGCGGATCTCGGTGAGCCGCGGGTCCGTCCCTCGAGGGGGATTCACCTGGTTTTCCCCACCGCGCGCCTGCCGGTGCATGCGGCGGCGATGGTGCCCTCTCCCGACGACGCGCGACCGATCTTCCTGATCCCCCATCCGGAGGGCGTCCTCGTCGGCACCACCGACATCTACCACGACGGTCCCCGCGACGATCCGCGTCCGACCCGGGCCGAGGTGGACTACCTCGTGCGCGCCATGGCGACCCATTTCCCCGACCACGGACTGACGACCGACGACGTGGTGGGGGTCTTCGCCGGGCTGCGGCCGATCCTCGACAGCCACACCGACAACCCCTCGGACGCCAGTCGCGAAGAGGACATCTGGGAGGAACAGGGAATGGTGTCGGTCGCCGGCGGCAAGCTGACGACCTGGCGGACGACCGCCGAAGAGGTCGTCGACGAAGTGCTGCGCTACCTGCCGGACGAGGTCGAGAGCGAGGCCAACCGGTGCTACACCGGGGGAACCCCGCTGGTCGGCTATGCGCCGCCCGACCTCGGAGAGCGGCTCGAGCAGCTGCACGGGCTCGAGGCGCCGGTAGCCCGGGCGATGGCCCGGCGGCTGCGCAGGGACGCCCTGTGGGCGCCCCATCTCGCTCGCGATCCCCGGGAGCTGCGCCCGCTCGTCGACGGCACCGACCTGAGTGCGGCCGAGGTCCGCTGCCACCTCACCCACGGCGCCGTGGTCCACCTCGAGGACCTGCTGCTGCGGCGGGCCCGGCTGGCGATGTGGCAGCCGGAGACGGCTCTCGAACTGGCACCGCTGACGCGCCCTCTGTTCGAGCAGGAGCTCGGCTGGAGTTCCTCTCGCTGGGACCGCGAGCTGGAGCAGTTCGAAGCGGCCGCCGAGGCGTGGTCGCCTCGCGGGGTTCTCGACGGCTGACGCGAGGGCCGGTACGCGCGATCCGACGCTCCGGGAATCGGACCACGGCAGGAGTGGTTCCCTCCACGGGAGACGGCAACCTGACGTCGATCTCCCTCGTACCACTCCCAAGCCACCCTCTCGATCCCGAAACCCGAGGCGCGGATCGTCGATTGACGCAGCACCTGGAGGACATCGCAATGACGAGCACCGCCTCGCCCCTTCGCCGCCTCGGTCTCAGCTCCCTCACCGTCGCGCTGCTGGCACTGGCGCCGGCCCTGGCCCGGCCGGCCGACGCCACCGACGGCTACCGCTTCGACCCCGGCGCACTCCGCTCGACCCCGGCCGACGGCGCTCCCGAAGCGACCGCCGGCCTCGCACCGCTCGTCGGTCGGTGGGCGGTGACACTGGAAGAGAGTGCCGGCGAGGAGACCTCTCGAAGAAGCTGCAGCGCACAGATCTCGTACGTCAACCGGGGACACGGCTTCTTCGAGCGGCTGCACTGTCCGCGGGGCGACGACGAGGGCGCTCGCAGCTTTGACTCGATCGTCCTAGTCGCCTTCGACTCGGGACGCGATCTGTGGGCGCGCGGCGAAGCCGATAGCTCGAGCGAGAGCATCCGCATCACGACCGGAGCGTTCGACGGCGACAGGCTCGTGCTGCACGACGCAGGCCGCCCGGGCGGGGCAGGCGCGGTGACCTTCTGGCGGGACACCGTCTCGCCGGTCGCTCAGGGCGCCTTCACCGTCACCCGCGAACGCTCCCTGGACCAGGCCGGATGGCAGCCGGTCTGGCGACGCAGCTATCGGCGCTCCGAGGAAGACCGTCCACCGGAGACTTCGCCGACCGACTTCGGCACACCTGATCCCGACCGCCCCGCAGCGGCCGCCGCCTTCGACTTCCTGATCGGGCATCGACAGGCGAGCCACACCATGACGCTCCCCGACGGCAACACGGTGCAGTGGCCCTCGACGACGACGGCGATCCACACCCTCGGCGGGCGGGCGATTCTCGAGTTCGACTGGTTCGACCTCGATCCGCGCCTGCCGGACGCGGCGACGACGATCGTGCGCATCTACAACCGCGCCATGCGCCGCTGGGAGTCGCTCTATCTATCGAACCGCGGCAACGGCATGCTCCACTTCGGCGGCCGTCAGGAGGGCGACGAGATCGTGCTGACCAACTTCGGGACCGATACCTCCGTCGCACCGATTTCTCACTACGTCTTTCACGGCATCGAAGACGACCGCTACGACTGGTACGCCGAATCGAGCAGCGATCGGGGAGCCACGTTCCAGAAGACCTGGATCATTGAGGTGCGTCTCTTCCCGCCCGCGGATCCACCCGTCGACCCTGAGGGGTAGCGCCGTCATCGCCGGCCCCTCGTGTTCCAGGGGCGATCGCACGGGCGAGCCGGCCTGCATCGCCAGCGCCACTGTTCTCTCGGCCGTGGGCTGCTGACGATTCGAGGCTTCCGGTCACGAGCACCACAGTCAAAGCCGCAGCGACGTTTAGCAGGAGCGCGAGAACTTCAGGCTAGGATCGCCTCGCCCATGCCTCGACGAAGCCTGCTGGTCACGCTGCTGGCCGCTTTCGGATGCTCGCGCGAGCCCTCCTTCCGCGACGTCCAGAAGGGGGAGATCGAGCTCGACGCCTCCGAACAGGTGGCGATCGAGCGCCTCCTCGACGAGAGCGACCTGAAAGCGAGCGAGCTGCGCCTGGCCGTCCCTGACGCTGTCGGCTCGACCCCGGCAGACTCATCCGCAACCCAACCGCCCGCGCCGAGCGTGACGATCGACGCGGGTCACGTCGTCCGTCTGTCGATCGATCGCGAAGTTCGCGAGCCTGCTCTCCTGGCACCCTTCGCTCGCCTGCGAGAGCTGAGGCTCGGCAGGCCTGAGTTCGCCGACCTCCAGCGGTTCGGCTCTCACCCCGAACTCGTCACGATGCGTCTCGGCGGCTGGTTCGGGTCGGTAGCGAGCCTCGCGGGGCTCGAAGGGTGCGACTCGCTCGAGGTGCTCCAGGTGCGGGGTCCGCTCGCGGACCTCTCGCCGCTGGGCAAGTGTTCGAACCTTCGCGAGCTGCATCTCGAGCGGGGCGCCCTGACGAGTCTCGAGACCCTCCCCCGTTCCGATGCGCTTCGCTCGATCACCCTTGCCTCGGGGGAGCTCGAGTCTCTCGCCGGTCTCGAGGCGGCTACGGCGCTCGAAACCCTCACCCTCGCCGATCTGGACCTCCTCACGACCCTCGCGACCTTGCCGTCGCTGGAAGCGCTACGGGAGTTGACCGTCCATCGCGGCGGACTGACGACCCTCGCGGGGCTGCCGCCGCTGCCGTCGCTCGAGACGCTAACCGTCGCGGACGCGCCGCTGGCCGATCCAGGCGACTTCGGCCGCCGGGGCGCCGCCTGGCCTCGGCTGCGGACGCTCGAGCTGACTGACGGCGAACTCACCGGCGCCGTCCAGCTCGACTCGTTCGACGCTCTCGAGCAGCTCGACCTCAGCGGGAACGCCGTCACGGCTCTGACCCTGGCTCCGCAGCCGCAACTCACCAGCCTTTCGCTCGCGAACACCCGTTCGAGCGATCTGTCAGGCCTCGGCAGGCAGCCTCGTCTCGAGACCGTCGACCTCAACGCCACGCCGGTTCGGGATCTCACACCTCTGCTGGAACTGCCGGCGCTTCGTTATCTCGACATTCTCGACAGCGAGGTCGGCGAGGTGCCTCGCGGTCTGCTCGAGCGGGCGGTCGCGATTCGCCGCGACGAGGCTCAGGTCGAGGCCAACCAATGGGAGCAGACCCTGCGCGAAGCGTGGGAGGAAGAGGGCTTCCTCGAGCACCTTCCCTCAGGCGGCGGCGGGAGCGTTCGGCGCCATCGGAGCCGCTGTCGCTGGATCGCCGGGACCTTTCGCGACCCCAGGCTGTCCTGCGACAACAGCGCCGAGTCACTCGCCGGCTTCGTCTGGGTCCCGCTGGTCCGGGTCGATCCTCTGCGACCTGCCTCCGGCGGCCCCAACCAGGTCCGAGTCCGCGTGACACTGGAGGTCGAGGAGGGAACGGCCCGGGTCTACGTCCGCGATCGGATCGATTTCCGCGGGCTGGCCGAGGCGCTCGCCGGCTACCACGACTCCTCCGGGCCGATGATCTCGTTCGGCGATCAGAGGGACCCGGAGGACTACCGCGACGGCTATCGATTCGCCGAAGCGCGCCCGGGAGAGCCCGGCATCGTCAGCGGCGAGGCGGCCTTGCTGGTCGATCAGTGGGTGATCTGGCTCGAGTCAGTCGATGGCCCGGCTCGCGGTGTCTCGTACAAGGTCGAGCCGCGCTAGCGGCCTGTTCTGCTAGTTTCGTCTACACCGGAACCGCAGTTGTCGAAGGCGTCTTCTCTCCTCCAAGAGGGAGCGCCGTGGGAGGAGAGCGCGATGTCGGACACCGTGACCGAAGTCACCAGCCGCAGTTGGGGGAGCCGCCTCAAGGGTTCGTTCAAGGGGATCTTCTTCGGCATCGCGCTCGTCGCGCTGTCGTGCTGGCTGCTTTTCAAGAACGAAGGGCGCGCCGTCACCCGTTACAAGGCGCTCAAGGAGGGGGTCGCCACGGTGGTGAGCGTCTCCAGCGAGCGAGTCGATCCCGCACTCGAAGGGAAGCTCGTCCACACCACCGGCCTGGCGGATCCGACCGGCACGCTGGCCGACGTGCTCTTCGGCATCAGCGCCGACGCGATCCACCTCGAGCGCAAGGTCGAGATGTACCAGTGGCACGAGACCGGCGACAGCAAGACCGAAAAGAAGCTCGGCGGCGGGACGGAGACGACGACCACCTACTCCTACGAAACCAGGTGGTCCGAGCAGCATTCCGACTCCCGATCCTTCCGACAGCCGGCCGGGCACGAGAACCCGCCCTCGATGCCGTTCCGCTCGGAGTCATTCTCGGCCCCGAGAGTCCAGCTCGGCGCCTTCACCCTCTCCGACGGCCTCATCCGCCGGATGCGCGAGTTCGAGCCACACACCGTCGGCTCCGTGAGCGGGCTGCCGCCCGCTCTGCTCTCTCGAGCGCGGCTTCACGACGGCGGCATCTATGTCGGCGGCAATCCGAGCTCGCCCGCGATCGGAGACCTCCGCATCTCCTACCGCAAGGTCGTACCGGCCACGGTCAGCGTCGTCGCCCGCCAGTCGGGGTCGGGACTTGCCGCCCACCCGACCCGCGCCGGCAGCTCGATCGAACTGCTCCGAACGGGGGTCGCCACCGCCGACGAGATGTTCGAAGCGGCGAAGGAGGCCAACAAGGTCACCACCTGGATCCTCCGCGCCGTCGGCTTCTTCATGATGCTGCTCGGCTTTCGCAGCATCCTGCGCCCGCTCTCGGTGTTGGCCGACGTGCTGCCCGCGCTGGGCAATCTCGTCGAGAAGGGGGTCACCGCCGTCTCCTTCTTCCTGGCGGCACCGCTGGCGCTCGTGGTCATCGCCTTCGCCTGGATTTTCTATCGGCCGCTCCTGGCGATCGTGCTTCTGGCCGCGGTCGGCGGACTGCTCGTCCTCTTCCTTCGCAGGCTTCGCCGCGCCGGGGCTGAGGTGCGCACCGCTCAGCCGCCACCCCCACCGCCACCACAGCCCGCCTAGCCTGAACTTCTCGCGCCGGTGTGCTCTGGAAGGCCGTAGGTTGCTGAAGATACAAGGCTTCCGGTCGCGAGCACCGGAGGCATAGCTGTAGCTACGTCGAGGAGCGCAGTGGCCGGAGAACGCAGTAGATTCATTGACATACGGCCTTCCTGAGTAGTCCGGTGAGCAGTGCAGTGGCGTGAGAGGTTCAGGCTAACCTGGAACCTTCCGGCCGCTCTTCGCGTAGTGGGTGACAGAACCTGAACCGGAGGATTCCCATGCGCACACGTTCGAGTCTCATCGCCCTCGCCGCAGGCCTCGCCCTGCTCGTTCCTTTCGCCGCTTCGGCCGACACGGTCGAGCGCACCTTCCAGGTCTCGGCCGGCGGTCGCCTCGAGATCGACACCGACCTCGGGCGGATCGATGTGCGCGAGGGGAGCCCGGGAACGGTCCGCATCGTCGTCGAGCGTGAGGTTCGCGGCGGTGACGACGACGACTTCGAGCTCGACTTCGAGCAGAGCGGCAACACCGTCCGGGTCACCGGCGAAAAGCCCGACTCCTGGGGCTGGGGCGGTTGGAATCGCTATCGGGTCGCCTACAAGGTCGAGGTGCCGCGCGACTTCGACGTCCAGCTCGAGACCTCCGGCGGCGACGTGTCGGTCGCCTCGCTCGACGGCGATGTCGACTGCCGCACCTCCGGCGGCGACGTCGAGCTCGCGGACGTCGGCGGCCGGGTCGATTGCCGCACCTCGGGCGGCGACATCGAAGTCGGCACGGTGACCGGGGCTGTGATGGCGAAGACCTCCGGCGGCGACATTCACATCGGCCGCTCGGGAGGGTCGGTGATCGCAAAGACCTCCGGCGGTGACGTGACGATCGACGAGGTCTTCGGACAGGTCGAGGCGACGACGTCGGGCGGCAATGTCCGGGCACGCCTCGCCGACCAGCCGCGCGCCGACTGCAAGCTCACCACCTCGGGCGGGCGCATCGAGCTGGCGGTCGATCCTTCGATCTCCGCCGACATCGACGCCAGCACTTCCGGCGGCCGCGTGCACGTCGACTTCCCGGTGAGCGTCTCCGGCAGCCTCAGCAAGACCCGCCTCAACGCCGAGCTCAACGGCGGAGGCCCGCAGATCTACCTGCGGACCTCCGGCGGAAGCATTCACATCGAAGAGATCTGAGGCAGCGCCCGCCCCTCTCACGCGTCGGGCCGACGGCGAGAGGAGCGGGCCGGGTCGACTGCGTCGTCGCTCACGGGCAGGCATCGCTCACGCTCAAGTCAATCGTGTAGCCGGGCATCCCCGGCTGGTCGGAGCCGATCGCGAGCACGGTCGTCTCCGGACCCGCCTCCGCCATACATCCCTCGACCTCCAGAGCGACCGGCAGCGAACCCGGCTCGAGCGTCCAGGGGAGCTGGCCCAGAAGGACGCTGTCGAGCGTGTAGCCGACGTCGTCGTCTTCGAGGGCGACCGTCTGCACCTCGAGCCGCCCGGGCCCGGCATTGCCGATCAGCAGATCGACCGGGCTTCCGCACGGGCTGCCCCCCGCGACCTCGAAGCAGAGCTCGGTGACGGCTGCGCCCGAGTCGGCGGCGGTCACGGTCAACGCACCGCCGAGCCCGGTGCCCGTAAGCTCCAGCCGCCGGGATTCGTCCGAGTCGATCCGCACGTGGCCGCCGTGAGCGAACGGCACCTCCGGAGCGAAGGTCATGTTGAAGGTGCACGAGCTGGTGCCACCCGCACCGACCGGGGCGAGCAGCTTCCCTTGCGGCTCTGTCGCCGGATCCGGAATGCAGGTGTTGCCCGAGACGAAGAAGTCGGCCGGTGGGACCTCACTGAAGACGGTGCCGTCCGCCGACACCGCGATCGGCTCCGAGTCCGGGTCGGCGGTGCAGTTCGCGATCTTGACGGTCAACGGATCGGACGCGCCTCCCACCGCAACGCTGCCGAAGTCGCGCGCCAGATGAATCGTCTCGACGCCGCCCTCCACGACCGGCTGGCAGCCGGCGCAGGTGATCTCGAGACACGGCTCGACCGGCGGCGGATCGACCGGCGGCGGTGGCTCGACGCAGAAGATCTCCTCGTCCGGCTCCGCCGGCAGCGGATCGAGCACGAAGTCGGGATCGGCGGGAATCTGGCGCCGCGGCACCAGTTCTCCGCTCACCCGGCAAACCAGAGTCTCCTCCTGCAGGCACCACGGTCCGGGAAGGACAGCGAACTCCGATTCCGGGAAGGGCAGCTCTCCCGAGGCGAGCCGGCCGATCTGGCGCCAGGCGTACCGGCCCCAGTCCTCCTCGAAGTCCTCGACCCGGTCTCCCACCGGGATCTCGGGCTTCGCCTCTTCGAGGCAGTTCCCGTCGTCGTGGCAGACGTAGTAGCGCCGGCTCGGGAACCCGGCATCGAGACCGGTGTGAATCGGGACGAGCGCTCCGTCCCCCGAAACGGCCGTGGCGGCGCAGGTCACGACCCGGTAGCGCTCGACCGCGTTGGGATTGACGAACAGGGAACAGCCCGCAACGGTGGCGGTCGTCACCGCCGCCAGCATCAGGGTGAGCACCTTGTGACGTGTCGTCGTGTACCTCATGACGCCTCCTCATCGAGAACTACCGAGAACCGGCAGACCGCACGGCTCTTCGAGCCGAAGCGGTCCACGACATCGAGCGAGAACCAGTGCTCGGCGCCGAGAGCGAAGAGCTCGGGGCCGACCGACGGCCCGTGCCCGAGGAACGCGGCCTCGCCCAGCCGGCTGCGCATCCACATCTCGGAGCGCACGTCGGCGCGAGGCCAGGAGTACTTGGCGTCCCCCTCTTCGGCCGGATCGCCCTCCTCGCCCCACTTCACGTTGCCGTCCGGGTCGCTGGCTCTCGATACGAGGTGGATCAGCAATCCCTCCGGCGTGTTGGCCGCAGCCTTTGACGCCGGGCAGCCGTCGACAAGCTCTGCCGCAGCAGGACCTATGCTCGGCGGCTGCCACGCGACCGCAGCCATCGGAGGCCGATTGACATAGCTCCCGGCGAACGAGAGCTCGACCACGAAGCTCTCGCCGTCCTGATCGACGGCGAAGGTCGCCGAAAGAGCGAAGCTGTCGCCGTTCGGGTCGTGCTCGAGAGTCATCGGGGTCGGGTTCTTCACCGTCAGGCTCCGCTCCTCGCCGCCGCACTCGCCGCTCGGCTTGCGGTCCGTGTTCCAGCCGAAGTGCAGCTCGGCAGTGCCGCTCTCGACGGCGATCTCGCCGGAGTCGGAAAGCTCCCCGGCGACCGGCTCCCCGAGCACTGCTCGACCGCAGCGCAGCGGTTCCGAGGAAACCGGCCAGCCGGCGAACTCGACCGGCAGGTCGATGTCGACGATCCACGCCCGCAGATCGCCGAGTTGGACGCCGCCGTCGGCAGCGACCGAGTAGTCGATGCGAGCACCCCCTGGCGCGGCCTGCCCGTCGAGCTTGACGATACCGCTCGTCTCCGCAACGTAGTGGCGGGTCAGCTCCAGGACTTCCGACGGAGCGGGCGGAACGGGCGGAGGAGGAGTTCCCGGCACACAGCCGGCCAGAGCGACCGCCGCCGGCAGTAGGCCGAGCAATGCGCGAATCGCGATGGAAGGTCGGACTTCACTCATGACGTCTCCTTTTCAGGGCCACGGGTCACGTCGCTCTCGAGGTCGAGGCAACGTCGGTTGTCATCGGGGGTCGGGTCCTCGGACGCCCGGCGGCGCGTCGTCTGCGCGACGACCGTCACGCACAGGTCGCCAAGACCGGGGGAGCGCTCGAGTTCGAGCGCCCCTTCGACAGGCCTCTCGAAGCCCGGGCCGGGCGCGTGCCGGCGGCGGTGGTGAAGACCGAGCGCGGAGCGGGCCGTGACGATGACGGCATCCGCAGGTTCACCGCTGCGATGGATCACCGCGTAGGCGACCCGCACCGGATCGCCGGGGACCGGGGCCTGCGGGCCTCGAAGCTCGACGACGAGCCCGAGGTCGGTCTCACAGCGTGCTTCGGCGCAGCCGGCAAGGCCGGCGAGGCACACCGCGACGAGCACCAGCGAGGTGCGCTCCCGGTGCGCACGGCGGACGATCCGACCGACTCCATTCACACCGGGAGCGTCCCGCCGACACGCAGCGACAAGCTTGAGGCGCTCCTGATGGAGCCTTGATGGTTCTCAGATCCGCAGACCGAACCGTCGTGCGAACGCGGCGCGCCGGATCTCCGCCCGCTCCAGCAGCGTTCGAGCTTTCTCGGTCGCGAGCACCGACCGCAGCGTCGGGTCGCCCTCGAAACAGGGCGTGCAGACGAAGCCTGCATCGATCGTGCGCTCGAGATTGCGCAGCGCTGCCCTCTCGTCTCCGGCGGCGGCGAAGAGCTGGGCCTGCTTGTAGCTCACTTCCCCGTCTCCATGACCGACCTCCTCGCGCTGGCGCTCGAGCTGGACGAGCACCGCCGCCGCAGCCTCCTCGCGTCCCTCGACGAGTTCCAGCAGGGCCTGCGAGTAACGTCCCCACAGGTCGTCCGGCCGCTCACGAAACGCCGGCCGGAGCACTTCGACCGCCTCTTCCAGGCGGCCGTCCAGATAGAGCGCCCAACCGCGGTAGAAGCGGTGGTACGAAGAGGTCCCGGCCGGGAGCAGGTCGAGGAACTCGGAGTAGCGTTCCTGGTAGAGGAGCTCGTTCGGCACCATGCCGGAGTAGTCGAGGTAGAGGAGCGGATTGCGTTCGAGGTCGTTCCGCATCCGCTCTTCGGCGAGCTCCAGGAAGCCCATGTAGCGAAGGGCGTACCCCGCGCTCGACTCGAGGATCGTCGGCCACCCCTTGCTCTCCAGCTCGAGGTAGGCCGCGTAACCCTCTTCGACCCGGCCGGACTCGATCATCATGTCGATCTCGAACATCCGGTAGCGCGGCTCCAACTCGGGCGCCAGGGCGAGGGCGCGCCTGGCGGCCGTCACCGCTTCGTCGAGGAGTGCCTGGTCGCGCCCGCAGGACCAGGCGGCACCGTTGAGTGCCGCCGCGTAGAAAGACCATCCGTCGGCGTAGTCCGGTTCGAGCTCGGTCGCTTCCCGCGCCCACACGAGCGCCGCCTCGCTGCAGAAGTTCTCCTCGAGCGCATGCCACGCCTGCCTGGCCCGCTGGAACGCCTCGACGCTGGCGGCATTGCGCGCCTCGCTGAAAGGAGGAAGCCGGTCGATTTCCAGAGCACCGGCGAGCTGCTCGGCGACCTCGGCGCGCTGCCGGTTGAAGCGGTCGAGTCGTTCGTTCGTCGATGGGAGATCGAGTTCGAAGCGCAGCAGCGGAGCGCGATCGAACTCCCGTTCACGTCGCCAATAGAGCACCGTCTCGGCCGCCAGCCGGTCCCCGGCGAGGGCTGCCATCCTCACTTCGACGAGCGCGTCCAGCCTGAGTGCCTCGACCGCCTCCTCGAGGCTCGCCGACTCGAGCACAACCGTCTCCACGCGCCCCGGATCGACCCACACCAGCCGAGGCGCGCTGGCAAGGCGATCGCCCAGGTACTCCGCCACCGCCTGAGCGGTGAGCGGCACGAGCCCGTCTCCCTCCGGTACCGCCGCCAGCAGTCCGGCGCGAATCGCCTCTCCGCTCTTCCGATGCCACGCCGGGTCGCTTCGCTGCTGCGCAAACCCGACAACGAGCGTGGCCAGCACGAGCGCCGCGAGCGACCAGCGGACGAGACTACGGCTCCACCAGGCGACGGCCCGGGGCTCACGAACCTCGGCGGGCGGCCCGGATGCCCGATCGACGCTGTCGGGGCGCTTCACGTCCACCTCCGGCTCGAGCTCGCCTACGAAACGGAACCCCCGCCCGTGCACGGTCGCGATGTAGCGCTGGCGCTTCGCATCGTCTCCGAGGGCCCGGCGGGCCTCGTAGACGCATCTCGACAGCGCCGCGTCGCCGACGATCTGCCCGTCCCAGACTTCCCGGTTGAGCTCCTCCTTGGTGACGAGTGCGCCGGGACGGCGCACCAGCCAGACGAGCAGGTCGAGCACGCGGGGCTCCACCGCGATCGGTTCGCCCGCCCTCGTGAGCGTGAAACCGTCGCTGTCGAGCTCGAAATCGTCCCAGCGAAACACCACGGCGCTACCCCCGGAGTCAGCCTAGCAGCTGGGCGAGCGCGGAGGTTGTCGCTCACTCCACGGGTCGGATCCGGGACGCGTTCCTCCCGTCGGTCCGGGAACTCGGCGGTCTACCGGCCAGGCCCGGGAGCGACGATCTCCTCGAGATCGGCATCGGCGATGCGCCATCCCTGAGGCGTTTCCACCCACTCGAGTCGGAAGCGGTAGGCGTCGTCGCCGACACCCTGCCAGCCGCCCTGGAATCGCACCACCAGCAGCTGCACGGCCCGTTCGCCCTGGACCTCGATCTCGGAATCGAGCAGTTGCGGCGCCACGCGATCGGAGCGGCTGCGGTAGAGCACGATCCCCCGGATGAGGTCCTGCCGATTGCGGGTCTCGAAGTCGAACTGCCAAGCCCGGAAGCGGAACGGCTCGGCAAAGGAGCGCGCCGCCTCCTCCGCCTTGAGCGCGCCATGGAGTGGATTCTCGTCCGGCCCCTTCTCTACCCGCTCCATCAGCGCCTCGAGCTCGCGGGCGATCCTCCGCTCGGCGCTCGAAGCCCAGTTCCACCACAGCAGTGCTCCCGCGACCACGACGAGAGCCAGCAGCAGGTTGCGCAGCAAAGGCGACACGGCGGCACGTTAGCAGGCTGCCGAGGGGGCGCCGCCGGGCAACCCGCGAGTGGGGTACCCTTGCCTCATGACCGAGACTCATGACGACCGCCCCTTCGAGGTCGTTTTCGCCACCGCCGACCCCGATCTGTTGCCGGTCATCGAATCGCTGCTGCGCGCTCACGACATCCCGTTCGACGTCCAGGGACGCAACTCGATGGCACAGCTGCCGGCCGGCGTCCTCGGCGGGCCGTTCGCCCGCACCGGGCTGGCGGCGCGCTTCCTCGTGCCGGCCGAGCACGCACAGGCGGCGCGGGAACTGCTGGCGGCCGACGACGCGGTTCCGGACCTGGAACCCGAAGATGACTCCGACGAGAGCGGCTCCGCCGACGAGTAGCCGGTGAGCACCGTCCGCATCGCTCTCGCGCAGCTCCACGCCAGCGGCGATCGCGAGGAGACGCTCGGACGCGCCCTCGACGCCATGGACCGTGCCGCCGACGCCGGCGCCCGCCTCATCGCCTTCCCCGAGGTCGCGCTCGACCGCTTCTTTCCTCAGCATCGGCGGAGCGAGGGCAGCGCCGTCGCCGGCGACCCCATTCCCGGCCCGTTGACCGAGCGCATCTCGAGCAGGGCGAGGCGACTCGGGCTGGTGACCGTCTTCAACCTCTACGAGACGGCAGGTGACGGCAGGTTCTACGACAGCTCTCCGGTGTTCGACGCCGACGGCTCGCTGCTCGGGATCACCCGCATGGTCCACATCACCCAGTACGACTGCTTCTTCGAGCAGGACTACTACGACCCGGGCGACTGCGGCGCCCCGGTGTACGACACCGCCGTCGGCAAGGTCGGCGTGGCGATCTGCTACGACCGCCACTACCCGGAGTACATGCGTGCCCTCGGCGTCGCCGGAGCCGAGATCGTCGTCATCCCGCAGGCGGGCACGGTCGGCGAGTGGCCGGAGGGGATGTACGAGGCCGAGGTCCGCACCGCGGCCTTTCAGAACGGCTACTTCACGGCGCTTTGCAACCGGGTCGGTCGCGAGGAGGCCCTGGAGTTCTCGGGAGAGTCGTTCGTCAGCGACCCGGAGGGCCGCATCCTCGCGCGTGGCGCGACCGGCGAGGACGACCTCGTGCTCGCCGACTGCGACCTCGAACTGGCGCGCAACTCGACGGCGAGACGGCTCTTCTGGCGCGATCGGCGGGGCGAGCTCTACGGTGACTGGCTGCGGTGACCGGCTGGCGTAGCGTCTCCCTGGCGGTGGCGCTGTCTATCGCTGCGACGGCCGCGTTCTCCCACGAGGAGCACGCGCAGGAGGAGAGGTCGCCCTTCATCCGCATCCTCGGCGTCGCTCAGGACGGCGGCTTCCCGCACGCCGCCTGCGAGCACCGGGCCTGCCGCCAGGCCCGGGACGGCGAGATCCCCTCGCACCTCGTCTCGAGCCTTGCGCTGGTCCTTCCGGCAAGCGGCAAGGTCTACCTGTTCGACGCCACCCCCGATCTGCGCCGCCAGCTCGATCTGCTGCGCGACGTTCGCGATCTGCCGACGGACCGCGTCGATCGCGCGCCCCTAGACGGCGTCTTCCTGACCCACGCCCATATGGGGCACTACACCGGCCTTGCCTTCCTCGGTTTCGAGGCGGTGAGCGCTTCGGCGCTGCCGGTCTGGGGAACCGAGCGGATGGGTCGGTTTCTCAGCGAACACGGACCGTGGTCGCAGCTGGTCGACTTCGGCAACATCGAGCTGCGACGGATCGACGAGAGGACCCCGGTCGAGCTCGGCGAAGGGGTCACCGTCCGCGCCTTCACCGTCCCCCACCGCGACGAGTTCTCCGACACTGTCGCCTTCGTCATCGAGGGACCCCGTCGCAAGGTTCTCTTCGTGCCGGACACCGACCGCTGGGAGAGCTGGCGGCCGGGCCTCGTCGAGCGACTCGGCGACATCGACGTGGCGCTCCTCGACAGCACCTTCTACTCGATGGACGAGCTGCCGGGAAGGAACCTCGAAGAGGCGCCGCATCCGTTGACCACCACCTCTATGGACCTCCTCCAGGGACTGGTCGACGACGGTCGAGTCGAGGTGCGCTTCCTCCACCTCAACCACTCGAACCCCGCACTGCTCGAGGACTCCATCGAACGCCGGGAGGTCGAGTCGCGAGGCTTCGCGGTCGCGAGCGAGGGCGACGAGATCGGGCTCTAGTCGTCGATGTAGCCCATGCGGGTGCGCACCTTCGCCACCCCGCGCACCCGGACATCCACTTCGCGCCAGCTTCCGTCGCGCTTCGCATTGCTCGGGTAGTAGCCGAGCACGTACTGGTTGCGCAGCTCTTCGAGAATCTCCGCGAAGGCGTCGGGAAGCTCGTCGGGGTCATCGAGCTCTTCGATCCGTCCGCCGCTCTCGTTGACGGCACGACGCAGCCGCCGGTACTCCTCCTGGTTCTCCTCGTAACCTCTCCAGGCGGAGTTGAACTCCGGGGGGCCCGACTGCCCATCGTGGCGCAGGTAGATCCAGTAGACGACCGCCTGACTCCGCTGCGCCTTCCAGAGCACATCTTCCATGTCGAGCAGGCTGTGCACGTCCGAGCCGTCGGTGAAGAGCACCACCACGCGGCGTCCCTGCCGGCCGTCGAGGAGCTTGAGGCTGGCGTAGAGGTAGTCGTTGATCGCCGTACCGCCGGTGGGCTCGACCGATGAGAGCGCCGATTCGAGGATCGCCGGGTCCTTCGTGAAGGGGGTCGAGCCGAGCATGCGATCGGAGAAGAGCAGCAGCTTCGCCTCGTCGAGTTCACTCATCCCCTCGAGAAAGATGCGCGCCCCCGACAGGGCGGAGTCGAATCGCTCCCCCTCCATGCTGGCGCTGCAATCGAGCAGCAGGACGGCCGTCATCGGCACGTTCTCCGCCTCGAAGGTCACGATGTTCTGTCGCTCCCCTCCGTCGAAGATGCGGAAAGCATCTCGATCGAGCCCGGACACCCTCTCGCCCTCCGCCGTCACATTGACGTAGAGCTGGCGCAGCTCGATCTCGAGCGAGTCATCGACCGAGAAGGTGCCTGTCATGCGGCTCGCCTCGACTCGGACGCCCCCCTCGAGACGGGCTACCACCCGCAGGGTGTGCTCCACGTTGTCGTAACCGACGTCGGCCACCACTTCCCAGGGAGCCTCGGTATCGACACCGACGCTTCGACCGTCGACGAAAAACTCGACCGCCAGGACCGGCAGCTCGCTCTCGACGTGGGCGGCGATCTCGACCGGCCCGTAGACCGCCACGCCCGCATCCGGGCTCAGGAACCAGGCGAGATCCTCGGCCGCGACCGGGCCGGTGAGCCCAACCGCTACGGAAGCTACGGCGATCGCCAGCGCCACCAGAGAGGTTCGAAAGGTCATTGTCCGGTCGCTTCGCCGCCCACGGCTGCCGTGTTCGCCATCAGCAGGACGCTCCTGCCCTTCGCCGCCGCCTCCCGCAGCCGCGAGCGGGTCTCTTCGAGCGCCTGCTGCGGCCAGCGGGTGTAGAAGTAGCGCTCCGACTCCGACTCGGCCTGCTGCGGCAGCGCGCGGAGCGCGGTCAGCGCCTCGGTCGGCCTCCTGCGGCGTTCGAGCAGGAACGACTCGAGGATCGCCTGGCGCGAACTGTCCGGGTACTCGCGAGCTGCAGTCTTCGCAATCTCGAGTCCAGCGTCCCCAGCCAGCCGCCGTGCCCGTTCCTGCAGCGCCAGGCGGCGCATCCAGTCGGGGATCTCCATCGACAGCACCAGCTCGAGCTCTTCGAGCGCCTCCGCCCTTTCCCCCATCCGGGCGGTGACGAGAGCGAGGCGCAACCTCGGCTCGGGAAGCTCGGGCGCGAGGCGTACCGACTCCCTGTAGTGGTGCTGCGCCTGCCCCAGCTCGCCCCGACGTTCGTACATCGCCGCCAGACCGAGATGGGCCGCCATCTGACCGGGATACAGATCGAGCGCCTCCGAGTAGAGCGCGGCCGACCGGCGAACGACCAGAGCCTGCTGCAGATGTCCGCCCAGACTCGCGAGCAGGTCGGACGCAAGGACCTTCGACGTTCCCTCCTGCGAGTTCTTGGCGTAGAAGTGCGCCAGCTCGGCGGCCATCGTTCGGGAGTGGGTCGCAAGCCGCATCTTGCGCTGCGAGGCGTAATAGCCGCCGGCGTCGTGGTGGAGCATCATGATCGGCACGAGCACCTCGATCGAGCTGCGGCCGATCGTCTCCCGGATGACGGCCAGCTTGGACTTCCACATCTCCTCGACGTCACGGGTCGCCTTCTCGGGGCGCACAAGGCTCGACTCCATCGCCTCCAGCGCCTCGAGAGCCGCATCTCCCTCGCCGGCCGCCCACATCTGCAACACCTGCGGATAGGCGCTGCGCACCTTCGCGTCGATCTGCGGTCCGGCGGCCCCCGCCGGCGCCACGAGAAGCGCCCCGGCGACGACGGCTCGGAACAGCGATGGGCGTAGACGGCTCATGGGGCGACAAGGCTAACCATGGTGCACCCTGCGCGCAAGCCGATCGGCAAAGGACGCCTTGCGGCGTGCGCAGGAAGGCCCGGTGCGGGGTACTGGAGGGCGGATGCCCGGTTGCGCCGAGCCTCTCTGGGTTCGATGTGAGCGTCAACTCGACGAAGCCCGGGGCTATTCCCGCTTCGCAGCGATCGGGCCGTTTCCGGCCGTATACTCGCTCCGCCATGAAGAGCCGACTCCTCTCCGCCGTCGTTGTCGCCCTGCTCGCTTCCACCGCGTCCGCCTCCGCCGGCGGCGACTGGGTCCGCTATGTCGAGCAGACCTCGGGGCGCATCGACGCCGCGCCGACCGTCGGTATCTCCGACATCGAGGAGAAGGACCTCGCGGCGGCCGATCTCGACAAGGACGGCGACGTCGATCTCGTGATCGTGCGCAAGGAGCCCTTCGCCGAGCCGGGTGGCAAGCGCAACGTGCTGCTGATGAACGTCGGTGGCGTGATGACCGATCTGACCGCCTCGCTGGCCCCGGACCTCCTCGACCTTACCGACGACCGCGACGTCGCCATCGTCGACGTCGATGGAGACACCTGGCTCGACGTCATCACTTCGCCCACGTCGTACAAGAACGCCCAGCCTCACCAGCCGCGGGTCTACATGAACCTGGGAGAGTCGGCCGGTGTCTGGCAGGGCCTCGATTTCGAGCCCGGCCGGCTGCCGACCTTCTCACCGGCACCCAACTTCTGCGCCATCTCCGTAGGTGACGTCACCGGCGACGACGCACCCGACATCTTCTTCTCGGACTACCAGAACGACCTCGAGGACCGGCTGCTGATCAATGACGGCAACGGCTTCTTCACCGACGAGACCGCCACCCGGCTCACCCCGAGCATGTCCGAATCGGTGTTCGGCACCGACAGCGCGATCATCGACGTCGATGGCGACGACGATCGCGACATCATCAAGAACAACTCCTCCGGCAACTTTCCGCCGCCGGGTACACAGCCCGAGGTGAGTGTCTTCTATAACGACGGTACGGGCCACTTCGACTTCGAGCAGGAGGTCTACACGGTCGCTCCCTACATGATCCAGGAGGCCGACCTCAACAACGACGGCCGGGTAGACATCTACGTCGTCGATGACGGTCAGGACGCCTACCTGCTCAACCAGGGCAACGACGGCGCCGGCCACGTCATCTGGAGCACCCGCATCGTCACTAGTAGCCCGAAGACGGCGTTCTTCGGCGGCAACACCGCCGCCGGCGATCTCGACCAGGACGGTTTCGTCGATATCTACGTCGCCGACGTCGATACCGATATCGAGGGGTGCGACCGCGAGGCGGTGGCGCTGCGCAACCTCGGCAATGTGCCGAACGTCACGCTGACCGATCCGCTCGGTGGTGCCTCCCGCGACTGGATGCCGACCGGGGTCTACGACATCGCGATCTTCGACATCGACGGTAACGGCCTGGACGACATCTGGGCGGCGACCTGTACCGGCAACCAGGTCTTCATGGCGACTGCCGTCTTCGCCGACGGCTTCGAGAGCGGCGACACCTCCGCCTGGTCGGCGACGCTTCCCTAGCCCGGACTTCTCACGCCGCTGCAGCCTGGTAGGCCGTATGTCACTGAATCTACTTCGTTTTCCGGTCGCTGCGCTCCTCGACGTAGCTACGGCTATGTCTCCGGTGCTCGCGACCGGAAGCCTCGCATCTTCAGCAACCTACGACCTACCAGACCACACCGGCGTGAGAAGTCCGGGCTAGCTTCCCCCGAGCACCCGGCGCAGCGACGCCTGATCGATGTTGCCACCGCTGAGGTAGACGGCCACCGTTGTGCCCGAGAGGCGCTCGCCGAGGCGCCTCACCCCCGCGACGCCACACGCCCCGCCCCCCTCGACCAGGTTGTGGGTCGTCTCGAGCAGCAGCCGGATCGCCGCGGCGATCTCGCCCTCCTCGACGGTGACGAAGTCGGCCAATCCCTCCTGCAGTCGCGGGAAGGTGCCGTAGACGTCTCCTGTGGCCAGCCCGTCGGCGAGCGTCTCGCCGACCGGTCTCGGCGTCCGTCGCCCGGCGTGCCAGGAGTCGTGGAGCGTCGGTGCGGCCGCGGCCTGGACGCCGTAGACCGGGACCGTGGGCGCGAGCGCCCCGGTGACCGTCAACGCACCCACCGCCTGAGAGCCGCCACCGGCGGAGAGGACGAACGCCTCTACCTCCGGGGCCTCGCGCAGCACCTCCAGAGCGATGGTGGCGGCCCCGGCCAGGACCCCTTCGTGATCGGTCGAGTGCACGAAGGTCGCGCCCCTCTCATCTCGAATCTCCAGCGCCTTCTCGAGCGACTCGTCATAGGTGGCGCCGCTCACGACGAGCTCGGCTCCCAGCGCCTCCATCGCGCGATTCTTCTCCGGGTTGTTGCCATGCGGCACGCAGACGACCACCGGCACCCCGGCCCGTGCACACGCCCAGGCGAGTCCCTGGCCGTGGTTGCCGCGGGTGGCCGTGACGAGCCCTCGAGAGCGCTCGGCGGCGTCGAGGAGCGACAGGGCGACGATGCCGTTGCGGACCTTGAACGAGTTGGTCGGCTGGTGATTCTCGTGCTTGACCAGCAAGCGGACGCCGTGCCCGACCGCTTCGTCGAGCAGCGGGTAGTTCCTCAACGGCGTCGGCGGCAGCAGCTCGCGGATCACCCGCTCCGCCGCCTCTACGGCTTCGAAGTCGAGCGCGAGAGCCGCGGCCGGATCACTCACCCGCCGCCGCCTCCCTCTCGCTCACGATCGAATCGTAGAGAAAGGCGACCACGGCATCCGGCGGCAGGAACGAAGTCCACTCCTCGTCCCACGGTGCGGTCGGCTTGGCGGCGATCACCTCTTCGCGGCTCTTGCCGGCCGCGACGAGCGGGCTGATGGCGTCGTGAAGCTCCTGCATCAACGCCCTGTAGGCCACCAGGTCCGCCTTCGTCGACAGCGGTCCATGACCGGGAATGATCCGTGTCTCGTCGTCGATCATCCCGAGCACCGCGTCGGCGTGGCGGATCATCCCGGCGAGGGTGCCTCCGGTGCCGACGTCGATGAACGGGTACATCCCGGCGAACATCGTGTCGCCGAGGTGAACGACGTTGTCCTCCACGAAGTGAACGATCGAATCGCCGTCGGTGTGGGCGCTGCCCTCGAGGTGGAGAATGCGGATCGTGCGGCCGTCGAGGTGGAAGGTCATCGACTCACGGAACGTCAGCGCCGGCTTGGCGACTTCGGGGGCCGCGTCGGTCCGCATGTCGAACGTCTCGATGTACTGCGGCGCCGACATCTTCTCGCGCACGTTCTCGTGGCCGACGATCCACACCCCCGCCTGACCGAGGTTCTCGTTGCCGCCGGTGTGATCGCCGTGCCAGTGCGTGTTGAGGACGAAGTCGATCGGCCGGTCGGTCACCGCTGCGACCGCCTCGAGGATCGCCTCCGTCGCCGGCGCGTACTGGTCGTCGATCAGGAACGTCGCCGACGGGCCGACGGCGAGGCCGATGTTGCCGCCTCTGCCGGCGAGCATGTAGATCCCCTCCGCCACCTCCTCGGTCGTGATCTCCGGCGCCTCCTGGCCGAAGGCCGCCGTCGCCGGAACTGTCGCCAGAACGAGAGTCGAAACCGCTGCTGCGAAACTTCGCTTCATTGTGCACTCCTCCTGCGCCGATCATAGAGCCTGCCGTCGCCGCCTGCAGCCCACCCTCCATAAACAGCGATCAGTAAAGAGAATTTCGGCTGCGTCTGGAGCGTTTGACAAGCCCCGCCCGATCCTCCAACATACCCTCCATGCGAAGAATCCACGTTCCCGACAATGTGGCAACCACCGACGGATCAGGGCGGTCCGCGGGGTTGGGCGAGGTGGGGCTCGCCATCAAGGGGTACGCCCAGAAAGGAGGTGGTCCTGTGGAGTTACATCAACCAGGTTTTGTGGAGGTGGCGACCCGTTAGCGGGTACCTCCAACGCCTCCGTGGTTCTGGAGCCCCGTGATTCGCGGGAAACCCCTCGCCACCGAGACAAACCAAGGAAGCCCCGGCCGGAAACGGCCGGGGCTTTTCTCGTTCCGGGCTAACGGTCCAGGAGAGACCGGATCTCGACCGGACCCTGGACGACGGCATGATCGTAGGCCGTCAGGCCGTCGTGATCGCGAAGCCCCAGACTCGTGCCGTGGTCGAGCAGCAGGCCGATCGTCCGCACGAAGATCGGATGCACCCGCTCCGCTTCCAGTTCCCCGCACGCGATCACAGCGTGCATGAGGGCGGTCATGCCCGAATCGTCCTGAGCGTCGGGATCGGCACCGGCAGCCAGCAGGTCTGCAACGACGAGAGCCTGCCCCCAGAAGCTCGCGGCCATGAGGGCAGTCGTTCCGTCCTCGTCACAGGAATCGACACTCGCGCCTTCCGCAAGGAGCCGCCTCACGACCTTCCTGTCGCCAGACGATGCCGCATCGCACAGCTGCGAGCCGGAGGTGAACTGAGGAGTCGGAACCTCGACCGAGCGGAGACGCCGCTGAGCGGGCATCTACTCGATCCAGCGCAGAGCGCCGCCTGAGTGGCGCCGGTCGCTGCCATGCCTGCCTCGGCGTGGCCCGGCGGGCCGGCGATCGTTCGGGCGTTGTGGAAGGGAGTTCCAGGTGTCGTCCCAGTCACCCTCGTCGGGAGATTCCCACTCGTCCTCGTCGCTGTCCCAGTCGTCCTCGTCCGAGTCACCTTCCGAGTCCTCGTCAGGGTCGTCCATCGGATCGTCGTCCCAGTCCTCGTCCTCGAACTCGGACTCGGACTCGGACTCGGACTCGGACTCGAGAACACTCGACTCTCCGATCGCCGGAGCACGGCCGCGAACGGCGATACCGGGCCAACCGATGCCGGGAAATCCGAAGGCCTCTTCCGCCTCTCCGGCACCGGTGCAGGTCGGTCGATCGACAACAAGCTTCATCACCATCCGAGGCCTCCTTGTGCCTGGGGACGAAAGACCCGTTGAGGCGCTCAACGCGTCTGTCTGAAACGCTGTCGCTGACGAGACGCTATGCCCCCATTCTCGGCCCTGTCAAGCGCTTCCTGGACAGCGGAATCCGGGGGCGAGCGGCCGCAAAACAAGGTGCAGGAGGCGGGTCGAGACCGCCACTCGCCGGAGAAGAGCGCTCAGGGGTTCCCGACGGAGCCGACCGCCAGCCTGCCGGTTCACTCCGAAGGCGACACGGTGATCTCGTCGCCCGCCGAGAAGGCGGCAAACTCGGGCGCGTACATCGACTGCAGCGTCGCCGGGCCGACCCGGAAGGTACCGCCGAGGTTCGCCCGCAGACGGTAGCGCAGCGTGTACTCGCCCACCGGCAGCCACTCGAAGAAGAAGTCGGTGCCGCTGTCGCGGACCTGCTCGTACCAGCCGACGCCCGTGCCCCAGCGGTAGCCGGAACGCACCGCCTCCGGTTCGAGACCCGCCGCCCGCGGATCGCGCAGGTGAACGTATTCTGCCGCGTGGCTCGCACGGATCGACAGCTCGACCTCGACCTGGTCTCCCGGCTCGAGAGTGGCCCCCGCCTCGATCGGCTCCAGGCGCCACTCGGTGCCGTCATGCGTGCGTCGCCAGTAACGGCGCTCGACACCGAAGAAGTCGCTCGACGCTTCCTCGGGCATCGTCTCGGTCGAGTAGTGCCAGGTCGCCGAGGCGAAAAGCAGCCCGGGGGTGTCCTTCGTCACCGTCACCCGACCGTGACCGGGAGTGACCGCTTCACCCGCCACCACCCACTGCTGCTTGGCCGTGTCCGGATCGTCGGGAAGGAAATCGAAGCTCCGGCGCTCGCCGGCCAGCTCGACCGTGGCACGCTCCTCGACTCCGAGCTCCCCCTCGGCGGAGAGGTAGTGAATCAGGGAGTAGAGCACCTCCGCCGTGGCGCGGGTCGACTTCCAGTGGCTGAGCTTCTTGTTGAGCAACAGCCAGTGAACGAGGCCACGGCGCCGGGGATCGTCGCCGTCGAGTTCGCCGAGGACCCTCAGTGCGAAGGCGTGGGTCTCGATGGAGTCGTTGTACCAGAGCCAGGCGCGCTCTTCCGGGGCCCAGTAGGTGCCGAGATCCTCGGACTCCTTCGCCGAGTCCATGACGCTGTCGAACACGAGGCGCGCATCGCCCGATCGACCGGCCCGCTCGAGGGTCAGTGCGAGCTGCCCCTTGATGAGAGGCGAGTGGTTCTTCCAGTGGCGGAACGAGAGTTCGAGCATCCGCTCGCGATCGGCGGCCGTGAACACACCCCCGGTCCAGCTCTCGTCCGGGTAGCTCGACAGGACGAAGTTGAGCATCGTCATCAGCTCGTGCCCCCGCTCCTGCTCCTCCAGTTCCGCAATGAAGCGATCGAAGTAGTGCCGCCTGAGATAGCCCCAGGCGGGCTCGACCAGCTCCCGCGGCACGTCGACCCCGAACTCGAGCGCTCTCGACAGGCCGCCGAGGATGTAGAGGGTCATGTAGGGCGAGGGCGGCCCGCCCGGCCACCAGGGGAAGCCGCCGATCGCCGTCTGCGACTCGGTCAGCCGCGCCAGCGCCGCGTCCCGTTCTGCGCGGGCCACTTCGGGATCGAGAAGCCGGATGAGCCGCTCGTCGCCCGCCGCGCCTCCGGCGGCCGCGCCCAGCCACGGTGTCTCGACGAGCGCCATCGAGCGATTCGGATCGTCTCGATCCCACGGCTCGAGCCGGGTGTCGCGTTCGCTCAACCGGCGGCCGAGCTCGGCAACGAGCGGATGTGCTTCGAACACCTCGCGCACGATCCCGGTCGAAACGAAGCGGTTGAGCGTCTGCTCGGTGCACTCGTAGGGAAAATCGACCAGATACGGGAGCGCCGAGAGCACCGACTGAAAGAGCTGGCCGTCGAGGGTGACGACGAACTGTTCGTCGACTCGCGTCGCGTCACCGCCCTCCGCCAGAGCGGCGAACTCGAGCAGTCGCTCGGCGGTGCCGTCGAGCGCCGCGAAGCGCGACTCGATCAGGTGCACCCGCCCGGGCAGGAGCGGCAGCGGCCGCAGCTCGCCGTCGCTCCAGTCGCCGGCGGTGCCGACGGCGCGCACGGCCACCTCGCCGACGCCGTTGGGGGCCGCCACCGGCAGTGAGAACGTCTCGGCTTCTCCGGGGCCGAGCGCGAACGGAAGGTCGCTGCGCCGCGGCCCGTCGAGGTCGAACGCCGCCGCCACGCTCTCCTCGGTCTCGGGATCGAGAAGGTCGAAGTCCAGCCGGCCGGAGAGCGCCGACTCGCCGCTGTTCTGCACGACAACCCGCAGCTCGGCTCGATCGCCCTCCCTGAGGAACCGTGGCAAGTACGGCCTTACCAGCAGATCCTTGGTCGTCCTCACCTGGCGCTCGAGCCGGCCGTAGTCGAGCTCCGTCGTCAGAGCGTGCACCCACACGCTCCACTCGGTCACCGAGTCGGGCACGGTGAACTCGAAGACGACCGAGCCGTCTTCGCCCGTCAGCAGGTGCGGCTCCCAGAAGGCGGTCTCCGAGAAGTCGGTGCGCAGTTCGGGTGCACCGGCATCGGTAGCTCCATCCTCCTCGATCTGCCCGCGCTCCGCCTCCCCGTCTGCCAGGTAGCCCAGCGCCTCGACGCCGTCCGACTGAGCCGCTACTTCCATCATCGCAGCGGGTGCTTCCACCGCCATCGGCGTCGGTGGTCCTCCCGCCCGGGCGAGCCGCCGGCCGGGCCCCCCGATGCCGTAGTCATCGAACGCCTTCAAGCGATCGTCGCGGTAGTACGGCCGATCGGGAAGCGGCGACCAACCCTTCTCCCAGCGCAGCACCGGGTGCTGCGAGCCGAGCCCGCTCTGCCAGGCGTCGAGCCTCGCTCCCGTCCTGGCGAACGGAGCCGGCCGCGGCGGGGTGTGCGAGGCGAACAGATCGAGACTGCGGTCGAACATGTAGGCCAAGAGCTCCGCCGCCGCGGTGCCGAGAGACTCGCCGTCCGCGGTGGCCACCTCGATCCGCCAACGTTCTTCGTCTCCGGGCCGGAGCCGATCGCGGAAGGTCGAGAAACTCAGGCGGAGATCCTCGTCGCGCGGCGGCACCGCGACATGGGCGGTCATCGACAGCGGCTGGTAGTCGCGAACGGAGCGGAGCCGGAACTGCAGGCCGCCGACGTCCTCGGTCCCGACAGGCAGCTCGATCGTCTCGGGGTTCGGTCCCGCCTCGAAGTAGCGCACTTCCGGCTGCCGGCCGGGCCGGGCGATCTCGAGCGCCAGCCACTGCCCGGGGAAACCGGAGTGCACCAGGATCCTCGCCCGTTCTCCCACCGGCACCGTCCGGCGCTCGCTCTCGAGCAGCAGGGGGAGCGGCAGCGCGGCGTCGCCCGCGACGACAAACTCGACGCTGCGCTCGAAAGTCGAGCCGAAGGCGTCGTCGGTCGCGTAGTGGAGGCGGTAGGCACCGGCAACGAGGTCCGCCAGGGAGAGGACGGTAGCCCCGTCCTCGCCATGCTCGACGACGCCCGAAGAGTGCTCCGCTCCGTCGTCCCACGAGCTGAGCATCCGCCCCGGCTGGAGTCCCGAATCCCAACGGGGTCGGAGCTCATCTCCCTCGGTCCTGTAGTCGCCCTGCCCGGCGACCGGCATGTCGGTGGGCAGACGGGTGTCGTCGGGCTGGTCCAGAGCGACGAGCCGCCAACGCGCCGACCCCGCTCGCGCCACCCCGTCGAGGTCGGAACGCAGGATCCGGTAACTCATCGAACCGCCGGCGCCCCCACTCACCGTCGCGAATGCCCGCTCGGCAGTGAGGGTCGCCTCGACCGTGGTGAAGCCGAGGGTGAACGTCCGCTCGGCGGATCGGGTCTCGCCGCCGGCATCGGTGGCGTCGACCGACAGCCGGTAGCGGAAGCGGAGCCCTTCGCCCGCCTTGCGCTCGTCCGCCTCCGGCAGGAAGGTGACGGTGAACGCGCCGTCGGCATCGAGCGCTGCGACTCCGCCGGCCACCGTCTCGCGCTGGCCGACCGGCTGCGGACGCCACCAGCCCCACCAGTCCGGGTAGCGCGGCTCGCGGGTCACCGTCCAGCGGATCTCGCCGTCCACCAGTGGAGCGCCAAAGTAGTAGCGCGCTTCGCCGGCGAAGGTCGCCGTCCGGTTGAGCCGCAGCTCGGCCTCAGGCTCCTCGACGGTCACCTCGAAGGTGGGCCGCTTGTACTCCTCCACCTTCACCGGCGCCGAACCGTTCGGGGTCGCACGCAACTGCCAGTCGCCGAGAAGCCTCCCCTGAGGCAGTTCGAAGCTGCCGGAGGCGCTGCCGAAGGAGTTGGCCTCGACGGTCGTGCTCGCCACAACCTCCCAGTTGGCATCCACCAGCTCGACGGTGATCTGGGAGCCCGGCAGCACGGTCTGGCGCTCCTCGGCCTCGACTCGCCGATAGGCGACCGCTTTCCACAGCACCTGCTGCCCCGGTCGGTAGACGCTGCGATCGGTGAAGAGGAGCACCTGCTCGGTGTCGCGAAGCCGCGGGGAGTACTCCGCGCGCAGCGAGACCTGCTGGAAGGCCAGCTCCTCACCGTGGCGGGCCACCAGCATGGCTGCGGCCCCTCGACTGGCCTTATGGACGAAGCGGGCGGCGCCCTCGTGGTCCGTCTCGCGGGCCGTCTGACGCCGGTGCCCGCGCCGGTAGTCGAGGCCCCAAAGCTCGACCTCGGCCCCCTCGACTGGATCGCCGCTCGCGCCGTCGCGCACCTCCGCCACGGTCAGCCCGGCGCGGCTCACGGAGTCGAGGACGATCGCGCTGCGGATCCAGTGGACCGCCTCGACCCGGTTGCGCCGGCGCGAGAAGGAGCGATCGGCCGAGGCCGCCACGAGCCACAGCCCGGGACGCGAAGAGGGAGGGACGACGTAGGTCTGATGCATCTCGAGGTCGGGCGTGGCCGGCAGATCGACCTCCCACTCGAAGTCCGGCTTCGCACCGATGAGCCGGTCCTCGACCTCACGGCGCCCCGGGAGGAGCGAACGGTCGAGCCCCTCGGTAAGCGCCTCTTCGAGGTCGACCCACCAGGCCCGGAAGAACAGGCGGTCGAGATTGCGATGACGCACCAGGATCGAGCGCCGCTCGGGACCATCGACCAACATCGACTGGAGCGAGAACGAAGGCGCCTCGAGCGCCGCGACAAGGTGGCGGCAATAACGTCCGCCGAAGCTGTCGGGATGGACGGCGGCCCCTTCCGCAGCGAGATCGCGGGCTCGCGCAAGGGCATCGTCTGCGCCGGAGTCGCGCGTCCATTCGGCCAGCAACGCCCGGCCCGTCGACCACCATTCGACGTCGCGACCGAGCCGCCCGAGGGCTCCCTCGAGGTCCGCCCGCAGCGCCTGCCGCTCCTCGGCCGAACTGAAGTGTGCCGCGAGCGCCTGCAGACGCGCCATCCGGGCATCGAGAGCGGCTTCCCCGCGGCCGCCCTCGAGGTGCCAGCGCTCCAGGTCGCCATAGAGCGCTGCAAGTCGAGCGAGCGGATGATCGTCGGTTGCGGCTCGGCCGGCGATCAACGCCTCGAGGTCGAGCCGATGGATCTGGTTCGAGTCGCTCGCGGACCAGTGAGCAGAGTTGGCCAGGAAGCCCGCCCACAGATGGGTTACCGAATCGCGCAGCGTGCCGCGAATGCGCTTCGGGAGATCGTTGGGCTCGAGGGTCCCCGCAAGGTCGGAGGTCGGCTCCAGCCCCCACGACTCCCGGTCCACCCACAGACTGAGGAAGGCATCGTCGATTTCGGCCGCCAGCTGCGCGCTCGTCCAGCGGGTGAAGTCGAGATCCCGGCGCTCACCACTGCGCTCCCGCTGACCGATCTCCCAGCCGTAGCGGCCGAGGTAGAGAACGAGCGTCTGCGCCCGCAGGAGTGCGCGAGCCCGGCTCGCTGCACCGACCTGGCCGGCCGTGCCGGTCGGCTCTGGCCACGCGGCCGACTCCACCAACCGCACCGCTCCCTCGAACTCGCCGAGCGACGCGGTGAGCTGAGCCTCGCGCACCAGGGCGCGCGCCCAGTCGTCCTCGAGGCCGGCGGCAGCCGCAGCCTCGCGCAGCCGGCCGAGCTCCTCGACGGCAGCCTGGTGTTTCTGCTCCTCCACCAGGCGATCGACCGTCTGCCAGCGCTCCTCCAGGCTCATCGATCCCGACGGCTCCGGCGCCGCCGCGTGGCCGCTGCCGCAGCCCGCCGCCAACGCGGCCATGAGGGCGACGAAGCCCGTCGCCAGGATGAAACTCCTCTGTCGGTTCTGCCGCATCGTCGCCTCCACCGAGTTAGACCCACCAGAGTGACGAAACGAAACCGCCGGGCCCGAGTCGTCGTCACTCCTCGCGATGCACCGCGTAGGCGGTCGCCTGGTCGCGCGGTCGAACGACGATCTCGTCGATGTTGACGTGCGACGGCCGGGTCGCCGCCCAGGCGATGCAGTCCGCGATGTCGTCGGGTGTCAGGGGGGTCATGCCCTGATAGACCGCCGCCGCCCGCGCTTCGTCACCCCGAAACCGGATGCGCGAGAACTCCGTCTCGACCATGCCGGGGCAGATCTCCGTCACCCGGATCGGCCGACCGAGGAGTTCGAGCCGCAACGTCTTCGTCAGGGCACGCAACGCATGTTTCGAAGCGGTGTATCCACCGCCCCCGGCGTAGGCCTCGAAACCGGCGATCGACCCGACATTGACGACGTGTCCGTCGCCCGACGCCTCGATCGCCCCCACCAGCGCCCGGGTGACCCGCACCACGCCGACGACGTTGGTGTCGTACATCGCCGCCCAGTCGTCCACCGGGGTGTCGACCACCGGGTCGAGGCCGACTCCGAAGCCGGCGTTATTGACCAGCAGATCGACCCTGTCGAGCCCGGCGGCGAAGCGTTCGACACTCGCCTCGTCCGTGACGTCGAGCCGGCGCGCCTCGGCACCGATCTCACCGGCCAGCCGCTCGAGTCGTTCGACCCGACGGGCTCCCACGACGACAGCGAACCCCTCGGCCGCAAGCCTTCGTGCGGTCGCCTCGCCGATCCCGGCGCTGGCTCCCGTCACCACGGCGGTTCGTGCGCTTCGCATCTTCCGGATCATAGCGCCGTCATCCGCTACGGGCTCGTCCGGGAGGGGCAGGCTAAGATGCGCGCTCCATGAACCTCTGGAGGGAACTCTCATGACCCGCACCGCTCTCTACCGGACCGCGATGATCGCGATCGCTCTGGTCGCCCTTTCGTCGACCGCGGCGCTCTTCGCGCAGGATCTCCACCCGTCCCGCCGTGCCAGCCCTATGGGCATCGCCCGCACCGACGTCGGCGACGCCTACGTCAGCATCACCTACAGCCGCCCCTACGAGCGAGGCCGTGACGTCATCTTCGGCAGTGAGGAGGACGGCGCCCTCGTCCCCTACGGCAAGCACTGGCGGACCGGCGCCAACGAGGCGACCCAGTTGACCGCCACCGCGGACATCACCGTCGGCGGCGAGACCCTGCCGGCCGGCACCTACTCGGTTTACACGATCCCCGGCGCCGAGAGCTGGACGCTCTCCTTCAGCTCGACGCTCGGCGGAACCGGCACGATGCGCCGCAATGCCGAGAGCGGCGAGCTCGAAGACGCCTATTCGCCCGACAACGACGTGCTGAGCATCGAGGTGGCCCCGACGGAGCTCGCGGAGGAGGACAAGGTCGACCAGTTCACCATCGCGTTCGAGGAGGTCGACGAAGCGACCCATCTCGTCCTGAGCTGGATCACGACTCAGATCCGCGTCCCCGTCGGCAACTCCCTGACGCACGTCCTGACGCAGCTGTTCAGGTGTCCTCGGCGTCGTCCTTCGTCTCCAGGCGGAGGGCGGCGCCGTTGATGCAGTAGCGCTGCCCGGTCGGCTGCGGCCCGTCGGGAAAGACGTGCCCGAGATGCCCGCCGCAACGGCGGCAGTGCACCTCGGTGCGTCGCATGAAGAGGCTCCGGTCCTCCTCGGTCTCGACGTTCTCCTCCGAGACCGGCTCATAGAAGCTCGGCCAGCCGGTTCCCGAGTCGAACTTCGTCTCAGAGGCGAAAAGATCCGTGCCGCAACCGGCGCACTGGTAGAGACCGGCCTCCTTGCTATCCCAGTAGCGGCCGGTGAAGGCCCGCTCGGTCCCCTTGCGGCGCAGTACCCGGAACTCCTCGTCGTCGAGCACCTGACGCCACTCCTCCTCGGAACGATCGTCGCGCTCGACCACCTTCATCTCTCCGTCCGCCACCGAGAAGACCTCGATCGCGTCGCTCGCCTGCCGTTCGCTCATCCGACGCCCCTCCAATAGAAAACCGCCGACGCTCGAAGCGCCGGCGGTGAGACTTCCTTCTCGTGCCCGTGGGGGCTTCTCGTGCCCGTTACGGGTTGACGATCTTGTTGTGCGGCTTGCGAGGCGGATCGTCCCGGGGACGGACCTCCACAGGCTCGTTGTCCGCCCACTCCGGGGCGAGTTCGGCGTTGATCGCCGCCCATTCCGGATCCTCGTCTTCGGTCTCGAAGATCGCGTCGATCGGGCAGGCAGGCTTGCACAGCGAGCAGTCGATGCAGAGGTCAGGGTCGATGACCATGAACTCTTCACCCTTGTACTCGCCGGGGTAGATGCAGTCGACCGGACAGACCTCTACGCAGTCCGCGTACCGCTCCCCGAGGCAGGCTTCACCAATCACATATGCCATCGCATGTCTCCCTAGGTCGTAGGTGTCCGCGCCCGCCCGACCGCTGCCGGCGCCTCGACAGCGCGCAGTGTACTGAGCAGATCGAAAAGGGAGCAAACTGGTGCGGTTTCGCTGGCCGGAATCACGGCCACCAGGTTTCGAGCCCCCTCCCTCCAGCAGGAAGGGGGCTCGAAACGAGATCCACGCCGGGCCTACTGCTCCCGGAAGCGGAAGCGGTAGACGACGTTGGCGTTGCCTCCCGTGACGTACATCCGGCCGCGCCGATCGACCGCCACGTCGTTGAAGATCCAGCTCGGCGGGGTTCCCGGGATCCCCGGTGCCCCCACTTCGAGGTCTTCCACGAGGACGGTCGCCGTCCCGGTGTCGAGATCCACCGAGGTCAGCGTTCGTGCCGCTCCCTCCACGGCAACCAGGGTCCGCTCGTCGAGAACCGCGATGCCCTCGGGCCCTCTCAGTCCCGAAGCGACGGCCACCGGCGGGACATAGGCACCCTCTCGCCCCAGCTCCCAGACGACGCCGCTCCCCCAGTCCGCGGTCCAAAGGCCGTCGTCCGAGGCAGCGATCCCGAGCGGCAGGAAGACCGAGGTACCGTTGGCCGCGAGCAGGACCTCTCTCGTGCCGTCCGGCCGACGGCGGACGATCCGCGGCGGAACCTGCCCCGGTACGCCAGCCTCCGCGACGATGAGATCGTCGCCGAAACGCACGGCATTCAACGGCACGGCGAAGTCCGCATGGGTCTCCAATACGGCACCGCTCTTCGGATCGATCCGCTCGACAGTGTTCGAGAACCAGCTCGTGGTCCAGATCGACTCGCCGTCCCACGACGCGGTGAGATGCGTCGCCGGCGTGCGCACCGTGCCGGTCCGCCGGCCAGTGGAGGCCCGATAGGTGCGCAGACCGAACACGTCGGCCACGGCGAGGATCTCTCGACCGCGCTCGTCCCTCGTAACGGCGATCCCGCCCGGGGCGATCGCACCGCCCCGGATGACCCGCGCTGAACTTCCGTTCGGCCTCACCCGGCGAATCGAGCCGTTCCAGGTACTCGAGACGAACAGCCGATCGGCGGCGTCGAAGGCGAGATTGTCGACTCCGGGCGCCAGCCGAGCGACAGGCTGCTTCTCTCCGGTCTCAACATCGACGCGCCACACTCTCCCCGTCGTCTGCTCGGCCACATGCAGCGCACCGGAGGCGTCGAACTTCGCCGCCACCGGGAAATCCAGCCCTGCCACCACCTCCTCGATCGAAGAGAATCCCAGATCGACATCGAGGCGGATGACCCTTCCAAGTCGTGGCTGGGGCACGTAGAGCAGTCCGTCGGGGCCGAAGTCCATCGCGTTGAGATCGCGGCTCGGATCTCCGGCGTCGGGAATCACGGCCTCGGGATCCGCCTCCAGATCCGGGTCGAGCTCGAAGAGCCCGTTGCCGAAGATGAACTGTCCGGCGAAGAGCCGCCCCTCGTCGGAGACGGTGACGGGATTCATCCCGGGCGCCACGAACTGTCGGCCGGCCGCCTGGCCGTCGAGGAGGGCACCGACCTCCCCTCCGAGCAGCTCGGTGAAGTAGAGCCGGCCGTCGAAGCCGAAGGCGAGATCGTCCGGACCGTTGACGCCCACCTCGGGACCCCAACGGTCGAGGAAGCGGCCGGTACCCGGATGGAGCCTCACGATCTCGCGACCAACGACGCTCGCCGCGTAGAGGCGACCGTCCTCACCGAACTGGATGCCGTTGGCGCCATGGAGCCCAGCCCCGGTGATCAGAATCCTCCCGGCCACCAGGTCGGAAGAGGGGGCACCCGCGGCCGCCACCGGCCGAGCAGAGGGTATCGAGGCGAGCGTCACCGCTGCGCACAGAAGAAAGAGCCAGTTCCCTGCTGCGTCCTTGATTCGAGTCCGTTTCATCGACATCTCCTTTCGCAGAAGGCGGCGATCGACGCCGCCGGGCCACGGAAGCCAACGTAGGGACTCGGTCGGACGACATTCAAGCGGTACCACGCGACATAGTGCCGATGTCGTGTCATGTCGTCTCCGTTTCGGGAGCGCGCAAGGGCCAAAAGGCGGAGCTAGACTAGAGAGAGTCCGAGAGATCCGCAGAATGGTCGATAACCTCGACAAGCAGACAGAGGACCGTGAAGTCGGCGAGCCGCCTCGCAACGCCGATCGTCTCGACTCATGGAGCGAGATCGCGGCCTACCTCGACCGGCGGGTCAGGACCGTGCAGCGCTGGGAGCAGCACGAGGGGTTGCCGGTGCATCGCCACCAGCACCGCGCGCGGGCGACCGTCTACGCTTTCCGATCGGAGATCGACGCCTGGCTCGAAGCAAGGCAACCGCCGGCGCGCCCCCGGGAGGCCGCTGCGCAAAGAGCGAAGTGGCTCGTCCTTTCCGCGGTGCTTCTGATCGCCGTCTTCTGGTTTGCGAGCCGCCGCATCTCGGACACCCCAATAGTCGAGGAGTCCGCCCAGGAGCTCGGGCCGCTCATCGTCCTGCCGGTGGCCAACGCCTCCGACGACCCCGCTCTGGACGCCGTCTGCGAAGCACTCACCGACGAGGTCAACCATCAGTTGGCGATCCTCGACACCGACCGCCTCGCGGTCCTCTCTCGAACCTCGGCCCTATCGTTCGCCGGCTCCGGCCTGACGATCCGACAGATCGCAGAAGCCTCAGGATCAGGGCTGGCTCTCGAGTCGAGCCTGCGGCGGGAGAAAGAGGGCCTGCGTGCGATCTTCCAGCTGATCGACGTAAGTTCCGACTCCCATCGGATGTCGATCGCCGCCGTCGCGACGCCCGACGATGATGCACCTTTCGTCCGCACTCTGGCGCTCGCTGCGGCGAAGGCGGTAGCGGAGGAACTCGGCATTCCCGTCCCGGGCTACGCACAACCGCCCATCTCCACCGACGCCTTCGATGCCTTCGCCAGGGGGCGCCGACTGTTCGACACCCAGCAGGCTGCCAACCTCGAGCTCGCGAAGGTCGAGTTCGAGCGGGCCGCCGAGCTGCAGCCGGACTGGGCCGAACCTCTGGCATGGAAGGCGATGACTCTCGTCTCCGGCAGCGGGGGCCTCGCTGATCCCGAGCAGATCAGGGAGTCCGCCCGTCGAGCCCTCGAGCTCGACCCGCACTCTCCCCTTCCCAATGTGGCACTGGCGCTCGCCGCCTACTACCACGACTTCGACTGGAACGAAGCCTACCGACGGTTCGAACTCGCCGAGCCGAGCGCCCGGAACTTTCCGCTCTACTACGTGTCGCGAGCCACATTCTCGAGCGCCATGGCCCGGCACGAAGAGGCGGTCGAGCTTGCGGAGCACGCCTTCGGGCTCGACCCGAAGTCGAGCCTCGTGGCCGCCTACCTCGGAATGGTCTACAACAACGCCAGGCTCTGGGAGGAAGCCGACTGGGCCTTCTCCCAGGCGTCGGGCCTCTCGACGGAGGCTCCCGAGCTCGTCTTTCAGCTCTGGTCGTTCGAGAATCGAGGGAATCTGGAGGCCGCGGTCGCATGGCGCGAAGCGAACGGCTGGGAGCAAGAGGCACGCGTCCTCGGAGACGCGTTCCGCGACGAGGGTCCGGTCGGCTACTGGCGCGCCTACCTGGAGCTGTTGGAAGACCCGTTCCGAGCCCCGAACGCCCGCCGTGCGGTTGCCTTCACCCAACTCGGAGACTTCGACACCGCCTTCACCATCCTCGAGGGCGCCCTCGAGAACCGTAACCCGACCATCAGTTTCCTCGACGCCTATCCCCTCCTCGAGCCGCTGAGAGCCGACCCGAGGTACGACGAGCTACGAGACCGTCTGGAACTCCCCTGGTCACCGCCGGACTGACGCTAGCCGGTGGTAGGGTCTCGACCACGTCGCGGCCGAACGAATGAGAACCTACCTCGACCTGATCCAGCGCATCCTCGACGAAGGGGTCGAGCAGGACGACCGCACCGGCACCGGCACTCTGGCCGTCTTCGGCCACCAGTCGCGCTACGACCTGGCCGACGGGTTCCCGCTGCTGACGACCAAGAAACTGCACCTGCGCTCGATTCTCCATGAGCTGCTCTGGTTCCTGTCGGGCGACACCAACATCGGCTACCTCAAGGAGAACAAGGTCCGGATCTGGGACGAATGGGCGGACGAAAACGGCGATCTCGGCCCCGTCTACGGCAGCCAGTGGCGGTCGTGGCAGGGCGCGGACGGCCGGACGCACGACCAGATCCGCCAGGTCGTCGATGCGATCCGCGAAGACCCGGCCTCGCGCCGCCACATCGTCTCGGCCTGGAACGTCGGCGAGCTCGAACGGATGGCGCTGCCGCCGTGCCACACCCTCTTCCAGTTCCAGGTCGCCGGCGGCCGGTTGTCGTGCCAGCTCTACCAGCGCAGCGCCGACGTCTTCCTCGGCGTGCCGTTCAACATCGCCTCGTACGCCCTGCTGACCCTGATGATGGCGCAGGTGTGCGACCTCGAACCGGGCGACTTCGTCCACACTCTCGGCGACGCCCATCTCTACAGCAACCACCTCGATCAGGCTCACGAGCAGCTCGCCAGGGAGCCGCGACCGCTTCCGACCATGCGGCTCGACCCTGGCGTGCGATCCCTGTTCGATTTCCGCTACGAGCACTTCACCCTCGAGGGGTACGACCCGCACCCGCACATCAGGGCGGAAGTGTCCGTTTGAAGGTCACGCTGATCGTCGCGGTGGCGCACGGCGGCGTCATGGGCCGCGACGGCTCCCTGCCGTGGCACCTGCCGGCGGACCTGGCCCGCTTCCGACGGCTGACGATGGGCCACCACCTGCTCGTCGGCCGCCTGACCTGGGAGTCGATCGGCAAGCCGCTGCCGGGCCGCCGGATGATCGTGCTCTCGAGATCGGATCTCGAACTGCCGGAGGGAGTCGTGCGAGTCGGCTCGATCGAGGAAGCCGTGGAGTTGGCCCGGGCCGCAGGGGAGGAGGAGCTGTTCGTCGCCGGCGGCGCCCAGGTCTACGCGCTGGCGCTGCCGCTCGCCGACACTCTTCACTGGACCGCCGTCGAGGCCGACGTCGACGGCGACGTCGTCTTCCCCGAGTGGGATCGCAGCGCCTGGGAGCTGGTGAGTCGCGAGGAGGGGACGACCGACGAGCGCAACGCGCTCCCTCACGCCTTCCTCGAGTACCGGCGCCGGGAGGGCGAACTCCAGGCGGGTTGAGGACTCTCTAGGCTCTCGCCACCGCGCGCCGGGTCGCGGCGCCTCGCAACCCCCAGGAGAGCGTGTGCATGCTGTCGGCAGCGAGGCTCTCGTAGCCGAGGGTCCGCACGGCGCGCATCGGAATCCGGTCGCCGTCGCGCCACTCGATCGACAGATCGACCGGGTTGCGGTCGGCCAGCGCGTCGATGGCGGCCGCCGGCTGGGCGAGCGAGCGCTCGCCCGCGATCCGGTGCGACCACTCCGCCAGCACCCATTCGCGCACCTCGTCGAAGGCTCTGAGCGGTACCGGCCCGCTTGCGACCAGCACCCTCAGCCGATCGCGCTTGAGCATCTCCTCGAGAGAGGCGCGCAGCGCGTCTCCCAGGGTCGCGCTCCAGGCGGCCCGGCGACCGACGCGCACGGTGTTGCGCAATTCGGCGACGACCGCCGCAGCAGCCTGCGCCTTGACGGTCATGCCGCACAGCCGCCCCCAGTGCACCACCTCGGCGGCGGCGACGGCCCGTGCCAGCTCGACGCCGACCGGTTGCCGGCCGTAGATCTCAGCCACGTGGCGACTCGAGCGCGAGGTCATGCCGCGATCGAGGACGGTGACGCCGGCAGAGCTGCGGATCCAGGCGAAGAAGGGTCCGCTGTTCCACGACATCGGCACCACTCTCCTGGTCGGCATCATCGCCTGGATGCCGGCGAGGTCGCGCTCGCGAGCGCTGATCTGCATCGCCACCGGACGGCAACGGCGCTGGCCGTCCCCGGCTTCCAGGCCGTTCTCCAGGCCGCCGCGATCGGCGAGTCCCGTGAGTCTGAGAGCCGGCTGAGTGGCGTCGACGTAGACCCTTCCCGGCTCGAAGACATCCTCGTAGACACGATGCTCCGAGTACTGCGCCGTCGATGGAATGCGCACCATCTGAGGTGACGTACCGACCTTGGCTCCCAAACCGACCTCCCCCTGTGACCGCTCGCCCGTGAGCGGGGTTACCATCTCTTGAGTACAGGCTCGGGCGGAGGCGATTTGTTACCGCAGGCCGGGGACGCGGACATGTCCGGGATCGTCAGACGCACCAACCGACCGCGGCTTCGGCCACGACCTTGCGGGGAGAGCGGCAGGGGAGGCAGACTGCGACGGTGACGATCGGCAAGCTGGAGGCAACCATCCCGAAGTTCACCCTCGGCCCGATCGCCCTCGCAGCGTCGCTTGCGATCGCGTCCTGCACCGGCGGGGACGACCGGCCCGACCGCGCCTGCCCCGGCGGCCTCGCCCTGGTCGGAGTTTCGGTGATCGACGGGTACGGGGGTGCGCCTGCGCCCGGGCAGACGGTGGTGGTCTGCAACGGCAGGATCGCAGCGCTCGGCCCCGAGGGAGAGGTCGACGTCCCTCGCGGCGCCAACCGGGCCGAGCTTCGAGGGCGGTTCGTGCTGCCGGGCTTCGTCGACACCCATGCCCACGTGACGGTGCTGGAGCCGACCGGTGACGGGCTCGCCTACCGTCCGGACGCCTCGGCTCAGGCGCTAAAGGTCCTGCTCGCCTTCGGCGTCACGACGGTTCGGAACCCCGCCGCGCCGACCGACGAGGGGGTCTCCCTACGCGAGGCCGTCGCCGCAGGCGAGATCCTCGGCCCGCGGATCCTCACCGCCGGAGCGGCTCTCGACCGATCGCAGAGCCTCTACGGCCCGTTCGTCGCCACCCCGACTCCGGAGGAGGCGCGGGCGGAGGTCGCCGGGCAGGCGGCTGCGGGCGTCGACATGGTCAAGCTCTACGCGGCCCTCGAGCCCGACGTCGTCGCGGCCGCCGTCGAGGCGGCGGACGAGCACGGGCTTCCCGTCGTCGGGCACCTGCAACGCACGAGCTGGTCCGAGGCGGTGCGTCTCGGCGTCACCCGCCTCACCCACGCCGCCTCGTGGTCGGTGGACGCCCTCCCCCCTGCCGTGCGCCTGAGCTACCGCGGAACGATGAAAGACCGGATCCGGTGGCTCGAGTCGATCGATCTCGAAGGGGAAGAGGTCGGCGAGCTGCTCGCGCGTCTCGTCGAGCATGACGTCACCCTCGACCCGACGCTGGTCGTCCTCCACTCGAAGTTCTTCGGCGACCAGGCGCGCTATCGCGAGCATCCGGAGGCGCACCTGGCGCCCGAAGTCCTTCGAGCCACCTGGGCCGAGCACAACTTCGTCACCGACTGGACCGACGAGGACTTCGGGAGCGCGAGAGCCGCCTGGCCGCGGGTGCTGGAGCTCGTACGGCGCTACCACGAGGCCGGCATCCCACTGTCCGTGGGGAGCGACTTCAGCAATCCGTGGATCGTGCCCGGGGTGAGCTTCCACGAGGAGCTGGGCCTGCTGGTGGAGGCCGGTATCGCGCCTCTCGACGTCCTGCGGATGGCGACCCTCAACGGCGCGCGCGCCCTCGGCCTCGAGGACGAGATCGGCACGGTCGAGGTCGGCAAGCGGGCGGACCTGGTCGTCCTCGCCCGCGATCCGTCGCGTCAGATCTGGAACAGCCGCGCTCTGGAGCTCGTCGTCGCCGGTGGACGGGTCCTGAGCCCGAGCACGCTGCTCGACGAGATCTAGGCGCTCCATAGGGAAAAGGGCCGGAAAGCTCCTCGACACTCGTTGGGGATAGTGGCCCGAAGAACCCCGCTGAGCGACGTGCGGTTACGCACCGCGTTCGGCTTCCCAGCCCAAGAGGCCTTGTTGTCCTGCGGACGGATCCGCGCAAAACCCAAGGAGGTTGTGGACGCCTCTCGGGTAGTACAGGCGCGTCGGCCGAAGTTTTGTTACACCGAGCCGGAATCAGGCCTGAAACTGCAGCTCGTAGAGACGCTTGTACGTCCCACCCTGGCGCATCAGCTCTTCGTGATCGCCGATCTGAGTGATCCGCCCGGCCTCCATGACGACGATCCGGTCGGCCGACTTGACCGTCGACAGGCGATGGGCGATGACCAGCGCGGTGCGACCGCGCATCAGGTTATACAGCGCCTTCTGCACCAGCGCTTCCGACTCGCTGTCGAGGTGGGAGGTCGCTTCGTCGAGGATCAGGATCGGCGCGTTCTTGAGCAGCGCTCGGGCGATCGCCAGCCGCTGGCGCTGGCCGCCGGAGAGGCGTGACCCCTCCTCGCCGATCCGGGTGTCGTAGCCGGCCGGCAGCTCCATGATGAAGTCGTCGGCGTAGGCCGCCGCCGCGGCTTCGCGAACGCTCTCGAGCGACAGGTCCGAGCGCCCGTAGGCGATGTTGTTGCGCACCGTCTCGTCGAAGAGCACGGTCTCCTGGGTGACGATGCCGATCTGCCTCCGCAGGCTCTCGAGCGTCACCTCGCGGACATCGTGGCCGTCGAGGGTGATCGTCCCTTCGTCGGGATCGTAGAAGCGCGGCAGCAGGTTGATGAGCGTCGACTTGCCGGCCCCGGAAGGCCCGACGACCGCCACCACCTCGCCGCGGCCGATCTCGAGATCGACGCCGCGCAACACATGCTCGTCGCCGTAGCCGAACGACACGCCGTCGAAACGGACACGATCGCGGAACTCCTCGAGGTCGCGAGCGCCCTTGCGGTCGGCAACCTCGTTGGGCACCGCGAGGATCTTCGCCACCCGCTGGGCCGCCGCCCGCGCCTCCTGGAGGATGAGGTTGACCTTGTTGAGCTTGCGGATCGGGTCGTAGAGCATCATCAGCGCGGTCAGGAACGACACCAGCACGGACGCGGTCAGCTGCCCCGATCGCACCGCCCGACCCGCGTAGATCAGGAATGCCGCCGCGCCGACGGCGGCGAGCGACTCGACCACCGGCCCGGAGACGTAGGTCAGGATCTGGGACCGCAGCTTGACCTGCAGGTGTCGCTGCGTCGCCTCCGAGAAGCGGCGGTGCTCGAAGTCCTCCATACCGAACGCCTTCACCACCCGGTGACCGCGCGTCGCCTCGGAGAGGAGCTGGGTGAGGTCGGCCATCCGCTCCTGAGAGCGGTGGCTCGTCTTCCACATCCCCTTGCCGAAGCGGGCGATCGGGTAGATGAAGATCGGCGTCACCACCAGGCAGACGAGCGCCAGCTTGAGATGGATGTTGAGCAGCACGACGATCAGCACGATCAGTGTCGGCGTCTGCTGGAAGAGGTCGAGCAGCCGGCTGGTCACCGCGTTCTGCATCACCGTGACGTCGTTGACGACCCGGCTCACCAGCTCACCGGAGGTGTGTTGCTCGTGAAAGCGCGTCGATTGATCGACGACCCGCCGGAACAGGTCGTTGCGCATGTCGGTCGTCATGCCGAGCCCGATGTGCTGAAACGAGTAGCCTGAAAGGAAGCTCGACAGGCTCCGGAGCAGCAGCACGACCACCATCAGCAGCGGCACGAGGTAGACGACGTTCTCCTCGGTGATGCCGAGCCGCCGCTTGAGGCTGTCGTAACCGCCCTGCAGTCCCGCACGCAGGTCGAATCTCTCCTTGAGACGAGCGAAGAAACCCTCGACTTCGACATCCTCCGCGGCCTCCGCCACCGCCTCGAGCGCCTCCGGACGCTGATCGGTCATCAGCACCTCGCCGAAGATCGGCTCGACGAGCGCCACCATCGCTCCTGAGGAGAGGGCGAACGTCATGACCGACACGACGGCGATCGCCACCCAGCCGCCGTAGCGGCGGCCGTAACGCCAGAGGAACGGAATCGTGCGTGAACTCATCGTCCGCGCTCGAAGGCCGGCGACAGCTTGCTGGCGATCCGGTTCTCGATCCAGTCGGCGTCGAGCCACTCCACCGGGTCGACGGCGACCCCATGGAGGAACATCCCGAAGTGCAGGTGGTCACCGCCCGCCAGCCCGGTGACGCCGGTACGACCGACCGTCCGGCCGCGCTCGATCGCCTCGCCTTCCGACACGTCGATCGAAGACAGATGGCCGTAGAGGGACAGCAGCCCGTAGCCGTGGTCGATCACCACCACGTTGCCGTAGATGCCCAGGAAGCGCGCCGCCACCACCGTGCCGGCGTTGGCGGCCGGAACTTCCGCCCGGCGCACCGAAGCGAGGTCGTAGCCGAGGTGGACCTGCCGATCCACTTCCTCCCCGCCGTAGCGATAGGTACGGCGATCGCCGAAGCGCGCCATCACCTGGCCGTTCGGCATCGGCAGAAAGGCTCCCCGCCAGGCGAATCGCTCCTCGCTCCTGCCGGCGAGGGCACCGATCTCGGCCCGGTTCTCGACCCGCAGATCGCGGTTGATCGCCAGATAGCGATCGAGGAGCGATCCGGTGGCCGTCAGGCTCGGGCGTCTGCGACTCGATCTCGCTCGCCACCCGCTCGATGAAGCTGTCGGGCACGTTGATGTCGTCGTGCGTCACCTCGCGCGGCCTCAGGCGGTCGACGAAAGCGCGTTCGGTGCGGTAGCCGACGTCGTCCTCCACCACGAGCCGGATCGGGCTGTCGAGCGGCAGGTCGAACGGCACGGCAAACAGCGCGAACGTCTCGCCGGCGGTACCGCCCGGCAGCGGGTACCCCGGGAAGAAGGCGTCGCCGGCCGAAACTCCGTGACGGCGCGCCTCATCACCGACCCGGTAGACGACCGCCTCGGCTCCCCCCTGGGTCGGATAGTGCTGACTCGACAGGAGCGCCACCGAAGGCGGCCGCAGCCGCACCGGCAGCTCGATCTCGGCCGAGACCGGGGCCGGCGAGCGCAGCCAGGTGCCGGCTCTCCAGGCGGTCGTTCGCACCGTCGCCGGGCCCTGCGCCAGCCCCTCCGTCACGGTCGAGCCGATCTCCACGTCGATCGCGGCGGCTGCCTCGCGCGGCCCCCAGAACGCCCACGGCGCCCGGGTCTCGTAGTTCTCGTCGGCGAGCAGCCGCGACCTTTCACCCTGGACGAGTTCGACGGTCATCCGCGCCACTCCCCTGCCCGGCTCGGTCGCGACCGACGTCACCCTGGTGAGCGGTCCGATGCCCGGCAGATCGCTCGTCACCTCGACCTCCGGAAGGCCGCCGGTCCGCAGCGTCACGAGCGCCAGAAGCGCCAGAGCCACGAGGACCAGCACCGGCACGATGCCGCGGACGCGCCGCTTGCGCTCGCCGAGTTCCCTCACCGCGCTCTCAGTCGCCGCCGTCGTTGAGGCCGCGCATCACTTCGCGTTGCGACGAATAGCGCGCCCGTGCCCGGATGTAGACCTGATGGTCGAGGCCCAGCTCGCTCGCGATCCCTCGTACCTGCTCCTCCTCGACGACGGAGATCGAATCGTCGGCCGCCGACACCGCGAACAGGCAGTCGAGCAGAGAGAGTTTCTGTTCCTCGCTGGCGATCTCGCGGAACTCGCGGGTGACGAGGAAGTTCTCGGTACCGCCGAAGAGCCGGTTCTGGCTCTTGGCGATCTCGACCACCAACAGCGCCTGGTCCTCCGGCAGGTCGCCGTGCTCGGCCACGAGCGCCTCCATCGACCGCGACTCCTCGTCCGAGATGTGCTGATCGGCGTGGGCGACCCGGCCGAGAATGTAGGCGAAGGCGGCGATGTAGCGGGCGCGCTCGGGTTCTAGCGCCTCGAGGCGCGCCGCGATCTTGCGCACCGACTCGGTGTCGGCCTCGGACTCCGAGGGGGTGGGCTGCGAGGCGGAGAACAGTCGTTCGAGAATGGACATAGGCGCGCGGGCGCGGTGGCCTCGCGGCATCCTAACCCGACTGCCGAGCGCCGGTACAATCGCGCGATGAACGCTCGTTCCAATGCCACCGGGCCGCTTCTGGCCTCGCTTCTCGTCGTCGCCTGCAGCGCCCCCGAGTCCACGCCCCCCAACCTTGCCGGGTCGCCTGACCTCGCCGGCCCGTGGCGTGCGGTCCTCGCTTCGCCGGGAGGCGAACTGCCGTTCACCCTCGAGATCTCCGGGGAAGGCGGCACCCTCGAAGCCTCGATCGCCAACGGCGACGAGCACGCCCCCACCACCGGCGTCGAGGTCGAAGGGAACCGGGTGACGATCGGCTTCGACTGGTACGACTCGCGGATCGTCGCCACGCTCGAGGGAGACGACGGTATGCGGGGCGAGTGGACGCGAGCCTCGGCCGGAGGCACGGTTTCCCGCCTCCCTTTCTCGGCCACGAGAGGAGTGGCGCCCCGCTTCCGGGCTGTCACCGAGGACCGGCCGGCCGTCGCGACCACCGACATCGGCGGAGTGTGGAGGGTCGAGTTCACCGACGAGGACGGCACCGAACCGGCACAGGGGGAGTTCGTCCAGGACGGTACCCGCGTGACCGGGACCTTTCTCACCCCGACGGGCGACTACCGCTTCCTCGAGGGAAGCTACGAGGAGGGGTTGCTTCGCCTGTCGACCTTCGACGGCGCACACGCCTTCCTCTTCTCCGCGCGAGTCGACGAGGACAGCACCCTGACGGGCGACTTCTGGTCGCGCGACAGTTACCACGCGACCTGGACCGCATCCCGGGCCGAAGAAGGCGAGGTCATCCTGCCGGACGCCTGGAACCTCGCCGGACTCACCAACGATGAAGGCAGTTTCTCGTTCTCCTTCGCGGACAGCGACGGCAACACCCTCTCGAGCGACGACCCGCGGTTCGACGGCAAGGTCGTGCTCGTCAACATCTTCGGTACCTGGTGCCCGAACTGCAACGACAAGGCGCCGCTGCTGGCGGAATGGCACGACCGGTGGGCCGACCGCGGTCTCGAGATCGTCGGGCTCGCCTACGAGTTCTCCGGCGACCCGGAGCGCGATCGCCTCTACGTCTCGAAGTTCGCCGAGCGCCACGGGATCGCCTTCCCGCTGCTGCTCGCGGGCATCAGCGACAAGGCGAAGGCCGCCGAGACGCTCCCGGACCTGAACGCCGTCATCGCCTTCCCGACGACCGTCTTCATCGGTCGCGACGGCAGGGTTCGCAAGATCCACTCCGGCTTCTCGGGACCGGGGACCGGCTCGCACTACGACGAGCTGGTGGCGGAGCTGGAGGGTCTGATCGAGACCCTGCTCGACGAGCCGGCCTAGCCCGGACTTCTCACGCCGGTGTGGTCTGGTAGGTCGTAGGTTGCTGAAGATACAAGGCTTCCGGTCGCGAGCACCGCAGGCATAGCCGTAGCTACGTCGAGGAGCGCAGCGACCGGAAAACGAAGTAGGTTCAGTGACATACGGCCTACCAGGCTGCAGCGGCGTGAGAAGTCCGGGCTAGCCCGCCCGGGAAGAGAGGTCGGCCCACGGGGCGCCGCTCGCCTCCGAGAGTTCGGCCGGCGTCGTCTCGAAGATGCTGTGCGGGCCTCCCGCGGCGGCCCAGATCCGGTCGAAGCGCTCGAGGCCACGGTCGAGCCAGGTCACGACAGGACCCTCGTGACCGAGCGGCGGAACGCCGCCGATCGCAAAGCCGGTCGCCTGGCGCACGAAATCCGGGTCGGCGCGACCAACGGGCTCGCCGGCCAGCGCCGCCAGCCTGTCGAGATCGACCCGGTCGGCGCCGCTCAGGACGACCAGCAGGGCCCGCCCCGTCTCCCTGCCACGGAAGATCAGTGACTTCGCGATCTGCGCCGTCGAGCAGCCGACGGCGTCTGCCGCCTCCTGCGCCGTGCGTGTGGAGCCGGGCAGGCTCTCCACCCTGCGGTCGAGACCGAGGAAATCGAGCGCTGCCTGCACCCGCTCCGGTCCGCTGAGGCGAGCCGGCGTCACGAAGCGAAGCGCCGCGCCGCGCGGGCGCGTGCTTTCGCCGCCTCCTCCTCGCGGTTCCTCGGCGCAGCCGTCGTGACCAGCGAGTCGAGCAGCTGGCTCGCCACCGCCGTCACGTCCTCGACCGCACGGTGGAACGCCTCCTCATTGGCCTTCGACGGCTTCGTGAAACCGCTGATCTTGCGCACGAACTGAAGCGCGGACGCTTCGATCTCGTCGGCGGTCGCCGGTGGTTCGAAGTTGTAGAGCCTGCGGATGTTGCGGCACATGGAGTCCTCCGGGGCGGAACGGGTGGGTGAACGGGCTCGACGGCGGCTCAGCCGTCGGTGCTCGGCACGCACTGCGCCGGCGGCCCGCCACCGCACACGCAGGTCAGACCGGGCGGGCAGTAGCACTGCGCCGGCACGAAGTCGCAACCAGGCTGGTCACACGACTCCCTCGTGCCGTCGCCCTGAACGAAGCCGACCTCGCAGTCGTTGGCAGGATCGACGCACGAGTAGTTGTCGCCCTCCAACTGCAGAGTGCAGTCGGGCGAGTCGAGACAAGCGAGCTCGGAGCGAGTCGCGCACGCCCCCTGGGGTGAGGCGGCCTGCTGACCGCCAGGCTCCGTGACGGGATCGCTGCTCGGGCTCGACGGCGAACCGGAGCAGGCGGGCAGAACGGCGAGCACCAGGGCCGTCAGGAAGAGCTGTCGCATCATGGGTACTACTCTACCGCCGCCGGCCCGCATGACCGATCCGCTCCATCGGCACCGGCCTACCCCGAAGGCTCTCCTTCGGAATCGTCCGCGCTCGACAGGCGGTGGTAGACACGCTGGTACACGAACGGCAGCCGTGACTTCGGCACCCGGATCTCCGTCTTGACGAACAGCGTGAGCCCGCGGTTGCCCGGCTCGAAGATCTCGATGATCTTGCCTCCGGGTGCCCCGGTCGTCTCGACCACCAGACGGTCGCTGCTGCGCCAGCTCGCTTCGACCTCGACCGGTATTTCTGTGCCGGCCAGAGCGAAGCTCGCCGGTTGGCGTTTGCCGTCCACCGTCCAGCGGCGCTCGACCTCGTTCCAGTCGGTCATGGCCACCGTGTCGCCCTCTACGTGGATGGCCAGCACCTCGGCACCCTCATGGATGCTGAGAGCCTTCTGCCTGAGTTCCTCGTAGATCGCGCGCCGATCGCGCCGGTTGCCGCCACCGAAGCTCCAGGTGCGAACCGTGCGGCCGTTCTCACGACGAACCTCGGGCTGCTCGGGCTCTTCCCCGAAGGTGTCGCGTCGCGGCAGCATCGCCCGGGGATCCTCGCTCGCCCTCGTGTCGAGTTGCCAGACCCCTGCCAGCGTCGAGAGGCCGTCCTTGTCGGCCGGGGCCGGACCGGCCGACACCAGTGCCAGCGCCAAGGCCAGAAGGAGGGCCAGCACGGGGGCCGATACCCGGGCAGCGGCCCATGCCGGTGCCTCTCGGGCGACCCAGCGGGTCGTCGTCGTCCTCATGGATACCTCCCTCGCGCAGCCCGCACCCGCAACCCGGGTTCGGAAACCTCGACGGCGATCTTTCGCCAGTCGCCCTCGGCGTCCTGCTCTCCGTAGTAGCCGAGCACGTACTGACTGCGCAGCTCTTCCGCGATCTCGGCATAGACGTCGCCGAGGTCCTCGCCGACGCGGGTGAAGTAGACCCGACCGCCGACGTCGTCCACGAGCTCCTGCAGCCGTCGCAGGAAACCTCTCACGTTGAGCCCCCGGCCTTCGGTGCGGACGATCTCGTTGTTCGACAGGATGACGTAGATCGGAACCCCGACTACGCGCGCGAAGCGCCGCGCGACGCGGTAGGAGAAGTCCGGATCCTCGTCGGCGCCGTCGCTGTAGACCACCAGCGCCTTCTTGCCCGGCGTTCCCTGGAGCTGCACCAGCGAGTAGACGATCCCCTTCCAGATCGAGGTGAAGCCCTCAGGGCGCATCGCCTCGACCCCGCGCAGCAACTTCGGGACGTCTCCGGTGGTCGCCGCCAGCAGGTCGGGCTCTCTACCAAAGCCGACGACGAAACCGCGGTCGCGCTCGCTCAGCAACTGCTCGAGAAAGTCCATCGCCGCGAGCTGCACCGTCGGCAGCTTGACGAACATCGACGCCGAGGTATCGACCGACAGGCCGACCGTCAAAGGGATCGAACCGGCGCTGGTGAAGACGGCGATCGGCTGCTCCTCGCCGTCCTCCCGAACCTCGAACGCCTCCTTCGGCAGGTCGGCGACCGGCCGGCCGTCGGCACCGGTGACGACGGCCAACACCTCCACCAGTGTGACCTGAAGGCGCTCTCCGGTGGCGGCGCTGTTGACGAACAGGACGTCCTCCGCCGACGAGCCGTCGACGAGGGTGACGATCGCGCGCACGAAGCCCCGCGCCCCCGGCTCGAGCGGCACCCGCTGGCGGAACGGCGGCGCGAACAGGGTGCCGATCGGGCGGTCGACCCACAGGAACTCGACGCGCGCGATCCGTGCGGCCAGCGGCCGGTCGATGGTCGCCTCCACCCACAGCTCTCCCTGAGCGCGCACACCACCGTTAGGGGACTTCGTCGCTTCCGGTGCGTTGAGCGCGATCGCCAGCTCCCGGTTGCCGGAGTTGATCCGCAGCGCATCGCGCCCGATCTCGGTCCCTTCGGCGTCGCGAGCCACCACTTCGACCCGGCGCGCCCGCGGCAGCTCGCCCAGATCGAGCGATGCCTCGTAGGGTGCCGCGCGGCGCACCGCTTCGCGGCGACCGTCGAGCAGGAACTCGACCTCGGCGGTCCGTGGATCGGCGACGGCGACCGCGAACGGTGTGCGGCCGACGAGCAAGGCGTCCTGCGGCGCCAGCAGACGCACCGGAGCGGCCGACGGAAGATCGACCAGCATCGACCCGTCGGCGGCGCGGTGGGACTCGACCGCGGAAGTGAAACCGGCGAAGGTGCCGCCCCATCGATCGGTCGCCAGTTCGTCGAGCACCACCAATACAGGCGTGGTCGCCGGATCGATCCCCGCCTCGGCGGGCAGATCGAGTGTAATCCTGCCGGAGCCCAGGTCGGCCGCCTCGACCGTCCGCTGATCGACGATCTCCGTCCCCCCATCGCGCGCCACGGCGACGGTCAGCCGGACCGGCGCGCTGACCGGAGTCCCGCCGCCGGCGCTCGCGAGCTCGATCGCCAGCTGCGGCGGGGTACCCGCAGCGACCAACGCGGCCACCTGAAGCTCACCGTCGAGCGTCTCGCCCGAAGCGGCAAGGTAGCGCGCACGTGCGGCACCGAGCGCCGCCGGTGCACCGGCACCGATCCACGCCGGCGCCGCCACCGCACGCTCGAGCCCCTGCGCCCGCACCTCGATCGGCAACGCCTCTCCCAGCTCGGGCAGGCGAACCGCGAGGACGCTCCTCCACTCGAGCTCGGTGAGCCTGCGGTCGAGAATCAGCGGATCTCGTACCACCGAGCCGCCGGTCGCCTCGGCGAGCGGCGCCAGACCGCTCGTCGGGTCGAGTTGCCATGCGGTCTCGTCCGGCTCGGCTTCCTCATCGTCGGCGCCTCGCCGCAACAGGCCCAGGACATCGGTCCCGATCACTGTCCTGGGCACCTCACGCCCATCGGGGGTCGTCACCGTCTCGGGCGGCTTCTGCGGCAACGAGCCGGCCAGGAGCGCGTCGGAGCCGGCCGCGGGTGCGAACGGCAGGACCGTCCACCCGGTCATCGCAAGCGCCTGACCGACCTCCGCCAGCGTCGGCTCGACGACGAACTCGGGCACCGTCACCGAGGTGCGGCCCGCCCGTTCGAGCGCTACACGGTAGAACTCCCCCGCCGCGGCATCGTGACCCGAACCGGCCAGCAACAGCAGGCGGGGCCCCGCCCGCCGCTCGGCGGTCGCCCACAGCAGCAGCCCTTCGCGCTGCACTCGCAGCACCTCGCGCTCGATCCGCAGACTCTCCTCGAGTGCCGCCGCGATCTCGGCCTCGGAGAGCCGCGAGTCGAGCTGCTCGACGAATTCCCGGCGTACCGCCGTCTGCGCGTCGGCGCTCGACTCGCGCAGTCGCAGCCATGACAGCGCCTCGGCCAGCACCGCCGGCTCGGTCGTCGGCGGTAGAGACGCCCGTACCGACTCACCGCCCAGCAGAACCTCCACCGGCCCGAGCGCGATCAGCTCTTCGGCGCGTTCACTGAGCAGGATCGCCGCGTTGGCGAGCGCCAGCGGGTCGGACAGCAGCTGGTCGAAGTAGAGAACGACCTGCCAGTCGGCGGGCGGCAGAGCGCGGAAGTCGAGCTTCTCGCCGCCCGCCACGACCTCGACATCGTCGAGTTGATCCGCAGGCACGGCTACCGTGATCGGCAGCTCGTCGGCCGGCTGACCGCCGACGACGGACGCCAGAGCGACGACCCCGCACAGAATCCAACCCGCGACTCTCATCGCTCTACCAACGGCCTTTCCCTCCTGCTTCATTCCCCGGCTTCCGTCTCGCCGCCGGGATCTCCCACCGGCGGCACGCTCCGAGCGTACACGGCCGGCCCGGCTCCGGAGGCTCCCCTTGCCGGGTGGCAACCCCGGGTCGATTCGCACCGCCCCGCCGAGGATCGCCGAAGGCCGCGGACGCTACGGCACGACGTTCGACCAGTTCATCAGGTCGCCGCTCTCGAAGCCGTCCATGAAGATCAGCTTCCCCGGCGAGAGATCGAGCGACAGGTCGTCCACGAACACCTCGAAGGTCGCGCCCGAAGGCTGGCTGAGCGAAACCTCGCAGAGCGCCGACCGCGCACCGCTCGGCACGTCCTCCGTCTTCGAGAAGGCGAACCAGACACCCGGGGTGCTGAGCTGATCGGTCACCGACTGGCCCGGCGTCGGAGTCCCGGAGCAATCGAGAGAGGTGTAGTAGTCGCACGTCCTCGTCAGCTCCACGGTCGTCCCGGTCGTGTCGAGCAGGGCGGAACCCCGGTAGGAAACCACCGAACCGCGCACTACGGAGGCGCACTGGCCGAGAGCCAGGGGCGCCGTACCTCCACCGCCGGTGAACCGCGCCGAACCGGAGATCGACGCACCGTCGACGTCTACCGCCGGGTCGTGGTCAATGGAGGTGATTCCCTCGGTCACGGCCGTCCAGCCTTCGAGGTCGCAGTCGAAGTGGCCGTTGACGAAGCGGTCCGGCTCATCGACCCTGAAGTAGAGAGCGAAGTCGTCGCCTCCGGCGCCGTCACCGTCGCCGTCGAGTGCGTTGAGCGAGGTGTCGGCAAGGCCGCCACTGCAGGCGAGGAACAGGTGCGGCGCATTCTCGAGCGTCTCCTCGAGCAGCACGGCAGCGGTCAGAGTTCCACCGTCGTAGGTCACCTCGACGAGCGCCTGATCCACGTCGTCACCGCCCACTCCCGAGCAGTCCACGGTCGACAGGTCGAGATCCTTGCCGGCCGCCACCACCTGCCAGTTGGCAGGATTGGTCACCGAGTTGGGATCGGCGGTGCCCGACTCGAACATCGGCTCGTCGAAGGTGGCGAGCAGGGCGTCGATCGTGGTGTATGCCGTTTCGCAGAACTCGAGCTCACCGTCGCCGGTGCCGTTGATCGTGTCGACCAGGACGATCTGAGGCGGCGTCGCATCGAACACGTCGAGGGTATCGCTCGCCGTCCCGCTGTTGCCGGACGAAGAGGTGAGATCACCGGTCGTGTTCAAGTAGGTGCCGACGACGCTGCTGGTCACGTCGACCACCAGCGTGCACGAAGACGCGGCGCCGACCGTCCCGCCGCTGTAGTCGATGACTCCCGTTCCGGCCGCGGCCGTCAGCGTGCCGCCGGTACAGCTGTTGGTGGCATTGGGCGGCGTCGCGACCACGACTCCCGCCGGCAGGTTGTCGACGAACGCCAGATCCGTGGCGTCGATCGCGCTGGCGCTGTTGTCGATCGTGAAGGTCAGTGCCGACACCTCGTCGGTCCCGATCGCGTTCGGTACGAACTCCTTGGCGAAGGTCGGCGGAGGTTCGATGGTGAGATCCGCGGTAGCGGGGTCGGCCACCTCGAGGCCACCCTGCGTCAGATTGGTGGTGACGTTGGGATAGGTCCCCGGTGCGACGCCGGCCGGCACCTGGACTTCGACGTCGAACGAACAGGTGCCACCCATCGGCGGTAGCTCGCCACCCGAGAAGAGAAGCAGCGAGGTACCGGTGAGGGTCGATGCGGCACCGCAGGGCAGCACCGGAAGGCTGGTGGCCACGAGTCCCGGAATCACGGCACTCAGGTCGTCCTGAAAGGCCAGACCGGTCGCCGCATCGTCGCCCGGGTTGGTGAGCGTGAAGGTCAGGACGGCGGTGCCGGTTGCGGCGGTCGGTCCGTCGAAGGACTTGGAGAAGGTCAGCAGCGCGAGGACCGCCAGGGTGTCGCTGCCGGGATCGCCGGTGACGCCGAAGCCGCCGATCGTGCCGGTGACGGCACTCGTGACGTTCGGATACTCACCGGCGTCGGCGCCCGCCGGAACGTCGAGCGAGACCCGGATCGTGCAGGATCCTCCGGCCGCCAGGGCGGCTCCGGTAGCCGTGATCAGTCCCGTGCCGGTACCGCTTACCGAGGCTCCGCAGTCGTTGAAGTCGAGGCTCGAGAAGGTCAGTCCGGGCAACGTCGCCGCGAGATCGTCCGTGAAGGCGATCGCAGAGGCGGCGTTCGACGGGTCGAGGTTGGTGAGCACGAACTCGAGCGTCACCGAGTCCCCCGGTGCGACCGGGTCGTCCGTGAACGCCTTGCTCAACTGCAGCAGGTTCGAGTCGATCGTCAGGACGTCGGTGGCGGCGTCGATGATCACCGTCCCGCCACTCTGAGTGGCAGTGAGAAGGCTGGTCGTATTGGCGTAGTCACCGTCGGCGGCTCCGACCGGGACGAGGATCGGGTACTCGATCGTGCACGTCTGACCGGCCGCGAGACTGCCGTTGGTGTAGAAGATCGTCGTGGAAGTGCCGGCTTCGGTGCCATTGCAGGTGTTGACCGTCGGCGCTGAGGTGGTCAGGTCCGGAGTTCCCGGGAGCACGTCGCTCAGTGCGTCGGAAAAACCGATCGCCGTCGCGGCGTCGGTCGGGTGCACGTTCTCGATCGTGAAGCGCAGCGTGACGGTCTGACCCGGCAGAACCGGGTTGTCGAGAAACTCCTTGGCGAACGTCAACCCGGCTACAGCCAGGTCTGCGGTCGCCGGCGCCGAGGTAGCCGCAACGCCATCGACGTCGGCACTCACTCCGCTGGTCGTGTTGGTGTAGCCACCCGGTGCCGCGCCGGCCGGCACGTCCAGGGTGACACTGAAGGCGCAGCTCGCCCCTGGCGCCAGGGTGCCGCCGGCGAAGGTCAGGAGCGTGTCGCCGGCGCTGCCGGTCAGGGTGGAGCCGGCACCGCAAGGCGGATCGGGAGTTCCGGGCAGATTCGCGGTCAGCCCTGCAAGGAAGGTCAGGTCGTCGGTGAAGGCGATGTTCGTGGCGTCGGTCGTCGCGTCCTCGGGATGGGTGAGCGTGAACTCCAGGGTCACGGTACCTCCCGGCGGAACCGGATCGTCGGTGAACGCCTTGGTCAGATCGGGTGCCGCCACAACCACCAGGTCGTCGCTGGCCGGGGACCCGGCAGTCGAGGCGCCGTCGACGGTCGCCGTCACCGCGCTGGTGGTGTTCGGGTAGACCCCGGACGCCGCGTTCGCCACCACGTCGAGCGTGATCGAGAAGGTACAGGAGTCACCGGCAGATCCGGCAGGGGCGAGCGAGCCGCCCGCCAGGGTGAACTGCGCCGGTATGCTGCTACTCGGCGGGGGTGGGTTGATGAGCGGCGTGAAGGTGCAGGTGGAGCCGTCGCCGCAGCAGTCGTCTCCCGGAGTGACGGACGCCGTGGGGAGGATGACGTCGAAAATGTCCTCGAAGGCGACGTCCGTAGCAGCGGAGGTCGCACTCGTGTTCGTGATCGTGAACTCGAGTTCCGTCGTGTCGCCCGGCTGAACCGGGTCGTCGAGGAAGGTCTTCGTGATCACCGGGGTCGCCTGGACGAAGAGCAGGTCGCTCGCCGCATTGCCCACCACACCCTCGCCACCGATCGTCGCCGTGATCGTGCTGCTGGTGTTGAGATAGCTTCCCGGGGTAGCGGTCGGCGGGACGACGACTTCGACCTCTACCGTGCAGGAGGCCTCCGGCGACAGCGTCGCGCCCGACAGCGACAGCACCGCCGTTCCTGCGCCAGAAACCGGAGTGCTGCAATTCTCCGACAGCACTGTCCCGAAAACGGCCCCCGGCAACGGCGGCGCGAGGGTCGTCAGGTCGTCCGAGAAGGCGATGCCGGTCGCCGTCGCAAGGCGATCGAAGTTCGTCACCGTGAACTCCAGGGCAGCGGTGCTGCCGGGCGCCGCCGGGTCGTCGGTGAACTCCTTCTGAAGGGCGATCTGCGAGACGGAGACGTCGAGGGTGTCGCTCGCCTTGCCGGCCGAGATCTGGCCGGTGCCTCCCGGGCTGACCAGAAGCTCCGAGGTGACGTTGTCCAGCTCACCGCCGGCGGTGGCGACGACATCGACGACGGCCGTACAGGTGGTGCCGGCAGCGACCGGTCCGGTGCCCGACAACGCCACCGACGTGGCGCCAGGCGCAGCCGTCAGGACACTGGCCGCGCAATCGGTCGAAGCCGCTGCCGGATCCGCGACGACGAGGCCTGCCGGGAAGACGTCGGTGAAGCTGGGGAAGAACAGGCTGCTGGAGCCCGCCGAGTTGTCAATCGTGAACGTCAGTGTGCTGCGGGCCCCAAGCGGCACGGCCGCGGGCGCGAAGCTCTTCGAGAAGCCGGGGCGGTTGGTATCGACGGTCAGGTCCACCGGCAGGCTCATGGTCGATCCCACCGAGGAAGTAAGAGTCACCGCGGGGTTGGTGTGAGCCCCCGGGGTGCTCGCAGTGACGTCGACGGTGACCGTACAGGAGGCGCCCGCTCCGACCTCCGCATCGCTGAGAGCGATGGTCGAGCCACCGTCGGGAGCCGTCAGGGAGCCACCGGTGTCGAGAGTGCAGTCGGTCGATGCGTTGGCAGGATCGGCGATCGTGATCGCCACCGGAAGGACATCGACAAAGGCCATGTCGACGACGGGCGCACCGGTGAAGTTCTGGATCGTGAAGGTCGCCGTGCTGACGCTGCCGGGACCGATCGTGCTGGGCCCGAAGACCTTCGAGAAGGCGACCACTTCGCCGGCCGTCGCGGCGGAGGGCAGGAGCGCAGCCGGCAGGAGCGCCAGCGACAGAAAGAAGAGCTTCTTGCGGCGGGACTCAGTCGTCATCGCGGGTCTCCCAGGCGGGTGCGCCAGAGGCTGAAAAACATCCGGTTTTTGCCAACATACCATTGGCTTCGAAGAGCGCACGCGCCGAAGTCCTAGGGCCGGCAGGGTTCGTCGGTGCGAATCGCGGCTCTACGGTCGCGCAGCGCCGCGAGTGAGGCCTCCTCGGCCGACCCGCCCGCCCGGTCGAGAAGATCGTCCAGCCAGGCGGCCGCGTCGGCGCAGCGATCCGCTTCGCGCAGCGCATCGCTGACGAGAACGCCGTGCTCCACGGTCGGGAGCGCGGTAAAGGCACGCCCCGCCAACTCCACGGCCCTCGATCCGTCGCGGTGGTCGAGGGAGGGGACGAGCGCCAGGAATCTCGCATGAGCCGCCGTCACCCGTACCGACTGCGGCACGAGGGCCGATGCCTCCTCGAGACGCTCCAGCGCGCCGTCGTAATCACCCAGCGCCAGGCGGGTATCGACCCACGCCAGCCACGCCTCTTCGTCGTCGGGACGCTCCTCGAGGAATCTCTCGAAATGCCCGCTGGCTTCCTCCGCCTCCCCCTGTCCCATGAGAAGGCTCGCCAGATTGAAGCGGGCCGTGAGGTTGTCCGGTTCCAGCCGTAGCGCTTCCTCCAGCTGAGCGGCTGCGCCGCGGGGGTCGCCGACAGCAGAAAGGGCCGCCCCCAGGTTGACCCTGGCACGTACACTCGCGGGATCGGCGACGACCGCCTCGAGGAACAGGTCGGCGGCCTCCTCGAAGCTGCCGGCGGCGAAAGCGCGCCGCCCCTCGAGCAGCGCGACGCGCTCTCCCACCCGAAGACCCGCCAGAGCGTCGATCCGCGGATCGGGCGGGGCGAGACCGACCGCACCGCGCAACGCGAGATGCCGGCGGGCGGCTTCGAGGTCTCCAAGCGCCCGGTACGCGAGTCCGAGCGGGTGGTGCAGGCGGGTGGCCGCCGGCACGGCCTCGAGCGCGGACGAGAGCCGCTCGACAGCCGTCCGATAATCGCCCTGCGCCAGTGCGAGCTCTCCGGCTCGCGCCTCGAGCACCGGGTCGTTGCCGGCCTCCGTCGCCTGGTCGAGGAACGCCAGCGCCTCGTCGTAGCGCCCGAGTTCACGCGCTGCGTCCGAGGCCCTGACGAGGGCGGCCAGGTTGTCGGGCTCGAGCTCGAGTACCGGCCGCAGCTGCCCCAGGGCCGTCTCGATCTCTCCGGCCGACTCTGCGACGACCGCGCGGTAGTACGGCCAGGCCGCGTCCTCGGGTGCGAGTCGCTCGGCCTGTTCGTAGCAGGTCGCGGCCTCCGCCAGCAGGTCGTAGGCGTGGTACGCCATCCCGAGCTCGCCCCACGCCTCGGCGCGGGCGCTGGGCTCGAGGGCGGCTTCGTCGATCCGCTCACCGGCCAGCTCTCCCAGCCTCGCCAGCTGCTCGGCCACCGCCGGCTCCAGCCTCGACAGGTCGGGAGCCGGAGTCTCCGGCGCGACCTCGGCCGCCACGACCGGTATCGCCAGCGCCAGCAGCACCGGGGCGAGAGTCGGCGGTCTCACCGCGGCCACCTCAGGTATCGCCGAGGCGGGATCGGCCGCAGCCTCCGGCTCCGGGACCCGTCCCGGATCACGACCGACGCGTCGAGTCCCTCGAGCGGCAGGAGAACCCGTGGATCGCTCGCCGACGCGAAGCTCCCCGCCGTGCGGGAACGTCGCAGTTCCTGCCTGAGTGGTGATTCGATCTCGACCGTCTGTCCTGCGGGACGCACGAACTCATGGCCCGACCAGCCGGCGCCGTCGGTCGGCTCGCTCGCATAGAGCTCCGCCTGGCCCCCGTTGTTGGTGACGACGAGGTCGAGGTCTCCATCGTCATCGAGATCGCCGACGGCGAGACCTCGACTCACTTCGAACCCGGCGATCCAGTCGCCGGACGTCTCCGACTCGAAGCGACCGGCATCGCTCAGGAAGAGCTGGTTGGGTTGACGCAGCGGATGCTCGACCCCGTCGGCTACCTGATCGAGCTCGAGGCGCACCGCTCCGTTGACGGCGGCCAGGTCGAGCCAGCCGTCGCCATCGACATCCAGCCAGGCGGCGCCGAAACCGGTCGAAGGAAGCGTCGGCACCGCCAGAGCGCTGTCGGTCGTACGGTCGTCGAAGAGACCGTCCTGCTGGACGTAGAGGGTGTGCGTCTCGCCGTCGAGGTGGGTCAGGAGCACGTCCTCGTCTCCGTCGCGATCGAAGTCGGCGACGGCCACTCCCATGCTCGCCTCGGGCTCGCCTCGCCGGTTGACCGCTACTCCGGCCAGCAGCGCCTCGTCCCGCCAGCCTCCCGATTCATAGATCCATAGTCGATTGGGCGCACCGTCGTTGGCTACCAGGAGACCCCATCGCCAGGGCGAATCGAGCTCGACGATCGCCGCGCCGAGCCCCGGGCCCGGCTCATCGACGAAGCCGGAGGCCGGCTCGAACGTCCCGTCTCCGCGGTTGCGCAACAGCCGGTCGGCGACCGGCTCGAAGCCCGAGGGGCCGCAGTAGTCCGGCATGCTGTTGGTCGCGTAGCAGCTTGGCGGATCGGCCACCGGATAGTCGACGTAGTTGACGATGAGGAGGTCCTGCCGGCCGTCGCCGTCGTAATCGAGCAAGACCCCGCTCGTCGTCCAGCGCGGAGTCGTTTCCCCGAGCGCGATGCTGGCATCGTCGAACCTGCCGTCACCGCGGTTGATCAGCAGCCGATTGGGCCCGTAGTTGCCGACGAAGAGATCGAAGTCGCCGTCGTCGTCGACGTCGCCCACCGAGACCGACATCCCGTAGCCGCCGGCCGGCAACGCAGCCGCCTCCGAGACGTCTTTCCACAGTGGTGCGCCCTCCGGTCCGACCCCGTCATTGCGCAGCAGCCTGTCCGAAGGGGGAGGAGTATCTCCCGGCTCCCAGGGAGTGCCCTGAACGAAGTAGAGGTCGAGGTCGCCGTCGCCGTCGTAGTCGAAGAGCCCCGCTCCGGCGCCGGTCATCTCCGGGAAGAGCAGTGCCCCGGTGCTGCCGTTCGCGTGAACTGGGGCCGCAGTGCCGAGCCATGGCAGCCGGCGAAGCCCATCGGCTGTTGCCGTCTCGGCAATCTGCGCTCCAGCTAGCAGGCAGAGCCCTAGGAGGACCGACCTCCTCCCTGCTCCCCCTACTTGCGACCGACGACGACCGGATCGGTGCCGAGACGAGCGAGCTCCAGCTACCAGCTTCACTTCGAGGCACGAACACTGCACGAGGCCTAGCGCCCGAGCCAGGATATCCATGGCCGCAGTCACGGTCAGAACTCTACCCCTTCCAGGTTAGGTACTTCCGCGCGCCGAGAAGAAGGCGAAGCTCGTCGTCGCGCCCATGAGCCGGAAGGGCGAACTCATCTGGGACGAGTAGCAGGTAGGAGACCGGCTGGCTGAAGCCAGCTGTGGTCCCTGGAGCGTCAACCGGGACCTTGGCCGTCGCAAACCATGCCGGGACGGGCGTAGAGGACAACCGCTCGACGACCAGAACCGCTCGCCGAAGACTCAGAGCGAGTCGGTCGGTTCTTGCGAAACGGCCTGGCAAGCGGCTCGGCGAAAAGTTGCGCTTTGAGCCCCGGTGATCGAATCGAACGCGAAGATAGGAGCAGAACGATGGACTGGTCGCCTCGAAGCTCCGCCGAGACTTGACCCAGGCGTGTCCGGGAAAATGGGAAGCGGCATCTAGCGCGGTCTCAGGCGACAATTCCATTGTGACTCGCCCTCGTCCAAGGGCTAGCAACTCCGGTGCTGCACTCGCTACTCCGGATCTCAGCTCACTGAGACCACACGGAAACAAGAGGATTAAAGCGGTAACCGCGACCGCGCACCGTGACGATGAATGCGTTTCGCTCCGCACCACGGAGCGCTCGTCGGGCAGCCCAGATGGCGTTGGGTACGGTGCTTTCCGCGAGGTGCGCGCCGTCCCAGACACTCTCGATCAGATCTTCTCTACTCACCAGTCGGTGCCGATGTTCGAGCAGAAACTCCACCACGTCGAAAGCCCGAGCTTCGAGGGGCTGCGTGTGGCCGAAGACCGTCAGTTCCCTATCAACTGTATCGACCGTTCGCCCGTTGAAGACATAGAGCGTCATCGGCCGCCCTCCGCAGGAGGCGGAAGATCATCGTGTCGTTGTCGACGGAGCTCCTCTGCAAGAAGCAGCCGTCGGAGGCCCGAAGCGGACCTCCGACGGCCGTTCACAAACTGGCGCTGGAGGTTTGTGGGACTTGTAGACGCGCCAGCCTGACTCAGATAGGTGAAGCCGAGAGGCACCATGAGTTCCGTTCCGTACGCCTCGTCTGTTGCAAGGCCGCTGTCTGGCTCGACGAAGTGACGGCCAGCATCGAGCTCGTGCGATATCGGGGCATCGTCTAGTACGCGGAGTTGCATCGACGGCGGAGCCATCTGCCAAGCGGTTCAGAACCTGTGCTACCCGGGCATGACCACGTTCTCCGTCCGAGGTTTCTTGGACCAAGCCGAGATCTGGTGAGGCACCGTGCTTCATCGACGTGCTTCCCAGATGAAATCGGCCGCCGGAGACCCGTCAGGTATCTCCGGCGGCCTGCGGTGAGCGGAGTGCTTGAGTACTGGGCCGATCATCGTGCTCGCCGCTCAGCGCGCTAGGAGGAACCTATCTCCAGTTCACCCGGACGCCGAAGCGGTAGATGCGCGGCGACAGGGTCTCCGTGAGATTGTCCGCAGTCGAGGCGTCGAGACGACGGCGACGCTGCAGGACAGTGGTCTCGTCGAGCACGTTGAAGACATCGATCGAGGCCGAGAAACCGACGTTACCGGTCGACGCGAACTCCTTCTCGAGTCGCAGGTCGAACGTGGTGATGTCGGGGGCGCGGAACGAATCCAGGGCGGTAGTGACCTGCACGTCCTTGGCGAACGCGTCCGCCGGGCGCACGTTGTCGTAGTACGGCAGCGGAGTGCCCTCACGACTGTACAGGTTACCGGCGATGTTGAAGCCCCACGGCTGGTCCGGAGCAACCTGGTACATACCGTTCAGGTTGAACTGGAAGCCGCTCTCGAGGAAGACGTCCTGCTTGGCGCCAGAACCGGCAGCCTGGACAGCGAAGAGACCACCCTCGTTGTCGAAGCCACCCTCTTCGTCAGTGGGATCGTAGTTGGCGATGTAGCTCGAGCCAAGGCTGTAGGTGCCCTCACCGGAGGTGAAGTAACCACGCAGCATCCACTGGTTGGAGAGGCGCTTGGTGAAGTTGACGCTGATCCCCTCGTACTCCACCGAACGGTCGGTGTTCTCGAGAAGTTGGCCGCCCGTGCGGGAACCCGCGGGAAGCGAGTAGTACGGGGCGCTGTACGGCGTGCCGTCCGGCAGGATGCCTTCCAGCGTGCCAGCAAGCTCGTAGTCGGCCGCCGTGGAAGGACGGGGACCGTTGCCGAGGTCGATCATCTGGCGAGTGCCGAGAATGTCATCGGTCTCACGCAGGGTGACCGTCGCACCGGCGACGAACTCAGGCGCGAAGGCGTGCTCGACGCCAACGATGAGCTCGTTGATCATCGACGGATCCAGACCCGGGTCCGTGACGTTCACGCTCTCGATGGAGGTCGGGTCCGAAGGATCGAAACCAACGTTGCCGTCGAACGTCAGAGGAGACTCGTTGAAGTCGTCCCAGATACCGTTGCCGTTGACGTCATCGAAGATGAACGTGGCGTAGGCACGGCCGGCGGGGTTGGTGCGGTTGATGTTGGCCGTCGACAGCTGCTCCGGGAACTGCGAGAAGCTACCGCGGAGAAGCGTCTTGCGCTCCTCACCGAGGGCGTAGGTCACACCAACGCGCGGGGTGATGGTCGACCACTCGAACGGAGCGGCCGCACCCGGGTACGAGAACGCCGGAAGAACGTCCGGAACCTCGACGGCTGCAGGAACCGAGGCCGCCTCGTTGCGACCGTCCTGGAGGTCGTAGCGCAGACCGACGTTGATCGTCAGGTTGCCCGTGGAGATCGTGTCCTGAATCCACGCCGACTGGTAGGACGTGGTTACCGGTGGGCCGTCGATACCGCGGAAGTGCACGGTCTGAGGAACACCGAAGAAGTTCTCGTTGATGTGGAAAAGGTCGCGGCCCGGCCACAGGAAGTCGGAGCGCTGGTCGAAGTCACGCTGACGAGCACCGAACTTGATCTCGTGGCCGGCGTTGCCGGTGTTGAAGAAGTAGGAGCCGTCGATCTTGACTTCCTCGGACGGACGACTGGAGCTACCGGAGAGATAGCTGTTGCCCCAACCCTCGGCAGCCCAGGTGGTCTCGGGAGCCGCGGTGATCGAACCTGCGGCGATGACCGCCTTGGACGTCAGTGAGAAGCCGCCGTCGACCTTCGACAGCGTGCCGCCGATGAAGAAGTTGGAGTTCACGACGTGCGTGTCCTCGAACTTGATGATGGCGGACGGACCACGCTGATCCCACGTCGTGGGCTGCGGGCGCGTCGGGCCGGCGTTACGGCCGAACTTCTTCTTGTCGCCGTTGTTCCAGGAGCCGGTGAACGAGTTCGAGCTGCCGAGCTGACCGTTGATCTTCAGCGCGGTGTTCTCGAGGATCGTGTCATCAGCCTGGACGGCGTCGGGCGAAGCAGCACCAGTGCGGTTCTTGATGTCGTTCGAACCGAACGAACCCCAGAACCACAGCTTGTCCTTGACGGCGGGGCCACCGGCCTCGAAACCGTACTCCTGGACCTGGTTGATGGTGTTGCCGATGAAGCGCGTCTGCGGCGCGCCCTGCGGCGAACCGTCGGGCAGGTTCTGCGTGTTGCCAACGTTACCCCCGCCAAGAATGCCGCTCGAGGCGTTGAAGTCCGGCACGTTCTGCTCCAGGGCACCGTTGAAGAAGTTGTCATCGGTGCGGAGGAACCGGGCGCTGCCACGGAACTCGTTGGTGCCGCGCTTCGTCACGAGGTTCACGGAGACGCCGGCGTTCGACTTGGTGACGTCGGTGCCGCCGGTGGTGAACTGCATCTCGGTGAACTGGTCGAAGTCGTAGTACGTCGCCGAAGCGCCGACTGCGGCCATGTCAGTGGTCTCGACACCGTCGATGAGGAAAGCGTTCTCATCGTCGCCAACGCCGGGGCCGGTGAAGGTGGACTGCTGCCCACTCTCGTTACCGCCGACGTTGATGCGATCGACCATGACGCCGGGGGTCTGAGAAAGCACCGACCACGGGTCGCGGGCCGTCGGGATCTTCTCGAGCTCGACCTGACTGATCGTTGTACCGGTGGTGAGCTTACGCTCGTCGAGGAGCGGGCTCTCCGAGGTGACGGTGATCGTCTCCTCGACGGCCGGGGACATCGACAGTTCGATGGTCGTGTTGAGACCGACACGAATGTTGACGTTGGGATACTCGATGGTCGAGAAACCCTCGAGCTCCGAAGTGAGCTGGACGTTGCCGGGGTCGATCGCCAGGAAGCGAGTCTGACCGTTTCCGTCGGTGACCTGGACACGCGGCGCGCCTGCGCCAGTCATCGTCACCGTAACGCCCGGCAGGGGAGCACCCTCGTTGTCCACGGCGCGGACGTAGAGGTTACCCGTAGCCGTCTGCGCGGACACCATACCGACGGTGCCGAGCAGCAGGGCGAGGCAGAGGAAGAGTTGACTGATAACTCTCTTCATCTGGATCTCCTTTCTTGGTTCGACGGCCGCCGCCAGTGGCGGAACGTCGCCAGGCCTAGCTGGTGCAAACTGAGGGCCTCATGCCAGGTCAGGCTGCGCTCATCGCCGATCTATGTACTTGATATGAAGACCACTTAGCCGACTTTCCTCAGATTTCTCAAGATCGAGGAGCCGGTCTCGGCTCGCTCTCCCAGGCCGCTCTTGGGTCGGATGTGCATCGAATCGGTTCAAGCAGGTGAACGCCCGCTTCAACGATCTCGTGCTTCTTCACGTTCTCGTGGCCTCGACTTCGCACTCTTCGCCGACGGGCTTCGAAAGCGGCAATACCAGCGCCTGATCCTCAACCGATCCTCGTCACTTGCTTTCTTCCCGGCCAGCCAACGACCGCGACGGAGGGGGCGTCGGCCGGTCACGATGCCGAGAGGCTGTGCGATGGCCGTGGTGCATACTCCGGAGCAGCCGGCACCACCGTACTCCGAGAGGCGTCCGCCAGCTTCGCAGGCCGTCGCGGTAGAGATCAGGGCGAGCCCGAAGTACGTCGGGTCCTACAGTCCGAAGAACGACTCCGTCCCCCGATAGTGGAGGCGCTCCTCTTCACCCGTTACCGTGGTGAGAGGCTGAGTCACCCGGCCGCAGCGATCTACGCACCGGCCAGAGGGCAGAGCCCCGGAAGCGCGAGCTTCCTCACCGTCGCCCCGACTTGTGCGCCACGAAGACGACCTGATCAGTGCCGAGATAGCCCAGCTCCAGCGACCAGAAGAGGTGCGCCTCGACCTTGTGGAACCCTGCCGCCCTCACCTGGTCGAGCAGCTCCCAGCCGAACTCCCGATAGACCCCGGTGGTCCGCCCGCCGATGCGCTTGCGGTTCTCCTGCCGATCGGTCCAGAAGGAGCCGGTGAAGACCATCGTCCCGCCCGGAGCGAGGCGCGCGAAGCAGGCATCGATCGCCGCACCGCAATCGGGTGCGCGGTCGAGCATGTCGATCACCACGAGAACCTCGGTCGGCTCCGCCGCCGACCGGAAGCGCCCGTCCTCGTCTCCCGGCTCCGGCTGCCAGGAGGTGACGCTCGTGAAGCGATCGCGAAGCGCGTGGCCGACCTCGTCCTCGAGCTCCCAGACCGCCATCGTGTCGTCCTTCCCGGGAGCGACCACCGACAGCAGCACCTGCAGCAACCCCCGGGCCTTGCAGTTGAGCGCGCACCGCTGGCACACGAGCCGCTCGCGCCAGTTCGGCCGACCCGCCTCGACGTCACCGCCGAACTCGAAATCGACGTGCATCGGCGTCCGGCTCGCGCAGAACACGCAGACCGCATCGACCAGAAACGGCACCCGCCCTTCGGCGAGCCCGACCTCGATCTCGCGGCGACGAAGGTACTCGCCCCGTCGCTCGGCCCGCCACGCCCGGAACGGCTCCAGCCGAGCGAAGGGCACCGTCTCGAGCAACGCCAGCGGGTCACACTCCGGCGCCTCCTCCGCCACGCGCTCGGCCACTCGCTGCTCGAGCAGGTCGCAGCATCGACCGGCGGCCGCGACGGCTTCGGCACCGCTCGGGGCCGCCTTCAGGCGGACGATCGGAATCCCGGAGCCGGAAGCCCACTCGGGCGGTCGTCGGTCCATTCCGACCAGACAGCCGGCCGCAGCCACGCTGTCGCCACCGGAGGGGATCTCCATCACGCCGTCGCTTCCGCCCAGGGCCGCCAGGAGTGCAGCGTCGGCCTCGCGATCCAGGCCGAGGGCGGCACTCGGATAGCGCTGCCGCACCAGCGGCAGCACGTCGCCGAGAAACCCGGAGAGCACATCGTGCTGCGTCGCAGCGGCGTCCGTGGAGTCGGCTCCGCCGAAGCGGAAGTAGAGGAGGTTCCCTTCGTCCCCGGCCTTGTCGGAACTTCGGGCCGCGACCGAGTGGCTCTCGAAGCCCTCCCAACCGCGGTGGCTCTCCCCCAGCGAGCGCCCCTCGAACCGGCCTCTCGCGACGACCCTCATGTCGAAGGTGTCGACCCCGAGCTCCTCCAGCTTCGTCGACAGCCGGTGCTCTCTGAGGATCGCCGTCGCCTTGTCTTCGAACCGCCGCAAGGTCGCCTCCGAAAGCTCGAAGGCCGAATGCCACTGCTCGCCGACAGCGATGTCGGGCGACGCTCCCGCCGCGGCAGGTCTGACGAGCCACCTCTCGAGCCGCGACGCCAGCGCTCGACTGAGCGGCGCATCGGCCGCCCAGGGCGAGCGCCAGTCGCCGCTGAAGAAGCGTCGCCTCTCGATGCCGTCGCCGAACCGGCCCAGTCTCGGCAGCAGACTCGCCGGGCAGATCAGATAGCTGGTGCGCAACCACCCCCGGTAGCGCCTCCCCAGCAGCTCCAACTCCTCGCCGAAGGAGTCGTACCAACCGACGACCGCCCGGCGTTCCCGAACGAGATCGATCGTCCTGGCGTCGATCAGGTCGAGATAGCCGTCGCCGTTGGCTCGGAAGGCATCCGTTGTCAGCAGGACGACGTCGTGGAGTCGGCCGGTGGCAGCGAGATGATCGATCCCCTCGTCGAAGGCCGAGAACTCCCAGGCCGCGTTGCTGCCGGCGATACGGGTGTCGTCGAAGCCCGACGGCCCCGAGGTCGCCCGTTCGGGGAGAGAGACCTCGGAAAGGGGTGCATCCTCGGACACCTCCGAGGCCGCGTTGTCCACCACCACCCCGGAGATTCGCTCCTGCCCGAATCGTTCCAGATGCTCGCGCAGCACTCGCCACGCGCGCGGATACTTCTCCCGGTCGTAGCGGGCCATGACGACCGACAAGCCCGTCGATCGCTCACCTCCGGGTCGCTCCTGGTCAGACACGCGTCGCGTTGCGCTCCACGCTCTCGACCGACAGCCCGCACGACTCGAGCATCCCCGCGATCTCGCGCTTCGCCACCTCGCGCGAGAAGTGCCGGCGTGTGTTCGCGACTCCGCCGCCCGAAAGGCGGTACCAGAGCCACGGGTTGCGGTGCGCTCGAACGACCTGCTCGGCGAACCCCGCGACCGAATCGGCGATGAGGACGTCCCGACCGTGTGTCAGGGCCATCCCTTCCGCTGCCGGTGTGGTCGCCACGCACGGCACGCCGTGGGCGAGACTCTGATTGACCTTCCCCTTCACCCCCGCACCGTAACGCAGCGGTGCAACGGAGAGTCGACAACCGGAGAGAAACGGGCCGAGATCCTCGACGAAGCCGTGCACCTCGACATTCGCGCTCTCGAGTCGCTCGACCTCGGCGGTCGGCTTGCTGCCGATCACATGCAGCTTGAAACCGGGGAGCTTGTCGAGCACCCCGGGAAGCACCTGCTCGACGAACCAGCAGACCGCGTCGACATTGGGAGGGTGCTCGAAGCCGCCGATGAAGAAGGCGTCCCTGCGGCCGAGGAAACCGCGGGTTCGACCGGGCACGTCGTGGATGTTGGAGATCAGCCGCACCGAGGCTTCCGGAGCCCGCTCGACGAGGATCTGCCGTTCGACCTCGCTCACGACGACGGTCGCGGCTGCATTCTCGATCAGCTCGAGCTCTTGCCGCTCCAACTCCTCGGCCCGGCGTGTTCTGTCGGCGTCCTCCTCGAGCCGTGCCCGGCGCTGCTCTCTCAGAAACTGGAGGTCGACGGTGTCGAAGATCACCGGCTTGCCCTGGAAGACCTCCGACACCACAGGGAAGACGTCGTCGGCGACGTGGAAGCGGCACAGCATCGCCGCGTCGAAACGATGGGCCTGCCTCTCGATGAAGTCCTGGAGCGATTCGACCCACGGCCGCGACACGACCTCGATGCCCCGGCGCCGCAGCGCCGCGGCGTACGGCTCGTTCGCCAGCAGATTCTCAGGCACCAGGGTGATCCCGACTCCGAGCTCTCCGAGCAGGTCGAGGAGGTGCATCATTCTGAGCGACCCCGAGTCCTGATCAGGAGTCGGCAGCCGGTGGTCGATGACCAGCAGTCGGAGTCCGTGACCGGGAGTGCCGCTACCGGAAGCGAGCCTGCTCTCGGAGACTCTTCGGCCGACAAGATCCGCGGTCGTCGGTTCGTCGCAGACAGCGACGCATCGCGGGTGCAGATAGGCCCGGCCTCCCCGCTCTTCGAGGAGCTTCACGAGGGGCGCGAGGGCGTCGCGATCGAAGAGCTGCGAATCGCGGTCGAGCACCCCCAGCAGCGACGACTTCGGCGCGGCGAGGATCCCGGGCGGCGGCACCGCGACCGGTCGCACGAAGCTCGATTCGAGGCCGTAGCCGTTCTGCTCGTCGATCAGCACTCCGCGGGCCGTACCCTCGCTCGCGACCCCCTCGCTCGCGAGAAGCTCCCCCTCCGCGTCGCGCAGGCACGGTGCGACAAACGATCCGGGGGGAAGAGCATCGACCGTCGTCGCCAGCTCTCCGGCATCGTCGGCACTGATCGACAGACCCTGCTGAAGGACCACCGCCCGCGAGGCGCGACTGCGGCGGAGACTCTGCCGGATGCCCCGCGTCGCGGAGCTCGAAGACCGGTAGTGCCACAGCGGGTGCTTTCTGAGCGCCTCTCCTAGACCGCGGGAGACGCCACAGTCGACGACGTGGAACTCGAACCGATTCGAGCTGGCGAGCGCGACGAGACTGCGCAGGCTCGCGAGCGCCCGCTCGCCACCGTCGCGCAGCACGAGGACCCAGGCGACGTCGGCCCCCCCGACCGGGTTGCCAGCCGATTCGACGCCCGAGCCGATCGCCTCGAGCTCCGCAGCGAAGTGACGCTGCTCGGCGTCGACGCCGCCGAACCAGCGGCCGAGCGTTCGGGTGATGCGCTGGTAGCCCCTCCAAGGAAGACTCTCGGTCAGCCCCCGGACCTGCAGGACCGATCGCTCGATGGAGCTCAGTCGCCGGCCGTGATCGGCGTATCCCTGCGCTACCCACTCGGTGCCTTCGGCCAGTACCACCAACTGACGGCGCTGCGACTCGAGCGCCTGTTCGCCCTCGGCGACCCGGTCGCTCAGCGACTCCGCTTCCGCACGCAGCCTCTCGCTCGCCGACTCGAGTCGCTCGAGGTCCGAGGCGAGCCGGATCGCGCTGTCACCCTGCCAGCGCAACCGCGCGTCGATCCCGGCAGCCTCAGCGGCCGCCTCGTCGAGCGCGTCGCGCGTCCGCCGCAATCCGCGCTCCGCCTCCTTGCGAGCGGCCGCCGTAGCCTCGTCGAGCCGGCGCCGATCGAGCGCAGCCTCGTCCAGACGCCGGTCGAGCCATCCCGTCACCTCCACCAGGTCGTCGGCCCGCGAAGAGAGCGTCCGGGTAGCCGCCTCGATCCGCTCCAGATCCTTCAGCCGCTCGAGGAACTGCCGGTCGCGCTCGTCGGTCTCACGCTGGAAGCGCTCCGCCTTGCGGATGCGCTCCTCGATCTCGGCTCGCAGCTGTGCGACCACTTCGCGCTGCCGCTGCGCCTCCCGCTCGAGCTCCTCGGCGCGCTTCGAGCGCTCTTCCATGCTCTGACGCAGATCGCTCAGTCGGCGACGACCCTGCTTGACCTCCTCGTCGAGCTCGAGCGCCCAGCGGGTGCGCTCGTCGAACTCCTCCTGGAGCGTGCCGAGACGCGACGACTTCTCGTCCACCTCTTCTGCCAGCGCCTGCGCCCAGCGTGTCCGGTCCTCGAGCTCCTCCTGCAGCTCGTGGACGCGGTGGGTCCGCTCCCGGAGCCGGTTGGCCCGACCGACGACGTACTCCCCTCGCAGCGCCTGTCGCACCCGCTCCTCGCGGTGACCGCAGAAGGCGAAGAAGTAGTCGCAGGTCTCGCGCAGGTCGGACTCGTCGCCGAGGGCGAGGGGTTGCGCTACACCCGCGCCGGTAGTGAGCGGCTCGAAGAGCGCCCCCTCGGTCGTCATCTGCCCGAGCATCTCGACGTGGGGAAAAGCCCCCGACAGAAGCTCCAGGAACTCGTCGTAGTAGAACTCCCGGACGTGAAACGGATTGACCGCCTCCGGCCGCTCGTCCCGGTAGGTGCGTCGGTTCGGCGTCGAGACGAGAAACAACCCGTCGTCCGCGAGCAGGCGGCTCGCCGCCGAGATCAGCGCCTCGGGCCGCTCGACATGCTCCACCAGCTCGAAGGCGGCGACGATGTCCGCCGATCGGTCCGGAAGGCACGGCTTGCGCGCATCCGCGACCACGAAGTGCGCTCCACGCCCGGCGAACCGGCGGCGGGCGTAGGAGACCGCCTCCGGCGCCACATCGAGCGACGTGACCCTGGCCGCCCCCGCCTCGAGGAGACGCCGACTGCCGTATCCCGTGCCACAGCCGAGATCGACGACGAAGCGCCCCTCCACGAGCCGTGAGGCGATCGCATAGCGGGCCTCGTGCTCGAACTCGACCTGGCGGTCGCTCCTTCCGGGTACGACCCGCTCGCCGGTGAACTCGAGGTCACTCACGACACGGGACTCCGGATCGGCCGGGAGATTCGGTCGCTCGCACTACCGAGACGTTCGTCAACATGCACTCCTACGGTTCGATCGGGCCCGTTCGCCAGTGTAGCAATACCCGCATGGACGTGGCCCGGATCACCCAATCATCCCAGCCGAACCCGCCATCCTTGGAGTCAGTTTCCAGTTCGCTGAGTCCGGTTCAGGTGGCAACGGTGCCGGCCGGTGACAGGCAGCCGCTGTCGAATCAGCAACGGCTGCGCCACTTGACGACCAGATCACGGCGGGGCGCCGGAGAGCCAGCACCAACCTCGAGATTCCGGCAGGGCCTCGATGCGCTTCAGTTGGGGGCAGGCGACCTGTCATGAGGAGATCGCGGATTCCCGGCAGCTTCTTCTCAGACCGGGAGGAGCCGACCCAGTTGAATCAGAGAGAGCTGATACCCGAAGTGCCTGGTCTTCGCGATCCCTACGGTGCCTCCGCATGAAGCGAAGGCTTCGAACCATTGATGCGCGATGAAGCGACGATGGGCGCACCGACCGCGCGACCCGTTTTCTGGAACGGCTGGAGTAGTGGCGAAACCGATCAGGCACCTCCGAGGGCTGGCGAGACGCCATCCCCGTCGTGTGCTCTTCGTCGCGTTCCTCGTTCACTGGTTGGCCCGACTGCCCTTCCTGCTCCAGCGCAAACTGCCGGTCGTCCAGGGAGACGAGTTCAACTACCTGTGGAAGGCGCTGAATCTCGTCCTCTACGGCAGCTACTTCGCTCCAACTCCGGACCTCGATGCCCCCAACCACGGAGCGCCACTGGTAAGCCTGCTCTTCTCCCTTGGGCATCTCGTCCCCGACCCCGAGCTCGGCTACCGCATCACTCTGGCGATCAGCGCTCTCGCCACCTCGGCGATCGTCTTTCCTGCCTTCAGGATCGCTCGCACAGTGTTTCGAAGACACCACCTCCTCATTGCCTTGATGGCTTCGGTCAGTGGCGTGGCTTGGACTCATTCGTTCGCCGCAAAGTCAGAGGGACCCTACCTGCTGCTCGTGATGGAAGTATTCGCAGCCTATTGCGTCTACTGGCAACGACCTGGAGTCTCGACCGCACTCCGCCTGAGCATGCTGGCGACGTTGCTCCCACTGCTTCGCTATCAGGGGTTGGGGATCCTCGGTGCTCTTGCGATCGCGGGCGCGCTGAGCACCACCTCCGGTCGGTTGCGACTTGCATCCGCAAGAGATCTGGCGAGGAGTTGCATCCTCTGGGCTCCAGGGGTCTCCGCCTACCTCTGCTGGTTGACGTACCTCGGTCGACATCGCTACGCCTCTCTCGAGTCCCCTGGCCATCTGCCACAAACCGTCGCGAACTACCTCCTCCAAGTACTCGACTCGGGCGTTCCACTACTGCATGCGTGCGAAGTCGCGATGGGCAAGCTGATGGCACAAACCGCCTACGTCAACCTGGCTACGGGCAACCTAACAGTACTTGCAGCAGTGGTCTGGCTATTCTCGCCTTCACCTGAGAGCGGCCCTGCGGAATCCACGGTTCGGAGCGCAAGCTCTCTTCGTCCCGTTCCAGCTCTCCTCCTCTTCTGTGCGGCCACGATAGTGACAAGCACGGTCTACATCTACGTGGTGTGGGCGACAGGAGCGACGGCCGCTCGCTACGACATGTACGGACGATACGTCGATCCAGTCGTACCGCTGGCGAGCCTCCTCGCGTTGGGCTACCTAGTCAACCTGAGGACCTTCCGTCCTACTCGACCCGCTGCCCTGGTCCTGGCGCTCACACTCTTCACCGCCTACTTGGTGCTTCCCACGTCGATCGAGACTCCTCACTTCCTGAACCCTGGAGCCCTCTGGTACTCCACCCTCGGTTTTTCCGGCCCGCTCGTTCCCAGTCTCGTCGGGCTGGCGATGGGCCTTCTCATCTGGCGTCTCTCCCCGATTCGACGACGCATCGCCATAACCCTGGTCAACTGCACCATCGCCCTCCTGAGCGGCCATGCAGCCACCATGGCGCTGTCCTCCGAGGAGGCGAGACTCGAAGAGGTGGCAAGGCCCTTGAGAGCCCTCAGGCCCAAGGCTGCTCGCATCTTCATCACCGAGGACAACTCTCCCCAGGTCCGCTATATCGCCCGGTTCCTCCTGCCACGAAGAATCGGCGATCCATCCGGCATCGAGGGTACGCCGTCGACCAGTCACTACGTGCTGCATCGAGACGCGACCTGGCCCCAGCGCGAGTTCGTCGTTCGTTCGCGCCGGCGAATTTTCGATCTCTTCGACCTCGTCGACCTGGCCCAACTGACCGGCCAAGCTGTGGCCGAGACACCGTGGGGGCTCAAGATTGTCAAAGGGGCTACCAGGAGCTCCATCCTCACTCTTCCGAGAAGTTCACTGCGATTCGAGCTGCAGTTGCCGCGACGATGCAAAGCCCGACTGCTCACGTCTCTCCGCTTTCACCCGGTCTCCATGGGTTGGGGAAGCGACGGTGTGATCGCGCGCATCGCAGTGAGAGCCGAAGGCACAATCCCCCTGGCGAGGACAATTCGATTGGGCCCCGAAGAGGCTCGACAGCTCACCCTCGGTCTCGAGGGATTCCAGGGTCGTCGAATCGAACTAACTCTCGAGGCCTTGAACGAAGACGGCATGAACGAGGTCGGGGACTGGCTTCTGTGGGAAGACCCAGCCATCGAGTCCGTCACCGACTGTGCAGAGCTTCCCCTTGCCAACCTCGCGCGTGAATCGCTCCACTGAACCGGTCCGGCAGCCTCGGTCAGCTTGGTCCTGCTCAACCGAAGTTTGTCCGGTGGTCTCGCAGCTTCGACGCTGGCGCAGCCCGGAAGAGCGAGAACCGTGCTTCCCTTGGAGGGCGAGCTAGTGACGGTCGTCCTCGCGCGTTCTTCCGAGACCGTGGGTGCCAACTCACCCACGGTCGGCACCACGAAACGAGAGAGGAAAGGCGATGAAAAAACGACGAACCGAGGCCGGAAGACTCATCGCAGCGACATGCCTGCTGCTCGTTCACGGCCTCCACGCTTCACCGCCGAAGTCGGCGACCCTGGAATCGGAATCGTCGGGGACAGACTTCGAGGCTCCCATCGAGACCAGAGAGCAGGAACTGGGTAGCAACTTTGTCCAGATCGTCAACGACGCAGGGGCCAAGGGCGAGCAGATGGAGCTGCTGCGTGACACCTTCGACGCCGCCCTCCTGGAAGACGACTCCTTGGACCGGCTCAGGCAGGCCCTGACCTACATGCACGAGGAGTTCGCGCCCCTGAAGTTCCAGAATGCCGAGCTGGTCGAATGGAAGACTCCTTCTGGCGTCCAGAGAAAGCTTCACACGTTCGCGCTCGATGAGCGGAGGAAACAGTGGAAGAACATTCAAATGGACGTCAGCGACGAGGCCATCCCTCGGATCACCGGCATCAGCTTCGTCGCCGACGTGTCAGAGCCGGTCTACCTACCCGCCGGTGACATCCGGCATGAGATCGAGTGGTTGGACACCTACGTGAACAAGCTGATTCGCGAGGACGACCTTTTCGGCAGCCTTGTCATCGTCGAAGAGGGGAAGGTGCTCTACGAGCGCTACTTCGGCTTCGAGGATGCTCGCCGTAGCCGCCCTATCAGCGAGGCCACGCGTTTCAACATGGCTTCTGGAGGGAAGATGTTTGCAGGCGTGGCGATCGCTCAGCTTGTCGAGGAAGGCAAGCTGGAGTGGAGTGCTTCGGTCAGTCGATACATTCCGGGCGTCGCGGAGGATCTCCAAGTACGCCATCTGCTCAATCACTCCGCCGGTATCTCGAACTACTGGACGGAGGAGAATGAACAGCGAATGGCCTCTGCGACAGACCCTCAGCAGGAGTTTCTGGAACTCGCACTCGAAGCCGGAACAGACTTCGAACCCGGAACAGCAGTCCGCTACTCGAACTCGAACTTCATTCTGGCAGGCCATGTGGTCGAGGCAGCCAGCGGCCGAGACTACTTCGACTACGTCCGCTCGGAGATCCTGGAACCCTCGGGCATGACGCACACACTCCTCTCAGTCGAGGATGACTTCTCGCGAGACGTTGCCGAGGCCCTGCGGGGGGAGCCGTTCAAGTGGGAGCGAATCGACTTCAATCCCCGGCCAACGTCTGCAGGTGGCTCGTACACAACGGGCCGAGACATGGTCAGATTCTCTCAGGCGCTGACCAACGGCGCCCTCCTCTCGGGAGAAATGCTCGACGTCATTTCAACGAGCACGCTGGCCGGCGTGCCCGACGCCCTGGACGACTTCGGATACGGCTTTCAGCTCAGTACTCAGGGGCAAACCGACTTCTTCGGCCACGGCGGGCTCGCTCGTGGAGTCAACTTCGGCTTCGAGATTGTCAGGGCCAGGGATCTCACGCTGGTCATGTTCTCGAACCAGGACAACGGAGCCTTCGACGATCTCAAGAAGAATGTCATGAAACTCATCTCCGGCTTCCGCTGATAGCTGCCCTACGCGACTTTAGAGGCGCGGAGACAGCTCAACCTCTCGAAGTCTCGGATCGACGGACAACAAGCTCAGCGCTTCGGCAGGTGGTGTGAGCAGGTCAGAAGGGCTGAGAGCAGAGTGCCTTTGGCCTTCGAATCCCGCAGGTGGTCAACGGCACATGCTCGTAGGCAAGGATCGCCTCGAGAGCAGGGTCGCGATTGTGTTTGTAGTCAGAGAAGCTCAGGGGCGTCAACAAGTCGGGCGTCGTTGCGTCCCGGTCTTCGAACGGCTCGGGTAGAGAGTTCTGCCAGTACATGGTCGATGTGTGCACCGCCAGCCGGCTATGAGGCAATCGTGACCCCCGATTGTCAGCAAAGTGGTTCGGACTACCGCCCGTCTGCTCACCAACGAAAACGGCGTTCGTCCAGGTCTCGAGGAGGGTGACGAGATGACTGCCCGCCGAGAACGTCCGGCGACCGATGATCACGAAAAGTCTCCCCGGCCGATCCAGGAGGGGGTCTGAGAGGATGCCCCGAACGAGATCCTTGTTCAGAGTGTTGTCGCCGCCTCCGTGTAGCCTGAGGTCGATGACCAATCGAGCGTCGAGACGATCGACGTCTCGAAGGACTCTGGCGAAGAAATTGCTCATGGACTCTCGCTCGTGATTCTCGTTTCGAGTGATCTGGGTGTAGACAATGTTGGAGTCCTCGAGATACGCCGACCAATAGTGCTTCGGCGCCTTGCGAAACCAGAGGCTCGGCGGGTGCCTGAGCCATAGCGGTGCTGGGGCATTCTCGTCCCTCGCGGTGAGGAAGCCGACTGCGGTTGCTGCAAGCTCGTGGTCGAAACGGAGATCTGCCATGCTCGGGAGAGCCTCCGTTGCCACAGACTGGAAACGAACGTCTGTCGACACTGCCCCAGCCGGACCGGCGAGAGTCAACGTAGCTTCGTCGGAACGTGCTGTGATCCCGAGAGCAAACAGCACCTCAGCTGTGGTCATCAGACGAGGGACGGTATCGAGCAAGGTCGCAGCGTTGTCCCTCGGAGCGATCTCACTCACACGGCGGAAGACCTCCTCGACGTCAGTCCCATCGATCTCGAGAACTCGTCTGCCGAGCGCCTCCGCCTGCTCCCGGGCCACTCCGATCACGTACCAACCATCAGAGAACCGATAGATCGCTACAGGGAAGCGGCTGAACCCAGTGTGTCCGTTGACGATCCCGGGATAGAGCCAGAGCGCGGTGTGGCCGTCGCCAAGAAGCGCCATGAGGCGGGCCAGCTCCACGACCACTTCGTTATCCGAGAGGGAGGGAATCCTCCGGTCCAAGTCCCTCACCGCATCGTCGAAATCCTCCTCGGTGATCGTGTGGAACGGGTCGATGTGCCGCTCCAGGACCTTCTCACGCAGAGGCTGCCAGGTCCTCCCGCCACTGATCGGGCGAAAGCCGAATCTGGCCGCAAAGCGAACCGGGAAAAATCGAAAGAAGCACGGCGGCAACCAGGATCGGGCCTGTCCGCAGCCTCAGCAAACTCAACGGTGTTGGCATCTCTGGAGTCTCCTCGAACTCTGACTCGCCGGTATCGACGCTGGTCGGGCGACGGGCTCTGAGTGGAACGCGGACCCAACAGGTGGAAGTGCTCAGGCCACCTCGCTTCTCTCGAATCAAAGAGCAAATGCGATAGGGCTTGGGCACTTCCCTTGGACCCGACACTCACACTCTCCGAAGGACGGCACCGGAGGGGCTCGGAATGCACGCCAGCTTGTGTCGCTCGAGCTGCTCGTCTTCTCACCATGTCTGGGCTCCGATGAGGTATCGCGACTCCCCACCTGCTCGCTACTTGCCAAGTACATCGAGAACGTCTCGCGCCACTACCGCGCTCCATGCGCGTCCATCGTGCTCCGCAGCGTTGGAAAGCACGATCACCACATCGCCATCCGCGTGGACCAGGAACGCACTGTTGTGGCCTAGCCAGCCGTCGTCTCCGTTGTGACGTAGTGAGAGCACTCGGTTCTCGGTGTCGGTGGCGATGCCCAGACCGTAGCCGTACCAGAGACCTCCATCCGCCCTTTGACGCACCCTCGTTCGGGGCCTCTGGATGACTCCCAGCGGGTCGTCGCTTTCGGCGCTCAGTAGCGCGAGAGCCCACGCAAACAGGTCGGCCGTCGAGGAGTACAGCCCCGTTGCACCGCGATACCCCCAGTTCGCACGACTCTTCCCATCTCCGTAGATCGTCCGCCGAACTCTCGGTGCTCGCGGCGACTTGATCGGCGCTATCGATCCGGCCGTCTCGTGCCCCCAGAGTCCGGTGGCGTCGAGAGATCTGGGCGAGAGCACCTTGCGGACGAGCAACTCATCAAAGCTGGTCCCGGTTGCTTCCTCGATCGCGATCGCAAGAAGGTTGTAGCCGTCGTTGGAGTACCGATATTCCTGTCCAGGTTCGGCTCGCAGCCTTCGCTTCAGGATCGCGCGCGCAGCTTCCGTCCGACTGGTCAAGCCATCGGCTGCATAGTTGTGACCGAGACCCGACGTGTGCGTCAAGAGCTGCTCGATCGTGATGCCTCTCTTTTTCGCCGGAACCTCCTGGAGGTACTCGGCGATCGTGCCTCCGAGATCCAATGCACCCTCTGCAGCAAGGGTGGCGGCCAGAGCTGCCGAAAACTGCTTCGAGGTCGAGCCGATCCAGTACCTCCGCTCTTTCTGGCCCTGCGGCAAGGGTACGTCTCCAACGGTCTCCTGCAGGATGATCGCGCCTGCCCTCGCAACGAGTACGTCGCCTCTGAAGCCCTCGCTCGCTCTCACACCGAGTACCACGTTCAGGGCTCCTTCCAGGTTCGGCTCGGAGGGCAGAGGGCTCGCCTGCGCCCGGGACAGGGAGCCGTGGAGTTCCCCCACCAAGAGAAGTGCCGCAACGCCGACCAGCGGCAATGCGAGCGAAGGTCTCCACAGCCCAATCCGTCCTTTGTTGTCTCTCTTCATCCATGACTCCGTCAAGGTTCGCTCTGTCTCTCTGACTCGCCCCGGAGCCATCTATTCCGGAAACGGGTCTTCGTCTGGTGTCCACCTGGGTCCAATCGCGTAACAACTTGAGCGGTCTTCAAGCTGTCGCATCACTAGGAACGCGCGGCGTGTCGGGAGGGATGCTCGGTCGAGTGGTCTGAGCCGACGTCCGGAACTGTTGGAGGTGATCCGGAAGGAGCCTCGATCTGCGCGTACTCGAAGACCCGGCCCGTCGCAACCACTTCGAGACTTGATCACGAGCGACCCACACCAACGAAGGAGGCACCTTTGCGCACCACGACAACTCGCTACGAGAGGAACATTCTCCTCGCTGTCACTGCTCTGACGGCGATGTTCATGGTCGGCACCATGCTCGAGGCTGATGCTGTTGCGCGCCTTGACCGCACAACGCCAACCCTCCATCAGGTGGAGCAGTTGATGAAGTTCTTCGACGAAATGGAAGTCGGGGCGCTCGGCAGCCAGCTTGCCCCGACCTTCACCTACGTGGACATCGGGCGGGACGACCGGCGAGATCGGGCGGGATTCCTCGCCATGCTTCAGGAGCTCGCCCGAGAGCCTGAGAAGCCTTCTCTGGACGTTCAGTGGATCGGCAGGGGGCCTGGCCATGCGGACGTGCGGGGTTCCTGGACCGGCCCAGGGGGCTCATCCCCACAGCCGAAGCGCCTGCATTTCGCGATCGAGCTGGACTTTGACGCAGAGGGGCTTGTGACCTCGTGGGTCGACGAGTTCCGTCCCTGGGAGATCAGGAAGCCAACCCGCGGCGACCAGGACCTCGAGACCGAGCACTTTCGTGTCGGCTTCTTCTCCGAGGAACTCTCCGCACACCACGCCCGTCAGCTGGGTGAAACGCTCGAGAGGTACTACCAGGAGACGGCGCTCTTCCTCGGCCAAGGGATGCGGCAGGGCCGGCGCTTGAGCATCAGCGTAGCTGGTTGCTTTCGCTCGCCATACGCCAGCGCGCCTGGGCCGGACGCCTTCATCCTCGTCCCTGCCTCCATGGCGCAGCAGGAGTACGGCTTCTCCATCGTGCACGAGCTGACCCACAACATCCTGGGGCGGAGCAACCTGTCCGAGACTCTGCGGACGTGGAATGACAGATCGCTGCGGTCGGGCAACCGACTCTTGGACGAAGGGGTTGCAGTCGCCGTGGAAGAACTCCTGGCGCCGTCCCCGCTCATGTTCCCCAACTTCGGCACGGAAACCCATCAAGCCTACTGCGAGGAACGGTCTCGGCTCGGCTTGGTCGACGAGCATTGGGAAGTGCTGGAGGCCGAGTACTATCGTAGCGACCCTTCCTTGGAAGGTGCCTACAGGAGGCTGGCCTACCTTCATCAAGGGTCGTTCGCGAAGTACCTGCTCGAACTCCATGGAGTGGAAAAGCTCATTCAGGCCTTCGGCGCCGACCTGAGCGACTTCCCGGTGATCTTTGGCTCGGATCTGAAGCAACTGCAGGAAGACTGGCAAGCCCAATCTTGCAAGCCGCCAGCCGAGTCGATGTGAGTCGACCAGCGATCGAGAGAATGGCCCGGACTTGTGAGACATCCCGCACAGCCGAGAGCACGGCAAAGGCCTCCTCCGCCAGGCCACCTCGCCCGACAGGAGTCTCAAGAGACGCGCCTTCAGTCGCGAGAGAGTCAGGGCCGTTCGCGTTCCGCGAACGGGGACTTCTGGAGGATCACTCCGCTCTGACCCGGCTGTCGAGAGTCCTACACTTTCCCCTCCACCGAGTGCGACCTGGCAAGGTGCCACGAATGAAGAGAGAGGTGAAGTAGAGAACGAACCAACACGTACTCGCAAGGAGTACCTTCACGGGCCCGAGCACATCGGACACTGCTGGAAGTAGGAAGCAGCAAGGGGCGAGGAGAAAGATGGCCTCGAGACTCGGCAGGTCGAGGCCTCCATGAGACCGCAGGAATCGATCCGACAGCAACCAGAAGCCGAAAGTGGCCAGCAAATGAACCAACGCGAAATCCTCGGCGCTGAGACTCGGGTTTATCTGTCTCAGGAAGACCAGCCCGAGGACGGTTGCGACCGCGTAGAGGACAGCAGAAGTCGCGCCCAGCCAGCGAAGCTCCAAGACGTACAAGAGACCATTGCAGGTCGAGGCGCCGAGGTAGGGCCCAAGAGAGAGTAGAAGGGTCGTTGCGATGGGGAAGACCCGGTCGAACTCGCCACCCAGGATCCAACTAATGAGCACTCTTCCACATGCGAACCATGCAAGCATCGCTATCGCTGCAGCAGCGATGCCCACCAACAACACGACAGCGCCCCAGTCTTTCACCCTGTCAAGCCGCCCCGTTTCCGCAAGTTCAGCCAGGGCGGGAAGCCATGCCCTCCGGACGGCCATCGCTACCCCGCGCGCCACTTGAAGGCCCTGGAGCCCGATGGCCAGGTGGCCGACCGACTCGAGGTCCGTCCAGAAAGACAGCAGCAGCATTCCTACGTTGGACTGGGTCAGTAGAGCCAGGTTGGTCAAGTACGAGGTTGTTGCGAACCTCCAATGCTCGGATCCCAGCCTCGCCGACCACTTCGGTCGGAGATCCGACGCCCGCACCACTGTGCCAACAGCGGCCACCAGAAGGAGAAGTTGCACGGAGGAGAGGGTGAACAGGATCTCCGGAAGCATCGCACCTCGCCTGACGACGATGAGCGCGGCCAGGGGAAGGGCGCACACCCTAAGGAGCTCCAGCCAGATCGAGATGGCTGGCCTCTGAATTGGGATGAGGAGGCTACGGGTACTCTCGAAAGCGAGCTTGAGGGTGCCAAAGCAGCCCGCTGCCAAGATGAGGGACCACGAGCCCGTTGCCGCGAACCTGACGGTCACAAGGGCGAGTACCAAGCATCCGCCAACTAACGACAGGGCCAGGCGCGTCGCCCACAGGCCGGACCCGAGCGCCGCGGCCTCACCTGCCCTACCAAGCGAGATTGCGGTGGCGAGAAAACGCAGCTCGACCTGCTGTAGGCCCAGGCTGCAGAGAGTCTGCGCCAGCCCGACCATCGCCAGGACGAGAGCGAACTCGCCATAAGCAAGGGGGCCGAGCTCTCTGGCAAGAACCAGCGACAGGAAGATGCCCATCACAGAGGACAGCAACTGCCCGCCGCCGAGAGTCAGCGCGTTTCCTACAGCTCGATGACCGGCCGTGCTCGCAGGGTCGGGCTGTCGAGCGTCTAGCCCCGCCAAGAGCCCACGCTGCGGCGGCGGCCGGAAGATGCGCCGGGGGGAGTTGTCGCGGCCTCCTTCATCCATCCTTTTGGCGGAACGGTCAATAGAGACGCCACAGCTCCCCGCCCGTCGACTATGACGAAGAAGCTCACCTTTCCCGGCCAGAGGCGGCCAGATCCTCGGAGATCGGGAGCCCTTCGCCTGAACGCGAGGCCAACGACCTGCGATCGCGATAGAGAAGCTCTTCCAAGTAGAGGCGGTGACGGTTCATCATGTCCCCGAGGATGCCGATCTGCGCCACGCCTAGCGCGCAAAGAGCGGCCAGGCCCGAGAAGGCGCCCAACCACTTGTGGGGGCTGAATGAGCCGGTGTTGACGTAGTGGAGCAGCAGGACCGACCCCGCGAAAAGACTCACACCGGCGAGAATTGCGGAGAGTCCCAGAAAGAACTTGAGGGGGCGGTAGTCCCGATAGCTTCGGAGGATGATCCTGAGCGTCTGACTGGCGTAGTTGGTAAGACTCCTCGCTACGCGACTCCGGCCGTATTCGCGCTGACCGCGAATCGGGATCGCGATCTCGATCATTCGCAGCCTTTGAGCGCTCAAGCAAAGAATCGCCTCCTGGGTATAGGTGAACTCGCCGAGCAGGTACAACCGCCAGAGGGCTTGCGGCCCGTAGCACCTCATGCCGCAGGAGACGTCGAACATCCTCTGTCCGATGATCTGCGAGACCAGCCAGCTCATCACCCTGTTCCCCAGGCGCTTCGTCCAAGGCACCTCCGAGGCAGAGGATGGTGGCTTGAAGCGAGAAGCGGTGGCGAAGTCGGCTCTGCCGGTCAACACCGGCTTGACCAGCCGAGGCAGATGCGATGGATCGAACTGTCCATCGCCGTCGAGCGTCACCAGGACATCGGTGCCGCTGTCCACCGCAAAGCGCAGGGCGGTGTGGAAAGCACCTCCGACACCCGTCGTCCTGCTGTGCGAGATGACCGTTGCGCCGGCGCTTCGCGCAACGTCGGCGGTGTCATCGGTGCTGCCGTCGTCAACGACCACAACCTCGGCAACCGGAACGCCCAAGATCTTCCTGGGCAGCGAGCTGATGACCTCCCCGATTGTGCGTTGCTCGTTCAACGCAGGAATCGCCGCTATTAGGCGCATGAAACCTCCAGCCCTGCGGGGCTGCTGGGTCCCGGGGTGCGAGAGCCGAAAGCGCACCCCCGAAACTCCGGGCACTGCCAAAGTTCCTGCATCGCCACCCTATGGAGGCCGCGCAAAGCGGGTCGGTTGAATCTCAGCGCCCCGTGGGACCCGCAGACTCGAACAGATGCTGAGCCGGTCGGCACGGCAAAACCGCGACCTTCCGTGAGAGCAGCGCAGACGTCTAGCGCCAGACAATCGAAATGCCGTGGTAGGACGACGTCCCAACTTCTTTCTGGTCGGCGCGATCAAGTCCGGGACGACCTCGATGCACCGATTCCTGGGCCGGCACCCCGACATCTACATGTCACCCCGGAAGGAACCCACCTTCTTCGGCTCGGACCTCAGCGCCCGAGGGTTCGTTCGAGACGAAAGAGAGTACCTTCGTCTGTTCGAAGGAGCGACTTGCGAGAAGGTGGTCGGCGAGGCGTCCCCCTGGTACCTGTTCTCACGGCGAGCAGCCTACGAGATTCGGCAGTTCGAGCCGGCCGCCAGGATCCTGATCCTGCTGCGGAACCCCGTCGACGTCATGTACGCCGCTCACGGTCAGCAGGTCTACAACCTCAACGAGCCGCTAGCCTGCTTCAGAGCAGCGCTAGCCGCCGAGCGCACGCGGAAGGCCCTACTTGGCTCTCCTTCCGACAGCAGCTACCTCCCCGAGGGGCTGCTGTACCGCGAGGTTGTTCACTTCTCCGAGCAAGTAGCTCGCTACTTCGATGCATTCTCGAGGAGCCAGGTCTTGGTCGTCCGCTTCGACGAAGTCGTCAGCACCCCGGAGCCGACTCTCCGCAGGGTTCTGCGTTTCCTCGACGTGGACTCGCAACATGCTCGAACGAGCTTTCCGGTCGCGAACGCTCGCAAGCGACTGAGGAGCCCGTGGCTTCAACGCCAGTTGAACAACCCTCCGCCCGGGTTGGCCAGCACCCTCAGACAACTGCTCAGCCGACGCCTGAGAAGAGGACTCGCCGGCCTGCTGAGATGGCTGAACACTCGAGCCGGTCGTCCGCCTCTGGAAACTCCTACCCGACACGAACTGCTTCGAGAGTTCTCTGCCGAGATCGACAGACTCGCATCGCTGACCGGCATAGATCTTGGAGATTGGGGCCATGAGTCCATGCACCGCCCCTCGACAGGCTCCGCGGGACGCGGAACGGGTTCGGTTTGAACACTCCGCATCGGCGTACTGTCGCCGTCTTCTCGAGGAGAGGCACGCCGAAGAGCGTCGAGATCTATGCTGACCAGATCTGTCGCCACCTCGAGGCCATGAACTGGAAGATTCTCGGTCTTTCAGCCGACCGGGGAGTGCCGGAAGAAGCCGACCTCGCCTGGTTTCCCGGTTCAACCGGGGCGTTGCTGCCACCCCTCAGGATGCTCTGCAGCTCCAGGCCTCGAATCGTGACCCTTCACGGCGCCGCGCCCCTGACCCTTGCCGCCCGCGAGTGTTTCCCGAACTCCCGGAAGCTGGCGGCCGGCATCATCCGCCACGAGGTTCGCCGCCTCGTGTGGCGCCTCCCGCGCCTCAGAGCCACTCGGGTGATCACCGTGTCGAACTTTGCCAGGCAAGAGCTGGTCGAAGCCCTGAGTCTGCCGAGGGAGCACATTTCCCCGATCTATCACGGCATCGACAGGCGAGTCTTCTACCCGAGCCTCTCCCACAACCCTGAGCAACCGTACTTTCTGCATGTGAGTACCTACCAGCCGCTGAAGAACCTGGAACGGCTCGTTGAAGCACACCAGACCTGCCAATTCACCAAGCCGGTCAAGCTTCTGCTGATTGCATCGGGCCTTCCCAGGTCCCTTGTCGCCGGCACGACCGACGTCGAGTACATCGATGAGAGTCTCTCGCAGGAACGACTTGCCCACTACTACCGCTCAGCGGTCGCCTTCGTGTTCCCTTCTCTGCGTGAGAGCTTCGGCATGCCCCTGCTCGAAGCGATGGCCAGTGGATGCCCGGTCCTGACGTCGCGCGGCTCCGGCTGCGAGGAGGTTGTCGGCGGAGCCGCGACGCTCGTCGATCCTCGCTCGATACCGGAGATTCGTGCCGGCCTGCTGCGCCTCGCGCGCTCGAGGACCTACAGATCGAGCCTTGCGGCCAAGGGTATCTCGAGGGCTGTGAAGTTTTCTTGGAGGCGAAGCGCTTCCCAACACAGCGAGTTGTTCTCTCAGCTCGTTGATCGGGGGGCGGACCGTCAAGGCTACAGGGACCGAAGCCGCTCGTAGCCAAACCGGCTCATCACGTCTCCGTCGAGCTGCTCATTGACCAGCGCGACAGTCTCGCGATCGAGTGCGTTGCGCCACTGTTCGGTCAGAGTACGTTGACGATAGTTCGCGTAGGTCGCGTGATCGCCCTTCGTGGACTCCTCCACGTTGACGAAGTCGACCCTCCTTGGCTCGATGGCGAGCGACGAACAGAGATCCGACAACGTTGCACGAGGGTTCAGCACCAGATCTTCGTAGCGGACATGGCGCGTCGGAACGCCTCCCGCGAGTTCGAGGTAGCTCTTGTTCTTGGCATTCCAGATCTCTATTGGAGTTCTTGATGTGAGCCTGCACAATCCCTCTCGGCGAGGCGTTTCGAAGGGCCTCAATGCAAACTTGAAGAGGTCTGTACGCGGCGCCGACAGCGAGGCGTAGGGTCTATGGAAGAGCGAGAGCAGCCAGGAGTATGGGTTCTTCGTCAGCGTGACGAATCGAAGGCCTGGAGAGCAGGCGCTGCTGGCCCGGACGAACGCGACCGGTGGCGCCGCTGCATGCTTCCACCCCAGCGTGCGTCTGCGCGTCATCAGGTCATAGGCGTCCTTGAGAGATTCATGGCCCGGCATGAGTCGCTGCAGCGAAGCGACCCAGGCTGGGACCACACCGGGCAGGAGCGAGATATCCAGGTTCAGTTCGACGAGACGAGTCAGGTAGTTGGTGCCGGTGTTGCGGTCACCATAGAGCTTCAGCACCCCGCTCCCGCGGTCTCGGCCGGTCTTCAGGACGCTCAATAGCCCAGCCTTCGGACGATCTCGACCCCTCTTGTGGTTTCGTAGAAGCTCGACAGCAACGGACTTCGGCGGTACGCGAGCGCCCGACTCCCGTCGACACTCGAAGCTACCTCCTCGAGTACTCCCTTCCGGGGCCGAAGACCTGCGAACTCGGCAACCCGGCCGAGTGCGTCGAGAGCATCCGTCGTCACCTCTTCGAAACGCACCGTCAACATCTGGTGCCCGACATTCGCCGCGACAAGATCTGCCTGCTCCTCGTAGCAGCGCCAGAGCTGGAAGCCTTGCTCGAGGTCCCGACGCACTCCGGCGGGCGCCCGCGAATCGCCGAACAGCTCATCCTCGGTGCGGCGACGGCCGGTTGATCGTTGTCGCACCACGAGACTGGCCGCCACATCCACCGGATGGCGATGGATCCGAACGAGACGCGCATTCCCGAACAGCTTCAGCCACAAGCTAATCGTGAACGTGTTGCGAGGGTCCTTCCACCCCCAAGGCATCGCGAGAGTGTCGAGGCCGCGCTCGCGCAGCCATCTTCCGGGGCCCAGGTAGCTCAGGCAACCCATGCCCCGAAGTCGGTCGCCAAGCGTGCTCGCCATTCGGCATCGCTGTCTAGCAGAGAGCTCGCGGAAAGCACTCGGGCGATCCCATGATGCACCTGCGCGCTGGAGCGCCCAGTCATTGAGACGGCGGAAGAAGACAGCCTCGCAGTGAGCGTCGAGTCGGTAGCCCACGAACAAACCGCAGTCTCGGAGAGCCTGGGCAAGAAGGGTCGTGCCCGAGCGATGCATTCCGAGCAAGATGACCGGGGGACGTCCCGTCACGCTATAGCCGCCTTGCCGTCAAGCCGTCGAACGCGCCGCGCACAAACGCACCAAAACGCCCGTAGCCTAGGAACATCAGGACTGCCGGCGCCTTGACCAGGAATGTGAATACGGAATAGAGGACTCGCGGTACCGGCGGAGACCAGGCTCTCAGAAAGAGCATTCTTCCCCTCGATGCATAGTAGACCTGCTTGCAGGTTCCGCGGCCGACGGAACTCGACTCCCGGTGGACGACTCGGGCGCCCGGAACGAAGGCCGCGATGTGGCCCGCTGCGATGACCCGCTGCACGAAATCTGCGTCCTCGAAGTAGAGGAAATAGGCCGTGTCGAAGAGGCCCACTCTCTCGAAGATCTCGGCCCTTATTAGGAGCGCGCAGCCCGAAGCGAACGGCGTCGGGAACCACTCACGGCAGGCTGGAAGGCGAAGCTTCCTGACGTGTCGCGGCCCCCCTAGCCACCAGTTCATCCTGCCTCCGGCAAACAGGGGCGTCCTGCCGTCCAGACTCAGTAGCGTGGGTGCGGCGATCGCAACCGAGGGCTCTCTCTCGAGAACTCTCCGGAGGGCCGCAGCAAAGTCATGGGGCGCGGTGGTATCCGGGTTGAGAAGTAGCACATAGCTGACCCTGAGTGCGAGGAGGTACTCGATGCCAAGATTGCATCCCCCAGCGAAGCCGAGGTTCTCCTGAGGCCGCAGGGTCGATATCTCGGGATAGCACTCATCCACTCGGGACGTCTCCGGAACTGGGCTGTTGTCAACGACGACCACTCTCGAGAGGTCTACGAATGGAGCGATGCTCTCCAAGCAGCCCATCAGAAGCCCTGCTGACTGGTAGTTGACGATCACGACGCCCAGGTCTGCCGATCCCTCAAGGTTCGGTTGGCCTGGCACCCGCGAGCTCCTCCTCAAAGACCTCGACGTACTGTCGGGCGATCCGCTCCCATGCGAACTTGCTCTCCGCCTTGTCACGAGCTCGCCGACGAATCGATTCGAAGCACTTCGGAGCCTTGAAGATCGCCTTCATCCGAGCTGCAAGCTTCTCGTCGTCACCGTACCGAACGAGGAATCCGTCCTGACCGTCCGAAATCACTTCGTCCAGGCCCGACCCACGCGTGCCGATCACGAGACCGCCACTCGCAAGACCCTCCACAGCGGCAAGGCCCAGCCCTTCGAAAACCGAAGGCACTACCTGAATCTCGCAGCGATTCATCCACTCACAGAGTTCCTGGTCACCGAGCCCACCAAGAAAGACGACGTGCTCCCTGAGCTCATGGCGTGTCAGGAAACGGGCAAGCCGACGATCGATTCGACCAACAGCTCCCACGACGAAGAGCCTGGCCGAAGAGAGCTCGTCCCTGACGCGCCGGAAGGCTCGCAGCAAGAACGAGAAGCCCTTCCGCCGATCCAGGCGGCCTACGAAGAGGACCGAGGCATGGATGCGGTCCAGACCCAGGGGCCGAAATCTCTCGACGTCAACGCCTCCGGTGACCACTCGCACCTTTTCGGCATCGACACCGTAGCGACGCGTGAGTTCCCTTCCGGTGGCGCTGGAGATTGCGAGGAGAGCTCTGGCCGAGGCGTAGCCCCGTCGCTCCAAAGAGACGAGCCACCTCTTCCATCGCTGGGCACCGACTAGCTCTGCTTGCGCAGCGTATGTGTGATTCGCGTAGAAGATGACCGGCGCGGTGGGCCTGAAGGCGAGGAGAACTCCTCCGGGGCCACCGTTCAGGACAACGAGATCCAACCGGTGCCGCTTGACGAGGCGGCCCAGAACAAGGTTCAAGAGTACGGAGAACAGCAGCTGAGACACTGCCGCCCGCCCGAGGAAGGCAAGTGTCGGCACGTGGCTTGAGATCGGGAGGCGATGCGGGGAGAAGGCGAGGAGCTCGAAGTCCCGACGCTCTCTCAGTCGGTCGTGAAGCTCCGAGAAGTTCCTGCCCTGCCCTCCCTCAGTGGCGAGGAACGAGAACGTGAACAGTCCGATCCTCGGCCTCGGGGTTCTTCCATCCCCAGACCCGGCGCCTGACCCGACCGAGCGGCTATTCACGCGACCTCTATGGCGCGCAGGGCACTGAGCTGCTGGCTCGAGCTTGCGGCGTTGCCAGACGCACGCATCTCGATGGCAGCTTCGATCAGCAGAGCTACCCGGAGCGAATCCCTCGGCACATGAGGTACGCGTGAGAGACGCGAGTTCAGAGTCAACGGCGACCGCCGCCAACGCGACGAGCTCCAGGCCGAGGCTCTCGGTTCCCGCGCCATCAGCAGGTGCCGGCTTGGCCCACCGTCCGTCCTTCATTCGGCTACTGCATCCGACCAAGCTTGCCGTGCTGGCTCTTGTCGTCGCCCTCGCCGCTCTAGCCCGCTTCCACGGGCTTGAGGAGAGGGGAACCGACGGTAGCGACACCATCTACTACACAAACCTCGCTCTTTCGTGGGCCGAGGGAAGCCGGACCGTCGCCGTTCCCGGGCAGCAGCCCGTCCATCGCCCGGCCCTGCTGCTCACCTTCGCCGCCGCCATCCACCTGCTCGGCTTCGAAGACTCCTCAATCAAGACCGTCGTCGCCGCATTCGACACAGCAAACGTCCTTCTCGTCTTTGTGCTCGCGCTGAGCATCTGCAGGAACTTCTGGACCGCCCTGGTGCCGACCGCCCTCTACGCCAGCCTTCCGATAGCCATCATGATGGCGCGGCTCGAGCTCGCCCACGCTGTTTCGACCACACCGGTCCTGGTAGCCACCCTGCTCTTCCTCGCCAGCTTCCGAGTGGGGAAGCCTGCATGGATGGGAGTTGCTCTGTGCGGCGCATCGGGCGTTGGGTTGGGTTGGGCGGCGCTGTGCCACGAGGATCTTCTGTTCGCAGCCGCGGGGCTGGGCCTCTATGCCCTGTTCGCCAGCTCATCCCCTCTTGGCGCCTGGGCTCGACCTGCGAGGGAAGCCGCAAGTCTGAGAATTCTCGCCCTTCTTGTCGGTCTCGTCGTTACTGCCTACAACCCCATCGAACGCGGCTTCGTCCGCGTCGTTCGCCCGGCTCGCCTCGTGGAGAGCTCGACGTCTACGGAGGCCTTCTTTCAGTGGCTGCAGGCTCTGGTGGACTACACCGAGCGACTCTCCAGATTCCTGTGGAACGCCACGCTCGCGACAACTTCCTCTGTCGTCGTCGGCGCCGTTGGCCTGATTTCGGCTCTGTTGATCCTGAGGTACTGCTTCCGCCTCTACGGCCGCAGAGGACCCTCGACGCCCTGTGAGTACCATTTGCCCATCTTCGTCGTCGTCGGATACATGGCTGCCTACTGTCTGACGCTCGACTTCTTCCTCTCCCGCGTGTTTCTTCCGCTAGTGCCACTCCTCTTGATCTGGATCTCGGCGTGGACACACGAACTCAGCCGTTGCCTGGGCACGCGACTTTCGGCGCTGCTTCTGATCGCGCTCACCGCCGGCGCCGGCGTTTCCAACCTCCACGCGTTCTCAAGAACGACAAATCTCCTTCATCGCACTTCACTGGACGCATGGATCCCCCTTCTAGGCCCCGAAGCAGGTCTCGCAACCGGTGCACGACTCTTCAAGTCGTTCGTCTACAACACGGTTCCACCCAGGCAGCTCTTCGACGCGCTGGCGGATCGAGTCAACTCAGAGGCGAAGGTCCTCATCACCCCGAGCATCCTGCTGCCTTATCCAGGGAGGAGGGTCTTCCAACTCGGGTACTACTTCGGGGACAACGCCGTCTATGTGATCGATCATGAAGAGCCGATACATGAGCTGATCGCTCGGAAGAACATCCGCTTCGTCCTCTTCTCGTCACTGGGGCATCGACCGAGCTTCATGTCCAAGCACTTCTTCACGCGGTACGAGTACGACGAGCGTTGGAATCGTCGACAGCGCCTTCGCCTTGGTCGGAGCTACGGCTTCGCGAGCCGGAACTACAGCGTGGACCAGGAATATGCGTACTTGAGACACTTCGTGCTCTCAGTCGGTGGGCGTGTCGTGCACCTCAACGGTAGAGCAACTCCGCCGACTCGGCCTGCACCAGAGACACCGCCGTGGACGATCGTATTCGAACTCCCTCAGGTCCCGGCACTCGAGGGTGCGCGCGACCCACGCTAGGGCTCGCTTCTACAACCGGAAGCTCTGCCTGCGAGCCTCGATCGCTACGGTCGAGGCGGCGCCAAGCGGCTCCTCCCCATCGACGAAATTTGACGGGGACCGAGGTACCCCGCTGGAGCTGCGAGCCTGGTGGGTGCGAGGGGCGTTCCACACACCACTGGCGTCGCTGCCCCAGATTCTCACAGTGGGCCCTGAGACCTCCAGGAGCAACGTTGCGCGTCCTCTTCTAGGGCGGCAGGGGATCGTGCGCCCGCCTTCCTGTTGAATCGAACCCCGCGCACCGAGGCATTCAACTCACCCACCACGTACCCCGATGTACCCCGAGCGAACGACCTCTGAGCCGACCACCAGCCGCATCAGCGAACTACCCAGCCTTCCGCATTCCGATTGCGGCGTGGCCGCAACCACTTTCGGGCCCAGACGGACCCAGCAGCTACGAGCTTCCGTCAGGGCCAGCGTCGTGGGAGCCCTGGTACTCCTGCTCCTGGCATGCTCCTCGTCCACCCCGAGCGAACCTCCCCCTCCTGATGAGCCGACGGCAGAGGAGATTCTGGAAGCTCTGTTCTTGGGTACGGGGGCGGCTGCGGCCAGCACCTGCCCTCATCCCGTCGGTCAATGGAACACCTACCAGCGTGGAGCGACGGTGGTACTTCGAATCGCGCCGTCCGTGGGCCCAGCCGACCGAGCGGTCCTCGAAGAACAAATCGCAGTCCTCAACGGAGCATTGATGGGGACCCTCAATCTGATCACTCAGAGCACGACGGACCCGGATCCTCGCCCGGGACCGCTCGAGATCACGACTGCGGACTTCCCGTTCGAGGAGCTGCAAGCTCGCTGCGGAGGCGGGCTGTCCCGCAACGGGTGCATCCTTTGCGACGCCTCCACCTATCCCCTCCTATCCTCATGCCGGCTCTACCAGAACCCGGAGGCCAATGCGCGTCCGGGCACGATTCATGTCCACGAACTCGGCCACGCCATCGGCCTGTGCCATCTTGCCGGGGAGAGACTTCCCAACGCGGTGATGGCCTCTCCCAATCGATCGACCTCCAACAGTTTCACCGAGGCCGAGCTGCAGGCGATTCAGCTCGTCTTCGCCAATCCAGCGTTGGAGGCAGGTTCCACGAGAGCCGACTTCGTCTCAGCCGGCCTCCTCTCGCCCCTCTGACTTCAATCGACCTCCCCCCCACTCAGGAGAGACAACGATGCGCCAAACCTGCAAGCAGTTGATCGTCCTCGCTGCGGTACTCGCGAGCACGACGGCAGCCGATGCCGACTGGAAGTTGCGGTTGGCCGGTGAGGGCTTGTTTCCCTCAGGAACTGCCACGGTCGAAGATTCTCCCGGTCTCCTCGTCATCGAGCCCCAAGATTCCACCGGTTTCGCCATCGAGGCCGAGATCGACCTTCCGGGGCGTTGGGGCCTTGCCGCCGGCCTCGGCTCCTCCACAGCGGAGATCTCCGTCTCGTTCCTGCCACCCGTCCCGAACATCGACAGTCCCGTGACCGCAAGCGACACCCTTGTCCAGGCTTGGATCGGGCCCCGCTGGTACCTCGTAGACAAGTCGAGCGCCCAGATCGCCCTGGGTTTTGGCGCCCACTACCTGGACGCGTTCGCCTTCGACTTCCCTGCCTTGGGAACCACGGCGGAAGTCGGGGACGAAGTCGCTCTGGGATGGATCATCTCCGGAGACTTCGGAGGGAATCGAACTCCCTGGTTCGGCCACGCCTCGATCGGTTACATAGATTCTTCGTTCGAAATAAGGGAAGGCCCGGTCATCGACTTCGAGCCCACTGTGATCAGGGTCGGGCTGGGACGTCGCTTCTCCGGCAAGTAGGGAAGGGCCGAGGGGCTCCGATGTGTCGGTCCGCCGCGCCCAGGCCAGGTCGGACTCACCGTCCCCCTGAGCACACGAGGTTGGGTGCTACGCCAACAGGGCATCCAGGCACGTCGCTTCGATTCTGCCCGTCGGTGAGGACTCCCAGCTCAACTCCTTCACGGAGAACATTCGGGCCTTGTCGTTGGTGGCAAGCACCAGGGGTTGGTTCACCGTCATTGGGTCGACCTTCGAGACCGACGGCGCGGCCTTCGGAGCTCAGGGACGAGCCCTGCACAACAGCGGTCAGCCCGTCGGACCCGAGTTCCAGGTCAAGACGCAGATTGCTCGGGGATCAGTTCGTTCCCCGGATAGCCTCCGGTCCCAGGGGGACCTTCGTCGTGTTGTGGTCCGGCGACTATTCGTTGGCGGATCCAACGGGAGGAATCCTCGGATAGCGTTTCGGGCCGTCAACCAATCTTCAGCGATGGTTTCGAGTCGGGAGATACCAGTACCTAGCCCGGAACGGTGCGATAGACAGGTGAATTACGGACCTCTCAACTATCGCTGAGTCGTAGGCTTCGCTTGCCCAGATCCGCTGGTCCGTCACAGTGCCGCCCATGTCCATCACAGAAAGTCCCCGCTTGATCTGGCAGGCCGAGCGATGCGATCGACCCGGGCTAGCGGTCAGACCCCCGCGACCTCAACCAGACAGACCGCCGGCCAGCTGGGCCCCAACGACAGCAAGGCATCGTTTGAGGTAGCGAGAGCGCCCTCACAAGCCGGGAGGACCATTGGTGCGCGCAAGCTACCTCGCAGCGGCAGAGCTTCGAAGCAACCCCAGAGCAACATGCTAACAAGCAGGGACTCGACGCGGTCTTGGGGCCATGAGCGCCCAGCCAGACTCCACCCGCGCCTGACAAGCCAAGAAAGAGGAACTTGAGGACATGAAACTTGATAGGACGACTCCCTGTTGGATCTGGACAGCGATGCTACTCGCCGTCCCCTTTGGAGGCGTCACTGAAGAGGATCCGCGCTCATCCCTTCAGAAGGGGATCGAGCAGGCGCTAGCGCCGTGGGACAGCGACCGGACGCCTGGTGCAGCCGTGCTGGTCACTCAGGCAGGCGAGACGGTTCTCGAGTACGCGGTCGGCATGGCTGACTTGGAGCACGACGTGCCGATCACCGTCGACTCGGTGTTTCATGTCGCGTCGGACATGAAGCGCTTTACCGCAGCCTCCATATGCAGGCTCGCCGAACGAGGCAAGCTACGCTTCGACGACCTGCTGTCCGCCCACATCCCGGAGACTGCTCCGCTCGGTGAACGGATCACGCTGGATCAGTTGCTCTCGCACACGTCCGGTTTGCGGGACCAGTGGTCACTGCTGGCCATGGCTGGTTGGCGGCCGGAAGATCTTGTCACGCACGAACAGGTACTGTCGCTCCTCTACCGCCAGGCCTCGACCAACTTTCCGCCGGGCGAAGAACAGATGTACTCAAACTCCGGGTACACCCTCCTCGCCGAGGTCGTCTCCCGAGTGGCCGACGTTCCCTTCGCTGACTTCGTGCATCGAGAGTTCTTCGAGCCCAACGGCATGAAGCGAACGCAGGTTCGCTCCGACGTCAGGGCCATCATCAAAGACCGAGTCGAATCCTACCTTCCGAACGGCGAGGGCGGCTATCTACGCCGGCCGGTCGAGTACGAGGTTCTTGGTGCCACGGCTCTTCTGACCAGCGCGCGAGACCTTGGCCGTTGGATCGAAGGCGTCCAGGCGGGCTCTGCTCTCACATCCTTCGAGCGCCGGACAATGCTGGCCCCACGACGACTCCCCAATGGTGATCCGATGACCTACGCCTACGGTCTGTTCGAGCACGATCTGCATGGCCACTCAGCTATCGGTCATGGTGGCGCGGACGGAGGGTTCAGGAGCTACTTCCTGAGAATCCCCGACGCACAACTGGGCGTCGTCGTCCTCGCCAACACCCCCGAGATCGAGCCGAACGGACTTGCCCACAACATCGCAATGTGGGCACTCGGGATCGGGCCCGAGGAGCCCGGCACACTGCCGGCTGACGAGGACTCCCCTCCTCCCGATCTCGATCTCCTGGTCGGTTCCTATCGAGCTCCGGCCGGTGGCTTCATGACAGTTCGGCGCTGGTTCGATCGACTGCGCCTTTGGGAGTCGCCCGAAGCCTTCGCAGACTTCACCTGGAACGGGAGCACCGGAGCTTTCGCAGACGAACTCGGCCGCTCGCTTCAGTGCGACGGGAAGAGCTGCACACTGCGTTCCCGTAGCTCCGTCTGGCACGGTGAACGTGTACCGATCCCTGAGATCGGCCAGCTTGGCGAGTTCGAGGGAAGCTACCGCAGCTCGGAGCTCGAGGCGACCTACAAAGTGTCAAGGGTCGGCGAGGATCTCGTCGCCCGCGGCGAGCGGGGAACGTATCTGGTCTTGAGCTCAAGTGGCCGGGATTTCTTCGATGGCTCCGAGTGGTACGGCAGGGAGATGCGATTCGTTCGAGGCCCCAGTGGCGCGATTCGCGGCTTCATGCTGTCGTCGTCAAGGGCCTTTGACGTGTTCTTCGAGCGCGAGGCCACCCCCAGCTCAGGCGTCGAGAGCACTCACTAGATGTCGAGTCTCGAGGCGTTGTTCGTGTTCCGTCGAGACAGCCGCCGGAGCGGCGCTGGTCTTTGGCTTCCCTGGTGCATTCGATGTTCATTGTCGAAATGCAGTGCTCGAGCACGAGAAGATTCCGGGATTGCAGGCAGCTCGGGGCGATAGCACGATCCGTTGTCGGTCAGCGAACCCTGGATGTGGGCGCCGTGGCCTTCTCGAGCAAAGCCGCTGCGGTCTCGGTACGCGGTCGCGAACGGCTTCCACGTAGGCCGGGCATGACCGTCGCCGATGGCGAAGTGGACAAGCTCTCTGTCGGCGCCAAGTCCGGTGGCGTCCTCAGCGCCCCTTCCGACACTTTCCACCTCGAGACCAGGCACTCCAGGAGTGTCTCGCGTCGAGCCTGGCAAGGGCGCCGGACGGATCCGTGGAGAACAGTCGTCAGGAGGCCCAACACATGTTGAATCCCGGAGCTGTTGGCTCCGGCTACTACTCGAACCAGGGATTGCCGCCAGCGACCAGGTTGGTTCTCACCTTCAGGGCTCATCACCCCCTTTCCGAAGCATTGGGTTGAGGATGTCTACGACCGGTTCCATGCTAGGAAGTGCTAGTTGCGGTCACTACTCGAACCACGGGTTCGCACCGACGACGACTTGGGTTCTCGCCTTCACAGCGCACCACCCCCTTCCTTGGGTAGTTGAGAGGATTCTCGATCGCCACGCTGAGCTTCGCGTAATGCTGGTCTCTCCGAAAGCGCCGTGGAGCCTGACGCTACTCGAGGATGTGGGCTGTCGACTGACCAGCCTTGACGTTGGTCTTGACCTTCATCGTCTGCCTCCTTGCAGAGTTGAGTGGGTACGCGATCGTTGGGCGCTCCTGACAATCAGGTACGCGGCGTCGACTCCCGGGTGGACTCACGGCGCAGCCCCCCGCCTCCTGCTCACCAAGGGGCACCTGCCACCGCCAGAGGAAACTCTTCGAAGTCGGCCCGCGTCGGCATCCTTCGAGGCTGCCGGCGTGCCAATGGGGCCCTCCGCGACTGGCGCTCTCGAGCGGTCATCTCCACACTACCCGCCCTTGCTGGGCAAGAAGCTGCGGAGACAGCAAGCCTGCGAGCAAGACAACCGAGAAAGCGGACTACTCGGTTCCGGGCGGCTCGTCCGCCAGCGCCGTCAGCAGCCAGGCCTTTGCAAGACGCCAACGCCTGAAGGCGGAGGATCGCGAAAGACCAAGAACCTCACCAGCCTCGGCAATGGACAGGCCCACAAAGTAGCGCAGTTCCACCAGTCGCGCCAGGACCGGATCGTTCTCTGCGAGCCTTTCCAGCGCGCGATCGACGTCAACGAGAATCTCCGGCTCGTAGGCTTCCAAGGCCGCTGCCGCCTCCATCGGCACTCGGCGCCATCCGTCTCCCCTCTTGCGACACGCCCGCTTACGAGCGTGATCGACGAGGACTCGACGCATGATCATGGCGGCGACGGTGTAGAAGTGAGCGCGGTTGGTCCATCTCACCGACCGCTGCCGCGACAACCGGAGGTATGCCTCGTTGACGAGAGCGGTGGGGGCCAGGGTGTGGTCCACCCGCTCCGAGCGAAGCTGGGAGGCCGCTATCCGCCGCAGTCGCCCCACCACGAGACTGAAGAGGGCGTCACGGGCGTCGAGGCTTCCCGACCTCCAGAGGTTGAGAAGCTTGGTGATGTCCTGGCCGGCCTCCACCGGCGGAGTCTCTAGGTCTGAAGCGAGACCTTGACTCGGATGCACCATGACAAGAAAGCTAGTCGAGCCCGCTTGACCTGTCAACGAAGTGGACCGCCCTTGCCCGAGGGAACACTCGGTGGAGCACCGTCCCAAGACGCCGAAGATTCGGAGTGCCCTAGTCCGGCTCGAGATCCGAAAGCCTCGAATCGGCGACTCCTCGATCGAGAATCGCCCTAGCCAGAAGCCAGGCTTCGTCGCTCCTGCCCGCCCGCGCCAAAGCAAGAGCCCGAACGCGGTCAGCTTCAAGACCGGTGGCACCGCTGGTCTGCAGGAATCCGAGAGCAGATTCGGACCGACGCTCCGGGTCCGTCCATTCTGAATCGGGATCCTCCAGGTCGGTGGCCAGGATGTGGGCTGCCGCCAATTGAACCGCTAGCTCGATGGGCAAAGCTTCCACTTCCTGGCCCTCGATCACGGGGCGGAGTATTGCTGCTGCCTCCGCAGATCGACCAAGGCTCAAGTTCACTCGTGCCCAGTCGACCTTGCTCTGAACCACTTCGCCGTTGAGGTCCTCGAGAGCCGCGGATCGGATCTCCAGAGCTCTCCGCAAGAGCGGTTCAGCTTCACGACCGCGACCATCTGCGAGTCTTGCCATCCCACCCGTTCGGAGCGCATACGCCAGGTCCGGATGATCGGGTGCGGCCTTGGCCAGGACAACAGCAGCCTCTTCCGCCAGCTGTACAGCCTCCTTCCAGCGGCCTGACAAGAACTCAAGGTCTGCGATCGCTGCCCATGTCATGGCCGACCGCGGATGAGCGTGGCCGAGGAGGGAGATTCGGAGATCCAAGGCCTTCTCGAGGTTGGGGCGCGCCGCCTCGAGAAGACCCTCTTCCAGCTGAAGGGTGCCGAGGTTGTGGAGGGCAGAGGCGACTGATTCGCTTCCTACACCCAATGTGGTCTCATAAGTCCTGATCGCCCGCTGATAGAACTCGGTCGCTTCGGTGTGCCGACCCTGAAGATCGAGCAGCACGGCCAGGTTGTGAAGCTGATCCCCCAGCCGAGGGCTCTCGCCAACCTCTCTGTCGACGATCTCGAGAGATCGCCTGAACAAGGGCTCCGCCCGATCGAGCTGACCTCGACTGGCGAAGACCTTCGCCAGATGATCGAGACCCACGGCAAGTTCGTAGCTGTCCTCGCCGATCTTGGTTTCGAGAATCTCAACCGCTCGAGAGAGCTCTTGTTCTGCTGCACCGAACTCGCCAAGCAGCCTCAGTGACGTACCGAGTACGAGGCGCGCTCTGCCAACCAGCAGGTGGTCGTGCGGTAGGAGATCGACTCGAATCGAGACGCAGTCTTCAAAGAGGCCCTTGGCTTCCAGATACTCACCTCTTTGAACCTCGGTCTCGCCGAGCGCGAAGAGTGCATCCGCAAGTTCGAGGCTGTGTTCACCGGCAATCTGTCTTCTGGCCTCCAAGGCGCTCAGGTGCAACGCGTGGGCCTCGGCGAGGTTACCCTCTGCTGCTTCGACCCTTCCAAGGACCAACTGGAGGTCAGCGATCATGAGAGCTTCGTCGCTTCCGGACGCTTCCACCAACTGGAAGGAACGCTCGAGCTGCTCCCTGGCTTGGGCAAGGCGGCCCACGGTGCGGTCCAGCTCCGCCATCCATCGCAGCGCATCGACAAGCGCCCCTACAGAGCCGCGCTCCTCGAATGCGGCCACCGACCGGCTGAGGAAGCGTCGTGCTTCCTCGTATTCGCCCAGCCCCACGAAAGCTCGACCCAGGGCGAGCGACAGATCCGCAGCCAATTCCGCCGGCAGCTCGTCGAGTTGCGACTCGAGCTTCGATGCCCCGGCCTCTACGATCTCCTGGGCGCTCACGCCCTCTCCGAGTGGAGACACCGGATCGGCCCGGGCGATCAGTGACACGACGTAGTCTGTCGAAGCCCGAGCACGCTTCGTCTGCGCGGCTGCCTCGTCGAGAGCCCGCGCCTTCCGCTGTACTTCGAGGAGTAGCAGCGGGACGAAGAGCAGAACGGAGAGGGCAAGTCCGGCGACCAGCACCGAAGCGACGGGGTGGGCGCGCGCACTCCGCGAGACGACGTAGATCAGCGAGCGACGGCGGGTGCGCAGAGGCAGACCGTTGAGGAATCTCGAGATGTCCGCGGCAAGCGCCTCCGCCGACGGGTAGCGCGCTCCAGGGGCCGGTTCTGTTGCCGCCAGCACGATGGTGTCGACGTCTCCCCTGAGCTGGCGAACGAGACGTCGTCGTCCTACCCCGCACTTCGGAAGGTCCACCGCACTCTCGGAGGCAACGGAGTCGCTGGGTCGTGAGAGGCGGGCTTCGCCCGACCCTCGGTGCCCTCTGGCCTGCCCCGTGACCAGGTGATGTAGCAAGACACCCAGGGAGAAGACATCGCTTGCTGTAGTTGAAGCTTCGCCTCTGAGCTGCTCTGGACTCGCATACTCCGGTGTCATCCGAGCTTCGCCCGTCTGCGTCGGCTCTACGTCGGGCTCGAGCCGCTTCGCGATGCCGAAATCGAGGAGCTTCGGACTCCCCTCGCGGGTGACGAGTACATTGCTCGGTTTGATATCGCGATGGATTACCAGGTTCTGATGGCTGTGGTGGACAGCCCGACAGACAGGCTCGACGAGTCGTAGCCGCTCCTCGACAGTGAGGCCTTTCAACTCGCAGTAGTCATCGATCGGTATGCCATCGACCAGTTCCATCACGAGATAGGGCCGGCCGTCGGAGAGTTCCCCGGCGGCCAACATCTTGGCGATGTGGGGGTGCTCGAGACGCCCGAGGATCTCCTGCTCGTCGAGGAAACGACGCCTGGCGCCCTCGGCCTCCAGCGGGAGGTCGAGAATCTTGATAGCTACCAGGCCATGCGCACCTCGGGCGGCGTAGACCACCCCCATGCCACCCCTGCCGATCTCACCTTCAACTTGGTAGCCCGCCACTTCGGTTGGGGCAGCCTTCGCCGTGGCCGCCTCTTCGGCCGAGCCCTCGAGCCACCCGACTGCTCTCTCCGCTGTGCTGACCAGAGCGCGAACTTCGGCGAGGAGCGCGACATCGTCAGCACACTGGTCAACCAGGAACTCATCTCTCTCCGATGCCGGTAGGTCCAGCGCCGCCTGGAAAAGCTCCTCGAGCTGACGCCAACTGCTGTCGAGAGGCACGAACTAGCTCCCGCCCGTTGAGGATCTGGTGCCGACACACAGGGACGGGTGGAAGACTCGCAGCCTCACCTGCTTCACACGCAGGAGGACGGCGACCGCAGGATCGGGTACCGAAAGATCAGCCCAGGGGCGTTTCTCGGACATCAGTTTCGATCCGGTCATGGCCATAATGCTGGTTCTGAACGCGGAGCCGGGGCCATCAACTGTACCCCCTCCAATCGTTCTCCCTACTCCAGTAAGCGCGAAGTGGGGAGTTTCGGCTCGGCCTGCGACTGGGCTGGAGGTCTTCAGGCAGCAGAATGTGACGGAGCTGCGCCGTCCGCCTCATTTCGACCGGTTCTGCGTCCCTGGGCCGCCGCCTGGTGGCGGACACCCTCAAACTCCCGGGGACGGCCAGGCTGGCTCGACAGCGAGGCGAGGCTCCTGGCCGCTCGAAGTCGGGTTCTTCTACCCGATGATCAGCTGCGCAGGGCTAGCCCCTTCTGTCACGAGTCATCCGCAGCCTCGAGGCCGCGTCCTTGGTGTCGGGAGTGCCCAGCCCTCGATCTGAAGTTCTACCTGTGAAGGGAGGCCGTTAATGAGAGTCAGAACCAACCTGCCGGCTGGCGAGTCCACAGTCGCCATCCTCGGCTAGAACCAACGCCTCGGCGCTCTCGAGGTCGAGGCCTCGAAGAGAACTCAAACCCTCCCCAGCCCTCCATCCATAGAAAGGAGGTGAGATCGTGAAGGCAAGAACCAACGTAGTCGCCGGCGCCAGTCCATGGCTTGAGTAGGTGCCGGTCGAAACTCACTCCGGAGTGGATTGACGGGCTGGGCCTCCTGACGCGCGATCCAATTAGTCGCTGGAGCAGGTTCACGCGGCCCCCGGGGTCCCTCCCTAGTCCAGAGCCAAACACGGCCGCTCGTCGTGATCCTTCCTCAACTCCCAAGACAAGAAGAAGGGGGCTCGCGGGCAGTCGTCCGCAAGCCACGTCGCGGTTGGCGGCCCGGACGGGCAGAGCCCCTGACCTGAGTTCCTCCCAGTCTCTCTCGCGCGTCCTCGATCGCATGCATTGCGCGCCAAACGGACGCTCGAATCGCCCAAGCAAGAGATACAGAAGGAGCTTTCCAATGATCCTGCCAGCCAGGAAAGTCGCCAGTCTGGTCGCCGTAGCGGCCCTTGCAAGCATCACCAGTCTCGGTGCCGACTCTGAGCCGCGAGCCGAGACCGTCGTCCTCTTCGATCCTCAAGCGCTGGAAACGCCCGAGAGCATCGTCTTCGACAGCCTGGACAACGCCTACATCACACTCGCATTGACCGGCCAGGTAGTGAGAGTCTCCCAGGATGGTCGCCTGACCCTTGTCACCGAGCTGCCCATCGGGGCTCCCTGTGGTTCGGTACCGACCCTGGCTGCCGGGTTGGCCGTCGATGACAACGATCGGCTTTTCGCAGCCGTCTCGGCATGCGACCCTGCGAACTCCGGCATCTGGGAGATCGATACCGGAACCGGCGAACACTGGCTGGTTGCCGTCGCCCCTTCCTCCGTCGCGATTCTCAACGGCCTGGACGTTCACGGCGACTATCTCTACGCCGCAGACTCCCTGGCAGGCCTCGTGTGGAGAGTGTCCACCTCGGGCGGTTCGTTCGAGGTCTGGGTAGACGACCCGCTCCTCAAGATCAGGCCGGGTTCGCCCTTTCCGGGTCCCAACGGGCTCCAGTACTACAGAGGTAGCGTCTACGTGGCGAACTCGTCGACAGGCGCCATCGTGAGGCTTCCTATTGGGAATCACGGATCTTCGGGAGAAGCCACCGTTCACGTGTCGGCATTTCCTCTAGGCTGCGACGAGTTCACGTTCGATGTCCTGGGTCGCATCTACTGCGCCACCGGACCCTTCAACAAGGTGCTGCGCCTGACCCCGGGCGATGTCCCATCGACCGTTCTCGATGCCGGTGACCTGCTCGACGTCCCCACCTCGGTGGCTTTCGGACGACGCGGGCGGAACAAGAGGTTTCTCTACATCGCCAACGCCGCCTTCCCGTTCGCCACTCAGCAGTTTCGGCCCAGCCTGATGAGGCTGCCCGTGGACATCCCGGGGGATCCTCGGGAGTACTGAATGTTCGATTCACTCGATCTTGGTCCGTCTGGGCCGTGTCGGAAGTCATGGCATCTCCCTTGGCTTCGCAGGCGGCCTGAAGAGTTCCGTCACTGATGTCCATGCCGATCGGAAGGCCGGTCAAGTGTGTGGCAGCCGTCCTCGAGTCACTACGCCTGGCGTGCTCGCACCGCCAAGCGAGATCGGTACTCCTGGCTGCCTTGGTGCTTGTGGCAGCCCTCACCCTGCCAGCGAAGGCTCACCTCGCTCGTCGCCCCGGAGCAGAGGCGGAGGGCGCCTGCGTGAGCCGGGCGCTTCCGGGTGTGGCTCAGCCTGAGCAGGTAGCCACACCCTATCGAGTACCGTGTGAGTTGGCAGCTCCGCTGGATGGATCTCACCACTGCCTGAGGGTTCCCGTGGTGGAAGGGCCAGCCGGGCGGATCATCGACCTGTATGTATTGGTCCTCGAGGCTACGGGGTCTGCGCCCGAGCCCGACCCGATCTACTGGCTTGCGGGAGGCCCGGGACAGGGGGCAAGCGGCGCGGCCCCCTTTCTGGCCCAGGTCTTCTCGGGCCCTCGCATCGATCGGGATCTCGTCTTTGTCGACTACCGAGGAACCGGGCGGTCCGACCCTCTGACATGCCCACCACTCGGGGATTCCGAGGATCCGAACACATGGATGCGAGAGTTCCTCTCACCCGAGCGCTACCGCTCCTGCCTCCCGGAGCTGATGAAGCGCGGAGTCGACCTTGGGCGCTACAACACCGCCATCATCGCGGGCGATCTGGAAGTGGTCCGCCGTTCGCTGGGCCACGAGCAGATCAACTTGGCCGGAGCCTCGTACGGCAGTCGGGTTGGTCTGGAGTACATCCGCAGGCATGGCGACAACGTTCGAGCCGCACTCCTCGAAGGCGTTGCGGCACGTTTCCAGGATCACCTGCTCACACAGGCCGAATTGCTCGAGCGTGGCATCGTCGGTATCAAGGCGCAGTGCCGGGACGACGCCGCTTGTCACGCCGCATTCCCCCACTTCGCCAGTGACATGGACTCTGTGCTTTCCCAACTGCGGACGGCTCCGATAGAGACGACGGTGGTGAGCGAGCAGACAGGACGGGAGCATCCCGTGACGCTCACCTACGAGAGCTTCGTCTATGCACTTCGGTTCTCGCTGTACTACTCCGGTCCTGCCGCAGACCTTCCGATGAACGTCACCGCGGCCGCGAACGGAGACTGGACGCGGTTCGCCGACATGGCGGTCAAGCTGGCGGCGGGCTTCGGCGCCGCCGCCACCGGCATGACGATGGCCGTCCGGTGCGCGGAGGTGGTGCCCTACACGAATGTGACCGAGGCGCGCCAGCACGCCGAGGGTACGGTCTTCGGCACTCTCCGCCTCGACCAAGAACTGGAAATCTGTCGGGACTGGCCGCGATCGGAAGTCCCTGCGGATCTCCATCATCCAGTGGAGTCCGACGTGCAGGTCCTCATGCTCACCGGTGAGTGGGACATCACGTCTCCACCGGAAGATGGGCGGTACGCCGAGCGCTATCTGCCGAACGGGAGATTCGTCGAGATGCCGCAGTCCAGGCATGATGGGACGCTTGATACCTGCATGGCACAGGTGCGCGACGCGTACTTCCGACGCGGCGACTGGCGCTCTATCGACCTCACCTGCCTGACCGAGGTGGGGTACCCACCGTTCAGGACCGCCGGGAGACGCACCTGCGGGCCCTCGGAACGTGCCTCGTGCGACGGTGAGCTCGCGGTCGAGGACGAGGATTGATGGCTCTCATCGCTCGAGTGCGCAGTGCGGCGATGAACCGGACAACGCGGCAGGTCGGCTGAGTCAAGAGTCTGGGCGTTCTCGCGTTCTCAACAACGGACCGGCGGGCCTGCGGCCTCCGCCGACCTGCAACCGCATCTTCTGCTCGGCCACGTGGATTCGTCGTTTCAAGTGGTCGGGAATCAAACTCTTACTTGGAAGGGACCGACAACACCTTGAAGACGACAAGCATGCAATCGGATCGACACACCTGGATTCTCGCTGGCAGGCTCTGTCGCGCCAGATTGTTCTTCGCAACAGTTGTGCTGGCAGGCCACTTCTCTACCCTCGAGTTGGCCGCCGCAGAATACTCCGTTCGAATCGCACCGCCACCGATCGCCGGAGGCGCATCGGTGTTTCCGACCGGCCTCAACAACCAGGGAGAAGTCGTCGGGCAGTTTCAGTCCGGATCGCCTCTCCTGCTGAAGGGGTGGCACTGGCGACCCGATGGGACGGTCGAGGTGATACCGGCTCCGCCAGGTCTGAGCAGCTACCGAGCCATGGGCATCAACGACTCAGGTTTCATCCTGGGCGATGGAGGGTTGTCCTGGGGACTGGCCTGGGTCCTCTCTCCCGACGGAGTTTTCACGTCGGTCGGAACCCTTCCCGGGGACTCGATGAGTCTCGCCGCAGCGATCAACGAGGACGGAGTAGTGGCTGGAACCTCACGCAGCCCATCTCACACTTCTCCTCGCACCTCCTTCGTCGCCACTCCTGGCCTGCCCCCGGACCCACTTCAGGGCCAGAGTGAAGCCACAGATCTGAGCAACAGCGGTTTCACGATCGGCTACTACACGTCGCAGACCGGCTTCAGGGTGTCCCCAGGCGGGGAAACACTGCTACTCCCGCGCATCGACGGGCGATCATTCTCATGGCCCTGGGGCGTCAACTCCGAGGGTTGCACGGTCGGCGGGACAGCCTTCGCCAACGGAAACGGACACATTCCGTTTCTCTACTGTGACGATCTCGGAACCGTTCCCGTCGGCACGTTCACGGGAGGGGCGAGCGCGGCAGACATCAATGACGACCGCACCATCATCGGCAATCTGAGTTCGGGCGGACCGCACCCGTGGATCTGGGACCTCGACCTGGGGATCCGATTTCTGGAGGATCTGATCCCGCCCGACGCTGGCGTTGCGCTCCAGTCCGTCCTGAAGATCAACGAACGAGGAGATATTCTCGGCCTCGCCATCCTTCAGGATAGTGGCGACTGGGCACCCGTCGTACTGGAATCGACCGCCATCTTCGCGGACGGCTTCGAATCAGGCGACGCCTCTCGTTGGAGCGAGGCCGTTCAATGATCGGAGAGACTGGCTGGGCGGTCTCAAGAGCTTGGTTCTGTCGTCGAGGTGCCAAGCCGAGCCACATCTGACGGTCCTGCTGACGTCATGACCCGAAACTCTTCGAGGACCGAACCCATCGTGCAGCACGCACGTCTGTAACCGCCAGAACCGACCAACAGTACGCGGCTCATTTTGGATCGCCGACGGGACTACACCATCTCCCTCTCAGAGGAGTGCCCATGCCTTTGAAACGAGTCCATTTCTGGCTAGGTGTCGCGGCCCTTTCTGTTCTCAGCTCTTCCGGCGCCTTTGCGCAGGCTGATCCGACCGGCAGCCCGACGTTCCTCAGCCCGCACTCCTCTCCGATCGCCTTCACCGGAGGCTTGGTCCTGGTCGCGAACACGGCTGCAGACACTCTGGACGTCATCGATTCCAGAGGTCGTGATGTGCTGGCGCGGGTGCCAGTTGGGATCGACCCAGTGTCCGTCGCGGTGCGGCCTGATGGCTTCGAAGCCTGGGTATCCAACCACGTATCTGACTCGGTGAGTGTTGTCGACCTGCGGCCCTCGACGCCTACGAGGTTTCAGGTCATCGCCACCATTCAGGACTTCGACCCTCGCACCAAGGCCACACGTTTCGACGAACCTGTCGGAATCGCTTTTGCCGGCAACGCCAAAGCCTACGTAGCTCTCTCTTCGGAGAATGTTGTGGCGGTCGTGAACGTGGCTCGCCGCAAAGTGATCCGAAGACTCAGGATCTCTGCTCAGGACCCCAGGGCCATCGCTGTGCAGGGCAATCGACTCTTCGTGCTCCCATTCGAGTCGAACAATCAGACTCAGCTTTCGGGGTGTACCGGCGCGCCCGACGGCGACCTGTGCACCTTCACAATTCAGAGCTTCAACAATGTTCTTTCTGATGGACTGGTCGTTGATCTCGTCAGGCAGCCCCGGGTGCCGGACCGCGACCTGTATGTCTTCGACACCAACTCCGATCGCCTTGTCGAGGTCGTCGAGTCCATCGGCACGCTGCTCTACGGCCTGACCATAGACTCTCGCGGCAACGTTTTCGTGGCTCAAACGGATGCCCGCAACGACGCCAACGGCCGAGCGGGCACTTTGAACCACGGTCTCCGGGAGATGGAGAACCGACCGTTCCTGAACAGAATCTCGCGTGTTTCCTGTACCGGTCTCGCCTGTGCGGCTCCGGACCACTTCGACCTTGAGCCGCTGCCTCCTCTGCAACCGGCCGCAGGGTCAGCTCTCGCTACGCCCTTCGCCGTTCAGATCAGCCCGGACGACTCGATCCTGGTGGCCACGGCTGCGAGCTCTGACGCTCTTTTTACGTTGGACGCCCTCTCCGGGGAAGTGCTCGGCCGCGTAACCGTAGGCTCCGTTCCTCGGGGGGTCGCACTCGAGGCATCTGAAGGAGCCCTAGCTAGAGCCTGGGTCTTCGACGCTGTCGACAACACCGTCTCGATCGTGAACCTGGAAGATCCCTCGGCGCCGCGGGTAGAGGGACTTGTGAGGCTCGAGGACCCGACGCCTCCTGGAATGAAGCGGGGGCGTCGAGCCTTCAACACGGCAGGCGCTTCCACAACACAGACCTTCTCTTGCGCCAGCTGCCACCCTGACGGGAATACCGATCAGTTGCTCTGGGTGCTCGACACCCCGATCCCCGACGGTCAGACGCAAGTGCCACCTCGAAACACGATGCCGGCGCGAGGCTTGAGGAACTCAGCCCCCTACCACTGGGACGGGATCCCCGGCGACCCATTCGGAGGCAACAACACTGGCAACATCGGCGGTGCCGAGCCACCGAACTGCGACTTCGAGAATCCACAAACCTGTACTCGCTTCCTTGTCGATGCCGCCTTGGCCAGCACCATGTGCAAGATCGAGGAGTGCGATGGCGGCCGACTCTCTCCAGCGGACCGGCGAAGTCTCGCGCGTTTCCTCCTCGCGGTTCCCTATCCTCCGGCACAGCGGCGGTCGTACTCGAACGCCCTCAGTCCCCGCGCCGTCCGGGGATTCGAGGTCTTCCACATCGAGGGAGTGCCAGAGAATGGGAGCAGGAATGTCTGTGGCGACTGCCACCGAATGCCCTTCTGGGTGAGCACCAACACGCCGGGTACTGGCATGGACGCTCCGACCTGGCGAGGTGCCTACGACCGATGGCTGATCCTGCCCCAGGGTCGCCAGAACATGGTCGATCACTTCACGGCCGAGACTCTCGCCGAAGGGATCGACGAGAGGTCGTTGTGGGTGGGCGAAGATCCTCGCAGCCCTCTCCAGCCCGTTTGGAACATGGTCACCGAGGGGTCCACAGGGTTCTCGGGAGCCTTCGCTCGCCAGGTGACGCTTGGCCGTGCGACCGCGCGCAAGCCCCGGACCGAGTCGCTCCTCGCAGCTCTCGAACTGGCGGACTCGGAGGGCGCAGTCGTCCTGCGCGGTTTCGGCGTCTGGATCAGAGGCGACATCGGTGAGAGAGCAGTCCTCGACTACCAGTCCGGAGTCTACGTGGATGGACTGGGTGGGGAAGCGTTCACCCGTGAGCAGCTATCAACCCTGGCGTCGAGCGGCAGCTTCGTCGGCACCTTCACGGGTTGGCCCCCGGCGAACACTGGCCTGGAGCATCCGCAACCTGCGATCTGGAGCCTTGGTCCGATCGAGCAGCAGAGAGGGCGACAAGAGTTCCCGGTCCTGTCCGGTGGCTCGACAACCATGACTGTCAGCTCGCGCGACGTTGATGCCGACGCTCAAGTATTCGTCGATGGTCGCCATGTCCAGGCCACTGTGGAGTGTACGGAGGGCCCGACGTCGGACTGCAGGCAGGTAGAGGTCCGGCTCCTGACGCTGCCAAGTCAGGTGGGCACTCACTTTCTCCAACTTCAGAATCCACGCGGGCTCTTCAGCAACGAGTTCCTCTTCGAAGTCGCCGCCACCGACAGCAACGGCTCAGCTGCGGCGGCTGATCAAGAGATGCCCGCGCCAACCACAGCGCCCCCGGACCGGGAAGAATGCAGCCTCTTCGCAGAGTCGCTAGGTGCCGATGCCCAATCGCCGGAGGTGTTCGAGAGGTCCACTGCGGCCGGACTGGCGTTCCTGGATCGACTCGGCATGCCCGGGATGGCGAGTGCCTCGGTCCGTGCCACCCTATGCCGTGCTGCAAGGCTCAAGCGCGCCGAGCAGAGCCCCCTTCCTCGAGAGGCCGAATCGGGCCGAGAGGACTCTCGAGCGCGCATCCGGCTCTGTGATGAGGCAACGCGAGGTGAGCGCACGGACTGCTCGTTCGAAAGCGTGCGAAGGCCCTTGCGGGCAGAAAGCGAAGAGGACGTGCGGCGCTCAGCGGCCGACCCGGCCTGTGCGGGAGATCCCTCGCTACCAGGGTGCCTCGCCGCCGGAGAGTCGGAGTCGGACCTGCTCCCCTGATAGCCCCCTGTCGCCTATTCACTCCCCGGTCGAGTCCCCGCGTTTCTCGAGTCACGCCTCCGGGACCTACCTGAGGATCGGGGCGGCGGGCTCACTGCGGGTTGGCCAGCGCATCGACTCGACTGCAGGTGATCGTCGCCTCGTCGGGGACTGGACGCTCAGGCTCGGCTCTCGGACGAGGGACCTCCGTCCGTCCAGGTCCTCGTCCGTGGGGTTTTTCAGGCCGCCCTAGTCATCAAGACCCGGGTTGTCGGTGCCGGACCTGTCGCACCCAACTCACACTCTCTGGATCAAGGAACTCGGATGGGGCCACTACTGGACTCACCCCCGGAGACGCCGCGGTCCGCCAGCGACTCGTCGAAGCACTCCCACGGGTCAGGTGTGGCCGAGACTCGATCGGGGGAACGAGAGCAGGTTCTCCTCCGGACTGCGCGGACCCTCCAGAGCCGCTGTCCAGGCCTACCTCGCGAATCGAACCAGCCCTGGAGGCTCCGGAAAGACTATCGGAAACCCCAAGGCTCGACCGCTACCAGCACAGAAGGGAAGACAACATGAAGACACTCGAACGTTCCCCCATCGCCCGAAGGACGAGGCCGGCAACAGCTCTGCTGGTCCTTCTCGGCTTGTGCTTCGCGAGTTCGCCGGAGCTCGCCCTCGGCGCGGAGCCTTGTTCGGCTGGTGTTGTCGGCAACATCCACCTGAGATGCAGAACCTACTCTCAGGTCTACCACGCACTGCCTTGCGGAGTGACGGGTATCGACCACCCCACCTGCGGTGACTACGACTGGGATCCGCAACTGGGCTGTCAGTTCGGAATCGGAGACTACCTGGACCCCGATCAGATCTTGGTCGAGTGGTGGGCCGACCAGTCGTGCCCGTCGTTGCAGCCCAACGAGGACTGGTGCTTCGAGATGTGGGCCTCACTCACGCCCTGCGGACCTCCCGAATCGCCCGAGGACCCTGATTGCCCCGATCCGGTGGCCAGCGGTGTTTGCCAATTCAACTGCCAAGGGCTCAGCGCACAGGAGGCAGGCCTCCCTCGCTCGAAATCCTCTCGGGTGCCCCACGACTCCCACCTCTCCGACGGTCAACTACGGCAGGCCGGCCTCTCGTACGCCGCGGGCTTGGACACCGCCGGTCGAACCGGCTCACAACCGGAGAGCCTGATCGCGGAACTTTGGAACGAGCAGTGCCGCGCGATCGTCCTGATGCCCGAAGAGTGGCAAGGCGATCCCTGGACCGCAGCTCGAGGGTTCTTCACGATCGGACGAACCTTCCCCCCGGAGGCGCTGGGCTGGCCCGGCGAAGGAGCCGGGTACGGTGTGCACGATGCTCTGCTGGAGGGGCAGCTCGGTCCGCTCGTCCTGTCTCCGGCGGGCGCCTCGCCCTTGTGGGGTGGTGAAGGCGGAAGAATCGACACGGACTGGGAGGCTCTCAAGGAAGCTGATCTTTGCATCAACTCCAACGCACTGCTGGCGTCGCCCTACTGGAAGATGATGCAAGGAGGGTTTCAGCGCAGAAGGGCGTTGGTGCGCTGCCAGGGGAACTCGGCCAGCAACGGCATGGACCTCTACTTCCATTCCTCGAACAGCGAAGAGGATTGGAAGGAGTCGGGCGCTCTCGCCAGCGAGGTCCGGGGGCAGCTCGAGGAGGTTCGCCGAAGCGGCCTTGTTCCAGTCTGTGTGACCGCCGAGTTGGCGGAGCTACGTCGAACGGCGCGCTCCGGACGCTAGTCTGGACGCTGGAAGCAGCCTAATCGCAAGTTCCCTGTGGTCATGGCTGGCGACCGCATCCACCACGGGGAGTGGGCCTATCGATTCCCCTACCGCTCTTCACGAGCGCGTACGAGACGACTCCAGCGCCTACTGCACTTCTACAATCACCATCGAATGCACCAGACACTTCCATGGACTGCCACCCATCAGTCGGCTACCCCGACCGAACAACGTCATGGGAATCCACAGCTAGCCCAACACTGGTCAGGGCTGCGGCGCATCGCCAACGAGCCATACGCCGGCCACGGCTACTCCGATGGGTCGCCCGTGGCGAAGGAATGTATCGCTTTGGATTGTCACGGTTGCAGCCCCCCTAAGATTAGTGCCTTCAACCGGGAACTCTCCTGACCAAGGCGCTTCGGCCACGCGTCCTTCAAACAAGGGCTTCTCGTTGACCAAGACCCTGACCAAGCTCCCACCATCTCGCACCGCCCCGAGACGTATCCTGACCGCTCGGAGCGCTCCCCGACCCTCCGCAGGGAGCGGAATCGAGAGGCGCCCGTTTCCGTTGGTCCATCGGATCACGCTTCCATCTGGGTAGATCTCAGAGTGTCTGAACCCCGACTCGGCCACCCTCGGGTCTCGTCGGACACCCAGGCGGACCCCAACGAAGCTCGGTACTTCTCCAAGACGATCAGGGATTCGCCGCAGCTCGCAGTCTCTCGCTCCCTTGGTCCATTCGAGCACCTCCACCTCATTGAATCCATTCCTGATGACCTGCTCAGGCACGATCGCTGAGAACAGAGCTCCGGCCGACTCGTGACGGTATGGACGGGTGAAGGCCCATACCCTGCCGTTGACTGCGATGGCCAAAGCAGATTCGTGCGCCCCCGGCCCAAAGACCGTTCCTACGATCTCCGCGGGTACGAAGCCGCTTTCGCGGTCTACCACCGAGAGTGCGTTCGGTTCCTGGAGGACGACGCTCAGCCGCGACTGCGAACTACATGGGGTGTCAGGCAGGTCCATTCCGAGGCGTTCGCTGCCGAAGGTGGGCGCCGGCCACCTGTGTTCTTCACCCGAGCCGAGCAGGATGGTCTTTAGCCTGGCAGCTTCCACGATTGAGGCGACGGAAACGGGTCCCCAGTCCTCCACGCCAGCGAGCGGGCACCGCAGCGCTTCCCCGCCTACAGCCTCGGTGCGCAGTTGTGTCGAGCCTGCGAGGGCCGCCAGCGTCATGCTCAGGACATCCACGCTCTGAACAGGGCGATCGTCAGGGCCTCCTTGCAGCTGGCCAGGCATTTTCACGAACAGGGGAACGCCTGCGATGTCTGAGTAGTTGGCCTGGGTCAGGCCGCGAACCGGCTGGCCTGGCTGAAACGACAGGCCGTGGTCGGCCGTCACAACAAGGAGCGACTCCTCGTAGAGCCCGGAGTCGTCCAGAGCAGTCAGGAACTCCCCGAGGAGTTGGTCGACAAAGCCGAGCTGAAGCAAGTGCCTCTGCTGACTGTGCAGTGCGACCCACGGATCCTCCGGAAGGCGAGTCCAAATTCCTCCAGGTTCAATACCTCTTCGGTATTGGATACCCGACGGCAGGTAGATGTATGGCGGATGCGGTAGTACCAAGTGCGCGAACCAGAGGGTTGGGCTCTTCGTATCGCGAATGCTCGCGACTAGAGCCTGGTACTCCTGGAGTCGCTGAGCCCGGCCACCCTCGCTCTGAGGCCCAGGATGCCGCTTCGATTCAGAGAACCGGCCCCAGGAGTCGCTGATGTCCGGGAGCAGGCGGCTCGCCCACCCACTTGGCAGGATGCTGTGGCCGAAGACGACGAGGGAGTCCAGCGACAGGGTGACGAGTCTTCTGGGGAAGGCTGCGTTCGTTGACTCACATAGCCAGGGTGGGCACAGCAGGGTTAAGGGCTCAATGGCGGCAACGTTGTACACACCGCCCAGCCGGGTGAAGAGATTCACCGGATACCCTCGAAACGTCGGCGGTATACCAGCCTCGGGGCACCGACCGCTCAGTAGCGCGGGCACAGCTTGGGTCGTCAGTGGAGCAGCGGCCGTCGCACGTCGATACCAACTCGTTTCTCGGGCAAGCCGGGCAAACGCTGGATACCGAACCTCATCGACTCTCCCCTCCGGCGTAAGTAGCGAGTTGGTTGGCAGCGCATCGAAGACGACGAACGCTATTGGCGGCCTTGTGTCCGCGCGGAGAACTGGCGCAGGCGTCTCGTGCTGCGCAGGTAGCCAGAGTTCCTTTATTCCCGGTCTCAGAAGGAACGCCATCGCGAAGACCACCGAGAATATGGCCGACAGCTGCACGAACCTTCTCGCCGGGGCGCTCGTGGACAGAACGACGCTTGCTACCCCACCTAGTCCGCAAGCTAGGGCTGCTGCTACGAGCGGCGCTGCGCCCGGGAGCGTCGATGTAAGGCCCGGCAAAGCCCCGACAGCAACCAACAACGCGTCGCTCGATCTATGGCCAAGCCACCGCGCTCGCGAGCCAAGGAGGCCAAGCGTTTCGAGCAATGCTATCCAGACTGCGGGCACACTGGCCGAAATCACTAGGGTGAAGGCCACGACCTCGAGGCCGCGAAAGCGGTGTAGGAGGAAGAACTCCGGATAACGACCCAGCACATCGTAGAGCGGCTGTGCAATACAGAAGCTATATAGGGCGACGACTCGGGCGAACCTCTTGCGTGCGCTTCTGCTCGCCGTCCCGGACTTCGGAGGCAAACTTGTGACGTCGCGCGCTAGTCGGCTAGGCACTGGGTCGTTCACCGACCCGGCCTCTGAAAGTGGAAGAAGGGATTAGCCATCGCAAGAAGTAGGTCGGGTAGCAGGGAGCCGAATCTGATCTGCTCAGTGTCTTGGTATCTGCCAGCAGGAGACCTGCTACCACCAACCGTCTCGATGGCCTGGATGGTCTGCCCTACTCGCTTGAGCGCTACGGGTTCCTCGTCGTTCCTGCCCCTGTGCCGGCCTCGGCGTTTGCTACCTTCTTCCTTGACTGGAACGCGCGAATCTGACCGGGACTGGCCCAAACCTGACGCTTGCTTCCCTCCTGGCTCGTTAGTTGGTACGCTGAGGAGCAGATCGTCCGGGTGCTTCGCCAGGCCGCTTCGCGCAAGAAGGTCAAGGTCCTCCGTAAACACGGGATCTCGGAGCAGACCTAACTACGGGTGGAAATCGAAGTGCGGCGGCATGGAGGTCTCCCACTCGAAGCGGCTGAACCACGCTCGAGACAGAGAACCGCCGGCTCAATCGCTCGACAAGCAGATGCTGCCGGAGTGCTGGACCAAGGGTGGTGAAGCCCGCTGCGCACAAGCTGGCGGTGCGCTGGCTTCGCAGGCGTCTCAGCGTGAGCGTGCGGAGGACTTGCCAAGTAGTGCGGATTGCTTGATCGACGTGCCGCTACCGGTCCCAGCTTCAGGAGCCGCCTATTCCGCGGGAGCGCCTCTCGGCGCCAGCCCGGAGAGTAGGTGTCCCGGAAGGCGCGTGGATCGACCGATCGGAGCACCATCGAGCTCTCCGCCGCGGAGAGGCGAATCCGTCGAGACGCTTCGCCTCGAAGGACGGTCTCGAGCTAGCTCCGATCCCTTGCTGGGAGCAGCTCGACCAAGCCGGCTATCGCAAGCGAGTCCGCGAGATGGTCAACGCCACCGAGAAGGCGCATGAGGAGACCGGCAGGACCGAACTGGGGCGCAAGGCGATCCTGGCGCAGGATCCTCACGACGGGCCCGAGCACTTGGAGCGTACGCCTGCACCGAGATTCCATGCCCGCGACGGCAAGCCGCATCGGGGGATGGAAGAGGCCTACGGTGGTTGGTGATCGAGTACCGCTCCGCTTCGGAGAAGCTCCGCAGAGGCCGACAGGCGTGCTTTCCCGAAGGCTGCTTCCGTCCACCGTAAAACCAGCCGGTGGCGGTGAGCGCCAGGTAGCTGCAAGCTACCTCTGCGGAGGGTGGTCTCCGCCATCTCGTCGGGGATCGCGGATTCCTCCATTCGTCCAGACTCCGGAGAGGGCACCGCGACGACCTCGAATGCCTTCGCGTCAGCGCTTCAGCAGTCGAGAAGCAGGTCAACCGCCCGGTTTCGAGCCGTGTGCCACGGCGAAGAAGCGAGCCACGACAAGTTGGGCGAGCCGAGAAGGGATTCTCGATCATTCACCCGGAACCCCTCTCCCTCCCTGCCCGGGGGATCATTCACCCGGAACCTCTCTCCGGGAGAGCGCTACAGCGATGACCGTCGCCGTTGCTTCAACGGGCGCGCAGAGCGCCGATGCTGAGCCCCGCCCTAGATATGTCTCGCGTCCTCGTTGCGGGTGCCGCGCAAGTGAGTGCAAACCTAGGTGTGGAGTCTCAAGACGTTGTTCGGTAGCTGGTTCCCATCTCCTGAGAGTGGACCTTTCGCCTTCTTTCTCCTAGCTCGAGGCACCCCCTCCAACTTCTAGTTGGAGCCTAATCGCTATCGACGGTTGGAACGAGTCCTGCACCCTGATCGCGGTGCGAACGATGAGTTGAGAATGCGGGATTTGGCGCGTACCTACTGGAGCCTACGACACGCAGAACGTGGAGGTTCTGCTCTGGCGCACGAGACGTAGGCGACCCGGCAAGCACGTCGAACAGAACCGGATCCTACCGAATCACAAGAAAGGTGCTCGACATGAATCGGAAGCGTCGCGTAGGTGCTCTCGTCGTTGCCACAATGCTACTTCTTGGCGGCCAGCTCTATGCACTGGACCCCAACGGCTGCGCAGACCCCAACCACGATGACGACGACGACAAACCTCATCTTTGCGCCCTTCCAGGGGCCTGCCAGCCGGGCGACCTGATTGGCGAGCGGTGGAGCCACTTTGGATACCAGCGGTCCGGGGAGACCTGGGTCGAGTGCGGCATCCAGGGTTGCCGCGGCATCATTCGATGCGTCTGCAATGGAGCAACAAGCTATGTAGCGACCCCCTTCAAGAACTTCGTTTCGTGCGACCCAGCGGAGGAGACCTGCAAGGCAGCTGACTATCCGCCTAGCTGGGGGACGCCAGCCACTCCAGCGGCCTGTCCACCGTGCTAGATGTTCGGGCTCCACAGTCGCGGCATCGACGGCCTCTGCCAGGGAGAAGCGGTCCTCTAGCAGGACCGGGCTTTTGGCTTGCCCCGTTGAGCGCGCGCGGAGTTCCTCTTTCCTCACCCACTCGACGCTCGAGCGATCCCCTACGGGGCTCTTGAAGTGAGCGCCCGGCGCCAATGAGCCACTTGCAACAGCGTTCGCGCGCTCTGGATAGAGCGAGATCCCGGGGCCAGAACCAATTGGGAAGCAGCCCAGATGGCCTCTTGAGCACGAAAGACTTCCCTCGCAGAAAGGTCAGAATGAGAAGCATAGCAATCAAAAGAAGCCTTCGTTTCGGAATTATTCTTCTTGCTCTCACGGTGGCCCCCGCACCTGCCGGGGCGGCTGATTCGAATCCGTGCGCAGACCCGAACCACGATGACGACACCGATGCCCCCCACCTTTGCGCGCTGCCAGGGACTTGCCTTCCCGGGGACATCGTAGGCGATCGCTTCGGTCATTCCGGCGTTGGCGTCTCAGGCCTGACCAGAATCAGATGCGACCCAGGAGGCTGTCGGGGGCGTATTCAATGTCAGACTTGCGCTGGGACGACGTACCATCGCTATACCCCTCTGAAGAACTACGTGATCTGCACGTCCGAAGCGGGCAATCAGTCAACCTGCAAGGCGAGCGACTATCCGGTATCTTGGAATGCTGGTGTAACGACTGTTGCCTGCTACGAAGAAGTTTGTCCCTAGGCTCCGCGACCAGGCCTGGCCAAGCGAGTGTTCAAGAGCTGTATGGGATTGCCGGGTTGATTCACGGTCCGATTCCTTTCGGTTGCGTACTCACACTGGCTGTCCTGCTCGGGTGGACGCTGCCTTCAGCTCTCCAAGGAGAGGAGGCCGATGCCTGTCGGCCTGAGGCAACGACTCACTTGGGCGAGATCAACGCCACTCTTCTATCCATCAGAGACGCCATGACTTCTAGTGCGGAGGTCCGTCAACTGGAGCTGCTGTTTCGGCGGGCCGAGCTCGCTACAGCCAGAGTTGGAACCTTGGAGAGTCAGCTTCGGTCAGCCTACGGCGAAAGAGAGACGGTACAGCGACGGTTGGAGCTCGGAGAGCTACAGATTGTCCAGATGGCCGAGGTCAATGATCAGGATCACAAACCGATCGGCGCCACCGACAAGTATCACGCCCGACTGCTCCGACAGCTGAAGGCCACCCAGGAGAGGGTTCAGGCGCGACTTCACAGTCTAGATCTAGACATTGCTGCCATCCAGAACGAACTGGCAGCCAAGGAGATTGAGGTCGAAGAGTGGACGGACGCTTTGGATCGACGGCTGCTTCCTGCGCCGGACTGACGCCGGCCGAGACAGGCTCAAGCGAGCCCAACCGGGAACCAGCGGCAAATCGTCGATCGCCAGTGTCTTGACCTGCTGAGGCCCGGCCACGAGCAAGCTCGAGGTCGCTCGAGTTCATTCGACGCGAGGAACGAGGCCACATCCGGCGAGACGGCGACTTGCGTCTGTCGTCGCCACCCGACTATTCACCCGGAAGCTCTCTTCGGGAAGCTATCTTCGGGTCTGAGACGGCGACTGAATACCGGGCGCGCTGTGCGCGAGCCCCTCAGCATCCGTCTCACTTCCGAGCGGCAGCGACTTCCGAGTGTCTCGTTCCAACTAGGCAGCGGCGCAAGCCTCGACGGAAGAAGGGGTGGTCGATTCCGGCTCTCGGTCCCATGTGCCTACGCTGCAACCCTGCCGTAGCCGTCTGCGGCGCGCCGCTCCATCCGCCTATTGAGGAGGCATCGCTGGACCGCAACGATAGGTTACCTGGCTGTAGTTGGCCCGCTGACACGAAACCTCCTGCCCTTCGGCATAGGCCTCCACACCCTCGCAGGTGATTGGAGATGCGTCGTTGGGGCAGTTGGCCCAAGCCTTGGCTGCCGGTTCAGAACCTCCGTCTGTCCACGTCATCCATTGGTCGCTCCACCGTCTGCCGAAGCAAGCCGTCAACGTTGGTGCGTCAGCAAGATTCACGGAGTGACAGGGCTCGTCTGTAGGGTTGTCGACCATCCCGCCCTCCTCGTCGATGCCAGGGTTGTCGGGGCCGGTTCGCGGATGGCTCCGTGCTCCGGCGTGGGGCATCCAATGAGGGCATTCGTCGTCGAAAACGGGCTCGACTTGCGCTTCAAGACTCAACCCGCAGAGAAGGGCTGCTAGTAGCGCAAGCGCCGCGGCCCAGAGTAGCCGGTGTCGGCCGAGATCAGGTGAGTTGGCATCCTGCTTCACGGGAACTCCTTTGGACGGGGTGACGGTCGAGACTCGCTCGGGGTGCTACATGAAGACCGCGAGGGAACTGCGTTCGTTGACTCAGCAGGCTTGGAGCGAGTCAGACTCCGGAACTGTTCAGGCGCTTGCAGTTCCCGCCAGCAATCCAAGTGAGATCGATCTCCCTTGGAAGGAGTTGGAGCTGCGTCGAACGGCGCGCTCCGGGAGCCAGTCTGGGCGCTGAAAGCAGCCAAATCGCAGGCTCCGTGGTCCTGGCTGGCGCCCGCCTCTTCGGCGCCCGGCGCGCGCTCAGACGTCGGGGATCGTCTGTCGCCGGACGCTCCCCAAGATCCTCCATGCGCCTGCGCTCCTCTTCCACTTGCCGGGAGCCTCTGGCGCTCGGCGTGACTAGCGATGCGGATCGGTGGGGCCAGGGGAAGTTCTGTACTGAAGCGCTACGCTGACGAGAATCAAGCACAAAGCCAGGCCCGGAACCCACCAGGCGCCCCTCGAGACCAGAACAAGGACGACAATCATCAGCGCAGTCCCTCTAAGCAAGCTGCCAGGTCGTGCGCTCCGCAGGAAACTCATCAGGTCCGCCAGCCACTTGAGAAGATCCCGACGGGCGATCAGTAGAACCACCGACATGACCGTCAACACCGCCGGCCTGCCCCAGGTGGAAGGCGGAGTCGGTAGATTGACCAGAGCGTGCGCAAAGATGACTGGGAGGAGAGTCTCTGTGCGCACGAACACATAGCCCGCGAAGAGTGAACCAAGGGCGAGGCTCGCCAACATGATGAGGCTCAGGGCCTCGAGGACAAGATACTGGCCGTGAGCAAGGGTGAAGAAGAGCGTGGAAAGGAGAACGGCCTCCGACTGGGCGAATCCGTCGGACAGACGGGTCACGAGGTAGCCCCGAAAGTAGAGCTCTTCGACCACCGGGACGAGCAAGAAACTGCTCGCTGCCATGAAAGCGAGAAAGCCGAGCGACCAGCTGGTGGGGAAAAGGGCCCAATGGCCTGGCCCGCTTCCGAGGGCAGGATAGAAAGTGGCCAGCAACTGAACGGCGTTCGGCAGCCAGCCCATGGCGGCCCAGAGAACGAAGCCCAGAGCCAGACTCTGGCCAAAGGTTCGACCCCCGGAGCGCATGCCATAGCTCTGAATACGTCGGCGACGCAGCCAGTAGCCGAGAACGTAGAAGAGTGCGAGGGCAAGCCCGTACTTGAGCGCCTGTTCGATCGTTGCGAGTCGGGCGAGCTCCCAGAAGTCCGGGGTCCCAGATACCACCATCTCTGACTGGACGACCTTCCACTGCGGAACTCCCAAGCCTGCCTGCACGAACCTGCCGGCGAAGATGGCGACGATCAGGACGCCGACGACCTCCAGGATCGCTGCAAGCTCAGTTGTTCGGGACGAGGTCGATACCGTCAAAACCACAGCTCACAGGCAAATGCTGCGTACGTTTTCGGCTCCGCAGCCAAGGCGACATCCATTCTGGTTGAGGGACCTGGACGAGGGACTCGCGACCGGCGAAGTCGTTGGCCAGCGGAGCTCAGCTGTCACCGTTCGGCAGCAAAACTCCGCCCCGCCCTTGCTGCCCTCAAGGGGCCGCTCGGACGGGGCGGACAGGCCCATCTGTTCTTGGCAGGAAGATCGCTGATGAAGCTCTCTTCCTTGTGCTCTCACTCCAGGATCGGCATCAGCGATTGACCTGCCTTGACCTTGGTCTTGACCTTCAAGCTGCCACCTCCTTCCTTCGTCTGCGGTTCGATTTCGGCTACCCCGGGAGAGTCGGGGCGTCAGCTTGTCCGGCAACCCTCCTGAAGGTCGCGCAGATTGCAGCCTACTTGCCTCACGCGAAAACCGATTTGCTTTCGCTTCGATCCGTAAGCTCGACGGCTGATCCGGCATCGACTAGTGCGTCACGAGGACGAGCGCGCCGTCCACATTCTCCAAGGCGCTCAGAACAGTCTCGGCGGTTGCCGGATCGAGGCCCGAGAGACTCTCGTCGAGAACGAGAAGTCTCGGGCCCTGCAACAGACCCCTCGCAACAAAGACTCTCGATCTTTCGCCATGAGACAGACGCCACCCAGACTCGCCAACCAACTGATGGATACCTGCGGGCATGCGATCCAACAAGTCCCCGAGGCCCAGACTTCTGCAGACACGCTCCGCCTGCCGCAGATCAAAGACCGATGCTGGCCACCGCCCGCCGATCAGGAGGTTGTAGGCAAGGGATCCGGTCAGTAGGTGGTTCCTGTGGAACTGCGGCACAAGTGCCACGGTCCTGCGTCGAACCGCCGGCGGCATCGACCTGACCTCGAACCCGGAGGCTACGACGGTACCCTCCTCAGGAACGAGGTTCCCAGCGAGCGCTGAGACCAGGGTCGACTTTCCCGAGCCCGATTCTCCGGACAGTAGGATGCGTTCGCCTTTCTCGATGACAATGGAGCAGTCTCTGAGCACTGCTCGCGATCCGAACCGATGTGAGATGCCGTGTGCTCTCAGCACCGGCCTTTCCTGACTCTCGCTCAACCTCGACAGGTGTGGCCGGGCCTCCGACCTTGCGAATCCCGAGGCGATCGACTGCCACGAGGCAGCAGCCCTGGACAGGTCTTCGACCCCGCGAACCAACTTCCACAGTGCCCGGTAGACGAACAGAATTCCACCCACCGTAGCGGCGATGACAAGGCCGTCGCGATTGGCTCCATAATCGGCGACCGACAGTAGAAGTGCCAAGGCCAGCCAGGCTCGCGGAATGACTGACTTGAGCCGCACTTCGGACCTATCGAGACGGTCAGTCTTTCGGGTCAGTCTCGCCAGCCGATGGTCCTCTTCGAGATGATGGCAAGACTCGTCTTCTTGAACTCTTCGCGTCGTCGACCCGACCACCTTCTCCACAGCGTCCTTTGCAACAAGGGCATGACTCCTCGTCCACTCCAACCTCGTCTTGAAGGCCTCTCGACCGCTCAAGACGACCGAACACACCGCCACACCAAGAAGAAAAAGGTGGAGACCTGGCGTGAGGCCGAAGGCGAGGAGCCCCGCTCCCAACGCCACCTCGAGCAGAGCGATGAGACCGATGTGGGCGCCGCCAAGGGCGTATGTCTCGAGAGACTCCGCCTCGAACAAGGCACCTAGAGCGCGGCCGAGGCCCATCGACTCCTTCGCGTCCTCAGGCTCTGAGAGAGCAGAGTCCAGCAGACGCTGTCTCACCACGCGCCCCACTGTCACCGTGGCAGTGGCCAGCAGCGAAACTTCGGCAGCCCGGAATGGCGTCACGCTGCCGAGGAGTAGAGCCCAGAGCACCACCCACGCCGGCGATGAACGGTCCGCAAGGACAACTCCGGCAAGAATCCACCAGGAAGAGAGCAACAGAACATGCTGGAGAAGGTGCGCCGACAGCAACTTGCTCACGGTTCCGACAAAACCAGCCGCCTTGAGTTTCTGCCAAGGCGATGCAGAGCTGACAGTGCCTACAGACCAGACCCCAGCGCTCCCCCGAGGTAACTCACTCCAGGAGGCGTAGCTCATTCGCACCCGGTCGCGGCCCTTCTTCGACAGGCCACTTCTCTCCAGGACTCCAAGCAAAGTGGCCAGTCCCTGTGCCGACCTCTCAGGCAGCAGCTCCGAGATCACCTCCGCGATGTCCATCCAGCGCCGCTCGCCGGTGGGAGTCACTGCGAGGAATCGATGTCGCCTTCGCTCAACCACCAGCAGGAAGGACAGCTCACCATCAGTCTCGCAAACGAGAAGAGCCGGGTGTTCCCCAGGTTCGGGTAGGTCTTCCGCGGAAGCTATTAGCCAGTGCTTGCCGGTCGTGAGACCGAGGTCTCGCAGTTGGCTCTCGAGCCACTCGCCCACCTCGGCCATGGAGACGGGGCCACTCTCGAGCGCCGGTCCCTCAGACTCCCAACCGGCGAGAAAGACCGCTAGCGCCTCCTTGAGTCGGCTTGCCGGCCATTTCTGGCTCAAGGGCCGTCCAGACGACCCTCTCGGATCTCCAAGTGTCGCCACGCTCCGCCACGACCGAGGTTCCCTCGCGCGACGTCACGAGAAGGGGCAGCTTCCAACCTGTCGATGACGCCCGCCCGCGTGATGGCACCGTGCTCGAGAAGAACGAACCGGTCGAACAGCTTCGCCTCTTCCCTGTCGTGAGTTACGCATACGATCGTGGCTGCTCGCCATGCCTCGAGGCAAGCGCGCAGGAGTTCGTTTCGCCTTCGAAGGTCAAGACCTCGGAAGGCCTCGTCGAACAGAACGAGATCAGGCCTGGGGTGCAGGAGGCCGCGACCGAGCCGTAGCCGCTGCCCCTCTCCCCCGGAGAGCCACTCGCCTCGCTCGCCCGCTCGCCTCTCCAGTCCTCCGCCACGACCTGCAACCGAGTCCAACAAGTCGGCGGTGCACAGTGCTCGAACGAGGCCGACACCAGCCTGAGCGAATCCGTATCGCAAGTTGCGCAGCAGGCTCTGATCCCAGATCTCCACGTCAGGCGCAACCCAAACCGTTCTGTGGTGGCTCGACTCGTCCGGAGAAGGCGGTCGGCCGTCGATCCTCACTCTTCCGCCGGTGGGTTGACTCAGTCCCAGCAGAATCCTGATCAAGCTTGACTTGCCGGCACCCGAAGGTCCCAGAAGCGCGACGTGCTCACCGGGAGCAACATCGAGGCTGACACCCCTCAGCACGTCAACCCCACCGAGAGTCAGCTCTACTGAGTCGAGTTCGATCGTGGGAGCCCCTTGCTTGGGCCTGCGCGAATCAGTCCGGCTCCTGGCGGGCTCCCTCTGCCCAAGAAGCTCGAGTATGCGATGCGCTTGAAGTTCCAACGAGGGATAGTCACCGGACAGGATCACACCGAGGATGTGTCCGTGCATGAAGATGGACAAACCCCAGTAGGCGAGGAGCAGCGCCTGGCTGGACGCACCTCGGGCTGAGAGGTGAGTAACAACGAGAGCCATGATGCATCCGAGTACGACGACGTGCATCGTGGTCTCCAACAGCGACACTGCCGCTGTCTTCTGGCGAACCCGCTCTCCCCAGCGTCGAAGAGCTCTCTCATGCTCCCCTCGCACGGTAGCGCTCGCCCCATGTGCCTCGATCGCATGGCGACCGACAAGAGCGTCGAAGTAGATCCGCGCAAGGCTCTGTCTGGATGACTGCACCCGCCGTTCACGGTCCCGGACGCGCGGCAACGCGAGCACGGGCAAGCCGAGTCCCGCCACCACTGCGCCAGTAACCGCGGCCAGCCCCCCCGGCTCGATCATGGCCACTCCGAAGGCCGCCACCACAAGTTCGATGCTCGAGCGGAGACCAGCGTCGAAGAACATCGGCACCCCCCGAAGGCGGAAGAGGGTTGCGAATCGCTCGGAAAGGTCGGAGGGAAGGCGCGTGCTGAAGAACTCGGGCTGGAGACGTGGAAGCTGCCGGAACAAGGCCAACCTGAGGCGAACCTCGAACTCCGTGGCCCAGCTCAGCAACGCCTTCGCCTGGTGATACTCCAGGAGTCCGACGACACACAAGAAGGCGCTGAGCATCCCGGCGAAGAAGGCTCGGGCGCCCGGACTCTCGAGGGGGAGGTCGATGAGACTGCGGAAGAGCAGCGGCTCCAAGGCTGCGCAAACGGCGAGCAGGCAGGCGCCGGAAGCCGCCAGCCATGGCCAACGACACCCCTCAACTGAATGCTGAAAGAGCTCAGACCAGACCGAGGGGCGATGGTGAGAATCAGCCCGGGGATGCGTGCCGGCGGTTCGTGCGTCAAGGGGGTGACCGGTCAGCCCTCGGGGAGCGACGTGGAGCACAACGGCTCCTCTCAGTACCAGGTCATCGGGAGACGCCGCCGGCCTGACCTGGAAGAGTTCCGGGGGCACGGCCTGGGGGCAAGCTCGCTCCTTCATGAACTCCTCGAAGAGGCGCGAAGCCCTCCACCCAGGAGGCAGTACTCCGTCTGACCGAAGCCTCTCGATCAGGCGTAGGACCGCCTCGACCTCGGCGGCCTCTCGCCAATCTCTCTGCCGGACCTCGGTCCATCTCGCTTCGAAGGCTCGCCAAGGCACACCAAGCTCCTCGCACCGAGTCCTCAGCGGATCAAGAAAATCCTCGGAGCCCACCCAGTCGAGCCAATCCCTGATCAAAACCTCTTGAGAGTGGACATAGAGTTCGTCTCTCAAGGTCCGAGCAGTCGTCCAGCGTCTTCCCCAGGCAGGATCCATGACCTGAAATCGCCCTAGGTGACATCTCCACAGAACCACGAAGTGAGTTGCCTCGTCCGGTGTCCTGGTCACTACGATGCAGGGCAGGAAGAGATCCGGCCGCGCCAAGAGGTGCTCGATGGGCACGACCCTCTGCTCTGCGCGGAAACCGAGCGAGGTCAGGAGGTCCTCGAGCATGTCGATCGAGGTACCGTCGAGCCCCACCCCTGAACGCGCTCTGAGTTCCTCGTAGTTGGCCGACAGACCGAATCCCCTGACCAACGCCTGCAAGGCGGCAGGGCCACAGTCCATCGCTGAGGCCTGGAGTACCGTCGGAACGATCAGCCTGCGCCGGTCACGAACTCTAGCCAAGAGCCGCTCTAGCCTTTTCGACCTGCCGTATTGCGACCTGAAGAGGAGTCACTCGATCTACCTCGATGTCCACCAGACACGGCAGGCCCGCCTCCAACGGAGCGTCTCCATCATCCAGCAAACGAAGTACCACCTGAACGAGTCCCTCTACTTCCTCGCTACCGACACTCGCCACCTCGGCCGGCATTCTGCGGCGTCCGTTCACAGCATGCTCCAGCCGAACTACGGCCGGCTGACCAGCTCTGACACGACCTACCGCTCCAGGCGGGGCCAACCTCGCTCGCACGACCAGCGGGCCTTCGGGAAGCAAGCTCGCCAGTCGCTCACCCTTCGAGACGAGTCCACCGACCTCGGTCTCCGTGACACTCGCCACGACACCGGAGCGAGGAGACCGCACTCTCAGGTCCCGGACCGTGCGCTCCGCCAGAGACACGGCTTCCTCAGCCGCCTGCAAGGCGGCCTCCAGGACGACCATCTCCGACTCGATCTGCTCGAGTGCGGAAGCTTCATCCAGAGCGATCCGCTCTCCAGACCGAGTTCCTCCTGTCAGGACCTCCCTCGCAGCCGCCAGGGCACTCTTCCTCGTGACGACCTCGCTGCGAAGCGCATCGACTACCGCAGCGCTCACGATCCCCTCCTCGTGGAGGCCCTGTTCCCGATCGAGCTCTGCCTCGGCACGCCTCAGAGCCTCGGCCGACGTGTCTCTCGCAGCAGCCAACTGGCGCAACAGTGCAGCCTGCTCGGCCGCGCTCACCGACAGTCTCGCGACGGCCAGGGCGCGGGCCCGGTCTCGCTGGCGCAGCTCGGCCCTTACCGACGTGAGCGTGGCACGTGCCTGAGCAAGGATCAGGTCCTGCGACGGGCTCTCCAGAACGGCGACCAGCTCGCCCGGACCTAGCCGGTCGCCCGGAGCCACCTCGAGGCTGGAAAGAGCGCTCTCCATTCGGGCCGAGATCTGCAGAAAGCCAACCTCGGACTCGACACGCGCAACCTCCGAAGTTACATAGACAGGCACGGAAGCCACCGCAAACCAGACCAACCAGCCCAAGATCAGACTCGAGGGCACGATCACGTTGCTGGCTCGCCTGCGACACAGATCCACCAGGACCGCAAGAGTTCTCGGAAAAACCGCCATGAGGGTCCGACCGCTGCTCAACTTGCTCACTGTCTCAAGGTCAGGTTCAAACCAAGGAGTTCGAAGACCCCGCCAGGTCACAAGGCCGAGAAGCGACCCTCACCGCCAGGCGCTACTTATCTGGCTCACTCGGCTTCCTGCCGCTCCACTCCGCTAGGGTCTCGAATCGTCGGCGACGCAGATCCCAATCGGCCCAGCATGCATCTCATCTGGCGCAGCATGGAACTCAACCAACGGCAGCCGCGCGTTCTCGATAGGAGGAACGCGTCTTTCGGTGAAGATCAAGCTCACACCACGGCAACGACCGAGGCCGGCCACAGCAGGCCGTACGGTGTTGGCCACAAGCAGGCTCATACTCAGAAGGTATGAACTCATACTTTTCAAGGTCTTGGCGTATCGACCTGGTGCGCCTACACTGCCCTTCCCCCGATCGACCTGCGTCGGCTCAAGATGACTGCTCAAGCCTCTTCAAATCAATCCACCGTCAACACGGAGTCGGAAGGCACCGTCACCCTCCTCCTTGGCGCCTGGTCGCGAAGAGAGCCGGGAGCGCTCGACGATCTGTTCTCACACGTGTTCTCCCGCCTGCAGCGCATAGCGACCGGGCATCTAAGAAACGAAGGTCTGGGCCAAGGAATGGAGGCTCGAGACCTCGTGAACGAGTCGTACCTCAAGGTCGTCCGCCAAGGCCCGGTCGCTTGGCGCAACCGAGCCCACTTCTACACCATCGTCTCGATGATCATGCGGAGAATTCTGGTGGACCACGCGCGGAAGCGCCACGCAGAGAAGCGGGGAGGAGGCTGGCAGCGGGTACCACTCGATCAGGCCTGCCAAGCTCTCGAGGGCGACAGGGCCAGCCTTGTCGACATCGATCGGGCTCTGAAGAAGCTCTCGGTCACGGACCCCGAACTAGCGCGCGTGGTCAATCTCAGGGTCTTTGGTGGCTTTTCTGTCGAAGAGACAGCGAAGATCCTTGGCTGCTCCCGAGCCACACTCGGGAGGAGGTGGCGTCTCGCAAAGGACAGCCTGGCAGATGCACTCGGAAGAAGACAGACCGACTGATCTGGCTCTCGAATCAGTTCTCGACAGTCTACTCAGATGCCCCGCCAACGAGCGGGAAGCGGAGCTTCAGGCCTGCAACCTGGGAGCTGGCGGACAGGACTATCTCCGACTCCTGACGACCTCGTCCGAGGTCGCAATGCAACGCGTCTCTGCGCAGTTGTCTCCTCGCTCGGTCCCAGCAGAAGTAGCCGGCTACGCCATCGGCCGAAGACTGGGTGGTGGCGGCCTGGCGACCGTCTATGAGGCCGAGGCGCCGGGGAAGCTTCCGAGGGTCGTGGCAGTCAAGGTCATGAGGCCTTCGCTCCCGTCACACCTGGCCGAGCGGTTGCTCCGCCATGAGGCATTCGTCCTCCGCCATCTTGCACATCGATCGATACCTCGCTTCTACGGCCGGGAGAAATCCGGACAAGGCTCATGCTCGCTGCTGATGCAACACATCGACGGCACGCCACTGCTCGAGGTCTGCAGGAGTCAAACCCCGTCCCTTGATCAACGGATTGGCCTGGTGCGGCAGCTTTGCGATGTTGTTCAGCACGTCCACGATGCCGGTTTCGTTCACTGCGACGTCAAACCCGAGAACATTCTGATCTCAGAGGCGGGTCGCCCCTATCTGGTCGATTTCGGGTCAGCACGCAAGACACGTCAGAGCCCAGCACTCCCTGTCACCGCGACACCTGGCTACGCATCTCCGGAACTTCTTCGGCACCAGCCGGTAGGACCCCAAGCCGACGTGTACGGCCTGGGCTCTCTACTTCACAGTCTGTGCTTTCCCCTAGCTCTCGACCGTCCCGCCTGCTTGCTGCGTAGCCAAGATGGGGATCGGGATCCGGACAACCAAAAGATCTCTCTAGTCACTGAGCTCTCTCGCATTGTTCGCCGGACCCTGCGACTCCGGCCGGAGGATCGGTACTCCAGCGCCGCCGAACTGGCTGAGGACTTGGACGAACTCGAGAGGCTAGGATGTCCCGCGAGTTCAGGCACTCGGTAGGCCGCGCTCTACCACCTCGGCAAATCTCATTGCGGCCATCGTTGCATCGGGTCGCCGTAGAAGAAACGTCCTACCGATTGGGGGATCACGGGCGATCTGGGCGAACCGGGCTCCAGGACACGCCACAGTAGAGAACGAGGTCGGCACGAAAGTAACGCCAAATCCCGCAGCAACCAACGGAACCATGCTCAGCCAGCTCTGAGCCTCCTGCACAATGCGAGGGGAGAAACCATGAGTACGGCAGCTCCCGATCAACAGATCGTACTCGCCAGGTGAGGCGTGACGAGGGAACATCACGAACGGCTCGTCGGCCAGTCCTTTCCACCTAACGGTCGACTTCGCCAGTGGATGCGCATCAGGTAGTACGCACACGTACTCCTCCCGTGCCACTTCCCTCAGTACCAGTTCGTCCAACCTGCCGGAAGGTTGACGCAGGAAGCCGATGTCGGCTGAGCCGGAAGTCACTTCGTCCAGCACAGAACTCGACTGGACATCGTGAAGAACGACCTCGACCTCGGGAAAAGCCGCCCGAAAGCTCGCGACCGAAGCAGGCAGGGAAGTCAACATGAATGAAGGCGACATCGCGACGACGACCACTCCCGACTCACCAGCAGCCGCCGACCGGACACTCTTGATGGCCCCATCGAACCTCGAGACGACATCGCGCGCCAGTGGCAGCAGCAAACGTCCGCAGCTCGTCAGAGCCACCTTCGGTCGGCGTTCGAGCAGGACACAGTCCAAAGCCTCTTCGAGACTCCGTATCTGTTGGCTTAGCGGGGGCTGCTGTATTCCGATTCGCTCTGCAGCGCGCCCGAAATGGGCCTCCTCCGCGACGGCAATGAAGTAGCGAAGGTGGCGCAACTCGATCCTCATGACCAAAGCCTAGCAGCCGAGTGCCGGGGCCACAGATCCTCCGGTGCCTGCCCGGCAGGCCCGATCTCAGCTCGTGGTCGGTGGACCGCCAAGGAGGGTCGGCAACAACCCAAGGCAGTTGCTCGGAGCAAGGAGGACGTCGCGAAGATTCGAGTTCTCCGTGATCGAACGGAGGGCCCGAGAGTCATCATCACGACGCGAGCGCGAGCGCTGTCGGCGCCGCCGCAGACCCCTCCCTTTAGCCCGCCCCTGCTTTCCTCGGGTGGAAGAGAGCGACCACATGCGTCACGAGAACGTAGAGATAGTGAGCCAGCGGAACTAGCCAGCCCATGAGACCGAAGTGACGGCGGGCGACGAAGCTCTTCTCTTCCAGAGAGAAGCGTTGGAGCTTGAAGGCTGCCAAGCGCTCGACCAGTGGTAGCTCTGTGTTCCTCCAAGGCTGATCTCGATTGACCTTGCAGAACCCATGGTGCCCCGGCGCGAGCCATACTCCGACACCCGCAGCCGAGGCTCGCAAGCCGTAGTCGAGATCCCCGCCAAGATGTACCAACCTGGGTTCGATGATCCCGAGAAGCCTGGAGACATCGCGAGGTACGAGAACGCAGTTGCCGTTCATGGTCATGCACCGCGTCGGCTCGGATCGAGGCTCCACGAGCGCAAGGAGGGGCCAGGGTCGAAGCTGCCGCTGCCCTCCGTAGGACAGTTGACCGGTCTCAGGGTCCAACGTCGAACCTACGATAATGAGGTCGCGCCGGCCCGTTCGAGAGAGCTCGCGGTATGTGGCCAGGAGCCGTTCGATTGCGTCTGGGAGAAGCTGCACATCGTCTTTCAACCACAAGAAGAAATCGAACCGCTCAGGCGCCTCGTTCGCCGCCCGCAACGCCCTCCGCATGCCCCCACACCAGAAGAGACTGCCATGGCCCTTCTCCATCCGGGTGTTCGGGAATCTGGCGAGGATCGCCTCCGATGTCCCATCTGTAGAGCCGTCGTCGACGACGAAGGCCTCCTGTCGCCACTCGTCCGACCATTGCTGGGCCTCGAGTGATTCAAGGCACGCCAAGGTGGTGTCCCGCCGATCGTGGCAAGCGATCAACGTGGCAATCGTGGTCCCTCGCGAGGGCGCTCGTCTCCGACCATCCGAAGACCGGTGAATGACGCCTTCCGGCTCAACGGTGCCTGCGCTCCCCCGCAACCGCTCGCCCCAGCCAGGGTACTCGCCACGGGCCGGCTCGAAGCTCGCGCTTCGACGGGAACGATCCGATATCGGCTCTGAAGGAGCGGCTTGAGAACGCATCGCGGGCTTCTCGGGTCGGCTTGGTCCGCTATCTCTTTCTCTGGGTGACATTCGACTCCGGGCAGTTCTCTATCAACGCCGCCAGCTCTCTCCTCCTCGACCGAGGGCCTCGAAGAAGGGGCGCGAGGAGATCGGCGTCAGGTTTCTCTGGCCCCCTCAGTTGGTGAACGCCTCCAAGTACTCGTCGGCAACCCGCTTCCAATCGTGCGCCTCTCCGCTCCGTGCCGCCGCAGCCCGCAACGCAGCCGCATTCGGGTCGTCTAGAGCCTCCAGGATCGTCGCGGCAAGGGCATCTGCATCGCGCGGAGGGCAGAGCCATCCGTTGTTGCAGGGAGAGATCAGATCCGGTATCCCATCGACCGCGCTGCCGATGACGATCGAGCCGCTGGCAAGCGCCTCCACGACCACAGTCGGCATCCCATCAGCCTCTCCGTTCGCATCGACAATCGACGGAACGATGACCGCGCGGCTGCCCGACATAGCAGCGGCGACATATCGATGCGACCTACGACCAACAAATCGAACAGCGCGGGCTACCCCCAGCGCCGTAGCCTCCTGTCTGAGAGAGGTCGACAGCGGCCCCGCTCCGATGATCACAAGACGAAGCCCGGGGTGCCTCTCGAGTACCCGGCGCATCGCTCGCAACAGGTACTTGAATCCCTTCTTCTCGACGAGCCTCCCAACGGCTACGAGGTAGCCCTTCGGAAAGTGAAGTTCGCTCGGTGGTTGCTGTGAGCTGTCGAAGAGATCGCTCCGAACCCCCATGGGCCGAAGAGTCGCCTTCGAAGGTGCAAAGAGGAGGCGGTCCAGCCGGTCTCGGACATGACTACCGTCCGCGAACACGTGGTCCGACCTATCGACGACGAAGCGCGCTATTGCGCGCCCGGAGGGAAGCTTCTCCAGGAGATAGACGTCTGCGGCATGCACGCTGAGAACGTGCCTGAACGTCGGTGCCCTGCGCCGCAGTAGTGCGGCAGTCAGGCCTTGAGGAACGAGCCAGTGAGAGTTCACGACGTCGAACATCTGCTGCGTCAGGCACCGATGGAGCGCGGCCAGTTGGGTCGACAGGAAGAATGGAACCTGAAGGCGAGCCAGCCAGGAGGCACGCAGGTTCTCCCGCATGCCCCGCCCGTAGGCGAGCGCCTGGAGGCGGCGAGGGTAGAAGTACGCGAAGCGCCGCACCAGGACGCCTTGCATTGTCTCTACGTCCTGCACCCCCGGGCTCGCCGGCACCAGCGCAGACACCTCACACCGGCGGGAGAGTTCGGATGCCAGGTCGAGCACGAAGCGAGGTATCCCATCCTCCTCGGCTAGGGGGAAGGTCGAACTGGTAAGGAGCACCCTCATTCGGAACTAGTGTCCGAAACACTCCCGCAATCTGGCCCCGTCCTCGCGTGCGGATGGCAGCAATACCCATGCGCCCTTGAGGCACTCTCCGTGGGAACACACAAGGCCAGGAGTGAAGATCGCTGAAGACACCTGGGACCCTCGTAGGTTCGGGGTTCCAGGTGCCAATGCACTGGGGTCTGCCCTACTACCAAGTCGCGCAACACGGCTGACAAGAACGCGGCCTTTTCACCGCTCTTCTCTCAGTCAAGGTCGGATTCAGTCCGGCGAATGGAGGAGCCGGCCAGCCGAACACACTGCCCGACAGATTGAAGGGCGGACGGGGACGAGCCCACTCTCAGAACGGCAAGTGGGAGCTGTCGCCGGCCGCGTCGTCTCAGTTCGCCGATCCGCGGCTGAGCTGGTCCATCGCAGCAAGCTCTGCGTAGGGCTGTCGGTCTAGGGAGCCGCCGACTCGAGGCGGCGCAGCCACAGGCTGCCGCCACTCAGCGGCGAGCCGTCGGATCGACCGAGAGCGGCGGCCACCTCTCGCGGCCGGGTGAGGAAGGCGTGATGACTGCCGAAGAGGATCCTGAACGCCGTCGAGTACATCAGGAGGGCGCGGACGAGGTACTGCTCGTTCCAACTCCGGTTCTCTTCGATCACCCACTCCCGCGGGTACTCGGAGGGCAGGAAGATGTCGTGGAAGTGGATGAGCACGCCTGGAGCCAGGCGGGGCAGCACTTCGAAGGCGAGGAAGTTCAGGTCGCTCCCGGTCTTCGAGACGTGGGAGGAGTCGATGAAGAGCACGTCGCCGCTCTCGAGTGCCCCGAACTCGCCCACGTCGAGGAGCTCCACCCGCGACACCACCAGACGGGTCAGCCCGGAGATTCCGCTCTTCAGGAACTCCCGCGGGTACGGCTCGATGCAGGTGAACTCCATCGAACCGTCGAGAAAGCGGTGGTTGACGTCGGCGCTCAGGAGCGACGAGAACCCGCTCCCGACCTCGATCATGCGGCGCGGACGCAGCTCTCGCAGGATCACGAAGAGCAGCCGCGCGTCGAGCCAGCTGAACTGCGAGTTGCGGCTGTAGAACCGGTGGGGCCGCGATCGGTCCTCGTGCTCCGGGTAGTCGTAGGCGTCGATGTGACGCGGAAACCACTCCGTCAGGATCCGGTCGGTCGCCGCCTCGTCGAACTCGATCCCGCGCACCGGGCGCTCGGCCCAGACGGTCTCCTCACGCTCGCACAGCTCCTCCGGATCGACGATCGGGGAGTAGAAGTGCCCCGGCGGGAACGCAGCGTCACTCACCGGCAGCCTCGGGCCGGCGGGTGCAGAACTCGGGGGTCCAGTGTCGATGGCAGCGCAGCTGCTCCACCCCGCCGCTGCGCAGCGCCGCGATCAGGTGCGTCGGCTTGATGACGCCGCGGTCGATCAGCTCCTCGTCGAGACGGGCCACCCGTTCGATGAACTCCCGCTCCGCCGGCACCTCGGGGTCGAAGTTGTGACCGAAGCTGCGGTCGACGAAGATGTCGATCACGTTGCCGAACGCGAGGAACACCTCGAAGTCGAAGCGCTCGAGCAGCAGGGGTTGAATGTCCTCTGCGCGAATCCCCTCGTTGCCCTCTACCGAACAGTCCCAGTTGACGAACTCGTCCTCGAATCGCTGGAGCTGGTGGTTGTACTTGAACCGCCGCGGCAACTCCCGCCACAGATCCTCGACGACCTCCAGCGCCTCGGGCCAGCGCATGTGGCCGTTGCGGCCGATCATGTCGTTGACGAGGAACACCCCTTCGCTACCGATCGCCTTCCGCACCCGATCGAACAGCGACTCCAGCTCGACGATGTGGTGCAGCGAGTGATTGGCCAGGCAGGCGGCGAACGGTCGATCGACGACCCAGTCGTCGATGTCGAGAACACGGAAGACGAAGTGATCTTCGAGCCCGTGCGCGGCGGCGTCGGCTCGCCCGCGCTCGATCATGTGAGGGTTGAGCTCGAGGCAGTGGAATCGGAAGTTGCCGAGCCCTCGATCTCGCAGCCCGGTGGCGAGACGCACCTCCAGATCACAGTTGCCGGCACCGATACTGGCGAACTCCGCCGTCCCGGCCGCAGCCTCTGTCGCCGTCCGGCATGCCGCCTCCAGGTACTGGAGGAAGAAGTCATCGACGTCCTCGAACCCGCACTCGAGGAACATCGGCCGCACCCGGCCGTGACTCCAGACGTGGTAAATCGCCGGCAGGTCGTGGACGTTCTCGCACTCGCGGTAGCGCTCGATCTCCTGCTCGAGTCTGGAGTCGTGGCTCATGGCGGGTCGCAGCTTGGGCGGCATCGGACGGGGTGGCAACTGGCGACGCGGCAACTGGCGAGGCGGAGCCGATCGATGACGAATGCAACGAACACTATCAAGTGGACACGGGCCTTAGCTGAGGCTCTGGTAACGTCTGTCCGCCGGAGGGCACCATCGTCGCGACGACCCCGAAACCCGCCGGACCCGCCACCCTGCTGTGGGTCGCCGCCACGATCCTCGCCTGCGGCCAGGAGAGCGAGAGCACGCGGCCTGCGGCACCGCCCGAACTCGGCCGAGCCCCCGGGGCCAACGTCCTGATCGTCAGCTTCGACGCCCTGCGAGCCGACGCGCTCGGCCTCTACGGCTATCCGCGGAAAACCTCGCCTCAGCTCGATCGGTTCGGAGCCGAAGCCCTGGTCTTCGAGCGCGCCTACACTTCCGCCCCGGTGACGCCCACCTCTTTCGCCGGCGCCTTCACCAGCCGACTCGCCCACGACAGTTTCCGCGGCTGGAGGCTCTCGGAGCTGCCGACGATGGCGGAGGCCTTCCGCGAAGCCGGGTACGCCACTTTCGGCCTGATGAACAACTCCCAGGTCACCGCGGAGCGTGGCTTCCACCGCGGGTTCGACGACTACGCGACCCCGCGTCTGCCTGATGAGGAGCTGCTCGAAGAGGCGATCGCCTGGCTCGACGAACCGCCCGACCGGTGGTTCGCGTGGGTCCACTTCATCTCACCTCACTCGCCCTACGATCGACGGGACGAGGCGGCCCACCTCTACGAACCGTACGAGGGGCCGTTCTCCGAAACGACGACCTCCGACTTCCATCCGACCGAGCCGGCCGACATGGCTCGCGTCCGCGCGCTCTACGACGGGGAGGTGTTCTTCGCCGACACGCTCTTCGGCCGGCTGTTCGCGGCGATCGATGAACAGGTGCTCGACGAGACCCTCGTCCTCGTCACCGCGGACCATGGCGAGGAGTTCGGTGAACACGGGCGCTATCAGCACTGGAGCCTCCACGAGGAGGGCCTGAGGGTGCCGCTCCTGATCCGCTACCCCGGAGGGAACCCGCGCGGTCGCGTAGAGCGCCGCGTGAGCCAGCTCGACCTCTGGCCGACACTCGCCTCGATCGTCGGCATCGAGCCGCCCGAGGCTAGCGACGGAGTCGATCTGCTGGACAACAAGGACCAGGGGCGGCCGATCCCGGCGGTCGCGATGACCGACACCTCCTACCGCGGCGCCGGCATCACCGCGGGTGATTGGCGCCTGATCGTCGACTGCCTGCCGGAGCGCCGGGCGAAGCTGTTCGACCTCGCCTCCGATCCGACCGAGAGCCGGGATGTCGCCGAGAGCGAGCCCCTCAGGACACGGGAACTCCTGGCCGAGCTCCGACGCATCGTCGGTCCGCGGCCGTGCGACGCCCTCGTCGCCGCGATCCGCGGCGCCGATCCGACGGCCGGCCTCGCCGACGAGACGGTGGAAGAGCTCCGCGCGCTGGGTTACATCGACTAGGGCAGCTTCGAGTCGCCCAGGCTTGCCCCGCGGGCAGCCTCCGCCACCACAGGCCCGAGGGCCCGTGCCCAACGCCGCTGCACCTCGGGGCCGGGATGAGAGTCCCAGCCGAGGCTGAAACGCTCGAGAAACTCCTCCAGCGACCCGACTTCGGGAAAGAGGCCCAGCAGATCGACGATCGGCACTTCCCGGTCTTCGGCGAGGCGCGCCATCATCGCCCGGTAGTCGGAGACGCCGACGTAGGGGGCCAGCACGACGGCCGCCCCACCGGTGCGAGCCTGCCGAATCATCTCCTCCAGGGGCTCGTGGACGCTCGTTCGCAGCCGCTGTGAGATCGGGCCGGACGCCAGGGGACCGGGCCATCCGCCGTTGTCCGCACGCCCATCACTTCCGGTCGGAACCGGCGCTTCCTCGTCGCCGCCTTCTCCGGCGGCACGCCTGCGCAGCTGCAACCGCAGGTAGAGGTACGCACGACTGCTCCTCAGCCAGGTCGAGGCGTGGTCGGTCACACCCTGTTGGATCGCCCGATCGGGGACCCGAGTCGTCGGGTCTTCGCTGCCGTCCCAATGAAGCCAGCCCTCCCCGTCCACCAGGAGCGCCGGCTTGTGATCGTTGTTGGCCGGCATGAGAAGCACCAGGTGCGGGGAGTACTCGAGAGCTCTGCCGAGACTCGCGAGCTGCTGCTGCGAGTTGTAGCCGTTGACGGCGAAGTTCAGCACCTCGCTCGGAGGTCCGCCCGCGGCACGTACCGCCGCCGGCAGCAGGCCGGCCAGCGACTCTTCGGGCTCGACACCGAAACCGAAGCCGATCGAGTCGCCGATGAGAGCGATGCGCAGCACCCCCTGCCTCGCCTCGGGCGACCACTCGCCGCCGCGGAACCCCTCGCTGTTGGTGGTCAGGTCGGCGCCGAAGGCGGTACCGCGGAAGTTCTCCCGATAGGTGTATCCAAGGCTGTCGTCCTCGGCGCGCCGATAGATGTTGCCGATCGGCCAGAACACCTCCTCGGGTACGAGGAGCCGGGTGAGGATCTCCGCACCCGCGGCGACGACCACCGCTGCCAGTAGGGCGGTCAGGCAGCCGAAGGCGAGATTCCGGGTGGGTTTCACGGCGGGCGAAAGGACCGGAGACAAGAAAAAGGCAGGCGCCGGAGCGCCTGCCTCGAGCGTACAACGCTGGTGAGGACTCCTACTGCTCGGAGACCTCGCCCTCCGGGGTCTCGAGAGCGGCGAGTCGCGCCTCGAGGGCGGCGATCGTCTCGTGCTGCTGCAGCGTGTAGAGCGTCAGCTCCTCGATCTTCTCGAGCAGCTTCATCTGCATCTTGGAGACGCTGATCGGGCCGACGAGCTCCTCGGCCGAGGGGACGTTGGGCAGGTGCCCGTTCTCGTCGATGAACGCCTCGACCTCGTCGAGCGGCAGCAGGTCGTAGTCGTCCTCGAACACGTAGTCGGGAGCGCACGGCATGGTCTGCGCGACACAGGTCGCGGAGTAGACCTCGCCGGGAACGACAAGGTCACCGTCGGTCTCGAACGAGAACACCGGCCCGCCGGTGTTGATGAAGGCGAAGTTGCCGGTGCCGTTGAGCACATCGAAGTTCCAGACCGACGGCACGGAGTTGTTGACCATCTCGAGGCGCGGTCGGGCGCCGCTCTCGAGGCTCAGCAGCTGTGTCGTTCCAGCTGTGTCCGTCGTCTCGATGTGGAGGCCGTCTGCGGCGTCGTTGTAGAGGATGTGCATGTTGGAGTCCGGACTGAACGTTCCGACACCGATGTCTCCCGTGTTCTGCTCGATGGTCAGCGACTCCGACGGTGCGCTCAGACCGATCCGAAACGGCAGGGTCGATCCGTTCGTCGCGTCCCGGATGAAGAACCCGGCCTCGTTGCCCGCCACGTCCCAGGTCTGTGGCGAGAAGCCGGACGTTCCGTCCTGCTGCAGGCGCAAGGTGGGGGTGTTGCCGTCCTTGACCTCGATCTCCACGACCGGCGTCGTCGTACCCTGACCCCACTCACCCTGGCTGTCGATCACCATGGAGTTCGCTGGAGCCCCGGCGAACACCCGGAACAGGAAACGTCCGGCGCTCGCGTCCTCGATCGAGAAGTGGTTGGCACCCCCGTTGGTCGAGTCGTTCGCCGTGAGGCGCCAGTCGTTCGGCGGGAAGCTGGCCGAGTTCGACGTATCCAGGAAGTGGAACCTGACGTTGTTCTCCTTCACTCGGATGGTGTCGGAGCCGAAGGACTCGCCGTTGACGCAGTCGAGGCCTACGCACATCGAGCCGTCGATGATGCAGTCGTCGAGGATGACGTGGTCGGCGGCCGCGGGCATGCCGACGAAGGCAATCGCTCCCAGGAGGAGCGTCACCGTCCCGGCAGTAGCGTTGAACTTGATCATCGTCTCTCTCCCTGGCTCAGGCTTCGTCACGAGGGCCGCGCTGAGCCTCGACGAGGCTCGGATCGACGACAGCGCCATTGAGGATGGTGAAGCTTCCGGAGAAGACCCGCGGCTCGAAGTCGATCCGGTTCGTCTCGACATGCTCGGCGGAGTCGCGTCCGTTCTCCGGATCGCGAACCCGGTCGTTCACCGGCTCGCGCACGCCGGACAACTCCCACTGATAGGTGCCGTCGGGCAGTGCCGCGCCCTCACGGTCGAAGAGGCTGAAGACAGGCGACTCGCCGGCCGCGAACTCCGCAGTCTCGTGGATGTCGCCGCCGGCGACCACGAGCGACCAGCGGCCGTCGAAAGACTCCATCGACCAGGCGACCTCGCTGCCGAAAGCCGACATCCTCGCGCCCGCATCCTCGGCTGGTGCGGCACCCGCGGCGAGCGCGAGCATCAGCGCCGCCGACCATGCCATCGGGAACTTCCTCTTCGGATCGACCATCACTCTCTCCTATCGGTTGTGCGGGCCACGGGTCTATCGCGCCGGATCGACGTGTACACCCATTCGATTTCGAGAACTATGCGCAGAGTATACCGCCCGCCCGGCGGCAGCTAGCTGCTGTCGGCCGCAGGGCGCGCGCGGGGCCACAAAGCCCGCTCGGTGACCGGCCGCCCTGCCGGAACCCGGCACGGCGACGATTCGAACCAGCCCTGTGCCTCGTAGGCCCTCTCCAACTCCGCCTCCGGGCGCTCGAACTCGAGCGACTGCTCGATCATGAACTTCTGCATCTCGAGCGCTCCCTCGCAGTCTCCCGACTCCGCGCGGGCTGCCGCCAGCAGCTCCACCGCGCCGATGCTGCGCCGCTCCACGAACAACTGCTGGGACAGCTCCAGGGCCCGCGCCCCGTCCCGCAGCTCGGGGTCGGGGGACGAGGAGAGCATCCAGGCGAGTCCGTAGCGCAGTCCGCGGCTTTCGGGGAACTGCTCGAGCGATCCCTCGAGCAGGGCCAGCGCATCGCCGAAGCGGCCGCTACCGACGAGAGCCTCCGCCAGTCCGATGGCGCCGTTCTCGTCACCCGGTGCCAGGGCTCGAACAAGCTGATAGTGCTCGAGCGCATCGGGCCACTCGGCGAGAGAGCGATGGACCTCGCCCAGGGCGTAGTGCCCCGCCGGATCGCGCGGCGCCAGCTCGACCGCCTGCTCGAGGTGAGGCCGCGCCTCCTCCAACCGTTCGAGAGTTGCCAGCAGCGTGCCGAGACGCAGGTAGAGAAGCGGTTGCTCAGGGGCGAGAGCGATCGCCTCCGTGTAGGCCTCGATGGCGTCGTCGTGACGCTCGAGATCGCGGAACGCCTCCGCCAGCCGCAACTGCAGTTCGGCCGGCGACTCCTCGGCGGAGTCCTGGGCGGCAGAGTCCTGGGCGGCAAGGGGGGTCGCTGACTGGAAGACGCTGCAGAGCAGCACGGCGGCGGCGAGTCCGAGGAGGAAGTTGCGCATCCGCATAGCCTACCTCTCGCGAGATCCGTTCCAACAAGTGCGCTCCAACAAGTGCCACACGAATCTGCTCCAACAAGTGCTCCAACAAGTGCCACACGAATCCGTGAGAACTCCGTGCGGCTCTCCGTCTAGGAGGGCATGGGACGAAAGCTACGGTACCTGCCCTCAGAAGCCCTCGTAGAAGTCACCTGCCGCGTGATCCAGCGGCGCTTCCTCCTGCGCCCGTCTCCGGTGCTCAACGAGATCATCCTCGGTACTCTGGCCCGTGGCCAGAGGCGTTACGGAATGAGGGTGTGCGGGTTCGTCTACCTGTCGAACCACTGCCATCTACTGCTCTATCCAACCGATGCCAAACAGCTCGCCGACTTCATGCGCTATGTCAACTCGAAGATCGCCCGCGAAGTCGGGCGGCTCCATGACTGGAGAGAGAAGGTCTGGGGCCGGCGCTACGTGGACATCGAGGTCTCCGAGGAGCCCGAGGCACAGATCCGTCGCCTTCGCTACCTGCTCAGTCAAGGGGTCAAGGAAGGCCTCGTCGCGTCGCCGAGGCACTGGCCAGGGGCGTCGTCCACGAAGGCACTGCTTCAAGGCGAGGAGCTCGAAGGTGTTTGGATCGACCGCACGATGCAGTTCAAGGCCTACGAGCGAGGTGAGCCCAATCCGGATGCACTCTTCACCTCCAGCGAACGCATCGAGCTCTCGCCATTACCCTGCTGGGAGCACGAACCTGAGAACCACTGGCGCTCGGAAGTCCGGCGGATGGTGAGAGAGATCGAGGAAGAAGCTCCCGAGGACATCTTGGGGAAACAAGCGATCCTCGCCCAGCACCCTCACGATCGCCCGACTTCACCCGAGAACCGCACGCCTGCCCCCCGGTTCCATGCGATCGAGGGAAGTGTGCGCCGGGCGCTCGAGGCCGGCTATGCCCTCGTGGTCCTCGCCTACCGGCAGGCGGCAGAGGACCTCAAGCGAGGCAGGGTCGCCGACTTCCCCACAGGGTGCTTCAGGCCGGGGCTCGGCTTCGTGCCGCTCAGGACGTAGGACCCCTCAGAACGCAGCTCGAACTCACCGGCGAGAGCCGGATGGCAGAGCTGTACCTGCCTGCCGCCAATTTGCCGTGCCCCGGCAGGGCCTAGCATGCAACCGAGCCCACAACTGCGCGAAGGAGCTCTCGGGTGCGCTTCTTCAGACGAGCATCACCAAGGCCAGGAGCAGAAGTCCTGCCTCAGACACGCCCAACGAACTCTTCCCAAGAATCGTGTGGCACCTATTAAGGGGCGCGAAACCGCCGCCAACGCCTTCTCCCCCCCCGTCGCCTCGTCACTCCGCAGCGTGTTGAAGTCCTCGATCACGCCGGCAAACGTCGCCGCCAGATCCCCTCCCTTGATCGCGAACTTCGCCCCCGACTTGACGAGCTTGAACAGCACCCGGCCGTCCGGATCGACCGTCGCCATCGGATCGTTGCCGCCGTAGATGTAGCGATTCCACGACTGCGGCTCCCCAAGCCGAAAGCTCTGCTTCGCCGGATCCACCTCCAAAAACCGCCCCGCCCAAGGCTGGTAATACCTGGCGTGCATGTAATCCAGATCCGAAACCTCTGAATCCCCGAAGTCCCGCTCGTGCCCGGTGAACTTCACCCTCTCGGCGTCCTGCCCTCGCGGCGTCGCCTCCTCCCCGAACGGGAAGTACTGGTGGTAGGCGACCCTCTCTCCGTTCCCGACCCTTGCTACTCACCTGGAACCCCCCGAGGCCTAGCGCGCCCAGGAAGTCGATCGGCAGGCGACCGCTAGACTCGACCGCGATGAGCTCCACCCCCCCAGTCCGCCGCCGCGAGATCGCCTCGTGGGCGATGTTCGACTTCGCCAACTCGAGCTACACCACCGTCATCGTCACGGTGGCGTTCAGCGTCTTCTTCACCAGCGCGATCGCGCCGGGCGACAAGGCGGACCTGCTGTGGGGAATCGCGCTCGGGGCGTCCAACCTGATCGTGCTGCTGACGGCACCGCTCATCGGCGCGGCGGCCGACGACGCCGGGCGCAAGAAGGTGTTCCTGGTGGCGACGTGGGCGTTGTGCGTGATGGCAACGGCGGCGCTCTACTTCGCGGTGCCCGGGCGGGTGGCGCTGGCGATGGGGCTCTTCGTCGCCTCGAACGTCGCCTTCGCGCTGGGGGAAAACCTGATCGGCGCCTTCCTGCCGGAGATCTCCACACCGAAGAACGCCGGGCGCATCTCCGGCTTCGGCTGGGGGCTCGGCTACCTGGGCGGCCTCGGATCGCTGCTGCTGATCCGTCCGTTGATGGCGGACGGGCTCGACGCCGGCAACCTCGACCGGGTGCGGTGGATCTGGCCGATCACCGCGGTCTTCTTTTCTGTCGCCGCCCTGCCGACCTTCTTCTGGCTGCGCGAGCGGGCGCGGCGCACGCCATGGGAGGGGCTCGCCACCTACGCCCGCCGTGGCTTCCGGCGTCTCGGCGAGACGAAGCGCTCGATCGCCCACTTCCGCGAGCTGGCGCGCTTCCTGACCGTCTTCTTCGTCTACTCGATCGGCTTCACGATCGCGATCTCGTTCAGCGGCATCTTCGCCCGCACCACGCTCGGCTTCACCGCCAATGAACTGGTGCTGCTGTTTCTCATCCTCCAGATCGCCTCGGCGCTCGGGGCGGTCGGCTTCGGCTGGCTGCAGGATCGGCTCGGCTCGCGCCGCGCACTTCAGCTCTCACTTGCGTTGTGGATCCTGGTCGGCCTCGGCTCGGCGGCGTGCCAGACCAAGACGCAGTTCTTCGTCATCGGGCTCGCCGCCGGCGCCGGCATCGGCTCGCTGCAGGCGACCTCTCGAGGGGTCGTCGCGCTCTTCTCACCCCGCTCCAAGAGCGGCGAGTTCTTCGGCTTCTGGGGTCTGGCGCTGCGCGCCGCCTTCGCCCTCGGACCGCTGCTGTTCGGGGCGGTCTCCGCAGCGACCGGTTCTCAGAGAATCGCGGTGCTCGTCGCCACGGCGGCGTTCGCCTTCGGCCTCTTCGGCCTCAGGTGGGTCGATACCGACGCCGGAATCCGCGCCGCCGAGCGCTGGGACCAGAGCGCCGCTTCCGACGGCTGATCGCGGCCTCGGCCCCTAGGCCTCCTACTCCGCTCCGCTGCCGTCCTCGCCCAGCCTGAAGAAGCGCTGGGTCGGGTAGGCGAACTCCAGCGCCTCGGTGCCGGCGAACGCCTCGAGGATGTCCTCCCACACGGCCTCGTTGATGCCGCGCCGCCGTCGGGGGTCGCACAGGAACCGCAGGGTCAGCATCACTCCCGAGTCCTTCACCGACGTGTAGACGATCGGCTCGACCTTCGAATAGACGATCGGGAACCTCCTCGCGGCCCGGGCGATCTCGTGCCTGGCACCGTCGGCGAAGCCGGCCGCGTGCCGGACGGCGATCTCCTGCAGTACCCGCTTGCCGAGCCTCCAGTCGCTCTCGAAGGTCACCAGCACGGGGATCTCGTGCCAGATGTAGCTGAACCCCTTGGTGTAGCTGGCCAGAGAGTCGGAGAAGACCGTGCCGTTCGGCACATGGATGATCCGGCCGGTGCTTTGGTCCGCATCGACCCAGTTGCCGATCTCGAGCAGGGTGAACTGGAAGATCCTCAGGTCGATCACGTCGCCGGATCGCCCGGCGATCTCGATGCGGTCGCCCACCTCGAAAGGCCGCCGCCAGAGGATGAACGCCCAGCCGGCCAGATTCACCAGTGGCGTCTGGAGCGCGATGGCCAGGCCGGCCGAGAGCAGCCCGAAGTAGGTCGCCGCGGGGCCGAGCCCCTGGAACCACACCCTCCAGAGCACCAGCGCCAGAACGAAGAACGAGAAGTAGAGCGACGCCTTCTTCCACCGGTAGTGCACACGCGGGTCCGACGTGCGGCGCCGCACCAGCACCAGCAGGAGAAGTCGCAGCAGCAACAGGGCGAGGAAGCTGCCGATGGAGACGTACAGCTTCCACTGCAGCTCGGCCTCGAGCCCGAGCGCACCCTCGACCCACTCCGCCAACGACTGCAGGGCGGCACTCACCGCGCCCACCGCTCGGTCGGTCCGGATCGAGGCGAACGGCTAATCCGAAGCCTCGGCTTCGATCAGCTGGCGGTAGCCGCGGTTCCAGTAGATCAGCGGCGCGCCGTCGGCGTTCGGGCACTCGCTCGCCTGCACCTCGCCGATGTAGATCGTGTGGGTGCCGGCCGAATGGCGGGTGTAGATGGTGCAGTCGAGCCAGGCGAGCGCGTCGCCGAGCACCGGCGCGCCGGTCGCCGCCGTCTTCCAGTTGCCCTCGGCGAACCGGTCCTCGGTCTTGACCCAGGCGAAGCGGTTCGAGAGCTCCTCCTGCCCCTGAGCGAGGATGTTGACGGCGAACACCGCCCCCTCCTGCTCGAGCATCTCGTAGCCGCTGTGGCGGTGGTCGATCATCACGCACACGAGCGGCGGATCCGGCGAGACGGATGCGAAGGCGGAGACGGTCAGACCGTGAACCCGGTCCCCCGCCTTGATGGTGACGATGGTGACGCCGGACGGAAAGTGACGCAGGGCGTCCCGGTACGCTTCGGATGCAACGCTCATCTCTGTCTCCTCCGACGCCGCGGGCCGTCTATGCGGGCGCCAGCGCTGGTTCGAGTGCGGGGTAGCGCGTCTCGACGTAGTCGTCGATGATGGCGCGGAAGCCCTCGGAGAGCTCCTCGTAGGTGCCCTTGAGGCTCGTGAACTCCTGGCCGTCGATGTAGACCGGGCACAGCGGCTCCTCCCCGGTCCCCGGCAGACTGATGCCGATGTTGGCGGCCTTCGACTCGCCGGGGCCGTTGACGACGCACCCCATCACCGCGACGGTCATCGTCTCGACCCCTTCGTAGCGCTGCTTCCACTCCGGCATCCGCTCGCGGACGTAGCCCTCGACCCGCTCGGCGAGTTCCTGGAAGGTGGTGCTGGTCGTGCGGCCGCAGCCGGGACAGGCGGTGATGCTCGGCATGAACGAGCGAAGCCCGAGCGACTGGAGCAGCTCGATGCAGGCATAGACTTCTTCGCGCCGGTCGCCACCGGGACGCGGGGTCAGCGAGATTCGGATCGTGTCGCCGATCCCCTCCTCGAGCAGAACCCCCATCGCCGACGCCGACCACACCAGCCCCTTGATCCCCATCCCCGCCTCGGTGAGGCCGAGATGAAGCGGCTGATTCGTCTGCCGGGAAAGCTCGCGGTAGGTGGCGATCAGATCGACCGGCCGCGACACCTTGCACGAGATGATGACCTTGTCCTCGGCGAGGCCGCAGTCGAGCGCCAGCGCCGTCGAGTCGAGCGCGGAGAGGATCATGCACTCGTTGTAGATCTCCTCGGGCGTCTTGCCGAGGTCGCGGTCGGTGTTCTCCTCCATCTTCGCCATCACCAGCTCCTGGTTGAGGGAGCCCGCGTTGACGCCGATCCGTACCGGCTTGTCGTGCTCGGCGGCGATCCTGACGATGGTGGCGAAGTTCTCGTCGCGCCCCCGACCGGCGCCGACGTTGCCGGGGTTGATGCGGTACTTGTCGAGCGCCCGCGCGCAGTCGGGGAAGTCCGAGAGCAGCCGGTGACCGTTGTAGTGGAAGTCGCCGACGATCGGCACCGTGCACCCGCGGTCGAGCAGCCGCTTCTTGATCTCGGGCACCGCGCGCGCCGCCTCCGGCACGTTGACGGTCCAGCGCACCAGCTCCGAACCGGCCTCGGCGAGTTCGAGCGTCTGCTGAAGGGTCGATTCGACGTCGGCGGTATCGGTGTTCGACATCGACTGCACCACGATCGGGGCATCGCCGCCGACCGTGACATCGCCGACGCGCACGGGAATCGTGGAGCGAGCCATGACCTGCAAACTCTACCAATCGGCGCCACGACTTGCGACCGCAACCCGTCTCCCCGGCAGCGGTGGCATGGAATCTCTCTCCGCGGCCGTCCGTAGTGTAGAGTCGGCAGCCACGCGATCGGCCCTTCAAGTCCCCGCGAAGCCCGCGAACAACGGCCTCGCTCCCGAGACAGCACCGCCCGAGACTGGGAACGCCCCGACAGAGACGAATGACCCCTCCCGCGGAATTCACCCTCGAGCTCGCCCCCGCGAGCCGTTGCGACGCGATCGACGTCGCCGCGCGCCTGCGTCGCGAGATCGGTGACACGCTGGGCGCCTACAAGAGGGCGATCTACTGCTCGCATCACACCACCGCGGGTTTCCTCGATCGCCGTCTCGGCCGGCGGCTCGCGAAGCGCGAGGATCTGTTCGACTTCATCGGTGCGTTCCAGAAGCTGTTCCCGGAAGAAGGGGGCTACGAGCACGACAAGCTCGACAAGCGCATCGAGCTCTCCGAGGAGCAGCGCAAGGTCGAGCCGCGCAACGCCGACTCCCACCTCACCTTCATGAGCTCAGGGCTGTCGAACTGCGTGACCTGCGACGCCCAGGAGGACGGTCCGGTCTATCTCGTCGATCTCGACGGCGTCTGGGAGCACGGCCGGCGCCGGCGCAAGACCTCCGTCATCGCCTATCGCGAGGAAGTCACGGAAGCGAAGCTCGACCTCGAGATCGGCGCGGGCGACCACTCGCTCGAATCGATCAACCTCTTCGACCCGGCGCTCGGCGTCACCGAGCAGCTCGACGAGTTCGTCAGCCGACACGGCGTCGGCAAGGGGCGGCTCGATCTGGCGCTCGCCGAGGACGAAAGCGGCGCCAGCGTCACCGTCAACGAGTACGAGACCCTCCTCATGCAGCACGACCTGCGTGAGGTGCTGCGCAACCCGCTCAGGTTCATGCGCGAAAAGGGCCTCAACATGCTGCGCGACCCACGCGCCGTGCCGGGCAAGACGCTGACCTATGCGCAGTACGACCTCGTCCACCTCCTCAACGAGATCATGGACGCCGTCGGCGCCACCGAGTCGCTCCTCGAGCGCCTCGTCGCGCGGCTGGTCGCACTGCCCGCCTCCCGCCTGCTGGGCGTCAAGCGTGAGGTGAGCCTCGTCGTGAGCGAGTCCGACAACGGCGCCAGCCCGATCGTCCGCGGCACCTACCAGAGCCCGATCCTCGTCCAGTGGCGCCGGCCCGACGGCGGACGTCGACGGCTGACGGCTTCGCTCGTCAGCTTCCACTAGCCCCGCCTGCCGCCGAACGTGCCGCGCTACCGCTGCGTCCTCTTCGACGCCGACGGCACGCTGTTCGACTACGACCGCGGCGAGCGGGCGGCACTCACGGAGGCGCTCTCGAGCGTCGGCATCGAAGCCGACGAGACGGCCCGCGCCACCTACAAGCGGGTCAACCACGCGCTGTGGCTGGCCCTAGAGCGCGGAGAGGTCGACGCGGTGACGTTGCGCCTGCGGCGCTTCGAGCACCTGCTCACGGAACTCGATCACTCCCTCGATCTGGCGCCGACCGCCGCCGGGCGCTACCTCGAAGCCCTCGGCCGTGCCACCGACCTCATCGACGGCGCCGAGGAGCTCGTCGAAGGGCTCGCCGGCCGCGCCTCTCTGGCGATCATCACCAACGGCCTCACCGAGGTGCAGCGCTCGCGCTTCGCGCTGTCACCCCTGACCCGGCACTTCGACGCGATCACCATCTCCGACGAGCTCGGAGTGGCCAAGCCCGATCCCAGGATCGTCGATCACACCCTCGCTCAGCTCGGCGATCCGCCACGCGACGAGGTCGTCATCGTCGGCGACAGCCTCACCTCCGACATCCAGGCGGGCGTCAACGCAAATATCGCCACCTGCTGGTTCGCTCCCGGCGGACAGGAACCGCCCGAGGAGCCGAGAGCGGACCATGTCGCCCGCTCGCTTGCGGAAGTCGCAGGCTTCCTCAGCTGACCCCCGGATCTATTTCCCCGTCAGCTGAGGATCAGCCCGATGGCGATCCAAGCCAGCACAAGTAGGCTTTGAGCAGGCCGCCGGCCGCGGCGACCAAGGATGAAAGGCCCCCTGCCAGCACATAACCTCGCGCCTCCGGCTCCGAAAGGAAGACGCGGGAGAACAGCGGCTGCGACACGAGGCAGGCAAAGCTCACGCACGTCGAAAGAACCATGACGACAGCAAACAATACCCATCCCCAGCAGGCCCATCGTTCCGCGAGAACCATCCAGACGCTCGCTGCCAGAGGCACCCAAGCGAGCCTGGACCATCTCTTGGCCTCAGGCCGAAGAAAGGTCGCCGGCCCCCTGAACCTGGTCATGCTCGCCTTACTCCAAGCGGATCTTGGCCCCGAGTACGAGCGCAGTAGAGCCGGCCTGCGAGGCGGCTCGAATCTCCAGGCGCTAGTGCTCGTGCTCGATGTAGTGCTTGGCCATCGTGTCGATCGCCGCGTTGAGGGCGTCGACGCTCTCGGTGGCCGCGGTCTGCTTCGCCTTCATCGCCGCCGTCATCACGGCGTGGTGGTCGGCGAGTGAGGCGAGGTAGGCGTCGCGGTCCTCCCCTGCCTTGACCCTCTGCGCGAGGAAGTAGTTCGCCATCACCTCGATGATGTGCGAGGCGTGCTCTTCCTTCGTGACCACCCAGCGGGTGATCTGGTTGAGAGACTGGACGTCGGTCTTGCCGGCGAGCGCCTCGATCTCGGTCACCGCCTTGGCGATCGTCGTCGCGTCCTCCTTGAGCGCGGTGACGCGCGCCATGTCGTCGTAGATGCCGCACGGCACCTGGCAGTGCGACCATGCCGGCAGCGGGGCCAGGAGCGCCACCACGACGGCGGCCACGGGGAGCAAACGGGAGAGACGGGAAGCGGACATCGGCACGATCCTCACGAGTCGGTGGACGTTGAGCTTGCCGGCAGCTTACCGCGACCGGAGCGCCCGTCCGGCGACAGCAGTCGGTGCTCTTCGACGTAGCGACCGATGCTGTCGGCGAAGCGGCGATGGGCTCCGGCGTTCGGATGCGAGTCGAGTGGATGAACGAAGAAGTCCCCGGGCCGGGTATCGATGAAGTCGAGCGACGGGTTGACGTAGCGCAGCCGCAGCCGACGAAGCATCCGCTCGAGGTAGGGCGCGTACATCGGGTAGGTGGACAGGTAGGCGACGACCACCGGGACATCGTTCGCCCGGCTCCACGCCCCGATCCGGCCGAGGTAGGTGCGCACCCGTGCGCGATGCTCGCCGAGCCGCACCCTCTTGGGCCTCGCGGTCCGTCGCTCGTCGAGCTTGAGCCCGAAGCCGCGCCGCAGACGCAGACCCTCCAGAAGGAACGACGTGAAGAAGCGCCCTTCCGCCGGCTTGACCTCGTACCGGCCGTCGAACAACTCGTCCCGCCAGGCGCGGTGGTCGTTGTGGGCGCAGAACCCCAGGAGAACGAGGTCGGGCTGGTAAGCCATCGCCTTGCCGGCGATCACTCCCGAGTACTGACGAAGGTTGTAGCCGGCGACGGCGAGGTTGACGACCTCGACCGGGCGGGAAGTCCCTCCTCGCTCCACTGCCCTTCGAGCAACGAGTGCCAGGCGTCTTCGAGCCGCACGCCCGAGGGCATCGAGAACGAATCGCCGACGACCAGGACACGGAACGAGCCGTCGGGCTTCTCGAGCGGATATTCACGGTCGTGCTCGCCACGAGAATTCGTACCCGGGTCGGCTACCACCGGGCGCTCGTGCTGACCCGCAACGCGCTGATGATCACCCTCGGACTCGCCCACCCTCCGCCGACGTTCGACTCGGTCGAGATGACGATGTACCAGACCCTGCTGATGCGCGCCGCCGCCCTGGTGCTGTGCGACAACGCGGGGGATCGATCGCCCCGTCGCCGAGCCGGTCGATCCGGGGGGCGGCGCCGGCGGGCTGCTCGCTGCGCTGCGCCGCGACGTCGACGACATCATCGTCCCGGCCCTGCCCGAGGGGTTGGCGGCCCGCCGCGCATCGGGGGTGGGGCGTGCGCTCGCTGTGCTCGACCACGAGGCGGCCGTGGGTCCGATCCTCGACGCCGCCGAGCTCGACGACGTGGCCGACCTGCTCGGCGCACGACCGGCCGACGCGGCCACCGCCGACGAGGAGCTGCGCCGCTGCTTCGCCGATGGCGATCCCGCGGCCGACCCAGACCGGATCGCCTACCTGGCCCGGCGGATGCATCGCCTCGCCGAGCGCCGCCGCCCCTTGATGGGCGAGCTGATCGATCGCCTGCCCCAGCCCCTGGAGGACCCGTGATCGGTCGCGAACACGACCTCGTCGTCACCGAAGCCGACGACGACTTCCACCCACCGACCTCCGACGACCCCTCGTGGATCGAGACGATGTGGTTCCCGTTCTGGGTCCCCGAGGAGCGGGCCACCGTCTACGTCCGGGTGTGGTTCAGCCCCAATGCGGGCACCCAGGGCGGGTCGGTCGCAGGCTGGACCGACACGTCGGGGTTGTTCGGCGACCAGTGGGTCGACGACTACGCGGGTCCGCCCGACCTGCGCGATCTCCGGTCGGCGAGCGGCCTGCACCTGTCGTGCGAGGTGCCGCTGAAGCGCTATCGCATCGAGCATCGCAGCGAGCAGGTCGAGATCGACGTCACCTTCGACGCGATCATGGCGCCGAACCCGGTCGCCCCCGAGGAGTCCCCGGGGATGTTCGCCGGCCATGTGGAGCAGCCCGGCCACCTCACCGGCGAGGTGCGGTTCCGCGGGCGGACGCTGCCCGTCGACTGCTACTCGATCCGCGACCGCTCGTGGGGGCCGCGCGAGATGCCGGCGGAGCTGCGGCTCGGCAACGCGCACGGCACGGCGGCCGGCTTTGGGTTCTTCACCTACGTGAACCCGACGAGCGATGGCACCGAGGCGATCACCGCCGGCTACCTGCTGCGCGACGGGGTGGAGGCCCGCATCGTGTCGGGTGAGCGCCGCACCGAGTGGCGCGGTGAGGTCCCCGCCGCGGTGATCCTGACCGCGACCGACGCCGCAGGCCGGACGCTGGCGGCCGCCGGCGAGTGCGTCAACGCCCGGGCGTCGAACGCGGGCAACGGCGTGTACGCAGTGCTCAACCTCGTGCGCTGGACCTGTGACGGCGCCGAATGCTGGGGAGAGAACCACGACGTGTGGTCCGAGACGGCCTGGCTCGCCGCGGGGCGGCCCGCTCTGTGATCCTCAGCCGCCCGGGCGGGGGTACATCGTGGCGACCGTGGCATCCCACGCCTGAGCCGAGCTGGCCTCCTTCACGGCGATGAGCTGCTCGGCCATGGCGCCGACCACGACCCGGGGCTCGGGTTCGTCGTCGCTCAGCGACGCCCACACGGCGTCGGCGACGTCGTCGGGCGTCGACGAACCCTCCATCGGCTCGGACCCGAACGTCGACTCCAGCGCGGCGCGCACGCCGGCGCGAAACCCGTCGTAGGCCCTGTCGGGCGTCGGCCGCAGGGCGTCCATGGTGCGCAGCGACGTCTCGCCGAACGCCGAGGCGGTCGGGCCGGGCTCGATCACCACCACCCGCACGCCGAATCCGGCGACCTCGAATCGCAGGACGTCGCTGAGGGCTTCGAGGGCGTACTTCGACGCGTGGTAGGCGCCGCCACCCGGGAAGGTGAGGCGCCCGCCCATGCTCGACACGTTCACGATCCGCCCCCCTCCGGCGCGACGCATACCCGGCAGCACCGCCTGGCACAGGCCGACGACGGCGAACACGTTGGTCTCGAACTGGGCGCGGAACGCGTCGACCGGCGTCTCCTCGACCGGGCCCTGCTGGCCGTACCCCGCGTTGTTGACGAGCGCGCCGACCGCTCCGTGGCGCTGCTCGATCTCCGCGACGAGCGACTCGACGGCGTCGCGGTCGGTGACGTCGAGCTGGCGGATCTCGCAGCCGGAGTCGGCCAGGTCGGCGATGCGGTCCGGCGTCCGGGCGGTCGCGTACACCCGCCATCCCTCGCGCGCGAGCCGTTGAGCGACCGCACGGCCGATGCCGGAGGAGCAGCCGGTGATCAGGGCGGGGTGGGCCATCGTTCCTCCGGGTCGATGGCGACGGACTGTAGTCAGCGAGCACCCCGGCGAGCGAGGACGAGCTTGGTCGCCCCGAACGCCGCGACCATGGCCGCGACCAGCGCGACCGCGACGGCGCCGCCGGTCGAGAACCAGTCGGCCGCGATCGCCGCGAGCGAGGCGACCAGGGTCAGCGGGCGCCCCGTCGGGCGAGGACGAGCTGGGTCGCCCCGAACGTGGCGACCATGGCCGCGACCAGCGCGACCGCGACGGCGCCGCCGGTCGAGAACCAGCCGGCCATGATCGTGGCGAACGACGCGACCACCCAGGTCGCGTCGGCCGCGCTGACCGCGAGCGCGTCGCGCCGGCGGCGTTCGGGACGAGACCGGGCGACGGCGAGCACCGCGCCGGCGAAGGCGACCAGCCCGACCCCGGTGATCCGGACCCAGCCGGGATGCCCCGTCCCGAGCAGGCGGTCCAAGGTTCCCGGGACCGCCGCCGCGACGAGACCGCCCACCGCGGAGGTGAGGGCGTTGGCCCGCAGGACGGATCGCAACCCGTCGGCGGGGAGGAGCGTGGACGTGGTCATGGGGTCAGCATCCGCTCGCCGCTGCCCCGAGGCCATGACCCGACGGGTCATGTTCGGGGTGCGCTGCCTCGCCCTACGCTCGAGCCATGGCGACCCGTCAGACGGCTGGCCCCCTGTTGCGGGAGTGGCGCAAGCGACGCCGGCTCAGCCAGCTCGACGTGTCGGCGCGTACCGGGGTGTCGACCCGGCACCTGTCGTGCGTGGAGACCGGGCGCGCCAACGCCAGCCGCGACCTGCTGCTGTATCTCGCCCGCGAGCTGGAGATCCCGGCCCGGGCCACCAACGACCTCCTGCTGGCGGCCGGCTTCGCGCCGGCCTACAGCCAGCTCGACCTCGATGACGCCGCGATGGCGGCAGCCCGCGAGGTCGTCCAGCTCGTCCTCGACGGCAACGACCCGAACCCGACCACGGTGATCGACACCCGCTGGAACCTGGTCGACGCCAACGCCGCAGCGTTGTGGTTCGCGGCCGGGGTCGATCCGGCGCTGCTGGAACCACCGATCAACGTGGCCCGTCTCAGCCTCCATCCGGGCGGGTTGGCGCCCCGGGTGGGCAACCTCGACGAGTACGCGGGCCAGCTCCTGTGGCACATGCGCCACACGCTCGCCCGGACGGGCGACGCCCAGCTCGCCACGCTCGTCGCCGAGTGCGAGGCCTACGCGCCGGCGGCCGCTCGCACGGTCCCCGAGGGCAGCGATGTCGTCCTCCCGCTCGAGCTGACGATCGACGGTGAACCGCTCGCCTTCCTGTCGACGATCACCACCTTCGGCGCCGCGCTCGACGTCACCCTCGCCGAGCTGTCGATCGAGACGTTGTATCCGGCCGATGCCCGGACCCGCGCCGTGCTCGCCCGGCGTCCGTGGGCCGGGGCTTGACCCGGTTGGTCATCGCTTCGGCCAACCCGATGGCAGAAGGTGGGCGCATGGAATCCACCTCCGACACCACCATCGCCGGGCCGTCCCCCGAACTGCTCGTCGAGGACTACTTCACCTGCTGGAACACCACCGACCCCGCCGAGCGGCGGGCCGCCGTCGAGCGGGTCTGGTCGCCGACCGCCCGATCGGTCGATCCGGTCGGCGACGCCCGAGGGCACGAGGAGCTCGTCGCCTTGTTCGCCGGGTTCCACGACACCTACCCGGGGTTCTCGTTCCGCCGACGCGGCGGGATCGACGCCCACCACGACCAGCTCCGCTGGGGGTGGGAGATGATCGATCCCGGCGGTGACGTCGTCCTCGACGGGGTCGACGTCGCCGAACGGGCGCACGACGGGCGCCTCGACCGCCTCGCCGGGTTCTTCGGCCGCGACGTCGCCGCGGCGGACTGATCGGGGCCGTCGACCCGAGCGGGCCCCGGACGCCGAGCGCCTCCGGGGTCAGGCTCCGGGGTCGGCCTCGAACTCGTTCGGGGTCTCGGGCTCGGGGGCCCGCAACAGGATCGAGTCGACCCCGAAGGTCGGGGCGCCGAACATGAGCGCCATCGTCGCCGCCAGGTGTTCGCCGACGTCGTCGGCAGCCATCAGCCCGGTGCGGAACCCCTGCCGCTGCCAGTGCGGGATCGCGGCGCCGAACACCTCGGGGTCGAACTCGTCGGCGAAACCGGTGGGCTGGGTCGGGCCGAGGACCACGGTGAGGAAGCGGCGCCCGCCGATCTCCTCGGTGCGCCAGCCTTCCATCGTGGCTTCCAGGGCCGCCTTCGACGCCGCGTAGGGCACCAGCGAGTGCCGCGGCTGGTGCGACGAGTCCGACGAGACCGCCATCACGACAGCATCGGCCGCCAGGTGGGGGAGGGCGGCCCTGATGACGAGGCTCGGCCCGAACGTGTTGACCCCGAAGATCGTCTGCCAGTCCGCGACCTTGCAGTCGCGCATCGGGCGCATCGGCGACATCCCGGCGCTGTAGAGGATCCCGTCGAGGCCCCCGAGCTCCGCGGCGGCCTCGTTCACCGCCCGCTCGACGTCGTCGGCGTCGAGGACATCGATGGTGACCACCCGGCCGCCGCCGGCCTCGGCGACCGCTTCGTCGAGCAGCTCGCGGCGGCGGGCGGCGAACACGACGTCGGCCCCGTGGCGCACCCCGGCCAGCGCCGTGGCGCGACCCATGCCCGAGGAGGCACCGATCACCATCAGCTTCCGTCCGGTCAGCGAGCCCATGTTCGTTCCTCCTGTTGCCCGGTCGGCGAGTCCAGTCGGGTCGGGCGCGCCCGTCAAGCGGCCGCTACCGTCGAGCGGGTGACCGACAAGATCTGGACCCACTCCGCCGACTCGCACTTCCTCGAGCCGAAGGACCTGTGGCATCAGATGATGCCCAAGGCGATGGCCGACCGGATGCCCCGACGCGAGCAGCTCTCCGACACCGAGGAGCGCATCACCGTCGACGGCAAGAGCTTCGACCGCAAGATCCCCAAGATCATGCTGGCCAAGGGCGAGACCGGTGAGACGATCGCCGAGCTGTCGCACCGCCCGCCGGGCTCGCGCGACCTCGCCGCCCGGCTCGTCGACCTCGACGAGGAGGGGGTGTGGGCCGAGGTCATGTACCAGTCGATCGGACTGTGGTGCGGGCTGATCGAGGACCGCTCCCTCATCGCCGCGGCGGCCGCCGCCGAGAACGAGTGGCTGGCGACCGAGGTCCAGGCCTTCGCCCCCGATCGGCTCGTCCCGGCGGCTCTGATGCCGCTGGTGAGCGTCGACGACGCGGTCGCCGAGGTCCACCACTGCGCCGACCTGGGCCTGAAGCTGATCAGCCTCACCACCGGCCACGCGCCCGGCACCGAGGACTACAACCATGACTCGTGGGAGCCGTTGTGGGCCGCCGCCGAGGAGACGGGCATGGTCGTCGGGTTCCACATCGGCACCGACGGCGGTGACCAGGCCTCGTCGTACCGTGGGCCGGGCGGCGCGGTGCTCAACTACGTCCACACCGGGTTCGGCGGCATGACGGCGGCGATGAAGATGGTCACCAGCGGTGCCCTCGAACGCCATCCCGGGCTCCGGGTGCTCGTCTCGGAGGGCGGTGCGAGCTGGGTGCCCTACATCGGCGACCGGATGAACGAGGGGTATCGCCAACACGGCATGTTCGTACGGCCCAAGCTGCGCCGCCTGCCCAAGGAGTACCTGTACGAGCAGGTGTACGCCAGCTTCCAGCACGACGAGTCGGCTCCGGCCGCCCTGTGGGCGATGGGCTACCGAAACGTCATGTTCGGCAGCGACTACCCGCACCTCGAGGGAACCTGGGGCCACACCCAGAAGACGCTCCACGAGCTGTTCGACGATGTCGAGCCGGAGGTGCGCCACCGGATCACGCGCGGCGCGTTCGAGGAGCTGTTCCCCCACGTGAGCGCCCCACCGGCCTGACGCCGAGGCGCCGCCAACGGTCGGGTGGCCATGGACACCGTCGAGTTCGCGATCGTCGATCCCCGCAGCGACGACGCCCTGTGGGCGATGACCGAGTACTTCGCCGAGCTCGACCGGCGCTTTCCCGGCGGCTTCGACCCGGGCGACACCCTGATCGCCGACGCGCCGGCGCTGCGGGGACCCGGCGGGGCGTTCGTCGTCGCTCGGGTCTCGGGATCGGTCGTCGCGTGCGGAGGCGTGCAGCGCTTCGACGAGCACACCGGGGAGATCAAGCGGATGTGGGTGCGCGGCGACCAGCGCGGTGCCGGGCTCGGCCGGCATCTGCTCTCGCGATTGGAGGCCGAGGTCGTCGCGCTCGGCTACCGGCGCGTCGTGCTCGACACGAACAGCGAGCTCGTCGAGGCGATCGCTCTGTACGAGCGGGCCGGCTATCGCAGCGTCGAGCGCTACAACGACAACCCCTACGCCCTGCGCTGGTTCGCCAAGGACCTCGATTCTCCGACGACGGCGTAGGCGACCGCGGCCACGACCACGACCGCGCCCACCACGGTGCGCGCCGGCGGCGGCTCGTCGAAGAACAGCCACGCCCACCCGGTCGCCGCGACCGTCTCGACCGGCGAGAACAAGGCGACCTCCGCAGCGGGCGCGTGGCGCGGTGCGTGGGCGAGGCCCATCCGCCCGACCGGGTTGAACACCAGGCCCATGAGCCCGGCCGCCACCCACACGCGGGTCGGGATGGCGCCGACGTCGGCGAGCGGGGCGGCGCAGACGGTCATCGTCGCCGAGCCGAGGGCGAGGGCCAACGGCCGGTCGAGGTCGGGGTGGGCCCGCCACACCAGCACCATGGCCGCGAACAGCGAAATGGCCAGGAGCGCGAGCAGGTCGCCGTCGAGGGTCGGCGCACCGAGCGAGCCGCTGACCACGATCCCGATGCCGACCGTGGTCGCGGCGATGGCGGCCACCACCCGAGGGCGGGGACGCTCGCCGAGCACGACCCGGGCCAGGACGGCGACGACCACCGGCACCGACGCCACCATGGCGACCACGTTGGCCACCCGCGTGTGGTTGACCGCCGCGGTGAACGCCAGCTGGCTGCCGGCGCCGGCGACGGCGAGGGCGGCCAGGGGACCGCGGTCGCGCCGGACCTGCTGCGACCGGCCTCGCGTCAGGGCGTACCCGCCGAGCGAGACGGTGGACGCTAGTCCGAAGACGAAGGCGATCGTCCACGAGTCGTCGTCGGCCTGGCGGATGAAGAAGGAGTCGGTCGACACCAGCAGCATCCCGACGGCGGCCAGCGCCCACCCGCGCGGTCGCCCGTGGAGCACGGGCGCCAGTCTGCCTGCGGCCGCTACCGTCTCCTGTCATGGTCACCACGCGCTCCGTGCAGCTCGCCGCCCCCGACGGAGGGACGTTCTCCGCGTTCGTCGCCGTGCCCGAGGCCGGCCGCGGCCCCGGTGTGCTGGTCATCCAGGAGATCTTCGGGGTCAACGCCTACATCCGCGACGTCTGCGAGCGGCTCGCCGTCGCCGGGTTCGTCGCCCTGGCGCCCGACGTCTACTGGCGCATCCAGCCCGGCACCGAGTTCGACTCCTCCGATCCGGCCAGCCTGGGCCCGGCGATGGAGGTCACCGGGAAGTGGGACGCGGAGGCCGGCCTCGGCGACCTCGGCGCCGCGCTCGACCAGCTCGGGGCCCTGCCCGAGGTGCAGGGTGGATGCGGGGTCATCGGGTTCTGCTTCGGCGGGACCCAGACCTTCCGCATCGCCGCCGACTTCGACCCGGTGTGCGCGGTCTCCTACTACGGCTCGGGCGTCGCCGGCCTGCTCGGCGACGTCGAGGCGATCGCCTGCCCCACCCTGTTCCACTTCGGCGGCGACGACCCGTACCTGCCCCTGGCCGATGCCGAGGCGGTCGCCGCGGCCGCCGCCGGCCGCGACCATCTCACCGTGCGGATCCACGCCGGCGCCGGCCACGCCTTCGACAACCACCTCGCGCCCCACTTCTCCCAGCCAGCGACCGCGGTGCGGGCCTGGACCGAGACGCTCGCCTTCCTGTTCGCCCATCTCGGCGTCCCGGGCGCGACGGGCTGACCGCCGATGTCCGCCCCGATCGTGCTCGAGCGCTACCTGGCTGCCCACGCGGCGGCCGACACGATGGCCGTCGTCGGCCTGTTCTCGCCCGGGGCGACGCTGGAGGACCCGGTCGGCGCCGCGCCCCATGTGGGCATCGACGCCATCCGCTCCTTCTTCCGCTCCGCCCACGAGCGCCAGGGTCGACTGCGCCTCGATCCGGTCGGGCCGGTCATCGTGGGCGGCGACGAGGCCGCGGTCCACGTGCGGGCGTCGGGCGCCGACGCGGACCCCGACGAGGGGCCGGTGTTCGACGTCATCTACGTGCTGACCGTCGACCCGCAGCGGCGGATCAAGCGCCTCCGGGCGTTCTTCGACCTCGGCGCCTGACCGGCGCGACCGTCAGCGGCCGAAGTCGGCGAGGATCGCGTTGAGGGTCGCGCTGGGCCGCATCGCCGCGTCGGCGAGGTCGTCGTCGGGGAAGTAGTACCCGCCGATGTCCATGGGCTGGCCCTGCACCTCGTTGAGCTCATCGACGATGGTCGCCTCGGCGGTGCTCAGCGCAGAGGCGAGCGGCCCGAACCGCTCGGCCAGGGCGGCGTCGGCGGTCTGGGCGGCCAGGGCCTCGGCCCAGTACATCGCCAGGTAGAACTGGCTGCCCCGGTTGTCGAGCTCGTTGACCTTGCGCGACGGGTTCTTGCCCTCGTCGAGCAGCTTCTCGGTGGCGGCGTCGAGGGCGTCGGCGAGCACCTGGGCCCGCGGGTTGCCCGTCGAGGTGGCGATGTGCTCGAGCGAGGGGGTCAGGGCGAGGAACTCGCCGAGGGAGTCCCAGCGGAGGTGGTTCTCCTTCTCGAACTGCTGGACGTGCTTGGGGGCCGAGCCGCCGGCGCCCGTCTCGAACAGGCCGCCGCCGTTCATCAGGGGGACGATCGACAGCATCTTGGCGCTGGTGCCCAGCTCCAGGATCGGGAACAGGTCGGTGTTGTAGTCGCGCAGCACATTGCCGGTGACCGAGATGGTGTCTTCGCCCGCCCTGGCCCGCTCGAGCGAGAGCTGGGCCGCCTCGGCGACCGGCAGGATCCGAATCTCGAGCCCGTCGGTGTCGTGGTCGCCCAGGTACTCGTTCACCTTGGCGATGAGCTGAGCGTCGTGGGCGCGGCCCTCGTCGAGCCAGAAGACGATCGGGGCGCCGCTGGCCCGAGCCCGGCTGACCGCCAGCTTGACCCAGTCGCGTACCGCGGCGTCCTTCACCCGGCAGCTGCGCCAGATGTCGCCCGCTTCGACCGCGTGCTCGTGGACCGTCGCGCCCGAGGCCGTGTCGACCATGCGGACGGTGCCGACGGCCGGGACCTCGAAGGTCGTGTCGTGCGAGCCGTACTCCTCGGCCTTCTGGGCCATCAGCCCGACGTTGGGCACCGAGCCCATCGTGGTCGGGTCGAAGGCGCCGTGGGCCTGGTGGAAGCGGATGGTCGTGTCGTAGAGCCCGGCGTAGGAGCTGTCGGGGATGACGCACTTGGCGTCCTGGCGCTCGCCGGCGGCGTTCCACATCTTCCCCGAGTCGCGAATCATCGCCGGCATCGACGCGTCGATGATGATGTCGCTCGGGACGTGCAGGTTGGTGATGCCGCGGTCGGAGTCGACCATGGCGATGGCCGGGCCGTCGGCCAGGCGGGCCGCGATGTCCGCCTCGATCGCCTGGCGGGTGTCGTCGGGCAGCGACCGCAGGCTGTCGAGCACGCTGCCGAGCCCGTCGTTGGGATCGGCGCCGCACTCGTCGAGCGCCGCGGCGTGGCGCTCGAACACATCGGCGAAGAACACCCGGACCGCGTGGCCGAAGATGATCGGGTCGGACACCTTCATCATCGTCGCCTTCATGTGCAGCGAGAACAGCACGCCCTGGTCGGCGGCATCGGCGACCTGCTCGGCGAGGAAGGCGGTGAGCGCCCGCTTCGACATGAAGGTGGCGTCGACGATCTCGCCGGCGAGCACCGGGACCGACGCGGCCAGGACGGTGACCGTGCCGTCGGCGTCGACGTGCTCGATGCGCAGCGTCGTGTCGGCCGCCATCGTCGTCGACACCTCGTTGTGGCGGAAGTCGCCGCCGGACATCGTCGACACGTGGGTCTTCGAGTCGGGGGACCACTCGCCCATCGGGTGGGGGTACTTCTTGGCGAACTGCTTGACCGCACGCGGGGCCCGGCGATCGGAGTTGCCCTCGCGCAGGACCGGGTTGACCGCGCTGCCCTTCACCTTGTCGTAGCGCGCCTGGATGTCGCGCTCGGCGTCGGTCGCCGGCTCGTCGGGGTAGTCGGGCACGTCGTACCCCTTGGCCTGCAGCTCGCGGATCGTGGCCTTGAGCTGGGGGATCGAGGCGCTGATGTTGGGGAGCTTGATGATGTTGGCCGTCGGCTCCTGGGTCAGCCGCCCGAGCGCGGCCAGCTCGTCGGGGATGCGCTGGGCGTCGGTGAGCCGTTCGGGGAAGCTGGCGACGACCCGCCCGGCGAGCGAGATGTCGGGCGTCTCGAGCGCCACGTCGCACTCGGCGCAGAACGCCTGCAGGATCGGCAGGAACGCCCTCGTCGCCAGGGCCGGGGCCTCGTCGGTGTAGGTGTAGAAGATCTTTGCGCTCTGGTCACTCATCGGGTCGCACACTACCCACCCTCCGACCGGTCGGCGAAGGAGCCTCCCCGATCCGAGGGCGGTTCCCGCCGGACGCGCGAGGATGCCGGGCATGGACTCAGCCGCCTCGCCGCTCGACGACATCCGCGTGCTCGATCTCACGACGTTCTTGTCGGGACCGGTCGCCGCGATGGCCCTGTTGCAGCTCGGCGCCGACGTGGTGAAGGTCGAGCCGCCCACCGGCGACGTGACCCGTGGCGGGCCCGACGCCCCGCTCAGCCCGTTCTACTGGGCGCTGCACCGGGGGCGCCGTGGCCTCGTGCTCGACCTGAAGTCCGATGCCGGGCGTGAGACCCTGCTCGAGCTCGTCGCCGCGTCCGACGTGCTCGTCGAGAACTTCCGCCCGGGCGTGATGGATCGCCTGGGCCTGGGCTGGGAGCGGCTGAGCGCGGCCAACCCCCGGCTGATCGTCGGGTCGATCACCGGGTACGGGCCGGCCGGGCCGATGGCCGACGCCCCGGCCATCGACGGCGTCGTCCAGGCGTTCACCGGGGCCTTCGGACTCCCCGAGGTCTACGGGCTCGATCCCGCCCCCGTGCCGATGACGATCGCCGACCTCGCCGCGGGGTCGATCACCGCCCAGGGGATCCTCGCCGCCCTGTACACGCGCGAGCGCAGCGGCGTCGGCACACGCATCGAGGTCAGCCTCATCGACGCCATCCTCCCGTGGCTCTGCGCGAGCGACTGGGTCGGGTCCTTGCGATGGCCGGGCACGATCGTCGCCGAGGGCAGCGACGGGCTCCGGTTCGTCGTCCAGGTGCCCAGCCACTTCCGGGCCCGGCTCGGCAACCTCGTCGGCATCGACTACGAGCCGACCGACGATTGGGGCAACGCGGTCAGGGCGGTGATGGCGAGCCGCAGCCGCGACGAATGGCTTGCCACCCTGGCGGCCGAGGGCATACCCGCGGCGCCGGTGCAGACGTTGGACGAGGCGCTCGCCCATCCGTCGACGGCCACGGTCGAGGTCGAGGGCCGGGTGGTCGCCGACTCGCCCTTCGTGATCGACGGTGCCCGCCGCCCGCTCGACGGGCCGCCACCGACGCTCGGCGAGCACTCCGAGGCCGTGTTGCGCGATCTGCTCGGCGACGACGACGAGGCGCTCGAGCGTCGCCGCGCCGCGGGCGCGTTCGGCTGACGGCGCCGACCGGCCGGCGGCTGGCCGGTTCCGGTCCGCCCCGGTACTGTCCACGCCCGACCGAGAGGGGACGATCATGGCGAAGACGGGGCTGGGACTCGAAGGCAAGAACGCGCTGGTGATCGGCGCCGGGTCGGGCATCGGCGAGGCGACGGCCATGTTGCTGGCCCGCTCGGGCGCGAACGTCGCGGCGGGCGACCTCGACCCGGCGGCCGCCGATCGGGTCGCTGCGGCGGTCGCTGAGCTGGGCGTGACCGGGGTGGGCGTGTCGGGCAACGTCACGGTCGAGGCCGATGCGGTCAAGGTGGTCGACGACGCCATCGCCGGCCTCGGTGGTCTCGACATCGTCGTCAACATCGTCGGCTTCGCCGGGTGGGCGACGCTGATGGAGATGGACGACGCGATGTGGCAGCTCGACCTCAGCCGCAACCTCACCCATCACCTGTACGTGTCGCGCGCCGCGGCCCGGCGCTGGATCGAGGCCGGCACGCCGGGCAACATCGCCTGCGTCGCGTCGGTCAGCGGCATGTACGGTGCGCCGAACCACGCGGCCTACGGAGCGGCCAAGGCCGGGCTGATCGACCTGGTCCGCACGATGTGCCACGAGTGGGGCCCCCACGGGATCCGGGTCAACGCGGTGGCGCCCGACATGATCGCCACGCCGCGGGTCCTCGCCGCTCAGGCCGAGGCCGGTACCCACCCCGACGAGGGCGCGGTCGCCGATGGCGCCCCGCTGGGCCGGGCCGGGGTCCCCGACGAGATCGCCGGGCCGCTCGTGTTCCTCGTGTCGGACCTGTCGAGCTTCATGAGCGGTCAGACCCTCGTGGTCGACGGCGGCATGATGGCCGCCTTCCCCCACCTGAAGGGCACCACGCTCATGCCCAACAGCGACTGACCCGCCCCGTGCTGTCCGACACCACGACCGTGTGGACAGTCATGCGGGCGCGTGGTGTCTGACACCACGGTCAGGGGAGGGCGACGTCGATCTGGAAGGGGGCCGTGTCGCCGATGTCGATGCCGGCGCGGGTGCGGATCGCCTTCTTCACGGGGAGCAGGTAGCTCCCCGACGCCTTGTCGGGGAACACCGACGTGGCCCACTCGACCGACCCGACCCGGACCGTCACCCGCACCGAGCCGAACCCCGTACGGGGCAGGTCGATATCGCGGATCTCGTCGGCGACCTCGATCGGGAGGGTGACGAACACCCAGGCCGCCTCGCCGGTCCACTCGAACAGCTCGGCGGTGAAGTCGAAGGTCGCCTCCATCGCGGGTGGATGCGCGGCCTCAGCCGAACGCGACGTGCAGGTGCTTCATCCCGTTGATGAAGTTCGACCGAGCCTTCTCGGGCGGGGCGGTGAGCCGCATGGTCGAGAGGTGGGGCCGCAGCGCGTCGAGCGTGGCCGCCGCCTCGAGACGGGCCAGGTGGGCGCCGAGGCAGAAGTGGGGCCCACCGCCGCCGAGGGCGGTGTGGTGGTTCGGCTCGCGCCCCAGGTCGAGCCGGTCGGCATGGTCGAAGGCGGCGGGGTCGCGATTCGCGGCGACCATCCACAGCGTCACCCGGTCGCCCTCGCGGATGTGCTGGCCCGCGACCTCGACGTCGCGGGTCGGCCAGCGCGAGTGGTGCATCACCGGCGTGACCCAGCGCAGCAGCTCCTCGACGACGGTCGCCGTCGCCACCTCGCCGTCGACGAAGCGGCGCAGCTCGTCGGGATGGTCGACCAGGTCGGCGAAGGCGTTGCCGAGCAGGTTACGGGTCGTCTCGGTCCCGCCGAGCAGGTAGTTGAGCCCGAAGCCCCGCAGGTCCTCCTCGGAGAGGGGATGGCCGTCCTGGTCGACCGCGAGCAGCTGGGAGAACAGGTCGTCGCCCGGGTCGCGCCGCCGGGCCTCGAACTGCTCGCCGAGGAACTCGCTCAGCTCGACCTGGGCGTCGAGCGCCGCGTCGGGCGTCGGGCGGTACTCCGGGTCGGTGTTGGGCGCGATGGCGTGGCCCCAGGCCATGACGTCGGCCTCGGCCGAGCGGGGCACGCCGGTCAGGTCGGCCATCACCCGGAACGGGATGGACGCGGCCACCGCGGGGATGGCGTCGCCGCCGCCGGCCGCGACGAACTCGGCGACCGCGTCTTCGGCGATCGCCCGCACATGGTCGGCGATGGCGCCGATCGCCCGGGGCACGAACGAGCGGATCACCATGCGCCGATACTCGGTGTGCACCGGCGGATCCATCGCCAGCAGCACCTCGGGGTTGACGTGGGCGCCCGCGGGGATGATGCCGCCCTCGCTGGAGTAGGTCTCCCAGTCGCGGTTCATGCGCTCGACGAGCTCGTGGGTGGTGACCACCCAGCACTCGCCCCCGGGCCACCACCACACCGGGGCCTCGGCACGGAGGCGGGCCAGGTCGTCGTGGGGCACCCCTCGACCGAACCGCTCGTCGCTCAGGTCGATGTCCATGGCCGGACCCTACCCGGGCGGCCCGGGCGCGGTCGGATGCGCGGCGTGCGATGCTGAGCGGGTGTTCGGAGGCGCGAAGAAGCCCATCGCAGCGATCGTCGAGGCCGAGGGTTTGGTCGAGACCGCAGAGTCGCGCGGGCCTCGGCACTTCGTGGCGACGACGGTGCGCGACGGTGTCGAGGTCACCGTCGAGATCCGCTCCCAACAGCTCTTTCGGCAGGGCGAACCGGTCGACCGCTCGCCCCAGCGGGTCTTCCGGTGTCGAGGTCTGTCGCCGGCCGTCGACCTGTCGGTGTTGGCGCCGCCCGGCCACAGCACCCGCTCCGATCCGGCCCGAGGCGCCCCGGTGGCGACCGGCGACGGTGCGTTCGACGACCGTTTCGAGGTCCGCTCGCTCCGCGCCGGAGATGTCGCCGACCTGCTCACCGACGACATCCGGTCGCGGCTGCTCGCGCTCGACGATGTCGCAGAGCTGCGCGTCGACGGAGGCCAGGCATCGCTGCACCTGACGTTCACGAAGCTCGACCACGAGCCGATCGCTCGCTCGATCGAGCTCGTCGCCGGGCTCGCCTGATCGGCCCTCACCGCGCGACCCGGGCGACTGGCACCGCGGCGTCGGTGTCGGCGAACCTGAGTCGATGACCGACACCCCCCGCAACCCCCACGCCGGCCTGCCCTTCGACGACGACGACGCCGCCATCGCCGCCGCCCTCGACGAGGTCAGCGTCCCCGCCCTGTTGTGCTCGCTCGTGCACCTCACCGGTGACCCGTCGTGGATCCGCGGCGAGCTCCGGCCGCAGGGGGCGATGATCAACGAGTACCAGGGGTACATGCCCCCGGAGATGCTGGCCGAGGCCCGCCGCCGCGCTCTGCCCGCCATCGCCGCCTACCGCGACGCCGGCTGCCCCGGGCCTGCGGTCCTCCCGCCGGAGCTGGTCCACGAGATGATGTCGTTCCTGGCCTGCGCACCGGTCGACGAGCGCGTGGTGCCCCTGTTCGTCGAGGACCTGCACCTCGACGGCGCCGACGCCGGCGCGATCACCTGGGGCGACGAGATCCCCGCCGAGGTCCGGGAGTCGGCCCACGTCGTGGTCATCGGCTGCGGCGAGTCGGGCCTGCTCGCGGGCATTCGCCTGAAACAGGCCGGGATCCCGTTCACGATCGTCGAGAAGAACGCGGGGCCAGGCGGCACCTGGTGGGACAACCACTACCCCGGCGCCCGCGTCGACATCGGCAGCCACTTCTACTGCTACTCGTTCGAGCCGGCCGATCACTGGACCGAGTACTTCGCCCGCCAGCCCGAGCTGAAGGCCTACTTCGAGCGGGTGATGCACAAGTACGGCATCGAGGCGCACTGCCGCTTCGAGACCGAGGTGCTCGGCGCGGTCTTCGACGACGCGAGCGGCCGGTGGACGGTCGAGGTCCGTGACCGTGACGGCCGCACCGAGTCGCTCGACGCCTTCGCCGTCGTCTCGGCGGTCGGCGCGCTCAACCAGCCGAAGCTGCCCGACATCGAGGGCATGGACGACTTCGAGGGCCCGTCGTTCCACTCGGCACGCTGGGACGAGTCGGTCGACATCACCGGCACCCGATTCGCCCTCGTCGGCGCCGGCGCCAGCGGCTTCCAGATCGGCCCGGCGATCGCCGACCAGGTCACCCACCTGACGGTGTTCCAGCGAACCGCCCAGTGGATGTTCCCGAACATGAAGTACCACGACCCCGTCCCGGCCGGCGACAAGTGGGCCATGCGCCACCTGCCCTTCTACGGGCGCTGGTTCCGGTTCCTCACCTTCTACCCGGCGGCGGGGCTGAGCATGGCGGGCAACCGGGTGGACCCGAGCTGGGACGACCCCGACGGCCTGTCGATCAGCGAGGCCAGCCTCGGTCGGCGCGGCGTGCTCAGCGAGTGGATCCGCAGCCAGGTCGGCGACGACGAGGAGCTGTTCGAGAAGATGCTCCCGGACTATCCGACGGCCGCCAAGCGCATGCTGCAGGACAATGGCTCGTGGATCCGCTGCCTCACCCGCGACGACGTCGAGCTGGTCCGCACCGGCATCGAGCGGGTGGTCGCCGACGGGATCGTCACCGTCGACGGGACCCATCACCCCGCCGACGTGATCTGCTACGCCACGGGATTCCGTCACAACGACTTCCTGTGGCCGCTCCACATCGTCGGCCAGAGCGGGGTGACCCTGCGCGACCGCTGGGGCGACGAGCCGACCGCCTACCTCGGCGTCACCGTGCCCGACTTCCCCAACCTGTTCTGCCTCTACGGCCCGGGGACGAACCTGGCCCATGGGGCGAGCCTGATCTTCCAGTCCGAATGCCAGGTCGACTACGTGATGAGCGCCCTGCGTTCGTTGCTCGTCGGCGGCCACCGCACCCTCGAGCCCCGCGTCGACCGCCACGACGAGTACGTCGAGCGCTACTCGTCGGAGATCTCCCAGATGGTGTGGGCCCACTGGTCGGTGCGCCACTCGCACTTCAAGAACGCCGACGGGAAGGTCTTCACCCTGTCGCCGTGGCCGATCCCGATGTACTGGGAGTGGATGAAGAACTTCGAGCCCGACGACTACGTGTACGCCTGAACCATCTTGACAGTTGACCTGTCGGATTGACAGGTATATTGTCAGTCGTATGGAGCCCATCGAGACCGTCGTCGACGAGGTTCGCCTGCTGTTTCACCGGCTGGCCGCGGTCGCCGACGACCTGCACGCACAGTCCGTTCTCACCGCGGCCCAGCGCGGCGTGTTGGAGCACCTCCTGCGCAACGGCCCGACCACGGTGCCCGACATCGCCCGCGCCCGCGGCGTCACCCGCCAGCACATCCAGGTGCTGGTCAACGATCTGCTCGCTGGCGAGCGGGTCGCCACCGTCGCCAACCCGGCCCACCGCCGGTCACCGCTCGTCGAGCTGATGCCCGACGGTCGGGCGGTCATCCTGGCCGCGCTCGCTCGCGAGGAGCAGCTCGTCGACGAACGCCTCGGCGATGTCGATCCCGGCGAGCTGGAGACGACCATCCGCACCCTGCGCCTCCTGCGCAGCCGCCTCGAAGGGAGCCCGACGTGAACGTCTTGACCCGTCACGCCTACGACCAGTTCCGCCTTCCCCGCGGTCCGCTCGGCCACCTGGCCGGACGCATCATGTCGCGCCGCGAGTCGAACCTGGCCCGGAGCCGATGGACCGTCGACCTGCTCGACCTGGCGCCCGGCGACCGGGTGCTCGAAGTCGGCTTCGGCCCTGGCATCGGTCTGGCCGCAGCGCTCGCCGCCGTACCCGACGGCGAGGTCGTCGGCATCGACCACTCGGACCAGATGCGGCGGGCGGCGGCCCGGCGCAACGCGGCGGCGGTCGCGGCCGGCCGGCTCGTCCTGCACGTCGGCGACGTCGAGCGCGCCGACCTCGGCGACGCCCGATTCGACGCCATCTTCTCGTGCAACGTGTGGATGTTCTGGCGGTCGCCGGTCGACACCGTCCGGCGCCTCGCCGCGCTCTTGGTGCCCGGAGGTGTCCTCGCGGTCACCCACATGCCGCGCCACAGCGCCACGGCCGACAGCGACGCCGATCGGGCCGGCGAGACGCTCGTCGAGCAGTTCACCGCCGCCGGGACGACCGGGGTCCGCCGCGAACGCACGACGGTCGCGGGCGACCCTGCCGTCTGCGTCCTCGGGCTGCGATGATGGCAGCGGCGGGACGTTGGACCCTGGGCCGTGATCGTCGTCGAGCGCGACGATCGGCCGATGAAGGCGAGCCGGATCGCGATGATCGTCCTCGGGAGCCTCGTGGTCGTGCCGGCCGCTGCGGTGCTCCTGGCGGGCGGCGCGCTGGCCGGCGCCTACGCCTTTGCCCGCGACGACGACGGGTACTTCCGCGTCGGGCTCGACCGGATCGAGACCGCGACCGCCGCCGTCACCGCCGAGGACATCGACCTCGCGGCTGACCCGGGCACGCCGGACTTCCTGATCGACCGCCTCGACGTCGACGTGCGGCTCGACGTGACGTCGGCGGCGAGCGACCGGTCGGTGTTCGTGGGGATCGCGCCCCAGGCCGACGTCGACGCCTACCTCGCCGGGGTCGCCCACGACGAGGTCGACCACATCGACGGCAGCCGGCCCGAGTACCGCACCCGGACCGGGACGCTCGAGGTCGCGCCGCCGACCGCCCAGGGGTTCTGGTCGGTCGCGACCTCGGGCACCGGCACGCAGGTCCTCGACTGGGAGGCGACCGCCGGTCGCTGGGCCGTGGTCGTCATGAACGCCGACGGCGGTCCCGGCGTCGCGGCCGACGTCGAGGTCGGAGTGCGGTCCGGCGTCGTCCTTCCCCTCGCTCTGACCCTGATCGGAATCGGGCTCGTCGGCACCATCGCCGGTGTGGTGCTCATCGTGGCCGGCGCGACCGGCGGCCGGCGCGAACCCGCCTCGCCGGCCGCGGCCGTGGCCCCGGTCGAACCGACGGTCCACCCCGTCGCGCTCACCGCCCGACTCGACCCCGAACTGTCGCGATGGCGGTGGTTGGTCAAATGGTTCCTCGCCATCCCCCACTTCATCGTGTTGACGTTCCTGTGGGTTGCGTTCGTCGTGTTGACCGTCGTGGCCTTCTTCGCCATCGTCTTCACCGGCCGGTACCCGCGGGGCATCTTCGACTTCAACGTCGGCGTGCTGCGGTGGAGCTGGCGGGTCACCCACTACGCGACGGTCGGGGGCATCGGTACGGACCGCTACCCGCCGTTCAGCCTCGCGCCCGACCCCGCCTATCCCGCCGACCTCGACGTCGCCTACCCCGAGCGCCTCTCCCGGGGCCTCGTCTGGGTGAAGTGGTGGCTCCTCGCCCTGCCCCACTACGTCGTCGTCGCCCTGCTGGTCGGGGGGACGATCGGCTGGACCGACGTCGGGTGGGACGGCGTGGACGTCGTCGGCGGGGGCGGGCTGCTCGGGGTGCTCGTGCTGGTCGCCGGCGTCATCTTGTTGTTCACCGGTGCCTACCCGCCGGCGCTGTGGGGGCTGATCGTCGGCTTCAACCGGTGGGTGTACCGGGTGATCGCATACGCGGCCCTCATGACCGATGAGTACCCACCGTTCCGTCTCGACCAGGGCGGGGACGAGGTCCGATCCCGCCCGCCCGACGGGGCGGTGCCGCCTGCCGCCGTCGACCTGCGCGAGCCGACCGTCACCAGCTTCTGAACCACCGCCCGAACGTCAGAACACGATCACGCAGCGGCCCCGCACCCCGCCGGCCTGCAGCCGCCGATGGGCCTCGGCTGCGTCGTCGGCCGGGTGGGTCGACGCGACCCGTAGGGTGACCGCGCCGTCCTCGACCTGCTCGCGCAGCCGCTCGAGCAGGTCGCGTCGATGGTCGTACTCGAAGACCCAGGTGCGGTGGAAGGCGATGTCGCGCTCGCCGGTCCCCTTCCATCCGCGCACCGCGGCGTACGCCCCGCCGTCGCGCACCGCGGGCAGCACCAGCTCGTTCTGCACCGACCCGTCGGCGAGCGCGTCGACACCGGCGGGGAAGGCGGCGCGGATCTGGCCGGCCACGTCGTCGCCTCGCGGGACCACGACGTCGGCGCCGAGCCGGCGCACGAGCGCCTCGTCGGACTCGGATGCGTCGGCGATCACGGTCAGCCCGTCGGCCTTGGCCAGCTCGACGACGTACCCGCCGTAGCACCCCGCCGCCCCGGTCACCGCGAGGGTCTGCCCTGGCGAGAGTGCGAGCTGATCGAGCGTCAACCGGGCGGTCAGGCCGTTCATCGGCAACGTCGACGCCTCGGCGTGGCTCGAGCCGCGCGGGGCCCGGGCGACCGCATCCGCAGCCAGGACGATCTGCTCACGGTAGGCCCCGTGGGTGCCCGCGGGGATCACCATCGCCATCACCGCGTCGCCGACGGAGAGGTCGGTGTCGGTGCCGGGGCCGATCTGGTCGACGACGCCCGCGATGTCCATCCCGGGGATCAGCGGGCGAGGCGCGTCGGCCAGATCGGGGCGGGTCCCGGCGCGGATGTGGGTGTCGGTCGGGCTGACCGCCGCCGCGTGCACCCGCACCCGGACCTCACCGGCGCCCGCGTCGACCTCGTCGAGCTCGACGATCTGGAGGACCTCGGGGCCCCCGAACTCGATCACGCCGACGCCGCGCATGGCGGTTCCTCCTGCTCGCGGTCGACGCCATCATGCCCGGTGGGGCGCTACGGTGCGCCCGATGTCGCAGCCCGTCCCCGATCCCGAGGCGGTCGAGGCGTTCTGGGCCCGCTACCTCGCGGCGGTCGACGAGCCCACCGGCGCCCGATGGTCGGCGGCCGAGTGCTTCGGCGACGGGCCGGCAATGGCCGACGCGCTGCTGGCGCTGGTCGTCGACGGACCCAAGCGGGCCACCGCGGGTGCGCTCGCCGACTACGAGTCCGACGACGAGCCGCTGCCTGCGGTCGGCGATCGCTGGATCGTCCTCGACGGCGGCGGCACCCCCCGGGCGGTGGTCGAGACGACCGAGGTACGGATCGGGCCCCTGTCCTCGGTCGACGAGGCCTTCGCCTGGGACGAAGGGGAAGGCGACCGGACCCGCGCCGACTGGCTGCGGGGCCACACCGCCTTCTTCGAGCGCCGCTACCGCGAGCTCGGGCTCGACTTCGGCCCCGACATCGCGGTGGTGTTCGAGCGCTTCGACCTCCGCTACGCCGAACGCTGACCGAGTGTCCCCCCGAGGGGCCGCGGTCAGGCCGGGCGGTCGGTGCCCAACACGGTCACCCGGTGCATGCGCCGGGTCTGGCCCGACCCGGCGAAGTCGGCGACCGCGCCGTGCTGCACCGTGCGGTTGTCCCACATCGCCACCGAGCCGGGCTCCCACTTGAACCGGACCTGGAAGCTCGGGTGCTCGAGGTGGGTCCGCAGCAGGTCGAGCAACAGGGCGCTCTCGGCCGGGGTCGTCTGATCGATCCGGGTCGTGAACTGGCGGTTGACGAACAGCACCTTGCGCCCGGTCTCGGGATGGGTCGTGACCACCGGGTGCAGCACCTGCGTCTGGGCGAGCTCCTGGGTCCCGGTCCAGCGGGTCGCGAACGCCCCGCCGCGCTGGTTGGGTCCCGTCCCGAACACCTGGTTGGAGTCGTGGACCGCCCGGAGCCCGGCGATCCGGTTCGCGAGGGTGTCGGACAAGGCGTCGTGGGCGGCCGCGGCGTTGGTGAACAGGGTGTCGCCACCGGCCGCCGGGCATTCGTGGGCGTAGAGGATCGACGCCATCGGCGGGATCGGCTCGAACGTCGCGTCGGCGTGCCAGTCGAGGAAGCTCGTCATCGCCGACGTCTCGAGCTCGATGATCTCGGGATGGTCGGGTCCCAGGTTGGGCGCGTACGGATGGACGTGCAGCTCGCCGAGCCGGCGGCCGAACGCCACGTGCTGGTCCCGGCTCAGGCGCTGATCGCGAAAGAACAGCACCCCGTGGTCGAGCCACGCCTTGCGGACCTCGTCGAACGCCCCATCGTCGTCGATCAGCTCCGCGATCTGGACCCCGCGGATCTCCGCCCCGGCGTGACCGGTGAGCGGACGGACCTCGATCGCCATGGTCAGCCCTCCAGCGCGGGAAGCACCTTGTCGACCGACAGCTCCACGCTCGACCACGCCTCGTCGATCGGCATGCCGCCGACGAGCGGATGCAGCGACAGCGCGCCGGTCGCCTTCGCCCGCTCGGCGGCCTCGGCCGGGGTGAGGACCTGGTAGATGCCCTCGGCGCGCAGCTCCTCGACCGTCGAGGCCTTCGAGCACACGGCCGAGGTCTGGCCCGGCGGCTGCCAGTTCTTGTAGGTCATCGCCTCGAGCATGAAGTGGTCGCCCAGCTCCGCCCAGACCCGGTCGGGGTCCTCGGCGACGTGCACCATCGCCACCTGGTCGGGGGCGATCACGAACCCCTGGGTTCCCAGCCGCTCGCACTCCGCGTAGTAGAGGGCCTCGATCTCGGGGAACTGGCCCGGGAGCTGCAGCGGCAGCCCGAGCCGAGCCGCCCGGCGCGCCGACACCTTCGCCGACCCGCCGACGAAGATCAGCGGATGGGGCCGGGTGTAGGGGCGGGGCCGCACCTGAACCATCTCGCCGTTGTGCTCGAAGGGTTCGCCGGTCCACGCCTTCAGCAACACGTCGAGCGCCTCGTCGAGCAGCTTGCCGCGCGAGGCCCAGTCCTTGCCGGTCGCCGCGTACTCGACCGGCCGGTAGCCGATGCCGGTGCAGATCATGATCCGCCCCTTCGAGACCAGGTCGAGCACCGCCACGTCCTCCGCGACCCGGATAGGGTCGTGGAGGGGGAGCAGTAGGGCGGAGATCGTCACCGTGACCTTGTCGGTCGACGCCAGGATCATGCCGGCGTTGAGCAACGGGGTCGGGCTCCAACCCATCTCCGATGAGTGGTGCTCCTCGAGGGAGATCCCGTCGAAGCCGGCCTTGTCGACATACCGGGCCATCTCGATGCCGGCGCGGTACCGGTCGCTCATGTCCTCGGGGTCGGTCGGGTCGGCATGGACGAAGTTCAGCCGGATCAGCTTGTAGGTCACGGAAGGCTCCCGGTGGAGGTGTCGGGAACCGAAGTGTCGGTCACGCGACCGGCTCTGGGCAACCGCGGCTCAGGCCAGCATGCTGCGCAGCATCCACGCCGTCTTCTCGTGGACCTGCATCCGCTGGGTCAGCAGGTCGGCGGTCGGCTCGTCGGCGGCGCGCTGGACGGCGGGAAAGATCGACCGGGCCGTCCGCACGACCGCTTCCTGGCCCTCGACCAGGCGGCGGATCATGTCGGTCGCGTCGGGGACGTCGTCGTCCTCGGGGATCGACGACAGGGCGGCGAACTCCCGGTAGGAGCCGGGGGCCGGACGGCCGAGGGCTCGGATCCGCTCGGCGATCAGGTCGACGGCGAGCGCCAGCTCGTTGTACTGCTGCTCGAACATCAGGTGCAGGGTGTTGAACATCGGGCCGACGACGTTCCAGTGGTACCGGTGGGTCTTCAGGTACAGCGTGTAGGTGTCGGCGAGCAGCCGTGAGAGGCCGTCGGCGATCTCGGTCCGGTCGGCTTCGCTGATGCCGATGTCGATGGTGGGGACAGTGTTGGTGCTCATGTCGCCAGGATGCGCCCGCTCCGCCCCCAAGTCCAACGAATCGCGGTGATGGGTGCGATAATCTCTAATTATGGAGATGCCGACCTTGCGCCAGCTCGAGTACGCGGTCGCCGTCGCCGACGAACGCCATTTCGGACGGGCGGCGGCCTCGGTTGCGGTCTCCCAGCCCGGGCTGTCCAGCCAGCTGCGCGAGCTGGAGCGCCGGCTGGGGGTCGTGCTGTTCGAGCGGGCGGCGGGGCAGGTCCGCCCGACGGCCGAGGGGGTGGAGGTGGTCGTTCGGGCCCGATCGATCCTCACCGCGGTCGGGGAGCTGACGGAGGTCGCCGCCTCGCTCGGCGGAACGGTGCAGGGCGAGTTGCGGATCGCCGCGATCCCCACCGTCGCCCCGTACTGGCTTCCGGCGCTGTCCCGAGTGGCGCGCGAGCGCTGGCCCGGGGCTCGCCAGGACATCCAGGAGCTGCAGACCGGGGCCCTGGTCGAGGCGATCGAGGGCGGCGGCATCGATGTCGGGCTAGTCGCGGTCCCGGTCGACACCGCGGCGTTGCACGTCGAGACGGTTGCCTTCGAGCCTTTCGTGCTCGCCCTGCCGCTCGGTCACCCGCTCGCCGGGTCCGATCCGCTCCCGATCGGGGAGCTGGCCGGCCTGCCGATGCTCCTGTTGCCCGAGGGCCATTGCCTGCGGGACCACGCGCTCAGCGTCTGTGACATCGCGGGGCGCGTCGACTCGCGCGAGGTGCACGGGGCCAGCCTGGCCACCCTCGGCCAGATGGTCGCCAGCGGCATCGGGGTCACGTTGCTCCCCGCCGCTGCGGTCGGGGTGGAGGCCCGCCCCGGCAACGGGCTCACCACCCGGCCCCTCGCCGCACCCGTCCCCGGCC
>CBDCXM010000009.1:0-212500 GCA_965223855.1 Candidatus Multivoradales bacterium
CTCGCCTGCGGGAGTGTCGGCGAACACCGCCTCGGGACCGAGCAGGACGCCGGTCCCTTCGTCGATCTGGCGCTCGTCGAACTTGAGGTCGCTCCCGGCGCGCGAGAAGTCCCAGTAGTTGAAGCCGGTGACGGTGCCGTTCGGCCGTACCCGGTAGAAGCCGAACTGGTGGTGGTAGTTCATGACCGACAGGTAGTTCGGCTTGTGGGTCGCGTGGCGCCGGGGGTTGGCTCCGCCATGGGTCAGGCCGAGGTTGTGGCCGAGCTCATGCAGAAAGGTGCCGACCTCGGCCCGACGGATGAAACGCGGCGGCCCCGCACCCTGATACTGCCCCATGGCGACGATGAAGGTGTCGCCCGGGATGCCGGCGCCGATCGACCGGGACGAGGTCGAGAAACCGCTGACTCCTCCCTCGTCGATCGAGTTCACGAACATGCAGTAGTGCATGTAGGGGCGCATGGTCGTCGCATTGGCGCCGGTGAACGGCTTGCCGTCGAAGCTCGCGTTTCGCGTCGCCATCGCCTTGTTCCACATCTCGACGAAGCCGGGGCCCGTGCGCACATCACCCCAGCGCTCTTCGAACGGGATCGTTCGATCCATCGTCACGTGAAGCTCGATCCCGCCGTCCACCGGAGCGCGCGAGAAAACCTGCCGGACCCGGTTGCGCAACTGCGCCCGGTTCTTGACCGTGCGTGGCATCCAATCGCACTCCACCCAGACGTCCTTGACGGTCGGGCTGCCGCCGGCGGCCTGATACCAGGCCTGGTTCTCGATCGAATCGGGAATCGAGTCGCGGTCTGTGTCCTGAGCCTCGGCAGCGGCGATCGACACGAGCACGACCGTCGCGAAGAGGACGAAAGTCCTTCGGAACATGGCGAACCTCCTTCACACTGCTTGGTCTTTCGGAAGGGGCGAGATGTTACCGCATCCACAACCGCGGATCGGCTATCGCTCTTCCCGCTCGCTCGGTTCGGGCCGCCGGGTGCACCCGCCCGGGGGCGGGACCCTCAGGCTCCGTAGAGCATGAGATAGATCACCACTCCGGTGACCGAGACGTACAGCCAGATCGGCAGGGTCCAGCGGGCGATCCGCCGATGTTCGTCGAAGCGCCGTCGGAGTCCGCGGTGAAGGGTGAGGACGGCAAGCACCGGCACCGTCGCCGCGAGCACGATATGGCTGATGAGGATCGCGAAGTAGACGGTCCTCAGGGGCCCGTCCCCGGCATAGCGCACCGAGCCCACCTGGTAGTGGTAGACGAGGTAGCTCACCAGGAAGAGCACCGAACAGCCGAACGCGCACTTCATCAGCCATTCGTGGAGGTTCAGCAGCCTGCGCCGCACGGCGACGTAGCCGGCGACGAGGAACAGCGCACTCACCCCGTTGAGGATGGCGTTGACGGACGCCAGCCTCGAGTAGTCGAACGTCACGGGCGCCGCCCTGAAGACCCTGAAGAGAGCCCGGTCAGGCGCCGGCTTCGGAATCGGCCGGCAGTTCGGCCGACTCGCCCTCGGCGCCCTCTTCGCCGGCCGCCGCTTCGGGCTCCGGTTCCGGCTCCGGCGCGGGCATCTTCTTCGCCACCTCGCCGTCCATCCATGCCTGGAACTCATCGGCCGGCAGGATGTGGAGGAATCCCCTCATCCGATAGTGGCCGAGACCGCAAAGCTGCGCACAGGCGATCTCCCAGCGCTCGTCGCCGTTGGTCTTGACCGGCGTGAAGCGGACGGCGACCTCCATCCCGGGGATGGCGTCCTGCTTGACCCGCATCACCGGCAGGGCGAAGGAGTGAATGACGTCTTTCGAGGAGAGCATCACCGTCACCGGCTGGTCGACCGGCAGGCGGAGTTGATTGATCGTCGTCACGTCGTCGGCGCCGGCCGGATCGTCCGGGTCGAGGCCGATCGGGTTGGTCGGATCGATCCGCTCGATGTCGGCGCTTCCGAACACGCCGTCGGGGCCCGGATAGTGAACGTTCCAGGCGAACTGTTCGCCGATCACCCTCACCATCAGCGGATCCGCGTCGTCGGGGTGCGGGCTGACCCATGCGGCCCATGCCGGCAGCGCGAAGCCGATCAACAGGACCGCCTCGATCACGGCCACACCGATCTCGGAGTAGGTCGAGATGTGACTCTTGACCCCCTCGTAGTCCGCCTGCTCGTTGCGCCCGCTGCGGAAGCGGAAGAGCACGTACAGGAAGTAGGCACCCCAACCGACGAACAGCACCAGCATCAGCCAGTGGACCATGTACGTCATGTGATCGAGATGCGCGCCGTGGGCAGACGCATCCGTGGGGAAGAACTTGCCGATCAGACCTTCCATTTAGCTACTCCCTCCCTCGAGCAATTCGAACCGCGCCCTCCGCTCCTCGAGCCGCCGCACACGGCGTCGGAAGCTGACGAAGAGGGCGACGAATCCGGCCTGAACGACCAGGACGACGCCCAGCAGAAACAGCACACCGTTGTTGGTTCCCTCGGCCATCTGCGACTCGGAGTCACCGAAGCAGACAGGGCAGGCGGCAGCCACGGAGGCGACCGTCATGGCGAGAACGAAGAGGCCTGCGATCCGGCGCGTCATCGCAGTTCCTGAAGCTTTCTGAAAAAGCGGGTCCCGTAGACGACGAGCGCGATGCCCGAGGCGAACGACGCGAGCGCCACCGCCAGAGCGGAGCCGTCGTCGCTCCCCAGGAACTCCCGCACGCCCCACGCGGCGACGACCGCCGACAGGGCGATCGACACGACGATGAAGACTACGTGGAAGGCGCGAATCGACATCACATCCCGCTCGCTACGGAGCCGAGGCGGCCGAACGACGGACCGATCATCAGCACGACGAAGAAGACGAGTGTCAGCAGCAGGATGGCGTAGATCGCCTGCTTCTCCGAAAGCAGATGCATGAAGACGCCTGCGACCAGGCCTCCCTTGAAACAGGCGACCAGGAGGGCGATGAAAACCGCCACGCCAGGGCTGACGTCCAGGTAGCTCACCGCGACCGTGATCACCGTCAGCACCACGAGGGCGAGGAACACCACCCAGTACTTGCGTGCCTCGGCCCTGATCTCTTCGACGCTGTGTCCGCTCATGTCTGTCGCACCCTTCTGCTTACAAGAGATAGAGGCTGGGGAAGAGGAAGATCCACACCAGATCGACGAAGTGCCAGTAGAGACCTGCGACTTCGACCCGGTTCGTGAAGCGCTCCGGCTCGGTCTTCCACATCTTCGCTCCCGGCCCCCAGAGGTAGCCGTTGACGATCAGGCCGCCGATGACGTGCAGGGCATGAAGGCCCGTCATCGTGAAGTAGATCGCCATGAAGTTGCCCGAGGACGGGAAGATGTCGTGCGAGAACTTCGAGCTGTACTCAATCGCCTTGATGACCATGAAACCGAGCGCACACAGGTTCGTCAGGCCCATCCACAGCTTGAACTTGCCGAAGTCCTTCAGCTTGAGCGCGACCCACGAGAGCACCATGGTCACACTGGAGAAGATCAGCACCAGCGTATTGAGGAACGCCAGAGGCACGTTGAGCTGGTCGGACCAGATCATCGAGCCGTGATCGCCCCCGTGGCCGAGGTGTTCCGCCACTGCGTGCGGAATGGTCATGAAGTTCGGATCGCCGGTCCGCAGCAGGACGTAGGAGGAGAAGAGAGCTCCGAAGAGCATCACCTCCGAGGCGAGGAACAGCCAAACCCCGAGCTTGGCGTTGTAGAGGCCGGTGTCGGGCCTTGCCTTGACGTTGTACGGAATCTCGACCATCAGCTTTCCTCGCTCCCGCGGTCGGCCTGGTCGCCGGTGTCCGCCGGCACGTTGGCGTGTTGCGGCATGAACCCTCTCGGCTGCTCGGGCGGGCTGTACTCGTAAGGTCCGCGGTAGACGGCCGGCACCTCGGTGAAGTTGCCGTGCGCGACCGGCGGCGACGGCGCGGCCGCCCACTCGAGGGTGGTCGCCTGCCACGGATTGTCGCCGCACTCCTTACCCTTCCTGATACTCCAGAAGAGGTTGAGGATGAACGGAATCTGGGCAATCGCGAGCCCGAAGGCCGCCATCGACATGAACTGGTTCCAGTGGAGAACCGGCTGCGCATGGGCGTACTGGGTGCCGCCGTCGTAGAGACGCCGTGACACGCCGGCGAGCCCCTGGATGAACATCGGCATGAAGATGCAGTTCATGAGAATCAGCGACGGCCAGAAGTGGAGCTTGCCCAACAGCTCGCTCATCCGCTTGCCGGTGATCTTCGGGAACCAGTAGTAGATGCCGGCGAACATGGCGAAGATGGTGCCGGGCGCCACCACGTAGTGGAAGTGGCCGATCACGTAGTAGGTGTCATGAAGGTGAATGTCGGTCGCCGAGAAGCCGAGCGGCAGCCCGGTGAGACCGCCGATACCGAACATCGGCAGGAAAGCGAGCGCGAACAGCATCGGCGTGTTGAAGCGGATCGAGCCGCCCCACAGCGAGATGAAGAGCGCCGAGAGGATGATCACCGACGGGATCGAGATGATCATCGTCGTCGTCTGGAAGAAGGCGGAGATCGTCGTCCCCATGCCGGTCAGGAACATGTGATGGGCCCAGACGATGAACGACATGAAGCCGAGGAAGATCGCCGCGTAGACCATCGACTTGTAGCCCCACAGCGGCTTGCGGGTGTTGTTGGCGAGCACTTCGGCGACGATGCCCATCGCCGGCAGGATCAGGACGTAGACCTCTGGATGGGCCAGGAACCAGAAGAGGTGCTGCCACAGGAGCGGACTGCCGCCGCCGGCACCCTGAACGACCTCCCCGGAGACGACCAGGCCACTCGGCATGAAGAAGCTGGTGTCGAAGACGCGGTCCATGAGCTGGAAGAAGCCGGCCGCTTCGAGCGGCGGGAAGGCCAGCAGCAGGAGGAAGGAGGTGACGAGCTGTGCCCAGACGAAGAACGGCAGACGCATCCAGGTGAGCCCCTCGGCCCGAAGCTGGAAGATCGTGACGATGAAGTTGACCGAGCCGAGCAGCGACGAGGTGATGAGGAACACCATCCCCATGAGCCACCAGGTCTGCCCGGTGGTCGCCGTGACCGACAGGGGCGGATAGGAGGTCCATCCCGAGTTCGCGGCTCCTCCCGGCACGAAGAAGCTGGCGAACATGATCACTCCGCCGGCGAAGTAGATCCAGTAGCTCATCATGTTGAGCTTCGGGAACGCCATGTCGGGAGCGCCGATCTGGAGCGGCACCAGGTAGTTGCCGAAGGCACCGACCGCGAGCGGCACGATCGCCAGGAACACCATGATCGTTCCGTGCATCGCACCGAGCTGGTTGTAGAACTCGGGCAGCATGATGCCGCCGGGAGCGTTGGCGTCGCCCAGCAGACCGCCGACGATTGGAATCGGCTGCCCCGGATAGGCGAGCTGCCAGCGCATCATCAGCATCAGAAAGAAGCCGAAGAGGAGGAAGCACAGCGCGGTGAATCCGTACTGGATCCCGATGACCTTGTGATCCTGCGAGAAGACGTACTTCGTCAGGAAGCTCTCCTCGTGGTGCCCGTGGTCGTGCGCTTCTTCCGGGTGTGTCTCGAGAACGCTCATCAACCCCTCCTGCCCGCTCCGGCGCCTCTCTGGCCACTCCGGAAAGCGATCACTCTGGTCTTCGATTCCAGCGGAGTGTAACGGCCCGCCGGAGTGGTCGCAACCGCGCCCCGGGCGGCTTTCGCGGCTGCGCGAGCGGGGCCTGTGCAGGGTCTTGCGAGGCCTCTTGATAGCTTCGCCCGAGACCCGGCCACCACCTTGCCGACCTGCTTGCGGCAACCCAGACCATGCCCTCCGAACCGGACTCCGACAACTCCTCGACGACCCTCTCCGGCAGGCGGTTCGACTGGCGCAACGCCGTCCTCGTGATCGTCGCGCCGGTGGTCTTCTTCGCCCTGCTCGAAGGGATCCTCGCGCTCGCCCGGGTCGAGCCGGTGCTCTACCCCGAGGACCCCTACGTCGGCTTCTCGTCACGGGTGCCGCTCTTCGTCCCGGCCGCCGAAGATCCCGCCGTGCTCGAGACGGCCGCCAACAAGCTGAGGCTGTTCAACCCCCAGCGATTTCCCAGGAAGAAACCTGCCGGCACCACCCGGATCTTCTGTGTCGGCGGCTCCACGACCTTCGGCAGGCCTTACGATCACGACACTTCCTTCTGCGGCTGGCTCGCGCGCCTGCTGCCCGCGATCGTCCCCGACCGGCAGTGGGAGGTGATCAACGCCGGCGGGGTCAGCTACGCCAGCTACCGCTCGGCGCTCGTGATGGAGGAACTCGCCGGTTACGAGCCCGACGTCTTCGTCATCTACTCGGGCCACAACGAATTCCTCGAAGAGCGCACCTACTCCGGCCTCATCGCGGTGCCGGAGCCGATCCGCGGCGTGGGCGCCGTCGCCAGCCGGACTCGTACCTGGGCGTTGCTGCGTTCCGTCCTCCTTCCCGAATCCCGGGCCGACGACGAGGACGACGTGCCGCTGATGGCCGCCGAGGTGACGACGAAGCTCGATGCCTCGGTCGGGCCCGACGCCTACGAACGCGACGACGCGCTCGCCGAGACGATCCTCGCTCACTACCGCTTCAACCTCGCGCGGATGGTCGACATCGCGCGCGCGGCGGGCGCGCAACCGATCCTGGTGACACCGGCTTCCAATCTGCGGGACTGCACGCCGTTCAAGAGTCAGTCGAGCCTTGCCGGGGAGGGCGAGGAGAGGGCTCGCTTCGAGCGCCGGCTGGGCGACGCCCGCGAGGCTCTGCGGCAAGGCGGTCACGAGGAAGCCCGCGCCGCGGCGACGGCGGCGGTCGCTCTCGACCCCCGACATGCCGAAGCGCAGTACCGGCTGGGCGCCGCTCTCGACGCTCTCGGGGAGACGGCTGCCGCCCGGGAAGCGTTCACCCGTGCCAGAGACGAGGACGTCTGTCCGCTCCGCGCACCGACGCCGATCGCGCGGCTGGTGCGCGAGACGGCCGAACGACGGGAGGTCGAGCTGTTCGACTTCGCCGCCCGCACCGACGCGCTCGCGCGCGACGGAATCCCGGGTGCCGACCTCTTCCTCGACCACGTCCACCCGACCATCGACGCGCACCGCGAGCTCGCCGTCGGGCTGCTGTCGAGTCTACGCTCCCTCGGCGTGTTGCCCACCTCGAGCCGCTGGGAGCCGGAACTGGTGGCCGGGGTCGCACGCGAAGTCGAGGCGGGACTCGACCGCGCCGCGCACGGACGCGCGCTGCTCAACCTCTCGAAGGTGCTCGGCTGGGCCGGCAAGCTCGAGGACTCCGCCCATCTCGCCGCCCGCGCCGTCGAGCTCGCCCCGGAGGAGCCGGGAGCGCACTACCAGGCGGGCCTCACCGCCCAACTGACCGGCCGCCTCGAGGAAGCGATCGGCCACTACCGCCGGTCGCTCGACCTTGCCCCCAACGCCGTGACGACGCACGGCAACCTGGCGGCCGCCCTCGAGGCGCGAGGGCAGCGGCTGCAGGCGATCCTCCACTACCGGCGCGCCCTCGCACTGCTGGGCGACGAGGAGAGCCCGTACAAGCAGCAGCTCACCGCCACCCTCGAGCGACTCGGGGCGACGCCTCGAGGTTGAGGGCAACGCTCGCGGCTCCACCGGGCCTGTGCACCGCTTCCTTGCCGCTCGAGGCCGCGCACCGCTACACTGAGCGATCAGTGTTCATTTCACCATGGCCCTCGCGCCCGCCCGAAGCGCGAGACTCCAGAAAGGGAACTCGAGTCATGAAGACGTTGTGTAGCCGATCCCTCTGCGCCCTCGCCGTGCTCGCCCTGACGGCAGCCGTGCCGGCCTCCGCCGGTGGCTTCCTGACCGGCCCGCAGGAGGGCGATCCTCTCGACCTCGCCGTCGCCTACATCGAGGCGAACGCCGACGAGCTCGGTCTCTCCTACGAGGACCTGGCCGACTTCGTCGTCTCCGACCTCTACGAGAGCCGCCACAACGGCGTCACTCACGTCTACCTCCAGCAGCGTCTCGTCGGTGTCGAGGTGGTCAACGGCATCCTCAACGTCAACGTGATGAGCGACGGCCGGATCCTGAGTCTCGGCAACCGCTTCATCGGCTCGCTCGCCGCCAAGGCGAACGTGCTTTCGCCGACCCTCCAGCCCGAGTCCGCGGTAGGTGCCGCTCTTGCCGATCGCGGCATCTCGATGGTCGCCGCACCGGCACTCCTCGAGGTGATCGGCGGGCCGGCGTCGGAGAGCCGCTTCGACGGTTCCGGCCTCGTGCAGGGCGACATCGGCGCGAAGCTCAACTACCTCCAGACCGTAGACGGGGCGCGACTCGTCTGGAGCGTCCGCTTCGACCAGCTCCGCACGTCCGACATGTGGAACATCTTCGTCGACGCCGTCTCGGGCGAGGTGCTCGGGCGCCACAACTACACGGTGCACGAGCGCGGCGGTGTCTTCAGCGACGCGCGCCGCACCGCCGGCAAGCCGGGGCCGACGGCGACGGAAGGGGGCGGCTGCGGCGCGGGTGACTGCTACCACGTCTTCGCCACTCCGAAGGAGAGCCCCAACGACGGGCCGCGCACCTACGAGACCGATCCGGCCGACGCGACTGCGTCGCCCTTCGGCTGGCACGACACCAACGGTGCCACTGGTGCGGAGTTCACCGATACCCGCGGCAACAACGTCGAGGCGCAGACCGACCTCGACGCCAACAACAACTTCGGCGGCCCCGACGTCCGCTCCGAGGGTGGCGCCGGCCTCGATTTCGACGAGCCGCTCGACCTCAACCTCGGCCCCGAGACCTACCGGGAGTTCGCGGTCGCCAACCTCTTCTACTGGAACAACATCATCCACGACATGATGTACCTCTACGGCTTCGACGAGGCGAGCGGCAACTTCCAGCAGAACAACTACGGCAACGGCGGCAACGCCGGCGACCCGGTCCAGGCCGACGCGCAGGACGGCTCCGGCTGCAACAACGCGAACTTCGGCACACCCTCCGACGGTGGAGACGGTCGGATGCAGATGTTCGTGTGGACCGGCGTGCCGAATGCGGCCTTCGAAGTTCTCTCGGGAACCGCGGCCGGCGAGTACTCCGCCGCCAAGGGGTGCTGGGGCGGTGAGCTGAGCCCGCCGACCGTGGCCGTGCCGGAGGACGTCAACGACGGCACGGGCACGCCGACTCAGGGTTGCAACGCCCTGATCGGGTTCACCCCCGGCAACATCGCGCTCATCGATCGCGGCGGCTGCGAGTTCGGCGTCAAGGCGCAGAACGCCGAGACGGCTGGAGCGGTCGGGGCGGTGATCGTCAACGACGACCAGAACGGCCCCAACGCCATCATCAGCATGGGCGCCGGCGCGGTCGGCGACTTCGTGACGATTCCGGCGATCATGATCGGTGACATCGACGGTGCCACCGTGCGCTCGGACCTCGAAAGCTCGAGCATGCAGCCCGACACCAGCGGGAATGTCGATCGCGACAGCGATCTCGACGCCGGCATCATCGCCCACGAGTACGGCCACGGCGTCTCGAACCGTCTCACCGGCGGGCCGACCAGCGTCGGCTGCCTGCAGCATCCTGAGCAGGCGGGCGAGGGTTGGAGCGACTGGTTGACGCTGGCGCTCTTCCCGGATCCCTCCGACACGGCGACGACCGCGCGTGGCGTCGGTACCTACTCGGTCTTCCAGCCGTCCGACGGAGCGGGGATCCGCAACTTCCCGTACACCACCGACCTGGGCGTCAACCCTCAGACCTACGAGGACATCGGCGCCACCAACATCCCGCACGGCGTGGGTGAGATCTGGGCGGCGATGCTGTGGGAGGTCTACTGGAACCTCGTCGACGATCTGGGCTTCGACCCCGATCTCTACAACGGTACCGGCGGCAACAACCTCGCGATTCAGCTGGTCAACGACGGCATGAAGCTGCAGCCGTGTGTCCCGACCTTCGTGCAGGCCCGCGACGCCATCCTCGCCGCCGATACGGCGCTGACCGGAGGCGCCAACCAGTGCGCGATCTGGACCGGCTTCGCCAAGCGTGGTCTCGGTTTCTCGGCCACCGCCGGTGGGACCGGCGTCGGTGACGAGACCGAGGCGTTCGACCTGCCCTCGACCTGCGGCACGGAAATCTTCACCGACGGATTCGAGAGCGGTGACACGTCCGCCTGGAGTAACACCATCCCCTAGGCGGCTCGCGTCAGAGGCTCAACTTCCCGGCGGCGGCCTCAGGGCCGCCGCCTTTTCTTTCTCGGTTCAGTCGCTGTCGTCCGAGCGGCCGAGTTCCCGCGACCGTCGCGCAGCCGCGCGGACCGCGTCTTCGACGAGCCCGCGGAAGCCCCGACCTTCGAGCACGTGCATGGCGGCTGCTGTGGTGCCGCCGGGCGACGTCACCTGGTGGCGCAGTCTTCTCGCGCCCTTGTCCCCCTCGACGAGGAGCGCCCCCGCTCCTCTCAGGGTCTGGTAGACGAGCTTCTCCGCGACCGCGCGGGGGAGCCCCTCCCGGATCCCCGCCTCGGTGAGCGCCTCCGCCAGCAGGAAGGCGTAGGCGGGCCCGGTGCCCGAAACCGCGGTCACCGCATCGAGCAGGGACTCTTCGAGCACTTCGACGACGCCGACGGCGCGCAGCACCCTCATCGCGAGCTCGAGCTCGGCCTCACCGGCATGGCGGCCTGCAGCCAGCCCCGTCATCCCCTCGCCGACCAGAGACGGCGTGTTGGGCATCGCCCTCACGACCGGCACCGCCCCGAGCGCGGATTCGAACTCGTGAGTCGGCACCCCCGCGGCGAGCGACACCACAACCTGAGAGGTGCCGATGGCACCCTCTACCTCGGACAAGAGGTCGGCGACGCTCTGCGGCTTGACCGCCACGACCACGACCTCGCGCCCCTCGAGCGCAGCGGTCACGGACAGATCACAGGCGACTCCGGTCGCCGCCTCGACCTCTCTCGCGCGCTCCTCGCGACGGACCGCGAGCGACAGTGCGTCGCGGCTCCAGCCGGCTCGCAGGAGCCCCCGAGTCAGGGCGAGGCCGATCTCTCCCACCCCGAGGATTGCGACCGTCGGCTGGCGAGGTTGTCCTCGGTCGCTCATTCGGCGAGGCTGATCAGTTCGACTTCGAGATCTCTCGTCTCCCCGTCGCGGCGCACCGTGAGGACGACGGTAGCCCCGATGCCGGCACGCTCGAAGGCGGTCGCCAGATCGTCGAAGCTCCTCACCGGTTCGCCGTCCACCGAGACGATGACGTCGCCGAGATAGGTGCGTCCGCCGCGCGAGCGCCGGATGCCCTCGAGGCCGGCACGGTCGGCCGGCCCGTCACGAAGAACGGACTGGATCGCCACACCCTCGATCCGATTGCGGCGCGCCAGGCTCTCCGGAAGGAGGTTGACGCCGATACCCGGCTGCACCGGCCGACCGAACTCGATCAGCTCCGGCACCAGGCGGGTGACCGTGTCCACGGGAACGGCGAAACCGATCCCCGCCGAGGCGCCGCTGGGGGAGAAGATCGCCGAGTTCACGCCGATCAGGCGGCCCCGCGAGTCGAGCAGCGGGCCGCCGGAATTGCCCGGGTTGATCGCCGCGTCGGTCTGGATCACGTCCCGGATCGTCCGTCCCGAGGGCGAGCGGAGCTCGCGACCGAGAGCGCTGAGCACCCCGACCGTCAGCGTCTGATCGAGCCCGAACGGGTTGCCGATGGCGAGCACCCGCTGCCCGACCACCAGGTCGCGCGAGCGCCCGGGGGCCAGCGGCTCGAGGACCTCCCGCGGCGCGTCGAGTCGCAGGACGGCGAGGTCCTTGTCGGGCGCCACGCCGACCAGGTCGGCCTCGTAGCTCGACTGATCGGCGAGCGTCACCGTCCAGCGACGCCCACCCTCGATGACGTGGAAGTTGGTGACGATGTGGCCGTCGCGATCCCATACGAAACCGCTGCCCGAACCCTGCGGCATCTCGGTGACGTCGAGCGAGAAGATGTTGCGCCGTACCGCGACCAGGTTGGTGATGTTGACCACCGAGAGTGAAGCGCGACGGAAGACCTCGATGTCCCCCCTCTCCGTCGAAGAGAGATCTCGCGGAATCGGGCTCTCCGCCGGGCCTTCGGGAGCCGGCAGCGGCTCCACGGCTCCCGGTACATCGCCCGTCGGCGGTTCGGAGCCTGGTTCGGAGAGCAACTCGGAGGCCCCCGCACCACGAGCCTGCGCGCCGACGCTCTGCGCCACCAGGTTGCCTCCGGACGCGATCATGAGGCCGATCGCCACCCCCGCTCCGACGAGCAACACGACCTTGGCGATGGTTCCGAGCTTCATGGCAGCCTCCCGGCTCGACGAGCCGCTCACGACTCCCCTGCTAAGCAATCCTCGAGCCAAGGCGGCCACGCACGGGGACGAATCCCTCCGGCGGCGACCAGTCGCCGTGCTTCCAGCGGCTGTGAGCCCACAGGTACTGCTCCGGAGCGCCGCGAATCACTCTTTCGAGCTCGGCGTGAAGGCGCCCGAGCACCGCCCTGATGTCAGCCTCGCGATCGCCTGTCGGAGCGTGCCGAATCGGCTCGGAGAACGTCACCTCGAACCGGCCGGGCGCCAAGCGGGCGCAGGATGCGAAAACGAGCGGCGCCTTGGTGACGAGATGCAGCATCGCCGCCGTCACGTGCGTGGCGGCGTTGCGACCGAAGAACTCGAGTTGGATCCCCTCGCCGCGGGCATCGAGATCGATCAGCAACGCCAGAGCCTCGCCTCTCCCCAGCGTCTCGGTGTAGCGCGTCGGCGAGCCGAACCACTCGTCGACCAGCCGGAAGCGCTCGGCCGGCTTGCGGCGCCGAAGAAAGCTGTCCACCCTCGGGTTCGAGACCCTTCGTGCGGCCGCCGTCAGCGGCTTGAAGCGGGCAAACGCCTGCCCGCCGATCTCCCAGTTGCCGAAGTGACCGGTGGCGATCAGAAGCCCCCGGTCCGGGTCGTCGAGGAGGCTCTCGACCGCTTCGGGGATCCGGAAGACGACCGCTTCTTCATCGGCCAGGATCCGCGGCGCTCGCAGCGTTTCGACGAGGACGGTGGCGAAGTGCCGCGCCGACGCGCGTGCCAGTCGGGCCGCTTCCCGCTCGCTCCCTGCCAGCCCGGACCTCTTCAGGTTGTCGATCGCCACCCGCCGCCTTCGTCGGTCGAGAGCGTACGCCAGGTCGGCGAGACGCCGCGCGCCTGCCACGGCCCAGGAGAGCGGGAGCAGGTCGATCACCGCGACCAGCAGACGCATCGCTGCGTACTCGACTGCGTGTCGCAGTTTCTTCGCCGGCCGGAAGTCTCGTCGCTCGGCGGGAGCGCCGACGACGGCCTCGGGGCCGGCCGTGGCCTTCACGCCGCCGCGGACCGCTCGGCGAGCAGAGTCACGAGTTCACCGACCGTCTGCAGGTCCATGACGTCGCTCGCGTCCAACTCGATGCCGAACTCCTGTTCGATCCCGTAAAGGACATCGAGGATCGAGAGCGAGTCGAAGCCGAGCGACTCGACGGTCGTCTCCTCCGAGAGGACACTCCAGTCGATCGGCTCGGTGGCGGAGTCCTCGAGGACCCCGCGCAGACGTGCGAGCAGTTCGGAACGTTCCATCGGCGGGAGCCTACAACAACCCGCCGGAGGGCTTCACGCGCCGCCCAGCACCAGCACGCCGTTCCCACCCCCGAAGCCGAAGCTGTTCTTGATCGCGAGCCCGCGTTCGAGCTTCTCGGGCCGGGAGCCGACGAGCCGGACGTCGCACTCCGGATCCGGGTTGCGCAGGTTGAAGTTCGGCGGGATCTCGCCCCGCTCGAGAGCGAGCAGAGTCACGACCGACTCGATCGCACCCGAGGCTCCGAGTGTGTGGCCGAAATAGGACTTGTTCGACCCTACCGGCACCTCGGAAGCGACTTCTCCGAGCGCAATCCTGAGGGCCGCGCTCTCGGTCGAGTCGTTGGCGCGCGTCGCGGTCCCGTGAGCGTTGACGTAGCCGAGATCCTCCGGCTTCACGCCCGCCGAACGCAGCGCACGTTCGATCGCGCGCGCCTGCCCCTCGGCCGAGGGCCCGGTGATGTGACCGGCATCGGAGGATTCGCCGTAGCCGAGGATTCTCCCGCGCGGTGTGACCCCGCGGCGCACCGCAGACTCCTCGCTTTCGAGCACGAGCACCGCTGCCGCCTCGCCCAATGTGGTCCCTTCGCGCTCGGCGTCGAACGGCCTGCAGACGAAGTCGGGATCGGGGTTGGGCGAGAGGACGCCTATGTTGTTCCACACACCGTAGAAGAACGGATCGACCGTCGCCTCGGAGCCGCCGGTGACCGCGATGTCGAACTCACCGTCCCGTACCCGCTTGAAGGCGTCGCCGATCGCATTGGTGCTCGAAGTACACGCGGAGATGACGACGTAGTTCGGCCCTGTGAGCTTGAACTGCATCGACACGTTGGCCGAGATCGAGTTCGACATCACGCGAGGCACTGTGCTCGGCAGAAGACCCTTCGGCCCTCTCGTGTGGAAACGCTGATAGGCCTCGAACATCGACTGCGTCGAGCCACAGGCGGTACCGAGAATCGTCGGGATCTCCTGCGGCTCGTGCGGCGCTTCACCGATCACCTGCGCCTGAGTCAGCGCCCGCTCGGCCGCCACCAGGACCAGGTCGAGGGCGCGGTCCATCGGCCGGCGCCCCATCGCCTCGAGCTCGGGGCGGAAGAGGCCGTCGTCGATCTGCGCCGCCATCTCGACCTTGTAAGGAGAGGCGAACGCATCGGTGTCGAAGGCCGTCAGGGGCGAGATCCCGGTCTTCCCCGTCGAAAGCCGATCCCACAGCGAGTCGTCGTCCGTCCCCAGAGGGGTGACGAAGCCGATGCCGGTCACCATCACACGTCGACCCATGCCCGAGCTACCCTCCCATCCACAGACCGCCGTCGACGTGCAGCACCTGACCCGTGACGTAAGCGGCATCCTCGCCGAGCAGGAAGAGGATCGACGCAGCGACGTCCTCGGGTGTGGCCAGTCGCCCCAGCGGGATCGCCAGTCCGTCCCGTCGCTCGGCGGAAAGATCGGCGGTCAGGTCGGTATCGACGAAGCCCGGCGAGACCGCGTTGCAGCGGATGCCGAAACGAGCCGCCTCGAACGCGAGGCTCTTCGTCAGGCTGACGAGGGCGGCCTTCGACGCCGCGTAGTCGGCGCCCATCCACTTGCCCGGGCCGTGAGCGGCGATCGAGGCGACGTTGACGATCGCTCCCGACCGCTGACGTCGCATGGCGTTGTACGCCGCCTGCGAGGCGAGGAAGGCCGCCTCGAGGTTCACCGACTGCGTGCGACGCCAACCCTCGAGGTCGAGCGCCCTGAAGGGCCGGGCGGCTCCGCCACCAGCGTTGTTCACCAGCCCGTCGAGGCGGCCGAAATGCTGGACCACCTGCTCCACCAGCCGGCCGGTCCACTCGGGATTCGTCAGATCTCCGGCCACGACCTGGATCTGCTCCCCTCCGCCGAGATCCTCCCGGACCCCTTCGCACCGTTCGTGGCTCCTTCCGTGAATCGCCACCCGGGCGCCCGCTCCCAGCAGCGCCTCGGCGGTCGCCCGACCGATCCCGCGGGTGGAGCCGGTGACGAGGACCACTTTCCCCTCGAGGGCGGCGCCCATCAGAAGAGCCTGTCCGCCGCCAGCACGCCGAGCACCAGTGGCAGGTAGAGCACGGAGGCCAGCAGCACCCGCCGGGCCGTCGATCGGTCGCGCCGACGCGCGAACCCGACCGCCGCCGCCGTATAGCCGAGCCCCAGCAGGGCGGCGCCGACGAAGTAGCCGATGCCGGCGAGCCCGGCTACGGTGGGCGCCAGAGAAACCGGCAGCAGGGCGACGCTGTAGAGCACCATCTGCCGCGCCGTGCTGCCGCCGTCCGGCTGCACGACCGGGAGCATCGGGAAGCCGGCGCGGGCGTAGTCGTCGCGCCACATCCAGGCGATCGCCAGGAAATGCGGCAGCTGCCACAGGAAAAGGATCGAGAAGAGGATCCAGGCGCCGAAGTGAACTCCGCCGGCGACCGCCGCCCACCCCATCATCGGTGGGATCGCCCCCGGCACGGCTCCGACGATCGTCGCCAGGGAGCTCTTCGGCTTGAGCGGCGTGTAGATGGCGACGTAGCCGAGAAACGCCACCAGTCCCAGCAGCGCCGTCGGCAGGTTGACCCGCCATGCGAGCAGCAGCAGTCCCGCAGACCCGAGCAACAGGCCGAACGTGGCGGCACCGCGGATCGTGATCCGCCCCGCCGCCACCGGGCGGTTGGCGGTCCTTTCCATCCGCGCGTCGAGCCCCGCCTCGAGGGCGTGGTTGAGCGCCGACGATCCCGCGGCGACGAGCCAGGTGCCGATCAGGGTCGCGGCGACCAGCTCGGCCGGCGCCGCGACCAGCGACGCGAGCAGCATGCCGATACCGGCCGTCAGGATCACCATGAGCGTGATCCGCGGCTTCGTCAGATCGACCCAGTCGGCGATCGAAGCGTCGCTCGTCGCCAGGGTGGCGGCCCCGTCGCTCATGCCGCCACCGCCGCCTCACCTTCGACAGGCGAGTCCCCCCGCGCCGGCACCTCACAGCGCCGCCAGTTTCTGAGCGTCACCCACCACGTGAGAGCGAAGAGACACGCTCCGGTCGGTACGTGCAGGGTGTTCGGCAGCACCGCCCGCTCCGTCCAGATGATCGTCGCTCCGAGCGAGACCTGCAGAGCCAGAAGGCTCGCGAGGCCGCCGGCCAGCAACCGATCGACACCGCGACGCCGCCACAGCCTCGCGACCAGCGTCAGGAGAACCACGGTCACGACGAGGGCGCCCAACCGGTGGCCGAAGTGCACGGCGATGCCGGCGCCGAAGCGGTCGGGCCACCAGCCGCCGAACATCGTCGGGAAGTCCGGAATCGCGAGGCCCGAGCCGGTGTGACGTACCAGGGCACCCAGCAGGATCTGCAGATAGACGAGCACAGTGGCCGCCGCGGAGAGCGTCGCCAGGGAGCGCGATACCGGCGAGCTATCGAGCCGGCCCTCGCGGCTCCAGCCGGCGGAGGTCGCCACCGCCACGGTGACGACGAGACACAGAAAGAGCTGAGCGAGTCCGGCGTGCGAGATCGAGATCGCCGGCGGCAGGAAGAACAGCACCGTCAGGCCGCCGAGCAGCGCCTGCAGAAGCACGGTCGCGAAGGCCGCCCAGGCGAGGCGCTTCAGCCAGCGACGCGACTCCACCCGTTGGGTCCAGGCGGCGAGCACGAACGTCAACAGCGCGATGGTCCCGGCGAAGAGGCGGTGACCGTGCTCCGCCCGCACGGTCTCGATCCGCCACCAGTTGGGCGGATTGAGACCACCGTAGGAGGTCGGCCAGTCGGGCACCGAAAGGCCCGCCTCGAGGCTCTTGACGAGCCCGCCGGCGCCGATGAGCCCGATGATGCCGAGCACCAGGAAGACGGCGAAGCGGTGGAGTCCCCGGCTCATCGTTTCAGTCTATCCCTCGTGGCGAACGAAAACGGCCGGCTCTCTCGAGCCGGCCGTCGAAAGAACTCTAGCCCGGACTTCTCACCAGCTTTGTGCTCCAAGTCCGTAGCTTGTTGGAGACACAAGGCTCTTCGTCCTGAGCACCGCAGGCGTAGCCGTAGCTACGTCGAGGAGCGCAAGGACGGAGAAACGAAGTAGATTCAACAAGATACGGGCTTGGAGTAGGGAGCTGGTGAGAAATCCGGGCTATTGCCGCCCTCAGGCGTCGTAGTCGAAAGCGACGGCGGCGGCGCCGTCACCGACGGTGACGTTCTGTGTGCGGCTTCCGAGGCTCTCGTGCCAGGTCTCGACGACGTAGTCGCCGGCCGGCAGACCCTCGATGGTGAAAGAACCGTCCGCGCCGGTCACGGCGAAGAACGGATGATCGAGCACACCCATGTAGGCCGACATCCACGGATGGACGTCGCACTTGAAGCGCACCATCACCTCGGCGTTGTCGAAGGTCTTCTCGAGTTCCATGTTCTGGAACGGCTGACCCTGATTGAACTCCGGGTTGTTCGTCGGCAGCGCGTGCACGTTGTGAAGCGTCGCGTCGCTGTTGCGGATGACGACCTTCTGACCCGTCTGGACGCCCGACACGTGCGGCATGTAGGTGCAGCCCTGCTGGTCGAGAACCGCCGGTTCGGCCGGTGCGGAATAGCTGCCGGAGACGCCTTCCTTGACGTAGACGAAGACGTTGGCGAGGTTGCCGCCCTCGGCAACGATCGCCTGCGTGGAAACGCCCTCGCTGTGCATGCCGGCGCAAACGGGATCGGCGTCCATGTTGATCGCGGCGTCGGTGTCCTCGCCGCTGTAGCTCACGAGGCCGGTGATGCTGCCGCTGCCGGAGGGGGCTGCAGCCGCCGGAGGCGCCGCGGCCTCCTGGGTCGGTGCCGGAGCCGAGGCTTCCTCACCGCCACCACCGCCGCCACAGGCGACGAGCAGGGCGATCGCGAACAGGCCGAGAATCGGACGGAACGCTGTCATCTTCATGATCGTTGAATCTCCTTGGGGTTCGTTACTGCTGCCGGGGCCGAACGGCCCCTGGTGAGAGCGGTGATTATAGGTCAGGCCGCCTGCGCGGCCGTGCGGGGCGCTACTCGAGGCCCCACCAGATGTGGTCGCGCAGTGCGGTCGTCACCTTGTCGGCGTCGGCGAGGTAGGCCTTGAGATCCTCCTCGCTGTCGAAGACGCTCATCATGCGCGCCTTCTGCGTCGAGAACATCGGAGCGTCGATCGCCATCGCCATCGGAGACGAGAAGGTGCCGTCGTCCGCCTTGGCGAAGTTCTGCGGCATGTTGGTGCCGGGAATCCACTTCTGCGGATCCTTGATCCAGTCGGCGACCCAGTCGTGGCGCAACCGGTCCTTCGACAGCAGGAGCGACGGTGCGAGCTCTCCGGCACTCACTCCCTCGGCGGAGGCGCCCGCAGGATGGCACTTGGCGCACTGCAGCATGCCGAAGGTCACCTCGCCGACGACGAGACTCTGCCGATCGGTCGGCGGGGTCGGCTCCGACGTGAAGGTGTCGCGGTCGTCGCGCGCCGCGAAGTAGGCCAGCAGTGTGTTGATCTGGTCGTCGTCGAACTCGAAGCTCGGCATGCGAGCCGGCAGCCACGGGCGGGTCTCGACGATGCTCGGGTCGTGGAGGAACGAGAACAGCCAGTCGGCCTGCGTGCGAGCGCCCTGTGAAGCGAGGTTCGGCGGCAACAGCCCCTGGTCCTCGAGCGCCGAAGCGATCGCGTGCCCCTTGCCCTCGACGAGGTGGCACCCCTGGCAGTTGTACCAGGTGACGAGCTTCCTCCCCTCGGCGATCGCAGCGGCGCGCGCCGACTGCCCGGCCTTGCGCTCGTCGAGCACGGAAGCCTTGGTGAAGCCGAGGACGTTGGTCGTCACCGCCTCGGCTTCCCGATCCGACATGCCGAAGTTCGGCATCTTGTAGAGCTCGCCGTAGTTCTTGACCTCTTCTTTACCCTCGTCCCAGATCCGCGGCCGCATCAGCTTGGTCTTGATCCAGTCGTGACGCGTGTGCGGCACGTCGTGGACGTGGCCGAAGTCGAACTGGTGGACCGGCTTCGAGCCCTCCTCGGTCAGCTCGACGCCGATCGGCTTGGCGTCCTCGAAGCCGGCGAGGTCGTGGCAGCCGTAGCAGCCGTACTTCTGCACCGTCTGCTCGCCGAGATAGACGTCGCGCTCCTCGTCGCTCATCCCGCCGAGGATCGCCTCGCTCTGTTCCCAGGTGTTGTTCGAGCGCAGGTACTCGAGGGCGAGGTCGTCGCGCACCGAACTGTCGACCGCCGGCAGCTCGGGGTTCTCGAACGCCGCGTTGCGCTCGCTCATCAGATAGGCGGTGATGTCCGCTGCCTCGCCGTCGGTGAGGCGCAGGTTGGGCATCCGCGTGTTCGGGTTGTGCTGCTTGGGGTTCTTGAGCCAGGCGTAGAGCCAACCGGAATCCACCTTGCTGCCGGTGCCGACGAGATTCGGTCCGTTGAGGCGGTTGATGGTCGGGAAATAGTCGTCGCGCGTCCCTTCGGCGTCGACGACGTGGCAACCGGTACAGCCGACCTCGTTGAAGAGCGTCTCGCCGTTGGCCGCATTGCCGGCCGGTGCATCAGGATAGGTGGCCGTCTCCGACTTGTCCCACAGATAGGCGACGAGACTCGCGATCTCCGCCTTCTGCCTCTCCTGGGTCGCCGGGAGATGGGCGTTCTCTTCGAAGAAGAAGTGCGGCATGAAGGTCGTCGGATGGAAGTCGCGTGGCGCCTCGATCCACTTGTAGGCCCACTCGCGGTTGGTCTTGGCAGCGACCCGCTCGAGCGAGGGGCCCGGGCGCGGCAGATCGGTGAAGGCCGGGTAGTTGATCACGTGGCAGCCGTAGCAACCCATCCGGGTGATCAGCTCACGACCGGTGTCGGCGACGAGCGAGCCGGGAGTCCACACGTCCGCGGCGTGGCAGGTGACGCACCCGGCCTCGGAATAGTTGTTCGGCAGGATCGGGGTGTCGAGGTACTTCTGCTTCTCCCAACCCCACTGCTTCTCCCACTCTTTCTTCTCTTCCTCGCTCTTGGGGCTATGCCCGACTCGGGCGAAGTCGGTGGCGCGGTCGAGGCCGGAGTGGCAACTGCTGCAGCCGAAGGTCGTGTACGGGTGAGGCGAGCTCGGCATGACGAACATGTCGGGCCGGGGATGGGTGCGGAACGGCACCTCCCAGCTCTCGTCGTCGAAGCCGAGCCGGTTCGAGGCGACGTGGCAGGTCACGCAGCGATCCACACGATCGACGTTGGTGAAGTTGATGTTCTGGTAGAGCCCGGACACCATCACCTGCTCGACCTTGATCTCCGGCTCGATGAAATCGGTCAGCGGCGCGTTGAGGACGAAGTAGTCGAGCTTCTTGTCGAGGTTCGCCATCCGCTGCTCGAGGGAGAGGATGCTCCCCTTGAGCTCCTCGATCCGGTCCTCGGCGGTCTCGACCGCCTCGCGCTGCCCCGCGATCTGCGCCTCGATCTCGTTGCGCTGCTCGGTCAGGAGCTCGACCTGCTGCAGCTCACCGATCCAGCGCTCGGTCAGCTCGTCGACCTCGGCCTTGCGCTCCTCGATGTTGCGCTGCCTCTGGAGAGCGTCGTCGTACTCGTACTTCGCCGTGTCGAGCAGCGACTTGGTGCCGCGCGCCTGGGCGTCGACGGCGTAGATCTTCTTGCCGAGTTGCAGAGACTCGTCTTCCAGAGCCTCGATCTCGGACCGCCGGCCGTCGAGTGCCGCCGTCGACTCGGCGAGCTCCGCTTCGAGCGCACCGAGATCCTGCGCATTGATCGCCTGGCGCTCCGTCTCCAACTCCTCGGCAACGGCGGCGCGTTCGAGCTCGCGGAACTGCGACTGCAGCTGCTTCCACGGCTTCGCGTAGTCGGCGAACACCATCCACATGGTCACCGCCAACAGCACGATCGAGCTGACGGCGAACCAGATGTTCGTCCGTCGGAAGTTGTAGTGGCGATCGGGTCGCTTGTGCGGAGGTACGGCCATCTCTCTCCCCTGGGAGCTCAGGCGGTCAGACGTTGAGGAAGAACTCCTGAATGTGCACCAGATACTTCAGGTTGAACGCCCAGCGCAGGTACATCTTGATCGGCAGCAGCATCATCGTCAGGATCAGACTGACCCCGACCCAGTAGCGCGCCGGCCCCATGTCGTCGTAGTAGCGCTTGAAGAACTTCATCTTCGCCATCCCCATCGGCAGGGCGACGAAATAGAGCAGCAGGAGGATGATTCCCGGCAGCTCGCGGATGAGCCAGAACGAAGGCAGCCCGATGCCGAGCGCCTTGATGAAGATGTACTCCGAGAGGTCGACGTTGACGAGTGGTTCGACCTTGTTGACGTCCCAGTACTCGTAGAGCCCGAAGAAGTTCCAGTTCGGGCCACGCATGAAGGTGCCGATCACGATCAGGTAGCACCACAGCACGAGAAAGCCGTACATGAAGAGCACGATCTCGGTGCGGCGCTCCTTGAAGGTGTAGTAGCCGTTCCCCTTGGTGTTGGTGTCGATGTAGGGGATGGCGCACAGGCCGACGATGATGAGGCTCGGCAGCACGACGCCCGCCATCCACGGATCGAAGTAGACGAGCATCTCCTGGAGGCCCAGGAAGTACCATGGCGCCTTCGACGGATTGGGTGCCACCGCCGTGTTCGCCGGCTCCTCGAGCGGCGCCTGAAGCACGATCGACCAAACCGTGAGGCCGACCGTCAGGAGCACCATGCAGATGAACTCGCTGAAGACGAGGTCGGGCCAGGTGAAGATCTTGTCGTTCGCCTCGGTCTTCTCGAACGTCGGCTCGCCGTTGGCCATGAGCTCGTCGTTCTCGTACGCCTTCTTCATCGACAGCCACAGGAAGAAGCCGACGAAATAGACCATCATCACGATGGGGATGTTGTCGGGCTTGGCGACGACCAGCCGGAAGTTGTCGTCGAGCATGCTGACGCCGAAATAGACGGTCGTCAGGATGAGCATCGCGAGGCCGCCGGCGTTGGTCCACAGTCGACGCCAGAAGAGCATCGCGATCGACGCCACCGTGACGATCGTGAACGACCACTTCGGGTCGGAAAAGTAGTTGATCAGGTCCTTGAGGGCGTCAGCCAAGCTTCACCTCCCGAACGGGCGTCAAACCGGACCCGAGATCCCGCCGTCCCGACGCACGCGCCAGAAGTGCACGGCGATGAGGAAGGCGACGACGAACGGCAGCGCGACGCAATGGAGCACGTAGAAGCGGATCAACGTACCGCCGCCGATCGTGCGGCCGGCGATCAAGCCGAATCTGGCGTCGCTGCCGACATGAACCAGTTTCGTCCCTCCCAACTCGAGAAAGGCGGCACCCGGGCCTTCGTGCCCCAGGAGCGGTGTCGCTCTCGCCATGTTGGAGCCGACGGTGATCGCCCAGATCGCGAGCTGATCCCACGGCAGCAGGTAGCCGGTGAACGAGAGCAGGAGCGTCAGCACCAGCAGGATGACGCCGACGTTCCAGTTGAACTCGCGCGGCGGCTTGTAGGAACCGGTCATGAAGACGCGGAACATGTGGAGCCACACCGCGATCACCATCGCGTGCGCGCCCCAGCGGTGCATCTCGCGCATGATGCCGAAGGCGGCGACCTCGCGCAGATCGACCATGTCGAAGTAGGCGTACTCGACCGTCGGCCGGTAATAGAACATCAGCAGCAGGCCGGTGATCGTCTCGACGAGAAAGAGGAAGAAGGCGGTGCCGCCCATGCACCAGGTGTAGCTCATCCTCAGGCCCGACTTCTTGACCTTGATCGGGTGCAGATGGAGCACCACGTTGCCGAGCATCGCCATCGCCCGCTTGCGATTGTCGGTCGGGATGCCGACCCGGAAGATCGACTTCCAGACCTGAGACTTGACGATGGCGTTCTGAAGGTCTTTGAGCATCAGTGCTGGACTCCCTTACCTTGCCTCTCCCGCGCCTCTCTTGCCGCTCTCGCGCCCGATCCTCCCGGCCGCAGCCTGAGCCCGAGACGCTTCCAGATGCCGCTCACCCCACCTCGATGAACGAGTTGGGGTCGTCCCACTGCCCCTGCTCCCAGAGATACTTCTGCGCCTTGTCGACCACGATCTGCCCGTCGCTCGGGTCGATCGTGATGCGGGCGCGCTCCAGCGGACGCGGGGTCGGACCTTCGAAGTTGATGCCGTCCTTGTAGTAGCCGCTGCCGTGACACGGGCACTTGAACTTGTTCTGCGCCTCGAGCCAGGCGGGCGGACAGCCCAGGTGCGTGCAGATCGCGATCAGCGAGTAGAGCTGACCGTCGTGGTTGACGATCCACACGCCGTTGGTCTCCTTGAAGCGCTCGTCGACCACTCCTTCCGGGAAGTCGTCCGGCCGGCCGACCTTGAAACTCGTCGGCGGCTCGTAGAGCACGTTGGGGAACATGAATCGGCCCCAGGCGGTCACGCACCCGCCGATGGCGGCGGTGAAGCCCACCCAGGCGACCGCCGCCCAGGAGAAGAATCCACGGCGGGATACTTCCTCATCGGCCTTCGCCGGCTTCACGGGAGCTGCCTTGGCAGCCGCCGGTGCCGGCTTGGCCTCGGCAGGAGCGGTCTCGGACTCGGCCCCGGCCGCTTCCGCGGACGGAGTCTCTTGGCTTGTCTCGTCAGTCATACGAGCGGTAACGAACTTGTGAAACGACCCGCCATTTCTAGTGGAGCCCGGCGAGGGTGTCAAGTCCGGCACGCCCCCCGGCTCACCCCCGCCATGCGGCAGCTATACTTATCGACTCCTATCGAAGAACCAGGCGTCGGTCAGCGCTTCCGCGGGCCGGCGCATCCGGCGGAGAGGCACCCTGTGACGGGACCGCCGGCGCCCTCTCTCCACCTCGTCGGGGAACCCAGGAGGCCCTCATGGACGGCAGGTTGACGCTCGCAGTGCTACTGGTGATCTCGCTCCTGGCGGGTGCCCTGGTGTGGACGCAGATGCGCGAGGCCGACCCGGAGAAGGGGGCGCGGCTGTTCAAGACCGCCTTCACCAAGGAGCGGGTCGACCGGATCCTTGAGCATCCGCCTCTCGACACGCAGGTCGGTCGCGACGAGGTTCGCAAGGGCCTCGCATGGGACTACCTCTTCATCCCGTTCTACGCCTTCTTCCTGTGGACGACGATCAAGCTGGCAACCGCGGGCTCGACCGTGACGCCGGTGTTCCTCTCCCGCTGGGCGGCCGTCATCCCCCTCGTGGCGGCAACTCTCGACGCGATCGAGAACCGGGGAATCCTGGCGATCCTGAGGAAGCACGAGGGAGCGCTCGCGAGAGAGCCGGGCGCCGCCATCGTGGAGGAGCATGCGGCGTGGTGGCTGCCCGCGCTGGTGTCGGCGTGCGCCCTGCTGACGATCGCACTGGCGGTGGGGACTCTGCTCTACATCCTGATCTCCCGCGTGCGGGCGAGGTTCGCGCGACCGAAGGCGTCCCGCCGGCGGGACCGCGACGAGCTGCTCGATTTCGATCGGGTGCTCGCCGCCGAGCATGCCGCGCTCGACGTCGACGAGCGACACAACCGCGTCGTCGGTCTGGCGATGTCGGGTGGCGGCATTCGCAGCGCCACGTTCAACCTCGGCATCCTCCAGGCATTCGCCCGGCTGGGACTTCTGACGCGCCTCGACTACCTCTCCTCGGTCTCGGGCGGCGGCTACATCGCCTCGTGGCTCAGCCAGTGGCTGCGGCGAGAGCAGAAAGGCGGCTCCACGACGGAGCCGATCGAGAAGGTCGAGGAGCAGCTCGCCCGCGAGCCCGACCAGCTGAAGCCCGAGCCCGATCCGGTGCTCCACCTGCGCAACTACTCCAACTACCTGACGCCTCGCCTCGGTGTGCTCTCCGCCGACACCTGGACGACGGTCGCCACGTACGTGCGCAATTTCCTGCTCAACCTGGTGATCATCGTCGCACTGACCGGTCTGGTGCTGCTGGTTCCGCGCGCCGTCGTCGACTGGCTGCGGTTCCTGAAGGACGAGGTGTTCCCGGGGACGCCGTTCTCCCATTTCGGCGTGCTCACCGACGCCGGGATCAGTGAGGTGTGGGCGGCGCTGGCCGCGGTGCTCCTCGCGGGGCTGGCGATCCTCGGGATCGGCATCTCTCTGGCGGGCGCCGTCACGCGGGAGGCCGACCCCGAAGACGGACTGACCTCCCAGGGATCGGTGCAGCGGCTGGTGATCCTGCCGCTGATCGTCTCGTCGATCTTCGGCGGCTACTGGCTGGCGCGTATCGATACGGACGGCTCGGCGCTCCTGTGGATCGGCCTGACGGCGGTCCTCTACGTCGCGAGCTGGCTGCTCTCGGTGGCGGTCGCGGTGCTGGTCTCGAACGAGCGCAACCTGCGACCGTTCGTCGAGCTCGGCGGCCGCATGACCCTGTGGGCGATTCCGGTCGGCCTCGTCGGCGGCGCCCTGCTGATGGGGGTCAACCGGTGGGTGGCGCAGCAGCTCGACGGCCCGCCGCTCAACGGCCCGCCCGGCTACCTGTGGAGCGACTGGCAGGTGGTCGCCTTCTGCCCGCCGCTGCTCCTGAGCCTCTTCACGCTGATCGCTGTCCTCCACATCGGCCTCGCCGGCCGTGGGCTCGACGACTACCTGCGCGAGTGGCTGGCGCGGGCCGGCGCCTGGATCACGATCTACAGTCTCGGCTGGCTGGCACTCACCGGCCTCGCCTTCTACGGCCCGGTCGTCGTCGCCACCCTGGCCCCTTGGGCGAAAGGTGCCCTCGCATCCGGCTGGCTCGGCGCTTCCGCCGCCGGCGCCGTGGCCGGCAACGCTCAGCAGCAGGGCTCGACCAAGCCGTGGCACGGGTTCGCCGCGAAGTTCGCGCCGTGGATCTTCATCGTCGGCCTGATCGTCGCCGTGAGCTGGGGCTTCGACCTCTTCCTCTCGCGCCAGCACAAGGAGCTCTGGCAGAAGTTCACGACCGTCGCGGAGGAGGAGACCGCGGAGCTCGACAGCGACTCCGAAGCCGCCTACGGAGCCACCCGCCCCACCGTCGCCAGCCTGATCGAGCTCCACGACGAGCTGCTCGACGGTCAGATCGACCGCGGGGAGTTCTGGTGGTGGATCCTCGGGCTCGCCGCCGCGGCGTGCCTGTTCTCGGCGCGGGTGGCGATCAACGAGTTCTCGATGCACCAGTACTACCGCAACCGCCTCGTGCGCGCCTACCTCGGCGCCTCGAACCGGCGGCGGCAGTCGAATCCGTTCACCGGCTTCGACCCTGAGGACGACACGGATCTCGGGCTGGCGGATCCGCCGAGGCCGTTCCACCTCGTCAATGCGACCCTCAACCTCGTGCACGGCGAGCGGCTCGGGTGGCAGGAACGCAAAGCGGCCTCGTTCACCTTCAGTCCTCTCCACAGCGGCTACGAGCTCGCGGCCGACGAGGACCAGACGACGCCCCAGAGCGCCTACCGCGGCACCGACACCGCCAGAGGGCTGACCGTCGGAACGGCGATGGCGATCTCGGGCGCCGCCGCCAGCCCGAACATGGGGTACCGCTCGACTCCGGCGTTGACGCTCCTGCTGACGGTCTTCAACGTTCGGCTCGGCTGGTGGCTCGGCAACCCGCGCTACCGCAAGGCGTGGCAACGCGGAGGCCCGGTCTTCGCCCTGAGGCCGCTGGTGTCCGAACTCTTCGGGCTCACCTCGGACCGCGCGCGCGACATCTACCTTTCGGACGGCGGCCATTTCGAGAATCTCGGGATCTACGAGCTCGTCCGTCGCCGCTGCCGCTTCATCATCTCCACCGACGCCGGAGCCGACCCCGACCTCGTTTTCACCGACCTCGCCAACGCGATCCGGAAGTGCCGCACCGACTTCGGTGTCGAGATCGAGATCGACGTCGACGCGATCGCCAGTCGCAGCGACGACGGCCACAGCCGCCGCCACTGCGCCGTCGGGCGGATCTCCTACCCCCGGCGCACCCGGGCCGACGGCACGGTCGCCCGCCCCGAGAGCGGTTGGCTGCTCTTCATCAAGGCGTCGACGACCGGCGACGAGCCCGAGGACGTCACCCAGTACTCGGTCGCCAACCCGACCTTTCCCCACCAGACGACTGCGGATCAGTTCTTCGACGAGTCACAGTTCGAGAGCTACCGTCGGCTCGGGCTCCACGTCGGTCACCGGGTACTCGGTACCGCGGCCCGCGAGGCGAAGGGCAACTGGGAAGCTCTCTTCAAGAAGCTCTACCAGCGCTGGTACACCCCCACCGTGCCGGTCGAGGGCTCCTTCGCCCAGCACGGCCGAACGCTCGCCGGCCTCTTCGACCGGCTCGGCTCCGATCCGAAGCTCGCCTTCCTGGCACCGCAGATCTACCAGGAGTGGGACGGCATCGCCGGTGTCGGCAGCTCGAAGTCGGGCATCCCGGTCGACGACGAGGAGCGCCGCGCCGGCTTCTTCTTCTGCAGCTCGCTCATCCAGCTGATGGAGAACGTCTACCTCGAGCTGCGACTCGACGAGGAGCACTCGAGCCCCGACAATCGGGGCTGGATGCAGCTCTTCCGGCGGTGGGCCACCTCACCGATGCTGCAGGCGACCTGGGCGATCTCGGCCGGCACCTACGGCTCGCGATTCCAGAGCTTCTGCGAGCGCCGGCTCGATCTCAGGCAGGGCGAAGTCGATCTTCTCGACCCGGCCGACGAAGAGGCGATCGAGCGCATCGGTGCCACCGCTCCCCGCGCCATCCGCGACGAGGTTCGCGACCGCTCCGCCTCCGAGGAGATCGAGTGGCGCGAGCTGCGACTGCGCGCCCCCGGGATGGAGTTCCCGGTCGGCTTCAGCATCGTCTCCCGCAAAGAAGAGGGCGAGAACCGAAACGGCTACGTCTACTACCTCTTCATCGACCCGGATCTGCGGCGCTCGGGGCTCGCGGAACGGGGCCTGCGCCGACTCCAGCGACGCCTCGCCGACGACGGATTCACCCTCACCATCTCCGACGACCCGAACCATCGGCTGGCGAACGTCGACGAGCACCGCTGGCTGAAGTTCCAGCACTTCTTCTCCGGGTCGCTCGAGAGCTGAACGCGAGCGCCCGAAGGGCGTCAGGTACCCGTGCGCCGACGGAGCGCTTCGAGCGCCACCTGGCGGACCTTGAGACTCGGATCGTCGTCGGCGAGGCGCCGCAGCAGACTCTCGGTGCCGGCCGACTCGAGCCGCGCCAGCGCCTTGACCGCCTCGATCATCGCGTCTTCCTGCTGCTCCGGCGTGATGCCGGGGACCTGCGCCACCAGATCGCGGTCGAGCATCTCGGTGAGGATCGCGAGGCCGGCATCGCTGCCGAGACGTGACAGCGACAGCGCGGCGTTCCACCGCACGTCGGCCACCGTGTCTTCGAGCAGTACGCGGAGTCTCGGCTCCGCCTCCGGCTGCCCGAGCTCACCCAGCGCATAGGCTGCGGTCTTGCGGATCCCCGCATCGCGCGAGTCGGAAGCTTCGAGCATCGGCTCGAGCGCCCGCGGGTCGCCCAGCGAGCCGAGCGCCCAGAGGCTGTAGATCTTCAGCTCCTCGTCGGTGCTCTCGAGTGCTTCGAGCAGCTGCGGGAGCGCCGCCGGGTCCCTGGTGAAGCCGAGCACGAGCGCCAGATAGCGCTTCATGTCGTCGTTCTCCACCGACGCGAAGATGTCGCGCACCTGCTGCTTGAGCCCCGGGTTCTCGTCGAACGCCTGCGGGTCGGCGATCAACACCTTCGCCAGCTCGTACGCGGCCTGCGTGCGCCGCGGCGGCGACCAGTGGCTCAGGTCGTTGAGATAGTCCTCGGTCGAGCTCTGGTCGTAGGCGATCCAGCCAAAGCCGATGAAGACCACGACGCAGGCCACCACCACCAGGAGCGGCACGACGAACAGCCCCATGAAGGTGCGCAGGGCGCTCGGCGGCTCGTCCTCCTCGAGGGGGTCGGGTGCCAGCGGATCGGTGTAGTCGACGCCCGCTTCGGGCTCGTGGCCCTGCTGCTCCCCCGGTGTAGAGCCCCCGGTCGGCTTGGTGTCCTCGCTCATGAGCGGGCGGAGCTTACCGCGCCCTCACGAGCGGTGGTAGGCCGGTCCGGGAAGCGTGAGCCGCCCGCCCGAGTGCGACGCACCGGGACCGATCAGGGCCCGCGCCGCCGTGCTAGCCTCTTCGCGAAGGCTCCGCGGCCGTGAACCGCCGCGCCCGCCTCAGCCCAGGCAGACATGAACGCAGCGACTTCAAAGGCGCTCGGCGCCGCTCTCCTGCTGCTCGGCGCCGCCGGCGTCCGAGCCGAGCCCGAGCCGGTGTGGATCACCCTCGGTGAGGACGCCTTCGCAGCCTTCCAGAAGGAGGTTGCCGAACAGCCCGGCGAGCCGGTGCCGGTCGCCGAAGGCCGACAGGGTGGTGCGGTGTTGACCCGTGTTTCCGAGAGCCGGTTGTCGCATCTCTCCGAGCTGCTCCACCGGCGCTACCGGCGCTGCAGCGGGTTTCTGCGCCACGCCAGCAGAGCCGAAGGCCTGGCCGCCCTGTCGCGGCTTGCGCAACCCCGCACGAGCGACGGCGCCGATGCCTTCTCCCTCGACCAGAGCGCGACGGTCACGGCACTCGAAGCGTTGCTCGACCCATCGGCACTCGAACAGACGATCGTCGATCTCTCGACCGACTTCCCCAACCGCTACCACGCCCACCCCTCCGGCAGTGCCGCCTCGCAGTGGATCGACGACCTGTGGAGCGGCTACGCCTCGGATCGCTCCGACGTGACGGTCGAACAGGTCACGCACCCCGGCGTCCAACAGCCGTCCGTCGTCCTGACGATCGAGGGTGCCGCCATCCCGGATGAGGTCGTCGTCCTCGGCGGCCACATGGACTCGATCGCCGCCGGGACCTCGAACCCGACGTTCCCGGCTCCGGGAGCCGACGACAACGCCTCCGGGATCGCGGCGTTGAGCGAGGCGATCCGGGTGGCGATGGTGGACGGCTTCCGCCCGCAGCGCACCGTCTCCTTCATGGCCTACGCAGCCGAGGAGGTCGGCCTCGTCGGCTCGCAGGACATCGCTCAGGACTACGCCGCAGCCGGCATCGACGTCGTCGCGGTTCTGCAGCTCGACATGACCGGCTACAACGGTTCGACCGCCGACATCGGCATCCTCTCCGACCACACCGACGCCACGCTCAGCGCCTTCGTCGGCAGTCTCGTCGACGCCTACCAGCCCGAGCTGGTGAGCACCTCGACCTCATGCGGCTACGCCTGCTCCGACCACGCCTCGTGGACCGCAGCCGGCTATCCGGCGGCGATGCCGTTCGAAGCCCGGTTCGGCGAACACAACCCCTGGATCCACACCCCGAGCGACACCTACGCCACCCTCGGCGACAGCGTCGACCACGCTTTCAAGTTCGCCCGCCTGGCGACCGCCTTCCTGGTCGAAATCGCCAAGCCGTACGTCGTGCTCGAGCCCGAGATCTTCGACGACGGCTTCGAGTCGGGCGACACCTCCGCCTGGACGAGCACGGTTCCTTAGACGGGTTCCCAGCCCGGTGCTTCAGACCGGTCTTCCAGCCCGGGTCCTCCTGGGCGAGGTCAGCTCGAGGCGATGCCGAGTGCCCGCTTCAGGGCGGTCACCCGGCGCCGGCTGACGGGCGCCTGCTGACCGTCCTCGAGGTCGATCACCACCTGATCGTCGATCTTGCGGAGCCCGCGCACCGCCGCCAGCCGGATCAGCTCCGAGCGGTGGACTCTCAGGAAGCCCCACTCCTCGAGCCGACTCTCGAGTTCGGCGATGCTCTCATCGAGCAGGTAGCGGCGGCCGTCCTGCTGGAAGGCGGTGTAGCCGCGCTGGGCGTGGAAGCGGGCGATGGCGGCGGGGTCGAAGAGATGGACGCTCTCGCCGCTGCGGGCGGCGATGCGCGGCGGCTCGTCGCGTTCCCGGAGCCTCTGCGCCAGGCGCCTCAACGTTCGCGCGTCCTGCCCACGCTCGAGGCGCCGCACCCGGTCGAGCGCGGCTGCGAGCCGCTCGGCGCTCACCGGCTTGAGCAGGTAGTCGACCGCCGCCGCCTCGAACGCCTGCACCGCGTAGCGCTCGAAAGCGGTGACGAAGACGACCGCCAGCCCCTGCGGCAGTTGCTGGGCGAGCTCGATGCCGTCGACCTCCGGCATCTGGATGTCGAGCAGGACCACGTCCGGAGCGGTCGCGTCGATGACCGAAAGCGCCTCCTCTGCGTGAGCCGCTTCACCGACCACCTCCACACCCTCCAGTCCGGTGAGCAGGCGACGCAGCCGGCGGCGCGCCACCGTCTCGTCGTCGACGACGACCACGGCGAGCCCGGTTCTCACGAGCCACCCCCGCGCGGCAGTACGAGCGTCGCCCGCACCCCTCCCGCCCCACCGGTCGCGAGCTCGAGGCTCGCACCGTCGCCGTAGAGCATGCCGAGGCGTTCGCGCAGTTCCCGCAGCGACGACCCGGTGCCGTTGCCGTCGCCCGGGGCCGCCAGTCCGCCGCCGTCGTCCTCGACGATCAATCTCGAAACGGAGTCGCGTCGCTCGCCCCGGATCCACAGCCGCCCGCCCTCGCGGCGAGGCGCGATCGCATGCTGCACGGCATTCTCGACCAGCGGCTGCAGCACCAGCGGCGGCACGAGCTCGTCGAGCAGCCCGCCATCGAGGTCGATGTCGAAGCGCAGCCGCTCGCCGAGCCGGATCGACTCGACCTCGAGATAGCCGCGCACGGCGTCGAGCTCGTCGCCGAGCCTCACCCAGCCGACCTCGGCCGAGTTGAGGGCATAGCGGAAAAGGTCCGCCAGCCGCTCGAGCATCTGCTCGGCCGCTCGGGGATCGTCATCGATCAGCCCGGCGACCGTGTTGAGGCTGTTGAACAGGAAGTGCGGGTTGGTGCGCGCCTGGAGCGCCTTGAGCTCGGCACGCAGCGCCTCCTTGCGGGCCTGTTCGGCGTGCATCTCGTCGCGCCGCGCCCTCTCTCGCAGCTTCTCGTAGCCGATGTCGATCGCCAGGATCACCACCACCACCACGAGGCCGATGCGCAGGACGTCGGGACGTACGCTTTCCGCCCGCATCCCCTGGAGTCGTTCGACGATCCGCACCGCGATCTCCACACCGACGGTCGTCGCCACGAGGCCGATGGCGACCTTGGCAGAGGTGACGAGAGCCGAGCCCTCGAAGCGCCTCCGCACGAGCGGCATGAGGAGTCGCAGCGATTGCGACACGGTGAGCCCGATCGACAGCGAGATGATGGTGTTGAAGTACAGCGCCATCAGCCACTGCTCGAGGGTGCCGTCGATCCAGAAGGGCGAAAGCAGCAGGGTCAGGATCACCGCCACCCCGACGCACCAGGCAAGCTCCGCCGGCAGCTCGCGAGTCAGGTATCGACGCAGGGTCGTCCTCCCCGACTCCGAGCGCCCGGGGGCGGTGAACCGCCTCATGGCCCTTCTTCGGGCGCCGACGCGGCGGCCTCGATCTGCTCGAAGAGGACGGCTGCGCTCACGGCGTCGAACGCCGCGAGAGCCTCCGCGGTCTCGCGAGCTCTGTCGACCGATCCGCCGGCGATCGGCGGCGCGCTGAGGTAGTAGCCCACCAGCCAATGATAGGCCTCCACCAGAGTCGGGTCGGCGGCCAGCGACCGCTGGAGCGCGTCGAGCATCTCGAAGGCGTAGCGCGGGCCGTTGGACGGATCCTCGTTGATCGCCGCTCCGAGCTGCTCGGCCAGCGCAAGCCACGCCTCGCCGTTCCCGGGCTCCTCCCGGGTCCGCTCACGTGCCGCGGCGATCGGATCGCCGCTCGCGACCTCGGCCGGCCGCGCCGCAGCCTCTTCGAGCACCTCGCGGATCGAGACTCCCTCCTCGGGATCGAGCTGGGCCTGAGCCGCCATCTGCCGCCGCATCTGAGGCCAGCTCTCGGCGGGCTGGCGGGCGAGCCGGAAGCTCGCGTGCGGCGCTCCGCGCAGGGTGACCTCCATCACCATCTGCTCCTCCACCACGCCGAGCTCGACCGAGAGAAAGTCCGGCCGCTCCTCGAGGCTCCACCGGTAGAGCCCTTCTGCCGCTCCCGGGCCGGCGAAGGCCAGGGTGTGTTTCTGGACCCCCAGCCCTTCCATGCCCCCCTCCTCGGTCAGCATCCAACGGCCGGCGTCATCGCGCCACAGCACGAAGTCGAGATAGGTCTCGCGGTTGAGGGCGGAGCGGCTGTGGAGACTGCCGTCGGCGCGCTCGTCCCACAACATGGCGAACGGCATCGGGCCCATCGGCGTGTCGTTCTCCTCGCCCGCCCAACCTCCGATCAAGCGAGGGATCATCGTCTCGACTCCGCCTGCCGGCGAAGCGCTCTCGGCAGGTGCGGCCGAAGCCACGCCGAAGAGGAGCAGAATCCAGGGCGTCAGAAGACCTGCGATCATCCGCTTCGAGGTCCGGGTGCCTGGCGTGTCGTTCAGAAGGCTCGCTTCGCGCATCGTTTCTCTCCTTGCTCGTTGCCACCGACGTGGTGGAACGAGAGCAAGGTACGGCGCCGCACGCCCCGGGTGGCGGGACAATCGACGAACGGCGCCGATCGCCCTCCCAACGGCCGCGACTCCGGGTTCCGCGACCGGTCGGCCGTCAGCCGGCGGCGGCGGCGAGCTCGCGGAAGCTGCCGCCGCGCACCCCGCCTTCGACCCGGATCGGCCGATTCGCCTCGTCGACGAAGACCGCCTTCGGTCTCCAGTCGCGGGCCTCGGCGTCGTCGAGCTCGACGTAGGACATGATGATCACCAGATCCCCCGGATCGACGAGCGCAGCCGCCGCGCCGTTGAGCTGAACGGTTCCGCTTCCGGGGTCGCCTGGAATCGCGTAGGTCTCGAGTCGCGCGCCGTTGGTGACATCGACCACCTGGACCTTCTCGTGATCGAGGATGTCGGCGAGCCGCATCAACTCCGGATCGAGCGTGATGCTGCCGACGTAGTCGAGGTCGGCGCCGGTGACCGTGGCGCGGTGGATCTTGCCGTTGAGAAGAGTTCTGCGCATCAGGATGCCTCACGAATCGGTATCCCGCTCGGCGTGGCACCGGACGAGAGGAGAGTGTTGTCGATCAGACGGACTTCGCCGACCCTGGCGGCGAGCGAGACGAGCGCCGCAGCGACCGGCGTGGACAGTTCCTCGAGCGACCCGGGATCGGCGACGCTCACATACTCGAGATCGACGGACGGCGCCTCTGCGAGGTGCCGCTCGACGAGGGCGCGCAGCACGGCCGGTTCGCGCTCCCCCAGCTCCCAGGCACGGGCGGCCGAGGCGAGCGCTTCGGGAATCACCAGCGCCGCAGCTCGCTGTTCGCGATCGAGCCGGCGGTTGCGGCTGCTCATCGCCAGCCCGTCGGCGTCGCGCCGGGTGGCGCAGCGGACGACCTCCACCGGCAGATCGAGATCGCGGACCAACGTCTCGACGACCCGCAGCTGCTGGAAGTCCTTCTCCCCGAAGTAGGCGCGGTCCGGATCGACCTGATGGAGCAGCTTGAGGACGACGGTGGCGACACCGTCGAAATGACCCGGGCGCGAGGCGCCTTCGAGCGGCCCGGCGATCGCGCCGACCGAGACCGTGGTCTGGAAGCCGGGCGGGTACATCTCCCCGACCGTTGGCGCCCACAGCGCATGACAACCCTCGCTCTCGAGCAGCTCGGCGTCGCGCTCGAGAGCGCGGGGATAGGCGGCGAGGTCGCCGCGGCCGTCGAACTGCTTCGGGTTGACGAAGATGGAAGCGACCGCGACGTCATTCTCTGCCAGCGCCCTGGCCACGAGGGTCAGGTGAGCGTCGTGGAGCGCCCCCATCGTCGGCACGAAGCCGACCGAGCGCGCTCCCTGTCGCCGGCGCCAGCGGCGGAGCTGCTCCCGAGTCGTGAGCACCTTCATGCCGCGTCTCCCACCGCCGCCTGGCGGGTCGCCTCCCGCTCGGCGGCGAGAACCTGTCGCAACAACGATTCGTTGACCGGGGTCGCGACACCCCCCACGCGGCCGCGCCGCACGACCTCACCGCAGAGGCAATCGATCTCGGTCGCCGCTCCCCGTTCGAGATCCTGCAACATCGACGAGCGGTTGCCGGCCGTGCGCCGCGCGACGTCGAGCGCGATCTCTCCGACGTCTCCCGGCAGATTCACTCCCTCGGCCGCGGCGACCGCAGCGACCTCGCGCGCCGCCGATCTCAGACCTGCCCGCAGCTCCTCGGACGCCAGCAACTCGCCGTTGGTGCATCGTGCGAGCGCCGAGGCCGGGTTGATCGCGCAGTTGACGGCGAGCTTGAGCCACAGACTCGGGGCGATGTCGTGTACCACAGTGGTGGCGAAGCCGGCCTCCTCGAGCACTCGCGCCAGCGGCGCGGCGGCTCGCGGCAGCACCGTCTCGCCGGTCGCCACCGCCTGCACCCGCCCCGGGCCGAGCACCCTCGCCGCCGCGGTCGTCGCCCCGGCCACGACCGGAATGCCCGACCCGCCCGACAGGCACTCAGCATGGCCGAGGCCGTTCTGGAGCGTAGCCACGAGCGCGTCTCGCTGCGCGACTCTTCCGACGACCTCGGCTACAACCTCGGTCGCCGCGCCTTTCACCAGGACGAGAATCAGCGGCGCCGGCTCGAGCCTCCCGGCCTGGTCGAGCGCAAGCGCCTCGACACTCTCGCGCCAACTCCCCTCCGGCTCCTCGACCTCGATCCCGCGCGAGACGAGTCGCTCGAGACCCGCGGCCCAGCCTCCCAGGAGCGTGACCCTATGCCCGGCGCGCGCCAGGCGGGCCCCGAAGTGCATCGCCAGGGCGCCGGTTCCGAGGATCGAGATCGGTGGTCGCCGCCTCAGGCGCTCAGCCATCGGAGGCGACGCTCCACGGTGCGGTGGGAATCGAAGAGCCACGGCCGTCGAACACCTCGAGAACCCGCGGCAGGACCCCCTCGGGCATCGCGAAGGAATGCTCGGCGGCGGGGAAGGCCCGCTGCTCGACGTCGACACGGAAGGCCTCGAGTGCCTCCACCGCCTCAGCTCCGAGCTCGGCGTAGCGCCTGACGAAGCGCGGCGCCAGACGGTCGTAGATACCGAGGACGTCGTGGTAGACGAGCACCTGCCCGTCGGTGTCGACGCCGGCGCCGATACCGATCGTCGGCACGCCGATCCGTTCAGTGACCGCCGCCGCCAGCGGCGCCGGGATTCCCTCGAGGACGAGGGCGAAGCAGCCGGCCTCCTCGAGCGCGCGCGCGTCCTCAAGCAGCCGCAGCGCTACCTCCTCCGTGCGCCCCTGCACCCGGAAACCGCCGAGGGCGTTGGCGCTCTGCGGCGTCAGTCCGAGATGCCCCATCACCGGGATGCCGGCGGCGACGATCGCCCGCACCTGCGGGGTGACCGCGGCACCGCCCTCCAGTTTGACGGCGTCCATCCCCGCCTCCTGGAGGAAGCGCCCGGCGTTGCGGACCGCGTCCTCGACCGACACCTGATAGCTCAGGAACGGCAGATCTCCCACCAGGAGCGGCGTCGACGCGCCGCGCCGCACCGCCTTCGCGTGGTGGACCATCTCGTCCATCGTCACCGCCAGCGTGTCGTCGTGACCGAGCACCACCATGGCGAGCGAGTCGCCGACGAGGAGGACATCGAATCCCGCTTGCTCGGCCGCGCGTGCCGACGGGTAGTCGTAGGCGGTGACCATCGAGATCGGGACGCCCTCACGGCGCCTCTCGGCCAGGGTGAGGACCGTGACCTTCGACGTCGCGGCGCTGCGGCTTGTGGGGTGGCTGCCGGGGTGGCTGCTCATGTGGTCGCTCCTTGCTGAGTCGAGCGACCGGGACGAGAACGTCGTCATCGAGAGACGACGACCACGCGACCGTGGCTTGCCGAGTCCGCGCTGACGCGGTCTCCGTGTTCCGTCCCGGCCCGTTTCAGGGTCCAGGCGTTTGCTGCGAAAGACCTGCTTCGAGTTCCGGTGCTTCCCGTTCCACTCGCCGTCGGCAGCGCCGATCACCGGCGGAACCTCAGAAGTTCCGGTTCCCGATTCTACCGTATTGCCCTACGCGAGACCGTGGCCCGCTATTCCCGGTCGGGCGCCTCGGCAGGCCGGTTGAGCTCCCAGATCCGCCGCAGCCCGTGGAGGGTCAGGAACGGATGCACCTGATCGAGGTGACGGCTCTCGCCCACCACCAGGTCGGCGCGACCACCGGTGGCGACGATCGCCTCGAGGCCGGGGAGCTCCTCCAGAAGACGCTCCAGGATGCCGTCGACGAGGCCGACGAAGCCGTAGAAGAGGCCCGACTGCATCGCTGTGGCGGTCGTGCTGCCGATAACGTGCGGAGGCCGGCGCAGATCGACCCGGGAGAGCCGCGAGCCGCGGCTGAAGAGCGCCTCTGCGGCGATCTCCGGCCCGGGGGCGATGATGCCGCCGATGTAGGCGCCCTCGGCATCGACGATGTCGAAGGTCAGCGCGGTGCCGAAATCGACCACCACCGCCGGCGCGCCGAACAGCTCACGAGCGGCGAGGGCGTTGCAGATACGGTCGGCCCCGACCTCGGCAGGGTTGTCGTAGCGGATCGGCAGGCCGGTCTTCACCCCGGGCTCCACCACCACCGGTCGATGGCCGAAGAGCCGGCGCGAGACCCGCTCGAAGACCGGGGTCAACGGCGGAACGACCGACGAGATCGCCACCCCCTCACAGTCGCTCGCGGCGACGCCGGCATCGGCCAGCAGCGGCATCAGGAGCGCCGCGTACTCGTCGGCGGTGCGGTCGCGCGCCGTAGACAGGCGGATCTGGCGCACCAGCTCCTCGCCGCGGTAGATGCCGAAGACGGTGTTGGTGTTGCCGGCGTCGATGACGAGGAGCACCGCTTCCCGATTCGCCTCGCTCATGCCGGGATCCTAACCCGCACCGCCGCTCGAAGGCGGCGGCGCACTGCTACGCTCCTGGGCGATGGAGACCGGCCCGACACCCCTCGACGGCAGGAAGGTGCTGCTCGGCATCAGCGGTGGAATCGCCGCCTACAAGACTCCCGAGCTGGTGCGCCAGCTCGTCGCCGCGGGAGCCGCGGTCCGGGTCGTGATGACTCCCGCCGCGCAGCAGTTCGTGGCACCGCTCGCCCTCCAGACGGTGAGTGGCGGGCACGAGGTGCTGACCGATCTCTTCGCCCGCGACGAAGGGGCGGCGGTGAGGCACGTCGAGTGGGCGCGCTGGGCCGATCGGGCGCTGATCGCTCCGGCGACCGCCAACATCCTCGGACGCCTCGCTCACGGACTTGCCGACGATCCGGTGAGCACGCTGTTTCTCGCCGTCGCCGCCCCCACGCTGCTGGCGCCGGCGATGAACGATGCGATGTGGCAGCACCCCGCGGTCGCCGACTCGGTCGCGCGGCTCGCCGGCTGGGGGTATCGCTTCGTCGGCCCGGACGTCGGCTTCCTCGCCGAGGGGTACGAGGCGGTCGGCCGGATGTCGGAGCCGGAGACGATCGCCGCCGCACTGGCGGCACTCGGCGACGACGACCGTCCGGCGCGGGCCGTCGCCACGTGACGCCTCGGGACCTCGACGGCTGGCCGGTGCTGGTGAATGCCGGCCCGACCCGCGAGCACCTCGACCCGGTTCGCTTCCTCTCCAATCCGTCGAGCGGCAGGATGGGCTACGCCGTGGCCGAAGCGGCCGCCGCCCGCGGGGCGCAGGTCGAACTGGTCAGCGGCCCCAGCGTGCTCGCCGATCCGGCCGGAGTCGTCGTCACCCGGGTCACCACCGCCGACGAGATGCTGGCCGCCTGCGGCGAGCGGTTCGAGGGTTGCCGGGCGTTCGTCGCCGTCGCCGCGGTGAGTGACTTCCGACCGCGCCGCCCCGCGCTCGAGAAGCGCCCCAAGGAAGAGGTCTCCCTGACGCTCGAACTCGAACGCACGCCCGACGTCCTCGCCACACTGGCGGCCGACAAGGGTGATCGCCTGGTCGTCGGGTTCGCCGCCCAGACCGGCGACCCGATCGCCGCGGCACGCCGCAAGCTCGAAGCGAAGGGGCTCGACCTGATCGTCGCCAACGACGTCAGCGAGGAGGGGGCCGGCTTCGAGGTCGAGACCAACCGGGTGATCGTGCTCGGCGCCGACGGATTCGAGCGCCGGCTCGGCCCGGCGCGCAAGCTCGAGATCGCGCACGGGATCTGGGATGCGATCGTAGCCGCGAGGAACCGGGATTGAAGGGCACAGAGTCGAACCCGCTCTTCTTCGAGTCTCCCGCGCTCTTCCGGGCGTGGCTCGCCGAGCACCACGCGGGGGAGACCGAGCTGTGGGTCGGCTTCTACAAGAAGGGAACCGGGCGGCCGAGCCTCACGTGGCCCGAATCGGTCGACGAGGCGCTGTGCTTCGGCTGGATCGACGGCATCCGCAAGCGGCTCGACGACGAGGCGTACGTCATCCGCTTCACCCCCCGCAAGCCGAACAGCAAGTGGAGCGCCGTCAATCTCGCCAACATGAAGCGGCTCCTCGAAGAGGACCGGGTCGAGAAGGCGGGCCTCGAGGCGTGGGAGAGCCGCAACCGCAAGGAATCCGGCTATTCGTACGAGCAGCATCGCGCCGCCCGTCTGAGCACCGACTTCCAGCGGCGCTTCGAGGCGGAGACCGCCGCCTGGGACTACTTCCAGCGGCAGGCGCCGTGGTACCGGCGCGCGGCGATCCACTGGGTGACGAGCGCCAAGAAGGAGGAGACCCGCGAGCGACGGCTCGGCCTCCTGATCGAGCATTCCGGAGCCGGCGAGGCGATTCCGCCGCTGCGGCGTCCCAGCTGAAGCCGGCGAACACCGGGCTCGGACGGCCCGGGTCGTACGGCCCGGGTCGTACGGCCCGGCTCGAACAGCCCGGGCCGGCTACTCCGTCCGCAGCTCGGTCTTGAGAATCTTGCCGGTCGCCGTCATCGGCAGTGAGTCGCGGAACTCGACGAGGCGCGGGTACTTGTAGGCGGCGAGCCGCTCGCGCGTCCAGGCGACGAGCTCGTCCTCGGAAAGCTCTGCGCCTTCCGCGCGCACGACGAGCGCCTTGATCTCCTCGCCGTGCTCTTCGTCCGGCACTCCGATCACCGCGGCGAGCGACACCGCAGGGTGCTCCAGCAGCAGCTCTTCGATCTCGCGCGGATAGACGTTGAAGCCGCCGCGCAGGATCATGTCCTTGGTGCGATCGACGATGTAGAAATAGCCGTCGTCGTCCATCGTGCCGACGTCGCCGGTGTGGAACCAGCCGCCCCGCAGCGCCTCGGCGTTGGCCTCCGGGCGGCGATAGTAGCCCTTCATGACGTTGTGGCCGCGGATCACGATCTCGCCCCGGTCGCCCGGCGGCAGCGGTTGGTCGTCGCCGTCGACGATCCGCATCTCGACCCCCCAGATCGGGGTGCCGACCGAACCCGGCTTGCGCTCGCGGTCGAGGTGATTGAAGGAGGCGACCGGGGAGGTCTCGGAAAGGCCGTATCCCTCGAGGATCGGCACGTCGAAGCGCCGCTCGAACTCCTCGAGTACCGCCACCGGCAGCGCCGCGCCGCCGCTCACGGCGAGGCGGAGGTTGCGGGCGATCGCTTCGAGGTCGATGCCGTCGGTCTCCTGATGGTGGAGCAGCGCCCAGTACATCGTCGGTACGCCGGCGAAGAAGGTGATGCCGCGGCCGGCCAGCAGCTCGAGGCACGGCCCCGGCTCGAAGCGCGGCATCAGCACCGTCGTCACGCCGGTGTAGACCCCGGTCGCCATCAATACGACCTGGCCGAACGAGTGGAAAAGCGGCAGCACCAGGAGCGCCACGTCGTCGGGGGTGTAGGCCATCAGCTCGCGGTTGACGACGCAGTTCATGAACACGTTGGCGTGCGACAGCTCCGCCCCCTTGGGCTGACCGGTCGTCCCCGAGGTGTAGAGGATGACCGCGGTGTCGTCGGGACCGGTCTGCACGGTGTCGAAGGCGGCATCGCCGCTCGCCAGCAGAGCGCCGAGCGTCGTCGCCCCTTCGATCGGTGAGGCCGCCGCCGGGTCGGCGGTGATCGCGATCAGCTGCTCGCAACCGTCGGCCGCGGCAAAGCCGGCCGCTCCCTCCTCGCCCATCGGCAGCTCCGGCGTCCCCTCGAAGCAGAAGTATGCCTTCGCCTCCGAGTCGCCGAGGTGGTAGGCGATCTCGCGCCGCTTGAAGAGCACGTTGAGCGGCACCACCACCGCACCCGCCTTGAGGATGCCGAAGTAGACCAGCGGGAAGTACGGGACGTTCGGGCAGGTGAGGGCGACCTTGTCGCCCGGCTCGACTCCCATCGCCGCCAGCCGGTCGGCGATCTTGCGGGCACCGCCGTCGAGCTGCGCATAGGAGATCTCGTTGTCGCCGAGAACGAAGGCGGGCTTGTCGGGGAAGCGCAGGGCGCTCTGCTCGAGCAGAGTGGCGAGATTCAGCATCTTCGGGAACTCCTTGAGGTGGCGGGGAGTCTACCCTTCCGACCCACTCATGCTTGACGAACCGCCGGTCGACTCTTTCGACGATAGACCGCCGGAAACAGGGAGGAGACCCCATGCGCTCATCGAAGACTCGCTCGTTGCTCGCCGTTCTGGCGCTGCTCGTCGTCGCGTTTCCAGCGCTCGCCGGAGACGACACCATTTACGCCGTGGAGGGTGACGTCACCAAGCCGATCCGCACCGGCGGCCCGCTGCCCCACTACCCCGAGTTCGGCCACGACGAGAAAATCCAGGGCAAGGTCGTCGTCCGCGTCGTCATCGAGAAGGACGGCACGATCGGCGACACCGAGGTCGTCGAGTCTCTGCGCGACGACTTCGACGCGTACACCTCCGAGACCGTGAGCGAGTGGACCTTCGAGCCGGCCACCCTCAACGGAGCGCCGGTAAGGGTGCGCTACAACCTGACGGTCAACTACCGGCTCGACTCCGGCAACGAACCCGACGCTTAGAAAAGGGCGCGGTTCCCGAGGGCGGGGCGATCTTCAGAACAGCGTCGCTCCGGGCACTTCCGCCGCTCGCCGGATCCAGCCCGCGAGCCGCTCGTCCGGCTCGTCGTGCTCATAGATGTGGAAGTAGCGAACCTCCGGGTACTTCGATCTCTCAGGAGGCAGCGGGTCAAGTGAGCTGCCGTTGTGAAAGGTGAGCTTCAGTACCTTGTGAAGCAGTGGAAGGAGAGGAACCACCCCTGGCCTTCGATGCCGTAGAAAGGCGAGTTCCAGCGCACCGCCTTGCGCACTCCGGGCACCGTGGCAACGACGAGGTCGTCGATCGCACGGCCCACACCGGCCTTCCAGCCCGGCATCGCAGTGAGGTACGCCTGCACCGGGCCGGGACCGTTCCCCTTCGGGATTTGCGGGTTGCCGCCTGAGAGGAGGACGGGCTGCGACGGATCTCGATCGTCCACGACCGCGATTGTAGACACCGGGACCCTCAGAGCCGAGGTCAGCGCGACCGTGAAGCCGTGCCCAACCCCGATCGCCTGCGAGGCCAGCTCACCCTCGGCACGACCGCCCCGCAGCTTGTGAAACTTTTCACAAGCTGTTAGAACACTCGCTCATACGCTCTTTCGCGGAGCCGTCGCCGCGCCGGGGCAGCTTCGAGCTCGTTCCGTATACTCGGCCACTCAGGACGCATCCCGAATGCCGCAGATCTTCCACCGGTCGACCAACACGGTCGCGAAAGTCAGTCTCTTTGGCGCGGTGTTCTTCATCGCCGTCGCCGGGTGGGCACTGATGACGCTCGACCGGTCGGCCTATGTCACCGGCGAGGGAGTGACCCTCAACCAGCCGGTGCCGTTCTCGCACGATCACCACACGGCGGCGCTCGGGATCGACTGCCGCTACTGTCACACCAATGTCGAGGTCGGCGCCTCCGCCGGCATCCCGCCGACCGCCACCTGCATGAACTGCCACAAGCTGATCTGGAACGACTCCGAGATGCTGGCGCCGGTGCGGGCGAGCTTCGCCAGCGGCGAGCCGCTCGAGTGGAACCGCGTGCACGACCTGCCCGACTACGTCTACTTCGACCATTCGATCCACATCGCCAAGGGGGTCTCCTGCGTGAGCTGCCACGGCCGGGTGGACGAGATGCCGCTGATCTACCAGGCGTCGTCGCTCCACATGGAGTGGTGCCTCGACTGTCATATGGACCCCGAGCCGCATCTGCGGCCGCGGGAAGAGGTCTTCAACATGGCGTGGACGTCGGACGACCCCGAGCTCGGCGCACGTCTCGCCGCCGAGCACCACGTCGAACCGGGAATCGACTGCTCCACCTGTCACCGATGAGCGTTCACGACCACCAGGACAGCTCCGAGACGCCGCCGGTGACTTCCGGCGCGCGCAAGGATCTCGATCTCGCCGAGGTGAGAGAGCGGCTTGCCGGCTCGAACGGCAAGCTCTACTGGCGAAGCCTCGAAGAGGTCGCCGAGACCCCCGAGTTCACCGAGATGATCCACCGCGAGTTCCCGCAGCTCGCGAGCGAGTGGGGCGAGGACGAAGGGGGCGTCAACCGCCGCCGTTTCCTTCAGCTGATGAGCGCCTCGGTCGCTTTCGGAGGGCTCACCGCCTGCACCCGCCAGCCGGACGAGAAGATCGTCCCCTGGGTGTCGCAGCCGGAGCAGCTGGTTCCGGGTCGGCCTCTCTACTTCGCGACGGCGATGGACTTCGACGGCTGGGCGGTGCCGCTGCTGGCGGAGAGCCACGACGGCCGGCCGACCAAGATCGAGGGCAACCCGGAGCATGCCGCCAGCCGCGGCGCGACCGACCTTTTCGCCCAGGCTTCGGTGCTCGATCTCTACGATCCCGACCGGCTGCAGACCGTCAGCGAGCTCGGCCGGATCCGCACCTGGAGCGCCTTCGCCGGGCGGATCGCCGAGAAGACCGCCGCGCTCGAGGGAACGCGCGGGCTCGGCCTCCGAATCCTCAGCGGACCGGTCACCTCCCCTACCGTTCGCCGGCTGATCGCCGACGTTCTCGACACCCACGGCTCGCGCGCCCGCTGGCACCAGTACTCCCCGCTGCGCTCAACCGCCGCCGTCGAGGCCGGACGCGCCGCCTGGGGCGGCGACTTCGTGCTTCGCCACAACTTCTCGAAGGCGGAGCGGGTGGTGTCGCTCGATGCCGACTTCCTCGGCTCCGGGCCGGCCGCCGTGGCCGACGCCCGCGCCTTCACGAGCCGGCGCAGGGCGCGCGCAGGCAGCACCGACCTCAACCGTCTCTACGTCTTCGAGTCGACTCCGACCCCGACCGGCAGCCTCGCCGATCACCGCGTGGCCATGTCGAGCGCCGAGCTCGCGCACTTCGCCGCCGAGCTCGCCGACGCGGTCGGCGGCGCGAGTGTCGCCGACGAGCGGGCGACGGCGGTGGCCGCGGATCTCCGGGCTCACCGGGGCCGCTCGGTGGTGGTCGCCGGCGAGCACACGCCGGAAGCGGTGCAGCACCTCGCCCATGCGATGAACGCCGCGCTCGGCAACGTCGGCGAAACGGTGCTGCTGCGCGCCGCCGAAGAGGGCGAGCTGGTGGCCGGCGCCGACTCGCTCGCCGAACTGGTCGCCGACATCGACGCCGGCGACGTCGACCTGCTGCTGATCCTCGGCGGCAACCCCACCTACTCCGCGCCCGCCGACCTCGACCTGCCGGCGGCGCTCCAGAAGGTGCCGCAGTGCGTCTACCTCGGCTCGCACGACGACGAGACGGCGCAGTACTGCCACTGGAACCTGCCGGCCGCCCACTACCTCGAGAGCTGGGGCGACGGCCTCGCCGTCGATGGCACACCGACCCTCACCCAGCCGCTCATCGAGCCGCTCTACGGGGGCCGCTCGGCGGCCGAGGTGCTGTCGATCTTCACCGCCGACGGCGAGCGCCCGGGCGACGAGCTGGTGCAGGACACCTGGCGCAGCCGCGTCTCCGGTGACTTCGACACCGCCTGGCGCAAGGCGCTCCACGACGGCTTCCTCAAGGTGGACGGCGCCGCTCCGGACGCCGTGCAGGCCGCGACGGGCGCCGCGGGCGCCGCCGCAGCGGCACGGTCGCTCGACACCGCGGCGCTCGAGATCGCCTTCCGGCCCGATCCGACGGTGCTCGACGGCCGCTACGCCAACAACGGCTGGCTCCAGGAGTGCCCCAAGCCGTTCACCAAGCTGACCTGGGACAACGCCCTGCTCGTGGCGCCGTCGCGGGCCGAGGCGCTCGGCGTCGGGAGCGAGGACCTGGTGACGGTGACGGTCGAGGGTCGCACCCTCGAAGTGCCGGTCTGGGTTCACCCCGGACAGGCGGACCACACCGTGACCCTCCATCTCGGCTACGGGCGCTCGCGCACCGGCCGGGTCGGCACAGGCACCGGCTTCGACGCCGGGCGCCTGCGCACCGCCTCCGCCCTCTTCTCGGCACCGTGCGAGGTCGTGAAGAGCGGCGGCCAGTACGAGCTCGCCTCGACGCAACTCCACGACAACATCGCCCACGACCGCTTCCAGGGCGACAACCTCGAGGGGCGCACCGCCGAGAAGCGGCACCTGATCCGCGAAGCGACGGTCGACGAGTTCGAGGCGCATCCCGACTTCCCGCATCACCACGGTCACGGCATCGACGAGAGTCTGTCGATGATGCCGGGCTACGACTATTCCGATGGCCACGCGTGGGGGATGTCGGTCGACCTCGGCGCCTGCACGAGTTGCAACGCCTGCGTCGTCGCCTGCCAGTCGGAGAACAACATCCCGGTCGTCGGCAAGGAAGAGGTGGCCAAAGGGCGGGAGATGCACTGGATCCGCATCGACCGCTACTACCAGGGCGAGCTGGAGGATCCGGCGCTTCATCACCAGCCGGTGATGTGCATGCACTGCGAGCAGGCGCCGTGCGAGGTCGTCTGCCCGGTGGCGGCGACGGTGCACAGCGACGAGGGGCTCAACGACATGGTGTACAACCGCTGTGTCGGCACCCGCTACTGCGCCAACAACTGCCCGTACAAGGTGCGGCGGTTCAACTTCTTCAAGTACAGCGACACCGAGACCGAGTCGCTCAAGCTGCAGCGCAACCCCGACGTCACGGTGCGCACGCGCGGCGTGATGGAGAAGTGCTCGTACTGCGTGCAGCGCATCTCGAAGGCGGGGATCGAAGCGCGCAAGGAAGACCGTCGCGTGCGCGACGGCGAGGTCGTCACCGCCTGCCAGCAGGCATGCCCGACCGAGGCGATCGTCTTCGGCGACCTCAACGATCCGGAGTCGCGGGTCGCCCGCCGCAAGGCGCAGCCGCACGACTACGGCATCCTGACCGAGCTGGGAACGCGGCCGCGCACCACCTACCTGGCCAAGGTGACGAACCCGAACCCGCAGTGGCCGGGTGCGGACTCCGCCCACGGCGCCTCGGAGAACGGCCATGGCTGATCTCAATCCCGAGAGCCGCATGGGCAAGCCGCCGGTGGTCGCCGAAGGGCACACACCGGCGTCGGTCACCGACCAGATCAGCTCGATCGTCCTCGAGAAGACGCCGCGCTGGTGGTGGCTCGCCTTCGGCGCCTCGTTCGCCGTCATGCAGCTGCTGCTGCTCGGCCTCGTGGTGCTGGTGTTCAAGGGAGTCGGCATCTGGGGAGTCAACAACCCGGTCGGCTGGGGCTTCGCGATCATCAACTTCGTCTGGTGGATCGGCATCGGCCACGCCGGGACGCTGATCTCGGCGATCCTGCTGCTGCTGCGCCAGGAGTGGCGAACCTCGATCAACCGTTTCGCCGAAGCGATGACGCTCTTTGCGGTCGCCTGTGCCGGCGTCTTCCCGCTGGTGCACGTCGGCCGCCCGTGGCTCGCCTACTGGCTGCTGCCCTACCCGAACACCATGGCCCTGTGGCCGAACTTCCGCTCGCCGCTGATCTGGGACGTGTTCGCGGTGACGACCTACGCCACCGTGTCGGCGCTCTTCTGGTACGTCGGCCTGATCCCCGATCTCGGGACGCTGAGGGATCGCTCCAAGCGCCGCTGGAAGAAGATCGTCTACGGCTTCGCCTCGATGGGCTGGCGCGGACACGCCGAGCACTGGCACAACTACGAGGTCGCCTACCTGCTGCTGGCCGGTCTGGCGACCCCACTGGTGGTCTCGGTGCACACGGTGGTGTCGTTCGACTTCGCCGTCGGGCAGATCCCCGGCTGGCACGCGACGATCTTCCCGCCCTACTTCGTCGCCGGCGCGGTGTTCGCCGGCTTCGCCATGGTGCTGACCCTGGCGATCCCGTTGCGCGAGGTCTTCGGCCTCAAGGACTTCATCACCATGCGCCACATCCAGAACATGGCGAAGGTGATGCTCACGACCGGTCTGATCGTCGGCTACGGCTACCTGGTCGAGATCTTCATGGCCTTCTACAGCGGCAATCAGTACGAGGAGTTCATGATCCTCAACCGCATCCAGGGGCCGTACAAGATCCACTGGTGGGCTCTGCTTTTGTGCAACGTGCTGGCGCCGCAGCTGATCTGGTTGCGCAAGGTGCGCAACTCGCCGTGGCTGGTCTTCCTGGTGGCGATGTTCGTCAACGTCGGCATGTGGCTCGAGCGCTTCGTCATCGTCGTCACCAGCCTGTCGCGCGACTTCCTGCCGTCATCGTGGGGCACCTACTCCGGCACCCGCTGGGACTGGGCGATCTACGTCGGCACGATCGGCCTCTTCTTCTCGCTGCTGTTCCTCTTCGTCCGCTTCCTGCCGATGATCTCGATCTTCGAGATGCGAACGATCCTCCCTGAGGCGAAGGAAGTGCAGAAGAAGGGAGGGGGTCACTGATGGCACGCTTCCGGACCGCCGAGGGCGAGAACCTCTACGGGCTGATGGCCGAGTACGACTCGCCCGAGAAGCTGATCGACGCCTGCCACGCGGCGCGCAAGGCGGGCTTCAAGCGGCTCGGCGCCTACACCCCCTATCCGATCGAAGAGGTGTGGGAGGCGATCGGCCACCACAAGTCGAAGCTGCCGCTGATCGTTCTGATCGGGGGGCTTGTCGGGGCCATCGGCGGCTTCATGCTCCAGTACTGGACCTCGGTCGAGGCCTACCCGATGAACATCGGTGGCCGGCCGTTCAACTCATGGGTCGCCTTCATCATCCCGGCGTTCGAGACCACGATCCTGTGCGCCGCGTTCGCCGCGGTGCTCGGGATGTTCGCGCTCAACGGGCTGCCGCAGCCCTACCACCCCGCCTTCAACGTCGAGCGCTTTGCCGAGGCGTCGCGCGACCGCTACTTCCTGCTCATCACGACCAAGGATCCGGACTTCGACCCCGCGCGCGCGCGCGAGGTGCTCGAGGGGACGGAGCCTACGGAGGTGAACGAAGTTGAGGAGTAGGGAGTTCGGAGGCGGGAGGCTCAGGAGCGAGGCTGCGCTGGCGCTCGTGGCGCTTTTCGCCCTCGTCGGCTGCCGGCAGGACATGCACGACCAGCCGCGACTCGAGCCGTACGAGGTGAGCGACTTCTTCGCCGACGGTGTCGGTGCGCGGCTTCCCGTCGAGGGGACCGTCGCCCGCGGCTGGCTGCGCGAAGACGACCACCTCTACCGCGGCATCGGCGACGACGGCAGCTTCGCCACCGAGGCTCCGATGGCCGTCGATCGGGCACTCCTCGAACGCGGCCGCGAGCGCTACGACATCTTCTGCTCGCCGTGCCACGGTCGGGTCGGCGACGGCCGCGGCATGATCGTCCAGCGCGGCTTCAAACAGCCGAACTCGTTCCACGACGAAAGGCTCCGCTCGATGCCGATCGGCTACTTCTTCGACGTCCAGACGAACGGCTTCGGCGAGATGTCGAGTTACTCCGCCCAGGTACCGGTCGCCGACCGCTGGGCGATCGCCGCCTACGTCCACGCGCTGCAGCTGAGCCAGAACGTCGCCGCCGTCGATCTGTCGGCCGCCGACCGCGAGGCGCTGGAGGAGTCGCGATGAGTCACGAATTCGCGCCGCCTACCCGCGACCTCAAGGGCCTCGAGCGCAAGGCGTGGATCGTCGGCCTCGCCGCTTCGGCGGCGACGGTGCTGGGACTCTTTGTCGATCGCACCCAGTTCTTCCGCTCCTACCACGTCGCCTGGCTCTTCTGGCTCGGCCTGGCGCTCGGCTGCTTCGCCGTCGCCCTGCTCCACCAGCTGACCCGCGGCGCCTGGGGACTGATGATCCGCCGCGTCCTCGGCGCAGCGACCCGCACCCTCCCCTGGCTGCTGCTCGGCTTCGCGCCGATCATTTTCGGGATGGAGGAGATCTTCTCGTGGGCGCGGCCCGAGGCGGTCAACGACCCGCTGGTGCAGCACAAGGCCTGGTGGCTCAACGAACGCGGCTTCATCGTCCGCGGGGTGATCTACTTCGCCGTCTGGCTGCTGCCCGCCTGGGCGCTCAACCGGATGTCTCTCATCCAGGACGAGCGGCCGAGCGACAAACTGTTCGGGCGGATGCAGGCGATTGCGGCGCCGGCGCTCGTCGCCTACGTGCTGGTCGCCACGCTCGCCTCGGTCGACTGGCTGATGTCGCTCGACCCGCACTGGTACTCGAGTCTCTTCGGAGTCGCCTACGTCATCGGCCACGGGGTGGCGGCGTTCGCCTTCGCCATCCTGGTGGCGCTCTACCTCTCGAACCGGCCGCCGCTCTCCGGCAAGCTCGAACCGAAGCACTTCCACGACTACGGCAAGCTGCTGCTGGCGTTCGTGATGCTGTGGACCTACATGCAGCTCTCGCAGCTCATCATCATCTGGTCGGGCAACCTGCCGGAAGAGGTGACCTTCTACCTGAACCGCACCGAGGGAGGGTGGAAGTACCTCTCACTCTCCCTCGTCTTCCTGCACTTCGCGTTGCCGTTCGTACTGCTCCTGTCGCGGGACCTCAAACGCGACGCCCGGAAGCTCGCCCGTGTGGCGATCCTGCTGCTGGTGATGCGCTGGTTCGACCTCTACTGGCTGGCCGCACCCGCGTGGGGGCACGGTGCCGGGAGTCACGGGCTCCACTTCCACTGGCTCGACGTCACCGCGGTGGTCGGCCTCGGCGGCCTGTGGCTCGGCCTGTTCTTCCGCGAGCTGGGCAAGCGGCCGATGCTGCCGGCGTTCGAACCGTTCCTCAAGGAGGCGCTCGATCGATGAACGAGCACCTCGACCGCGAACTCAATCTCAAGGCGATCGTCGGCTTCGCCGTCGGCCTCGTCGTGGTGACCGCCGTGAGTGCGGCGCTGATGTGGGGGCTCTCCGTCCTCCTGCGCGGCATGGAAGAGGCGAAGGACCCGCCGCCTCCAGCGCTCGCCGCGGCCGCGGAGGCATACCAGCCGCCGGAGCCGCGCCTCCAGACCGATCCGGAGCTCGAGCTCGTCGAGCTGCGCGCGCGCGAGCAGTCGGTGCTCGACGGCTACGGCTGGGTCGATCGCGACGGTGGCATCGCCCGAGTGCCGATCGACCGCGCGATCGAGATGATCACCGGTGAGCCGGCAGCGCCCGCCGACCCGAAGGCCGTCGAGGACGAGGGAGGGCACCACTGATGCGCCGCAGCCTCGTCCTCGCCGTCCTGATCGCCGCGCTGCCGTGGACCGCGACCGCCCAGGTCCAGAACAACACCCTGCCGGCCGCGCTCGAAGGGGTCGCGTTCGAACAACGGCTCGGCGACGGTCTGCCGCTCGACGCAGAGTTCATCGACGCCTCCGGACGGACCGTGGCGCTGGGAGACTACTTCGGCGAGCGTCCGGTGGTCATCGCGCTCGTCTATTACGAGTGCCCGATGCTGTGCAATCTGGTGCTCAACGGCCTCGTCGCCTCGCTGCGAGCGGTCGACTTCGACCCGGGGAGCGAGTTCGACGTCATCGCGGTGTCGTTCGACCCGCGGGAGAAGGCGGCACTCGCCGCCTCGAAGAAGGCCAACTACGTCGAGAGCTACGGCCGCGAAGGCACCGAAGACGGCTGGCACTTCCTCACCGGCGACGAGGTCTCGATCGCCCGGCTGACCGAAGCGGTCGGCTTCTCCTACCGCTTCGACGACGTGAGCGAGGAGTTCGCCCATTCCGCCGGCATCGTCGTCGCGACGCCCGACGGCAGGGTGGCGCGCTACTTCTACGGCGTCGAGTATCCGCCCCGCGATCTGAGGCTCGGCCTCGTCGAGGCTTCCGAGAACACCATCGGATCGTTCGCCGATCAGGTGCTCCTCTACTGCTTCCACTACGACGCGGTCGCCGGCCGCTACAGCTTCGCCACCCTGACCGCGGTGCGGATCGGCGGCGTGCTCACCGTCCTCACCCTCCTGACCTTCCTCTTCACGCAGCTCCGCCGCGAGCGCGCAACCATGGCTCCGGGTCACTAGCTTCGGTCTGACATGAAACTCGGCTTCCCCCTCTTCCCCGACAGCGCGTCGACCCTGGCACCCCAGGTCGATGCGATCTACTTCTTCGGGCTGACGATCGCGGCGGTGTTCTCGCTGCTGATCGCCGCGGCGATCTTCTACCTCGCCCTGAAGTACCGCCGCTCGCCCGACAACCCTGTCGGCCAGCGCGAGCGCGCCGGCCTGCTGCTCGAGATCACCTGGTCGGTGATCCCGTTCGCCATCATGCTGGTGATGTTCGGTTGGGGCGCCAAGGTGTTCTTCACCGCGATCCGACCGCCCGCCGACGCCACCGAGTACTACGTCACCGGCAAGCAGTGGATGTGGAAGTTCCAGCACCCCGAGGGGCGCCGCGAGATCAACACGCTGCACGTGCCGGTCGGTCAGCCGATCAAGCTGATCATGACTTCCGAAGACGTCATTCACTCCTTCTTCGTCCCGGCCTTCCGCTCCAAGATGGACGTACTGCCCGGCCGCTACACGAGCTTCTGGTTCGAGGCGACCGAGCCCGGCACCTACGACCTCTTCTGCGCCGAGTACTGCGGCGCCGAGCACTCCCTGATGGGCGGCTCGATCGTCGTCATGGAGCCGGCCGAGTACGAGGCGTGGCTCGCCGACGACAGCGGTGACACACCGCGGCTCGCCTCCGGGGCGGATCTCTTCACCGCCAAGGCGTGCGGCACCTGCCATCGGCCGGACACCAACCTCCAGGGGCCGGATCTCACCGGCATCTTCGGCACCGAAGTCGCGCTCGCGAACGGCGACACCGTGGAGGTCGACGAGGACTACCTGCGCGAGTCGATCCTCGAGCCGGCGGAGAAGATCGTGCTGGGCTACCAGCCGCTGATGCCGACCTACAAGGGGCAGCTCAGCGAGGAAGAGCTGATGCAGCTCATCATCTACATCAAGTCCCTCGCGGACGAGCAGGAGGGTGACGCCCGGGCCGAAAGCGACGACGCCGGCGCCGAGGCGGTCACCGACGAGGCGGCACCATGAGCAGCGAAAACACCGGCAGCAACTATCTGAACGCCGACTACGGCGTGAAGTCGTGGCTGCTGACGATCGATCACAAGCGGATCGCGATCCTCTATCTGATCTCGATCACCGTCTTCTTCGCCCTCGGCGGCCTGATGGCGGTGCTGATGCGCCTTGAGCTCGCCACCCCGGTCGGCGACCTGGTGGAGCCGGACACCTACAACCGGCTCTTCACCATGCACGGCGTGCTGATGATCTTCTTCTTCCTCGTGCCGTCGATCCCGGCGGTGCTGGGGAACTTCCTCATCCCGCTGATGATCGGGGCCAAGGACCTCGCCTTCCCCAAGCTCAACCTGGCGAGCTGGTACATCTACACGATCGGCGGCCTCTTCACCCTGTGGTCGATGCTCAACGGCGGCATCGACACCGGCTGGACCTTCTACACGCCGTTCTCGACGGCGTTCTCGAACACCTATGTGATCTCGACGGCGATCGGCGTCTTCATCACCGGCTTTTCGTCGATCCTCACCGGGATCAACTTCATCGTCTCGATCCACCGGCTGCGGGCACCGGGCCTCACCTGGTTCCGGCTGCCGCTCTTCGTCTGGGCGCACTACGCCACCAGCCTGATCATGGTGCTCGGCACCCCGGTGCTGGCGATCACCATCTTCCTGCTGTTCCTGGAGCGCGCCTTCCACATCGGCATCTTCGATCCGGCGCTCGGCGGCGATCCGGTGCTCTTCCAGCATCTCTTCTGGTTCTACTCGCACCCTGCGGTCTACATCATGGTGCTGCCGTCGATGGGCGTAATCTCGGAGATCATCACCGCCTTCTCGCGTAAGCGGATCTTCGGCTACAAGTTCATCGCCTACTCGAGCGTGGCGATCGCGGTGCTCGGCTTCCTGGTCTGGGGGCACCACATGTTCGTCTCCAGCCAGTCGCCCTACGCCGGGATGATCTTCTCGTTCCTGTCGATGCTCGTCGCCGTGCCGTCGGCGATCAAGGTGTTCAACTGGACGGCGACCCTCTACGAAGGGTCGGTCTCGTGGGACACCCCGATGCTCTACGCGCTGGGCTTCATCGGGTTGTTCACCATCGGAGGTCTGACCGGGGTGATGCTGGCGACGCTCGGCATCGACATTCACGTCCACGACACCTACTTCGTCGTCGCCCACTTCCACTACATCATGGTCGGCGGGGCGCTCATGGGCTATCTCGGCGGCATGCACTTCTGGTGGCCGAAGATCACCGGCAAGATGTACCCGGTGTTCTGGTCGAAGATCTCCGCGATCGTCATCTTCATCGGCTTCAACCTGACCTTCTTCCCGCAGTTCCTCCTCGGCTACCTCGGCATGCCGCGGCGCTACCACGCGTACCCGGAAGACTTTCAGGTGCTCAACGTCATGTCCTCCGCAGGTGCGTCGATCCTCGGCGTCGGGTACCTGATCCCGTTCGTCTACTTCATCTGGTCGATGCGGTACGGCAAGAAGGCCAAGGACAACCCGTTCGACGCCTTCGGTCTCGAATGGGAAACGCCTTCACCTCCGCCGACCCACAACTTCCTCGACGAGCCGAAGGTGACCCTCGAGGCCTACGACTACGCCGATCGTGACGAGAAGCGGCGCGCCGCCGGACGATCTCCGCTCGTCGAGGGGGAACGCTCATGAGCGTCGCGGCGCAAGGGAAGGCAGGCGGCAAGAAGAGCCGTGCGTGGGGGCTCGCCCACCACTTCGAGAGCTTCGCCCAGCAGCAGGAGGCGTCGTTCTTCGGCATGTGGCTGTTCCTGGTGCAGGAGATCCTCTTCTTCGGCGGCCTCTTCACCGCCTACATCGTCTACCGCACCTCGCACCCGGAGGCGTTCGCCCTCGGCAGCCACGAGCTCGACATCCAGCTCGGCGCGATCAACACCGCGGTGCTGATCGGCTCGTCGCTCACGATGGCGCTCGCGGTGTGGGCGGCGCAGGTGGGGAAGAACAAGGCGATCGTCCTCTTCATCATCCTCACCATCCTGCTCGGCGGGGTGTTCCTCGGCATCAAGACCGTGGAGTACAGCCACAAGTGGCACGAGCACCACGTCCCCGGACCCAACTTCGAGTGGGACGGCCCGGAAGCGCCTAACGTCCACATGTTCTTCAACCTCTACTTCGCGATGACGGGGCTCCACGCCCTCCACATGGTCGTCGGCATGGTGATTCTCGTCGTCATCGCGATCTGGGCGTGGCGCGGAGCGTTCACCCCCGAGAACCACAACCTGGTCGAGGGGATGGGGCTCTACTGGCACTTCGTCGACATCGTGTGGATCTTCCTCTTCCCGCTGCTCTACCTGCTGGGAAGGAGCGGCGCATGAGCGGCCACGGCGACCACCACGTCACCGGCATCGGCGCCTACGTCGGCGTCTTCCTCGCCCTGATGGTGCTGACCGCGGTCACCGTATGGGTCGCGTTCCTCGATCTCGGCCCGCTCAACGACCTCGTCGCCATGGCGATCGCCTTCACCAAGGCGACGCTGGTGGTGCTGATCTTCATGCACGTGCTGCATGCCAGCCGGGTGACCAAGATCACCGTCGTCGCCGGCTTCCTGTGGCTGGCGATCCTCTTCGGCATCACGCTGACCGACTACTTCAGCCGCGGCTTCCTGCAGTAGCTGTCGTCCCTCGGGTTGCCGCGTCATCCGTGTCGTCCCTCGGGTTGCCCTCCGGCAACCCGTCGGGGGACTGAGCCGACGCCGAGCTTCCCTACTGTCGGAGCAGTTCGACCAGCTCGGCGAGTTCGTGAGTCCAGCCGTCGACGTTCGACTGCCGGTCCTGCGGCCGCTCGAAGCCCGATTCGCGCAACTCGAGCACTGTGCCGCCGCCCGGGCGCTCACTCAGCCTGAACTCGACGAGCGTCGACGGCCCGTCGCCGACCGGAGTGTCCGCCTCACGCGACCAGCGCCACGCGACGTAGCGAGGCGGCTCGAACGCCTCGACCCTCACGGCGTAGCGCCCGTGCTCGGCCCAAACGAACTCCCCGCTCACCCCTTCCCCCATGTCGAACGCCGCCGTGTCCGGAAACCAGCTCGCCAGCTCCCTCCCATCCGTCAACGCCCTCCACACCCGCTCCACCGAAGCATCGAACTCCATCCGCCTCTCGATCGCCGGCGTCATCCGTCCGTCTCCTCTCCGAGATGCCGCCTGAGCCTCTCCAGCCGTCGATCCCACGCCGCCGCATAAGGCTCGAGCCACTCCTCCACCACCTGCAGCGGCCGCGCCTCCAGCCGGTGCAGCTTCTCCCTTCCCCGCCACTCCACCGTCACCAGCCCGGCCGCCTCGAGCACCGAAAGATGCCGCGTCACCGCCTGGCGACTCATCGGAATCGGCTCGGCAAGCTCATGGAGTGTCAGCGGTTCCTCCTCTCGAAGGCGAGCCATGAGAGCTCTGCGAGTGGGTTCCGCCAAAGCCTGGAAGATCGCTTCCACTGCAGGCGAGGATATGCAACCTATGTGTTGCATGTCAATCCCACCCTCGACCCGGCCCGCGCTCGAGGAGCCGATCAGGCCCGCAACGAGAGTCCCGCGGCGTCAGGTCCTTGTTGCCAGGGGGCTCGAGCCGAGGGCCGAAAGCCGCCCGCACCACCTCGGTGGCCGTCGCCCGACGGCGAGAGAGCGCGCGCTGAAGGTCGTCCCACCGAGTACGCGCGACGTCCCCCTGGCGTCAGCGATCTGACGGAGGGAGGCCGGGTCCTACCACCAACGAGTCAGGCGCGGTTGCGGTAGAGGTCCGGATCAACGATCGAGGCCATCGCCCGAACATCCAGATCCCGCCCGACGAACTCCGCCAGCTTCCTGGCGTGCCCCTCCGGATCCGCGATCACTTCGCGATACGGGAAGAAGAGCACCTCCATGTGCGGCGAGTGCTTCAGGTGGTAGTTCGCCTTCCACAGATCCGCCTCGAAGAACTCCTTCATCGAGGCGTCGTCGCTCCCCGACTCTTCGCCCCGCCGCTCCAGCATCTTCGCCTGCGACGCCAACACCTCGTCGATCTCGCGCCGCATGAAGACCACCTTGTAGTTGTGGTTCGACGGGAGATGCCGCAGGAGATAGGAGATGATCTTGATCGCCTTGCCTCGCCCCTCGCGGAGCCACTCCTTGTCGACCTCCTTCGCGAGATCGAGCACCCGGTCGTCCTCGTAGTACCCCTTCGGATTGTCCTCGTCCGCGGTGCGATTGCCGTCGGTGACGGGGGTCATCCCACCCGCCTCGAGCATCTTCATCGCCATCGACGTGCCAGAGCGCGGCAGCCCGGAGACGACGACGATCGGCTCGCCGTAGAGACGGCGACGGAACCACTTTGCGAGCTTGCTCGGCACGTTGGAGAACCTCTCGGTAGGGGATGTGCGGGGATGGACGCGCCCGATGATGGGGCGGCTTTGGACGCGGCGATAGGATAGTATGCAGCGCGTTCGGGAGCCAGTCCCACGCCGCGCCGGCATGGGGCCTCGCAGCCCGAAACCACTCCGGCACTGCCCCTCACTACCCCAGCAGACAGCCAATCCTCTTCATGGTCGGACAAGGAATCTCTGTGCAGCGACGCATCGCGCAAGCGGTCGCTCGGACGACGCTCGTGGCGGCGGCCCTGGCCTTCGCCGGGCCGGCAGCGGCCTACGTCGGGCCCGGCGCCGGGTTCGCGATGGCGACCTCGATCGGGGTCGTCTTCTTCACCGTCATCATCGCGGTGCTCGCGGTGCTCACCTGGCCGTTCCGCATGGTGTGGCGGCTCATCCGCCGACCGGCGAAGCCCAACGCACGAGTGCGACGCCTCATTTTCCTCGGCCTCGACGGCCAGGACCCGAGGCTGACCGAGAAGTGGATGGCCGAGGGCAAGCTCCCCAACTTCTCGCGCCTCGCCGAACTCGGCTGCTACCACCGCCTGCAGTCGACCTACCCGTCGATCTCGCCGGTCGCCTGGTCTTCGTTCGCCACCGGCGTGCAGCCGGCCAAGCACAATATCTTCGACTTCCTGAGCCGCGACCGCGGAAGCTACCTGCCGCTCCTCTCCTCGACGTCGATCGAGACGATCGAGCGCCGCGGAGCCGCGCTTCTCAGGAAGCTGCGCCTCGGCAAGTACCGCTTCCCGGTGGAGAAGGCGCAGATCCGGATGCTTCGCAAGGCGAAGCCCTACTGGACGATTCTCGGTGAGCACTACATCTGGTCGACCGTCCTCCGCGTGCCGATCACCTTCCCGCCCGATCGTTTCTACGGCGCCCAGCTCGGGGCGATGTCGATCCCCGACCTGCTGGGCACCCAGGGGACCTTCGTCCTCTTCACCAACCGCCCGGCGGAAGGTGAGTTCAAGGAGGGGGGCATCCGCGTCGCTCTCGAAGACTCGGGCAATCCGAACGGGGGAGATCGTTTCGAGGCGAAGCTGGAAGGCCCCGAGAACGCCTTCCTCGACGGCGAGCCGCCGCTCGAGCTGCCGGTGGCGATCACGCTCGATCGCTCCGCCGGCAAAGCGACGGTCGAGATCGGCGACGAGGAGATGGTGCTCGGAGTCGGCGAGCTCTCCGACTGGGTGAGCCTCGAGTTCCCCGCCGCGCCGACCGTCAAGGTGTCGGCGCTGGCGCGCATCCAGATCACCGAAATGGACGAGTTCGTCTCGCTCTACGTCACGCCGCTCAACATCGCCCCCGAGAATCCGGCGATGCCGATCTCGCACCCCGACTACTACGCAAACTACCTGGCGAAGAAGATCGGTCCCTACTCGACCCTCGGCCTCGCCGAGGACACCTGGGCGCTCAACGAGGACGTGACCGACGACGCGACCTTCCTCCAGCAGAGCTACGACATCGACAAGGAGCGCGAGGAGATGTTCTTCGCCGCGCTCGATCGACTCAACAAGGGCTCGCTCGTGTGCGTCTTCGACGGCACCGACCGGATCCAGCACATGTTCTGGCGCTACATGGAGGAGGGGCATCCAGCCGCCGAAGGGCGCGATCCGGGCGAGCATGCCGACGCGATCGAGGACCTCTACCGACACAACGACGCCCTCCTTGGCCGGACGATGAAGAAGCTGCGCAAGGGCGACCTGCTGTTCGTGCTCTCCGACCACGGCTTCACTTCGTTCCGCCGCGGCGTCAACGTCAACGCCTGGCTGCTCGAGCACGGCTACCTGCATCTCAAGGAAGGCGCCGACGGCTCGAGCGAGTGGCTCGCCGACGTCGACTGGTCCCGCACCCGCGCCTACAGCCTGGGTCTCGCCGGGATGTATCTGAACATCGAAGGCCGCGAGGCGCATGGCATCGTCAAACCGGGAGCCGAGGCGCAGGCGCTCAAGGACGAGCTGGTCGAGAAGCTCAGTGGGCTCGAGGACTCGGAGAAAGCCGACGTCGGCATCACCGAGCTGTTCGATACCTCCAAGCTCTACTCCGGCCCTTATCTCGGCAATGCTCCGGACCTCCTCTTCGGCTTCAACGGCGGCTACCGCACCTCCTGGGACTGCGCCACCGGCGTCGTCTCCGGGCCGGTGTTCGACGACAACACCAAGGCGTGGAGCGGCGATCACTGCGTCGACCCCCGCCAGGTGCCGGGCGTGATGTTCTGCAACTTCCCCATCGACGACGAAGATCCCTACCTGATGGACATGGCGCCAACCGCGCTGTCGCTCTTCGGCATCGACCCGCCGGCCCACATGGACGGCAAGTCGCTGTTCTCGAAGGAGCGGGAGTTCGATCCCGCGCGCGGCGCGGAGACGAAGCCGGTTGCCGAAGGAGCCGCCTCGTGACCCGCCGCATCGGCATCGCGGCGCTCCTGCTGGCGGCCCTCGTCGGCCTCGGCGGCTGCAGCGACGGTCATCGGGTCACCGGCAAGCAGGTGGTCGTCATCGGCGTCGACGGCATGGACTGGAACTACACCCAGCAGATGATCGCCGACGGTCGGATGCCGACCTTCGCGCGCCTCGAGCGCGAGGGCTCGGCGGCGCCGCTCGGCACGTCGATCCCGCCGCTCTCGCCGATCGCCTGGTCGAACTTCATGACCGGCACCGACTCCGGCCACCACGGCATCTTCGACTTCCTCCACCGCGACCCGGAGAGCTACTTCCCCACTTCTTCGCTTGCCAAGTCGGAGCAGGGCGAGCCAGGCCCGTGCCTCGGCAAGTACCGGCTGCCGGCCGACGGCACCTTCGAGATGCTCCGCCGCGGCGACCCGTTCTGGAAGCCGCTCGAGGAGACCGGCGTCGAGTCCTGGATCCTCAGAATGCCGGTCAACTTCCCGCCGTCGGGCTACGCCACCCGCGAGCTCTCCGGCATGGGCACACCCGACCTCACCGGGTCGCTGGGCGAGTTCTCGTTCTTCACCTCGGCGCTCTTCTACGACGATGTCGGCTCGGGCGGCAAGGTCTACCCGCTCGACCTGTGGGAGGACCGCGCCGAGGGCGAGCTCGTCGGTCCGGAGAACATCTACCTGTGCGAGCCGGAGAAGACCCGGGTGCCGCTCGTCGTCTACTTCGACCCCGCCGAACCGGTCGCCAAGGTCGTCATCGGCGAGGAGGAGACGATCCTCAACGTCGGTGAATGGAGCGACTGGGTGCCGATCTCCTTCGAGCTGGCACCGACGCAGTCGCTCAACGCCAAGGCGCGGCTCTACCTGCGCGCCGTCCGGCCCGAGGTCGAGCTCTACGTGACGCCGCTCCAGATCGACCCGATGGCGCCGATCATGCCGATCTCGACCCCGGCCGACTTCGCCGCCGAGCTCGCCGAGGCGACCGGCGGCTACTACACCCAGGGGATGCCGGAGGACACCAAGACCGCGACCGAGGAGCTGTTCTCGATCGACGAGTTCCTCGCCCAGGCGCGGATCGCCGGCATCGAGCTCGAAGAGCAGTTCGACTACCTGCTCGACGAGTTCGAGGACGGGTTGCTCTTCTACTACTTCGGCAACCTCGACCAGGTGTCGCACATCATGTTCGGCATGACCGATCCGGAGCATCCGATCTACGACGAGGTCACCGCCGCCAAGTACGCGGGCGTCGTGCCGGAGCTCTACGAGCGCGCCGACCGCATGGTCGAGCTGGCGATGGAAAAGCTCCCCGAGGCGACGATCGTCGTGATGTCGGACCACGGCTTCTCGAGCTGGCGCCGGTCGATGAATCTCAACTCGTGGCTGCGCGACGAGGGGTACCTGGTCCTCAAGGACCCGTCGCTCACCAAGGACCCCGGCCTCTTCCGCAACGTCGACTGGGCGCGAACGCGCGCCTACGGAGTCGGCTTCAACGGCCTTTACATCAACGAGCGGGGGCGGGAGAGCCAGGGGATCGTCGACCCCGAAGACGCCGACGCGCTCCTGGCCGAGATCGGCGACAAGCTGCTGGCGACCCTCGACCCCAAGTCCGGCACCCCGGCCGTGACCCAGGTCTACCCGGCGGCCGAGACGTTCCAGGACGGCCCGGGCCTGCTCGTAGGCCCCGACATGATCGTCGGCTACGCGCTCGGGACCAAGGGCTCCTCCGACGGCGCTCTCGGCGAGATCGAGCCGGAGGTCTTCAGCGACAACACGAGCGCCTGGACCGGCGACCACAGCATGGACCACGACGCGGTGCCGGGCATTCTCTTCACCAACAAACCGCTGTCGAAGCCGGCCCCGACCCTGATCGACCTCGCTGCCGCCGTGGTGGCTGAGTTCGGGCTCGAGCGGTTTCCGGTCGACGTCGACGGCGGCGCGGCACAGCAGTAGGAGGCAGTCATGTTCGGAGGCGGCAAGATCAAACTCGACAAGGAGCTGATGGAGAAGGTGACGCGCATCGCCGCGATCGCCGGCTACTCCTCACCGACCGAGTTCATCACTCACGCGCTCGAGAAGGAGCTGGCGAAGATCGAGGGTGAGGGCGAGGCTCTCTCCGAGGAAGAGATCAAGAAGCGGCTCCAGGGGCTCGGCTACATCTCGTAGGCGGTCGGCACCGGAACTCGGCGACACGACGACACCATGGAAGCGATCAACGCACTGCTGCGCTCGGCCCTCGATGCCTTCTGGGGTCTGTTGGGCGGCCTGCCCGACTGGGTCGGGCTGACCGTGCTCGCCTTCCTGGTGACGCTGCTGATCCTGCCGGTCATCCGCTGGACCTTCAACTACGACCTCGCGGAGCGCTTCAAGCGGGGTATCTACTCGGGCCTCTTCGAGATTCGCCTCTTCAACGACCGCCTCGGCGCGACCTTCCGCGGCCTGTTCGATGTGCTCCGCAACACCGCCGCCTACATGGGGGCGTGGCTGCTGCCGCTCGTCGTCATGTCGATCCCGATGCTGCCGGTCTTCGCCCATCTGCACTTCCACTACGGCTACGACGGGCTCGAGCCGGGCGCCTCGACGGTGCTGCGCGCCGAGTTCGCCGAAGACCGCGAGACGGGAAAGCCGGTCGCCTCGATCGACGTGCCGGAAGGGGTGTCGGTCGACACCCCCGCACTGTGGGTCGCGGCCCAGCGCGAGCTGAGCTGGCGGCTGTCGGCCGAGACCCCGGGCGAGTACGAGGTGCGGCTCTCGATCGACGGCGAGAGTTATACCAAGAGCGTCGTCGTCTCCGACCAGAGCACCCGGCGCTCGCCCCTGCGGCCACGCCAAAGCTTCTTCGACCAGCTGATCTACCCCGCCGAGCCGCCGCTGCCCGCCGGCAGCCCGCTCGAGCGCATCACCGTCGAGTACCCGGAGAAGTCGAGCGTCCTGATGGTGCCGACCTGGTGCTGGATCCTGATCCTGCTCTCGATCCCGTTCTTCCTGCTCCTCAAGGGCAGGTTCGGGGTCGAGGTCTGATCGCGCCCGCTGACAGGCAGAACCTCGGACGGTAGCCTAGGGTCATGCCGTTCGAGCCCGCGGAACGCTTCAACGTCGCCCACTACTTTCTCGACGCTCGCGTCGAGGAGGGGCACGGTGACCGAGCGGCCGTGACCCTCGGCGAGGAGACCCTGAGCTACGCTCAGGTGCAGTCGCTCGCCAACCGCTACGCCAACGCGCTGCGGCAGCTCGATGTCAGGCCGCGGGAGCGGGTGATGATCGCGCTCCCGGACGGCTTCGAGTGGGTCGGAGCGTTCTTCGGGGTCCTCAAGAGCGGGGCGGTCGTCGTGATGGTCAACCCGGGCCTCAAGGAGGACAACCTCACCCGGCTCTTCGACTACGTCAACCCACGCTGGGTGATTCTCGACGGCGAGGTCGCCGGGCGATTCACCGCCGCCGCCGGGGAGGCCCTCGACCCACCGACCCTCCTCGATGTCGGCCAGGGTGTGCTGGCGGAAGCTCTGGAGACCGCCCCGGAAGCGTTCGAGAACTACCCGACTCACCGGGACGACCCGGCGATCTGGCTCTTTTCGGGGGGCACCACCGGGCTGCCCAAGGGGGTCGTCCAGAGCCACACCTCGTTCGCCAACACGACCGAGCTCTACGCCAAGGGAGCGGTCGGCTACGGGCCCGACGACGTCACGCTGTCCGTGCCGAAGCTCTACTTCGGCTACGCCACCGGGTCGAACCTGCTCTTCCCGTTCGCCGTCGGCGCTCGTGTGGTGCTCTTCCCCGAGCATCCGACCGCCGAGCGGCTGTTCGAGCTGATCGAGCGCCACCGCCCGACGATCCTCGTCAACGTGCCGACGATGGTGAACCAGATGGTCTCTCACGAAGCGGCCGATCACAGCGACCTGTCCTCGCTCCGGTTCGCCACATCGGCCGGTGAGGCGCTGCCGATCCCACTCTACGAGGCGTGGAAGGAGCGCTTCGGGGTCGAACTGCTGGACGGTCTCGGCACCGCCGAGATGTGGCACATCTTCGTCACCAATCGCCCCGACGACGTGCGGCCGGGCACCCTGGGCCGGGCGGTCGAGGGGTTCGAGATCGACGTGCGCGACGACGACGGGCGCACGGTTCCGCCGGGCGAGCCGGGCAAGATGTGGGTGCGCGGCAACTCGCGCGCCATCGGCTACTGGCGCAACGCCCGGCGCAATCACGAGGCGTTCCACGGCGACTGGTTCGTCGGCGGCGACCTCGTGTCCCGCGACGCCGACGGCTACATCACCTACTGCGGGCGCGGCGACGACGTGCTCAAGGTCGGCGGCAAGTGGCTGGCGCCCCAGGAGGTCGAGAGCTGCCTGCTGCGCCATGAGGCGGTTCGCGAGTGTGCCGTCGTCGGTGTGGAGAACGCCGAGGGGCTCACCAAGCCGGTCGCCTTCGTCCGCTGCACAGCGTCGCGAGACGATCTCCCGGACGAGCTCAAGCAGCACGTTCTCGACCGGCTCGACGCCTACAAGCACCCGCGGCAGGTGGTCGTGCTGGAGGAGTTCCCGCGCACCCACCTGGGCAAGGTCGATCGCGGAGCGCTCAAGAGCATGGCCCGAGAGTCGCTCGGCGACTGAAGAACCGCCCGGGCCCCGAGCTCGTAAAGGAGACGAGATGCGACGAATCCTCCCGCTGTCGATCCTCCTCGCCCTCTCCATCGGCACGCTCCTGGCGCCGGCGGTCGCCCTTGCCGACTCCGATGGGGTCCGATCCGAAGTGGCCGCCTCCGAAGTACTCGACTTCACTGCCACCGCCCTCGACGGCAGCGAGTTCGATCTCTCGACCCTCGCCGGCAGGGTGGTGCTTCTCGACTTCTGGGGCACGTGGTGCGCACCGTGCATCCACGCCTTCCCCAAGCTCAACCGCCTGCACGAGGAGTTCGGCGACCGGCTGACCGTGGTCGGCCTCGCCTTCTACTCGGGGGAGATCGACACCCTCGCCGGCTTCGTCGCGGAGCACGACCTCGGCTACACCGTCCTCGCCGGCGCCGAGGAGAGCCTGGGACGCTTCGAGATCCTCGCCTTCCCGAGCTACGTGCTCGTCTCAGCGGAGGGTGAGGTCCTGTGGCGCCACGCCGGCCAGGCACCCGACCTCTACGAGCGGGTCGCCGCCCTCATGAACGGCGCCGGAGCGGCTCAGGCGCCGGCCGTCGCCAGCGCCGACTGATACTCGACCAGTCGCTCCCGCAGCCAGTCGGGGATCACCGTCTTCTCGAAGCTGTCGAGATCGATGTTGACGGTCGCCACTCGGCCGGTGGCGTGGATCGCATCCGAGCCACGGGTGTAGACGGTGTAGTTCCAGATGACCGACGTCGTGCCGATCTTCTCGATCCGCACCTCGATCTCGACGTAGTCGCCGTAGCGCAGCGGCACCCTGAAGTCGACCTCGAGATGGACCGTCGGATGGCCGAGCCGGTGATCGTTCATCACCTGCGGATAGTCGATCCCGACGACGTCGCGGAAGAACTGCTCCATCGCGACATGGAAGTAGTGGATGAAGCGCGGGTAGTAGACGATCCGCGCCTGGTCGATGTCGCCGAACTGGACCTCGAGATGGGCGCGATAGGGACGCGTGGCAGAGGAGACGTCGAAGGTCTCGGACTCGACTTCTGGCATCCGCGGATTCTAATGCCGCAGCGATCCGGACAGCGGAGCTAGACCGGCTCGATCGGCGGAGCCTTCCCCGAATCGGTGCTCCCCGACTCGTCGGACTCGAGACCGGCCGCGCCACGGATGGCGGCACACAGGGGGTGCGGCTCGTCGGTGCCGATGCGGAACGCCTTGCCGCTCGCCAGCTCCACCTCGACGGCGTCGAGACCGGAGACGTTCCACATCCAGCCGCGGGGAGTCAGCCGGATGCCGAACCCCCACCACCACGAGTTGCGCACCGGCGCCGCTACACGGATCTCCCCGGTCGGGATCTCCTTGCGCGGCCAGCCCGGGCCGAAGGCGAGACGAACCCGGGATGGATCGACCGACACCTCGAGCGAGCCGAAGACCCAGAGGACGAGAGTGATGAGAACCAGGAGCAACAGGAAGCTCCACACCATCGCCGCACGCGCTTCCGGTATCGCCAGAGCGAGCCCGAAGAAGACGAAGCTCTCGATGGCGATGATGACGGCGAGGAACTTCCTCATCGCCCAACCGTGCTGCCGATGACGGTAGCGCTCCATGGTCCTGCCTACTCTACGTCCGGGCCGTACCGACTCTTCCGCGGATCTCCTGGCCGCCCGATTCCATGCCCGATTCCAGTACCCGGTCCCACGGCTGCCCGATCTCCAATGGCACAATAGTTCCATGTCGAAGCGAGGACGGAACCCGGCGGCGCTCGCCCTTGTTGCGATCCTCCTTTCGGCGGCACCCGGTCAAGCCGAGGAAGTCTCCCTGCCCGCAGAGGACCTGGTGCGTCGCCTGCGAAGCGCCCGGATCGCCGGCATCGAAGGCGACCAGCAGCGACAACTCTCCATCCTCCGGAACGCAATCGAGGCCTATCCGGGAGAAATCCTGCCCCTCCACGCGCTGCTCGAAGTCCACCGCAGGGAGCCGCTGCCCGTCGGAGAGTTCGAACGCACCCGCAGCGAGCTCTCACGCCGTCTCGCCGATGCCGACACCCCCCTGCCCACAGGGGTCTTGACCCTGATGGCCACCGACCCGGAAGCCGACACCGAGCTGCAGCGGGAGGTTGCCGCCTATGTCGCCGGCAGACTCGAGCGCGACCCTCCTGACCGGATCGATCTCCTCGACCTCCAGGCGGCACTACAGATCGAGTTCGAGGATCTGGAAGGCGCCCGCGACACCCTGCGCGCCCGCGCCGATCTCGAGCCCGCCTTCGACGTCCTGCTCGATCTCTACGGTCTCCACTGGCAGCTGGAGGAGTGGGACGAGGCGATCGAGGTGTTCCACCGCCTGCCGCTGGAAGAGGACCTTCAGATCCCGCTCATCCAGGTGAGGCTGCTCGCCCGTGCCGGGCGATGGGACGAGATGACGGCGTTCCTGGAAGCCGAGCTGGCCGAGGAGGAGCTGACGTCGGCCTGGATCGACGCCTGGAGGCGAATCCTCAAGACGATCGCCTGGGACGCCTACGACGCCGACCGCATCGAACTCGCCCGGTCGCTCTTCACGAGAGCCGCGGCGATGGCCGAAGAGGGCGAAACCCTCGAGGAGACGATGGTGCACCTCTTCGGCTCGGCCGAGGAGAGAGTCGCCTACGCGGCGGGGGCCGCCGACCGCTACGCCTCCGAGGAAGATCCGCGGACTCTCTTCGACGGCGGCACCGACCTTCTTGCCGCCGGAGACCATCAGGGGGCCTTCGAGCTGCTCGCTCGCGCGGCACCCGACCTGCCGGACCTCGAGGCGGCCTGGTACAACCTCGGCATGGCCGCCTACCAGATCGAGGCGTGGCGCGAAGCGGCCGACGCCTTCGCCCGCGCCTCGGAGCTCAACCCGGGGCGCCCCGACTCCCACTTCTTCGCCGGCATGGCCGCCTACAGCCTCGACGAGCCCGGTGCCTGCGTCACGGGGCTCAGGACGGCCCTGGAGCTCGGCGACGAGCGACGGCTGCTTCACTACTATCTTGCCGCCTGCCTCACCCGCCTCGGCGACCTCGACGCCGCAGCCCACCACAAGCGGCTCTACGAGGCGGGCCAGTAGGGCGAGCGCACGGGCGTCAGAACTTGCGCACGTACTCGATGAAGCCTTCCTCGAGCTCAGCGAGCGGGCGACGATGCGAGGCCGCGAGCGCCTCGACTCCCGGATAGCCCTCTGCGAGGTAGAGCACCAGCGTCGGGAAGTTCTCCTTCTCCCACGCCGGATCGCCGTGCCGCAGGTAGTGCACCAGCAGCCACGAGGTGCCGTAGTAGAGGCTGGCGCGATCGCCGTAGAAGGTCGAGGGGTCGGAAGAGACGACTTCCTCCAGAGTCAGTCCCTGCTGGGTGCGGATCGCCTTCTTGACGCCCTCGAGATCCCAGCCGGTCCCGGTGGTCCGGTTGACCACTTCGCCGTGAGCCATGACGAACTCTCTGCGGGTCGACTTGCCCGGGATGAGCTCGCCCTTGCGCACGGTCGAGTTGCCCATGTACTCGGCGAAGCCCTCCTCCATCCAGCGGGGAAAAGCGCGACCCGGCCTGGCGAGCATGCGGTCGGAGTAGGCGTGCGTCGCCTCGTGAATCAGCATGCTCAGGAGCGTCTCCGACGGCATGTCGAGATGCGAGACGAGGATGCCTGGAGCCAGGTAGGTGGCGTTCTGCCCCCCTTCGCCGATCAGCTGCTGCCGCATGGAGTAGTAGGCGCCACGGCTCGAGTACAGGTAGACCAGCACCTTCAGGTCGTTCGGGTACGGCTCGATCGCCGGCTCCAGAACCCTGCCGACGGCGTGGAGCGACGCCTCGAGGTTGCCGGCGACGATCTCGGCGAGTTTCGGCACCGTCGAGTCGGTGACGACCAGGAACCTCGGGCTCGACGCCTCGCTACGGGTGGCGGACGAGATGTAGGTCTCCGCGGTCTTCGAGTAGTTGACGAGGATCTTCTCCCGCGCCTCCCTGGGCAGAGCCAGCAGGCTCGCCTGCTGGGCGGCCAGCACCCGCATCCGCACGATCGACGGCGGCAGCGACGGCTGTTCGGGAGCGATACCGCCCACCGACTCCGCCCTTCGGGGCTGGAGCTGGACGATCCAGTCGAGCGTCGCCTCGACGGGCACACCCCCCTCGAGCGCAGGCGCGTAGCGCCACGACCGCAGTTCCGACTCGACCGACTCGCGAATCGCCGCGTCGTACTCGGTCGAAGGGGTGACCGACTCGACCTCGGCCACGGTCACCCGCCCCCTGGCGTCGATCGTCACTCTCACCTTGACCTCGGGAGCGAGGTCGCTGCCCGACGCCTCGAGGGGCGACAGCAGCAGCGAGTCCCGGAGCAGGATCGGCCCCAGGTCCTGGGCGGGCGCTACCGAAGTGGTGAAACCCGCCAGCAGCAGCGCCGACCGGAACAGGGCCGAGCGGAACTGGGCCGACGGTAGCGCACGACGACTCATCGTCGATCGAGCATAGCCGAAGCGGCGCCTGCCGCCGCCGCTGCTCCGGATCCGGTGCTCAGAGAATCCAGGCGTAGCCGAGCTTGACGAAGAACGTGCGGTCGGTCTCCGTCAGGTCGATCCCCTGGAGCCCGAGCCGGTTGTTCGTATAGCCGGCGAAGAGCACCGTCTGGGCGTTGAGCTTGTAGGAGAAGAGCAGTTGCGAGAAGAGGCTCTCCGTCTGCGGCTCGACGTCGAAGTCGAAGAGCCCCGGATCTCGGTCGATCTGGCGGTGCTGGAGGATCGCCCGCACGAACGAGCGCACGTTGATGTTGTAGATCGCCCGCAGTTGGGACAGATCGGCGCGGAAGAGACGCCCTCCCTCGACGTCGAGCTCCTGGGTCGTGTGGTCGATCTTCAGGTTCCAGTGGCGGCCGATCTTCGCCTCGACCGACGGCGAGAGCCGCAGCTGCTCGGCGCGCCGGTTGTTGGCGAAGTCGATCGTGTCGCCGGCGTTGACGAACATCTGGAACTTCGCCTTCCCGGTCGGCTGAATCTCGTAGTAGAGCTGCACGGAGTCGAGCTCGTCGTAGAGGATCCCCTGAAAGAACGTCTCGTTGCGATCCACCGAGATCTCGCCGAACGACTGCCGCGGTCCGCTGTAGTTGACCCACAGGTCGAACGACTCGTCGGTCAGACGACCGTCATCGTCCTCGGTACGCTGGAGGAAGAGACCGGCTTCCGAGCGGCTCCACCAGGTGTCGGTACCCTCCTGCGGGTACCAGCGCCGGATCACGACGCTGCGCGCCTCCCGCACGTCGACCCGCGACACGAAGCCGCTGTCGGCGCGAAAGTCCCGGTCATAGCTCTCGAGATCGACGAACCAGAGCCAGTTGCGGCCGAAGTGGTCGTAGCCGATCTCCCAGGCGGCTCCCGAGAACTCGCCGTCCGGCTGGCCGAAGGCGTCGGCAACCCCTCCCGGATAGTCGGTGTCGGAAGACAGGTACTGGAACGACACCGTGTCCTGGTCGGAGAAGCGGAAAAAGCCGTCCAGCCCAGCCACCCGGTTGTGGTAGCCGTTCCCGTCGCGGGAGGTGAGGAGGGCCCCGAGGGTGGAGTTGTCGCCGACGTCGCGCCGGTAGCGAACGACCGCGGTGTCCGATCGCTCGTCGAGCAGCGCCTGCGCCGAGCCGCCGTTCGAGGGGAAGAGCAGACTCGTCACCTCGTCGCGGGCGACGAACACCCCGAAGCCGTTGCGCCCCTCCTTGCCGGTCGCCTTGAGCCCCCATTCGGGATTGACCACGGTGCGCGTGAAGACGGCGTCGATCGGCGTCGAGAAGAAATCGATCCCTTCGAGGAAGAACGGCCGCTTCTCCGGGAAGAACAGCGCGAAGCGCTCGTTCACGGCCAGCTGAGCGACGTCGGCTTCGACCTGGGAGAAGTCCGGATTGACGGTGCCGACGAGCGACACGTTGGGGGTAATACCCCAACGCATCGTGAGGCCCGGCTCGGTATCCGGATCGCCGGACTGGAGCGACCCTCCCGGGAAGGTGTCGATGGTGTCGGTCTGCGTCACGGTCAGTGTCGGGGAGAGTTCGAGGTTGCGCCCCGGCTCCACCCCCTCGAAACCGGTCACTTTGACGACCTGGCACAGGACGCAGCTCGCCCCGCGCTCGCGCGGATGCCCGGCGATACGGTGGCGCAGGCTGCGCGGATAGGAGCGACCGACGTCGAACCCCCAGGTCTGCGCTTCGCCGGAACGCGGGAACCGAAGCTGGTTGAGGGGGATCCGAAGCTCGACGTTCCAGCCGCCGTCGTCGATCGAACCGGCGGAGTCCCAGATCATGTCGAACGAGAAGTCCTCGATGCCATCGACCTCGCTGAAGACCGCGTCCATCTGCACACCGAGTGGATTGACCCGGAACTGAAAGCCGCGCCGCTCGTCGTTGAAGGTGTCGATGATGAGCACCACGTGGTCGTCCTGGACGAAAGTCGCCACCAGGTCGCGGTCCATCAGGTGAGCGCGGATCGCCTCCGGCTCCGGGTCGTGGTTGCGGAAGGCGACGTAGAGCGCCTCGTCGTCGTAGGTGATGAACGCCTCGCTCGCCACCGGAGGGGCGACGTTGTCGCCGGGCGACCACTCGTAGAGGAGCGGGATCTCGAGAGCCTCGGCCCATGCAGGCTCGTCGAGCACGCCGTCGATCGTGATCGGAGACGTGGCGCGCTCGACGCGGCCGGTCTTCATCACTTCGCCCGGAGCCCCTTGCGGCACGAGCGCCGCGACGGCCGCCGACACCAGCAGCCGTCGAAGCCACCCTCCGTGATCTCCGCGGCGGCCCCTCAAGCGTGTCCCACAGCCAACTCTCCGCCCATCTGCCGAAGCCTCTCGCATCTGTTCCCTCCGCGTACCGTTGCCGTGGGACAAGGTACGAAGAAGTTCGTCGAAGGTTTCCCGAACCGGCGGCCTTCGCTCAACGCTTCGGCCGCGGCTTCGCAGGTAGATACGGCTCAGGCCACGGATGGTCCCATTGCTCGTAACGCTCGGCGGCGTGGAGGGTCAGGTACGGGTCGTGAAGGTGCGGGCGCGCCATCACCGCCAGATCGGCGCGGCCGGCAGCCAGCACCGTGTTGGCGTGGTCGGCGCCGAGGAGCGCTCCGACGGCCGCCACCGGCACCCCGGCCTCGTAGCGGATGCGCTCGGCGAACGGCACCTGGTACATCCGCCCATAGACGATGTCCGACTCCGCGACGTTGCCTCCGGAGGAGACGTCGATGAGCGCGCACCCTTCGGCGGCGAGAGCACGGGCGATCTCCACCGCCTCGTCGGCGGTCGTCCCGCTGCCGTCGTCCATCCAGTCGCTGGCGGAGATGCGCACGATCATCGGTCTGGCCGCGGGCCAGGCGTCGCGCATCGCGCGGAACACCTCCAGGGGATAGCGAAGCCGCGCCTCGAGCGAGCCGCCGTAGGCATCGGTGCGCCGGTTCGTGAGCGGCGACAGGAAGCTCGACAGCAGATAGCCGTGCGCCATGTGCACCTCGACGAGATCGAATCCGGCCTCGTCGGCCCGCCGGGTGGAATCGACGAACGCCTCGCGCACCCGGTCCATGTCGTCGCGGTCCATCTCCTTCGGTATCGGCCAGTCGGGGCGAAACGGGATCGCCGACGGGGCGAGCGTCTGCCAACCGCGCCCTTGCGGCAGGGGAACGTCCTCCCCTTCCCACGGGTGAGAGACCGAGCCTTTCCGACCGGCATGCGCGAGTTGGATGCCGATCTTCGCGTTCGAGTGTTCGTGGACGAAGTCGACGATCCGGCGCCAGGCGGCGGTGTGATCCGAGCGGTAGAGGCCGGCGCAGCCGGGCGTGATCCTCCCGTCCGCCGAGACGTCGGTCATCTCGGTGATCACGAGACCGGCACCGCCGACGGCGCGGCTGCCGAGATGCACGAGATGCCAGTCGCCGACCGTGCCGTCGGTCGCCGAGTACTGGCACATGGGACTCACGACGATGCGGTTGGCGAGCGGCAGGCCGCCGAGGTCGTACGGGGTGAAAATCGGCGGCCGGAAGCGGCCCTCGCCGTCCCGCTCACCACCCTCGCGAGCCGCGTACGCCCGGTCCACACTTTCGATCAGCGCCGGATCGCGGCGCCCGAGGTTGTCGTAGGTGATCTGCTTCGAGCGCGTCATCAGGTTGAAGGTGAAGGTCACCGGATCCTGGTCGAGGTAGCGAGCCGAGTTCTCGAACCACTCGAGACTGGTCTGCGCCGCCTTCTGGGTCTTGATCACGTCGACCCAGCGTGCCTCCCGGTAGGCGCCCAGCGCGGCGGCGACGTCGTCCGGCGTCGCCGCGAACGCCTCCGCCAGCGCCACGGCGTCCTCCATCGCCAGCTTCGTACCCGAGCCGATCGAGAAGTGCGCCGTGTGGGCCGCATCGCCGATCAGCACGACATTCTCGTGGACCCACTGTTCGCACTTCACCGTCGGGAAGGTGCGCCACAACGAGCGGTTCGTCAGCAGCCGATACCCGTCCAGCTCGTCGGCGAACAGCCGCTCGCAGAACTCCACCGTCTGCTGCTCGGTGGCGTCCTCGAGCCCCGCCTCCCGCCACACTTCTTCCCGGCACTCGACGATCCAGGTCGCCAGCTCGTCCGAGAACGGGTAGGCGTGGACCTGGAAGAGGCCCGCGTCGTGCTGCTTGAAGTGGAAGGTGAACGCGTCGAGCGGCTTGTCGGTACCGAGCCAGGTGAATTTGCAACGCCGCCAGTCGAGCGCCGGGCGGAAGTGCTCGGCGAGCTGCTCGCGCACCCACGAATTGACACCGTCCGCACCGACCACCAGGTCGTATCCGGAGAAGGCGTCGAGACTCGTCAACTCGCACCCGAAGACGAGCTCCACCCCGACCTCGCGGCAGCGCCGCTGGAGGATCAGGAGCAGCTCCTTTCGCGACAACGCCGCGAATCCGTGCCCGGTCGAGACGACCCGCTCGCCGCCGACGAAGGTCTCGATGTCGCGCCAGTAGCGGAAGCGTGACGTGATCGCCGCGAAGCTCTCGCCATCGGCGCGCTCGAAGTTGTCGAGCGTCTCGTCGGAGAACACCACCCCCCAGCCGAAGGTGTCGTCCGGCTGGTTGCGTTCCACCACCCGCACCTCGGCTCGAGGCTGCTGCTTCCTGAGGAGCAGCGAGAAGTAGAGCCCGGCGGGGCCGCCGCCGACGACGAGGACCTTCAAGCCACCCTCACGCCAGACCGTCCTCACCCGGCTCGAGAATCAGCAGCCGCAGAGGCCGGTCCTTGGCCAGGATCCGCTGGAACGGCACGTAACGATGCGGCGTCGCTTCGAGCTCGGCGAACGGCTGGAAGGAGTGGTGGACGGTGAAGACCGCATGCCCGCCTGCTGCCACCAGCCCCCTGAGCTCCTCCCAGAAGTCCTCGAGCGACCAGTGAAATCCGACGCCGTAGAAGGAGTAGACGAGATCGTACGGCCCCGGCAGCCCGCCGAGACTGCCACCCGACTCGGCGGCGTCGAAGATCCGGTGCCCCGACAGACCGTTGAACCGCAGGACCTCGTCGAGCATCTCGAGGTCGCCGCAGAACGACTCCGCCGAGCGCGGCGCGTTGAGTGGGTACTTGCGCGCCGAGCCGTCGCCGTCGAAGAGGTGGAAGCGTTCGGCGGGCCAGCCGAGCCGCTGATGGAAGAACACCGCCGAGCGCCCCATCCCGGGGCCGATCTCGAGAACCTGACGCGGCTCCAGCCCTTCGAGCAGCGGCGCCAGCGCCTCGTACTCGGCCCAGCTCGAACCGTTCTGCGACAGCTCCCAGACACGTCGGGATTCCTCGTCCTCGCGCAGCGAGAACTGCGGCGTGATCGCCTTGATCGCGCGAATCAGCCGCGGCGTGAGGACCGGTGCACGGAAATGCAGCTCCTTGCCGGCGAGCGACCGGCTCAGCTCCTCGACCCGATGCCCCGAGCCGAGCCGCTTCGCCAGCTCGGTCCGCAGCCGATGCCACAACTGCCTGGGGCCCAACACCGTCCCTCCCGTGCCGTCGGCTACCGCTCGAGAGGCGGCGGTTTCATCCCGATTCACGATGGCGGGAGTGTACAGCGGGATGACGAGGTCAAACCCGGCCGGTCATCTTCCAACCCGAAACGTCCCCGGAGCAGTCGAGATGCCCCAGACCGGTGCTCGGGCGAGCGGGGCGGGGAGAGCACTCGCCCTCCCCGCCAGACGGCGATGACTCATTGAAGCCGGTTTCGTCGCGTTGAGAGCAAGGGTCCGGCTTCTCCGGGGACCCGATTGAGAGCTCATCCGAGCCCGACGTCCGGCACAGAACTCAAGCAGAGGAATCGACCATGCATCGGAAACTTCACCTAGCGGTTGTCACTTTGGTCCTGGGGATTTCACTTCCCCTGAGCGCCGGGGAGGAACCGATCGAAGAACGCGGTTTCTCGGCCGAGTCCGTCTACCAGATGGGTGAGATCGATTCGGTCAACCTCTACAACGGCAACCTGACGCTCTCGATACCGCTGGGCCCGACCTACCCGGTCAACAACCTCTCGTACGGACTGCATCTGACGTACAACTCGAACGCCTGGGACGTGCACGACGTGCCGAACCCGTCGTTCAATCCGGCGGACTGCGAACGCGGCCGCTGCGCGGCAATGGAACTGACGTATCCGTTGCCCAACTCCCTGTCGAACGCCGGCCTCGGCTGGACGGTGACCTTGGGGCAGCTTCATCCCCCGACTGAGGAGAGCTCGATCCCACCACCGCCCCCGGGCGCGGCGAAGCTCGACCTCGTGGTGTTCGGCGACGACGGCGTGGTCTCGGTCGCGGGGCGCAGTGACTGCGTGAGCACCGGCACTTCGGGGATCCACTGCGAGTACTGGACGACCGAGAACGAGGACTTCCTGCGGCTTTCCATCTCGGGCGGCCTGGAGGAGTTCCGGTTCTGGGAAGAGCACTGCGCGGACGGCAGCCTGCTCGACAACGTCGTCTACGACGGCGCGACCCCGATCGCTTTCGACCTCGACATGACCGACGGGAGCGGCGGGCCCGCCGACCGTCTCTGCGGAGCCCGATTCACACCACCGGTCCCGGTGACCTTCACCTCGGTCGGGCCGGACTGGGGTTGGGTCGAAGAGACCGCGACCCCGCCCCGCATCAGCTGCGGCTACGGCGACCGCACCGACTGTTCGACATACGTGGAGCCCGGTGAGGAGATCACCTTCCGATGGTTGGCGGAGGACGGCTATCGACTCGTCAACTGGGGCGGAAGCTGCGAGCAGCCGATCGAGTACGGTGAGCCCACCGAGATCACGATCCAGCCGTTCGAAGCGGCGCTGTGCACGGCTCAGTTCGCCCAATGCGGCGAGGACGAACCGCCGACCGATCCCGACCTGATCGACAAGCGGTGGGGGCCCAAGCCGCCATGCTCCGAAACCGTACAGCTGACAGCCGAAGTCGCCGGCTCGGGCGGCGGCTCGCTCGAGAGCCACCCTGACTACTTCACGGCCGCGACCTGCAACAAGAGCGCCGGGGACCCTGGCCCGGTGCCGTGCGGTAGCGAGGACGTGACCTGGGGCTCCTGGGTGCGGATGACGGCGGATCCGGACGAGGGGTCGTTCTTCTCCCACTGGGCTCTACCCGTCAGCGGGAATCCGCTGAGCCCACCGATCCGCTGCGTCCCTCTCGACGCGTCCGAACCGCGAGAGGCGACGAGCATCCTGTGGAAAGAGTCCGCCTGCCAGGCGGTGTTCGAGCAGATTCCCGTGGATCACGGAGTCCTGCGAGTGCGGCGGACCGGCGACGGCCTGGGACGGGTCGCGAGCATGCCGGCCGGCATCGACTGCGGCGAGCAATGCGAACACGCCTTCCCGGTCGCCGATCCGGTCCAGCTCGAGGCGATCGAGGTTCCCGGACTGTCTCGCTTCGAGGGGTGGAGCGGCGACTGCAGCGGCATCGATCCGGTCTTCGAGATCGACCTGGCGATCGACGAGGTTCGCGACTGCACGGCGGAGTTCTCTCCGATCAACCAGAGCAGCCACGACCTGAGCGTCGCCGTGGACGGTCCTGGCTCGGTCCTGGGCTTGACGGAGGTCTGTGGCCAGGGCTCCGGCACCTGCACCGACACCTTCCAGACCGGCAGCTACGTCGAACTGGTTGCGGAGCCCCTCTCTCCCGAGGATCACGGCTTCGTCGGCTGGAGCGGCGACTGCTCGACCTTCGGCCTCAACCCGAGGATCGAGGTCTTCATGGACGGCGACAAGAGCTGCACGGCGCACTTCAACGACTGCTCGATCGACTACTGCCCGGCCATCAAGCAGCTCAATGTCGCCTTCCGCGGTGACGGCGAAGGGGAGGTCGTGATCCAGAAGCCGGGCCAGCCGGACACGGTCTGCACCGACGACTGCAGCGTGATCTTCGGCCCGACCGAAACCGAGGCGACGCTCGTCGCTCAAGGCGACGACTCCGATTTCGAGGAGTTCCTCGGAGTCGGCTGCACCGGCGACTCCCCGCTCGAGGTCGACATGAGCGATCACCGCTTCTGCAAGGCGTACTTCGGATCGACGGCCGAGCGGCGTGAGCTGCGACTCGAGATCACCCGCGAAGGCACCGCCAGGGCCGAGCTGTGGAGCAACCCTGAGGGAATCCACGTCCCGCTCGACTCGAACGCCACCGTCACGACCCACGATTTCCCGATCGGTACCGACGTCGACCTTCACTTCGAGGACGGCACGGCGCCGTCGTACGTCCTCTGGGGTGGCGACTGCTCGGCTTCGGGCGAGATCGACATGCTCCAGGACGCCGTGTGCACCGCCCACATCCGGCTGGTGCCGACTATCTCGGTGCAACCGAACGCACTGGGGTCGGTGGAAATCGATCCAGGCAACACGATCTGTCTGCCGAACCAGAGCTGTACCGAGTACTTCGACGCCGGATCGACCGTCTTCCTCACCGTGCTGCCCGAGCCGGACGCCTTCTTCACCGGTTGGGGAGGCGATCCGGCCTGCAGCGACCTGACCGCGCCGGTCGCCACCGTGACGCTGTGGGAGGCGATGAGCTGTACGGCGACCTTCGGCAGTTGTCCCGGCGGATGCGGCGACCCGCAGCAGCTCACGATCACCGACCCCGGCAATCAGGGGACAGTGATCAGCGTCAGTCAGCCCGGGATCGACTGCCCGGGCGACTGTTCAGAGATGTATCCCGACGGGCTGCCGCTCGTCCTGCGGGCCGAGGAGACGAACCCGAACTACTTCTTCCACGGCTGGACCGGCTGCCCGGTGCTCGATCCCGGCGACGCTCAGACGACGATCATCATGAATCAGCCGCACCAGTGCACCGCGGTCTTTGCGGACGAAGAGCCTACCACCCACACCCTCACCGCCCAGATCGACGGCGGCGGCGGCTCGGTACTCAACCTCCAGGGCGACATCGACTGCCCTGGGCTGTGCCAGGAGGTGCTCAACGAGGGCTCGACGGTGTCGCTGCTGCCGATACCCGAGCCCGGCAAGGAGTTCAGCCACTGGGTCGGAGGATGCCCGGGCAATGGACTGTTCCAGATCACCTCGAACACCACGTGCACGGCGAAGTTCGTGGCCGGCACGACCTTCCAACTGACCATCGACGTGGGAGGGCAGGGCGCCGACGTGCTCGTCGCGCCCCGGCCTTCCGGGACTTCCGACTGCGCTGCCGACCCGAACGACGACTGCACCTACACGTACAACGCCGTCAACCCGGCCACGGTGGTCGAGCTCGAGGCCCTCGATCTCGCGCCCACCGTTCCTTTCCTGTGGTGGTCGGGGGACGACTGCGACCCGACCTCCGACCCGCGGGTGGTGACGGCGACGATGAACCAGAGCCGCTCCTGCATGCCGGTCTACGGAGCGGGATGCCCCGAGTGCATTCCACCGGGAGGGCTCGTGGCTGCGAAAAGCGGACCGAGCGGAACCGGGCAGGCCGGGAAAGCGACGGCAGACGACTGGCCGGAAGGCGACGCCCCGGACGTCCCTTACACGGAGCCCAACGTGGCGAACCGCACCGGCCTGTGGATGTACGTCAGCCCCGACGGCGCCAAGCACTACTTCTACCGCAACCTCCAGGAGCACCTACCGGACCACGACGAGCTCGTCTACTACACCCGCGACAACTCGTTCCTGCGGTTGACGGTCGACCATGAGGATCTGGATCTCGCGACCGCGGCGAAGGTCGAGTTCCCGGACGGCACCTTCCGCGAGTTCTCGCGCGAACAATCCTCCACGACCTGGCGTCTCGACAGACTCGCCGATCCGTTCGGCAACGAGGTGACGATCGACTATTCCGTTCCCGATGAGTGGAGGATCGAAGACTCGGAGGGCCGCAGTCACCGGATCCTCTTCTCGCAGCCCGTGACTCCCGTTGGCCCCGAGGCGGAACTCGGCCCGCAGATCGAGCGGATCGATCTGGCGGCCTTCGACGGAGCGGTCAACCAGATCGAGTTCGAGTACGACTCGCAGTTGGTCAATTTCTGCTACCGCAACCGGCTCCAGGAAGGCTTCCAGGACATGAGTCCCTTCCCGGCCGCGGATCAGTTCCCGATGCTCTCCGAAGTCCGGCTCGGAGCGGGCCAGACAGCGCCGATGGTCTATCGCATGGAGAGCTACCGCAGCGGCACCGTCGGCTCGAACCCCGGCTACAGCCAATGCCCGGACGCCGGAGTCCTCGAATCCATCGAGCTTCCGACCGGCGGCCGCATCGAGTGGGACTACGGGTCGTGGAAGAACGCCTCCTACTACCCGCCGTTCTTTCACCTCTCCTCCGGCGTCTCGAAGCGGACCTTCGTCGATCCGCACAGCGGCGACACCACGTCGTGGACCTATTCGAACCAGCTCTTCCCGCCGAGCAACGAGTGGCGTTTCCTCGACGGGGTGCCTCAGGTCTACCCCACCGAGAGCCGCGTCGACGTGGCCGTCGAGTCGGTGGACGGAGCCGGGAATCCGGTGACGCACTGCACCCGGCACTACTTCAACGCCGACGAAACGGACTACGCCTTCAACGGACTTCCCTTCTCTCCGACCAACGACGCCGGAGACCTCTTCCTCTCGACGGAGGTCTTTGGCCAGTGGCAGGACCAGTCGGGAGATCCGTTTCACGGCGATCAGAGGCTCTGTGCGGGAATGCGCAGGCGCACGACCCACACTCGATACGAGGTCGATGGGGGCTACTGCGTCCGATCGCCGGACGACCTTCACGATCCTTGCAGCGATCGCAACCGCCGGGTCGTCGCCTCCGAGACCGTCTTCCACGGCGACGCCGACCGCTCTGTCCGCACCGACCATCTCGACTACAACCAGCTCGGGCGCTTCGAGACGACGGTGGTGAGCGGCTGGGGCGGGCTCGAGCGCACGACGAAGCAGGACTACACCGTCTCCGGCGCGATCGGCCCCGACCAGGACTGGTTCCTCGACCTCGTGACCCGGCACGAAGTGCTCGAGAACGGCGATCGCGCCGTAGAGAAGGCCGAATTCGACGACCTCGGCTTCAAGATCTGCCATCGCACCCTCACGTCCGGTACCGAAAACGCTTCCGACGACCTCGTCACCCGCTTCGAGCGCGGCGACTCCGGCAACGTGGCACGGATCGTCTACGACGGCGGTGATCTCAACTCCGTCTCGATGGACGTCTGTGGTGGCTCGGGAGGCGACTACGCGATCGACTACCAGTACGAGCACGGCGTCCTCCGCTCCTCGCAGTTCGAGGGAGCGAGCTTCCTCTCCTACGACGTCGACGTCGACCCCTCGACCGGCCTCGCCCACACCCGGCGCGACACGGGTGGACTGGCCACCACCTTCGCCTACGACGTCCTCGGCCGCCTGGTCGAGCAGACCCCACCGGGCGACGCCACCCAGTCGTTCGACTACTCCCTCCCCGCCGGCGGCCCCGCCTCCGTGCGCATGGAGTGGCGCGACGGCGCCACGCTGCTCAAGCACAGCGACTCGTCTTCGACGGCTTCGGCCGGGTAGCCGAGGAGATGGTCAGTCGCCCGAACCTGACGCCGCGGCGCTACACCCGCCACAACGGCCTCGGCTGGAAGATCTCGATGTCCGAGTGGGACAAGCCGAACTCGGTCACGATCTACCGGGATTTCGATCCCTTCGGACGCGCCAAAGAGGTCTCCCGACCCGACGGCTCGACGACGAGCTTCTACTTCCAGGGCGAGCGGCAGGTTCAACGCACCGAATGGGTCAGCGGCGAAGAGTCCAGGACCTGGGAGAAGCGGGACGCCCTCGGCCGCCTTGTCGAGGTGCGCGAGCCCAACCACGGCGGCAACGACTTCAGCCTCATCGCCCGCTACACCTACGACATCGGCGAGCGCCTCACCGAAGTCGAGCTGAATGAGTCCGGCTCCAACAAGCAGTTCAGGACCTTCAAGTACGACAACCGCGGGTTCCTGCTGTGGCAGGAGCTGCCGGAGCTGGAAGGCCGAGTGGAGTTCGGGGGCTACGATGCCCGAGGCAACGCTCACTTCAAGGACGACGTCGATCGCCGGCTCGACTTCGAGTTCGACGAGGCCGGGAGGCCCACAAGGGTTTCGCACGGCGGCAGTCCGATCAAGGAGCTCACCTACTTCGCGGAAGGAGGCCCGGGCGACGGCCATCGAAACGGGCGGCTTCACAGCGCAACCCGATACACCCCATACGGCCAGGATCGGGTGCGGGTTACCGACTACTTTGACTACGACGACACCTCCGGCAGGGTCGACTACAAGGCGACCCAGTCAAGGTCGCCAGCGCCGCCGCCCAGACCTTTCGTGCGGAGTACCAGTACGACGCTCTCGGGCTGTTGAAACGCGAGCGGTATCCCTACTGCGACGGCTGCTCCGAGCCGTGGACCGACTACGAGCACAAGGACGGCCACTTGTGGAAGGTCCGCCGAGGTAGCGAGGTCTTCGCCCGCACCATCAGTTACCACGCGAACGGTCTCTACAAGGTTCTCCGCCGGGATACGACCAACGGCGACCTGCTCGACGTGCAGGGCGTGGCCGCCGACGGCATGGCCCGTCCCTCCTCGCTTGCGCTCGGCAGGCGAGGGTCGACGCTCTACGACCTCGGGACGTACACCTACGACGGCGTCGGCAACATCCTTGGAGTCGGCAACGATGAGTACGAGTACGACTTGCTGAGCCGACTGAAGTCGGCCGCACTCGAGGGGGAGCCGCAACGCAGCTATCAGTTCGACGCCTTCGGCAATCTCGTCGGCCTCGGCGGCCGGACCTTCCCGGTGGGGCCCGGCAACACCAATCGTCTCGCCGACTGGAGCTACGACGCCCGAGGCAACGTCACTCTCGCTGCCGACGACTTCGGCGCCATCGACTACGACGACCTCAGCATGCCCAGGAAGCGCTCGCTGGGCGACCGTGCCGAGTGGTACGCCTACTCCGCCGACAACGAGCGTGTCTGGACCCGGACCGTCATCGTGGACGGCCCCGGCGGAGGCCTCGGCGGCGGCGACGGCGCCGAGACGCAGACCGTCACCCTGCGAGGTCTCGACCAGAAGGTCCGCCGGATCTACGACCGCGACGGCTCGAGCCTCACCTGGAAGAAGGACTACTTCTACCGCGACGGCAGTCTCCTGGCGTCACTCACGCCCGAAGGCCGGCGGAATCTCCACGTCGATCATCTGGGAACGCTACGGCTGGTGACCGACGAAGCCGGCAACGAGGTCTCCCGCCACAAGTACTGGCCGTTCGGCGAAACGCTCCTCGACACCGGCACCGAGGAAGAGGTGATGCAGTTCACCGGGCACGAGCGGGACGAGTGGGAGGTCGATTCCGACGAACCCGCAAGGGACGACCTGGACTACATGCATGCCAGGTATTACTCGGGATGGGCTGGGAGGTTCCTGTCGGTGGACCCTGCGGGAGAGAGCGCCACTATGACGAGTCCCCAGTCATGGAACCGGTATAGCTACGCCTACAACGATCCCCTCGGCACCGTCGATCCAGATGGCGAGATCGGCTTCAAGCTGATCAAGTCCGCCGTCAAGCTCGCGATCAAGGGAGGAGACGCTGCAGCAACATTCGCCGGTGTCATCGAGGACGTCAACACTCTGCGCAGTGACGACTCGAGCATCGGAGAGAAGACCCTCGCGACTGTCTCGTTGGTGACTGAGGCGATCTCGCCAGTCTCGATGAGAGACGCAAAGGCGCTTGGGAGGGGCGTGAAGAAGTTCTTCGGCGTTGCGGATGACACACGCGGACCGCCCGGAATGAAGCTCGATGGCAGCCGTGGAGGACCCGGCGCAGGAAAGGACTTCTCCAAATCGACCAAAGATGCAGCCGAAGTCGAAGCCAACGGACGCTGCGTCTTCTGCGGAAAAGAAACTATTCGAACTCAAGGCCCACACCCGGACAGACGCCACACAGATCACTCGGACCCCAAGTCGAGAGGTGGAAACAACACCCTTGAGAACGCACAGAACACCTGCCAGACTTGCAACCTAGAGAAACGCAACAGAACGACCCGAGAGTACCTTGAGGAGCGAAAGAAGCAGTCCCAGTAGTGACGGTCTCGCCAAGATCATCATTGAGCTCGATCGACCCTCGATTCACGATCGACTTCGGAGGGACTTTGGGGCGAGGCCAGAGGGAAGGCCACCTTCGCACTAAGGAACACACCCTTCTATGCGAAGGGCCTGAGTCACCTGGACACGATTCGAGCCAGCCCACTTAGTGCGGGGGTGTGGCAATACTCGGCCGTGGTGGCAAGGAGCGGCCATTCGACCTACCGCATCTTCTCCAATGTGCCATTGGAATCTCATGACTTCGCCGAAGCATGGCGCCCTCTCGAGGAGGCAGGCTGTTCCTTCGAGCAAGGCCTCGGTAGTTTGCTGGCAGTTGACGTCCCCGCAGCAGTGGATATCCACTTGGTCTATAGCTTGATGACCGCTGGCGAAGATCGCGCAGTTTGGGACTTTGAAGAGGGACATTGCGGCCACCAAGTGTGACTTGAGTTGCCGCGGCGAGAAGCTGCTAGACGAAACGGCAAGGACTCCCGCGGGGGCTGCGGTGCCCACCGATCCTGCGAGCGCCGCCCCTGACCGTACTTCTCAAGAGGTAACCATAACGTCGTTCCGCCGACTCCGGGAACGCGCTGCGACGCAGTCACACTCCAACACACAGTTCCCCGTCGCTACGAAGAATCCCTTGTCTCGGGACGCGGGTCCACGTGCTATCTTTCAAGAGCACTCACACACGCTTCTATTTCCTGATGAGTTCGTCGGCGCCGGCCGACCGCGTGCTCAGAAAGGTAGCCCATGACCTGGACCGAAGTGCCGCCTCCCCCGGCTCCGACCGCGATCAACGACTTCCCTGCAACCCCTCCACGCATCCAGGTGGCGAGGCTCGAACTGCCCAACGAGATGGTCTCCAAGGAGCCGCTCGGCCTCACGATCTCGAGACTGTCGCAGGTGCTGACCGTCTACGGCCAGTGGACGAAGCTGGTCTCGGGGACCGCCACCGTGGACTCCCCGTTCTCGCAGTCGGAGTCCTACACCACCGGCACCGTGACCACCGACTCCACCACCAAGAGCTTCAGCGTCAGCCTCGGCGTCTCGGGTTCGCTCGGCAGTATCGGCGGGAGCCTCTCCGAGTCGTTCACCCACACCGTCTCCTTGTCGGAGTCGAAGACCGTGACCTCGACCTTCAACATCAGCCCGAAGTCCGGGTCCGTCTCTCTGATCTGGTGGCAACTCGTGCACACCTTCGAGATCGACTTCGCCGAGCTGGTCGAGTTCGGCGACAAGAAGCTCGAGCTCCAGCCCGGCCATGTCCGACTCGTCAACAGGGCTCAGGAGTACATCTCCACTCAGTTTCCGGCGGTCTCGGATGCGCAGGTTGAGGTCACGGGCGGTTGAAGCCTCGCGAACCTCTGAATTGAGCCCTAGCGGACGGTCTGTGACCAGGCCTCGGTGTCGCCGCTTTCGAAACCGTCACTGAAGACGAGAGGCGAGCGATAGCGCACGCCGGTGGCGACGCCGTCCGGCCCGGAGATGTAGGTCACGAGGAAGGTGCCATCGTCAGCGAAGGAGACGTCGACGCTCGACGGCTCGCCTGCGTAACTCTGGTCGGCGATCACGAACGGCGGCGAAGACGAGCCATCCGAGCCGAACCAGCGCCCGACGAGCTCGAACGTCGCGAGCCGCCTCCATACCGCCACCCACTGACCGCCCGGGCCGCTCGCGACAGCGCCGCAACACGCGTTGTCCTCGTCGGGCTCCGTCTCGAGGAGATGTCCGGAGCGGATGGAGAGATCCTCGTCGAGGATCCACGCCTCACCCGGACCGAACTCGGCCCCACCGACCACCACAACCGTCGAGCTGTGGGGAATCGCGACGTCCCAGGAGAGGGCGGGCAAAGGCACAGGGCCCGCCAGCAGCTGACCGTCGGCTCCATAGCGATGAGCGCCGCCGATCCCGGCGAGGAACTGCTGGTAGACGACCACGAACTCTCCGTCTCTGCCGGCAACAGCCACCTCCCACGCCTTGGCGAGGATCTCGAACTCGGGCCCATGGAACGCCCCCTCGCGATCGAGAACTCTCCCCCGCAGTGAGATCGGGCTGCAGGGGAGCAAGCTCGTGCCCTCGGTGCCGCACTGGAGGTTGGGCCATGCAGCGAGATAGCGATCCTGACCGTTGCTGCCGATCCTCACCTCACGGGCGAACTCCTCGTCGTCCGGCAAGGGCAGCACCCCTCCGCGGGGGATCCCCTCCGGCCAGTAGCGCTGAGCTCCGACGATCCACCCTGTCGCCGCCCACTGCCCGTCGTCAGACGCAGCGACGGAAGGCCAGTTGAACCCCCGGGGCAGCTCCACGACCGGCCCCAGGGCACCGTCGGGCGCCACGTAGCGAACTCCATTGAGGTCTCCCGAGTAGGCGACAAGCCACGAGTCGAGAGGACCGTAGGCCGCCTCGATGCTGTCCACGCGCACCTCCGGGTCGAGCGCCACCGCGAACGCTTCGCCGAGCTTCTGTGGCGGCGGAGCCGTCTGCGCGGGGAGAACGGTTGCGAGGAGGATCGCACCGAACAGCGCGATCGTGGCGGGGCGCCTGTCGGCGAAAGCCTTCGGTTTTCGGATCTGCTCGCTTCTCATCTCGACCTCCCGGAGTCCCAGTTCGTTCCTGGCTCAGGAACTCCCCTCACATGACAGACGCGGCAAACGCCGTCGCTCTCGGTCAGGCCGAGAGAACGAGGCCGAGATGCCCCGGTCTCGAACCCACGTCAACCGTTTCCGGATCGAGGGTCCGACCGTCCTCCAGATCACCGGCATCGGTCCCTGGAAGGCGCTGCCGGCGAGCGAGACGCCTCCCTCGCACCAGGGGACCTCGGCCGACCAGTACCCCTGCTACCATTCGACCATCTCTTACGGAAGTGCCGACGTGCAGACGCTTCGCCGGAGGTACCGGCGTCGCGCGGGACTGGTGCGATACCGGACCACGGGCCGGCGTCGAAGGGCTTGGTTCACGAGGAGGAATGCCATGGGGTCGAGAGTCGAGCGCCGTCGGTGCGCAGCCATCGTCTTGTTGCTGATCGTCTGTCCAGCCGTCGGCAGCGCCTCGGACAGTGACGCCCCCGACTTCTCCGAGGTCGAGGACATCCTCCTGGGCCAGCGCCATCTGCTGCGCAACGACGATCTGGTGGTCTCTTTCGACCGGCGAGTCAAGTTCAACGACCACCACAACTTCACCAACTTCGTCCTCGAGACGGAAGGCCTCCGGATCTCGAAGCAGAGCGACAGCCTGATCGCCAGGCCCGACTGTCTGCTGCGACGAACCCGCGACACCAGCGAGACGCCGTTTCTCACCAACGCGTACCACACCCGGATCGGGCGGGTGTTCAACCTCGATCGCGACGTGTCCGTGACGCTCGCGCCGCTCGCCGACAGCCGCGGCGACGGCTGCCCCGGGGAGGTCGGCCTCTACGTCAGGGATCACGTCGATGGCGGCAACGACTCGCTCACGGTGGTCCCCAACTCCGGCCCCTTCTGGACCGACCTGCTGCTCGCCGATTTCGATCGCGACGGCTTCGACGACGTGTTCCAGTTCCACGGCTCCTCGCTCACCGGCGGAGGCTTCGCCTTCCTCACGGCCGTGGACGTCGACGATCCGGGAAAGGGACTCGAGCGAGCCACCTACCGCGGCATGCCGAGCGAACTCGTCCCCGTCGCCGGTCCGGCGGTCGCCGGAGACTTCAACGGCGACGGCGCGATCGACCTCGCGTGGCTGGCGGCCAAGCCCGGGGATGGCAGCCCGGTGTCGATCGCCCTGCTCTCGGTCTGTCCCCGAGCCGGAGCAACCGTGCTCGGAACGACCTGCAAGGACGCGTTCGCCCTGGTGCCGAGCAACACGAGCCAGATCGGGCCTCGAGCGATCGCGACCGACCTCCGGCTCGAATGGCCCGAGCTCGACTGCAGCGGCTGCCCGACCTCGACCTACGGCTTCGGTCTCGCGGCCGGCAACTTCGACGGCCGTCTGGCCGCCGACTCCGGATTCGAGAAGGACGAGCTGGCGCTGGTTCGCTCCGACATTCACGCGGGAACGTCGACGCTGTGGGCCTATCGCTTCGACGCGAGCCTGAAACCCGACGGAGCCCCGAAGAAGACCGACGTCACGAGTCACGTGGTGCCGAACCAGAAGCTGTTCCTCGCCGGCGGCAGAGTCAACCAGTTCCGCGCCGCCGATCAGATCGCGGTGGTGTCGGGTTCGTTCTCCAACGCTCGCCTCGCCGTCCTCCAGTTCGACTCCGATCTCACGGTCCACGCCCGCAGCATCGACGTCCTCCGCGACGCCTTCAACTCGAAGCTCAGCAAGGGTGGGTTCCCCTTCCCGCAAGGAGTGACGATCGGCCGTTTCGACCCGCCGACCTCCGGCGGCACGACGGAGGACTTCAACTCGCAGATCGCCGCGCTCTACGAGGTCAACGACACGGTCAACGGTCGACTGAGCACCGTCGTCCAGATCTACTCGCTGGCAGAAGGCTCGACGGCGAAGCCGAAGCTCCGCTCCGAGCACAAGCTCCTCGACGGCCGCTATCTGGAGGGGGTGCTGGCGCACTACGCACCGCTCGAGGCCGGCGACCTGCGCGGGCGCTCGCTGCTGCTGGGCGAGCCGAGCACCTTCCAGGTCGAGTCCCACCTGCAGCCGAGCGTCCTGCTTGGGAGCCCGCCGCAGCACGTCGACTACATCACTCCGGTGCGCGGCGAGCGCCCGGTGATCTTCAACTTCAGTGCCCTCAAGAAGGACTTCAACTCGACCTACAAGGTCGACGTCAGCTCCGAGAACCAATCCTCGAGCAAGTCGACCACCAGCACCGGCTGGAGCCTTTCGGAGAAGACCAAGGTCGAGGGCAAAGCGGTGGTCGGCCCGGTCGAGGTGTCGGGCGATCTCCATCAGTCGCTCGACGTCGCCGAGGAGCGCACGGTGGGCGAGACCTTCGACACCTTTTCGAAGAAGTCGTTCAACGCCTCGACGGCGACCGGCTTCGGCGACCAGGTCTGGTACTCGTCGCGGCGGATGAACGTCTACCTCTACCCCGTCATCGGGCAGTACCGCTGCCCGATGGACCTGCCCGATTGCAGCGACGACGAGAAGGTGCAGCTCGTGGCAACCTTCTCCGGCCCCGACAACGTCACCTCGAACATCAGCGCCTCGGGCCGGACGCTCGAGTGGTACCAGCCGGTCCACGTCCCCGGCCAGCTGCTGACCTATCCGTGGAACCGGGAGCAACTCACCCTTCAGGCGCCCGAACTCGAGGCGCTCAGCCAGACCGACACCGGCTCGTTCTACACCGACGACTCGTCGCGGACCACCAACGTCTCCTGGAGCAGCGGCAGCACGAAGAGCCAGAGCGTCGGTTTCTCGAGCTCGTGGAAGCTCGGCGGCGGCTTCTCGACGACCATCGGCACCCCGGAGGCGACCTACAAGGAGGCGGGCGGCATCAAGGGGAGCGTCGGGTTCGACATGGCCTACAGCAGCGGCCTCAAGACGCTCAACACCGACAGCCACAAGGTGGGCGCTTCGAGCGGCATCAGCGTCCGCAAGCCGGCCACATTCCCGTCGGCCGCCAGCTACCAGTTCCTCGTCACCCCGTACATCTTCGGCTCCGCGCCGCCCCCCGGCCAGACCCAACAGCTCGAGCCCGACGCCGACATCGAGACTCACGGCCCGCTGCGGACGGCCTTCGCCGCCGATCCGACCACCAACGCCAGCGGCAGCTGGTGGTCGACCGGCGACTACCGGCGCCACCTCGATCTCGGCTTCGGCTTCGCCGCCCGCTGGGAGATCGTCGCCAAGGGCACTCCCGGCGTGAAGGACTCCGACACCGCCTGCCGGGGCGGCGAGTGCGCGGTGATGGACGAACCCGACACCGCAGAGCTGTGGAACAGCTCGTTCTACTGGCTCCGCGGCTTCTACATCCGCGCCAACGGCGGGGGCGCGCAGCGCTCGGCCGTGCGGGCCGGCGACCAGGTCGAACTGAGCGCGCGGGTCTACAACCTGAGTTTCGTACCGATGGCCTCCACCCAGCGGACCCGGGTTCGCTTCTACGCCCAGCGCTGGGATCCGCGCACCAACGACCCCTACGCCGGAGCGGCCAGCTTCCTCGTCGGCGAGGACCTGCTCGGTCCAATCCCGGCCTTCGCCGGCGGTTCGGAGCCCAACTGGAAGCTCGCCCGCACGACCTTCGATACCGGAAGCTGCCCCGGCGGCTGCGCCGGGAAGTACTTCGTCTTCTGGGCCGTCGTCTGGGGTGAGGAGGCGAACGGCACCGTGATCCGCGACGAACTCCCGGGGCACGGCCTCAACCGCGAACTCACCGCGACGCAGCTCGACGACCTGCTGTCGGAGGACACACCGACGATCGAGGCCGCCCTCGCCGTCGGCACCCCGACCGGAGGGCTGCTCGAGCGAACGGCGCTAGCCGGGGGCGACGAGACCTCGTTCAGCAACAACGTCGGCTACTTCCATCAGGTGTTCTACGTTCACGATCGGGAGAACAGCGGCGCCCTGCGCGCGAGCCCGGAGGCCCAGAACGCGGAGGCCCAGAACGCGGAGGCCCAGGGCACGGGCCAGGGCACGGTCACCCTCGAAGCCGTGCAGGTCGAGCCCGAGCGCATCGCGGCCGGCGAAGAGGTCGTCCTGACCGCCACGCTGACGGCCACCCGCACAGGCAACAGCGGCGTCCAGGTGCTCGTCTGGAGCCACGAACCCGGCGGCGGCGAGCCGACACTCCTCGACCACGAAGCAATCGGTCACGTGCGCTCGGACCAGAGTTACGAGATCAGCGTTCCTTTGCGGCCCGGGGGTTGTGGCCGGCGGTCGATCGAGGTGCGGGTGGACAGCGGCGAGCCCGTCGGAGCGGGACCGGCAAGGGCGCAGTTGGAGATTGAAGTCGACTGCTGATCGGGGCTGATCAGAGCGGAGAGCCGCCGTCGTTCTCCTCCGCTTCGGCATCCGAATCCCCGGAAGAGCGCCGCGAGAGGAGCAGCCCCGCCAGCAGAATGCCGTACAACGCTCCCATGACGACCTCCGCGTTACCGACCACGAGCCCGTCATAGTCCACGACCGAGCCCGCCCTCGTGGAGTTGACCCAGAGTCCGAGAGCCCACCAGGCGAGACCCATGGCCAGGGCATGAACGAGGAGGGGCGTGCCCCAGCGCCTCGTCCCCAGAGATCCGACGGCAGCGGTGAGCGGAAAGACGCCGAGAACGAGAACCTGGAGGCCGATCGTGGCTAGCGCCGGCGCTCCGGGAAGGTCGGGAAGGTCGAAGGAGCCCTGCAAGACGACCCAGATCCACCCGAGTGTCCTGACCGTGTGAAAGGCACCCAGGGCGAACAGCGAGCGGGCGACGAAGACCTCGACTCGTCGCTCCCTCATCCGCCCGCCCCTGAACGCGAGGGACCTGACATGCCAGAGCTCGATTCCTCCAACCCTCCTCGATCGAGCCGGACGTGCAGGCACTCCGGATCACGGTCGCACCGTTCGGGAGTTCTGCGGTTGGCGCAGTCGAGTTTCATCGTCGCGAGGTTGCCTGGGCAGGTACGCGCATCTTACGCGCCGCCCTCGAGCTATTCGCCTTTCCCACCCCGTCGGGCTTCCGAGGGCCGCGTGTCGCGGATGTCGCTCAGTCCGCTGTTCGCCAGCAGGGTCCGGACTCTCGCGTCCTCGAGGAGACGCAGCAGCTCCGGACTCGTCGCAAGTTGAAGAATGTGATCACCTCGCTCCACGGTCGCCTCGTCGAGGTACGCCAACGCCGCCTCCCGGTCTCCGCTCCCCTCGCTCGCCTCGGCCAGGAGGATCGCCGGGACGAAGCGGCTCGCCGATTCTCGCCTCAGTCTTCCGAGCTCCCAGCGCCAGAAGCCGCGCAAGCCCTCGCTTTCGACCTGGAGACGCAGCTCGGCCAGCAACCCTTCTGCCACCCCTCGTGCCTCCATCTCGAGAAGCCGCTCGGCCACGGCTCTCTCTTCCCGGCCGAGCTGGGTCTCCGCGTAGGCCATCTCCCTGCGCAACCAGGCGAAGCGGGAATCCAGATCCAGAGCGTGCCTGAAGTGCTCGAGCGCCTCCTCAAACCGCCCGGCGGCGTTCAGCCGCTGGCCGTGCGCCGCGTTGATGAGCGGCGAGAGCGGATCGAGAGCCAGCGCCCGCTCGCTCGACATCAGCGCTTCGTCGTGTCTCCCGAGGACGCTGAGGAGCTCTCCGTACCATTGATGCGCCGTTGCGTAGCCCGGACCGAGCTCGATCGCTCGCCGGTACGACGCTTCGGCTCCGACGAAGTCCCACTCGATCCACCGCACATAGCCGAGGGAGGCGTGGGCTTCGGCGAGATCCGGATCGAGCTCGACGGCGCGCTGGGCGGCTCGCCTGGCAGGCGGGAAAGCCTCTTCCGGAGTGAGGGCGTAGTACGTGGACAGCAGCGCGTAGGCATCGGCCAGGCCGGAATGGGCCACAGCAAGCTCTGGAGCCAGCTCGATTGCCCGTTCGAACGCTCGACGGCTCTCCTCGAGGTCCTCGATGGTGCGACGGTTCCAGTGGAACCGGCCCCGCAGATAGAGCCAGTATGCCTCCGAGTTCACCGGCGGAGAACGCGAGATGGCCGATTCCTCGCGAACGGTGAGCTCGAGTTCCACGGCGGCGACGACCGCTCCGGCGATCGAAGCCTGGAGGTGGAGAATGTCGCTCATCGACTGGTCGAACTCGTCCGACCACAGGTAGGTCCCGGTCCCACCGTCGACGAGATGTGCGGTAACTCGGACCCGGTCTCCGGCTTGAACGACTGAACCCTCGAGAACGGCCGCCACACCGAGCTCACTCGCGATGTCGGTCGCTGCCAGGGGACTGTCCCGGAAGGTCTCCACCGAGGTCGGAGAGATCACTCGAAGCTCCTCGAGTCGGGTGAGGCGAGTGATGAGGGCTTCCGTCAGGCCGGCCGCGAAGTAGGGCTCTACGCTGCCTTCCGAGAGCTCCTCGAACGGCAGCACGGCGAGGGAGCGGATCGGGGCTCCCGTACCGGTATCGGCCGGCGGGCGCAGGAGGTAGGCGAGACCGACGGCGAGCACAGTCGCCAACGCCATGACCATGCCGATCGCGGAGCGGCGCGATCGACGCGCCTGCGTGCCGGCTCCGACCCTGCCCCGCGGACTCGACTCGCGCGATCAGCCGGTAGCCGCGGCTCGCGATCGTCTCGATGTAGCTCGGCGACGACGCGTCGTCTTCGAGCGCTCGCCGCAACAGAGAGACCGCGCGGCTCAGCGTGGCGTCCACCACGGCCCGCCCTTCCCACACCAGATCGAAGATCTCCGCTCTCGAGACCACGTCGGGCGCGCGCTCGATGAGGAGCACGAGCAGGTCCATAACCATCGGCTCGACCCGCTTCTCCACTCCCTCGCGCTCGAGGCGAAGGAGAGCGGGTTCGACGACCCACTCGCCCACCCGCAACTTCTGTTCGGTGTCGGTCATCCGTGGTTCCAACGCTTCGAAGCCTCAGCCCCCCCGAGCCCCGCGCGACCGCCCTAACCGGATCCTAAGGCAGATCTCAGACCTCCATCGTGACAGGAGGCGCAGGAGGCGGCGAGGGTGTTGCCTCGAGACCGGGGCCGACACCACTTCCGGAAGGAGACGAGATGAAACGCGGACGAATGCTGATGCTTCTGATGGGCCTGGGTGCCTGGACACTCACCCCCGCGCCCTCGACCGCCCACGACCCACCTGACTTCGACCACGTGATCGTGGAAGTCTGGGCCGGCAGCGTGCGACACGACATTCCGCTCGGAGCCCTGCCGCTCAGCGACCAGTGGCACATCGGCCTGGCGCTCGGACTCCTCGAACGAGGAGACGAGAGCTGGTTGCGGGCGTCCCCCGAGATCAGGAACCACCCCATCTCTCGAGCGCTCGAACTGCGCCAGAGACGCAACGACACCGCCGAGATCGAGTGCGTCTTCGAAGGGGCCGAAGGGGTGGGTTGCTACTTCGACGAACCGCTGATGTTCTGCGGCGTGATGTGGGGCGACAAGTTCGCTGTCGGCTGCTGGTAGTCGCGGGAGGCCGGAACTGAGGAACCCGTGCTGGACATCCGGCGTTCTGGGGGAGAGGTTCTGGGGGAGAGGTTCCGGGTGAATAGTCGAGCCAGCTTTCGTCGAACCAACTCCGAGGTCCCCGGGCAGAGGTCCCGGGTGAATACTCCCGGGGGGAGAGGTTCCGGGTGAATAGTCCGGGCAGAGGTCCCCGGGCAGAGGTCCCGGGTGAATAGTCTAGAGCCAGCTTTCGTCGAACCGAAACCCGATTTGGATCGCCTCAAAGCCGCCACACCAGGTCGAAACTCGGGCGGTTCACTCGCTTCTCGACCCCCTGAAGCGCTGACGTCAAGGACTCTCAAGGCCGGCTTAGTCCTTCTCAGGACTCCGGACGCATGGAGGTGTCTACAACCCGCGGCGGGGTCGTAGGGATCCCCTTCAGCAGAGAGCGCTTTCGCCTACCCCGCGCGCACCGTTACCGGCAGGTAGCACGGTGGGCGGAAGCAGCCTTCGGGGAAGCCCACGTCTCGACCTCTCCGAAGCGTCTCCGCAGCCGCTCGGTACTCGATCACAAACCACCGGTAGGCCTCTTCCATCGCCCGACGCACCTTGCCGTCACAGGCATGGAACCTCGGGGCAGGGGTGCGCTCGAAGTGTTCAGGCCGGTCGTGAGGATCCTGCGCCAGGATCGCCTGGCGCCCCAGCACCGGCTTGCCGGTCTCTTCGTGGTCCTTCTCCACGGCCTTGACCATCTCGCGGACTCGCTTGCGATAGTCCGAGCTGTCGAGGTGCTCCCAGCAAGGGATCGGAGTCAGCTCTAGACGATGCTTGGAGGCGAAGCGTGCCGGAGGATTCGCCTCTCCGCGGCGGGACGCTCGATACTGCTCCGAACGGTCGATCCACTCGCCTTCCATCGTCTCTCCCGAGAGAAGCGCATGCGTACTCGTCGCTCCAGGCCAGTGGCGCGGTGAAGCAACGAGTCGCTCCTTGACGCCCTGCTCGAGGAGATAGCGGAGTCGCCGAACGTGATCCTCAGGCGTTTCGCTGACGACGACATCCGTGTAGCGACGGCCCCAGAAACGCTCCCTCCAGTCGTGCAGCCTTCCGATCTCGCGCGCGACATTGGAATTGACGTAGGCCATGAAGCTGGCCATCTGCTGAACGTCGGTAGGCCTCAGGAGCAGGTGAGCGTGGTTCGACAGGTAGACGAAGCCGCAGACCCGCATCGCGGTTCTTTCTTGAGCGCGCGCGAGAATTCCGACGACGCGGTCGCGCACCTTGGCTGAGGGTCGCAGCAGATAGCGGCCCTGTTGGGTCCGGACCGTGATCTCGACCAGCGACTCTTCCGGCAGGTAGCGAAGCTTCCTAGACATTCCATGGAGAAGGACGCGACCGAGGCGGCGAATCTTGCACTATTCACCCGGCACCTGTTCTCGGCGGCGCCCTGAGCGGCCCAGTTCCCGACCCCTCTTCCAACACACGATAAAATATCTTATCGGGCCTAAACCCTTGATACGGAGAGAGTTCCTACCGCTCCCACCCTCGACTCGCTACCCTTCCCAATTCGGCGCCACCAACCGCCGCCGGCCACCACTGGACAGAGCGACCCCTGGCTCCTCCAACCCCTCTCGATCCCACAACTGACAGGTCACCTGCTTGTGCTTCTGATCGAGGCCTTCGCAGTAGTTGGAGTAGACGCAGCGGCGGACTTCCTTTCCTCGGCCGAGGCGTATTTTCAGGAACCAGTCGGGGTCGGCGAGGCTCTGGCGCGCGGCGGCGACGATGTCGGCCTGGTCTTGTTGAAGAATCGCCTCCGCCTGGTCGAAGCCGTGGATGCCACCGGCGACGACGATAGGGGTCTCGAAGCCGGCGGCGCGGACGGCGTGACGGATCCGTTCGGTCGGTTCGAGGTTACGGCCGAAGGGTCCCTGCTCGTCGGAAATCGCGGTCGGCATGCACTCGTAGCCGCTGGGGCCGGTGTAGGGGTAGGCGGCCCAGCCGATGCGGGGCTGTTTGGCGTCCTCGAACTTGCCGCCGCGGGATAGCGACAGGAAGTCGAGACCCTCCCCTGCTAGGCGCGTGCCGAACCAGGCGGCGTCCTCGACGGTCGAACCGCCGTCGATGCAGTCTTCGGAGAGGTAGCGGCAGCCGACGGCGAAGCTCTCCCCCACCTGCGCCCGCACCGCCGCCACGACTTCGAGCGGCAGCCGCACCCGGCCTTCGAGTGAGCCGCCGTAGCCGTCGGTGCGGGTGTTGCGGGCGGAGAGGAACGACGCCATGGTGTAGGCATGCGCGAAGTGAAGCTCGACGCCGTCGAAGCCGGCCTGTTCCGCGCGGCTGGAGGCGGCGGCGAAGAGCTCGGGCAGCACGGCCGGCAGGTCGCGGATCTCGGGCTGGTCGACGTCGGTGACCCGCTGGCGATAGCCGTAGCGCAGCGACTCGAGCTCGCGTTCGTCGAGGACGGTCTCGAGGGCCTCGTCGTCGAGCGTCGCGAGCCGGGTGCGTACCTCCGTCTCGTCCTCGATGCCGAGCCCTTCGCGGTGTCGATCGGTGATCTCGAGGTAGCGAGCGAAGTACTTCTCCGGATCGGGTCGGCGGCGGATGGTGAGGAAGTCGATCACCTGGATCAGCAGCCGGGTGCGGCCGTCGCTCGCCCGCCGCACCGTCTCGACCAGTGCCTTCAGCCCGGGGAGGAAGCGGTCGTGACCGATCCTCAGGAGCGGGCCGCTCGGTACGTCGCGAATCCCGGTCGCTTCGACCACCAGGGCGCCGGGCTGCCCGCGGGCGAAGCGTTCGTACCAGGCGAGCACGTCTTCGGTGACGAACCCGTACTCGGTCGCCCGCCACGGCACCATCGCCGGCACCCAGGTGCGCTCGGCGAGATGCATCGGCCCGACCTCGATCGGCGAGAAGAGCTTCGAGGCAGCCGCCTCGTCGGCGGTCGGCCATGCCACCTCGGGCAGCTCGTGGCGGATCCGCTCGGGGGGCTTCCACATCGCGGCGGCGCCCCTATCGAGCCGGCAGCTTGCGGGCGATCACCAGCCGTTGGATGTCGCTCGCTCCTTCGTAGATCCTGAGCGCTCGCACCGAGCGGTAGAGGTGATCGACCGGGCTGTCCGCGAGCACACCGCGGCCGCCGAGGATCTGTACCGCGCGATCGACGACCTTCTGGGTGGTCTCGGTGGCGGTGAGCTTGGCCATCGCCGAGCGCAGCGACACTTCGTCCCGTTCGAGGTCGCTCTCCCAGGCGGCGCGGTAGGTCAGGAGCCGCGCCGCCTCGAGCTCGGTCGCCATGTCGGCGAGCGACGCCTGGACGAGCTGGAAGTCGCCCAGTGGGCGGTCGAACTGGCGCCGCTCGGCGGCGTGACGGCGCGCTTCGGCAAGCGCTCGCGACGCCATGCCGCAGGCCGCCGCGGCCACCGTTACCCGCAACCGGTCGAGGGTCGCCATGCCGAGAGCGAAACCGCGGCCCTCTTCGCCGAGCAGGTGGTCGGCAGGAACGCGGCAGCTCGAGAACTCGATCTCCCCGAGAGGATGGGGCGCGGAGAGGACCTGGGCCCGCTTGAAGCGCAGTCCCTCGGTGTCCGCCGGGACGAGAAAGCAGCTCAAGCCGCGGGTTCCGGCTTCCGGATCCGTAGAGGCGAAGACGGCGTAGACATCGGCGATACCGGCGTTCGAGATCAGCCACTTGCCTCCGTCGAGCACCCAGCCGTCGCCGTCGCGGCGCGCCCGGGTGCGGATCGCACCGACGTCGGAACCGGCTTCGGGCTCGGTCATCGCGAAGGCGGCCATCACCGAGCCGTCGGCGATGCCCGAGAGCCAACGCTCGGCGAGGCCCTGGGACGCCCCCTCGACGAGCGGCCGACCGCCGAGCGCCTGGAGGGCGAACACGGCGTCGGCGAGTGGCGAGCTCCAGGCGAGGCCCTCGCGGATCAGGCAGGCGGCGCGCAGATCGCGCTCGGCTGCGGTGCCGACGAGGGCGTAAGCGCCCCATCCGGCGGCTCCCAACTGACCGAGCACATGGCGCGCCTCGACGCGCGCCGCCTCGTCGTTCTCGGCGGCCGGTCGCCCGTCGAGCGCCTCGGCCGCGAAGCGATCGATGCCGGCGGCGACGGCGGCATGGCCGTCGGAGAGAAACGGCTCGATCGAGCGGACGTCCGGCATGGCTCAGTCGGCGTCGAAGCGCGGCTCGCGCTTCTCGACGAACGCCTCGTACGCCTCGCGGAAGTTGGGGTCCTCCATACACGCCGCCTGGATCTCGACCTCGGCGGCCATCGCCGACTCGAGGTCCATCGACGCCTCGCGCAGCACCATCTTCTTGGTGATCTCGAGGCCGAACGCCGGGCCGCGGGCGAGACGCTCGGCCCACTCGCGGGCGGTCGCTCGAAGCTCACCATCGTCGACGACCCGGTTGTAGAGCCCGATCCGGTGCGCCTCGGCCGCATCGATGAAGTCGCCGGTCATCAGCAGCTCCATCGCGCGGCCCATGCCGACGATCCGCGGCAGCAGCCACGAAGCGCCCATGTCGGCGCCGGAAAGGCCGACTTTGGTGAAGAGGTAGGCGATGCGAGCTCGCTCGGAGGCGATCCGCACGTCGCACGCGGTCGCGATCACCGCACCGGCCCCGGCGACGGTACCGTTGAGGGCGCCGACGATCGGCCGCCGGCAGCGCAGCATCGCCAGGATCACGTCGCCGGTGTTGCGGGTGAACTCGAGCAACCCGCGATAGTCGCGCTCGAAGAGCGCGCCGATGATGTCCTCGACGTCGCCGCCGGAGCAGAACGCCCTCCCTTCTCCGGTGACGAGGATCGAGCGCACCCCGGGCTCGGTGTCGAGGGCCCGGAAGGTGTCGCGCAGCTCGCGGTAGACCTCGAAGGTGAGCGCGTTGTAGCGCTCCGGGCGGTCGAGGGTGAGGGTCGCCACGCCGGTGTCGGCGTCGAGTTCGTAGCGGAAGCTGTTCGGTGTCTGCACGGCGGTTCCCTCGCGCTACTCCGCGTCCGCCGGCAGCACTGCGGTCGCCTCGATCTCGACCAGCGCACCGGGCTCCAGCAGCGCCGCCACCTCGACCAGCGACATTGCCGGATAGTGGCGGCCGAGGACGGCGCGGTACGCCTCGCCGACGGCGCCGAGCGCCGCCACGTAGGGCTCGCGGTCGACGACGTAGATCGTCAGGCGGCCGATCGACTCGGGAACCCCTCCCGCCTCGCGGACGACCGTCATCACGTTCTCGAGCGCCTGGGCGAACTGCTCGACGAAGCCGTCGCCGACGAGGTGCTGCCCGGAGTTCCAGCCGATCTGGCCGGCGACGAAGAGGATCCTCCCGCCAGAAGGGAAGAGCACTCCGTTCGAATAGCCGCGGGGCGCACCGAGCGCCTCGGGGTTGATCGGGCGGCCCTTCGACAGGCCTTTCGACAGGTCGCTCAATGGACCGGTCCCCCAACGCCCTGCGGCATGCTCGCGCTCATGCCTGGATCGACCCGCCGTCGAGCAGCAGACACTGGCCGTTGATGCCGCCCGAGAGCTCCTCGCACAGCGTCGCCACGAGGAAGGCGACCTCTTCGGAGGTGTAGATGCGCCCCTGGGGCGACTGCTTCTCGAGCGCCTGGCGCGCCTCCTCGAGCGAGAGGCCGGTCTTGGCCGAGATCTGCTCGAGCGCTCCGTCGACGAGGGCCGTCGCGACGTAGCCGGGACAGACGGCGTTGACCGTCACTCCGCTCGCCGCGTACTCCATCGCGATCGCGCGGGTGAAGCCGACGACGGCATGCTTGGTTGCGGCGTAGGCGGAGATGTAGGGCGCCCCGGCCTTGCCGGCCACCGAAGCGACGTTGATCACCCGGCCCCAGCCGCGCCCAGCCATCGCCGGCAGGAACGCCTGGGTGCACAGGAAGGTCCCCCGCACGTTGACGGCGAAGAGCTGCTCCCATTCCTCGAGGGCGATCTTCTCCAGGCGCGACGAGCGGGCGATCCCGGCGTTGTTGACGAGCACGTCGATCTGCCCGAGCGCCTCGAGCGAGCGGGCATGAAGTCGGGCGACCGACTCCGGATCGGTGACGTCGGCGACGATGCCGTGAGCCTCGGCGCCGGCCGCGCGCAGCTCCTGTGCAACCGCCTCGACCTCTCCTTCGGAACGGGCGCTCACGACGACCCCCATCCCACGTTCCGCCAGCGCCTGCGCGACAGCCGCGCCGATGCCGCGGCCGCCGCCGGTGATGACGGCGTTCTTTGCTCCTCCGTTGCCAGCCTCGGTCATGGCGCAAAGGTAGAGGCGGCCGGAAAGGGTGTCAAGGCCGCTGTCGCCTCTCCGGCGGGCGCGACGTCACTCGAGCGCCTGGAGGACGGCGTCTTCGAGGATCGCACCGAGCTCGGAGACCGTGTCGCGCCCCTCGCCAGGGGTCGCCTTCGCCGGGTCGCCGAAGTAGGCATCGGGGCCACCGGCGTCCGAAAACGTCTTGTGACCGTCGCGAATCGCCTTCGACAGCGAGACGTTGTTGGCAGCCAGGGTCCGCCGGATCGCACCGCGTACCAGGTCGGGACGCTCGGAGAGCACGACCGACGTCTCGTAGCAGCCGGCGTGACAGGCGCCCGACTTGAACTCGTCGGTCAGGCGCAGCGCCCACGGCTTGAGCGTCAGGTCGGGGAAGGCGACGGTGACTCTCAGCTCCCGCAGCTGCTCGACCGCCGAGTGAATCGACCCGAGATGTGCCGGGTCAAGGTGAGCGTTGGCGATCGCCAGGCACCGCGCCTGCGGCGCGACCGCGACCCCGATGTCGCGAATCAGCGCCGCGATCGTGTCGGGCCGCACCGAGATGGTGCCGACGAACTCGCGCGCGAACGGCGCAGCCGAGTAGTCGAGCGCCGGCAGTACCAACGCGGCGTGACCGCGCCGCTCGAGGCGCTTCGCCGCCTCGTGAGACATCGCCTTGGCGATGATGCCGTCGGTCACCAGCGGCAGATGGGGGCCATGCGCTTCGACGGCTCCCAGCGGAAGGATCGCCACCAGCCCGGCGCGCCGCCGGGTGGCGACCTCACGGTAGGTGCGTTCTCCCCACGAGCGGCCCATCGAGCGGCGAGGCTACCACCGCAATCTGACGCCTCCATCGCAGCTTGCGCAAACGCGTGCTACCCTCGAAATTCGGCGATCGGACCCGGTCGCCCCCTCTAGATATCCGCCAGGAGATCCCCGCCATGATGGTTCGTCTGTCGCTTTCCCGGCCGCTGGTGCCCTTCTGTCTCGCCGCGGCGCTGCTCCTTGCCGCCCTGCCCGCCGATGCCTGCCTGCTGGCGGAGCGCCTCCGGGTCGTCGCCCCGTCGCTGACGGAGGAAGAGATCGAGGCGATCGCGCACGGCAACATGGCCTACGACCCCATCCCGTACGACTTCTCGGGCGGCCCCATGCTCTGCGTCGACGGCGAAGTCGACATCTTCGACTGCAACAACATCGATCTCTACGCCTTCTTCCCGCCGAGCTCGATCGGCGGCGGCGGGGGCACCGACCTGTGGGGTTGGACCGACCCGATGACCGGCAGCGAGTACGCGATGCTCGCCCGCACCAACGGGACGGCGTTCGTCAACGTCACCGACCCGGCCAACCCGGTCTACCTCGGCAACCTGCCGTCGCACAGCGGCACCTCTTCCTGGCGCGACATCAAGGTCTACTCGAACCACGCCTACATCGTCGCCGACGGTCAGCCGCACGGCATGCAGGTGTTCGACCTCACGCAGCTGCGCACCGTCAGCTCGCCACCGGTGACCTTCAGTGCGACCAACCACTACGCCGGCTTCGGCAGCGCCCACAACATCGTGATCAACGAAGACACGGGCTTCGCCTACGCCGTCGGTTCGAGCGTGTGTTCCGGTGGTCTCGAGATGGTCGATCTCTCCGACCCGCTCAACCCGGTCGATGCCGGATGCTTCTCCGCGGACGGCTACACCCATGACGCCCAGTGCGTGATCTATGACGGTCCCGACGCCGACCACGTCGGCAGCGAGCTGTGCTTCGCCAGCAACGAGGACACCGTGACGGTCGTCGACGTGACGAACAAGTCGGCCCCGGCGCAGCTCTCACGCGAGGGCTATGCCGGCTCGGGCTACACCCATCAGGGCTGGCTGACCGAGGACCATCGCTACTTCGTCCACGACGACGAGTTCGACGAGTCGTTCGGCGGCCACAACACCCGCACCTACGTCTGGGACATGCTCGACATCGACAACCCTGTGCTCGCCGGCTTCTGGGACGCCGCGGGGAGCGCCATCGACCACAACCAGTACATCGTCGGCAACCGCACCTACCAGGCGAACTACCGCCGCGGCCTGCGGGTGCTCGAGATGACCGACCCGTCGACAGCCTCGTTCACCGAGATCGCCTTCTTCGACTCCTATCCCGAGCAGGACGGCAACGGCTCCGAGGGTGCGTGGAGCGTCTACCCGTTCTTCGACAGCGGCACGCTGATCCTGAGCGATCGCTCGCGCGGTCTCTTCATCCTCAGGATGCGCAATCTCGAGCCGGAGATCTTCGACGACGGCTTCGAGTCGGGCGACACCTCGGCCTGGACTTCCGCCGTTCCCTGATTCAGCCGGGAGCCCTTCTCTTTCGGCGGTGCACCGCTCTTCAAAGACCTCGCTTCTGTGAGGTCGGGGAAAGAGGTTGCTTGCAGTCTGTCTGCAACGAGCTGCGCCCTGAGCGCGGGTCCCCCTCCACCCCGCGCTCGGTAGACCGCATCCTGCCTGCAGCAGGTGGAATCTCCCGAGTGAGCAGCAACCCCCTACCCGGCCCTGACGTCGCACGTCTCGTAAGCACGGCCGGGCGTGGGGCGGAGGGGGACCCGCGCCCGGGGGTCTGATCGTCCTGCTACCGGAGACCGGGTACCGGTGAGAGTCAAGCCCCCGCCTGAGTCCGGTCGCCGCAACTGCGGTCGAGGACCGCTTCCCGTGTACCTCACAGTTCTCGCCTCGACACGACGACGCGAGGCTCGTACGATGACCTCATGCCGTTCAAAGAGGGCAGTTCCCAGCCGCTGACCTATTCGAGCTACCTCAAGGTCGAGGAGTTGCTGGAGTTGCAGCAGCCGCTGTCGGACGGTCCGGAGCACGACGAGATGCTCTTCATCGTCATCCATCAGGTGTACGAGCTGTGGTTCCGGCAGGTGCTCCACGAACTGGAGGAGCTCGGCCGGAGGCTCGCTGCCGGCGAGTCGGCTCTCGCGCTGGCGACGCTCAAGCGGGTGTTGACGATCTTCAAGACCCTCGTCGCCCAGGTCGACGTGCTCGAGACGATGACACCGGTGTCGTTCAACTCGTTCCGCAGCCGGCTCGAGTCGGCGAGCGGCTTCCAGTCGGTGCAGTTCCGGGAGGTCGAGTTCCTGCTCGGCGCCAAGCAGCCGAAGGCGGTGGAGCACTACCCCGAAGGGAGCCGCGGCAGGAGGAAGCTGACGAGGCGCCTTGCGGAGCCCAGCTTGTGGGACGCGTTCCTCCGCTACCTCGCGCACAAGGGGCACGCCGTACCCGCAGAGCTGCTCGAGCGCGATGTCCGACAGCCGACCGAGCCGTCGCCCGAAGTGCAGACGGCACTGCTGGCGATCTACCGCGAGCACCCGGTGCAGAGCATGGTCTGCGAGCGCCTGATCGATCTCGACGAAGGGCTCCAGGAGTGGCGCTACCGTCACGTCAAGATGGTCGAGCGCACGATCGGCGCGAAGGTGGGTACGGGCGGCTCGGCGGGCGCCGACTACCTCCGCTCGACGCTCTTCCGGCCGATCTTCCCCGACCTGTGGGAGATCCGCTCGCAGCTATGACGTTCTCGGTCGACGAGCTGCTGGCGGATCGCAACCCGCTGGCCGATCACTACCGCCGGTTCCGGGTCGAGGAGCGCTGTCTGCTGTCCGGCCACAGCCATCAGGCCTGGCCCGACTGCGGTCTCGAAGGGCAGCAGCAGGCGTGGCTCGACGCCGCAGAACACGTCGACGACAAGTGGGCACGCGCGTTCGAGCAGGCCGACCGGGTACGAGCCGGCTACCGACGCCTGCTCGACGACCCGGACGGCCATTACTCACTGGCCGCCAACACTCACGATCTGCTGGTGCGGCTGCTCTCGGCTCTACCGATCGCCGAGCGGCCGCGTTTCGTCACGACCGACGGTGAGTTCTACTCGATGCGCCGCCAGTTCGATCGGCTGGCCGAAGAAGGCATCGAGATCGTTCGTGTGCCGGCGCTTCCAGCCGCCACCGTGGGCGAGCGTCTCGCCGCCGAAGTGGACGAGGGCACCGCCGCGGTCTTCACCTCGACGGTGTTCTTCGGCAGCGCCCACATCGCCGGCGACCTGACACCCGTGGCCGAGGCGTGCCGGCGGCACGGCTCGATCCTCGTTCTCGACGTCTATCACCAGCTCGCTGTCGTCCCGTTCTCGCTCGCCGAGCGCGACCTTCTCGACGCGTACGTCGTGAGCGCCGGCTACAAGTACTGCCAGCTCGGTGAAGGCAACGCGTTCCTGCGCTTCCCGCGGGACTGTGCTCTGCGGCCGGTCGTCACCGGCTGGTTCGCCGAGTTCGGCGATCTGACCGCGGCCCATGGCGACGAGGTGCGCTACAACGCGGCCGACGACCGCTTCGCCGGAGCGACCTACGATCCGACGAGTCACTACCGAGGCGCGGCGGTCTTCTCCTTCTTCGACCGCCACGGGCTCAGCGCGGAGTTCCTGCGTGCCGTCAACCGCGAACAGGTGGGCTTGCTGTGCGAAGGCTTCGACGCGCTCGCCCTCGACCCGCGCCTGATCACCCGCGATCTCGAGCTCGAGCCCGAAGGGCGAGGAGGCTTTCTCGCGCTGACTTCGCCGCTGGCCGGCGACTTCTGTGCCGGCCTCAAGCGGCGAGGGGTGTGGACCGACTTCCGCAACGACGTGCTGCGACTCGGGCCGGCGCCCTATGTCAGCCGTTCGCAGCTCGGACACGCGATCGAGGCTCTCGGCGCGGTGGCACGGGACGTCAGTCGGTCGCAGACCGCCTGAAGCCGCGGCGCGCGAGCAGCCGTTCCAACCGGCCGCCCAGTCCCGGGCCGAGGAGCTCCTCCGCGGCGCGCGTGACTCCCGACAGGGCGCGTCGCACGCCACCGCTACCGCTCCAGTGCCGCTCGGCATGCGCCTCTAGGTCGTCGCCCAGCGCCTGGGAGAGGACGACCGCGGCCAGCACGAGATCCTCCAGATAACCTCCGGCGCCGACGATCATCTCGGGGAAGAGATCGACCGGCAGCACGAAATAGGCGAGGGCGCCGCCCAGCAACCGCCGGGTATCGGCGGGAACCGACCGATCGAGTGTCAGACGCACCAGCAGGATGAAGACGTCGGGCACGAGCATCAGCGCCTCCGCCGCCGCTCCTCCCCACGAAGCGCGATCGGCGAGCTGGCGGGCGATGCGGTCTCTCAGCCGGTCGTAGAAGCCGAGCAGCGCTTCCCGGTCCCCCTCTTGGGGGCCGAGCTCTGTCAGGGTTGTCGAGTTCTGTCGTGTCATCCGATCGCTGCCGCGAGGATGGCGGCGAGCCAGGCGGCCGCCAGGGTGCTCAGTAGGTTGACTCCCTCGTTGTCGAGGGCGCCGTGCCTCTCGAGTGTCCCACCGAGAAGGCTGTCGAGCCAAGCGCCGGCGATCCCGGCAACGGCCACGACCACGCCCTGACCAGGCCGCAGCAGCCCCCCGGAGACCGCCAGAGCGGCGATCGCGAGAGCTGCCAGACAGGTCACCAGCGATCCTGCAATCGACACCCCGCCATCGGTGCCCGGCTCGACCCTGGCGCCGTCAGGCAACCGACGGGTCACACCGGCGACGACGCGTCCGACCTCGCCGCCCAGGGTGTCGGCCGTCGCAGCCGCCAGCGCCGCGACACAGGCGAGCGTGCCCCAACTGCCCCGTCCGGCCGCAGCCACCACGCCGCAAGCGGCGGCGACCACTCCGTTGGCGATGACGTTGCGAACGCCGCGAGTCGAGGGCGCCGTCGCCGCACCTGCCCTCCCCTTTCGAGCACGCCTCCATCGGGTCGCGACGGTTCCGGTGACGACGAACGTCAGCAGCAGCCCGAAGCCGACCCAGCCCGTACCGGCGGCGATGCCGGCGGCTACGACCGCTCCGAGGGCAGCGCCACCGAGGCTCAACGCGCCCGAAATGGCGGCTCCCACTGCACCGAGTCCTATCGCGATAGCGAGACCGACCGTCAGCGAGCTCGCGAAAGCTCCCTCCGCCGGCCCGTCGAGAGCCATGAGGACCAGATAGAGAGCGACCGCACCGAGCACGGTGACGGAGACGTTGTCGTCCATCCGCCAGGGGAGCGACTCGAGGACGGCCGCCACGACGGCGACGGCCAGGAAGCCGGCTGCCAGACCCCCGGAAGGCTCGAGTAGAGGGTCGCTCCAACACACGAGGAGCCAGAGCACGGGCCAGCTCACGACGACGAAGGCGACCAGACCGACCCAGCTCTTCGATCGGTTCCAGGGCAGCGACCGCCCGCCCCACCGGCGGCCGATCAGGGTCGCGGCGGCGTCGCCGAACGCCAGCAGCCCCCAGGCGCCGGCCAGCACCTCCGGTCGGCCGGGGGTGGCGACGGCCACCACCAGCAGGGAGACCGGATAGAGGAGGATGCCGCCGCCGATCCCGACAGCCCACTCTCCGGGGCGCCAGAGCTCGCTGCCGAAGAGCCTCGGCAGCAGCCACAGGTTGAACAGCACCAGCGCCGCCGCCAGAGCGATCGACCCCGCGTAGCCGAGATCCCGAACGGCGAGCGCCAGCACGCCGGGGGCGAGGTGGAGCCACTTGCGCAGACGCTCCGACGGGGCCGCCGAGGCGTCCGCGGAGCTCACGCCGGCGCCTGGACCGAATCCCAGAGCTGAGTGAGCGCGTCGTCGACGCTCTCGCGCGGCTCCCATCCGAGAGCGCGGAGCTTCGTCGTATCGGCGCTCAGAAGCGGGATGTCCGTCGGACGCAGCCGTTCCGGATCGACCTTGATACGGGCACGGACTCCCGAGACGACGATCAGTTTGTGGAGCATCTGCTCGATCGAGTGCGCTTTGCCGCTACCGAGGTTGTAGGCCTCTCCGGCAACCCCCCGCTCGAGCAGCAGGCGGTAGCCACGCACGGCGTCACCGACGGCAGTGAAATCTCGTCGCGCATCGAGATTACCGACCTCGAGGACCGGCTCCTGCTCGCCGCGCCGGATGCTCGCGAGCTGACGCGCGAAGGTCGGCAGGGCGAAGTCGGCCGACTGGCCGGGACCGATGACGTTGAAGGAACGCACGATCACCGCTCCACGCCCGGCCGCCAGCCGCTCGGCGCTCGCCTTGGTGAGTGCGTAGGGGCTCGACGGCGCGAGGATCCGACTCTCGGGAATCGGTTGCTCACCCTCCGGCACCGCACCATAGACCTCGGCACTCGAGGCAAAGAGCACCTTCGCTCCGCCAGCTTCCTCCGCCGCCTCGAGCACGTTCTCGACGCCGACGACGTTGGTCTGGAAGTAGCCCGCGAGATCGCCCCACGACCGGCCGACGTGACTGCGCCCGGCGAGGTGGACGATCGCATGCGGACGGACCTCCTCGACGCACGCACGCACGGCGCCCCGATCGAGGATGTCGAGGGTGACGGCCTGGTAGCCCGACGCGGGCGCCGCCGCTCCCTTCCCGGCCAGGCGGCCGCCCCAGACCTCGTGCCCCGCCTCCACCAGCTTCGGGGCGAGGTTCGAGCCGATGAAGCCGTCGACCCCGGTGACGAGGACCCTCATCGCGGTCAGCTCGGATCGTCTGCGAGCTTCTCCCGCCAGTAGTCGAGGGTGTCGGAGAGCGTCTTGTCGAACGGGATCTGCGGCTCCCAGCCGGTCTCGTTGCTGAACTTCGAATGGTCGCCGAGCAGGACCTCGACGTCCGACGGGCGGAGCCGATCGGGGTCGGTCTCGATCTCGACCTCGACGCCGCTGAGCTCGATCAACCGGTCGAGCAGCTCGCGAATGGTGATCCCCGAGCCGCTGGCGAGGTTGTAGACCTCACCCGGCGTCGCCTTCGTCACCGCCAGCCAGTAGCCGCGAACCATGTCCCGGACGTCGGTGAAGTCGCGGATCGCGTCGAGGTTGCCGACGCGGATCTTCGGCTCGGTCAGGCCCGCCTCGATCGAAGCGACCTGCTTGGCGAAGTTCGAAGTGACGAACACCTCGCCACGGCGCGGGCCGGTGTGGTTGAAGCCGCGGGTACGGATCGCCTTGAGGCCGTAGCTCTGGTGGTACTGATAGGCGAGGTAGTCCTGGGCGACCTTCGACACCGCGTAGGGCGAGAGCGGCCGCAACGGATTCGTCTCCTTGATCGGCGTCTCGTCGGGCAGCACGAGCCCGTACTCCTCGCTCGAACAGGCGATCTGGATCACCGGATCGATACCGAGCGCTCTGACCGCCTCGAAGATGTGCGTCTGGCCCTCGATGTTGGTCGACAACGTGTCGGCCGGTGATCGCCAGCTCGACGGAACGAAGCTCTGTGCCGCAAGGTGGAAGATGTAGTCGGGCTCGACCTCGGCGATCGTCGAGTGAATCGAGGTGTAGTCCCTGAGATCGGCCTCGACCAGCCGGACCCGGTCCCCCAGGTGTTCGATGTTCTCGCGGCGACTGCGCCACCGGTAGGTGCCGAACACCTCGACGTCGGGATGGTCGGCCAGCAGATAGTCCGCCAGATGGGAGCCGGCAAAGCCGGTAATCCCGGTGATCAAAGCTCGCATAGTGGAAGGTCTCCTACTCGTCCCCGCCGGGATCAGAAGTTGTCGTTCTCGCGGGTCGAGTCGTTGAGATCGAGGAAGTTGCCGATGTTCTTGAGTGCGATCGAGAACCGGATGTCACGGTCCTCGCGGAAGTTGTTCTTGGACTCTCGAAGGTCGAGCCGCATGCTCCAGCACTGGGTGTTGAAGGAAATCACGTGCGAGTGGTACTGCAGCTCACTGAGCTCGACGTCGTAGTTCACCGACGAGCCGAGGATCAGACGTTGCCGAAAGAACCCGAACCCGGTGCCCAGCCTGAGGAAGCTCGTCTGGGTCTCGCCGGTCTGCGGGTCGAAGACGGTCGAGTAGTTGAGTGAGTACCTCGACGCTCCGACCTGCTTGGTTCCCGAGAGGCTGGCACGGTTGAACTGGTTGAAGAGCGTGTTGTAGGTCGACGACACGTCGAGGCTCGTCGTCTGGCTCGGCCGGTAGCGGAACTGCATGCCGATCGGGCTCTCCTGCTGCGTGAGCGTCTCCCGGTTGCCGTCGTCGTCGACGACGGTGAAGCGGGTGAGCGGCTGGTCGTCCTGGAAGCTGTAGGACTGCGACAGCTCGAGCGACATGATCTCTCGCGCTCCGAAGGGCGAGTCCTCGTCCTTCGGTTTCGCGAGCAGTCGGTTGACGAAGCGGAAGGTCGCGACCTCCCGGGCGGCGCCGACTCTGTCGAGCTGATCGAACTGCGGGATCAGCTCCTGGTTGTCGACCTCGCCCGCCGAGACATAGTCCCAACGAGGTTCGACGACGTGCTTGAACTTGCCCCACTGTCCGATTCCCTTGTGGAACACGCGCGAGACGGAGGGGCCGATGATGTTGGCCGAGAAGGTCGTCAGCGTCTGAGAGATCGACTCGCCGGTGAACGTCTGCGAGCCGCTGTCGTCGGGCTCGCTGAGGCTGTCGGTATAGGTCGCGTACCGGCTGCTGGCGTTGAGCGTGGCCGAGAGCCACGAGGTCCCGAACGGGACGGTCAACTTCGGCGAGATGTTGGCGCGCTGATAGCTGAACGCCTCGGTGTCCGAGTTCTCGAACTCGAAGTTGTGGCTGCCCGCCCCGACGGAGAAGTAGAGCGGCAGGCCGCCGATCTGGGTCGGGCGCAGCGCGTACTCGAGCTCGGGAAGCTGACGACGCGACCGGACGACGCCGGTCCCGGTGAGCTGCTCCTGCTGCTCGAACAGCAGCGACCCCGAGTGCTTGCCCCACGAGCCTTGGAGGAAGGCGCTCGAACGGATCTGGCTCACGCGGATCGAGTCGAAGTTCCGCGAGAAGTCGCGAAAGAAGTTGAAGTCCGAGAAGTCGGTGTGGTTGACGATCGCCGTCAGCCCCAGCGGGAGGTTGTCGCTGCGATGGCGCCAGTTGACCTTCCAGCGCAGCTCGCCGGCGGTTTCGGGATCGCCGTAGAGGTTGTTCTTGTCGTCGACGAACTGGGTCGAGAAGTACCCCTCGGTCCCGGCCAGCGGCTTGTAGCGGAACTCCAGGCCGTACGCATCGACGCCCTCGGAATAGGTGTCGAACTCGAAGGTGGCGTCGTAGCTGTCGCCCAGGGTCTGGAACCACGCGAGCCCGAGGACGCTGCCGCGGCGTTCGGAGTAGCCGATGTTCGGCATCAGAAAGCCGGAAGTGCGCTCGGTCTTGGCCGGCATCATCATGAACGGCGCGTAGAGGAACGGGAGCTTCTTGACCCGCATCCTCGTGTTGTAGATCTTGGCGAACCCCTCCATGACGATGCGGGCTCGCGAGAGGCGGAAGCTCCAGGCCGGATTCTCGCTCTCGCACGAGGTGAGGATGCCGTCGCGCACCGTGTAGACGTCGGGTCCGACCTTGCTCATCTCGGCGCCCGAAAAGTAGAGGTCGCGGCCGAGCGACGCCCGGGCGTTGTAGACCGTGCCGGTGCGCGATCCGAGGTCGTACTCGAGCCGCTCGCCCGCCATGCGCTGCGGGCCCTCGTCGAGGATGACGTTCCCTTCGGCCAGCACCGTCTGATTCGTCAGGTCCATCTCGAGGCGCTGGGCCTGGATGCGCTGCCCGCCGTACTTCACGTCGACGCCGCCCGAGGCGACGATGAAGTCGGGACGCAGGTACTCCATCCGCCCGGCCAGTCCGATGGCGGTACCTCCTCCGTCTTCGACGGCGACCGGCAGACTGAAGCTCAGCCGCTGGAACTGCGGCATCTCGGAGTAGATCTGGGCCGACAGGATGAGGGCGAGGATCGTTCCGCTCAAGCGGGGTCCCTCTCGACCACCACCGCGGTCGCCTCACCACCCCCGATGCAGATCGTCGCGCAGCCGCGACGCGCCCCCTGCTCTTCCATCGCATGCAGCAGCGTCACGAGGATGCGAGCCCCCGAGCAGCCGATCGGATGCCCGAGCGCCACGGCGCCGCCGCGCACGTTGACCCGCCCGGCGTCGAGCTTCATCTCTTCGATGAAGGCCATCGCGACCACCGCGAACGCCTCGTTGACCTCCCACAGGTCGATGTCCGAAGCCTCGAGGCCGGCTCGGTCGAGCACCCTTCGCGTCGCCGAGATCGGTGCGGTGGTGAACCACTCGGGCTCCTGCGCCGCCGACGCCTGGGCGACGAGCCGCGCCAGCGGCTTCGCCCCGAGCTTCTCGGCAGCCTGCGGCGTTCCCAGCACGAGGGCGGCCGCGCCGTCGTTGATCTTGCTGGCGTTGGCCGCCGTCACGGTGCCGTCCTCTCTGGAAAGCGGGCCGCAACTGGGTCATCTTCTCGAAGTTGGCGCGCGCCGGCTCGTCGTCGAGCTCGACGACGAGCGGATCGCCCTTGCGCTGGGGCACGCTGACCGGGACGATCTCGGAGGCGAACGCGCCTCGGGCGACCGCCGCCTGCGCCCGCTCGTAGCTCTCACGCGCATAGCCGTCCTGCGCTTCGCGGCTGAACTCGTAGCGGGCGGCGCAGGTCTCGGCGCAGTTGCCCATGTGCTTGTCGTCGTAGGGATCCCACAGGCCGTCGTGGATCATCGAGTCGATCAGCCTGCCGTGACCCAGTCGCAGGCCGTCTCGAGCGCCCGTCGCGAGATACGGCGCCTGGCTCATGCTCTCCATCCCACCCGCGGCGACCAGCGAGAAATCGCCGCAGCGCAGGTCGTTCGCGGCGGTCATCACCGCCCTCATCGCCGAACCGCACACCTTGCCGACCGTGACCGCCCCGGTCGACTCCGGGCAGCCGGCGGCGAGGGTCGCCTGTCGCGCCGGTGCCTGGCCGACACCCGCCGTCAGCACCGAGCCCAGGTAGACCTGCTCGATGGCGTCGGGCGCGGCTCCGGCGCGCTCGAACGCTCCAGCGAGCGCTCGGGCACCGAGAACCGGCGAGGCAAGCGAAGCGAGGCTGCCTTGGAAGGCACCGATCGGCGTCCTCGCAGCACTCAGAATCAGGACGTCATTCATCAGTTTGCTAAGGTCGTCGCGCTGGGAGGGCACCGTTGGCGGGCCGTCACGGCCGACCGGATGGTAGCACAGCGATCACATGCGTTTTCTGGCCGTTGACCTCGGCGAAAAGCGGGTCGGGACGGCGATTTCGGACGCCGACGGCACCCTTGCGATGCCCTATCGGACACTCCTGAGAACGCGCGATCGCGCGCTCATCGCCGAGCTGCGCGAGATCGTGCGAAGCGAGGAAGTCGAGCGCCTCGTCGTCGGCGAACCGCGCCTTCTCGACGGCACGCGAGGGGAGGCGGCAAGACGAGCCGCAGCGCTTGCCGATCGGCTCGGCAAGGCCTGCGGGATCCCGGTCGAACTCGTCGACGAGGCGTTGACGTCGGTCGCCGCCGTGGAGCGGCTGCAGGCGGCGGGTGTCGACGTGCGCCGTCATCCCGAGCGAATCGACCAGGTGGCGGCGCAGATCATCCTCGAAGACGCCCTCGACCGCCGGGCGCGCGACGGCTCGGAGTCGGAGCGTTGAAGAAGGCTCTCCTCCTGCTGGCGCTGACGACACTTCTGGGTGCCGCCGCTGCCGCCTACTGGGCGTGGCAGAGGCTGCAGGCACCGTTCGGAGAGGTCGGCGAGGTCGAGATCGAGGTACCGGCGGGTCAGAGCGGCGCCACGATCCTGCGGCGACTGCAGGAGGCCGGAGTCGTCTGGAACGCCGAGCTCGCCCGGCTCTATCTCGTCTACCGGCTCGGGGATCCGGCGCTCAAGGCCGGCAAGTACCGGATTCCGACGCCTGCGCGGCTCGACGACGTGATCGAGAAGCTCGAGCGCGGCGAGGTCGTACTGGAGACCGTCACCGTGATCGAAGGGCTGACGGCCGAGGAAACCGCCGAGCGGCTGGCCGCCAGAGGGTTCGGAGACCGCGACCTGCTGGTGGCCGAGATGCGCTCTCCCGATCGCATTGCCGACCTCGATCCCGAAGCGACCGACCTCGAGGGGTACCTGCTTCCCGAGACCTACAGCTTTCCGGCCGACGTGACCGAGGCGGAGATCGTCGATGCCATGGTCGCCGGGTTCCGCCGCCAGTGGGAGCGACAGAAGGACACTCTCGCGATCGGCATCCGGGAGTGGGTGACCCTCGCCTCGATCGTCGAGAAGGAAGCGCAGCTCGACGAGGAGCGACCGATCATCGCCGGGGTCTACCGCAACCGGCTCGATCGCGGGATCGCGCTCTACGCCGATCCGACGATCATCTTCGCCCTCAAGAGGCTCGGCCGCTGGGACGGCAACCTGAGGCGGCGCGACCTCACGATGGACGATCCCTACAACACCTACAAGTACGGGGGCCTCCCACCGGGGCCGATCTGCTCACCCGGCGCCGCCAGTCTCGCCGCCGCGCGCGCACCGGCCGAGGTTCCCTACCTCTACTTCGTCAGCCGCAACGACGGCTCCCACGTGTTCGCGGAGACCCTTCGGGAGCACAACCGCAACGTCGACGAGTGGCAGCGGCGCTACTGGCGGGAGCGCCGGCAGCGGGAGCAGGAAGCCGCCGAGAGTACCGGCGGCGGATAGTGCCCCTACCATGAAGCCATGGGTTGGCGCCAGAATATGGTACACTCTCTGCCACAATTTCGGCGGATGTACCGGTCGGCTGATTTCGGCCCGGCCGTGATGGCGAGCCCACCAAGAGAGAGGCCAAGGCAATGACGACACCGCAACAGTTCGGCGAGTACCTCCTGTTCCGTCGCCTGACGACGGACGCGATGGGCGAGACCTATCGAGCGGGCAAGATCGGCAGTCAGGGGATCGAGAGAGTCGTCCTTCTCCGGCTGTTCAACGGGCCGTCGATTCAGGCGGAGACGCTATGGCGCAGCATCGCCGATCGCATGGGCCTCCAGCGGATTCTGCAGAACCCGCACATCGGCGACTGCACGGATATCGGCCGAGTGGGCAACGTGCCGTTCGTCGCCTACGAGTACGTGTCGGGCAAGAGCCTCGCCGAGCTTCTCGAGCAGGCCCGTTCGCGCGTCTTCCAGATTCCGACCGAGCACGCGCTCTTCATCGTCGAGCGCCTGACCTTCGGCCTGACCGCCGCCTACTCGACCCGGCTGCGCGAGGAGCGGATTCAGCACGGCTTCCTCGTGCCCGAGAACGTCCTGCTGTCGAACGAGGGCGAAGTGCGGCTCATCGGCTTCGAGTCGGGTGCCGGGCAGCGCGAGTTCCTCACCGGAGCGCCGATGCGCGAAGCGTTCGGCCCCTACGTCGCGCCCGAGGTCGGTCCGGGAAGTCCGCGCCGCCCCACCGACGACGTCTTCGCCCTCGGTTCGCTCCTCTACGAGCTACTCACCGGCAAGCGGCTGGAGCACCCGGCCGATGGGAACTTCGACCCGTTGGTCGACGAAGCGACGCTGGCCGCCGAGGAGAAGCCCCTGCCGCCGGCGCTGAGAGCGCTCCTCAAGAGCAGTCTCGCCGCGGTCGGGCAGCGGATCGGCGACATCCAGCAGTGGCAGCAGGCCTTCAGCCGCTTCATCTCCGAAGCGGAGTACAGCCCGACGACCTTCAACCTCGCGTTCTTCATGCACACGCTGTTCGGCGGCGAGATCGAGCAGGAGAGCGTCGACATCGAGCGCGAGAAGGCGACCCAGGTCGACGTCACGGCGCTGGCGCAGACCACCATCAGCGAGCCCCCTCCGGGCCCGTCCGATACGGTCCTGATCCCGCCCGAGAGCAAGGCGGCGGAGACCGTCATCTCGCCACCGCCGGCGGCCCCGCAGGGTGGGTCCGGCCAGTACGGCGGAAGCCCGCGAAAGCCGACCAACTGGAAGCTCTTCGCCCCCTTCGCCCTGCTGGCCGTCCTCGGCGGTCTGGCCGTGGCCTACTACTTCTCCGGTGGCCTCGGCGGCGACGCGACACAGAACGCCTCGATGCCCGCTTCCACCGAGGACGGGACCGACCTCGCTGCCGGCACTTCTCCCCTGTTGCCTCCCGCCGAGGGTGAGACCTCGGATGGCGAGGCACTGACTCTGGACCCGCCCGCCGACGACACCGCTGCGGCGGCGGCCGGCGGCGACGCGGTCCCCTCGCCCACTGAAGTGCAGGCGAGTCAGGGGCCGAGCGACGCGATCGACGTCGCATCGGTAGCCGCCCCGCCGACGCCCGAGGAGGTCGAGCGTCAGATTCGCGATCTCGTCGCTCGCGAGATGGAAGGCGAGATGCAGGCGAAGTACGAGGAAGAGCTCGAGCTCCTGCGGGCACAGCTGGAAGAGGCGCGAATCGCCCAGGAAGAGCAGGCTGCCGAGGCGGCCCGAGTCGCTCAGCAGGCCGCCGCGCAACCACCGGCGCGCGAGAGCTCGACGCCCGAAGCCGCCACCGAGACCCAGGCCCCGGCTCAGCAGCGGGCCGCCGCCGCGGGCACGGAAGCTCAAGCCTCGACCACCGACGCGGCCGCCTCGACGCAGGCCGCCCAGCAGGAGGCCGAACCGGCCGTCAGCGAGCCCGAGCCGGCGCCCCAGAAGCCGGCACAGCTCGGGGATCTGGTGGAGCCTGGAGTCGGTGTCACGCCGCCGCAGATCCAGCAGCGGCCGAGCCCGCGATACCCGCCCGGCGCGCAGCGCCTCGGCAAGTCGGCGACCATCAAGCTCCGTATCCTCGTCGACGAGAACGGTCGTGTGGCCGACGTCCAGCCGGACGGAGAGCCGGCGGGTTTCGGTTTCGACGAGGCCGCCGAGGCGGCCGCACGCCGGACCCGCTGGAGCGCAGCTCAGAAGGACGGTGTCCGGGTCAGGATGTGGGTCGATCTGACGATCGCTTTCCGGCCGCAGTAGTCACCGCGGCGGTCGTCACCCCGGCTTTGCTCTAGCTACCTTCTTTCGCGCGTGCCGACGCGAGGCGCGCTCGGGCGACGAGCGCCTCGAAGTCGGGCTCCTCGAGCATCCGGTCCGCCAGCTGGCGCAGGACCGGCTCGAGCCACTGTGAGTAGCGCGCGGCCGGGTCACCCTCGCCCGCCTCGATCTCGAGCGCGACCGAACGCTCGATCGGCCACTCGAGTCGCAGCCGATCGGACCAGACGACGCGCCCCTCGCGTGCCGACCAGAGAGTGGCTCCGAACTCGGTCACGAAGTAGCTCTGCCCGCTGTCGAGACCGGGAATCCGACCGACGCTGCGCTTGACGAAGCCGGGCAGGGTCGGCGCGTACTCCAACAGCTCTCCTCCCAGCACGAAGTCGACGTCGAGGATTCGACCGGCCTTGATCGCAGAGGCCGGCGACAGAGAGCCCTGATCGCGCAACCGCTCCTCGAGAGCCAGCCGGTCGAGTTCGACACGATCGAACGCCTCGAGAAGACCGGTCTCCTCGAGCCTGCCCGCGAAGAGGTCGCGAGCCTGCGGCTCCCCTTCGGCAAGCCACCATTCGTCCGCGACCGGCACGTCGAACCGTACGACGGCGACTCGAGCGCGAGAATCCCCCGCCTCCGAGACAACTTCGTCCTCGGCCCCCGGGGGTGGGTCGGACGGTAGCTCGGGTGGTGAGTCGGCCGCCGCGACGGTCGCCATCAGGAGCGCGCATGAAAAAGCCCGGCACCGTTTCCGGCGCCGGACTCGGGACTGCAACTCCGGGCTGGCGACCTCAGTCGAGATCGACCACTCCCTTCGCGCTGTCGCGGCGCTTGCGCTCTTTGGCGTCGTACTCGGCCATGCAGCCGCCCTGCGTCACCATGGCGCATTCGAGGTAGTCGGCCACCTCGATGACCATCGCACGGATCGCCTTGCCGGCCGGGGTGTTCTTCTCCTTGGAGAGGTTGCCGCTGAAGCCGCCCTTGTAGAGGCCGACGCTGACGCCACGATCCTTGGCGCGCGCTTCGACGGTGCGGGTGAACTCGACGACTCCGGTCGTCGTGTCGACGACGCGGATGTCAACCGACATGTAGGTTTCCTTCTTCTTGCCGCCGAGGCGAACGCCGCGGAAGCCGATGCCGCCGCCCTGCTTGCCGCTCTCTTCGTAGGCGGTGACCACGCCGGTGACGATGTACTGCGCGCCGACCATCTTGCCGATCTTCGCGGCGCTCGACGCTTCGACCCGGCCCGAGGCCCCGAGGTCCTGTTCGTCGAGGATGGCGTCGAGCTTGTTGCGCTCGACCATCTTGAACGAGCCCATCGCCGCCAGCTCGTTGGTGAGCATGCTCGACAGGTCGCGACCGACGCCGGAGTACCACCAGTACACACCGGTGACGTTGTTGGTGAAGTCGTTGACGGCCATGGTCGGCTGCGCCGAAGCGACCGCCGGTAGCGTCAGCGCGGCCAGCGCGCAGATTCCGATGAGTGTGCGAATCTTCATTCCCTCTCCTTGCTCCTGGTTTCGCTTCTGAGCAGCTTTCTGTGAGTGCGGCGGCGGCTTTCCGGGTGAAGGAACCACCGACGCCGGCTGCTAACGTACATCTTACATGGCGTTCGCAGCCCCCCGACGTTACGTCCACGTCCTCAGGCGCCGGTGATCGTCCGGGTGGAGGCGGACCGGGTTCGGTGCGTGACGCAGACCGATCACGCGCGACTCGCCGCCGCCATCCTGGAGTTGTGGCGACGCTCTCCGCTACCGGACCACCCCCGGCGCTCGGCGCTGCTGACAGCCGTCCGCGAGCACGACAACGGTTGGCAGGAGGCCGACGCGGCGCCCAGGCTCGGGCCGCGCGGTGATCGACCGCTTCACTTCCTCGAGGCGTCGCCGGAAGAGAGGCGCGAGATCTGGGGGCGTGGAGTCGCCCGACACCGCTCGAGCGCCCCGTACGTCGCCGCCCTGATCGCCCACCACGGCTGGTTCCTGCATCGCGACGACGAGGAGGGTCTCGCCGCCCGGGCCGGAGCCCTGCTCGAGATCCGCGACGACGCGCTCGAGGAGATCGACCTGCCCCTGGAGGAGCTGGAGCGTGACTACCATTGGCTGCACCTCGCCGATCTCGTCTCGCTCGTCGCCACGGCGCAGTGGCCAGGGGTTCACGAACGTGGAGAGTTCAGAGTCGAGCGAGCCGGAGCGGAGGTGACGATCGAGCCGTTTCCCCTCGCCGGCGCGACGACGTTCTCGTTCCCTGTCCGCTCGATTCCGCGCCGGACCTACCGGGACGACGTCGATCTGGCCGTCGAGCTCGCAACGGCCCGTTGGACCGAAGAGACGGTCCGGCTGACACCGAAGACCCCCACCTTCCCGTAGGGCTCCGGCCCACTGCGGCCAGAGGCTCCCGGAGGCTCGTGATACCCTCCACCGCATGCAGGAATCTGTCGCTGCAGCCACTTCGGCCGGCGACCGCCTGCGGGTTCTGACCCCCTCCGCTATCGGAGTGATCGGCTTGGAGTTCGTGGACGGCGTCGTGTCGGGCGTCGAGATCGTGCCGATCGGCAAGAGACGCAAGGAGTTCCCGTCGTTGGGAGACCTCCCGCGGTCGGCCCGTACCGAAGCGCTGGAGGAGGCCGTCGGGCGGCTGTCGGAGTATCTCGCCGGTGCGCGTCGCAACCTCCAGATCCGCTACGACATCGATCTGACGGGAATCGACGACTTCGGCGCTCGCGTGCTGGCAGCGACCGCCGAAGTCCCCTACGGCCACACGAGCACCTACCAGCAGATCGCGTCGTCGATCGGCAAGCCGGGCGCCTACCGGCAGGTGCTCTCGGTGCTGGTGTCCAATCCGCTGCCGCTGGTCGTCCCCTGCCACCGGATCGTGCCCAATCGCGCCGGTATCGGCAGCTACGTCGCCGCGACCGCCAAGAAGGAATGGCTCCTCAAGATGGAGCGGCGCGGCCTCACCGAAGACTGAGGCGACGGACCCGACAGAGCGGCTGCGGCGGCTCGAATCCGCCAGGCAACAGGGGTATCAGCGAGCTGCAGCGACGAGAGGCTCGAGGCGGAACTCCATCTCGACTCCCTCGCCGGCGTCCGCGACGACCTCGCGGCGCTCGGTCTCGAAGCCGTCGTTCTCGACCTCGATCACGTGCTCTCCCGGCGAGAGCATGAGACCGGCACGCAGCCCAGCAAGCTCCTCGCCCGTGCCCAGCAGCTCCCCATCGAGATAAACCCTCGCCGAAGCCGGCTCGACGGTCAGATGGAGCCGCGCCCTTTCGGTCGCCGGCCGTGAGCGTTCCATCCGCTCGACGATCTCGCGGCCCTCATCGCGAGCCGCCTCGTCGTCCGCGGGATGGGAGAACCGGACTTCGGGCAGAACCGCCTCCCCTTCCCGCAGTCCGATCTCGACATCGAGGACGAGGCTCGTCATCACCTTGACCGTCCGCGACTCGGTCGCGAACCCCGGCTTGTAGAACGACACCTCGTAAACCCCCTTCTCGAGCCACAGGTAGCCCGGGAAGCCGTCGTACTGACGCGCGAGACCGACGTACTGACCGTCGATGTAGACCTCGGCGTTCTTGGGTCGGATCTTGAGGTCGAGGGCCCCCATGCCGTAGCCGGGGCGGTGGGAGACGACGATCGGTGCGGAGGGCCCGTACCAGCCCCAGCCCCAGTAGCCCCACGGATGCCAGTAGCCGTGCCGGAAACCGTAGCCGTACCCGTGGCCGTAGCCGATGCCGTAGCCATAGCTGCCGTGGCCGCGTCCCCGCCGCGGACGGACACGTTCACGACCGGACCGCGTGCGAGCCGCGCCGTTGTTGCCCCTGGCACGGCTGGACCCGGCTCGAACCGAGTCGCTGCCGCGCGAGCTACCCGACCTCGGCACCGCCCTGCGACTGCTCGAAGACGACGAAGAGCCGGACGAGCGCGCCGACGACCCCGAGGAGGAACTCTTCGAACTCACCGAGCTGGAGCGGCTGCGCGAGGAGCTAGCTTTGTCGTCGGCAGCGGCAACGGCCGCCTCCACGGTGAACCAGGCGAAGAGCGCCGCAGCACAGATGCCGGGCCGCAGCAGCGAAGGACGGTGGCGAAGTCTCTGGATCATCATGCGCTCCTCTCGGGAGGAAAGTGTCTCACGTCTCTCCATTCGAAGAAGCAAGACCCGCGCCAGTCAACGGCCGCTCCGAAAGCCCGAAACCCTTGAAGGCAAGGGGCTTGGTGAGCCCTTCGGTGTCCCTCGCGGTAGACCGCGCGTCCTCTCGCGAGGTCGCGACTCCGGCGTTGCGAGCCGCACGGCCCGGCGCCTCAGTCCAGCGCCACAGTCCAGCTCGCCGACCCAGCTCACCAGTCCAAGCGGTCAGTGCAGGCCGTCAGTCCAGGCGCTCGAACGGCAGCCCGGATCTGGGGTCGGACTGCTCGAGCTGCTGGAGCAGGTCGCGGTTGCGCCCCTCTCGCGGATCGGGGGGCACGATCTCCACCACCGCCAGATGGTCGCCTCGTCCGCCGTCGGGTCGGGCGACCCCTCTTCCGCCGATGCGCAACCGCTGACCGTGGCGGGTTCCCGGAGGAAGCGCAACGTCGACCGGTCCGTCGATCGTCGGCGCGCGCACACTCGCTCCGAGCGCCGCCTCGCCGATCGTCACCGGCAGCGGCGCTACGATGTCGTCTCCGCGGCGAACGTAGTACTCGTGGGGCCGCACTCGGATCGTCACCAGCAGATCTCCCCGGCCGCCGTCGACCAGACCTCCCTGACCGCGAACGCGTACCCGGCCGCCGTCGGTGACGCCCGGTGGGATACGAACTCTCACCCGCTCGAGCTTGACTTCGTAGCCCCTCCCACCACAGACGGGGCAACCCGGAACACCTTCCCCGCACGCCTCGCAGCTGATCTCACGCTGGGCCGAGAGAGACACGACAACGCCTCGAATCGCCTCGGCGAAGTCGAGCTCGACCTCCGAGCTGAGGTCGGCCGTGGCGACTCCTTGCCGCTCTCCCGGCGTCTCGTCCTCGGCAGGGAGCAGCTCGACCGCGAGCTCCTCGAACCGGTACACGAGGTCGGCGCCGGAGAACTGCGCGCGGCGGCGGCGGATACCCACCTCCGGACCCGGTCGGCGGCCGGTCCCGCTACTGCCGCCACGGGCCTCATCACGCAACAGCGCGTAGGCCCGGCCCGCCTCCCTGAAGTTGCGCTCCGCTCGTGCACTTCCGGGATGGAGGGCGGGATGCCATCGTCGGGCGAGCTTCTGGTACGCCCGCCGGATCGTGAGCGGGTCGGCGTCCCGCGCCACGCCCAACACCTCCCAGGGGTCGAACATGAGGACTCAGTTTAGCCTGAACCTCTCGTGGAGCCCGTTCGCTGCGCTCAATCGAGCAGCGAGATCTCGAGCGCCGAGGCCCGCGGCGGGGCCTCGAGGACGGTCGCACCGCCGGCGGACAGGGCCTCCTCCACCGCACCCCGGGCGGCAGGCGGAGTCAGCACGGCGATACACCCTCCACCTCCTGCTCCGGTCGCCTTACCGCCCCAGGCTCCGGCCTGCGCCGACCTCGCCAGCAGTGACGCGATCTCCGGGGTATCGACCCCTTCCGCCAGCCGGCGGCGGAACGACCACTCCGACGCCATTGCGGCTCCGAGCCGAGGCAGATCGCCCGCCTCGAGGGCAGCAGCGGCCTCCCGAGCGGCCTCACAGATCCCGTCGAAGAGGCGGATGCTCTCCGCGTCGCCGTCGAGCCGCCTTCGCACGACTCCCCAGTTGCTTGCCGCCGAGAAGTGACTGCGACCGGTGTAGGCCACGACCAGGCTCCGGCCGAGCGTCTCGAGGTCGCAGTCGAGAGAGCGCACCTCCTCGCCCCCCGCGCGATACAAGATCTCGAGCGCGCCGCCGAGCAGCGGCGGATAGTGGTCCTGCCGCCCCGTTGGGAGCGACATCAGTCGCGCCTCGAGATCCCGCGCCACCGAGGCGATCGACTCGACGGGCAAGCTCGCGCGGCCGTCGAGCGTGTCGAGCGCGGCGATCAGCGCCACGGCGATCGCCGAGCTGCCGCCGAGTCCGCCGCCTCGAGGTGAGGCGCTCGAGAGCTTCACCTCGGTCGCCGGAGCGTGGCGCTCTTCGAGTATCCAGCCGACGAGATCGGTCCTGGGATCTTCGATCAGGGCGCCCGTCGAAGCGGCTTCGACGACGGTGCCGTCGTCCAGCTCCACACGATAGCCGGAATCGATTCGCCGAAGCCCGATCTCGACCGGAACCTCTACGGCGACGTTGACCGTCCGAGCGCCGGCGTGCAGCAGGCCGAGCGGCCAGATGTCGAGAGTTCCACCCGCCAGATCGACACGGCACCCCGTCCGTGCCCGAACCCGGCGCTCAGCTCCCACGCGAGGAGATGTCGGCGACCGCTGCGACCGCGAACTCGGCGCGATCGTCGATCGGCAGCTCGTAGGTCTCTACCCCGGACAACGCGCGGCGCAGGCGGTCGCGCTCGACGAGGTACGAGGGGCGCTCGCTTTCCGGCACCGGCTCCGCGGGCACGCTCTTGAGCGAAAGCGGGTCGATCCAGCGCCCGTCCTTCTGGATCCGGTAGTCGAGGTGAGGACCGGTCGCCAGGCCGCTCGATCCAACGAAGCCGATGACGTCCCCCTGGCTCACCCGAGCACCGGTGCGAACTCCGTTCGCATAGCGGGACAGGTGAAGGTAGGCCGTCACGTAGCCGTTCGGATGACGCACCTTGACCGTCCGCCCGCCGCCGCCGCTCCAGCCTGCCGAAGTCACCACACCGTTGGCCGTCACCCGCACCGGCGTTCCCGTCGGCGCGCCGTAGTCCACGCCGTAGTGAGGGCGGTACTTCTTGAGCACCGGATGGAAGCGACGCTGGCTGAAGCGCGAGGTGACGCGCGAGTACCGCATCGGCGAGCGCAGGAACATCTTCCGCAGCGGCCTGCCGTCTCCGTCGTAGTAGCCGTGACGATCGCCGGCGCCGAATCGATACGCCTCGAGGACACTGCCGCGCGTTTCGTAGCGCATCGCCCGGACGTCTCCGAGGGAGTGGTAGGCACCGTCGAGGTACACCACTTCGTAGAGAACCTCGAACCGGTCACCGATTCTCAGATCGCGGGTGAAGTCGAGGTCCCACTGCAACACGTCCGCCATCCGGTACGCGACGCCCGGCTCGGCGCCCGCCGAGCGCAGCGAGCCTTCGAGCGTACCCTCGAGTTCACCGACCACCCGCCGCACTTCGCGACGCTGCACGAAGGGCCGCCACTCGCTCTCCCAGCCACCCGGCCGGCGGGCCACGGCGGCGCGGCCCTTGCCCTCGAGAGTCAACTCGAAGAGCTGAAGTCCGTTCGCAGGATCCTGCACGGCCGCGTAGCGATCCTGCGGCCGCAGCCGGCGCAGATCGGCGTGCTTCGCCAGCTCCGCCACCAGGGCGGTGGCATCCCCGGGCTCGAGTTCGAGCGTGCTCAACACTTCGCCGAGGGTCTCGCCCGGCCGGAACGGCACCTCCAGCGGGATCGCTTTCCCGGCGCCCACGGGAGCCGCGGTCGGATCGAGTGCCGATCCCAGCGGAGTGTAGGCCCTGGTCGGTGCCAGCGGATACGGCGAGCTGTTGTCGTTCTCCACGATCGCCGTCCAGGTCGCGATGGCGACCGCGGGCACCGCCACGAGCGTCGTCGCCAGGAGCCGTACAGCTCCCTTGCGACGCACGACTTTCCTTCGACCGGCCTTCGCGATCCGTTTCAACTGCTCCCCCTCCTCGGCCCTTCCGGTTTTCGAACGCCCGGAAGCGTAGCACAGGGCGCCTCGGGGCGACCTCCGCAAACATCGACGAACAAAGGGATTTCAGGCCGCCATGCCGGCAGCCTCGGAGCTCGGAACAACCTCAGGGTCAACCGAGAACCTGATTGACGAAGGTGTCGGCGTCCTGGGGCAGCTTCTCGCTGAAGGCGATGTTGCCGTTCTTCAGGATCAGCAGCCAGGGAGCGCTGTTCACTCTGTACTTCTTCGAGAGGTCTCCGCGACCGTCGAGATAGACCTTCGTCTTCAGGCTCTTCCCCTGAAGGAAGGACCGTACCGTCGCCTCGTCCTCCTGGAAGTTGACCGTGATGACGTTGGCCCGACTGCCCCAGCGATCGGCGAGCGCGTTGACCCGCTCCACCACGTCGCGTCCACGCGGAGCCCAGGAGGCCCAGAAGACGACGATGTGGCTCCCCCGCTGGAGGTCGCCCTCGCTGAGCCTCCCGCCGTCGAGACCGGGCAGTTCGAGTGTGTCGGCCGCCGTTGCCGGTGCCACGGGAAGCAGAAGCACTGCCATGGCGACGACCGAAGCAAGCCGGTGGAACCGAGCGTTTCGATGGGCGGCACCCGCTTCCACAGTCGCTTTCACGGTTTGGACCCGTTTCACGGTGGGGACCCTCCTGACCTGACTAAGCCGCACGATGCGGCAGACCCTGAAGAATCCGGCTCCACAGAGAAGGCGGCGCCGTGAGAGATCGACAGCGATCCCTCAGGAGGTCGCGAATGTGTCGCGTGCTCTCCAGGCGTGCCTCGCAGCACGGACAGCCGCTCAAGTGTTCCTCGAACGCGTCCCAGGACAGCTCCAGGGTGCTCGAGCCGTTCATCAGCGTGTCCTGTGCTTCGGTGCAAGTCATTTCCGGATTCCCGTCTTTCGAGCGTCGCGCCTGTGGCGGCAGCCACCTCGGTGTTCCACCGCGCAAGGTCGGCGCAACTGTGCTCAGGCCGTTCATTGTAACGGCTGAACCTCCCGATCGAATTCCCGGCGCGGAGATTCTCCCGGCGCGGGAGCAAGGGGTGAGAGGAAGCGGTGTCAGAGGCTCTTCGGCCGACTCCGCATCTTGGCGGGAGCACCATGGCGCAGGTAGCCCCGTTCGCGCCCGTATCGCAGGAGAGCCTCCTCGAGAAGCTTGCGTCCCCGGTAGAGACGACTCATAACCGTTCCGACCGGCACGTCGAGCGCCGCGGCGACCTCCTTGTACGACAGATCCTCCAGATCGGCGAGCACAACGGCCATCCGGTAGTCCGGCGGCAGCTCGCGGATCGCCCGCTGCACATCGTGGTCGAGCACCCCCTCGAAGGCGTCGTCCTCCGGATTCCTGGAGCGGCGCCTGACCTCGTCTGCGAGCTGCGTCTCGAAGGCGTCCTCGATGTCCGCGAAATCGCTCTGCAGCGGCATCGACTGCTTCTTCCGATAGGCGTTGATAAAGGTGTTCTTCAGAATCTTGAACAGCCACGCCTTGAAGTTGGTGCCTTCCTGGAACTTGTCGTAGTACTTGTAGGCCTTGAGGTAGGTCTCCTGGACGAGATCCTCGGCATCCTGAGCGTTGCGCGCCATCCGATAGGCGGTGTTGTAGAGACTGTCGAGAAACGGCATCGCCGTAGCTTCGAAGTCCCACCCCTTGTCGTGAACGGTCTGCGTTGCCATCGCTGCCTCCCTCACCAAGCCTGATCCCCTCTTTACGCATGGACCGTGCCAGCCCGTCGACGGTTCCCTGATAGAGGCTTCCTGGCAACTCAGCCACCGGCCGTCCAGAGTCAGGGACGGCGCCGTCCGGCCAGGAGGGCAAGCACCTTCAATCCCGGTCACTCGCGGTTCCTGTAGCCTCGGAGCCTCGCGTGCGGCCCGAAAGCCCGCCACTCGATTCGAGGAGGCCCCTCTTGATTCACACCGTTCTCTACGACCCGCAGTCCGGACAGGCGCGCCACGGCGGACCGGAGCTGATCGACGAGTGGGAGTCGTCCGCCGGGACCACGATCTGGGCGATTCTCGAGGACGAAGCTGCCGAAGCGGAGACGCAACTCCTGTCGACTCGCTTCGGCGTTCACCCCCTGGCGATCACCGATGCCCTGCGCGAGCGTCACCCTCCCAAGATCGAGCCGTTCGACACGAACACCTTCATCCTGCTGAAGGGCCTCGACGCGAGTTCGACCTCGATCGACTTCGCGACGATTCAGCTTTCGCTCTTCATAGGCGAACGTCACCTGGTCACCCGCAGTTCAGGACGCTCTTTGAGCAGCGAGAAGGTCCGCTCACAGCTCGCGTCCGGAGAGCTGCCTGCGGAGTTCACTCCGGCGGGGCTGGCGTTGCGGCTGTGCCGTACGGTGGCGGACCGCTTCCTGCCGATGCTCCTCGACGTCGAGAAGCGGCTCGAGGAGATGGAGTCCGAGATGCTCGAGCGGCCGAGCGACGAACTGCTCGCCGAACTCGTGCGCCAGAAGGGCGACCTCAAGAAGGTGCTGCGGATCCTGCAGTACCACGCCCAGGTCTTCTCCTCCGCCCGTTCGGCCACACCGGCTCACCTCAGCGGCCACGACCACGAGCTGACCGACGTACAGGAGCAGCTCGACCGCCTGTTGAGCCTCGCCCGCCTCTTCTACGAGCTCAACGACGACCTGATGAACGGCTACCTCTCGCTCTCCGCCCACCGGCTGAACCAGATCATGCAGACGCTCACGATCGTCACCGTGATCTTCGTCCCGATCACCTTCATGGCCGGGATCTACGGCATGAACTTCGAGTTCATGCCCGAGCTCGCCTTCCGGCCCGGATACTTCGTCCTGCTCGGGGCGATGCTGGTCGTCGTCGTGACGATCCTGCTCGTCTTCCGTGCCAGAGGCTGGCTCGGAGGGCGTCGGAATCGACGCTGACGGACCAGCACCAGGCTATGCGCAGGAAACCGGTAGCTCTCGGCATCTGCATCCTCGCGCTGTGGATGGCAGCCGCAGGTCCCGATCCGGTCCGGGTCTGGAACGATGAGATCGACCGCATCGACGCCCTGCTCCAGGAGGGGCGTTGGAAGAAGGCCGGCAAGGCGGCCAGGTCGCTGCGGGAGGAGATGTTCGAAGGGATCATCGCCGGGGGCAGGGAGCTGCTCGGACGCCTCGCCGCGCTGGAGGCGGTCGCGCTCGCCGGCCAGGGTGAAGTGGAGCGCGCCCGCTGGACCTGGGCGATCGCGCGGCACTTCTACCCGACCCTCGACGCCGTAGTGCTCGACAAGTACGGCGAGGCAGGCACCGCCCTGAAGGTGGCGCCTGCTCAACCGACCTGGGACGCGGATCGCTCTGCAGGCGAGGGTGCTGCAACCGAGGTCGAACGACCGGAAGTCGTGCACCAGCACAAGCCGAGGTTCCCACGTGCCCGCGTCGGGCTTGCCCGCTCCGTGGCGATCGTCGTCGAGTGCGTCGTCGGAACCGACGGCGTACCGCGACATCCGACCGTCGTACGCGCCGAGGGTGAGGAGACGATGGTCTACAGCGCTCTCATGGCTCTCGGCCAATGGCGATTCGAGCCGGCTCGACTCCACGGCGAACCCGTGAGCGTTTTCTACAACCTGACCGTCAACTTCAAGACCTGGCGGGACGAGTAGACGCCGAACCGCATCGCCGAGCATCGACGACGGCCCTGCATCCCGGGGCCGGCCCTCAGAAGAGCGGACTCAGAGAACCGGCAGCAGGCTCGCTTTCGCCAACTCCACCAGCGGACCCGGAAGGATGCCGAGCAGCAGCGTCACTAGGGCGCACAGGCCGATGGCGGCGACGAGGCCGCGTGCCTCGAGCGGCGCGGGTGTCGTCTCGTCGGCCTCCTTGAGGTACATCTGCACCACGAGGCCGAGGTAGTAGTAGAGCGACAGGGCGCTCGTCAGCACACCGATCACCGCCACCCAGGTCCAGCCGGCTTCGACCGCCGCGGCGAAGAGGTACACCTTGCCGAAGAAGCCGCCGGTCGGCGGGATACCGGTGAGCGACAGCAGGAAGAGGAGCATCATCGCCGCCAGGAGCGGAGCCCGGGTCGCCAGCCCGGCGTAGTCGGAGTAGGTCTCGCCGGCGTACTCCTTGCGCTCGAGCAGCACCACGAGGCCGAACGTGCCGGCCGTCATCACGGTGTAGGCGAGCATGTAGAAGAGCACCGCCCACTGGCCGCTCTCGGAGTAGGCAAGCACCCCCATCAGCACGTAGCCGGCATGGCCGATCGAGCTGTAGGCGAGCATCCGCTTGACGTTGTCCTGAGTCAGCGCCGCGAGGTTGCCCCAGATCATCGTCAGCGAGGCGACGGCGGCGATCACCAACTGCCAGTCGAGGTGGATGCCGGGCAGGGCGATGTAGAGGATGCGGATGAGAATCGCGAACGACGCCGCCTTCGACGCCATCGCGAGGAACGCCGTGATCGGTGTCGGCGCCCCGACGTAGACGTCCGGGGTCCAGATGTGGAACGGCACGGCCGAGACCTTGAAGAAGAGGCCGATCGCCATCAGCAGCCAGCCGACCGCGAGCAGCAGCGGGTTCTGTGCCACCGCGCCCGGCAGCGCCACGGCGATCTCCGTCAGACCGAGCTCGCCGGTCGCACCGTAGACGAGCGACATGCCGTAGAGCAGGATGCCGCTCGAGAGCGCCCCGAGGACGAAGTACTTGATCGCCGCCTCGTTCGACCGCGTCTCGAGCTTGAAGTAGCCGGCGAGGATGTAGCTCGTGAGCGCCATCAGCTCGAGTGAGATCCAGATCGACAGCAGGTTCGACCCGCTCGCCATCAGCAGCATGCCGGTGGCGGCGATCAGCAGCAGCGAGTAGTACTCCCCGGCCCGGTAGCCGCTGTCTTCGACGTAGCGGGTCGATACGACGGCGGTGAGCCCGGTCGCCAGCAGAAGAACCAGCTTCCAGAACACCGCGTAGCGGTCGATGACGAACATCCCGGCGAGGATCGGCGAGGCGTTGTCGTCGGCCCCGAGCCACAGCACGAGCACCGTCGTCACGGCGAGCGACAGGAGCGCCACCGCCGAGGAGGTGCGCGCCGCGACTCCCTTGCCGATCGAAGCGACCACCAGCAGGATCAGCCCCGCCACCAGGAGGAACCCCTCCGGCAGTAGGCGCGCGAGCTCGTGAAGCGGAATCGGATTCATGCGGCTACTCGGCTGCCTCGGTCATGGCTGCCGGCTCGGCTCCCCCTTCGAGGGCGACCTGAGCGGCGTAGTCACCATCGACCTTGCGGACGATGTAGTCGACCGGCTTCTCGAGCACCTCGAAGAACGGCTTCGGGTAGAGACCGATCCAGAAGCAGAGGATGACCAGCGGGGTCAGGTAGAGGACCTCGCGCCGGTTGAGATCGTCGAGGTTCTCGTTCTCCGGGTTGGTCATCGGGCCGAAGAAGACCCGCTGGAACATCCACAGCATGTAGGCGGCCCCGAGGACGATGCCCAGGGCGCCGACGAGCGCCCACCACCAGGTGCGGTTGAAGGCGCCGACGAGGATCGTGAACTCGCCTACGAAGCCGTTGAGCGTCGGCAGGCCGATCGAAGACATGGTGATGATGAGGAACATCGTCGCGAACACCGGCATCCGTGAGGACAGGCCGCCGTACTCGGAGATCATCCGCGTGTGGCGCCGCTCGTAGATGACGCCGACGAGAAGGAAGAGGGCGCCGGTCGACAGGCCGTGGTTGATCATCTGCAGGATGCCGCCGTTGAGCCCCGCGGTGTTGAGCGCGAAGATCCCGAGCATCACGAAGCCGAGATGGCTGACGGACGAGTACGCCACCAGCTTCTTCATGTCCTTCTGCGCCATCGCGCACAGCGCCCCGTAGACGATGCCGATGAGCGACAGCGCCACCATCCACGGCAGCAGCGCCCAGGTGCCGTCCGGCAGGATCGGCAGCGAGAAACGGACGAAGCCGTAAGTGCCCATCTTCAGGAGCACCCCGGCAAGGATGACCGAGCCGGCGGTCGGCGCCTCGACATGCGCGTCCGGCAGCCAGGTGTGGAACGGGAACATCGGCACCTTGATGGCGAAGCCGACGAAGAAGGCGAGGAAGATCCACCACTGCATGCCGGCGGGTATCGATGCCGAGATCTCGTGGAACTGCAGGATCGAGAAGGTCTTCGGGTTGCCGAGCCCTTCGACCCCCAGAAGGCCGGTCGAGTTGTAGAAGTAGAGTGCCAGGATGCCCAGGAGCATCAGCACCGAGCCGACCAGGGTGTAGAGGAAGAACTTGATCGCGGCGTAGAGCTTGCGCTCGCCGCCCCAGATGCCGATCAGGAAGTACATCGGCACCAGCATCACTTCCCAGAAGACGTAGAAGAGGAAGAAGTCCATCGCCATGAAGACGCCCAGCATTCCGGTCTGGAGCATCAGCATGAAGACGTAGTACTCCTTCTCCCGTTCCTTGATGGCGGTCCACGAAGAGAGGAAGGCGATCACGCCGAGAAGCGTCGTCAGCAGCACCAGCAGCAGCGCGATGCCGTCGATGCCGAACTCGTAGCGCACTCCGATCGACGGGATCCACGACGCGCTCTCGCGGAACTGGAAGAGCTCACCGGCGCGATCGAACTCGAACCAGAGCGGAATCGAGATCAGGAAATCGAGGAACGCGACGCCGGTGGCGAAGCGACGGATCGACCCGCCGTTGTCCTTGTTCATGAAGAGCACCAGCAGCGCGCCGACGAGCGGCACGTAGGCGACGATGCTCAGGATCGGGAGGTCGTGGATGAAATCGAACATGGGCGTTGCCTCGAGTCCGTTATCTCTTCAGGCCGATGACGACGTAGAACCACACCAGCACCGCCATCCCGATCGCGAGGACCAGGGCGTATTGAGAGACCGAGCCGGTCTGCAACCGGCGGAAGAAGCGCGAGCCGAGCTTCGAAACCCAGCCCACGAGATTGACCAGCCCGTCGACGAAGTACTTGTCGAAGAAGCCGGAGAGCAGCGACGTCGCGACCGTGAAGTGACGCGAGCCGTTCACCAGCACCCCGTCGATGAATCTGCTGTCGAAGCCGAAGAGGCCGCGAGCGCTCGACCAGGTCCCCTTGACCACGGTCGCGTCGTACGCCTCGTCGACGAAGTACTTGTTCTCGAGCCAGCGGTGCACCGCCGGGAAGCGCGCCACCCACTTCTCCCCTTCGGCGAGTCCGCTGTCACCGCCGTAGGTTCGGCGGGCCAGCAGGATGCCGCCGACCGCCACCGCGATCGACAGCGCCATCAGGGCGAGTTCGACGGCGAGACTCGCGTGGTGGCCGTGGTCGTCGCCGACGTGGGCGATGACCGGCTCCAGGAAGTGCTTGAACTTGTCGGCCCCGTGGATCAGGAAGTCCGGGAATCCGACCAGGCCTGCGAACGCGGCGCCGACCGCCAGCACCATCAGCGGCACCGTCATCGACGGCGGCGATTCGTGCAGGTGGTGGTGCTGCTCCTCGGTGCCGCGGAACTCGCCGTGGAAGGTCATGAAGAGGAGCCGGAACATGTAGCAGGCGGTGAGACCCGCCGTCAGCAGACCGATCCCCCACAGCACCTTGTGATCGACCCAGGTGGCCGCGAGGATCGCGTCCTTGCTGAAGAAGCCGGCGAGCGGCGGGATGCCGGCGATCGCGATCGTGCCGACGAGGAAGGTGCGGTAGGTGATCGGCAGGTGCTCCTTCAAGCCGCCCATCTTGCGCATGTCCTGCTCGCCGCCCATGGCGTGGATCACCGAGCCGGAGCCGAGGAACATGAGCGCCTTGAAGAAGGCGTGCGTCATCAGGTGGAAGACCGCCGCCGTGTAGGCGCCGACGCCGCAGGCGAGGAACATGTAGCCGAGCTGCGACACCGTCGAGTAGGCGAGCACCTTCTTGATGTCGGTCTGCGCCAGGCCGATCGTCGCCGCGAAGATCGCCGTCGCGGCGCCGATGATCGCCACCAGTTCGGAGGTGCCGGGTGCCAGTTGATAGAGCACGTTCGAGCGCGCCACCATGTAGACACCGGCGGTCACCATGGTGGCGGCATGAATCAGAGCCGAGACCGGCGTCGGGCCTGCCATCGCGTCCGGTAGCCAGGTGTAGAGCGGGATCTGGGCGCTCTTACCCGTGGCGCCGAGGAACAGAGCCAGCGTCACGAAGCCGGCGAAGGTGAGGCCGAGGACGTAGCCCCCCTGCACCAGCGCCGGGTTGGCCTCGATGGCGCCGAAGAGCTTCTCGTAGTTGAGCGTGCCGAAGTGGGCCGCCAGCGCGAACATGCCGGCGAGGAAGCAGAAGTCGCCGATCCGGTTGACGATGAACGCCTTGCGTCCCGCGAACGGCGGGAACTCCTGGTCGTAGTAGAAGCCGATCAGCAGGTAGGAGCACAGTCCCACCCCTTCCCAACCGACGAACGTCACCAGGTAGTTGTTGCCGAGGATGAGCATCAGCATCATCCCCATGAAGAGGTTCAGGTAGGTGAAGTAGCGCTGGAACCCCGGCTCGTGGTCCATGTAACCGACCGAGAAGATGTGGATCCAGAAGCCGACGAAGGTGACGACGAAGAGCATCACGCACGACAGCGGATCGAGCAGGAAGCCCATCTCGATCGAGAGATTCGCGAACGTGCCGTCGGCGATCCCCATCATGCCGGCGGGGATCCACTCGTAGACCGACTGCTCGAAAGGCTCATGCGCCGCGTAGAGATCGCTGCCGACGTAGCCGAAGATGGCGAAGATCGACAGGACCAGACAGGCGAGTACCGAGCCACAGGCGACCGCGGCGACACCCTTCTTGTCGAGCCGGTTGCGCAGCACGACGCCGTTCAGAAACGCGCCGAGGAACGGCAGGACCGGAATGAGCCACAGCCACCTCATCCGGACAGCTCCATCGCCTTGTCGAGCTCGGTCGTCTTGCGCAGGCGGAAGAGCGCGATCAGGATGCCGAGGCCGACAGCCGCCTCACCGGCGGCCACCGCGATCGTGAAGATCGCGAAGATCTGCCCGGTCAGGTCACCGTGACTCGCCGAAAAGGCGATCAGGTTGAGGTTGACCGAGTTGAGCACCAGCTCGATCGACATCAGCACGGTGATCATGTTGCGGCGCACGACGATGCCGATCGTCCCGATCAGGAAGAGGATCGCCGACAGCAACAGGTAGTGGGTCGTCCCCACGTCGAAGAGCGCGCTCATCCCTATTGCCTCCGCCCCAGCACGACCGCGCCGACCATCGCCACCAGCAGGAAGACGGAGACGATCTCGAACGGCAGCAGGTACTGCCGATAGAGCAGCCACGCCACCGCCTCGGAGTTTCCGAGCGACTCCCCTTCGACGTCCGAGAACGCCGCCGGAGGCGCGCTCACGTCACCGAACTGCGCCGGGATGAAGGCGGTCAGCAACACCGCCGCGATGACACCCGCCGCCAGCACCGCCACCCACCAGTGGCCGCCGTACTTGTCCTGCTCCATCAACTGGTGCTGATTCACCAGCATGATCACGAACAGAAACAGCACCATGATCCCGCCGCCGTAGACGAAAACCTGCACCACCGCCAGAAACTCGGCGAACCGCAACAGGAACAACACCGCCACCGAAATGAACGTCACCAGCAGCGAAATCGCCCCGTACATCGGGTTGCGCAGCAGCACCACCCCCAACGCCCCCGCCACCGTAATCCCGGCAAACAGGAAGAACAACAGCCCGGCGCCGTTCTCAACTAGGAAATCCAAGCAGAAGCTTCCTTCCCCTCAAACCGTGCTCGTGGAGTGGGCCGGATCGTCGCACCGCAGCCGGGCGTAGTCGAGACGTACCAGACGTACGTCGCAGGCTGCGCCCGGCGAGGACGCGGCGAGCCGGTCCGCTGCCCTTCAACTCCGTGTCGTTGTAGTGGGCCGGATCGTCGTACCGCAGCCGGGCGTGCCCGAGACGTACTCAGACGTACGTCGCAGGCTGCGCCCGGCGAGGACGCGGCGAGCCGGTCCGCTCCGCGAGTACGCCCTCACCGCACTTCCTCATCGGTATACGACGGTCTGACCTTCCAGTCCTGGAGCTCGTCCATGTCCACGTACAGGTTCTCCCACCGATCGTAGGAAGCCAGCTCGTACGTCTTCGACGTCAACCAGATCGACTTCGGATTCGTCGGACACGCCTCCTCGCACAGGCCGCAGAACATGCAGCGCTGGACGTCGATGTCGAAGCGATCGAGCACCTTCTCCTTCTTCTCCAGCACCGGGTTCATCTCCTGGTGCCAGTCGATGTAGATGATGTCGATCGGGCAGTCGCGCGCGCACAGCGTGCACTTGATGCAGCGCTCCTCGTCGAGGCGGAACATGCCGCGGAAGCGGTGCGCCGGCTCGAGGCGCTCCTCGGGGTATTGGACCGTCTCCTTCTTCTTGAAGATGTGACGGAAGGTGATCCCCAGCCCCGAGAAGAGGTCGAGGAGCATGAACTTGTCGAGCATTCTGCGCATCGAGCTCATAGGAGGATCTTCCACAGGCCGACGCCGAAGACGGTGAAGAGGACCAGCGGGATCAACCACTTCCAGCCGAGGTCCATGAGCTGGTCGAAGCGGTAGCGCGGGAAGGTGCCGCGGAACCAGATGTAGACGAACAGGAAGGCGAACAGCTTGATCGAGAACCAGATCAGGCCCATCAGGCCCGCCGGAATGAACGAGGGCGACAGGAACGACAGCGCCTCGACGTTCGGGAACGGCTGCTGCCAGCCGCCGAGGAAGAGCGTCACACCGAGCGCCGAGACGACGATCATGTTGGCGTACTCGCCGAGGAAGAAGAGGGCGAAGCGCATGCCGGTGTACTCGGTGTGGAAGCCGGCCACCAGCTCCGACTCCGCCTCCGGCAGGTCGAACGGGTTGCGGTTCGATTCGGCGACGCCGGCGACGAAGTAGATGAAGAAGGCGATCAGGCCGAACGGGAAGAACTGGAAGATGAACCAGCGCGACTGCTCGAACTGCGCCATCACGACGCCCTGGAGCGACATCGTCCCCGCCATCAGCAGCGGGATCACCAGCGAGAAGCCCTGCGGGACCTCGTAGGAGATCATCTGCGCCGCCGAGCGCAGCCCGCCGAGGAGCGAGAACTTCGAGTTCGACGCCCAACCGCCGATGATGATGCCGTAGACCCCGACCGTCGCCATGGCGACGACGAAGAGCAGGGCCACGTTGACGTCGGTGATGAAAAAGTCGAGACTGCCGCCGCTCTCGGAAGCGGGCGGGCCGAACGGGATCACCGAGAAGATGATGAACGCCGGCGCCACCACCAGGCAGGGGGCGAGGATGAACGCCCAGCGCACCGCCTTGCTGGGGATCACGTCCTCCTTCACCAGCAGCTTGGCGATGTCGGCGATCGGCTGAAGGATCCCCCACGGACCGACCCGGTTGGGTCCGAGCCGCACCTGCATGAAGCCGAGGATCTTGCGCTCGGCGAGCACCAGATACGAGATCAGCGGCAGGATGCCGAGGAACAGGAGCGCCGCGATCTTGATCAGCGGCGACACCGCGTAGGTGAAGAGCGTCGGCCCGACTGCTTCCTGGATCGCTTCGAACACGCCCAGCTACCGATCCACTTCGCCGAGCACGATGTCGGTCGTGCCGATGATCGCCACCAGATCCGCCAGCAGGTGATCCTGCGCCAGCTCGGGGACGATCTGCAGGTTGTAGAAAGAGGGAGCCCGCACGTGACAGCGGTCCGGGTTCGGCGTGCCGTTGCCGACGACGTAGAAGCCGATCTCTCCCTTCGGCCCCTCGATCGCGTAGTACGCCTCGGCACCCTTGTTCGCCTTGAGGACGCGCGGCCGCTTGGCCATGATGTCCCCTTCGGGAAGCTTGTCGAGGCACTGGCGCAGGATGCGCGCCGACTGCCGCATCTCCTCCATACGGACGAGGTAGCGGTCGTAGGTGTCGCCGTTGTAGTAGACCGGGACGTCGAACTCGACCTCGTCGTACGCCTCGTAGGGAGTCGCCTTGCGCAGGTCGAAATCGACCCCGCTGCCGCGCAGCATCGGGCCGGTGATGCCGTACTGGAGCGCCTGCTCCTTCGACATCACGCCGACGCCGACGGTGCGCTTCTTCCAGATCCGGTTGTTGGTCAGGAGCCCCTCGTAGATATCGACCTTCTCCGGGAACTTGTCGACGAAGGCGGAGCAGCGATCGGTCCAGCCGACCGGCAGGTCGAACGGCAGCCCGCCCGGGCGCATGCAGTTGAGCGTCAGGCGCGCGCCGCAGTACTCCTCGAAGAGATCGAGGATCTGCTCCCGCTCGCGGAAGCAGTAGAAGAACGGCGTCATCGCGCCGATGTCGATCGCATGCGTGGCAAGCCACAGCAGATGGCTCGAGATCCGCTGCAGCTCGCACAGGATCGTGCGGATGTAGCTCGCACGCGGCGGCACGGTGAGCCCGGTCAGCTTCTCCACCGCGCCGACGTAGGCGAGGTTGTTGGTCGCCGCCGCCACGTAGTCCATCCGGTCGGTGTGCGGCACGTTCTGGAAGAACGGGTGCAACTCGAAGAGCTTCTCCGTACCGCGGTGCAGGTAGCCGATGATCGGGTAGCTGTCGACGATCCGCTCGCCGTCGATCTTCAGGTTGATCCGGAGCACCCCGTGCGTCGACGGATGCTGGGGCCCGAGGGCGAGCTCCATCTCTTCGACGTCGAAGAGCGTCTCACGCGTGGGCTTGTTGCCTGAGCCGTTGCCCTGGCCATTGCCCTGGCCGTTGCCGTTGCCGTTCGCCATCGGTGTCAGAGGCCGCTCAGGCCCCCTCCTCGCTTTCGGCCGCCTCTTCCTCCGGCTCTTCCGGTGGGCGCCAGCCGGTCCCGGTCCCCGTCACCGGCCCGGCCGACTCGTCGTAGTACTCGGGGTAGATCGCGGTGCCGGTGTCGATTCCCTCGACGGGGAAGTCCTTGCGGAGCGGATAACCGTTGAACCCCTCCCACATGAGAATCCGGGTCATGTCGGGATGGTCGGCGAAACGGATGCCGTACATGTCGTAGGTCTCGCGCTCCGGCCAGTTGGCGCCGCGCCAGATCGGGACGACGCTCGGCACCTCGTCGTCCTCGCCGGTGGAGGTCTTGATTCGCACCCGCTTCGCCGTCTCGAGATTCAGCAGGTGGTAGATGACCTCGAAGCGAGGCGCCTCTTCGCGCTCGCCGTAGTCGGCACCGCAGATATCGAGGAGCATCGTGTAGCCGTGGTCGTCATGAAGGCTCTGCGCGACCTGTCTCACCCGGCTGCGCTCGACGGTCAGCACCAGATCTCCCGCCATCGTCTGCGCGGCGAGGAGCGCCTCGCCGTGTGCCTCCCGGAGGCCGTTGGCGATGGGGTCGTCGGCGTCCGCCCATTCCGGTACGGCCGGATCGCGCTCCCACGGCGGCTTCGCCGCCTCCGCCGCCTCCTTGGCGGCCTTGGCCTTCGCCGCAGCCTCGGCCTTGGCTTTCGCGGCCGCTTCGGCCTTCGCCTTCTCGGCCGCCTCGTCGACCTCAGGCTCTTCCGGCGCCGAAGCCTCCTCCGAAGCCGCGGCCTCCGCAGGAGATTCCGAGTCGGAGGCGGGGGCGGCCGCCTTGCCGGCTTCCGGGGCGTCGGAGTCCGCGCCGTCGGATTCGGGGCCGGAATCCGGGGTGCCCGGGGCTTTCGTCTCTTCGTCGCTCATCGCGGTCGATTCAGGAGGCCTTCTGCTTGGCGACCGTCATCCGATCGATCTTGCGCTGCAGGTGGAGCAGCCCCCACAGGAGCGCCTCGGGTCGCGGCGGACATCCGGGCACGTAGACGTCGACGGGGATGACCCGGTCGACACCCTGGGTGACGGCGTAGGTCCGGTACGGCCCGCCACAGGTGGCGCACGCCCCCATGGCGATCGCCCACTTCGGGTCGGGCATCTGATCCCACAGCCGGCGGACGATCGGCGCCATCTTCTCGGTCACCGTGCCGGCGACGATCATCAGGTCGCTCTGGCGCGGGCTGGCGCGGAACACCTCGGCGCCGAAGCGGGACATGTCGTGCCGCGGGTCGAGCACCGCCATCATCTCGATGGCGCAACAGGCGAGGCCGAACTGCATCGGCCAGATCGCCGAGCGACGCGCCCAGTTGAAGATCTTGTCGTAGGTGGTCGTGAGGACGCTCGCCTCGGCGTTGTCCATCAAGCCCAATTGAGAGCCCCCCGATTCCAGGCGTAGACGTAGCCGATGATGAGGATGATCAGGAAGACGACCATCTCGATGAAGCCGAAGAGCGCGAGCTGATCGAACATCACCGCCCACGGGAAGAGAAAGACCGTCTCGACGTCGAAGATGACGAAGAGCACCGCCAGCAGGTAGTAGCGGATCGAGAACCGGTTGTCGTGGGCGAGCGTCTCGGCCGGGTTACCGCACTCGTACGGCTCGTTGTTGGTCGCTCCGGAGCCGGCCATCCGGAACAGTTTCGCCGCGATCAGCGTCGCCGCGAGGAACAGGATGGAGACGAGGGTGAAGACGAGGATCGGAAGATAGGTTTCCATTCAGCGCTGCCGAGACTGGTGCGCCCTCGAAGTGCGGCGCCCTCGATCGATGACCTGCTCTGCCTTGAAGCGCGGTCATTGTACCGGAGGGTCTAGGCGAGTCAAGACGCTCCGGCACCCCTGTTCGAGCCCCCTCAGGAGACCTGCCCGGAGGCCGTCAACGGCAGGTCGAAGAGACCCTCGATCGACGCGTCGCGAGCCTGCACGAGGACCCGGATCGCAGTGCCCATCCCCTCTGGATTGAGGAGCTGCGCGGCCTCCAGTCGCAACTCCATCGGCGCCTCCTCGAGGGCTTCGAACACTCCGCACGCGCCGAGCCACTCGGCCTGGGAGACGACTGCGATCGTCTCGAGGCCGGCCGCCTCGCCTTCCTCGATCAGAGTGGTGAAGTCGACGTGGGCGGTGAGGTCCTGGCTGCCGATGTCGACGAACGGATCACGATGAACCGTCTGGCGGCGATAGCAGGCCACCGTGCCGTGGCGCCGCACTCGCGCGTCGAAGAGCCGCTCACGCTCGAAGCCGTAGTCGCAGGTGACGAGCAGGCCTCGCCCCAGGCGCTCGGCGAGCTGCCGGTAGAGCGGGCGCCAGCCGCGGGCGAGATCGACGATCTGGCCGGGCTCGAATCGCGAGGTGTCCGCCAGCTCCCTCGAGAAGGGCTCGAGTACGGCAGTCGTGGCCGGTACGGTCTTCCAGCACAACGCCTCCTCTTCCAGCCCTACCCGGACCTCTTCCCAACCCTCGCCCGTCCACCTCAGTCGGTCGCACGGGAGGGCATCGAAGAGTTCGTAGGAGAAGAGGAGACCGGTGAGAGGCCCGACGCTCTCGAGATCCGCAACGACCTCGACTCCGCGAGGCGCCTCCCTGACGACGCGATCCCACGCCAGCAGACCGGCTTCGAAGGCGGGCGGCAGCGATCCGACCAGCGCCTCCAGGTGACGCCCGTTGCCGAATCCACCCTCCAGGAAGTCCGCCCTCCCGAGCTGGTGGCTGAGGCGCTGGAGCAGTCTCGCGGTGGAGCGACCGAAGAGCGGCGACAGCGACGAGCCGGTCACGAAGTCCCCCTGCGCCCCGATCCTCGGCGTCGGCGTCGCGTAGTAGCCCCCTTCTCCGTAAAGCGCTTCCTCCATAAACTCGGAGAACGGCAGGGGGCCGTGCCGTTCGATCCGGGCGCGCAGACGTTCTTCCGGCGTGCTCACGACCGAAGTGTATACTTCCACGCAAATGTCTCAAGACAAGGGACTTCCGTCGGCCGAGCGACTGCTCGCACTGGTCGAGAGCATGGCCGGCCAGCCGGTCGTCATGCTCGTCGACATGGTGGCGGACCGCTTCATCAGCGGCACGCCGAAGCGGATCAGCCGCGAGGCGCCGGTGCTGATCCTGCGGCACGACAGCGAGACGGTGATCCCCGGCGGCGGCGCCAACGCCGTCGCCAACGTCGCGGCACTCGGCGGCCGGCCGCTGCCGCTGGGCGTCGTCGGCGCCGACGCCAGCGGGCGCGAGCTGCTCGATCTCTTCGCCGGCCTCGGCATAGATACCGCGGGGATCGCAGTACGCGCCGGCTACCGCACGCCCACCAAGGTGCGGATCCTCGGCGGCGGCCGTCACGCGATCAAGCAGCAGATCGTGCGCTACGACATCGAGGACCAGCTCGAGCTGGGCACCGAGGAACGGGAGCTCTTCGATCGCGCTCTCGCAGGGTGGACGGGTACCGCGGGCACGGCCGTGCTCTCCGACTACGGCTACGGTACGGTCGACCCGCAGCTGGCGCCGCGACTGCGCAGCGCGCTCGCCGACGGGGGTTCCCTCGTCTGCGACAGTCGCTACCGGCTCGGCGACTTCACCGGCATGGACGCCGCCACGCCGAACGCCGAGGAGGCCGAGATGCTTCTCGGGCGCGAGCTCGACCCCGACCTCGACGGCGCCGGTCGTGCGCTGCGCGAGCGACTCGACTGCCGGCACCTGCTGGTCACGCGGGGCAGCTCCGGGATGAGCCTCTTCTCCGATCTCGAGCACGCCCACCTGCCGGTCCACGGCTCGACCCAGGTCGCCGACGTCACCGGCGCCGGCGACACCGTGATCGGCACGTTCGCACTGGCGACCGCGGCCGGCGCCACCCCGCTCGAAGCGGCGCTCCTGGCCAACTATGCGGGCGGCATCGTCGTCATGAAGATGGGCACCGCGACGCTGACCCGCGACGAGCTGTCGGCGGCCGTCACGTCCGGGGGCCGGGTTCTCGAGGGGGTGACGTGGGACGGGTCCTGACGGAGGCGGAGCTCTCCGCCGAGATCGCACGCCTCAGAGAGGCCGGCCGTACCGTCGCGCTGGCGAACGGCCACTTCGACCTCGTGCACGTCGGCCACGTGCGCTACCTCACCGCCGCCGCCGCCGAGGCGGACGCGCTGGTCGTGGCGCTCAACTCCGACGCGTCGGTCGAGAGCCTCAAGGGGCCGGGGCGCCCGATCGTCCCGGCCGGGGAGCGCGCCGAGCTGCTGGCGGCGCTCGCGGTGGTCGACTACGTCGTCGTCTTCGAGGGCGACACCCCGGGGCCGCTGATCTCACGGCTCCAGCCCGATGTGCACTGCAAGGGGACCGACTACGGCACGCCGGAGAACGTGCCCGAGTACGAGGTCGTGCGCGCCTACGGTGGGCGGACGGCCCTCGTCGGCGACCCCAAGGACCACTCCACCACCGACATCATCGCCAGCGTCCGCCGCCTCGGCGACAGCTGAGGAGCGCCCCGTGGCGCCGTCGCGGATCCTCATCGTGCGCACGAGCGCGATGGGAGACGTGGTCCACACCCTGCCGCTCGCCACGGCGCTGAGGAGACGCCGGCCGGAGGCGCGCATCGGCTGGGTGGTCGAGTCCGCCTGGGCACCGCTGCTGGCGGAGCACAACGCCGTCGACGAGGTGATCGAAGTGCGGCTCAAGACGTGGCGCAAGCGGCCTCTGTCGCGGGAGACCCGGCGGCAGTTACGGGAGTTCCTCGCCCGCCTCGACGGCTTCGAGGCGGACGTCGCGATCGACGCGATGGGCAACCACAAGGGCGCGCTGATCGCCGCCCTCAGCCGCGCCGGCAGGGTGATCGGAGCGCGCCGGGAAGACCGGCGCGAGCCCTCCAGTGCTGTGTGGGCCGGCGAGTCGATCCCGGTACGGGGCGCGCACGTCGTCGAACGGCAGCGCTCGCTCGCCGCCGCAGTCGATGCCGACGACGGGGTGATCGACTTCGACGGCGACTCGATCCTGCCCCGCTCGCAGGCGGCGTCGGTGCCTCCGATCCTCATCCAACCCTCCGCCGGCTGGCCGAGCAAGGAGTACCCGCCGGAACGCTGGGCGGCGGTCGCCGCCGCCCTCGCCTCCGACTTCCCCGTCGGCATCCTCGTCGCCCCGGGAGAAGGCGCTCTCGCCGAGTTGATCGCGGAGCAGGCAGGCGCCGGCACCACCACCGTCGACGCGCTCAACCTGCCGGCGCTCGCCGCGGCGCTGCGCGGAGCCAAGCTGATCCTCGGCGGCGACACCGGCCCGGTGCACCTCGCGCACGCGCTGGGAACCCCGGCGATCTGCCTCCTCGGGCCGACCGATCCGGAGCGCAACGGCTTGTGGGGGGCTCCCGACCGGAATCTCTCCCATCGGCTGCCGTGCAGTTTCTGCTATCAGAGGTTCGACGAGGCCAAGGCCTGTCTTCTGGAGATCGCTCCCGAGGAGATCGTCGCCCGCGCCTCGTCGCACTTCCGGGCGGCCGCTCGGTAGCGGCGGCGCCGGACTCCCTCCACCGTCCGGCCTGCCCGGCTGGGGGCACCCCTGAGATTCGGGCCGCCCACACTGCGAGAGCTACCTCCAGTGATGTCAAGCGCGTGTCGACCGGACCAGGCCTCCCGCTCGGAAAGAGCTTGACATCCATTTGTGGATCGCCTGACAATTTTCCCGGGGAACATCGTCGGAGGTGCGCTCCCCGCGCCATTCTCTGACTGGAGGACGCATGGAGATCTTCCTCGCAGACCTGGGTCACAGTCTGCTGACCCTGAGTTCGGACATATTCCCGCTCGGCATCGCCAACCTGGCGACCTATCTTCAGGCCTTCCTCGGAGAAGTCCTGCTCGACATCAGCCTGTTCCGCGATCCGGCCGAACTCAAGGTCGCGCTCGACAAGGGCCCGCCCGACGTGCTGGCGCTGTCGAGCTACGCCTGGAATCACAACCTCGCGCGCGCCTTCGCCTCGCACACGAAGGAGCGGTATCCCGAGGTGCTGACCGTCGTCGGAGGCCCCCACTTTCCGCTGACCCGGCCGGAGCAGGAGAGCTACCTGCGCTCGGTGCCGGAGTTCGACGTTGCGAGCCGCGGCCCGACCTATGAGGGAGAGCGAGCCTTCCTGAACGTGATCCGGCGCTTCCACGAGGCGGACAGGAACCTCGACTCGATGCAGGCCGAAGAGCTTCCCGGAGCGGTGTGGGTGCGCAAGAGCGACGGAGAGTTCATGCACGGCGGAGCGATCGATCGGATCCTCGACCTCGACGAGATTCCGTCTCCCTACCTCGCCGGCATGATGGATCGGTACATCGGCACCGGCCTCTTCCCGATGCTCCAGATGTCGCGCGGCTGTCCGTTCACCTGCACGTTCTGCAACTCGGCAGTCGCCGACAACAGCAGGGTCCACCGACACTCGGTCGAGAACGTCTACGCCGACCTCGAGTATCTGGCGCAGCGCGTCAAGCCGGAGACGCCGGTCTGCTTCGCCGACGACAACTTCGGGATGTACCCGTGGGACGAAGAGCTGGCCGACAGGATCGCCCACCTCCAGGATCGCTACGGCTGGCCCCAGTACCTGCGAACCACCACCGGCAAGAACCGCAGCGACCGAATCATCCGCGTGATGCGCAAGATCCGCGGCGCGCTGCCGATGACCGCCGCGGTGCAATCGCTCAACCCCCAGGTGCTCGCCAACATCGAGCGCGACAACATCAGCCTCGACGCCTACGCCGACATCCAGAAGGAGGTCCAGGCGCAAGGGATGCAAGCCTACGGCGAGCTGATCCTCTGCCTGCCGGGAGAGACCAAGGAGTCGTTCTTCAAGGCGGTGCGCGACCTGCTCGAGACCGGGGTGAGTCGTGTCTCCGCCCACCAGCTCATGCTGCTCTACGGCGCCCCGCTGGCCAACCCGGAGGAGCGCGAGCGGCACGGCTTCGGCACACGCTTCCGGGTCGTCGCCCGCAACATCAGCGACTATCTCGGCGAGCCGATCATCGAGACCGAGGAGATCGTCGTCGAGACGCCGACCTTCAGCTTCCAGGACTATCTCGACTGCCGGGTCTTCCATCTGCTGCTGACGATCTTCTTCTACGAGGACAATTTCCAGGAGGCGTTCGAGCTGGCGCGGCACTACGGCATCCGGCCGTTCGACGTGGTCGAACGCCAGGCGCAGCGCCTCGAGGACGCGCCCGAAGCGCTGACCGAGGTGCTCGCCGACTTCGTGCGCGAGAGCAAGGAGGAGCTCTTCGACACGGACGAGGAGTGCCTCGCCTGGTCACGGGAGAACTACGAGCGCCTGGTCAGCGGCGAGCTGGGCGGGAACCTGCTCTCCAAGTACTCGATGCTGGGCCGCTTCTTCACGACCCGTGCTTCGCTCGAGTTTCTCGAGGACGCGATCGACTCGCTCCTCGAAGAGCGGGGGGCGCCGCCCGAGGCGTTCGAGCAGCTCACCGCCGTCTGCAGCTACCTGGAGACCCTCATGCTCCGCTCACCCTTCGCCGAGAGCGTCCAGGACGAGCCCTTGTGGACGACTCGCTACGATGTCGAAGCCTGGCGTGACGGCGGCTTCGGCGACCTGTCGGAATATCGCTACGAGCGCGAAGAGACGTTCCCGACCGCGGTGCCGGACTCCCGGCGCGAGCTGATCCTGAGCCGGGTCGCTGCCTTCGGCGATAACCCCCAGGGGCTCGGGAAGTTCACGCGTACGATGTTCGCGCGGGACCTTCGACGGGAACTCGTCGTCGCGAACTGATCCGCGCGACCAGACCCGGTGACGCTCGAGCAGTGGATCGCACTGTGCCGCCGTGCGCGGTCCGACGGCGCGAGATCAGACGGTGCGGTAACCGGCGCGAGCTGGATCGAAGCCGGAATCACACCGCCTCCGGTGACGGCACCGCCCCTGACCAGGGTGCCGCTCGAGGAGGCCGAAAAGCTTATCGAACGCGCCGCCGGGCTGGATTCGGACGAAGCCCGCGAGCTGCTCGAAGGTGCACTCGCCTGGCTCGAGCATCCGCATCCACAGGCCTCGCCGGAACTGCTTCGGAGGATGCGCGAACAATCGCGCACCCTGACGCAGGCTCTCGGCGACCGCTAGCGGCACCCCCCGACGGCGCGGAGGATCGCCCTCAGAGCGCCGAGAGTCGGCGCAGGTCCGCCGCCCTGCCGACGACGACGAGTCGATCGCCCGGACCGATCACGGTCGACGGCTCGGGGACGAGTTCGATCTCGTGCTCTCCCGGGCGCGCGCCGCGACGGAGCATCAGAACGTGAGCACCGTAGCGGGCACGCACGTCGAGGTCTGCGATCGACCTGCCGACGAACCTCCCGGGGGTCTCCATCTCCACCATCTCGTAGTCGGCGCCGAGGCTGACCGAGTCGGTAGCCGTCGCCACCAGGCTGCCCGAGAGTTCTGCCGCCATGTCGCGCTTGAGCACTTCTTCGTTGTATGCGTCGAGCAAGTGCTTGCGAGTCACCACGCCGACGAAGCGACCGCCGTCGACCACCGGAAGCTCTTCCCTGTTCCTACCTGCGAAGATCTTCGTCACGGTATCCAGGTCCTGTGACGGTGACAGCGAACTTGCGTCCGCACGGGCGAGGTCTCGGGCTTCCAGAGAATCCACATGGCCGAGATCGGCGAGCCGGGTGCGCAGTTCGTCGATGACGATGACCCCTTCGAGAGCGCCATCCTCGCGGACGACGTAGAGGCACGGATGCGGATGGTCGCTCACCAGCGCCACCACCTCTCCAACCGTGAGATCTCCGGAAACCGTCGGCGCTCCCGCGCTCATCACGTCCGCCACCTTGAGGGCGCGCAGAACGTTCAGGTCCCTGCCCCGGCGCAGATCGACCCCCCTGCGCAGCAGCTTGACCGTGTAGATGGAGTCCCGACGGAGTCTCGTGGCGAGCAGCGTCGCGAGCATGCACGACGCCATGATCGGCACAATCAGCGCGTAGTCCGAGGTCATCTCGAAGAGGATGAGGATCGCCGTCAGCGGTGCATGAGTCGTCGCGGCAACCACGGCGCCCATGCCGACGAGGGCGTAGGCACCGGGGTTCGCCGCCACCTCCGGCGCCCACGCGTGCGCTACGGTCCCGACCGCTCCCCCAGTCATCGCGCCCAGGAACAACGATGGTGCGAACACTCCTCCGGAGCCCCCGGAGCCGATCGTGACGCTCGTCGCCACGATCTTGAACACGAGCAGCGCCGCGAGCATCGTCATCGACAGGTCTCCAACCAGTGCCTGCTCGATCGCCTCGTAGCCGACTCCGAGAACGTGGGGGTACGCGAGTCCGATCGCGCCCACCAGCACACCGCCGACGACCGGCAGGAACCATCCCGGGATCGGAGTCCGATCGGCGACATCCTCGGCGGCGTAGAGAATTCGCACGAAGGCGAGGCCGACCAACGCCGCGACGATCCCGAGAACGGCATAGACCCCCAGTTCCCACGGGCTGGTCAGCGAGTACTCCGGAACCACGAACGCCGGAATGTCGCCCAGGTAGTGGCGCGAGATGACCGTGGCGATCACCGACGAGATGACGATCGGCGTGAACTGGGTGACCGCGAACTCACCGAGGATCACCTCAGCCGCAAAGAGCGGCCCGGCGATCGGCGCGTTGAACGTCGCCGCGACACCGGCCGCGGCACCACAGCCGACGAGCGTCCGCAGCCGGCTGCCCGACAGGCGGAAGAGCTGTCCCAGCGCCGAGCCGAGGGCGGAGCCGATCTGAACGATCGGCCCTTCGCGACCGACCGAGCCTCCGGTACCGATCGACACGGCCGAGGCGAGACTCTTGACCACCACCAGACGCGGCCGGATCACTCCCGACCGCATCGCCACCGCCTCCATCACCTCGGGGACGCCGTGCCCCTTCGCCTCGCGCGCGAAGCAGTGCACAAGCGGCCCGACGATCAGGCCGCCCAGCGCCGGCACCAGGACTACGTACCAGCCGGGGTGTGAGCGGATCAGGTCGAGGGGTACCGGTGCTCCTCCCCAACTCCACGTCTGGACCGCCTCGATCAGGCGGCGAAAGAGAACAGCCCCGACACCGCCGAGGCAACCGACCGCAGCGGCCATCACGACCATGAAGCTGTGCTCGGCCTGCATGGCCCGCTCGAGTAGACGGCGCATCGTGGAATCTGCAGAGTATCTCTCCGCGCTCCCGTATTCAGCCTCGGAGCCGCAGGCGAGTTCAGCAGGATCGACAGTCCGGCGGCGCGAGCCACCGGCGCGCGTTCTCCGCCAACGACCCCCTTGACGTCGTACTCGCCGTCCCGAACTCGGCCGACAACCGGAATTCCGCTCGCTGGAGCGGCGTTGGCTTCGGCATGTTCCGGGCCCTCATCTTCCTCCTCACCTGCGCGGCGCTCCTCCCGGAAGAAGAGGCTCTTGCAGGCAGTGCGTCGGTCCGAGCCCGTGTCTCGCTGGACGGAGACTCAGCCGTCGGAGCCAGGGTTCGAGTCCTCCGCTCGGAGCGGCTCGGGAAGCCGCTGGCGACTCTCGCGGAGTCGACCGTTGACTCGGAGGGCATCGTCAAACTCGAAATACCGGTTCCCGAGCGGCCATGGCCCAGGCGCGCGTCGGAGCAACCGTCTCTGGTGATCGAGTCACCAGGACTCCCTCCCAAGGTCCTGCCGATTCCCTTCCACAAGTTCGACAACAGCTACGACGCCTTCGGAACTCTTCACCTCGGGGAGATCTCGATCGACCGGGGTTGCGACCTGACAGGCAGGGTCCTGGCGAGGAGCCACTCCACGGCCCCCGCTTCCGGCAGCCCTCTTTCCGGCGCCCTCGTGGTGGTCTGGCTGGAGGGTTTCGACTCACCGTGGCGAGCGGTGACGGATGCTCAGGGGAGCTTCAAGATGGACATGATGCCACCGGCGAAGTTCGTTGTCGGGCTCGCCCATGAGGACTTCGTTCCCCGGCGAACGTCGGTCGAGCACAACTGCCCGGAAGAAGCGCAGCAGGAGTTCGTGATCGACCGCGGACTGCAGTTGCAAGGAACGGTGCGCCACGAGGATGGTCGTCCAGCGGTTGGCGCATCGGTCGCATCGCTTCCCGTCGCCCCTCTTGGAGCACCCTTCGGCTGGCTCCCTCACCCCATCGCCGGGACTCACCAGGACGGTGCCTACACGGTGGGCGCCCGAGACGACGACGAGTGGAGCCTCTTCGCTGAGGCCGAAGGCACCCTGCGCAAGGGCACCCGCACGAGATCAGATCGCAACCTGAGCGAGATTGCCGATCTCGTACTCAAAGCGAAGCGTCGTGTCCGAGGGAAGGTCGAGGACGAGTCCTGGCCCGTCGAGGGGGCCCTTCTCGGATTCGCCCACCTCGATGACCAGGCCCCTCCAGTGAGGGCCGAGAGCGGGCCCGACGGAGCGTTCGACTCCGGAGCGTTGGCTGCGGGTCGGTACCTGGTCACGGTCGAGAGCGAGGAGCACGAGACCGTGCAGGTGGAGCTGGACCTGTCGGCCGATGCTCCCGCGACCCTGTACGCGAAACTTCGAACCGCCGGCACCGGTTCGATGGTCGTGCGGGTCGTCGACGACAACTCGGACCCGGTCGAGGGCGCCTCCGTGCTGGCGATGGACAACTTCGACCGTTGCACGACAGACCGCAGCGGAGAGTGTCAACTGGAAGGGATCCCTCTTGGAGAGGAGTTCTTCGTGATGACGGAGCACCCGGCTCACGACGCGGTCGTCCGCGCCTGCCAACTTCCCGCGGACCGCCAGGTGGAGATTCAATTCGAGGAGTCGAGCCGGGAAATGGTCCGTCTGCGAGGCTCCGTTCGGGGCGAGGATGGAGAACCGGTTGTGGGGGCCAGGGTCCGCCTCCACGAGCCCTACCGTCCCTCCGGCCCAAGGGTCCAGACCGTCACGGACAGCCGAGGCTCGTTTGTTCTGCCGCCGGTGCCGGAGGGCTTCTACGCGCTCAAGATCCATGCCCGTCAGATGGCGCCTTTCGGTAGGGGACTCAAGGTGCTCGAGTCGGAGTCGGAGCTCGAGGTCGTACTCTCGGTCGGAACACGCATCGAAGGCACTTTGGAGGGCGTCGAGGGACCCATGCCGTCGGTCGTCACGATTCGGGCGATCGATGAACGCGGAGGCGAACCCGCACCCTGCAGCTCGGGGAGCTGGTTCGACTCCTTCCCCCCGTCGGCGCAAAGAGCCGGAACCGACCCGAGCATCGCCAATGCCGAGCTTGTACAGGGGCGGTACCGGTTCGAACACGTCCCGCCAGGCGACTGGCAGATTCTGGCTGTGACAGCCGACCACACATGGTCCACGGTCGCCCGCATAGCGGAGGGTGAGCGCGAGACCTGGCTGCCGATCGAAGGCCTTCCTCGCTCGATGTGTCCGGACCCCAACGACACCGTCGCAGCGCAGGCCAACGAATCACTGGTCTTTCGCCTCGAAGCTCACGACAAGGCCTACCTGGGAGACTATTTCCACTTCGTGCTCAAGGACCCCGGCACGGGAGAGTCCTATGGCTTCGACGATTACTACGATGCTGGGGAGGTGGCTGAATGGACAGGCCTCCCACGCGGCGAAGGCCTGGAAGCTGACCGTCTTCACGACCAGGTTTCATCACACCTGGACCCTTGATCTCCCCTCCCCGCCGCGGACCTTCGTCATACCCCCAGCAGGGAACCTGACCCTCGACGTGCTCGACTTGGCGCCCGGCAACAGGCAAAGCGATCTCCTGCTCGAGGAACTGAGAGTGGCGCTCGTGCCCCTCTTCGAGCCGGCACCGAAGCCTGTTCTGGCATCGGGCCAACTCACCTTCGGTGGCCTCCAACCCGGGTTGTGGCGGGTAGAACTCTCAAGTCCCGAGAGGTCGTGGACACCGGTCCTCGTGGAGATCCACGATCGCGCCAGTCGGCGTGTCCTGTTTCGCTGACTCAACCAGATCCTCCCCGCTGCTAGCCTCACCCGATGGCGAGCGACGCACATCAGAGTCTGCAGGTCTGGCCCGCCTGCCCCGTGTGCGCCGGCGACAGAAGGGTGTCGTGGGTGGAGCATGAGGACTTCACCTTCGTCCGCTGCACCTGCGGCCTGGTCTACAAGAGCCGCGACGTTCGTGTCGAAGAGGCCCAGCCAGCCACTTTGTGGAACGAGCGTTACCTGCGGCGTCGCAGCCACCGGGTCGCCAAGGCCCGGCGCCAGCTGCTCGACCTGCTGAACCACGTCGAGCCGGGGCCCTTGCTCGAGGTGGGCTGCTCCCTCGGTCACACACTCGAGGCAGCCCGCCGGCTCGGTCTTCCGGCTACGGGGATCGACCTCAACCCGGAGGTCATCGAGTTGTGCCGCGAGAAGGGGCTCGACGCACAGGTCGCCGACCTCGACCAACCCCTCCCGTTCGCGGACGGGAGTTTCAGGATGGTCGTCCTCAAGCACGTGCTCGAGCACGTCCCGAACCCCCGGCCGGCGCTCGCCGAGGTGCGCCGGGTGCTCGAGCCGGACGGCGCCGTCTTCATCGCCCTGCCCAACCTCGCGTTCTGGCGCGCCCGGAGCAACCCGGGGCACGTCTTCTTCGGCGCCGGGGGCGTTCAGCACTACGTCTATTACGAGCCCGACCACGCGGCTCGCCTCGTCCGGGAAGAGGGCTTCGAGGTGCTCCGGTTGGACCCGCACCTCTATCAGCGCTCGGCCCCGCTCGGAGAACGCGTCGCGCAGATCGCGGCTCTGCCGCTGCGTGCCCTCGGCGCCCATCTGCGCAGCCGGCTCGGCCTGCGTCAGGAGTTCTGGCTGATCGCACGCCGTATATCGTTTGTTGATCGACACTTAGATTGACGACTCCGCTTCCGCGGGCGTAGACTGCGGCGTCATGACGACGAGTCCGACGACGGGCGAGAAGGGAGCGAACCGGCTGGGCGACCTGCTGGTCGGTGCCGGGAAGATCTCCGCCGAGCAGTTGCAGCAGGCGCTCGAGTCCCAGCGCGACGAGGGGGGGCGGCTCGGCACGCACCTCGTGCGGCTCGGTTTCATGTCGGACCCGCAGCTGGTCGAGTTCCTGGCGGATCGCTACGGCGTGCCGGCGGTCGACCTGACCGACCTCGAGATCGACGAGGCGGTGATCCAGCTCGTGCCTGCCGAAGTCGCCCGAAAGTACACGGTGCTGCCGGTGGCGAAGACGGGCGCGAAGCTCACGATCGCCATGGCGGACCCGACGAACGTGTTCGCCATGGACGACATCAAGTTCATGACCGGCTACACGGTCGAGCCGGTGGTCGCTTCCGACACCGCGCTGCGCGAGGCGATCGACGAATACCACGGCTCGACCCACGCGATCGAGCTGCGCAAGGTGATGGAGGACATCGCCGAAGCGGACGACGCCGACCTCGAGGTTCTCGACGAAGACGAGGACATCGACCTCCAGGAGCTGACCCAGCAGTCGGAGGAGGCACCGGTCGTCCGGCTGGTGAACATCATCCTCACCGACGCGATCAAGCGCGGCGCCTCCGACATCCACATCGAGACCTACGAGAAGCAGTACCGGGTGCGCTACCGCATCGACGGCGTCCTCTACGAAATGATGCGCCCGCCGATGAAGCTCAAGGAGGCGATCGCCAGCCGCCTCAAGATCATGGCGAAACTCGACATCGCCGAGAAGCGCCTCCCGCAGGACGGCCGCATCAAGATCAAGACCCGCGGCTCCGGCAAGGTGAAGGACCTCGACTTCCGCGTCTCGAGCCTGCCGACGATCTTCGGCGAGAAGATCGTCATGCGTCTGCTCGACAAAGACAAGCTGATGCTCGACATGACGAAGCTCGGCTTCGAGCCCGACCCGCTGCGACGCTTCGAGCAGGCGATCTTCCGGCCCTACGGCATGGTGCTCGTCACCGGCCCGACCGGTTCCGGTAAGACGAACACGCTCTACTCGGCGCTGTCGCGCATCAATTCGCCCGAGACCAACATCATGACTGCCGAGGATCCGGTCGAGTTCAATCTCGAGGGGATCAACCAGGTGCAGATCAAGGAGCAGATCGGGCTCAACTTCGCGGCGGCGATGCGATCGTTCCTGCGCCAGGACCCGAACATCATCCTCGTCGGTGAGATTCGCGACTTCGAGACGGCCGAGGTGGCGATCAAGGCCGCCATGACCGGTCACCTCGTGCTCTCGACCCTTCACACCAACGACGCCCCCTCGTCGGTCAACCGGCTGATGAACATGGGTGTCGAGCCGTTTCTCGTCGCGAGTTCGGTTCATCTCGTCGTCGCCCAGCGCCTGGTTCGCCAGATCTGCTCCGGCTGCAAAGAAGCGATCAAAGTGCCGCCGCAGAGCCTCGTCAACCTCGGTTTCGCACCCGACGAAGCGCAGTCGATGCAGCTCTTCAAGGGGCGCGGCTGCGAGCGTTGCTCGACGACCGGCTACAAGGGGCGGATCGGCCTCTTCGAGGTGATGGAGGTCGACGACGAGATCCGCGACCTCGTCCTCTCCGGCGCCAGCGCCTACGAGCTGCGCGAGAAGGCGCTCGCCAACGAGATGATCTCGCTCCGGCAGAGCGGCCTGCAGAAGATCCGCGACGGCGTCACGACGATCGAAGAGGTCGTGCGCGAGACCGTCGCCGACCAGACCTTCTGACTCCGGCTCGCCCGGCAGGAGCTGAGTCGCCGAGCCGGACTCAGGCCCGGCTGTCCCAGAGGACGTCGTCCCGGCCGGAGCGGGCGTTCTGCGCCCGTGCCATGACGAACAGCAGGTCGGAGAGCCGGTTCAGGTAGCGCAGGGCGTGCTCGTTGATCGCCTCGGCGCGTCCGAGGGTGACGACGCAACGCTCGGCGCGCCGGCAGATCGTCCTCGCGAGGTGGAGCGCCGCCGCCCCTGTGCTCCCGCCGGGAATGATGAAGTTCTCGAGCGGCGGCAGTTCCTCGCTCAGGGTGTCGATCTCCGCCTCGAGCGCCTCGACATGCCGGGTCTCGATGCGCGGCACCGGCATGCTCTCCTTGTCCTCCTCGAGGATGCACAGGTCGGAACCGAGATGGAAGAGCTCGTTCTGAATGCGCGCGAGGCTCGCCGCCAGTTGCTCGTCCAGCTCGCCGGCCACCGCGACACCGAGCGCCGAGTTGAGCTCGTCTACGGTGCCGTAGGCATCGATCCTCACCGCGTCCTTGTCGACTCTCTGGCCGCCGCCGAGCGCCGTCGTGCCGTCGTCACCGGTGCGGGTGTAGACCTTGGTGATTCGTGGCATGGCGGGGGCGCCGGAGGGAGAAGCGCGGGCGGGTAGACTCGGCAGTCTAACGCATGGCCGCTGCGACCGATGAGACGGCGAGGGCCGTCTTCTACGACCCGGGATCGGACCACTGGTGGGTCTTCGGCACCGCTGTCAGCGTCCGCTGGGTCCACTCGCCCGACGAGGTCGTGCCGACGCTCGAAGAGGCGACGGAGGCGTCGAGCGAAGGGCTGTGGAGTTTCGGCTACCTCGCCTACGAGGCGGCACCGGGATTCGATCCGAAGCTCGAAGTCCGACCGACCGGCGAGCCGCTGGGCTGGTGGGCGACCTGCCCTCCCCCACGAGCCGTGAGGGACGACGACCTGCCGGCTCCCGGGTCGTTCGTGCTCGGCTCCCCTCACGCCACCCTCTCGGCCGTAGAGCACGCAAGAGGAGTCGGCCGGATTCACGAGGCGATCGCACGAGGGGACACCTACCAGGTCAACTACACCCATCACCTCGAAGCGCCCTTCCGCGGCAGCGCCTGGGGCCTCTTCCGGCGGCTGTGGCGCAATCAGCGCGCTCCCTACTCCGCATGGCTCGAGAACGACCGCCAGGTCGTGTGCTCCGCCTCGCCTGAGCTGTTCTTCGAACTCGACGGCGATCGGCTGTGGAGTCGCCCGATGAAGGGGACGGCGCCTCGAGGGCTCTACACCGGGGACGACCGCCGGGTCGCCGAGGCCCTCGCCGCGTCCCCCAAGGACTCCGCGGAGAACATCATGATCGTCGACATGATCCGCAACGACCTGGGGCGGGTCGCAAAGCCGGGCTCGGTGGAGGTGCGGTCACTCCTCGACGTCGAGTGTTACCCGTCGGTGTTCCAGCTGACCTCCACGGTCGAGGCCGAGACGGCGGCCTCGGTTGCCGAGATCTTCCGCGCACTCTTCCCGTGCGCCTCGATCACCGGCGCCCCGAAGCGACGCACGATGGAACTGATCGCCGACTTCGAACAGAGGCCCCGGGGCCTCTACACCGGAGCCATCGGTTGGATCGCACCCGAGCGCAGGGCGAGGTTCAGCGTCGCCATCCGCACGGCGGTCATCGACCGCGCCGCCTCGACCCTGAAATTCGGCACCGGCGGCGGCATCGTCTGGGACTCCCGGCCGGCCGCCGAGTACCAGGAGTGCCTCGACAAGACGGTCGTCCTCACCCACGAGCCGCGATCCTTCTCGCTCGTCGAGACGATGCGCTGGGAGCCGGAGAGGGGATACCGGCGGCTCGACCGTCATCTCGATCGCTTGCGAGATTCGGCGGGCTACTTCGACATTCCACTCGACGTTGCCGGCGTCACTTCGGTACTGCACGAGGCGTCCGGGACCTGGAAGGGACCGCAACGGGTCCGTCTCACCATCGATCTCGCCGGGACTCCGGCGCTCGAGGCGTCGGACTTCTCTCCCCGGCCGGTGCCGTGGAGCCTGGCGCTGGCCGGTTCACCGGTCGACCGGGGATCGCGCTGGCTCTACCACAAGACGACCCGGCGCGAGACCTACACCGCCGCAGCGGCCGAGCACCCCGACGCCGATGACGTCGTCCTGTGGAACGACGACTCCGAGCTCACCGAGACCACGGTCGGCAATCTCTTCCTGGAGCTCGAGGACGGCTTGTGGACCCCACCGGTCGAGTGCGGCCTCCTGGCCGGAACGATGCGGGCGCAACTGCTCGACAACGGCACGGCGCAGGAACGGGTCCTCGGAGTCGCCGATCTCGCCCGCGCACGCGCGATCTGGGTCACCAACTCGGTCCAGGGTCGAGTGCCGGCGCAGCTCGTCCCCGGTTCCGCGCTCACGTTGTAGCGCCCGCCTCGGCGCCGCCCTCTTCCCGGGAACCGACCTCCTGTCGGGCGGTCGCGATTCGCGATCCCGGCCCGATGACCCGGTCCGAGAGCCCCATCCGTGGATTCACTCCGAAGCGGCGGACTCCGCGGCCGACGAATCGCTCGCGGCGTCGGCCGTCATCGAGAAGGTGTCGGGCCCGACCTCCGGGTTCCACTCCGCGCTCTCCACCTCACTCTCGAGGTAGGGAGATCCCTCGAAGGTCGCTTCGACCCGGAACGGCAACAGCACACCCCCGACGGGACGGTAGTCGGAGTAGTTCTGCAGCACCTCGCCGCTCCGGCCCTGGAAGTCGCTGCCCTCGAAGGCGATGGCGACGATCCTGCCGTCGGCATCCAGGTGGAGCCGGAACTCCTCTCCGGCCGCAGTGACCGCCACTCGAGCGCCGGGCTCCTCCTCCCCTCCTTCGAGCTCGCTCGCCGTCACCCGTCCTTCGGCCGCCAGACGCAGCAGCACCGGCAGCGTGCGGGGAAGGCCGCCGATGACGTTGGCCCACTGGCGGCCTTCGAGTCGCCGCTTCCCTTCAGGGGTCTCGACCCAGGCGCCCTCACGGTTGGCGATGGTGGTCATGACCCCGGAAGGCAGTGTCACCAGCTGACGCAGCGCGCCCGGAAAGGCGACCCACTGGTCGATCGCGACCTCGATCTCGCCACCGGCCGTCGTCGCCCGCGCCTCGGCCCGTTGCCGGATGCTCTCGAAGGCAAGGATCACCTCTTCTCCGCCATGCGCTTCCACCGACCGGCCGAGCCACTCCATCCCCTTGCCGGCCGCCTCCGTCGTGGCGGCTACGGCAGCTTCGTCGAGCGGAGGGATCGTGATGTCGATTTCGGTGACCTCCCCGAAGTCGCTCAGGGGACGGTCGCGACCCTCGGCCGGGCCGACGACCAGGATCGTAAACGCCTCTGGATCGATGTACTTGCGGGCCACCTCGGCAACCTGCTCGGTCGTCACCGCCTCGATCCCCGGCACGTACTGCTCGAGTCGGTCGAGCGGATAGCCGAAGTACTCGTAGAGAAGCTGGCGACCGAGAATCTCGCCGGAGGAGTCCGACGCGAAGACGAACGAGTTCAGAAGATTCCGCTTCGCCTGCTCGACCTCCTCCTCGGTCGGCGGCTCCTCGTCGAGGACCTTGCGCGCCTCCGTCAGCAGCGACTCGATTGCCGCGCCGGTCGTCTCGGTCTTCGTGCTCGTGAAGAGCTGCAGGACGCCGTCGCGATCCCAGTCGCTGCCGATCCGGCCGCTGACGGTGTAGGCGAGGCCCTGATCGGAACGGATTCTCGAGAGCAGGCGCGACGTGAAACCGCCGGAGAACATCTCGTTGAAGACCTCGATGGCGTAGAAATCGGGGTTGTCCTTGCGGACACCGGGATGCCCCATGAGGATGTTCGACTGCGCGACGTCGTTCTTCTCGACCCAGAAGACGCCGGGCGTCGGCTCCTCCCGGTAGCCTCCCTCGAAGGGGGGCTCGGGGGGCCGGCCCGGCCAGTCCCCGAAGGCGCTCGTCATGAGGTCGATCATCTCCGGAGTCTCGAAGTCGCCGACAACGCCGACGATCATGTTGCCGGGATGGAAGTAGCGCTCGTGGAAGGCGATCAGGTCGCTCCGGGTGAGCGAGGCGATGCTGGTGAACGTCTCGGCCTGGGTGTAGGCCGAGTCGGCGCCACGCACGACTCGCGCGAACTCGCGGCTCATGATGCCGGTCGGATTGTCGTTCTGGCGGGCGATTCCGGCGTTGATCCGGTTCTTCGCCACCGCGATCTCGCTCGCGTCGAACGCCGGATTGCGCAGCACGTCGACGAGCATCTCCAGCACGTCGGCGAAGTCTTCGGCCAGCGCCCTCGCCGAGGCGCTGCCGGAATCGATCCCGATACCGGTCTCGACGCTCGCCGCCCGGTTCTCGAGGAAGCGATCGATCTCGGGGCCGGTACGGCTGGTCGTCCCACCGGTGCGCAGGACGGCTCCGGTCAGCGTCGCCAGACCCGCCTTTCCGGCCGGCTCGAGCCGACCGCCCGTGCGAACCCGGACGAAGGCATCGATCAGCGGAAGCTCGTGGTCCTCGACGAGGATCAGCACCAGGCCGTTCGGAAGCTCGACCCGGGTCGGCTCCGGAACCTCGAATTCGTTCTGGGGCGGATAGCTCAGCTCTTCGAGTGTCGGAATCGGCGGCGCTTCGGCGCGGGAAGACGCGGCCTGAGGAGCGGCCTGGGCGCCGACCGAGGCACCGAGAATCAGCGCGGCGGCACAGGCCGCCAGACGGCGACCCGGCTCGACTGCGGCGTGCAACGGAGAACGGCTCTTTCGATCTCGCATGTCCCTACTCCCCGGCTTCCTGCGACGTCTCGGTGACGATCATGCCGACGGTTCGGTTGCCGGCGACGAGCGTCTCGCTCGTCACCCTGCGGATGTCCTCCTTGGTCACGGCGTCGATCCTCTCGATCGAACGGAACAGCTCTCGCCAGTCGCCGTAGAGGGTCTGGAACTGCACGAGGCTGTCCGCCAGCCCCGAGTTGCTGCGCAGCGACCGCAGCAGGCCGGCCTTCGCCCGCGCCTTGAATCGGTCGAGCTCCTCGTCGGTCACGTCCTCGCTCTTCATCCGCTCGATCTCCTCACGGATGGCCGCCTGGACCTCCTCGTTGGAACTCTCGGGGCTCGGGAACGCCCACGCGAGCCACAGCGTCGGGTACTTGCTGCCGGGAAGCTGGGAGAAGGACCCGGCGTTCGCGGCGATGCGGCGGTCGCGCACGAGCGAGCGGTAGAGCCTCGAGGTGCGGCCGCTCGAGAGGATGTCGTCGACCGCATCCCACACCGCCTGGTCCGGGTGAGTCCGCGCAGGGATGTGGTAGCCCTCGATGTACACAGGCTGCGACGGATCCTCGAGGGTGACGATCTTCTCGGCAATCTGCGGCGGCTCCTCGGTGCGGAGCGGCTCCGGCAGCGGCCCGGCAGGAATCCGCCCGAAGTAGCGCTCGAGCATCGGCACGAGCGTCTCGGTGTCAATGTCACCGACGATCGCGGTAACCATGTTGGCCGGCACGTAGTACTTCTCGTAAAAGGCGCGCGCGTCGGCGATGGTGATCGACTGGAGGTCGCTCATGTAGCCGACGACGGGCTGCTTGTAGGGATGAGCGACGAACGCCGTCGACTGGAACTGCTCGAGCAGGCGGCCGATCGGTTGGCTCTCGGTGCGCATCCGCCGTTCCTCCTGAACGACGTCGCGCTCCATGTAGAACTCGCGGAACACCGGGTTGAGGAAGCGGTCCGACTCGAGCCAGCAGAACAGCTCGATCTTGTTGGCCGGCAGGGAGTAGATGTAGCCGGTGAAATCGGTGTCGGTGAAAGCGTTGATCCCGACGCCGCCCTCGCTCGAAAGCACCCTGTCGAACTCACCGGAGATGACGAACTCGCGGGCCTCTTGCTGCAGTTCCCGGAACGCCTCCTCGAGCTCGGCGAGTCGATCTTCGTCGGGGGCCTGTGAGAGACGCTCCGCCTGCAAAGCCTCGTAGGCGGCCTCCATGCGATCGAGAGCCTCCTGCTCGGCTTCGTAGTCGGTCGAGCCGAAGTTCGTGGTTCCCTTGAACGCCATGTGCTCGAACATGTGCGCGATCCCCGTGATCCCGGGGACCTCCTGAGCCGAGCCGACGTTCACCAGGGTCTGGAACGAGAACACGGGAGCGACTGATCTCTCGACCAGCACGAACGTCCACCCGTTCTCCAGACGGTGCACCGTGGTGCGACTCTCGAACTCCTCGAGATCCTGCGCCCCCAGACCGAGGCTCGACACGATGCCGACGGCGCACCACACCGCGGCGACAGACCACTGCCTACGCTTTCGTCCCACTTCGACTCTCCCTTTCGTTCGTCACGGTACCCGCCGCGGGCCTGTCACACCCACGCGAGGCGGCGCTCGGGGCGCGCAGCATAGCAGTCAGGCAGCACCGATCGGGGGAGCGTGCGGTGGAGGTCGCCGCTGGCGCGTTCTCCACCCGCGCAACCCCAGGGAAGGATGAAGAGGCGCACCCCCGTTCGGGAGTGCGCCTCGGAAGGTCGTCGCTGCCGAGGGCCTTCGCTACGGCAACTCGACGGCGGGGTCGCCCGTGACGCCGTAGGCGTAGAGCATCTCGACCGGTCCGCCCTCGAGACCGAACTGGCCGGTCGTGGTGAGGAAGATCTCACCGAGCGTCGCACCGGGCGAGTCCTTCAGCGCCGTAGCGTAGAGGACGTTGAGGCGATGGGCCGCGCCGCCGAACGAGATGCCGCTCGGCGACCAGACGGCGATCGCTCCACCGTCGGCGTCAGTGACGAGCGCCTCGGCCACCGACTCGACCATCGGGATGTCCGACCGGCCGGCGATGCAGGTCAACGCCGAGACCACCGGGAGACGATCACCATTGGCGAGCAACTCCATGTCGTGAATCCCGAGCACGTTCTCGGCGGCGAACTGCGTCACCCCGGCATGGCCGACGTAGTTGACGAGCTGAGCACCGTCGTTCCACGCCGCCTGGAGAGCCGCACGGGCATCCGCCGTGGTCATCTCCTCGAGGTGGATCGAGGTCTGCTCATAGCTCGGCCACAGGCCGGCGATCGTGTTGCTCTCGCTGGTGAACTGGCCTGCCGCGTCCGGGTTGTCGGCGACGAGGATCGCGCGACCCTGCCACGGGCCGGACGAGACGTCGTACGCCTCGACCTTGTCGTTGTAGGCGGCAAACTCGTCGCTGCTGACGATCGGCAGACGACCGATGGCGACTTCCGGCACCGCATCGTCACCGACGAGGTCGGCGAGGATGTTGTCGGAACCGACGAGACCGTACGGAGTGCCGACCAGCACGATCGGCAGGAAGCTGTCGCCGTTGCCCTGCAGGTCGCGCGGATCGAACGTCCCGCGGCCGGCGAGCACGACATAGCGCGGCGCCTCGATCCAGTTCGCGGTCGCGTAGTCGAGCAGCTCATGGATCGCCCACGGGGTGACGATTCCGTCGCTGAAGGCGTCGTAGACGTCGGTCAGCGAGACCGCCATCGACGACAGACCCTGACCGTTGCGATGCACCGCCAACCGTTCGGCTTCGCTCATCCACTCGGCGGGCGCAACGACCAGATGCTCGACGGCCAGGCTGCTGTCGAGCAGATCGACGGCCGGGACGACCGCGCGCAGGCCGCTCACCGGCCGTGCCGACGGGAAGGTCGTCACGAAGTACTCCTCCTCGCCCTTGCCGGGAGTGAAGCTCGCCTGCACACCACCGGGACCGAACTCGGCGCGCACGTTGCGCACCTCCTTCGGCGCCGCCGGATCGGAGATGTCGAGCACCGCGACGTCGACGGAGGAGAGACCCTCGATCGTGACGACGGCATTGCCGTCGGCGCGAGCGACGAGAGCGTCGTCCACCGCCCGGTAGAAGCGCGGGTAGTCGAGCTCGAAGCGATCGATGAAGAAGATTGAAGCGGTCGAGCCGTTCTCCAGCGTCCCTTCGACCTCGAACGTCGTCGTCGCACCGAGCAACGCGGCGTCGAAGGCGAAGGTCGCCTCGTGGCGCTCCTTGCCGCTCCAGGCGGTCGTGCCGACCTCGGCCCCGTTCACCCGCAGCGTCGCCGAGTGATCGAGCGCGGCCGGTCCGTTGGTGCCGCCCTTGAGGGCGACGGTGATCTCGGCCTGGCCGGTCGCGCCGTCGGGCACCGTGACCTCGAAGCTCCGCGTGTTGTTCGTCGAGGCGGCGTTGATGCCGTCCCAGAACCACGGATCCGCTTCGGTGATCACGGTCGTGTTGATCACCGGCAGCAGGTCTTCCTCGAACCGCTCGATCGACTGGAAGATGCCGCCCGGTGCCGGCGTCGGGTAGTCGTTCTCCACCCTGCCGACCCGGACACCGCGCTCGTCGAGCGTGACCCGGTAGACGTTGTAGCGGGTGTAGAGACTGTCGATCGCCTCGCCGTAGAAGTAGAGACCGTCGCCCTGGCGCCCCTCCGGGATCCAGGAGATCCGGCGGCCCTGATTCTCGACCGCCACCATGCCCTGCATCAGCAGCCTGCGGACTCCGCTCTCGCGAACGCCCGAGGCGGCCGCCAGCTCGGCCGCGGAAACTCGGTAGAGACCGGTCTCCTCGACGTCGACCTGCAGCACCTGAGAGGTCGGCGGCTGGCCTGAGCCGATACCGCGGAGGCTCCGATCATCGTCCTTGCGAACGGCGGCCGCGCGGGCTGCCGTCATCCGATCGGCGAAGCGCTCGGAGACGTTGGGCATCGCAATCGCGCTCTCCTCGAGAGTGGCGCGCTCGCCACGGCGGCCCAGCTTGACGTCGTACGGACCGTAGAGCTGACTGCCACCGTCCGCCTGGTGCTCGACGATCAGGTAGCGCAGCGTGTCCGCCAGCGGCGCACGCTCGTCCGCCACCCGGTAGACACCGCCCTGCGGCGCGCCGACGAGAGCGGGCACGAGCCCGTCCGTGACCGGCACCCAGTCGCGGAGTTCCGCGTCGCGCCGCAGCACTTCGAAGCCGGCGGTCAACGCTTCGTAGCCCGTCGAGAACTCGAACACCACCGAGCCGCCGTCGTCGTAGGCGGTCACCGAAGTGATGAGCGCAGCGGTGATCGCACGCAGACCGGCATCGACCGTCGTGTCGACCTCGCCGGCGGTCATCGTGATCGGTGGATCGGTCGCCACCGGAGCGAGGCCTTCGTTGGTGTCGCTCACCTGCTCGGCATCGCTGTCGATCGTGTCGTCACCACCGGCGAGGTTCTCCGGCGTGAAGTCCTCGAAGCCGGCGGGCCGGATGAACAGCACCCGGTAGTCGCCCGGCGGCAGGCCGGGGAACTCGTAGATGCCGTTGGCGTCGGTCACCGCCTCGATATTGGCGCCGAGGGCGTCGGTGATCGGGGCGAAGGTGATCGGGTCGACCAGCTGCACGGTGACGTTCGGCACCGGCGGCTCTTCGTCGCCCGTTCCGGGCAGGCCGTCCGTGCCGAGCGGCTCGTACTCGCCGTCGCCGTCGATCGAGTCGTTCCACACCAGGTTGCCGAGGGTCGAAAGCACATAGTCCTCGACCTCGCCCGTCGTGGCCGAGCCGGTCACGGCGTCGCCACCCTGGCCGACGGCGGTCGTGATGCGGAAACGTGCCGCCATCACGCCGGTCGCACCGGCAGGGACGCTCGCGATGTTGATGATGTTGTTCGGCCCGGCACCCGCCTCGACGTCGAAGTTCGACGCGATCTGCTCACCCGCGTCGGCGAAGTCGCCGTCGGAGTTGAAGTCGATCCAGGCGTTGAGGATGCCGACGCCGTCGGCGTTCGTCCCGGTCGTGGCGCCGCCGGTGATCTGGATGTCGACCGAGGCGCCCGGGTGGACCGGATGGAGGAAGACGACGCCGTCCTCGTCGTCGCCGTTGAGGTCGTTGTCGTCACCGAGGGCGTCGAAGGTCGGCTGACCGTCGGTCTCGGTGTCGGGCGCGGTACCGAGGAACACGTTGCCGACCGAGGTCGTCTCGTGGTTGGCACCGTTGTTGGCCGAGAGCGTCGCGTACGGCCCGTCCGGCAGATCGCCCCAGTCGAACTCGAGGGCGCGGAAGCCGAAGTCGTAGGTCGCTTCGACGTCGTTCTCCGTCGTCGGGTCGGCGGCATTCACCGTCATGTCGGTGATGCCCTGCGTCGCGAAGGCGTCGACGCCGGCGGGGTCGTCGGAGTCACGGTTGTCGTCCGCGTTGCCGTTGACGTCCGTCATCGTCGACGGACCGACGCCGGCAAGCGCCACGATGTTGTCGGCGTCCGCGAGGTCGATCGAGATCTCGTAGGTCGGCTCCGGCGCCACGCCGTCACCGTTGTAGTCCTCGTCGGCGAGCAGGTTCTGGAACGCATAGGCCCCGGCCGTGTCGGTCGTCCGGATGAGCGTCACCACCGTGGCGTCGGGATAGGTGATCGTCAGCGTCACCTCGACGTTCGGGATGCCGGTCGGATCGGTCGGATCCTGCAGACCGTTGAAGTCGTTGTCGATCCACACCCGGTTGCCGAGCGCCGCCAGATCGACGTAGTAACCGAAGTCGACCGTCAGCACGTCGGGCGTGCCCGGCGTCAGCGTCACTCCGTAGGTGTCCGACTTGCTGGTGTCGTCGACTGCCTGGCTCTGGTCGCCCAGGGAGTGCCAGTAGCCGCCGAGCATGTCCATCGTGTCGGTGACATCCACGACGTAGTCGTAGCTGCCGCCGCCGTCGTCGACCGGCAGGTTCTGGAACAGGTAGTTGCCGTTGGCGTCGGTGACCGTGGAACCGATCTTCGGTTCGCCCGGATCGACGAGGCCGTTGCCGTTGGCGTCGTAGTAGAGGTCGAGTGTCTTGCCGGGGAGGCCGGGCTCGTCGTCGTCGTTGCCGGGGATGCCGTCCGGTCCGTTCGGGCCGTCGTTGATGCCGTCGGCGTTGGTGTCCTGCCAGACGAGATTGCCGATCGAGCCGCTGGCACCGGCCGGCACGTAGCCGAAGTCCTGATCGAGGTCGATCGGGCCGGTCGTGTTGAGGTCGACGCCCGAGAGGCTGTCGTTACCACCGTCCGGATCGACCGAGTTGGTCAGGCCCGGGGGCAGAGTCGTCGTATCGACCTCGACCATGTAGGTCTCGGCCGGATCGAGGTTGCCGAAGAAGTAGTTGCCGTTCTCGTCGGTCACGGTCGAGGCGATCAGCACCTCATCGCCGTTGTTCGGGATCCCGTCGGGGTCGGTGTAGAGATTGACCGTCACCCCTTCGATGCCCTCGCCGTCGTCCGGCGCGCCGTTGGCGTTGGCGTCCAGGAACACGGTGTCGCCGATGCCGCCTTCGCCCGGATCCTGCGTCGGATCGGTGTAGCCGAAGTCCTGATCGAGATCGACCACCGGATTGGGGTCGGCGCTCGTCGGATCGAGCGAGACCGCGCCGGCGCCGTCTTCGTCGCCGTTGCCCGGCACGCCGTCGTCATCCGGGTCGCCGGTATTGAGCTGACCGTCGAGGATGTTGTCGGTGTCGGTCACGCAGACGACGTAGTTGCCGTCCGGCACGCCGTCGAAGAGGTAGTTGCCGTTCGCGTCGGTGATGTCGGAAGCGACGATCGGTTCGTCGTCGCCGCCACCCGGTACGCCGTCGTTGCCCAGCGGCTCCCAGATGCCGTCGCCGTCGAGATCGAGCGCCAGCTTCACGGTCACACCCGGGATACCGGGCTCGCCCGCGTCGAGGACGCCGTCGCCGTCGGTGTCGCTCCACACCGTGTCTCCGACCGTGTTGTCTTGGTCGGCCGGCGGCTGGTAGCCGAAGTCGGCGTTCAGGAACACGTCGCCCGGGCCGAGGATGATCGGATCGGTCGTCGTGTTGTCCGGGGCGCCGGCCGGCTGGCCGAAGTCGTCCGGATCGCCGGTCTGGGTGTAGCCGGCAGGCGGCGTCACGGTGACCGTGCACGCACTCGGCGTCAGACCGTCGAAGAGGTAGTTGCCGGTGGCGTCGGTCGTCGTCGAAGCGGCGACGTCGTCACCGGTGCCGAACTCACCGTCCGGTCCGGCGCACAGCAGATCCACCGTCACGCCGGCGAGTCCGAGCTCGTTCGGATCCTGCACCCCGTCGCCGTCGGCGTCGATCCACACCTTGTCGCCGATCGCCGCCGTGTTGGTGCCGCCGTTGACGTCGGTGTCCGGGTTGTAGTTGTAGCCGAAGTCGGCGGTGAGGTTCTCCTCACCCAGGCCGGCGGTCACCGGGTAGCCGTTGCCGCTGTGGTCCTGGTTGCCGAAATCGGAGGTCGGGTTGGTCGACGGAGTCGTTTGCGTGAGCCCTGCGGGAAGCGTGTTCGCCGTCGCGTCGGTGCCGTCGAAGACGTCGACGAAGTAGGCCGCGCTCGGCAGCAGGCCCGGGAACAGGTAGCCGCCGGCCGTGTCGGTCGCGGTCGTCGCGACGACCGTGTCGGGCACGCCGTCGCCGTCGGTGTCCTCGGAGAGCTGGACTACCGCGTTCGGAATCCCCGGCTCACCGGCGTCCTGCAGGCCGTCGGAGTTCTCGTCGACCCAGACGTAGTTGCCGATCGCCGCCGGCGGGACGCACAGATCGACCCGCGTCAGACCACCGCTCGTCGGGCCACCGATGCGCAGCTGCGAGACGCCATCGGTGTTGACGACCACGGTCTCCACCGAGTTGTCGCCGAAGTCGGGGATCGTCGGAACGCTGCTCAGCAGGTTGCCTGCCGCGTCGCGCGACTCGACATCCCACTCGGAATCGTCGATCACCTGAACGCCGGAAATGTAGATCGGCGTCGCGAAGTCGATCGTGAAGAAGCCGCCGGTGCCGTTGTCGTCCGGGTCGCTGGCGTCGCCGTCCTCGCTGATGATGAGGATGTTGTCGAGCGCCGTGCAGTTCTCGCCCGCCTGACCGACCTCACCGCCGGTGCCGACGCCCGGCAGGGTGCCGTTGTTGAGACCGTCGTCACAGGTGTCGTTGGGCGAAGCGAGGTCCGGATCGCCGCCCGAGGCGACGTTCGAGTCGAAGATCATCAGCGGGCCGGTGCCGCCGCCGTTCACGCTCTCGAGCGCGAAGGTGACGCCGATCGCCGCCCACTGGTTGTCGACCGTCGCTCCGGAGGCGATCGACACGTTGGCCGCGTCGCGCTCGAAGTCGATCGTGTAGGGAACGCCCGTCTCGCAGATGAGCGACTCGGGGATGAAGCCGGCGTCGACCGACGTGTCGTTCGTGCCGACACCGACGATCACGTCGCCCGTGATCCCGGTCACCGGATCCGCGTCGCTGTCGGTCAGGTCGCTGCCGATGTTCTGGAGCGTCGGGTCGAAGCTTGCCGGCTCGACGAATTCGAGCCGGTAGGTGCCGGCCGGCAGGCCGGGAAACTCGTAGCTGCCGTCGAGCGCCGTCGTGGTCGTGATTGGCACGCCGTTGGCGTCGAGCACCGGGTTGTTGGCGCCGTCGAGCAGGTTGACGATCACGCCCGGCAGGCCGGGCTCTCCGGCGTCCTGGATGCCGTCGCCGGCGGTACCGCCGCCCGCGCCGTTGTCGATCCAGACGAAGTCGCCGATCGCGCCGAGCACGTAGTCCTCGACCTCACCGGTCGAGGCCGCACCGGTCACGGCGTCGCCGCCCTGTCCGGCGGCGTCGGTGATGCGGAAGCGGGCCGCCATGGTGCCGGTCGCGCCGGCCGGAACGGCCGCGATGTTGATCGTGTTGACGCCCGAGGCGATGTCGAGGTTGGCGGCGATCTGTTCGCCGGCGTCGGCGAAGTCGCCATCCGAGTTGAAGTCGATCCAGGCATTGAGAATACCGATCCCGTCGGCTCCTCCGCCGGTCGAGGCACAGCCGGTGACCTGGATGTCCGCCGCCGCGCCCGGGGTGAGCGGATCGAGGAACACCACTCCGTCCTCATCGTCGCCGTTGACGTCGGTGTCGTCCCCGGTCGCCGTCGCGTTCGGCTGGCCGTCGGTCTCCGAATCGGGATCGGTGCCGATGCAGGTGTTGCCGACGCCGGTGATCTCGTGGTTCGGGCCGTTGCTGGCCGCAAGCGTCGCGTACGGGCCATCCGGCAGATCGCCCCAGTCGAACTCGAGGGCGCGGAAGCCGAAGTCGTAGACGTGACGGTTGTTGCCCGCACCCCCCGTCGTCACCGGGGTGATCGAGAAACCGGCGAGGATCGTCGAGTCGCCGTCGGAGTCACGCAGGTCGTCGTTGCCGTCGCCCACCGGGGCGGCATCGAGCAGTGTCGGGTTGAAGCCTGCCAGCGCTCCCTGCGTGGTGTCGACCCGCAGACAGTAGTTCGTCTCGTACTGGAGGCCACCGGTCACGTTTGCGTCGGTGAACAGATACTCCCCATCTCCCGCGGTGACGGTCGAGCCGACCTGAGTCTGATCGCCGGTCGTGCTGCAGTCACCGTCGGTGTCCTCGAGCAGGACCACGGTGACGCCGTTGAGCCCGGCCTCCAGTGGATCCTGAACGCCGTCGGCATCGCCGTCGTTCCAGATGCGGTTGCCGATCTCGAGAGGCGCCGGATCGCACAACCCCTCCACATCCCCGAGACCGCCCGCCTTGCCGAAGGTGTCGGGGTTCGATCGCAGGAAGAGCCGATACTGGTTGTCGCGCTCGCCGTCGGAGTGGCGGTACCAGTGCATTCCGCCGCTGAAGACATCGACACCCGCTGCGCTGTTGAGCGGGTCGTACACCGAAAGCGTCAGGTCGTCGTTGATCGGCACCTGGAAGAGACCGGCGAGAATCACCTCGTCGTGGATACCCGTCAGCGCATCCTCGAAGTAATACTCGCCATTGGCCGGCCCCTGTCCCGTTCCGGCCCCGGCCGTCGCCGTGCCACCGCAGCTCGCGTTGGCTTCGAGCGTCCACCCGGCGCCGTTCGAGCAGGCTCGCAGCAGGTCACCGGCAGCGTCGCCGCGCAGGAGCGTAGTGTTGCCGTTCGTGTCGTAGTCCGGGTCCGGCTCGTTGTCGTCGAAACTGGACTGATGGCCGAATCGATCCATGAAACCGAGAAGCAGGTCACCCTCGTCGAAATCGATGTCGAGCAGCCACGGCTGGGGGTACGCGCGCTCCGTCCCGAAGACGGGACCGAACACATCCGCGTAGTCGTCCGACCACGGCTGCCACTCGGCCTGAATCGAGCCGCCGGCTCCGGCATCCACAACGATCCCGCGAACGTAGTCGAGGTCCATCTGGAAGACCGGTGCACCGGAGAACGTGTCCGTGTCCGGATCGAAGGTGTGCACGTATGCCACGAGATCCGCGATCGTCGGGCCGTCACAGACCTGTCCGACGTAGACCAGACCGTCCTCGAAGGCCACCGCACCAGGACGCAGATTCCCGGTGCAAGCCGGCGTCGGCAGCGCGAACTCGGTCGCCGTCGTCGGGGCGCTCGCCTGAACGGGAATCTCGATCAGCGTGTTCTCGAACAGGTTGGTGACATAGAGAAACGACTCGTCGTCGGCAATGTCCATGTCACCGAGAGAGATCTTGCCCACCTCGGCGTACGACGCTGGGTCGTAGGCCCAGCAGGTGTCGTTGTCGTTTGCGTTGCCGCAGGTGTCGGTCGGCTGAGGATGAGGATCTCCGCCGCCTCCCACGGTCGAGATTCCGGCCACGCTGTCCAGGTCGAGATACAGCGACACGGTCGGCGTTCCGGAAGCGTCGTCGATCCGGTAGATGTGGCCGGTCTCGCCGAAGTTTCGGAAGCCGCTGTGGCGTTTCATGAAGGACGCGGCAAACAACGAGTCCGTAGTTCGCTGATAGGCGAGCCCCCAGGTCGTCCCGATCTGGGCACCTCGCGCGACCTCGGTCGGCGTCGGCACATCGACCGACCCGGCGTCACAGACCCCGTTGAGGTCTTCGTCGGCGCAGCCGGCGTTGTAGGGGAAGGAGACCAACACATCCTCGCCGGCAGCGGTGAAGACAGTTTGATCTCCCTTGAGATAGCAGTTCACCGCCAGCGTGGGGTCCGACTGGCAGTACTGTCCCGGGTTGGTCACGCCGAAGTCGACGCCCGTAGCGCCGTTAGCGGCGAAGACGACCGAGGTGTTGCCGGAGCCGCTCAGGCTCGCGCCGGGCTGGAAGTGATTGAGCGCCGCCGGGATGATGAACTCGACCCGGTAGTTGCCGGCGCCGAGGGTGAGGTTGTAGGTGCCGTCCGCTGCGGTGACGTCGCTGTCGACCGGGGTGTTGCCGCCGGCGAACGCCTGGACCGTGATGCCTGCGACGCCGGACTCGATGCCGCCGTCGTTGACACCGTCGAGATCGACGTCACGAAACACCGTTCCGCTGATGTCGGCCGCGACCGGCGCCGCGAGCAGGGCGGCGGCAATCCAGCCGCACAACAGTGCCCTCCGCCTCGTCGACGCCGCCTTCTCCGACAGTGCGGTCCCAGGCGAACGCTCCCCCTTGCGATCAGAACTCAATAGACGCATGACGACTCCCTCGATGTGATGCAACCCCTGGCTGATACGCGGTGCCGCCTCCCTGGGGCGGCACACCCTTCGATTTCATGGATCCATCCCAGTGTAAAAAGTCACAACCGGATCACGAACTATCTCACCCGAAGACGCACCTTGTCCAGAAAAGAAGTCACGGCGGCGGGGGTCCGAGAAGCGCCTTTCCGGCATCGTCGGGGCGAGCCTTCGAGGCCCCTTTCGACGACGGTCGAACCCGGTTCTCGGGCGCTACCCCCGTGCCACGACGCCGGCCGTCTCCGAAGCGGCGGCCCCGTGCCCGGCGGCGTCTCGCGCCTCTTCCCGTCGGGGGCCCGATCAGCCGGAGTTCCCGCCGCCGCCGGCCGCTACCCAGGCGCGGTGGTCGGCGAGCAGGCAACGGTCCTGCACAACCCCGATTCCGGCTTCCTCGAGCCGCCGTGCGACCTCGTCGTTGCGGATGCCGAGCTGGAACCAGATCCACCGGGGCGGCGGCTCGATCGCCAGTAGCTCGTCGAGGTGGCCGGGAAGGTGTGCGCTCCGGCGGAAGACATCGACCACGTCGATCGGCTCGGTCAAATCTTCCAGGCTCGCGACGACCGTCTCGCCCCACAACTCGCGGCCGGCGAACACCGGGTTGACCGGCAGGATCCGATAGGCGCGATCGGCGAGGTAGTCCGGCACGTAGTGCGCCGGCTTTGTTCGGGTCGACGTGGGCGCCGAGGACGGCGATGGTCTTCGCCTCGGCCAGGATGGTCTCGACGGCGTCAGGCAGCGGCATCGTGACAGGGACTCCTTCCTCGCCGGCTACCGCCCGGCGACAGGCGCCACGATACACTCGCCTTTTCTGGAGGAACCTCGCATGAAGTCCTGTTCTCGTGGAATCGTCGTCTCGGTGGGGGTCGGACTGGCCCTCCTCACGACCGGCTGCGCCACCGTCGGGTTCACCCCGCCGGACATCACTCTCGTCGATGTCGCCTTCAGTGACCTGACGCTGTTCGAAAGCTCCGGCCGGCTGACGGTGCGGATCGCCAACGAGAACAGCGATCCGATCGTCGTCGACGGGGGCGTCTACAACCTCTACCTCAACGGCATCAGGGTCGGAAAGGGGCTCACGGACGCCAACTTCGAAGTCGCCCGCCTCAGCTCGGCGACCACCGACATCGAAGTCTTCATCAACAACATCGCCCTCGCCACCCGGCTGCGACAGATCATCGATTCGGGCTCGGTCGACTACCGGCTCAAGGGGAAGCTGTTTCTCGATCGCCTCGGCCGCCGGGCGCAGCGCTTCGACCGCTCGGGCCGCTACGAGTTCAAGCGACGCAACGACGGCGATCCTCTCGACCTGGAGGGCACTCCCTTCGACTCGACCGACTCCGGCGGGCCGCGCTGACGAGCCGAAGCGCCTCACCGGAACAAACCACGAGCGTGCTCCGTACGGCAGCACGAGTGCATCGAAGCTCCCTCAGCGGAGCCTGTCCGAGCCCCGCCGGCTCGCGATTCGGAAAGGAAACACCACCATGAGCATCCTCGAATTCCTCAAGGGCGAACTGCTCGAGATCATCGAGTGGACCGACGACTCCCGCGACATCCTCTGCTACCGCTTCCCCGACGACGACAAGGCGATCAAGCGCGGTGCGCAGCTCATCGTGCGCGAGTCGCAGGTCGCGCAGTTCGTCTACCTCGGCGAGTTCGGCGACACGTTCGGGCCCGGCAAGCACACCCTCGTCACCGACAACATCCCGATCCTGACGCGGCTCAAGTCTTGGAAGTACGGGCTCGAGTCGCCGTTCAAGGCCGACGTCTACTACGTCAACACGAGGCTTTTCACCGGCAACAAGTGGGGCACCGCCAACCCGATCATGATGCGCGACGAGGATTTCGGCATCGTCCGGGCGCGCGCCTTCGGCACCTTCGACTTCCGGATCGTCGACGCGAAGCTGTTCCTCAAGGAGGTGGCCGGCTCCGATCACAACTTCCGCCTCGAGGAGTTCAGCGACACGATGCGCTCGCGCGTGGTGAGCACCTTCGCCGACGCGCTGGCGTCGTCGAACATCCCGGTGCTCGACGCGGCAACCCGCTACACCGAGCTCGGCGATGCGTTGCTGCCGGTGATCAACCCGGTGATGGTCGGCAAGTACGGCATCGAGATCGCCAGCTTCATCATCGAGAACGTCTCCGTGCCCAAGGAGGTCGAGGAGGCGATCGACAAGCGTTCGAGCATGGCCGCGGTGGGCGACCTCAACGAGTACGTCAAGTTCCAGATGGCGCAGGGGATGGCACAGGGCGGCGGCGGTTCGGCCGGTACGGCGACCGAGCTCGCGGTCGGCTTCGCCGTCGCGCAGCAGATGATGCAGCAACAGGGCGGCATCCTCGGCACCGCGTCGCCCGAAGCCCCCGGAGTCGGGCCGGCCAAGCCTCGACCGCCCGTACAACCGCAGGTACAGACTCAGATTCCCGATCTGCTGACGCCGGCTCAGGCGGCCCAGGCGATGGGGGTCGAGGAGAGCGACGTGATGACGGTCATCGAAGCGGGTGAGCTCAAGGCGAAGAAGATCGGCTCGGCCTACCGCATCCGGCGCGACGCTCTCGAAGCGTTCCTGGCCGACTGACGCGGCCGGCAACCTCCGGCAACTTCGAGGGGGTCGAGATGGCAGTCTGGATGCGGCGATGACCGAAACTCTGGCGCTCGACAAGCACGGCTGCCCGGCTTGCGGAGCCCAGGCGGAGTGGAACCCCGGCACCCAGAACCTCTCGTGCGGCTATTGCGGCACGCAGTCGCCCTACGAGGTGACGACCGAGGGGGAGATCCGCGAGATCGACCTCGTCCGCACCCTGCGCGAGATGCCGGAGGAGCTGCGCGGCTGGCAGGCGTCGAAGAAGAGCGTGCGCTGCCGCAGTTGCAAGGCGGTCTCGGTCTTCGACCCGGCCCGGGTCGGTCAGAACTGCGAGTTCTGCGGCTCCCCGGAACTGATCGACTACGACGAGCTCAAGCCGCCCATCCGGCCGCAGAGCGTGCTGCCGTTCAAGGTCAGCGAGGCGGCGGTGCGCGAGTCGCTGCGCCGCTGGTTCGGCAGCAAATGGCTCGCTCCGGGAAAGCTCAAGAAGAAGGCGCTCGTCGACACCGTCCGCGGCGTCTACATCCCCTACTGGACCTTCGACGCACAGGTCGATTGCCCCTGGCGGGCCGAGTCCGGCCACTACTACTACACCAGCCGCAGCGTCCGCGACTCGAACGGCCGGTTGCGGCGCCAGCGGGTGCGCCACGTCCGCTGGCGCCCAGCCTCGGGGCGGCTTCAGCACTTCTTCGACGACGAGCCGGTGCCCGGCACCCAGGGGATCCCGCTCGACCTGCTGAAGCAGGCCGAGCCGTTCCCGACCCGTGATCTCCTCCCCTACGACACTGCGTATCTCTCGGGCTTCATCGTCGAGCACTACAAAGTCGTGCTGATCGAGGCGGCACAGGGCGCCCGGGAGTCGATGGAGGATCAGCTCCGGACGATGTGCGCGCATCGCATCCCCGGCGACACCTACCGCAACCTGTCGATCGAGCCGATCTACAGCGGCGAGACGTTCAAGCACATCCTGGTGCCGGTGTGGGTGCTGTCCTACGACTATCGCGGGCGGCCGTTCCAGATGGTGGTCAACGGAGTGACCGGGAAGATCGCGGGCCGCTACCCGAAGAGCTTCTGGAAGATCTTCTTCCTCGTTGCGCTGATGGTGATCGTGATCGGCCTCGTGCTCTTCGCCTGAATTCTCTTCGCCAGAGCGCTCTTTGCCTGAGCGCCCTTTGCCTGAGTGCTCAGGACGCGTCAGACTCGAACCATGAACGCCCTCTTCGTCGGCGCCCTCTACGCCGCCCTCGCCGTCGCCGCCGGGGCTTTCGGCGCTCATGCCCTCGTGGAGCGGCTCGACCCGAAAGCGCTCGGACAGTGGAAGACCGCGGCGAGCTATCTGATGTACGGCGCTCTCGGTCTCCTCGCCACCGGAGTCCTCGCTCGCCTGTGGCAGGCGCCGCTGCGAGGCCCGACCCTGGCACTCGGGATCGGCAGCGCACTCTTCGCGGCCACCGTGTTCGCACTGGCCCTGGGCGGCCCGCGCTGGCTGGGCGCGATCACGCCGCTCGGCGGCGCCGGCATGATCCTCGGTTTCGCCTGGCTCGCTGTCTCGGCGCTCGGGCGCTAGCCCACGAGCCGGCCCACGGAGAAAGGGGCGGGATTTCGGCGAAGGATTGCGGCCCGCCGGTCATCCAACATGAAAGAGTCGGGCAGAACCCGCCCGACCCTCCCACCGGGAGCCGATGAACCGCCGAGGGACAGAACGAGAGCTGATCCGCCGCATGCTCGGCGGCGAGCGGGAGGCGTTCGACCGCTTCTGCGACGAGTACGTGCCGCAGCTCTATCGCTTCGCCCGCCGCCGGCTGCGCGGCGACGACGACGTGACACAGGAGGTCGTCCAATCGACCGTCTGCAAGGCGATCCGTGGACTCGGATCGTTCCGCGGCGAAGCTGCGCTGATGACCTGGCTATGCGCGGTCTGCCGCAACGAGATCGCTGCGCACTTCCGCCGGCGGACGAAGCACGACGGCGAGATCGCCCTCGACGCGCTCGAGACCGACACCCACCACGTGCTCGTCGATCACGACTCTCCCGACCCTGAAACGACCGCCATGCGGGCCGAGGGGCGGGAGCGGATTCACGATGTTCTCGACACCCTGCCACCGCACTATTCCGATGCGCTGCAGATGAAGTACGTCGAGGGCCTGTCGACCCGCGAGATTGCCGACCGGCTCGAACTCTCGGCCAAGGCGACCGAGTCGCTCCTGACCCGAGCCCGAGTGAGATTCCGCCAGCGCTACTCGCGCGCGGAAGACCCGGTGACCGCACCGCCTCGAGAACGAGGCACGGTCGCCCCCCTGGAGTTTCAAGCATGAGCGAGACCAAGATCCGACCGTTGCACGACCCCGAGATCGCTTCCGACCTGCGCTCCGCAGGCCCTCGCGAAGCCGTTCCACAGGAGGCGCTGGCCGCCATCCGTGAGGCTGCGACCGTCGAATGGCAGGACGTCGTCCGCGGACGTCGGTCGGCCCGAAGAACGCGCCTGATGGCGGCGGCCGCGCTCGTCGCGGTCGCGCTCGGAGTTTCGCTGTGGGCGTGGCGCGGTACGACCGTCGGCGCCGAGAGCGTGGCTCTGGTCGAGGCAGCTCCCGCCTCGACGGTCTGGGCAACGGGCATGCCGGTTTCCAGGGGGACCGTTCTCGCGCCCGAGACCGACCTGGCGCTGCGCCTTGCGGGCGGGCAGTCGATCCGGCTGCAGGGCGGGAGCGAAGTCAGGGTCGCGGCGGCCGACGCTCTCGAGCTGAGTCGCGGAACCCTCTACTTCGACTCGGCCGGCGCTCCGGCGGGCACGAGCCTCACCGTAGCGACCCCGTTCGGCTCCGTGAGTGACATCGGAACCCAGTTCGAGCTGCGCCTCTCCGAGGAAGAGCTGACCGTGAAGGTGCGCGAGGGCGCGGTCGATCTGTCCGCCCGGGAGGCGCCGATCCGGATCGGCCAGGGCGAGCAGCTCGTCCTCTCGAGCGACGGCAGCGTCGCACGCCACCCGGTCGATCGGTACGGAGAGACGTGGTCCTGGGTGGTCGCCCTGGCGAAGCCGGTCGAAGTCGAGGGTCTGCCGCTCGGCGACTTCCTCGACTGGTTCAGCCGCGAGACCGGCCAGGCGATCGACTACGCGAGCGCCGACATCGAGACGGCCTCCCGAGCCACCGTGCTGCACGGCTCCATCGAGGGACTCGACCCCTTCCGGGCGCTCGACGTCGTCCTCGCGAGCTCCGGCTTCACCTTCGAGGCGGTCGATGGACGGATCGTTCTCGACGACCCCTCCTGAGGTGTCCACCCCGGTTCGCTGAGCGCCTCGAAGCCCTGCGAAGCTAGAAGGTCACCCGCAAGCCGGCCGAAGGCAGAATCCCGGCCCACTCCTCGGCGATCCGGTCCAGCATCCCCGTGTCCTCGTCGATCTCGATGTCGAAACCGGCGACGTTGCCCCGGTCGTAGAGGTTCTGCACGTCGATCCAGAACGACCACGACGCCGACGGTGAGCGCCAGGAGCGGGCGAGTCGCAGATCGAGCCGGTGGTAGTCCGGGAGCCTCTCGCTCGCCCGTTCCCCGAGCACCGGGACGAACTCCACCTCTCCCTCCTCGTCGATCACCTGCTCGACACGGATCGGCGTCGTCGGCCAGCCGCTGTGAAACCGCCAGGCGGCATTCAAGGTCCAGCGCCCGCCGAGGCGCAGGTCGAGATCCGCGCTGAAGCTGTGCGGCTGATCGCCCGGTCTCGGGATCCAGCCGCCGGGTATGCGATCTTCGCTCGACGACCAGGCATAGTTGAGCCACCACCCCACTCGTCGGCCCGGCCGACCGCGAACGGACAGCTCGACACCCCGGGCCCGGCTGCGCCCCGGAGCGACGACGACGCGATCGGGCTCGAGCTCCGGGAACGTGTTGAGCGACTCGTAGAGGTTCTCGTAGCGGGGAAGTGGATTGCTGACCGGCCGCTCGTAGATCTCGAGCCGGAAGCCGACCCCCCGGCCGTCACCGCCAGGCACCCGCTCGTAGCCGACGACCCGGTGCTCCGCTCTCTCGACCGGCCGAAAGCTGGTCTCGCCGTCTTCGACCAGGAGCTCGTAGGGCCGTTGACTCTGATGGAAGCGGCCCCACGCCGCGCGGACGATCGATCTCCCACCCAGATTCCGAGCGACGTTGATCCTCGGGCTCCAAAGTGACTCGTTGGTCTGAGAATGATGGTCGTAGCGCAGACCGACCTCGGTCGTCGTGGTGCCCCCTCCCTGGAGCCGACCCGAGAAGTACCCTGCGGCGTGCTGCTCGTCGAAGCTCTCGACGAAGCGCACCTCCTCGTTCGGCGGCTCGCGAATCACCGCGAGGGGATTGATGAAGTCGTTGGTGGAGGCGTAGTCGTAGTCGGCGACGAAGCGGCGCAGCTGGCCGCCGACCTTGATCGAATGCCGGGACCCCACTCGCGCCCGGAGATCGCTGCGAAACGCCTCCACCTCGAGAGTCCGTCGATCCTCGACGGTGATCTCGCCGTCCTCTTCGGCCTCGAAGCCGGTTCGCTCACGCTCGATCCGGCTGCTCGAAAGCGCCGACTCGATCAGGACCGTAGGGCTTGCGAGGAGGGTGTGGGTCAGCCAGGCGTAGCTCGACAGATAGTCGGTCGCAGTCTGCTTCTCTCCGTCCTCCGAGACCTCCGCGAATTCCAGTTCGTCCTGTCCATGGAGGGCATTGAGCCGCCACGAGCTGGTGGCGGAGCCATCGAACTCGAGCTTTCCGAAGGCGTCCCAGAAGCGCGGATCCTCGTTTCCCAGCAGTCGACTTGCGAGGTCGATCGAGCCGCGACGCCCGAGGCCCAGCCAGCGGCCCCGCTCCCCCTGGAACGACCCTGCACTCCCCGCCTCGAGAGAGAGCAGGCTGAGGCCGATCTCCGTCTGTCGGGGGCCGCTCGGACGGATGGTCACCATGTCGAGGACGCCGCTCATGCGGTCGCCGTGTTCCGCGGGAAAGCCGCCTGTCGACAGCTCGACGCTCTCGAGCACCCGCGACGGAACGACGCTCAGGGCGTTGTCGAAGTCCTTCAGGTGGTAGGTCTCGAAGAGCTCCTGTCCGTCGAGAAGCACCCGGGTCTCGTCCCGTCTGCCCCCCCGGACGCTGAACGAGGCGCTGACGTCGTTGCCGGTGATCCCCGGCAGCAGGCTCAGAGCACGGAAGACGTCTCCGCCCAGATGAGGCAGCGCCTCGAGGTCGTCGCGGCTCAGCGCCACCGGCGCGGCCGGCGCCTCGCGCAGCAGGGAGATCCGGCTCGGAGTGACGACGACCTCCTCCTCGGTCACGGGAGCGCGATCGAGCACGGCATCCGTCCGGACGGTTTCGCCGTGCCGCACACGAACCCCTTCGAGGCGAGCGACGACATATCCCCGCCGGGCGATGAGGAGCTCGTACTCGCCCAGCGGGAGCGCGAGACTGAACCGGCCGTCAGGGCCGGTCCGGGTCTCTCGGGACCCCCCGCGCGCGCGCACCGAAGCCCCCGCCACGGGTGTCCCATCGCGAGCCCGAACCGCTCCGGCCACCGTGCCCTCGCTCTTGTCCCGGTCGACGACGACGAGGAGGTCGCCCTCTTCGCGCACGCCCAGGCCATGCTGGCTCAGAGCGAGCTCGAGGAGCCACCGCGCGTCGGTCCCCTCGAGCGCCGTCTCGAGCTCGAGCTGCGGCGTCACCAGCCGATCGCTGAAGACGAGCTCGAGCGACTCGCCGCGAAGCGTCTCGAGTACCTCGAGCAGAGACGTTCCGCGAGCGAATCGCAACTCCTGGCCGAAGACGCCGCCGGTGGTCAGGGAGAGCAGCACCGCCGGGACCGCGAACAACCGCCATCCACGACCTCGCTCGCCCGCCGCCATCTCACGATCTCCCTGACATCTCGCGGAGCATACAGAACGGGCGGGGCGCCTCCGTGTGGAGAAGCCCCCGCCCGACGCGAGCTGGTGTTCAAGGACACTTCAGCCGTCAGCCACCCCCGGGGCGCGGACAAAGGGCGCGCTCCGGGGACGGCGTCGGCCGGCCTCACTCGACCTCGAACTCGACCTCCGAGATCGTCCGGTTGCCGCTGCGCTCGATCGCGATGACCTCGACCTTGTAGGTTCCGGCGCGGCGCAGGAACTGCGGCGGGACCTGGAAGCTCGTCTGGTTGCGCCCCATGTCGATGCGGAACACCCTCAGCTGCGGCTCGTCCGTCTCGAGGACGACCTCGTAGCTCCTGATTCCGGAAACGGGAGCCCACTCGATGATCGCGTTGGCCCGATCGACCGTGCTCTCCTCCTCGGGGGAGAGGATCTCCGGCGCGTCGGGGAGGTTGTGGGTCAGGCGCGCACTGCCCCGAAGGCTCGCTCCGTCGGTGGTCCGACCGCGGAAGCGGTAGACGCCGGCCGGGAACAGCGCGAGAAACTCCTCCAGCGGCTGCTCGTCGAACGAGGGCTCGGCGCTCTCGATGAAGAGCTCCGTGATCCCCTGGAGAGCGATTCCGCCGTCGGCGGCAACTCCCATCACCGTTGTTCCGTTCGGCGCGAGCACCTCCATCGTGTCCCACTGCTCACCGTCCAGGAACACCTGGATCCCGGCGTCTCCGTCCGTGTCGTTGATCTCGATGTAGATCGCGGTCTCGTCGAGCCGCACGGCCAAAGCAGGCGTTGCCAACACCACGAGAGCGAGCATTGTGCTCACCGCCACAATTCCTACTGTCTTGCGCTGCATCCGTCGTCTCCTTTCAGCCGCGGGGTCGCGATTCGTCCCGGAACGGGAGAGACGCCTCGCCAGCCGTCGGTGAGTTGGATGCGGGAGCCCGGGAAATCCTTCGAGCCGGAAGCGAGTCAGCTTCCGGGTGGACAGCCGCCCTGGGCTGCCGAGCGGCGCATGAGGGTCCACTCCCTCCCCTGCGACGGGGGATCGGTCTGAATCGTCAGCACGGCGCTCTGCACCGAGGTGCCGGCCACACGGCAGAAGCCCATCGTCACGTCGACCGACTCGCCAGGGTTCAACCGTCGTGGAAGGGGGGGCACGGCGTTCACCTGCCAGTTCGCTCGCGCCGCTTCGTCGACCGCCGCCGACCGGACCGTGACCGGCTCCTCACCCGTGTTGGTCGCGCGGATGGTTCGGGTTCCCGTGCAGCCGTCCAACGTGCCCGAGAAGCACAGGTCGTCGGGTAGCGGGAACTCGTCGGGGCCGACGACCTCCTCGAAGCTCAGCGCGAAGTCGGGCTCGACTCTGGCGAGCAGGTCGATGCGATGTTCCCGCAGGCCGAAGCGGTTCTGCGGCGGCACCTCGTAAGTGGTGAAGAACGACAGGGCACCCTCCGCCTGCCCGGAAAGCTCCTGCCGCGACGCCAGGAAGAAGCCGGCAATCTGGCACCTGCTCGTCCGACTCCCGATCCGCGTGGAGCCTTGCGGAACGAGTTCCAGCAGTCCCTCGTTGGCGCAGGAGGCCGAGTGGGCATGAAAGCCGGGGTCGGATCCGGGGAGGAGTGGGTTCTCGAGAGCGACGATGTCGATCGGCTCGCTGCGGAGATCGCCGCAGTTCGTGATCTCGACCACCAGCGACCCAGCGGTCCGACCCTCGTCGAACGTTCCGAAGTCGAAGCTGTCGCCGCACGGTAAGCCGTTGCAGGTGATCTCGAGGCACTGGTCGGACGGGGGAGGCGGCGGACCCTCACAGAACGGCATGACGGAGGGCGGGTCCTCGAGGCATCCCCTGAGCATCGGGAAGTCGACGGGCCCCTGGGGGGTGCAGGTCACGCTCTCCGGCCAGACGCACCATGGGCCCTCGTGCCTGTCGAGGAACGTCCCGTTCAGAGCGATCACGTCGGAGGGAATCCGATCCGGGGTCGCCGCCCAGTCGATGATGTCCCTCCACTCCGCAGTGACGGAGGCTTCGTTGTCGTAGTCCCCGCACTGCGGGCAGCGCGCGCCCGAGCAGGTCGCCAGCGGCAGCCGTGGCAGCGCTTCCCCATCGACGTTCCGCACCAGGTCCGTGTGACGGAGACTCGAGAGGGTCTCGACGTGCCCGTCCGCACTCTGCAGCTGAGCCACGCAGTGATAGCTGGTGCCCTCCTCTGGCGGATCGGAGTGGTAGACCGGTCTAGTCGGAGCTGCGAGAAAGCAACCGGAGGTCGAGATCGTCAGAAACGCGATCAGCGACAGGACGGTCGAAGCGTTTGACCGGGCGAGAAGCGAGTACATGGCTGATTCCTCCTGAGTGCGACGTGAGACTCGGGCTCACGAGTTCAGGCGACACAGGGGAACGCACCACAACATCTCCCGCCACTCTTCCTGACCGATCCTTCGGCCAGCGCAACCGCCCTCGGCCCAGGTACCGAAGAAACCATCGCCTTGATGACCGGAGCTCCGGACCGCGGCATCGGACAAGCCGGTAGGCGTCCGTTCGAGGAGGGCCTGCCGGGGCCGTGAGGACCCAGCCGAGTTGCCGATAGCCCTTCCGCTCCGATGCCGCGCAGGGTCCGACAGAGCGGCGCCGACTTCCGCTTCACCGGGAAGCGCCGCGTGCCCTGGCAGGCCCTCCTCGAACGGGCGCCGGCTCAGGAGGAGAAGCACCAGCGAGCCAAGATCGCTCAGGCAAGCCCCTGCACGGCCTGGATCCTAGAGCGCGGTATCGGGCAAGCCGGTAGGCGTCCGTTCGAGGAGGGCCCATCAGGGCCGTGAGGACCCAGCCGAGTTGCCGATGGCTCTTCCGCCCTGGTGCCGCGCAGGGTCCGACAGAGCGGCGCCGACTTCCCTCCCACCGAGATGCGCCGCGTGCCCTGGCGGGCCCTCCTCGAACGGACGCCGGCTCAGAACCAGAAAGGACTCGAGAGCGAGAAACGCTCAGCCGAGGCCGATGCCGGCGTAGCGAGCCACCGAGTCGCGAGCCAGCATCCGCCGGCCGTCGACCACCAGCGGCTGCCCGTCGCGCCCGCCGAGCAACTCCGGCAATCGCTCGAACTCTCCCCACCGCGTCATCAGCGCGATTCCATCGACGCCCTCGACCGCCTCCGCGAGCGTCGATGCATAGGAGACTTCGAGGCCGGCGAGCTCCTTGCGCGCCTCGCCCTCGGCGATCGGGTCGAAGGCGACGACGTCGGCCCCGAGCTCGACCAGCCGGCGCACCACCGGAAGCGCCGGCGACTCCCGGATGTCGTCGGTCTCCGGCTTGAAGGCGAGACCGAGCACCGCGATCCGGCGACCCGCCACCTCACCCAGACCGTCGATCATCAGATCGACCACCCGCTCCGGCTGCGCCTCGTTGACGGCGATCACCGCGTCGAGCAGCGCCATCGGCTCCCCGGCCGCCTTGCCGTGAGCGATCAGCGCCTTGACGTCCTTGGGGAAGCACGAACCACCGAACCCGCAACCCGCTTCGAGGTAGGTCGTGAACCCGGGCGTGACCCGCTCGCCGGCTTCGCGGTCCTCGCCGAGGATCGGCGACAGCCGCTTGTCGAGGTGAACACCCCGCATCACCTCGGCGACGTCGACCCCGCCGACTGCGGTCGAGAGATTCGCGATCTCGTTCGAGAACGAGATCATCGTCGCCAGCACCGAGTTGGCGGCGTACTTGATCATCTCGGCGGTCCTGGGAGTCGTGCGCACGACATCGACTCCTTCGAAGACGGCGTAGAGCTCTGCCATCGTGTCGATCGCCCGCTCGTCGATGCCGCCGAGGACGATGCGATCGGGATGAAGGAAGTCCTCGACCGCCTCACCCTCGCGAAGGAACTCCGGATTCATGCCGACGCCGAAGTCGCGGCCCGGCTCGAGGCCGGAGGCCTCCGCCACCGCCGGCAGCACGACCTCCTCGGTCGTCCCCGGCACGACGGTGCTCTTGACGACCACGACGTGGTAGCCCTCTTTGTCCGCGAGCGCCGCACCGATCTGACGTGCCGCCTGCTCGACGTAGGAAAGATCGATCCGCTCCCCAGCGAACGGCGTCCCGACGGCGATCAGCGTGAGGTCGCTGCCGGCGACCGCCGGGGCGAGTTCCGTCGTCGCCGTCAGCCGTTCTCCGACGAGCGGCGCCATCAGGGTCTCGAGGCCACGCTCGTGGATCGGCGGCTCGCCGCGATTGATGCGCTCGACCTTCGCGTCGTCGATGTCGATGCAGATCACCTCGTGGCCGAGATGCGCCAGGCAGGCTCCGCTGACGAGGCCGACGTAGCCGGTGCCGACGATCGAGACCTTCATCGCTCGTCGTCCTCACGGTTGCCCGCGTACCAGACGAGGGCCCGCCGCAGACCGTCTTCGAAGGAGACTCCAGGTTCGTAGCCGATCTCCTCGCGCGCCTTGTCGATCACCGGACAGCGCCGGTTCGGGTTGTCGACCAGATAGTCGGCGTCCTCGCTCTTTTCGCGGACGACGCTCCCCTCGTAGCCGAAGAGCTCGCCCCCAAGCGCCACGACCCGCTCGGCAAGCTCCGCCATCGAGATCTCCGGCCGGTCGGTGCCGATGTTGTAGGGCTCGCCGCGACCGCCGCCCACGAGAATCTTGAAATATCCGGCGACCGCGTCGGCGACGTAGCAGAAGGTGCGGGTCGCCGAGCCGTCCGAGAGCATCACGATGTCGCGCCCGGCGAGCACGTCGCGGGCGAAGTCGGGAAGGACCCTTCGGTCGCCGAGCTTGAGGCCGGGGCCGTAATTGTTGAACGGCCGCGCGATCGAGACCGGCACACCGCGCTCGGCGGCGAAGTTGACGCACAGCGTCTCGCCGTAGCGCTTCGACTCGTCGTAGCAGGCCCGCGGCCCGGTGCACGAGACGTTGCCGCGGTAGCTCTCGGGCGTCGGGATCGACTCCGGATCCGGATCGCCGTAGATCTCGCTGGTCGAGAAGAAGAGGAAGCCGCGAACGGGCAGGCCGTTCTGTTCCTGGTCGCGCGCCCAGTCGAGAAGCTGGCGCAGGCCGCCGACGTTGGCGTCCATCGTCTCGATCGGGTTCTGCCGGTAGAACGTCGGCGAGGCGATCGACGCCGCATGGATCACCCAGTCGAAGTCCGGCATGTCGACCGGCAGCGGATGGGTGATGTCGTGGCGCCGCAGCTCCAGATGAGGGTCGGACTCGAGGACTTCGAGCCAGCCGGGGACGCCGCGTGAGTAGTTGTCGAAGACGGTGACGGAGATCGGCTCACCGAGCCCGAGCCCGTTCCAGGCGAGCGGCGCCTGCACCAGGTAGTAGCCGAGGAAACCGGCGCCGCCGGTGACGAGCAGCCGGCCGCCGGCCATGGCTGCGAACTCGTCGGCCAGCGCGGCGGTGAGCTCTTCGAGGTCGCCCGCCACGACATCGGTCGCGGCGTCGCGCCAGTAGGACTCGTCGTCCAGGGAGACGAAGGATTCGGGCATTTCTGGGGGTCCTGTCGCAGGGCCGCGACGGCGGGAACGCGCCGCTCGGAGAGATACCGATGGTATCAGGGAGCCGCCACGCCCCCTTTCGAGCCGCGCACGAAAAACGGCCGGGGCGAACCCCGGCCGTCGATACCTCGATGAAGCCGAAGGCTAGAAGCGGAAGCTCACCTTGCCCGTGACCTTGCGCCCGATGATGTCGCCGAAGACGTGCTGCTGAATGTCCTCGTCGGCGACGTTCTGCGCATCGACGCGGAAGGTGCCCTTGCCGTCCATGAAGTAGACGCCGAAGCCGAGGTTGATCTGCTCGAACGCCGGGGTCGGTCCATGGAAGCGGGAGTCGAGGACATCGGTCCAGAACGCCTCGTCCTGGTAGTTGACGTTCGCGTTCCAGAACCAGCGGTCGGCGGTGTAGGAGAGCCCGATGTTGGCCCGGTTCTCCGGCGGAATGCCGACGTCGGCCTGAGGAATGCCGGTGACCTCCGGCTCGTCCTGGTAGGAGTAGTTGAAGAACCAGGACCAGGTGTCGTTCGGATTGCCGTTGAGCGAGAACTCGAGTCCCTGATTGATCGACTCGCCGACGTTGCGGTAGGAGAAGACCGACGGGAAGAGACCGGCGAGACCACCGAACTGCGGCGGCACGTCGAGGACGAACGTCGGGAACGGGAAGTTCGGCGGAGGATTGGCCGCCGTGTAGACGTTGCGGGTGAAGAAGTCGATGTCGTCGGTCGTCTCGTTGCGGTAGATCGACAGCGTCATCATCGTGCCGTTGCCGAAGGTGCCGACGTAGCCGACCTCGAGAGCGTCGAGCTGCTGCTCGGTGAGATCGGGGTTGCCGATCGCGAGCGACGGGAAGACGTAGGGCAGCGGCCCCGCCGGCGTCGGCAGCGTCACGAGGTTGATGATCGTGATGTCGAGGAAGTTGTTGATCAGCGACGGCGCCCGGAACGCGCGGTTATAGGAGAGCCGCACCGTGTGGTAGGTGCTCGGCGAGATCATCAGGCTCGTCCGCGGCGAGACCACCGAACCGATCGGGTCGAGGTCGTCCCAGCGTGCGCCGACCAGCCAGCGCACCTTGTCGCCGATCAGGATCTCGTCCTGGACGAAGACACCGAACTCGTCGCGGCTGTCGCCCTGCGGGGCGATCGTGATGTCGAACGAGTTGGTGCGCGCCGTCGCGCCGAAGGTGAAGACGTGGTTGCCGCCCACCACCTTGGTATCGGTGTAGTCGGCGCTCACGGTGTCGCTGTTGAAGCCGAGCACCAGCGGCCGGCCGTCGGGACCGACGGTCAGCAGATTGTCCCCCTCACCGTCGAGGACGTTGACGAAGAGACCGAAGCGCTTGGCGTACTTGCTCCACGAGACCTGGCCGTAGCTCAGGCTGGTCGAGGAGTCGATGTCGAACGGGCCGATACCGGTGTGGATGATGCCGTCGGTCGCCGCGCGGCCGAAGCCGAAGCGCAGCGTCGAGTCGGGCGTCAGGTCATAGTCCCACCGCAGATCGACCTTCGGTTGGCTCGTCCCCTGGTTGTCGATCGTCGGGTACGGCGTGTTGGTGCCCGGGATCGTGCCGACCGGACGGTCGTAGGGATCCTGCTCGTAGTAGCCGGCCGAGAACTTGAAGCCGAGCTTCTCCGAAGCGCGGGCGTGCGAGACGTTCGCCAGCAGGGTCCCGAACTCACCCCCGCCGATGGTCACCGAGGTGCCCTCCATCTCGCGCGGGCTCTTGGTGATGACGTTGACGACACCGGTCTGGGCGTTGGCACCCCACACCGCGCTGCCGGGACCGCGCACGACCTCGATCTGCTTGATCTCGTGCGGATCGGAGGGCATGAACTCCCAGACGACGAAGCCGAAGAAGTCGAGGTAGATCGAGCGGCTGTCGACCAGCACGAGCTGGCTCGTCGCCAGCGAGTTGGTCGAAGCGCGGCTGGTGATGTTGACGTCACGCGCGCTGATCTGGGTGACGTTGACCCCCGGGACATTACGCAGGATGTCGCCGTAGTCGTCGACCGGTGCCGTCTCGAGCGCTTCGGCGGAGATCACCGTCATCGACGCGGGCGCCTCCTGCAAGCGCTGCTCCGTTCGGGAAGCGGTGACGACCATGACCTCTTCGACGCGTTCGAGTTCCTCGCCCTCGGCGTCGTCAGCTTCTTCCTGCGCGACCGCCATCGTGGCACCCAACGCGGCGACGAGCAGCAGCATCCAGAGCTTCTTTTGCATCCTCTCAATCCTCCAGTTCTTGCCGCCGATCGGCTCGCAGCCCGAAGGGCTGAACGGTCCCCGCGAGATCCGAGATAGCGGTCGCTCGAGACGTCTGCCTCGAAAATTCAATGATGGCGCAACTTTAGCACCATGAGGCATTTCCGCCACACAATCGCCACGGAATCGACGCTGGACGGCGATGGTTTCGGCCGCGCGCCCGGTGTTACAGTCGTCACTCAATTGAGTGCGATGACTCGCCACGCTCCCGGTACAAGACAGAGCTCCTGAACGCCGCCGTGCGGCGTGATCGGCTCGGAGTTCGTCCGGTCCTCGAGGTGGGGGGTTGAGAACCTCTTCAAGGAGAACCCTTTTGATGAATCGACGCAGAGTCTCAGCAGTTTTTGCCTGTCTCGTGGCGAGCCTGCTCGTGCTGACACCGGCTTCGGCCCAACAGGTGCTCGGCTCGATCGGCGGCTACGTCACCGACGACAGCGGCGCGGCGCTTCCCGGAGTGACGGTCACCGTCTCCAACGACGACACCGGTGCTTCCCGCGTCATCAGTACCAACGAAGCCGGCCTCTATCGGGCCAGCGGCCTCCAGGCCGGCAACTACACGGTGACGACCGAGCTCGACGGCTTCCAGAGCGTTCGCCGCGAGAACGTCGTCCTTCAGATCGCACAGGACATCGCGATCAACATCGAGATGGCGGTCGGATCGGTCGAAGACGCGATCACGGTGACCGCAGAGTCGCCGCTGATCGAGGTCAGCCGCTCGAGCGCCGCCAGCTACATCAGTGAGAAGGAGATCGAGGCGCTGCCGATCGCCGGCCGCGACTTCACCGACTTCGCCCTCCTGACACCGACGGTGCAGCGCGATCCGGTCCGTGGCTTCCTGACGATGAGCGGCCAGCGCGGCATCTACACCGGCATGAACATCGACGGCACGTCGGGCAAGAGCGCCTTCTTCGGCTACGGCCGGGGCGGTGAGGCGACCGAGAACGACGGCCTCGTCGTCGCTCAGGACTCCGTCAAGGAGTTCCAGGTGATCACCAACGGCTTCGCTCCCGAGTACGGTGCCAACGGTGGCGGCTACATCAACGTAATCACCCAGTCGGGCACCAACGACCTCAAGGGCTCTGCCTTCTACTACTTCACCGACGACTCGATGACCGCCGACCTGCCGTCGTCGCCGCTCGACAACTTCAACGGCCGGGACGGCAGTCGCAGCCCCGACGAGTTCGAGCGCACCAACTACGGCGCCTCTCTCGGCGGCGCGTTCGTGCAGGACAAGACGCACTTCTTCCTGTCGATCGACCAGAGCGACCGCGATTCCCCGTTCATCCGCAGCATCGACACTCCCGGTCTCTATGACGCGATCATCGCGCAGGACGCCGTGATCCCGGGTCTTGCGGATCTCGTGTCGGACTACACCCGCAACGCCGACGGCACCGCCTCGGGCCTCTTCAATCGCAACGTCGACAACCGGATCATCTTCTTCAAGATCGACCAGCAGTTCAACGACTCGCACAGCGGTACCTTCCGGGTCAACAACACCGACTACGAGCGCACCAGCACCTTCAAGGACGAGGAGTCGCTGAAGGTCGAGGACACCCGCTCGTTCGTCGCCTCGGTCGTCTCGGTGCTCGGCGGCAACAAGGTCAACGAGTTCCGGATTCAGTCGGCGACCGACGATCTCGATCGCCAGTCGCTGCGCGTCGGAGGCCAGATCGAAGCGCAGGTGCAGTTCCGCTTCGACGAGTTCGACCAGATCGGCAAGTTCGACTTCCTGCCGATCATCGCGGAAGAGGACAAGCTGCAGATCCAGAACAGCTTCTCCTACATCTTCGGCAACCACGACCTCAAGTTCGGCATCGACTATCAGAAGGACGATCTCGCTCAGGTCTTCAAGGGGAGCTCGGACGGTCGCTACCGTTTCAACTCCCTCGAGGACTTCATGAACAACGATCCGTCCTCGGTGCGCATCTACTTCGGCAACGTCGCGTTCCCGAACTACGACGAGGCTCAGACGCTGACCGCGATCTACGCTCAGGACTCGTACCGGCCCAACTCGAAGCTGACGCTCAACTACGGCTTCCGCTTCGGTCAGACCGACAATCCGAGCGGGCTGACGCACGTCTTCGACATCGGCCGGAGCATTCCGGACGACACCGACAACTTCGCGCCGCGCTTCGGCTTCGCCTATCAGCTCGGCGACGACGGCTCGCAGGTCATCCGCGGCGGCATCGGCCTCTTCTACGGCCGCACGCCGACGCTGCTGTTCGCCAGCCAGGTGCAGGAGAACGGCCTGTTCCCCAACTTCGGCCGCGTGACCATCGGCCCCGGCGACATCGGCTACGTGCCTCTCGGCCAGCCGATCGACAACACCAACCCGCCGCCGGACACGATCCCGTCGACGAGCTACCTCGAGCCCGGCTTCCAGGACCCCGAGACCACCCGCATCAACCTCGGTTACGAGCGCGAGCTCGGCACCAGCGGTTGGTCGGCCGGCGTCGACGCGGTCTATGCCGACGGCAAGAACCTGCAGTCGAACGTCGATCTCAACAAGGAGCAGCTGGCCTACGACGAGTTCGGCCGTCCGCGCTTCTCGTTCTCGCGTCCCGATTCCAACTTCAACCAGATCTTCGTCCGCCGCTCGATCGGCGAGTCCGAGTACAGCGCGCTCACCTTCAAGGTGAATCGCCGGTTCCGCGGCCGCTATCAGCTTCAGGCGCACTACACCTGGTCGGAGGACAAGTCGACCGACGACAACGAGCGCAGCGCCACGAGCGTCACCGTCTCGGACCCGACCAACCCGGGCTACGACTACGGTCTCTCGGACCGCGACGTCACCGACCGGCTGGTCGTGAGCGGCCTCGTCGATCTGCCGTGGAAGCTGCGTCTTTCCGGTAGCGCCGAGTACCGCTCCGGCACGCCGTACACGGGGATCGACTCCGACAACGACTTCGACTACTGCGGTTCGGGTTTCGGCAACTGCCCGGACACCCGCGCCGTCGTCGGTGGGCGTGTCGTGCCGCGCAACTCGTTCCGCAACGAGTCGGTGCAGCGGGTCGATGTCCGCCTGGCGCGTTCGTTCGCTATCGGCAAGGTCGATCTCGATCTCTTCTACGAGGCGTTCAACCTGTTCGACGACAACAGCTTCTCCGTCGGCGGCGGTCAGAACGATCCGTCCGAGGAGGATTTTGGCCTCGGCGACGACCTCATCACTCAGCCGCAGACCTTCCAGTGGGGCGTTCGCATCCGCTACTAGGTCTCGACCGAGCAGTCCTTTCACGGCGGCCTCCTCCGGGGGCCGCCGTTTTTCTATTGCCGGAGCCCGATTCGGATCGCCTTGGAACCGGCCGGCGGAGAGATGCTCGTCGGGCGCTCCCTTGTCAGTGAGACGTGGCGAGGATGAAACGCCGGCCGCAGCGAAGACGCTCGAAGCGAACTCGCCGACCGTCGAGGTGGCTCACCTCGAGAGTCGTCTCGTCTCGACCGCACGCCAGCACGACCTCGGCCGCGCTCTGGGAGAGGTAGCTCGGCGCTCTCTCGAGCCCTCGGTGCTGGCCGTCATCGGTTCTCCACCTCGAGTGCCAGAGGTCGATCGACTCGCGGGCGAAGGTGATCGAAACCGATCGTCCGCTCCCCGCACGGTTGTCGAGAACGAGTGCCGGGCCGCCGTTCTGAGTGAGAACGAGGTCTACATCGCCGTCCCGGTCGAGATCGCCGGCCGCAAGGCCTCGACCGACGAGGGCGGGGTAGCCGCTGTCTCTCTCCTCGAACCGGCCGTCGCCGTCGTTGACGAAGAACTGCAACGGCTGAGCGTGGCGAAGGGCCGGATCGAACTCCGCGATGTTGTCGATGATGTGGCCGTTGGCAACCGCGAGGTCGAGGTCTCCGTCGAGGTCGAGGTCGGCCATCACGGTACCGAAGCCCACCCAGGGCCGGCTCGGGACTCCGAGACCGGCAGCGTCTGTGGCGTCGAGAAAGAGGCCGGCCGCGGCGCCGCGATAGAGGGTGTTGGTCTCTTCGTCCAGGTGGGTCGAGAAGAGCTCGGGCCGCCCGTCGCCGTCGAGATCCCCGGCGGCCAGACCCATGCTGGCCTCCCCCTCTCCGTTGCCGTTGACGGCGAGACCGGCCAGCAGCGCCCCCTCGATCAGCCTCCCATCGCGCACCCGATAGAGGTAGTTGGCCGTCGTGTCGTTGGCAACGTAGAGATCGATCGTGCCGTCGAGGTCGAGATCGGCCGCGAGAACTCCCAGCCCCCTGCCCTCGTCGCCCTCCATCACACCGACCTCGTCATCGAGAGAGGTCCAGGTTCCGTCGCCCTCGTTGCGATAGACGACGTCACGCGCTCCGCGGTAGAGGTCGGGGTGGCAGAAGGCGCGCAGCCCGGTCTGCGCGTTGCCGCAGAAGAGCGCCCCTTCGGCCTCGAACTCGACGTAGGAGGCGACGTAGAGATCCAGATCGCCGTCGCTCTCAAGGTCGAAGAACGCCGCACCGGTGCTCCACAAGTCTCCCGAAGCGGTATCGAGTCGCTCGAAGGACCCGTCCCCGCCATTTCGATAGAGGACGTTGGGGCCGTAGTTCGTCACGTAGAGGTCGGGCCAACCGTCTCCGTCGACGTCGCCGACCACCACGCCCATGCCGAGTCCGAGATCGCCGAGCCCCGAGCTTTGCGTTCGGTCGACGAAGGTGCCGTCATCCTGCTGCTCGAGCAGCAGGTTGCCCCGCCAACGCTGCGGGCCGGCCGCTTCCACCGGAGCCCCCTGCACGAGATAGAGGTCGAGGTCACCGTCGAGGTCGTAGTCGAAAATCGCCACGCCGGCACCCATGTTCTCGGGCATGTGCTTCTCGCCTGTCTGGAAGGTGCGATGCTCGAAGATCACTCCGCGCTCGACGGCTACATCGACGAAGGCGAGCGTCTCACCCCCTTCGGCACCTCCTGCAGCTACAGCAAACCCGGAGGTCAGGAGCGCCCCCAGGCCAGCCCGTCGGAAGATCGATGCGCGCCGCACGCACCGACTCTAGCCCGTCCTTCGAACGCCGCCGTCCGTCGGAGCTATCCGTCGCCGGTCGGCTCGCCCAGGGCTCTAAGGGCCTCGAGCTGTTCCCGGCTCTCTTCGAAGCGCTCGAGGTCGGAGAGCACCGCGGCGTACTCCTGGCGCAGATTGGAGCTTTCGAAGCCGAGAGTGAGCGCGCGGCCGAAGGCCTCGGCCGCAGGGGGCAATCGGCCGGCGCGAGCGAGCGCACTTCCAAGCAGCGCCCACCCCTCCCCGAACCCCGGCTCCATCACGAGGAGGTGTTCCGCGGCCGTCACCGCCTCCACGGCAAGACCGGAAGCGAGAGAGAAGGAGGCGACGAGGAAAACCGCCTCCGCATCCGTCGGGTCGAGCGCCGCCGCCTTGCCCGCGGCCTTGCGGGCATCGTCGGCGCGGCCCTGAGCGTAGAGAAGCTTCGACCGCAGCACCCAGAAGCGCGGTTCCTCGTCCCCCGCCTCTCCCGCTGCGTCGAGGCGTGCCCAGGCCTCTGCCGGCTTCCCCGCAACGGCGAGCTGCTGTGCCTCGTTGAGGGTGGTGCCGAGTTCGCGCTCGAGGCGGCGCTCGCCCTGATCCCGTTCTTCGAGTTCCCGGTAGCGCTCTAGCGCCCGAGCCGCACCGTCGCCGTCCCCTTGCTGCTGGAGGGCGGCACCGAGACGGAACCAGACCTGCGCTTCGTCCGGCAGCTGCTCGCTCGCCGCTCTCAGCTGGTCGGTCGCCTCCTGCCAGCGGCCGAGCTCGCCGAGCAGTCGGCCGTACTCGAGTCGGGCGCGACCCTCGTTCGCCGCTCCGGCTTCGAGCGCACTCTCGAAGATGCCTGGCGCCTCCTCGCGGCGAGCGGGCAGTGCCGCCAGTGACAACGCGCGAACGAGGAGCACATCGCCGGACGTCGTCGGGCCCGCCACCGCCGCCAGCGCCGCCTCCGGCGCCCCCGCTGAGAGGTGGAGCAGTCCGAGCTCACGTCTCAGGGCGTCCGCCCCGGCTCCCCCGCCCACGGCTTCGAGCCCTTCCTCCAGGATCGCGATCGCCGCCTCACCGCGTCCCAGGTCACGCTCGACGAGAGCTGCCGCCAGGTGGCAGTCGAACTGAGTCGGTAGCGCCCTTCGACAGTTTGCAAGAGCCTCGAGCCCCGGGGCGACTCGCCCGCCGGCCACCAACGCGCGGCCCAGAGCGCGTTGCGCCGAGCCGTAGAAAGGCGTCCCCTCGGTCGCGAGGTCGACGGCCGCGCGCGCCGCGCGCAGAGCGGCCGCCACATCGCCCTCGCCCTCCGCCGACGCCGCCAGTCCCAACCACGCCTCGACCGAGGACGGATCCTCGGCCAGGGCACCCTCGAAATGCCGGCGCGCGGTCGGGTAGTCGCCGCGATCCAGCGCCTCGAGTCCTGTCGTCGGCTGCCCCGCGGCCGACAAGGCCGTCAGCAGACCGAGGAGCACGACGGCTACTGAGCCGAGACGAACCCGCACCAACGCTCCGCGGATCAGACCTGCCCGGAGGGGCGGAACAGCTCGTCGTGCACCCGCAGGGCGTAGCGATCGCTCATCCCGGCGACGAAGTCGATCACCTGGAGTCGCTCGGAGGCCTCGGCGTGCTTGTAGCTGTCAGGCACCTCCTCCGGGTGCTCGAGGAAGTAGTCGACGAGGTCGCGGATCAGCTTGACCGCCTTCTGCGCCTGGCGCTCGCTCTCCGGCCGCAGGTAGACGTTCTCGAACATGAAGTCGCGGAAGCGGTGCATCTCGCCGAGCGCCTCCTCCTCCATCGCCAGCTCACCGGCCGCGAGCGAGCCGTCGATCACGGCCCGCACCATGACGGAGATCCACTCGCCGCCCGGCTCGCCGAAGCGCGCCACCGCGCTCTGCGGGATGTCGGAACGATCGAGGATGCCGGCGCGCATGGCGTCGAACATGTCGTGCACCAGGTAGGCGATGCGGTCGGCGAACCGGCAGATCCCCCCTTCCGGCGTCGCCGGGCCCGGATCGATCTTCCAGGTATGGGCGCGGATGCCGTCGAGCACCTCCCACGAGAGGTTCAACGGCTCGAGGACGTCCAAGACCCGCACGCTCTGCTCGGCGTGCAGCCACTCCCCGTCGACGTAGGGGGAGAGGGCCACTTCGCCGGTGTGGCCGAACGGCGGGTGGCCGACCTCGTGGCCGAGGCAGATCGCCTCCGCCAGTGGCTCGTTGAGCCCCAGCGCCACCGCAAGGGAACGACCGATCTGGGTCACCTGCAGGGTGTGGGTCAACCGGGTGACGAAGTGATCGCCCTCCGGATTGATGAAGACCTGAGTCTTGTGCTTCAGGCGCCGGAACGACTTGGAGTGGTAGATGCGGTCGCGGTCGCGCTCGAACGCGGTCCGCACCGGGTCCGGCTCCTCGGCCTCGCGGCGACCCCTGGAGTCGGCGGCGCGTGTGGCGCTCGGTGCCAGCAGCTCACGCTCCAGTTGCTCTCTGTTCTCCCGCGTCCGGTACAGAAACTCACTCACGAACCAATCTCTCCCGAATCGACCCCGACAGCGCGTCGACCGCAAGCACGACGAGGACGGTCACGACGACAACTGCTCCAGCCTGTGCGAACTCGCGGTAGCGCAGAGTGTTGAGGAGGACACCGCCGATCCCGCCGGCGCCGACCACCCCGAGGACCGCCGAGGCGCGCAGATTGATCTCGAAGCGGAAGAGCCAGATCGCGACGATCTCCGCCATCACCTGCGGCAGGACGGCGAACCGTAGCACGGAGAGCGAGCCCCCTCCAGAGGCGGTCACCGCCTCGACCGGGCGGGCATCCATCGACTCGACGACGTCTGCCGTCAGCTTGCCGAGGGTGCCCACGGAGTGGAGGCCGACCGCAAGGGTTCCGGCGAAGGCGCCCAGACCGACGACCGGCACGAAGTAGATCGCCAGCAGGATCTCCGGCACGGCGCGAATCATCGCCAGTACCGGCTTGAGCAACCGGGAGAGACGCGGGAAGAGATTGCTCGCCGCCGCCAGCCCTAGCGGCAGACTCAGCGCCGCACCGACGATGGTGCCGAACCAGGCGATCTGGATCGACTCGAGAATCGCCGGCACGACCGACTGACGGCCGTACTCGACGTCCGGGGGGAAGAAGAGGCCGGCGAGGCGCGCCAGCGTCTTCGGCAGGCCGGCGAGCCGCCTGCCGTCGATGTCGAGACCCGCGGCCGCCCACAGCATGAGGCCGAGAAGCACCACGCCGAGCCAGACGCTCGCAGGAATGCCGCGCCGCCGCGGGATCGCCGTCGTGCTCACACCAGCCTCCGCCGCGCCGCCGCCGAAAGCTGCTCGATCACCAGCACGACGAGGAAGACGAACAGCACGATCATCGTCACCCGGTCGTACTGGAAGGTCGTCCGCTGCGTGTTGAGCACCATGCCGATTCCGCCGGCGCCGACGAGGCCGAGGACGGTCGAGGCGCGCACGTTGAGTTCGAAGGCGTAGAGAACGTAGGAGACGTACTGCGGCAGGAACTGCGGGTAACCCGAGAAGCGCACCATCTCTAGCCAGTTGCCGCCGCTCGCCCGCACCGCCTCGGTGAGCTTCATGTCGATCGACTCGATCGACTCGGCGGTGAGCTTCGAGACCACCGCGACGGTGAAGACGATCAGGGCGAGACTGCCGGCGAACGGGCCGAAGCCGACGGCGCTGGCGAAGAGCATCGCCCAGAACAGATCGGGCATCGTCCGCAACACGTTCATGACGTTGCGGTGGAACCAGAAGAGCGGCTTCGACGGCGAGAGGTTGCGCGCAGCGAGGATCGCCAGCGGCAGCGCTACGAGACTCCCCAGGATCGTGCCGATGACGGCGATCTGGAGCGTCTCGATGAACGGCCCGATGAGCCGCGGCCAGAAGTTCCAGGCGGGCGGGAACGACTCGGCGATCAGGCGATCCATCTTGCCGAGGTTGCCGAAGAGCTCCGTGAACGAGAAGCCGATGCCGCGCGCCGACCAGACCGTCAGGGCGCCCAGAACCAGCGCCGCCAGCGACGCGGCCGCCCAACGGCGGGTGCGGTCCGGCGGCTGCGGGCGGGAGTTCGACTCGCTCACGTCGAGAGGCCGGGCTAGAGTGCTACCTGAGCTTCGAGGACATCGTCGGCGGTCATCGTGCGACCGTAGATCTCGGAGAAATCGTCCTCCGAAACGTCGGCCCCTGCTCCGTCGTAAACCAACCGGCCCTGCCTGAGCCCGACGATCCTCTGCGCATACTGCTTCGCCAGATCGAGGAAGTGGAGGTTGATCAGGGTCGTGATTCCCAGCTCCTCGTTGATCCGCTGCAGATCGGACATCACCTCGTGCGAGGTCACCGGATCGAGGGAGGCGACCGGCTCGTCGGCGAGGATCACCTCGGGTTTCTGCGCCAGCGCGCGGGCGATCCCGACCCGCTGCTGCTGTCCCCCCGACAGCTGTGAAGCCTTGACGTAGGCGCGATCGACGAGCCCGACCCGCTGGAGCGATTCGAGAGCCAGTTCGATGTCCTCACGCGGCCACAGCCCGAGCATCTGCCGCCAGGTCGGCACCTTGGCGACGCGGCCGATGAGGACGTTCGAGAGCACCGTGAGGCGACGCACCAGACGATAGTCCTGAAAGATCATGCCGACGCTCGCACGAAGTTCGCGCAGCGCTCCCCCGCGAGCCGAACGGACGCTCCTCCCACCGACCTCGACGTCGCCGCCGGTGATCTGAACGAGTCCGTTGATCGCCCTCAGCATCGTCGACTTGCCGGCGCCGGAAAGGCCGACGATCACGATCCGATCGCCGCGCGGGATGTCGAGGTCGAACTCGTCCAGCCCCTTGACGCCGTTCGGGTAGACGACGGATGTGCGGCGAAAGCTGATCGCCGGCCGTGCTTCGCCGCCCATCAGCCGTCGAGATCGATCTTGTCGCGCATCTGCTCGAAGGCGCGCTTGACCGGATCGTAGGTGCCCTCGTCGAACTCGACGAAGCCGTCGATCTCGTAGAGCTTGTAGAGCATCCGATCGGTCTGGGCGATACCCGCCTCCTCGCGCGTCAGCTTGAGAAACGCCTGCTTGATGCGCTCCTTCACCTCTTCGTCGAGATCGCCCCTCACCTGCACACCATCGTTGGGAATCCAGTCGGAGTAGTTGAACGGCAGAACCTGGGTGCCGATCTCCGGATACTCCTCCAGAATGTAGGTCCGGGCGTCGTCGTAGGCGGCGGCGATCTCGACGTCCCCGTTGAGCACGGCGATCACCGCGGCGTCGTGGCTGCCGACGAAGACACTCTGGATGTCCTCCTCGGGGTTGATGCCGGCGTCGATGAGCTGGAGCGCCGGGAAGAGGTAGCCGGAGGTGCTCGTCGGATCGGTGAAGCCGACGGTGCGGCCGCGCAGCTTCTGGATCGACGCCACGCATTCCATCAGCCCGTTGAGCCGCTCGGTCGGCGGCTCCTCGCAGAACTCGGGGTCGGCCGTCATCCACTGCGCACGGTACTGCGCATGGCCGTCGCGAACCGAGATCAGGATCGTCTCGATGCCGTAGCGCTCGAAGCCGAGCATGCCGGCGAAGGGTGGCAGCATTCCGATGTCCGCCCTGCCGCTGCCGAGCGCCTCGATCAGGCCGGTGTAGTCCTGCGGTACGAAGCTCTCGACGGCGATCCCCAACTCTGCCGACAGGTACTCCTCGAGCGGCTTGAGGTTGTCGATCAGCTTGTCGGCCTCGAGGGCGGGAACAAGGCCCAGGACCAGCTTCTGAGCTTCCTCGGGCGCTCCGCCGGAAGAGCAACCGGCGAGGGCGCAGAGCAAGCAGACTAGGGCGGCACAGCGTCTCATTTGGCCTCGCTTCGTCTCAGATGTCGGGATCACGGCGGCACGGTCAGCATACCAGCGCCGTTGTGTCAGTCGTGCGACGAAACGGGCGCGGCTATGTCCTCTCGGCAAGCGACCAGCTCACCACCGGGGCCGATCCGTCGCATCCAGCCGGCGAGTTCGATCTCGCTCGAACGGTGCCACGCCCACCTATAGAGCGAGCCGACGAAATCGACCGAGCGACGGTAGCGATCCCGCGCGAAAGTTCGCAGCTCGCTCGACCACATCCCGCCCTCATCGAGAGCTGCGAGCGCCACCTCGAGCTCGTAGACCTCATCGACCCGCGCGAAGCTCGCGAGGAACTCCGCTCGGACCGCCGGCCACAGCTCCTCGAAGAGCTCGAGGGTCGCCGGGCCCGTAGGAGGCTCGAAGCCTGGCGCCTCGAACAGCCCGTCGACGTGCCCGTGGATGCCCGTCCCCGGAGAGTTGCCTTCGGCCGTGGCACGGCCGTTGTAGTGAATCGTCGTGTGGAGCGGCTGCACCATGTCGGAGGCGTAGTGGGCGAGAATCCCCGCGTAGACGAGCGTCTTCGCCTGCACGTGGGGATCGGCTGGCCAGCAGCGATGCTCGGCGAAGACCAGCGCCAGCCGCTCGGCGTTCTCCGCCACCGCCCACGGCACCAGCCCGACTCGCGTCGGGTCGAGCCCGGCCTCGACGAGCTTGCCGAGATAGTCGTAGCGCAAGCCGTCCAGAGCCGACTGACCGCCGACTGGATCGAGCAGCTCGAGGTCGAGGTAGTGCTCCGGCGACTCGCGATGCCGCAGGAGAGGCGCCTCCCGCTCCTTCATCACGTCCGGGTCGATCGCCGAGTGGCCGATCGCGTCGGCCCCCCAGCGGAAGTACTCCGGCACGTCTCCCAGCTGCGCGAGCGCGGCGGCCCTGGCGACGTCGAAGTGACCACGGCTGTTCCAGGCGTCGGCGGCTCCGGCGACCGCGCAGCAGACTCCGAAGACCAGCGCTCTCGGCAGTCGCATCGTCAGGGCACCCGATAGAACGGGTTGGGGAGCTTGAAGGTCTTCTCGGCGCAGCAGCCGGCGAGATCGCTCTCCTGGTCTCCGATGCTGGCGATGATCGTGTACCCCTCACTCTCGATCTCCCGGCGGGTGCGGGTCTTGAAGACCGAGGCCGAAGCCTCGCCGTCGTCGCGCGGCCTCAGATAGAGCCGCTGCCACTCCCCGACTCCGACCTCGCGCAGGTTCTTCTCGGTCGCCGAGCGCTGATCCTCGTGGCGGCCCGTGATGAAGAAGATCGCCACGCCGTTCTCGCGCGCCGCCCGGTAGAGCGGCTCGATGCCGGGTGCGATCGGTGCCTCAGCGGCCTGGACCCAGGCGTCGAAGGTGTCCGGGTCGTAGCGGAAGCGCTGCTCTCTCTGGTAGGGCCAGTTCAAGAGGGTCGTCTCGTCGATATCGAGGACCAGCGCCGGTCGCTCGACCCGCGTAGCCCTGCGCTCGATCCACCGTCGCGCCCGGGCGTGGACGGCTTCGAGGTCGGCGCCGTAGCGCCCCGAATCGCCGTACTCGAGTAAAGCATCCTGCACCGCGGGGAGATCGGGCGGCATCGAGGCCGTGCATCCGCCGCTCCCGAGTCCGATCGGCAGCAGACCGACCACGACCAGCCAGCCGGCAGCCACCCGACGCCGGTGCGTGCGGCACTGCCTCACCCTCTTTGAGCTCCGACTGCTGTCTTCTCTGTCTGTCACTGAGACAACTCCCTGTAGCCCGCGTCGCGCCGGGCTCGTTCCAGAACTTCCTCCAGCGCCCGACCCCGGTGTCTTCTCAGCAGGCTCGCCCGCACGCGCGGCTCCGCCTCCTCGAAGCTCGCCTGGCGGATCGGCTTCGTATCGTCCAACCTTACGACGAACACCCCTGTCGGCCGATAGCGCCCTTCCTCGCGGTCGTAGACCTCACCGAGGAAGGGCGCCGAGATCTCACCCACCGCCAGCCCGTCGAGTCGCGCGGCGCCGCGCCCGGGAATCTGCGCCGCCAGCTCCTCGTCCGTCAGATCGGTCAGCCGCCCGCCGCTCTCGTAGGTCCAGTGCTGCGAGTGCTCCTTCGCCACCGCCGCGAAGTCGCGACCTTCCCGAATCTCCTGCACCAACCCGGCCGCTCGCGTCACGGTCGCCCACATCTCCCTCGGCTCGGCGCTCAGGTAGACGAGCGAGATCGAGCGGCGCCGGGGACGCTCGTAGCGAGCCCTGCCCCGCTCGTAGTGCTCGCGCAACGCCTGGACGTCGAGAGCGGCGGCCCACTCCTCGAGGGCGAGCTCGATCGCCCTGGCTCGCGCCGCGACGACGCCCCTTCGATCGAGGGCCTGGAGCTCCTCGATGTCGAGTTCGGACTCCTCCGCGACCAATAGCAGGTCGAGGGCCATCCGATCGAGTCGCTCCTCGATCGGTCCGAAGTCACGGGCGACCAGGTGCAGAAGCTCCGGACCCCTCAGCTCCCGCCGGAGCCGGCCCAGAGTCACCTCCTGTCCGGCCGCCCGGAGGAGCACGGTCGCTTCTCGCGCCGTCCGGTCCCTCAGCCTGGAGTAGAAGCGCTCGAGCCCGTGCTGCTCGGCCGCCGCAATCCGGAACTCCTCCTCCAGTCGATGGAGGCGCTCCTGCCTCACTTTCGCGCGCACCGCCTCTTCGACCTCCTCCAAGGGACGGCTCGTCGCGGGAACCCGCGTTTCGAGGCGGGCGAGATGAAAGCCGCTGTCGGACTCCACGATCCGGCTGATCTGCCCCTCCCGCAGACCCCAGACCTCACGCATGAAGCTGTCGATCGCCGGCGCCCCTCGCTCGAGGGCCATCCATCCGCCGGCCTCCCGATCCGCGGAGTCCGAATAGCGCCGGGCCAACTCACCGAAGTCGTGCCCCTGCTCCGCCAGCCGGCGGATCTGTTCGAGCCTCACCCGCAACATCTGCCGCTGATCCACCTCTTCGCGGGTCGGATCGACACCGAGAAAGATGTGCTGGAGACGCAGGGTCTCCGGCCGCGAGAACGCCTCCGGGTGGGCGTCGTAGTAGGAGCGAATCTCGTCCTCCGTGACCGCGAGCCGCTCCCACCCCCGGCGCGCCCGCAGCGCTTCGATCCGATAGGACTCTTCTGCACGACGGGCGGCGGCCAGGACCTCGGGGTGATCTGCCTTCGACAGAGCGACGATCTTCCTGCCGGCGAGCTCCCGCAGCAGCGCCGTGCGCTGCTCGGCCGAGGGTCGTCTCGATCCGAGTCGCTCGCGCGCCCAACGCTGCAGCTCGATCCGGGATACCGCGCCGCCTTCGAAGACCGCGAGGTCGTCCTCGGGCGCCTTCCTGCCGACAGCGTCGCAACCGTGAAGGAGTAGCAAGGCGACGAGGCAGATTCGAGCGCGATGGCTGTGCGGCTCGCTCCACCCGCGGGCGGTGTTCATGGCGTCAGTCTACGCGCTTCGACGCGAGCTCGGAGGGAAGAGCCAGCCACAGCAACTGGCTGCGCTGTGCGGCGGGGTTGAAGTTGTCGTCCGCCACGAGCAGGAGGGTCGATCGACCGTCCTCGAGCGTCGGCCCCCAGGTGAGACCCTCGAGATTGTCCGGGCTCACGCCGAGATCGGCGAGATCGACCAATAGCGACTTGGCCGCGGAGCGTGTCGCCCGCCGCCCGAGCCGGCGCCGGCGCCGGACGTTCTCGGCCGCAGCGAGATCGACGACGAACAGCCGCACGGTGTTGCCGACGCCTGCGGTGTACGAGCGCTCGAGCGACAACAGACGGTCTCCTCCCAGAGCCAGCAGCTCGACCAGGCCGTTGACGGCAAATCCGTCGCCGACAGGAGCCACGGCCAGGGGCTCGATCTCGTATACGAACGCCGCGTCGGGGCGCCCCCGGGCAGCGTCGTAGCGCACCACTCGAACCCGACTTCCCGCCGTTGCGGAGGCGACGTCGCCGTCCTGTTCGAGCGCGCTCTCGGTCGCCGTGTAGAGCCAGCGGCCCCCGGGCGAAAGGGTGACGCTCTCGAGAGCGAGGTTGTGTCTCGGGCCCCGCCGCCCGGGCCGGCGTCCCGGGCGCAGCCAGCGGGGGAGTCTCAACTCGCCCCGGAGGCGGCCGCCCTGATCGAACTCGAGCAACGCCGGCCGGACGCCGTCGCGGATCTGGCCCTCGGAGGCCAGCCACCAACCGTCGGACATCGCTGCCAGCCCCTCGGGATCGAGCGTGCCCCTCTCGATCGCTCGACCGTCCCGATCGGTCAGCAGGACCGCTTCGATCACGACCACGTCTCCCTCGTCGAGCCGACCGTCCCCGACGTCGAGCTCCATTCGGTAGAAGCGCGGAGGGGCGTGGGTGCCAGGGTCGTCGGACAGGGCGACGATCTCGCCTCGGGCCTCGTCGTAGACGAGCGCCGAGAGACCGCCGATCGGACCGACGACACCGTCTGCCAACCGTGGGATCGTCGCCTCTCCCAGCCACTCCAGTACGGGCTCGCCCGCCCCCGTCGCCACCGCCGCGGCGGCCAGGACGAGCGCTACGACCGTCGAGCGAAGCCGCCGCTTCACGAGCAGCTTGCGGCCACCGCCGCAATGCCGTCGAGCGCCCGGTCTAGGGTGTCCTCCGGCGGGAGAAAGACCACCCTGAAATGGCCGTCTCCCGCCAGCGCCCCGAAGCCGCTTCCGGGCACGATCACGACCCCGGTCTCGAGCACGACACGGCGGCAGAACTCGCTGTCCGGCAGTTCGAAGTCGATCTTCGGGAAGGCGTAGAACGCCCCTTTCGGCTCGACGCACGAGATGCCGTCGATCGCATTCAGGCGTTCGACCACCAGATCCCGCCGGGAGCGCAGCTTCGCCATCACGCCGTCGAGGTAGTCCATCGGCCCGTCGAGCGCCGGGGCGACGGCGTACTGCTCGGGGTGATTGGCCGACAGCCGCGCCCCTTCGAGTTTGCGGATCGCAGCGCAGTAGTCCGCCAGCTCGGCGGCGGGACCCGAGATCGACGCCCAACCGAGCCGGAACCCCGGGGCGACGAACACCTTCGAAAGGCCGTGGAGGGTGATGATCTTCGCTTCGCTCGAGAGCGAGGCGGTCGCGGTGAAACTGCCCGGCTCGAACGCCAGTCGGTCGTAGATCTCGTCGCTGAAGAGCACCAGGTCGTGCTCGACCGCGATCTCGACGAGCTCCTTCAGGACCTCCCGGCCGGTCACCGACCCGGTCGGGTTGTTGGGGTTGATCACCACCAGCGCCTTGGTGCGCTCGTCGATCCTTTCGCGGATCGCGTCGGGGTCCGGCTGCCAGCCATTGCCCTCGTCGAGCGGATAGAGCCGCTCCTCCGCGCCGAAGCGCGCCAGCACGGCCGGATAGAGCGGATAGCCGGGAGACGGGGTCAGCACGTTGTCGCCGGGGTTGACGAGCGCCGCCATCGCCAGGTCGATCGCCTCGCTCGAGCCCGAGGTCACGAACGTGTGGACGATGTCGGAGATCCCCTTGCGAGCGTTGTCGCGCTCGACCGCCTCGCGGGCCTGGGCGATCCCCGACGACGGCGCGTAGCCGTTGCGATTCGCCCGCAACGCCTCGACCGTCGCCTCGACGATATGGGGAGGTGTCTCGAAGTCGTACAGATTGGGATCGCCGATGTTGAGATAGAGAATCTCGCGACCGGCGGCTCGGGCTTCGTCGGCCCACGCGATCACGTCGCGGACGGCATAGGTGATGCGGCGGGTGCGGTCGGCGGGCTGCACGATTCTCATGAGCGCATCCTAACCGGCCGACCCTCGCCGGCTGGAGGCACAGATCGGCTCTCCGGCTTTGGGCTAAGCTACCCGCCCCCCTGCCAAGGTCCCGGCGATGACGAAGACTCGCGCTCTCACAGCTCTCGCCGCCGCGGCTCTGGCCCTGACAGCCGGTATGTCCTGCTCGCCACCGGCCCGGCTCAACGTGGTGCTCGTCACCTTCGACACCACCCGCGCCGACCGCATCGGCGACTACGGCGCGGGAAACCACACTCCGCACCTCGATGCCCTGGCGAAGGAGGGCGTTCGATTCGCCCACGCCTACGCGCCGGTGCCACTCACCGCCCCCTCGCACTCGACCATCCTCACCGGCCTCTACCCGATCGCCCATGGTGTGAGGGACAACGGCCTCTTCGTGCTCGGCGACGAGCAGGAGACCCTCGCCGAGACGCTCCGGGACCGCGGCTACGCGACCGCCGCCGCGATCGGCTCCTTCCCGCTCATCAGCCGCTTCGGGTTCGCCCAGGGTTTCGACCTCTTCGACGAGGACATCACGGCGCCGCTCGAGAACTTCCTCGGACACGAGGTCGGTCGCAAAGAGGGGCTGTTTTTCGACGATCGGCCGGCAGGGCAGGTCAACGCGGCGCTCCTGCCCTGGCTGCGCGAGCACGCGGACGAGCCCTTCTTTCTCTGGGCACACTACTTCGACCCCCATCATCCGCACCGCCCGCGGGCACCCTACGACGAGCAGTTCGTCGATGACAGCTACCGCGCGGAGATCGCCTACGCCGACGAATCACTCGGGCGCCTGATCGCCGAACTGCGGGCTCTGGGGGTGTGGGACGAAACGATCTTCGTCTTCACCTCCGACCACGGCGAAGGGCTCGGGGAGCATCGCGAGATCACCCACGCCATGCTGCTTTACGACAGCACACTGCACGTACCGCTGATCTTGCGGGTCCCGGGCGTGGCGGGCGGGCGGGTGATCGAGAGCCGAGTCGGCACCGTAGATCTCGTGCCGACGCTGCTCGAGCTGCTCGGTATCGAGAGCGATCGGGAGTTCCACGGACGCTCGCTGGCGCCGACCCTGTCGACGGGCGACGAGCCGGAGCCGCGGCCGCTCTATGCGGAGACCCTCTCGCCGCGGCTCTCCCACGACTGGGGCGAGCTCCGGGCGCTCGTTGCGGACGACCACAAGTACGTCTTCGGGCCTCGGCCCGAGCTGTTCGATCTCGGGGAGGACCCGGACGAGCTCGTTGATCTTGTCGCCGAGCGCCCGGAGCGCGCGGAGCGGATGCAGCGTCAGCTCGCCGCGTTCCTGCGCGAGAACGCCGTCGCCGGCCTCGCCGGACCGAGCGAGATGGACGACGACACGCGCGAGCGGCTGCTCGCGCTCGGCTATCTCAGCGGCTCGTCGGCCGAGGAGCGCAGGATCGAGGATCGACTCGATCCGAGCGGGCCGGCGCCCCAGGATCGCGTCGTCGACGTCAACCGGATGAGTGAGGCGAAGGACCTCCTCTACCGGGGACGACCGCTCGAAGCGAAACCGTTGATCGAGAAGCTGCTCGCCGACTCCCCCGGCAGCCCCTACTACCAGGAACTCCTCGCGACCGCGGAGCTGGCCCTGGGCAACCTCGACGAAGGTCTTCGCCTGATCCGCGAACTCAGAGAGAAGACGACCAACAACCGGGCGCTCTCCCGGCAGGCGCTCAACGCCGCGCGCACGATCCTCGCCGGCGGAAGCGATGCCGACATCGTGCGCCAGTTCGCCGCCGAGAGCCTCGCCCTCTTTCCATCCGCCGAGGCTCAGCACGTGCACGCGCGGGCTCTTCACCGTCTGGGCCTGCGCGACGAGTACCTCGACGAGCTCAGAGCGACGCTCGAACTCGACCCCGAATGGGTTGCCGCCCGGGTCGATCTCGGGGTCGAGCTGAGACTGCGAGGGCAGCTCGTCGCAGCCGAAGAAGAGCTGCGCAGAGCGATCGAAGATCATCCGTTCTACGCCCACGGTTTTCTCCACTACGGCCACCTCACCTTCGAGAGCGGACGCTCGTGGGAAGCGATCAACAACTACCGCCGGGCGGTCGCCCTCGAGCCCTACCTTCTGGCGGCACGTCAGGCGCTGATCTCGGCTCTCGCGAGGACCGGCCGCTTTGACGAAGCTCGCGAGTCTCTGGGGGAATTGAGGCGCATCGCCCCGGAAGCTGTCGAAACGCGCCGCGCTGTCGCCATCGTGGAGGGGTTGCCCACATGAGTCCTTTTCGGTCGCTCGTCGCCCTGCTCGCCGTGTCGATCACCGCCTGTTCGCCCGGGCAGAAGGACCCGGCCGTCGCCACCGACGACGCCGAGCTCGTCGCGAGCTATGACGGCGGAGTCTTGACGAAGGCGGATCTCGAAGCGGCGATCCTCGACGTGCCGCCCGAGCTGCGCCCCGCGGATGGCAGCGCGCGCGCGGCCTGGCTCGAGGAGTTCATCGCCGAACTCGTCGTCGATCGCCTCCTGGGGGTATCCGCTGCCGCCGACACTCCGGCCAACGACCCGGAGATCGCCGCGACCTGTGCCGAACTGGAGCGCAATCTCGCCTGGGAGGAGCTGCTGCGAAGCCGGCTCGACGCGGTCGAGCCGCCGACCGAGGAGGAGGTCGCTGCCGCCGCCCGCCTCGAGGTCGAGAGCCGCCCGCCGGAGATGCGTCTGGTGCGAAACATCTTCCTGCGACCGGAGGAGGGCGAATCGAGCGGCGATCTGGAGAGCAGGGCAAGGGAGCTGGCCGCTCGCGTGGCGGGAGGCGCCAGCTTCGTCGAGCTCGCCGCGGGCCACTCGGACTCCGAGACCCGCCACCGCGGCGGCCTGATCGGCTGGGTGACGGCCGAGCGACTCCCGACCCCGGTCCGGGACGTGGTCTTTTCGTTGCAGGAGCGCGAGGCGAGTACGCCGCTCGTCAATCGCGACGGCGCTCACCTCTTCTACGTCGATGCGATCCGTTTCCAGGCGGCGCAGAACGCCGACGAGATCGCCTCGGCGGTCCGGGAGAAGCTCGAAGCGCAGGAGCGCGAGCGGGCGATCACCGCCCTGGTCGACCGGCTCCCCGAACCGGAGGGGCTCTTCGTTCTCGGCCGAGCTGAGCTCGAAGCGGCGATCGCAGGCGAAAACGAGTCCACCGTCGTTCTGAGCAGGAACGACTACGAGTTGACCCTGGCTGAGCTCGCGAGCGACTCCGAGGCGCTGGAGGCCACGCTCCAGAGCCGCCTCGAGCAACTGGCCTGGCGGGAGCGTGCCCAATCCCTGGCCGAGAGTGAAGGGTGGTTCGAGGTCCCACATCTCGAGAGGCAGTTGGCGATCGCCACCCGGGCGAGAGTCGGCGAGCTCCTGAGGCGGCGCCACCTTCGCGAGTACCTCCTGGACGACGAGGAGCGGCTCGAGACCTTCTACGAGGCGGAGCGGGCGAGATTTTCCACGAAACTCGAACTCAAGCTGCGTCGCTGGAGCCTCGCCGCCTCTCCCAGCGAGCGCAAGCGAATCGTCCTCGCGCTCGAGGACCTTCATCGCGACGTCGGAGCCGCAGCCCTCGACCTGAAGGCGATCCAGATCCGCCATGGAGGAACGATCGAGGACCTCGGCTGGCGCAAGCTGAGCGAACTGCCGGATCGCGGCATCGCCGCCATGCTGGCTCCGATCGCCGCCGGCGAGACTTCGCCTCCGATCGTGCGCGGATCCGAGGTCGTGGCGCTGAGGCTCGTCGAGAGGCGCGACCCGCAGCCGCAGACCTTCGCCCAGGCGAGGCAGGCGGTCGTCGATCTCCTCCTGACCGATCGCGGTCAGAGCATCTATCGGGAGTGGCGCTCGCATCTCCTGGCGGCGAACGGTGCGAAGCTGATCCCGGACTCCAGGACGATGTCGGGCGACGGCGATCTGCACGCTACCGATTGACAGCGATGGGCTTCGTCGCTATCCTTCGCGACGTCTAGCCTGAGACTTTTTCCACAAAGGAGAGAACCATGCGTCGAATCGTAACCGTGGCGGCCTGTGCCGCCGTGCTGTCGCTGGCGGCTGTCGGCGGCTTCGCACAACAGGATCCGGGCAAGCTGCAGGCCTGGGAGGATGCCGGTCGGCCCGCGAATCCCGGTCACGGCTTCGACCACGGCCCCGGACTCACCGGACCGCCGTGCTACAGCGAGGACATCACCGGAGCGATCTCGTGGGACTTCCTCGGCGACCCGGACAACGAAGTCCGTACTCCGACCCTCACCTGCGTCTCCGCCGATGACATCGGCTGGACCGGCGTCACCCTGACCACGGCCGGCATTTCCTGGGGCCAGGAGTCCAACCTCCAGGTCGCGGCGAGCGACGGCAGCGACGCCTCGACGATCCAGTTCTTCCCGGGCGCCGCCTCGTCCGGCACCTTCGGGCCGACGACCGGCAACCTCGGCTCGAGCGTCGCCGTCCTTCCCGACATGGTGCTGCGGATGGAGTTCCACGAGACGAGCTTCGACGACAACTCGAACGCTCCGGACGCGACCTACACCGCCGGCTCGATCGACGTCGATGGCGTGTTCATCCCGGTGGAGCTGACCGACTTCAGCGTCGACTGATCACTGCACCTCACGGACCGTGACGACCGCGAGGTCGCCGGTCCGAGCCGTGGTCTCGCTTCCCCCCGGCCAGTAGATCCGCACCGATGCGGGTCGACTGCCGGGGGGAAATGCGTAATGGGTCGCAGGATCGCTTGCCGAAAGGTAGCCGAAGCTGGAGCGGACCTCTCTCGTGACGACCGACCCGCCGATGACCGCCTCCACGCGAGCGCCGAGGGCCGGACTGCCGAAACGGTTGAGCACCTTCACGAACAAGGTAGCGCCCTCGCTCAACCGTCGATTCATGAGCAATTCCGCTGGGGCATCGCGATTGACCACGACCGCGTCGATCCGGCCGTCTCTGTCCAGATCACCAAACGCGGCGCCGCGACTGGTTCGTGGCTCGACGGCTCCATGGATCCCGTCGGTGATTCTCTCGAACACCGATCGTGAAGTCTGCTGGAAGAGGAAGTTTTCCTCCGCATAGCCGCCCCCCGGTTCGACGCGTGCGATAGCTCCGTTGACCTCGAGGAGATCCAGCCGGCCGTCGTTGTCGAAGTCCACCAGGCCGAGACCGAAGCGCGTCGCCAGCCGGCTCGACGCAGAGAGACCGTAGCTCGCCGTCCCGTCGGTGAAGTACTCCTCGTTCTGGTTGAGAAACAGCGAGTCGCTCTGTCCACGCAGGTTGCCCACCAGCACGTCACGGTCGCCGTCGCCGTCGAGGTCGCGAGCGTCCACGCCCATCCCTGCCTTCAGAACGCCTGAGAGATCGACCGAGCAACCTCGCAACGGGCATTCGTCCACGAACCGACCTTCGGCCGACCCGACCCACAGCCGGTCCGCCATGGCATCGTTGGCCACGAAAACGTCGGGCCAGCCGTCACCGGTCAGGTCGCTGACGACCAGGCCGAGACTCGTTCCTTCCGCTCCCGCCAAGCCGACCTCCTCGGTCGCGTCCTCGAAACGTCCATCGCCCAGGTTGCGATAGAGGCGGTTCTCTGCCGGTGCCTCGTATACCTGAGGACCACAGTACTCCCGCTCGCCGAGCTCGTCGAAACAGGGGCGCTCGACGTCCAGACTCCAACGAACATAGTTGGCGACGAAGAGATCCAGATCTCCGTCCAGATCGAAGTCGAGGAACGCGGCGCCCGCGCCGAACCCGTCGTCTCCCACGCCGGCGCTCGCGGTAGCGGGCTCGAAGCGGCCTCCTCCCATGTTGCGCAGGAGCACGTTCGGCCCGACGTTGGTGACGTAGAGGTCGACGAGGCCGTCGTTGTCGTAGTCGCCGGTGGCGACTCCCATCCCGAGCCCACGATCGTCGGCGCCGCTACCCGTCGTCACATCGCGAAAGAGGCCTTCACCCGTGTTCTCGAAGAGCTGATTCCCGGGGCGCCTCTCAGGGTCGCGAACACTACCGGTCTGCACGAAGTAGAGATCGAGGTCGTCATCGCCGTCCATGTCGAAGATCGCGAGTCCGCCGCTGACCATCTCCGGCAAGGCCCAGTCGCCGTCGGCACCCGAGTCGAGAGTGAAGTCGACACCACGTTGCGCCGCCTCGTCGATCAGCCAGGCCGAAGGAGGCGGTGTCGCCGCCTGGTTCACGGTCTCCGGCGCACACCCGCTCAAGAGGACGAGGAGTCCGCCGACGACAGCGGCGCCCATGCGCGGGTATCCCGGGGTCGTCCTCATTCCGGGTTGCGGGACGCTCGAAGCAGTCCTGCCGCGGCCGGGTCCTCGGGAGTCTCGCCGAATGTCGCTACCAGTAGTTGCTCGGCCTCCCCTCGCCGACCTGATGCCAGCAGTGCGCGCGATGCCTTGATCTCGCACCGGGCCGCCGACGTCGGTGCCAGTGCGGCGCACCGGCGGTAGGCCTCGGCCGCTCCTTCGAAATCGCGGCCGCCGGCGAGAATGTCTGCGAGGACGGCATGCGCACGCCAGTCCGACGGCCATCGATCGACGAGATGCGTCGCGGCTGCGTGCGCCTCACGCAGAAGATCCGGATCGTTGGCGGCCCCGGCCGCCAGATACAGGGTCGCCGACAACTGAAGCACGTGCTCGAAGACGTCCGGCTGGCTGGCGGAAGCCTCCTCGAGGAGGGTGATGGCGGTTCGGTAGTCCCCTCGAGCTCGATGCGCCAAGGCCAGGACCTGAGTGATCCGAGGGTGCTCGGGGCGAGACTCGTGATGGAGACTGAGAGCCTCGATTGCCGCGTCGGGCTCGCCTCGCGCCAGAGCTGCCTCAGCTCGATTGAGGGCGGTCTGGGCACCGACAATGTAGCGGGACAGCTCGCTCAACCAGGGGTCGGGCCAGAGAGGGGGTGCCACCGGTTCCAGTTCGGCCACACGTCCAGCCGAGCCCGACACCTCGCGCGCTGCACGCGCTGCGAGAAACTCGACGTACGGGCCGAGCGACACGTTCGGTGCCGGCGGTGTGAGAACCCTGACCGCCTCTTCGATTCGACCTGCCGAGAGCGCGATTCTCCCCTTGACGGCCCTGACACCAGGTGCTTCCGGATCGTGGGCAAAGGCTCGATCCGCGTGCTCTCGTGCGCGCTCGACCCGCCCGATCTGGAGGTTCCACAGGGCCGCTGTCCGCAGTGCGGGTAGATAGACGGGGCCGACAGCAATGCACCGCTCGAGCTCCTCGACCGCAGCCTCGCTCCGGCCCGCGGCCCACAGGGCATGCGCCCGCATGTACCTGAGGAACGGGTTGCCGGCGTCGAGCTCCAAGGCACGGTCGTAGGCATCCTCGCTTCGCACCTCCTCGCCGTTGGCGTGCAGCGTCAGGGCGAGGTCCATCCAGAGGATCGACTCCTGAGGGTGCGCTGCCAACTGCTCGCGAAGGCCTTCCACCTGCTTGCGCAACTCCGGACTCCGCATCGCGAGGTCTGGCGTTCCCGCGGCGCTGCGCAGGTCAGCCTCGTCGCCGCCACAGGAAGCAACCATCACGCCTGCCAACAGCACTGCAAGCCGGGCGGTCCGCATCATGGGAGATGTTTCGGTCAAACGTCTCGGTCCCTCGCGGATCCCATCGTCGCCGGCAAGACGGCTGCGATAATACGCCACGGGGCTGCGATCTTGAGCGCGATGACCGTACTGATGTCAATCCTCTGGGCCTTCGGCCCGGCCTCCGACTCGAGTTCGTGCTCCCCGCCCCGAGTGCTCGAGGGCGTCGTCGCTCTGCCGGCTTTCGAAGCAGAGCAACTGGACCGTTGGCGATGCAACCGTTTGAACAACGCCCTTCTGACCGCTGAAAGGAGAGTGGGCCGCAGCCCTCACGACCTTGATAGAGGGGTGGTCCTCGGCAACCTCGCAAGACGACTCTATTCCTACGGGTTCCGCCGGCACGCCGCGAGTCTCTTCCTCGCCGCAGGTCGCTTGAGACCCGACGACTTCCGGCCACCCTTTCTTCTGGCGTTCCTCGAGTTCGAAACCGGAGGCCAACTGGAGATCGCCCTGGAGGCCGCCGGCTCGGCGGTCGAACTCAATGGCGAGCATCCGCCTCTCCTCGCGCTCCATGCTCGGCTGCTCTTCGAGGCGGGAGAGCTCGAGCAGGCCGGCAAGAGCGCGGAGGCGGCGATAGCGCGCGATCCCGGCCTCGGCTACGCCCATTGGACGCTCGCCGAGATCGCACTCGCGGCTGGGCAACCCGAAACAGCGCTGACTCGACTCGAAGCCGCCCTCGAGGCGGAACCGGATGCCGATCTTCTACGCCGCCTTCAAGCAGAGGCGTTTCTCGCGCTCTCTCGTGTCGAAGAGGCCGAGGAAGCCAAGGCGCAGGCCGGAACGACGACGCCGAAGCTGAGAGGGCCATGGATCGACTCCGCCCATCAGCTCTCGTTCGATCCAATGTCGGATGCGCGCTTCGGCCTCGCCTCCATGCGCAGGCAGCAGTTCGACTTCGCCATCCCTGCTCTGGAGCGCGCACAATGGCAGAGCCGTCTCGACTTCGAGGTCGCCGAGGCGCTCGGTCGAGCCTATCGGCTCGTAGACAGGCCCGCCGACGGTCTCGAGCTGCTCCGCAAGGCGGCCGAGAACGGAGGGACGTTCGAGATCTGGCTCGAACTCGGTCGCTGCCTGCAGGCCGCCGGCCATACCGACTCCGCGGTGGAGGCGTACGAGCAGGCCGCGCAACGCGCACCAGAGCACAAGATGACGCGCTACTGGCTCGCGGAGAGCCTCGATGCGGAGGGTCGTACGGCCGAGGCGTTGGAGCGACTCGAGCAACTGCTGCAGGAAGGTCTCGGACCCGCCGGATACAAGTATGCGGCCGAGCTCGCGCAACGCCTGAGTCGTGAGGGGCGGGCACGCGAGCTCCTCGACGCCGGGCTCGCGCGCTTCCCTGGAGATCCGAGTCTCTCGGAGCTTGCCCGCAATCTCCCCGGCGGCTCGTGACGGCTCCGCTGACACGCACAGGTGCGCGCGCAGCCCTGGGCTGGTGCCTGCCGGCCGCCATCGTGACGGTTGCGCTGATCGCTCCTGCCTGCCGGCCACCCTCCGGAGCGCCGGAGGCACCCATCTATCGCCCCGACCCGGCCGCGAGCCTCGACTCGGAGCTCGCCACCCGTATCGAGGTTCTCGCGCGCTCGATCGGGGCCGACCCGGGCAACGCCGAGCTCCGCGCGGAGCTCGGCATGCTGTACGAGGCGAACGGCCTGCACGACCTCGCCGCCACCACCTATGAACAGGCTCTCGTCGACCGCGAAGGGGAGCCGCGGATCCAGTTTCGGCTCGCCCAGGCGCGATACCGCGCCGGCGACCTCGAGGGCGCCATCGAGGCGATGGAGAAGGTCGTCGAAATCAGCGACTACGAGCCCGCCGCCGCCCGACTGGCCGGCTGGCTTCTGGACGCGGGACGGCTCGAGGAGGCCGAGCGTCGGGTGGCCGCCCTCGATGCGGCGGATGGAGACGAGGCCCTCTACGTCCGGGCGCGGGTTCTCCTGGCTGGGGGTGAGGCCGGGGATGCGATCGAGCTTCTGGAGGGGAGCTCGCTCGTTGCCGGGCCGAACGCTCCCCACGCCCGCCATCTGCTTGCCCGCTGTCTCCGCGCCGCCGGGCGGCTCGAGGAGGCCGCCGGGCTCTCGATACCGACCGGGGTCCGGCGACCGGTGTTCGAGGATCCCTGGTCACGAGTTCTCGCCGAGCATCGGGTCGTCGGCGCGAGTGAGCTGCGACTCGCCGGCAGTCACCTGGAGAACGCGAGGTACCCGGAGGCGCTCGAGATCCTGGAGGGACTGGCAGCGCAGTCACCCGACGATCGCAGAGTCTTCAACATGCTCGCCGACGGCTACGCGCAGTCGGGGCGCCTGCCCGAGGCTCGTGAAGCACTCGCGAGCGCGATCGTCATCGCACCCCGGCATGTCGACAGCCGGCTCAACTACGCCAACGTGCTGCTGCGCTCCTCGCTCGCCGAACCGGCTTTCCTGGAGGCCGCGCTCGAGCATGTCGACGTCGCGATCGCTCTCGATCCAGCGCTCGGAGCCGCTCATCAACTTCGGGGAGCGGTCCTGATCTCGCTCGATCGCCCGGCGGAGGCGGTAGCGGCGCTCGAGACCGCCTGGGAGCTCGACGCGCGGGATCCGACGCCGCTGCTGCGTGCCGGAGCGCGGCTGATCCGCAAGCGCCAATGGGACGCCGGCACCTCCGTCTTCGAACTCGTGCTGGCGACCGATCCCGAGCAGGTCGGTGCGCTTCTGGGACTCGCCCGTTGCGCCATGGAGGTCGGTCGGTTTCCCGACGCCGAGGCGCTCCTCGAACAGGTCGCCGAGATCGCCCCGGCGGCAGCGCAACTCCGAGCTGCTCGCACCCGACTCGAAGAGCTCCGAGGATGAGGCGGGGGCTCTCCCTTTCGGCGCCGATCGCGCTCGCTGCGCTGGCCCTGACCGTGGCATCGTCGTGTCAGCCACCTCCAGTCGGCGAGTCGGAGGGCGCCGATCCCGTTCCCTGGTTCGAGAACGTCGCCGACCGGATCGGGCCGGCGTTCATCTACGAATCCGGTCATCGGGAGCGCCACCTCTTCCCCGAGATCATGGGTGGCGGCGTCGCGCTCTTCGATGCCGACGGCGACGGCGACCTCGACGTGTACTTCGTCCAGGGCGGCTCGCTCGAGGGGACAGGCGGACCTCCGCCGGCCAACCGTCTCTTCCGCAACGACTCGCCATCGGGCGGTTCCGGCGAACTTCGCTTCGTGGACGTGACGGCGGGATCGGGTGCAGGCGACGGAGGCTACGGCATGGGCGTCACGGTCGGTGACTACGACGGAGACGGCGATCCCGATCTCTATGTCACCAATGTCGGCCGCAACGCCTTGCTTTCGAACCTCGGCGACGGGACCTTCGAGGACGTGACCGATCGGGCCGGAGTCGCCGAGCCGAGATGGAGCACCAGCTCGGCCTTCCTCGACTACGACCTCGACGGCGACCTCGACTTGTTCGTCGCCAACTACGTCGACTGGAGCCTGGAGACGGACCGCGAGTGTCGCAACCCGGTCCTCGGCCCCGACTACTGCAGCCCGGTCGCCTACGGCAAGCCCGAGTCGGACACCCTCCTTCGCAACGACGGAGACGGCAGCTTCACCGACGTTTCGGGAGAAGCGGGTCTGCGGGTCGCGTTCGGCAACGGCCTCGGCGTCGCCTGGGGCGATCTCGACGCAGACGGCTGGCCGGACATCTTCGTCGCCAACGACCAGTCTCCCAATCATCTGTGGCGCAATCTCGGCGCTACCCGGCCGGGTAGCTTCGAAGAGATCGCACTCGCCGCCGGTTGCGCAGTCGACGAGAGCGGGCGCGCCAAGGCCGGCATGGGAGTGTCGATCGCCGACCTCGACCAGGACGGCAGGCTCGACCTCCTGGTGGTGAACCTCCACGGCCAGGCTGACTCTCTGTACCTGAACCGCGGTTCATGGTTCGAGGACGGCACGGCGCGAGCCGGCCTCGGCACCGTCAGCCGCACCGCCACGCGTTTCGGCGTGGGAGCACACGATTTCGACCACGACCGACTCCTCGACCTCTACGAGGTCGCGGGGCGTGTGACCCGACCCGAGCTCCGCGAGTACGCCGGCATCACCGAAGACCCGTTCGCCGAGCCGGATCTCCTCTTCTTCGGGACCGGAGCCGGCAGCTTCTCGGCCTCGTCCCTCGCAGGAGGCACGCTGCCGCCTCTCGTCGCCACCAGCCGGGCCGCCGCCTTCGGCGATCTCGACAACGACGGTGCCCTGGACGTCGTCGTCGTCAATCGCGACGCACCGGCGCACTGGCTCCGCAACATCGCAGCGGCCGATCGGGGCTGGCTCTCCGTCCTGACGACTCCCTCACACGGTGCCCTCACGCTGGGGGCCGGCGCCACGCTCGCTACTCGCGATCATCTCCTGCATCGTCGGGCGGCGGTCGCCTACAGCTATCTCGCCGCCAGCTCTCCGGGCGCTCACTTCGGCCTCGATCGCACGAAGCCGCCGCTTCGCCTCGAGCTTCATCGCCACGACTCCGCTCCGCGCGCCTTCCGGCTCGAGGTCCTCGACCGTTTCCTCGTCTTCCCCGACGACGCCTGACCACGCGGCCTCGCAGCCCGCTCCCGTCGGCCCGGCCGCCCGAAGGAGCCTCGCGACACCAGAGATCGCCGCAACGAAAGAGGCCCTCACCGAAGTGAGGGCCTCACGAACTTATTCCCGGCGGCGACCTACTCTCCCACGCAGTTGCCCACGCAGTACCATCGGCGCTGAGGGGCTTAACTGCCGTGTTCGGAATGGGAACGGGTGTGACCCCCTCGCTATGGCCACCGGAAAAACTCAGTCTTGTCAAAGAGATCTGCAACTGCTTCCGCCATGCCCGAGGGCGATGACGGCCGCGTCGCACCCTCACGGGCACGACGATCGAGTTTAAAGCGACAGGATCCGCTTTCGTACGAAACGCAAACAGAATAATGGTCAAGCCGAACGGTCGATTAGTACGGGTTAGCTCAACGCCTCACAGCGCTTACACATCCCGCCTATCAAACTGGTCGTCTTCCAGAGACCTTCAGGGAAATCTCATCTTGGACGGGGCTTCCCGCTTAGATGCTTTCAGCGGTTATCCTTTCCGAACGTAGCTACCCAGCGGTGCCGCTGGCGCGACAACTGGTGCACCAGAGGTTCGTCCATCCCGGTCCTCTCGTACTAGGGACAGATGTCCTCAAATTTCCTACGCCCACAGCAGATAGGGACCGAACTGTCTCACGACGTTCTAAACCCAGCTCACGTACCACTTTAATCGGCGAACAGCCGAACCCTTGGGACCTGCTTCAGCCCCAGGATGTGATGAGCCGACATCGAGGTGCCAAACCGCCGCGTCGATGTGAACTCTTGGCGGCGATCAGCCTGTTATCCCCGGCGTACCTTTTATCCGTTGAGCGATGGCCCTTCCATGCGGAACCACCGGATCACTAAAGCCTACTTTCGTACCTGCTCGACTTGTAAGTCTCGCAGTCAAGCCCCCTTCTGC